>NZ_BMGI01000002.1 GCF_014640115.1 Sinisalibacter lacisalsi | reverse complement strand
GATCTCTACTTCAGGTCTGTATCTATGGTCGGACATAGCGCCGGACCTACGCCGTGAGCCTCAAGTCAGAAAGACGGCCCTCCCCGGAGGCTTACGATCATCACGCAAAAAAACAACTGGAATGAAGTGTTCGAGCCGGTGTTCCGCCGTCCGACTTTCGTGCAGGAATCCTTTCAGCGTCTTTACCCAATCCGCATCTGCACGATGCACGCCCGCATGATCACCCAAGATGACGAAATCTATCTCTATGTAGAGATCAAGCGAGTCCTCTCAGCAATCGGCATTGATTGAGCCCCACCAAACCTCATGACACTCAGTCAAGTTGTATGAACCGTCCCGGGTTTGCCGGAGGCTCCAACTCCTGAGTAGGATGGAGCATCATGAGCAAGACAACGAACAAGTATTCCCCCGAAGTGCGCGAGCGAGCGGTTCGCATGGTTCTGGACAATCCTGGGCAGCATGAGAGCCGTTGGTCGGCGATCCTGTCAGTGTCCTCGAAGATCGGCTGTGCGGCACAGACGCTGAATGAGTGGGTCAAGAAGGCCGAGGTCGACAGCGGCAAGCGGGCCGGTGTCACGACTGAGATGACCGAGCGGCTGAAGGCGCTGGAGCGGGAGAACCGGGAACTCCGGCAGGCGAACGAGATCCTGCGGAAGGCCAGCGCATATTTTGCTCAGGCGGAGCTCGACCGCCGACCGAAGTCATGATCGCGTTTATTGAAGCGCATCGCGCGGAGCTTGGGGTCGAGCCGATTTGCAGGGAACTGCCGATTGCCCCGTCTACGTTCTACGATCATCTGGTCAAACGCGCTGATCCTGATCTGCTCTCGGACCGGGCGAAGCGGGACGCGGAGCTGCGCCCCGAGATCGAGCGGGTTTTCGAGGCGAACTGGCGGGTCTACGGCGTGCGGAAGGTCTGGCGACAGCTCGGGAGGGAAGGCTTCGATGTCGCCCGTTGCACCGTCGCGCGGCTGATGAAGGACATGGGACTTCACGGTGCTATCCGCGGCAAGCCGCATAGGACCACGGTGCCGGACAAGACGCTGCCGTGCCCCTTGGACAAGGTGAACCGGCAGTTCCGTGTGCCAGCGCCTGACAGGCTCTGGGTCAGCGACTTCACCTACGTCGCTACCTGGTCGGGCGTTCGGCATCGGTCTCGAACCGATGGCGACCAATGCCTCACTCTACGTCGCCTTCGTGATCGACGCCTTTGCCCGCCGGATCGTCGGTTGGCGGGTGAGCCGCACGGCCCACGCCGGCTTCGTCCTCGACGCTCTGGAACAAGCCGTTCACCAGCGGCAACCGGGCGCGGGCCTCGTGCACCACAGCGATCGCGGATCGCAATATCTGTCGATCAAATACACCGAGCGCCTGGCCGAGGCCTGCATCGAGCCCTCGGTCGGCAGTGTCGGCGACAGTTATGACAACGCACTCGCAGAGACGATCAATGGCCTATTCAAGGCCGAGGTCATCCACCGCCGTGGCCCGTGGCGCAGCTTCGACGCCGTGGAATACGCCACCCTCGAATGGGTCGACTGGTTCAACACCCGCCCCCTGCTGGAACCCATCGGAAACATCCCGCCGGCAGAGGCCGAAGCCAACTTCTACGCAGCTCTGGAAACTGAAACCATGGCCGCGTAGCTTACATCAACCGGCCTCCGGCAAACCCGGGGCGGTTCACTATGACACAGCATCGCACACCGATATTACGTCAGCTTTTTGTCCGCTTTTGATGGTATGACTGAATGATCGCGCAGTCAAAGCGCACCACCGCTTCCCGCAGTCCGTGACAGCGCAGGACTTTGAGCGCACCAGTTTCCGCAATTGCGGCGAAAGTCGGGATCGTCCGCATCAACACCGTCCAAGCCTTCGTCCACTCAACCGAAGCCGAACGCAGCGCAAATCGACAAATTTCTGTCAGGGTGACGAACCCTAACCGCCGAACACGCGCCGGTAGTCCGACACCAGCAGGTGGCGCGGGGCTTCGTCTTCTTTCACCTGCGAAAACCGCCCGATCGGGTCGCGAAACACGTTGTCGGTCTCGTCGTCGTTCACGGTGGAGACCTCGCCGATCAGAACGTCGCCGCCCTCGCCCCAGAAGGCGTGCCAGTCGCCCGGCATCAGGGTGACGCTTGCGCCCGGCGCGAGGCGGATCACCTCGCCGGGGGCGAAGCGCCGTTCGATCCCGTCGCAGTGCACCACGCCGCCGGCACACACATCAAAGCCGCCGTCCGGGTCGGAGCCGAACAATTCCACCGCCAGCGTCGCGCCGCCGCGGTTGATGATGTCTTCGGCCTTGACGATGTGGCGGTGCATCGGGCTGAGCTGGTCGCGGCGCGAGATCAGCAGTTTCTCGGCGTAGCACATCCCGCGCCCGGCGCGCAGATCGGCGAGCCGCCCGTTGCGCAGGGTGAACAGGAAAAGCCCCATCCTGTCGAAATCACCCGCGCCGTAATCGGTGATGTCCCAGCCCAGCCGGGCGCCGATCACCGCCTGCGCCTCGGGCGCGCGGGCACGGAATTCCTCCGGCGTCCAGTAGGCGAAGGGCGGCAGGGTGAAGCCGAACCGGCGGATCATCGCGTCGGCCTCGGCCATGATCTCGTTGATGCGCGAGCGTTTCATGCGGGGTTCCCGGGGTTGACCCCTGCCTTGGTGCCCCGGTCGGGCGCGGCGCGCAAGGCTCAAAGGATGCCGTTGACGCGCTGCACCTTGCGGATGAAGGTGACCACCGCGTCGATCTCGCCTTGCGTGATCCCTTCGACCGGCGGCATGTTGCCAAAGCGCCAGTGATGCGCCCGCACCCCGCGCGTGGCGGCCAGCACGAAGGCCATGTCGCCATGATGCGAGGGTTCGTAGATCTTGTGAATGAGCGGCGGCCCCGCACCCTCGATCCCGCCCGCGTTGGGGCCGTGGCATTCGGAGCAACGCGCCGCGAACACCTGCTTGCCGACGAGCTCGGCACCCGCCAGCATGGGCATCTGGACCGGGACCATCTCGCCCGCGGCACCCGCACCTGCCACCGGTGCCGGCTCGGGAGCCGGGTCACGCAGCAGGAGCCAGCCCGCGGCCGCCGCCGCGGCGATCACCGATATTGCCAGCACGCCCCGCATGACGCCTCCTTTCGCGAAAAGCTCAGGATCGGGCTTCCAGCAGGGGAAAGGTCAAGCCCGACGTGATCACACCGCCTTGAGCGCGGGCGTGCGGCACGCCCCCTCGGCCCAGGCGCGTGCCGCATCGCCGAAGGCCTCGAACAGCGGGCGCGACACCGGATCGTTGGCCGCGTTGAACTCGGGGTGCCATTGCACCGCGAGCGCGAAGCCGGGCGCGTCCTCGATATAGATCGCCTCCGGCGTGCCGTCATCGGCCCAGCCGTCGATCACCACGTGCTTGCCGGCGGTCTTGATGCCCTGCCCATGCAGCGTGTTGGTCATCACGTCGCGCGCACCGAGCAGGCGGTGAAACACGCCGCCCTCCTCAAGGTGCACCACGTGGCGGATGGCGAACTTTTCCTCGATCGTGCCTTCGGGCGGCATCCGGTGGTTCATCCGGCCGGGCAATTCGCGGATTTCCGGGTAGAGCGTGCCGCCCATGGCGACGTTGACCTCCTGGAAGCCCCGGCAGATGCCGAAGAACGGCTGGCCCCGCTCGACGCAGGCGCGCACCAGCGGCAGGGTCACCGCGTCGCGGCAGCGGTCGAAGGCGCCATGCGCCTCGGTCGGCGGCTCGCCGTATTCCTCCGGGTGCACGTTGGGCCGCCCGCCGGTGAGCAGGAAGGCGTCGCAGGTCTCCATCAGTTCCTCGACGCTCACGTAGTTCGGATCGGCGGGGATCAGCAGCGGCATGCAGCCGGCCACCTCGGCAACGGCGGCAGAATTCATCGTGCCGCCCGCGTGGGCGGGGTAATCGCCGCCGATCAGCGCCGAGTTGCCGATGATCCCGATAACCGGGCGTCGTTTCGCCGTCACCGTGCCGGTCCTCCATGGCTGTTGGTCACAAGATAGGTCGTGCAGGGCCTAAGAAAAAGGGGGATCACCCCTCGGCCGCAAACCCCGCCGCCTCGATCCCGGCGATTCCCACGGCCAGATCGTTCTCCGAGGTGTCGCCGGTCACGCCGACTGCGCCGACCACCCGGCCGCGCTTGTCACGCACGAGGATGCCGCCGGGCACCGGGGCCAGCTGGCCGCCGTAGATGCCGTTGGCGGCGATCATGAAATAGGCCTGCGCCTCGGCCCGGTCGCGCTGCGCGGTGCCGCCCATGCCGAGCATCACGGCGCCGTAGGCCTTGGCCCGCGCCAGTTCGAACCGGCCCGGAGGTGCGCCGTCGGAGCGCTCGAAGGCGATGACATGCCCGCCCGCGTCGAGCACCGCCACCGCGAGCGGTTTCATCTCCTGCGCGCGTCCCGCCTCCAGCGTCTTGCGGATCATCGTCCGCGCCTTCGCCAAGCTGATCTCCGCCATGCTGGTTCCTCCTGTGCTGCGCGCCCGGGCCTGCGCCGCCCGGGGCGGTCGTTGCCCCTGTCTAACCCGTCTCGTTGGTCGAGGCCATGCGAATTGCCTCGGCGGAACCCGCGCGCCTTTGCCTCTGGCCATGGCGCGCGCGAGCGGTTATCTCCCCGGGCGAGCGCAAGCGAGGGAAGACCATGGCGGACGGAAAGCAATACGAAACCCCCGGTCCGATGGAAGTGAACTGGCGCGATGCCATTTCCGCCATCGAGGAGATCATCGAAGAGGCCCGCAACGGCCGGATGTTCATTCTCGTCGACCACGAAGACCGCGAGAACGAGGGCGATCTCGTGATCCCGGCGCAGATGGCCACGCCGGAAGCGGTGAACTTCATGGCCACCCACGGGCGCGGGCTGATCTGCCTCGCGCTCCCCGGCGAGCGGATCGACGCGCTGGGCCTGCCGCTGATGTCGACCGTGAACGCCTCGCGGCACGAAACCGCCTTCACCGTCTCGATCGAGGCGCGCGAGGGGGTAACCACGGGGATCTCGGCGCATGACCGCGCCCGCACCATCGCCGTGGCGATCGACCCGGCCAAGGGCGGCAGCGACATCGCCACGCCCGGCCACGTCTTCCCGCTGCGCGCCCGCGCCGGCGGCGTTCTGGTGCGCGCGGGCCATACCGAGGCGGCGGTGGATATCGCCCGCCTTGCCGGGCTGCAGCCCGCCGGCGTGATCTGCGAGATCATGAACGACGATGGCTCCATGGCGCGCCTGCCCGAGCTTGTCGGCTTCGCCCAGAAACACGGGCTGAAGGTGGGCACGATCTCCGATCTGATCGCCTACCGCCGCCGCCACGACAACCTCGTGAACGAGAGCGCGCAGAAGGCGGTGACCTCGCAATTCGGCGGCGACTGGATGCTGCGCGTCTTCACCGACGAAACCCAGGGCGCCGAGCATATCGTGCTCACCAAGGGCGACCTGACCACCGATGAGCCGGTTCTGGTGCGGATGCACAGCCTCAACCCGCTGGAAGATGCGCTCGGGCTCGGCCCGGCGCCCGCCGACGAGCTGCAGCGCGCGATGGAGATCATCGCCGAAGAAGGCCGCGGCGTTGTCGTGCTCCTGCGTGACCCGGCGATGAAGCTCGCCGTCGACGGCACGGTGAGCCCGCAGATCCTGCGCCAGTACGGGCTCGGCGCGCAGATCCTCTCGGCGCTCGGGATCCGGCGGCTGATGCTGCTCACCAACAGCCCGATGCCGAAGGTGGTGGGGCTGGAAGCCTACGATCTCGTAATCGAGGGCACACACCCGATTCGCGGAGGTAAGTGATGGCCGGGAACGAACAGCACTACGTCCTGCCGCGCCCCGTCTTCGACAAGCCGGTGAAGCTGCTGATCGTGGTGGCGCCCTATTACAAGGATATCGCCGACAACCTCCTGGCCGGCGCCCGGGCCGAGATCGAGGCGGCGGGGGCTTCTTGCGATCTCGTCGAGGTGCCGGGCGCGCTCGAGGTGCCGACGGCGCTGGGCATGGCCGACCGGCTCTCGAACTTCGACGGCTACGTGGCGCTTGGCTGCGTGATCCGGGGCGAAACCACGCATTACGAGACGGTCTGCAATGACAGTTCGCGCGCGCTGACGCTGCTCGGCCTGCAGGGCCTCGCGATCGGCAATGGCATCCTGACGGTGGAAAACCGCGCCCAGGCCGAGGTGCGCGCCGATCCGGACGGGCAGAACAAGGGCGGCGGCGCGGCGGCCGCGGCCTTGCACCTGATCGCCCTGCGCCACAAGTGGGGCCGGGTGGACAAGCCGGTGGGCTTCCGCCCCTGGGAGGAATACCGGCTCGCGGGCGATCCGGGCGAGGGGAGCACCGGGGCATGACCCTGTCGGGCAACGAGAAGCGCAAGATGCGCTCGGCCGCGCGGCTCTACGCGGTGCAGGCGCTGTTCCAGATGGAAAGCTCGGGCCAGACCGTGGAGCGGGTGATCCGCGAGTTCGAGGAGTTCCGCTTCGGCGAGGCGCTCGAAGAGGGCGAGATGGTCGAGGGCGATCCCGACCTGTTCCGCGCGCTGATGGAAACGGCGGTGAACCTGCAGGCCAGGATCGACCAGATGACCGACCGCGCGCTGGTGGCGAAATGGCCGATCGGCCGGATCGACCCGACGCTGCGGGCGCTGTTCCGCGCCGCCGGGGCCGAGCTTGTCGAGGGCGACACGCCGCCGAAGGTGGTGATCAGCGAGTTCGTCGACGTGGCCCGGGCGTTCTTCCCCGAGAGCGACGAGCCGAAATTCGCCAACGCGGTGCTCGACCACATGGCCCGCGAGGCGCGTCCGGAGGCGTTCTGAGCCACGCGGCTTCACCCCCGGGTGAGCTGCGTCAGCTTGACGCTTGGCGGCGGCGCCTTACGTGTTAGGGTGAGAGTCTCGAAAAACCGGGGGGAACCCAATGCCACAACTGGTGCGCCTATACATCAAGAACGTGATCATCGGCTTCGCGCTGTCGGGCGTTTTCGTCTTTGCGCTGCTCTACCTGAACATCGCGAACCTCTGGCACCTGATCTCGACCTCCGACATGGGGTGGATCGCCTTGGCGATGCTGGTGTTCCTCAACGGCATCGTGTTCGCGGGCGTGCAATTCGCCATCGTGATCATGCGGATGGGCGAAGATGACGAGCCGAAAGGCGGCAAGCGCGTGCCGGTGGCGACCAATATCCCCGCCCGCGTCGAGGCGACCGCACCGACCTCGCGCCGCTAGGTCGCACGCGGCCCGGCACAGGGTGCGCCGGAGATCGCCGGCGCATCGGCCGGGCTGGGCCAATTGACTGATATGAGTGAGATTTCCCGCGCCGGGTGATGCCGTGGGCCGCCAGCTGCGGCCGCTGCCGGGCGTGGTCGAAACCACCGCCCCGAGGGCGTCAGCGCAGCACCACCTCGTCGCCGCGCACGAGGCCAAGCACCGAGCGGGCCTGTTCGTCGAGCAGGTCGAGGTCGAGGTACTCGTCGGAGAGACGGTGGGTCTTGTTGCGCAGCACAGCGAGGTCTTCGGCCAGCCGGTCGCGCTCGGCGCGCAGGGCCTCGGCCTCGGCGTCGATCCGCACCCGGTTGAACAGGCCGAAATCGCCCTGCACGCTGGCAAAGGTGAAGTAGAGCGCCGCGGCCACGAGGCCGAGAAAATACACGACCCCACCCAGCCCGGATTGATTGCGCGGATTGCTCATCATCTGCCCGTTCGTGCCTCACGCGCGCCTCTCGCGGACGCTGCGCACCAGTATCGCACAGGTGATTCGGCTTGTGAATCCCAAAATGCCTGGGCGAAAGGCGGCCGTTGCGCCACCTTCCGCCGATCTTGCCCGGTTCAGGTGATCGAGGCCTGGTAGATGTCCTCGATCGCCGCGCCGATGGCGGCGTTGAACTCGTCGTCGCTCATCTGGGCGGTCAGCCCCTCGGTGAGCGCGCGGCTGAAGCTCGCGATCATGCCCGCGTTCTGCGCGAGCAGCGCGTTGGCCTCGTCGCGCGCGTAGCCGCCCGACAGCGCCACCACGCGCACCACCTTGGGGTGCTTGATCAGCGTGCCGTAATGGTTGGTGATCGTCGGCAGGGTGAGCTTCAGCATCACATCCTGACCGTCATCGAGCGCGTCGAGATGCTTGGTGATCTCCTCGAGCAGGATGTCCTCGGCGTCGGCCTTCTCGGGGCAGTTGATGCTCACCTCCGGCTCGATGATCGGCACCAGCCCCTTGGCGAGGATCTGTTTGCCCACCTCGAACTGCTGCGCCACCACGGCGGCGATGCCGTCGGCATTGGCGGCGTTGATCACCGAGCGCATCTTGGTGCCGAAAATGCCCGCCGCCACCGCGCGGTCGAGCAGGGCATCGAGATCGGGCATCGGCTTCATCAGCTGGCAGCCGTTCTGCTCGTCGGCGAGGCCCTTGTCGACCTTGAGGAAGGGCACCACGCGGCGCTCGTTCCAGAGGAATTCGGCCGCCGGCTTGCCGGCGATCTCGCGCTCCATCGTCATTTCGAACAGGATCGCGCCGATCACCTTGTCACCGGTGAAGGCGGGGGCAGTGGCGATCCGCGACCGCATGGCGTGGATCAGGTCGAACATCTCTTCCTCGGTCGACCACGCATCTTCGCCCACACCGTAGGCGGCGAGCGCCTTGGGTGTCGAGCCGCCGGACTGGTCGAGTGCTGCGATGAAGCCCTTGCCCGTTTTCATCTGGGCGAGTTGGTCCTGGTTCGGCATGTCTGCCCCCTTTGATGGCTGGTGTCGGGGCTTTGTAGGCCGCGCGGCGGAGCGGTTCAATCGTGGTAGCGCTATTTCGCGGCACGAAAGAGGCGGGCCGCCGCGGGCCCGCCTCTTTGCCGTCTGGTTGGCGTGGTCAGCCCTGGTCGAGCGCGGCCACGCCCGGCAGATCCTTGCCTTCCATCCATTCGAGGAAGGCGCCGCCGGCGGTGGAGATATAGGTGAAATCCTCCGCCGCCCCGGCCTGGTTCAGCGCCGCGACGGTATCGCCGCCGCCGGCAACCGAGGTGAGCTCGCCCGCCTTCGAGAGCGCCGCGGCATGGGCGGCGGCGGCGTTGGTGGCGGCGTTGAAGGGCTCGATCTCGAAGGCGCCGAGGGGGCCGTTCCAGATCAGCGTCTTGGCGCGGTCGAGCGTGGCATTGATCTTCGCCACGCTGTCGGGCCCGGCGTCGAGGATCATCGCGTCCGGCGGGCAGGCGTCGGCGGCCACGGTTTCGTTCGCCGCCCCGGCCTTGAACTCGCGCGCCACCACCACGTCGGTCGGCAGGATGATCTCGCAGCCCGCGGCGCCGGCCTTTTCGAGGATCTCGCGCGCGGTGTCGGCCAGATCGTGCTCGCAGAGCGACTTGCCCACGTCAATGCCCTGCGCGGCAAGGAAGGTATTGGCCATGCCGCCACCGATCACGAGGTGATCGACCCGGCCCACGAGGTTGCCCAGAAGGTCGAGCTTGGTCGAAACCTTGGCGCCGCCGACAACCGCCACCACCGGGCGCACCGGGTTGCCGAGCGCGGCTTCAAGCGCGGAAAGCTCCGCCTGCATCAGCCGCCCGGCGCAGGCCGGCAGCAGCCGGGCGATGCCCTCGGTCGAGGCATGGGCGCGGTGCGCGGCGGAAAAGGCATCGTTGACGTAGACATCGGCGAGCGCCGCCAGCGAGGCGGCGAAGACCGCGTCGTTCTCTGTCTCTTCCTTGTGGAAACGGGTGTTCTCCAGCAGCAGCACCTCGCCGTCGCCAAGCGCGCTCACCGCCTCCTTGGCCGGGCCGCCGATGCAGTCGGCGGCGAATTTCACCGGCATCCCGAAGGCCGCTTCCAGCGCCGGCACGATGGTCTTGAGGCTCATCTCCGGCACCACCTGGCCCTTGGGCCGGCCGAAATGCGCCATCAGCACCGGCTTGCCGCCCTTGGCGACGATATCGGTCACCGTCGGCACGATCCGTTCGATCCGGGTTGCGTCGGTGACGTTGCCGGCATCGTCCACCGGCACGTTGATATCCACCCGCACCAGCACAACCTTGCCGGCCAGATCCATGTCATCAAGGGTTTTCCAGGCCATATCGCTCTCTCCCGTGCAGTCTGTCACGGGTCAAAGACACGATCGGGGGCCGATGGGTCAATGAGGCAAATGCGCGGGCGGGCAAATTCTTTTTTCTTGCCTGAAACGAAAATCTAACGGCGTCGCCGCCCGATGGGCCTTTTCCTCCGACGCGCGCGCGCATAGGTTTCGGCCAACGAAATGCACAGGAGCGCCCCAATGGCCGAGATCAAGGACCCCGAAAACACCATTCTCATCGAACTCAAGGATGGCACCGTGACGATCGAGCTGCTGCCCGACGTGGCGCCGCAGCACGCCGCGCGGATGAAGGAGCTCGCACGCGCGGGCAAGTATGACGGCGTGGTGTTTCACCGGGTGATCGACGGCTTCATGGCCCAGACCGGCGACGTCGAGCACGGCAATGTCGACGCCGGCGGCGATCTGCGCCGCGCCGGCACCGGCGGCTCCGACCTGCCCGACCTGCCGGCGGAGTTTTCCAAGCTGCCGCATGATCGCGGCACGCTGGGAGCGGCCCGGTCGCAGAACCCCAACAGCGCCAACAGCCAGTTCTTCATCAACTTCGGCGACAACCATTTCCTGAACGGCCAATACACCGTCTATGGCCGGGTGATCTCGGGGATGGAGCATGTCGACAAGATCGTGCGTGGCGAGCCGCCCGCGAACCCCGACAAGATGATCTCGGTGAAGGTGGCGGCGGATGCCTGATCTCGAACCGGGCGATCAGCGGGGCGCGCGCAACGGCCGGTCGCGGCTGATCGCCTGGATCATCTTTCTGGCCGGTGTGGGGCTGATCGCGCTCTACTATTTCCTCACCGTGCCCGGCTCCGCACCGCAGGTGGTCACCGCCCCGCCCGGCGACGGGCCGCAGGTGGCGCTGACGATCTCGGGCGAGGCCGAGGGCGAGGTGGTGATCGAATTGTTCGATGACCTGGCGCCGAACCACGCCGAGCGCATCCTCGCCCTGGTGGGCGAGGGGGCCTATGACGGCGTGGTGTTTCACCGCGTGATCGACGGCTTCATGGCGCAGACCGGCGACGTCCAGTTCGGCCGTGCCGGCAGCGACCTGTCGCGCGCGGGGGCGGGCGGGTCGTCCTACCCCGACCTGGCGGCGGAGTTCTCGGAAGAGCCCTTCGTGGCTGGTGTGGTCGGCATGGCGCGGTCGGCCGATCCCAACTCGGGCAACTCGCAGTTCTTCATCATGTTCGACAAGGCGCCGCACCTCGACGGCGAGTATACCGCCGTTGGCCGGGTGATTTCCGGCATGGAGGTGGTGCAGGCGATCAAGCGCGGCACCGGGCGCAACGGCGCGGTGACCGACAGCCCGGACGTGATCGAAAGCGCCCGGGTGGTGGAATAAGGCAGCGCCCCCGGCGACGGGGGCGTTTGCACCTTCAGCCTGCGAGCCAGAGCGCGGCGATGAAAGCGGCAAGGGCAAGGGCTTCGAGGGCGGGGATGGGAATGCGTCTGGTCATGCCCCGGATCTAGCATGGGCTGGTTAAGTTTTCCTTACCGAATCCGGGCCGAAGCGGAGACAGAGTGTTTCCGACGCGTGGTGAATTCGCGCAATAACCCCCGTTTCTCCCACAAATCGCCCGGTTTGCCCGCGATTGTGTCGGGGATGAAAACGGGACCTGGAACCATGAGTCAGACCACGGCCGCACCGGCCAGCGAGCGCGGCCGCCTCGGCGCCGCCACGGCGCGATGACCCGCCCGATGCGCGAGAACCTGTTTCGCCCCGAGCCGGTTGAAACCGGGCAGCAGCCGGCATCCTACGCGCTGTTCGACATGCCCGACGCCAACACCCCCGCGCGGCTCGATGATTTCGACCCGGCGACCGATGCGCTTCACCTGCAATTGCTCGATGCCGCCCTGTTCGGGCTTGCGCCCGGCGATTGGCCGCAAGCCACGCTCACCCATGACCCCGCCACCGACACCACCGCCGTGGCGGTGAACGGCGTGATCGTGGCGCGCCTCGCCGGCGACCCGGGGCTCGACCCGGCCGACATCGTGGTGACGGCGCTGGCCTGAGCACGATTCAGGCGGCCGGGGGCACGCCTTCGGCCCGGGCGGGGCGCGCAGATGAGCTGACGAAAAAGCCCCGGGCGTGCTGCCCGGGGCTTGCCTTTGTCACGCTGCCGGACGGCTCACGCCTTGGCGAGGTTGCGCAGCACGTAGTGCAGCACGCCGCCGTTCTCGACGTATTCCTTCTCGACCCCGGTATCGATGCGCGATTTCAGGGTGATCTCCTTCACCGTGCCGTCGGCGTAGGTGATCGTGCAGGGCACCTCGGCCTGCGGCGCGAAGCCCTCTTCGAGGCCGGTGATCGAAATCGTCTCTTCGCCGGTGAGGCCGAGCGACTTGCGGGTGTCGCCGCCGGTGAACTCGAAGGGGATCACCCCCATGCCGACGAGGTTGGAGCGGTGGATTCGCTCGAAGCTCTCGGCGATCACCGCCTTGACGCCGAGCAGGTTGGTGCCCTTCGCCGCCCAGTCGCGCGAAGAGCCCGCGCCATAAAGCTCGCCGCCGAACACCACCAGCGGCGTGCCCTCGGCCTGGTAGGCCATGGCGGCGTCGTAGATCGAGGTCTGCGCGCCGTTCGGCCCCTTGGTGTAGCCGCCTTCGACGCCATCGAGCATCTCGTTGCGGATACGGATATTGGCGAAGGTGCCGCGCATCATCACCTCGTGGTTGCCGCGCCGGCTGCCGTAGGAGTTGAACTCGCGCAGCGGCACCTGCCGCTCGATGAGATACTTGCCGGCGGGCGTATCGGCCTTGAAGCTGCCGGCGGGCGAGATGTGGTCGGTGGTGATCATGTCGCCCAGCACCGCCAGAACCCGGGCCCCCTCGATATCCGAGATCGTGCCCGCCTCGGGCGCCATGCCCTGGAAGTAGGGCGGGTTCTGGATATAGGTCGACTGCGGCGGCCAATCGTAGGTTTCGCCGCCCGAAACCTCGACCGCCTGCCACTTCTCGTCGCCCTTGAACACGTCGGCGTATTTCGACTGGAACGCCTCGCGGGTGACGACCCGCTCCACCAGTTCGGCGATCTCGGCGTCGGTGGGCCAGATGTCGCGCAGGTAGACGTCCTTGCCGTCCGGCGTCTGCGCCAGCGGCTCGTTGGCGACGTCGATGTTCATGTCGCCGGCGAGCGCATAGGCCACCACCAGCGGCGGCGAGGCGAGGTAATTGGCGCGCACGTCGGGGCTGATGCGGCCCTCGAAGTTGCGGTTGCCCGAGAGCACCGATGTGGCGATCAGGTCATTTTCGGCGATCGCCTTGGAAATCTCGGGCTGGAGCGGCCCGGAGTTGCCGATGCAGGTGGTGCAGCCGTAGCCGACGAGGTTGAAGCCGATGGCGTCGAGATCGTCCTGCAGATCGGCCGCTTCGAGGTATTGCGTCACCACCTGGGAGCCCGGCGCGAGCGAGGTTTTCACCCAGGGCTTGCGGGTGAGGCCTAGCGCGCGGGCCTTGCGCGCGACGAGGCCGGCCCCGATCAGCACGTAGGGGTTCGAGGTGTTGGTGCAGGAGGTGATCGAGGCGATCACCACCGAGCCGTCGCGCAGCTCGTAATCCTCGCCCTCGACCTTCGCGGTCTTGTGCAGGTTGACGGGCTTGGTGGGCACAGGGCCCTCGTCGGCCATGTCTTTCGCATCGGCGGAAATGTCGATGCCGCGATACTCGGCGACCACATCCTCGAAGGCGCGCGCGGCGGTGTCGAGCGGCAGGTAATCCTGCGGCCGCTTCGGCCCGGAGATCGCGGGCACGATCTCGCCCATGTCGAGTTCGAGCGTCGACGAATAGATCGGGTCGTAGTCCGGGCCGCGCCAGAAGCCGTTTTCCTTGGCATAGGCCTCGACCAGCGCGATCCGGTCTTCATCGCGGCCGGTCTGGCGCAGGTAGCGCAGGGTTTCGTCGTCGACGGGGAAGAAGCCACAGGTGGCGCCGTATTCGGGCGCCATGTTGGCGATGGTGGCGCGCTGCGCAAGCGGCAGGTTGTCGAGGCCTTCCCCATAGAATTCCACGAACTTGCCGACCACGCCATGGGCGCGCAGCATCTCGACCACCTTGAGCACGAGGTCGGTGCCGGTGGTGCCCTCGGTCATCGCGCCGGTGAGCTTGAAGCCCACCACCTCGGGGATCAGCATCGAGATCGGCTGGCCGAGCATCGCGGCCTCGGCCTCGATGCCGCCGACGCCCCAGCCGAGAATGGCGGCGCCGTTGATCATCGTGGTGTGGCTGTCGGTGCCCACCAGCGTGTCGGGATAGGCAACCTCCTCGCCGTTCTGGTCCTTGTCGGTCCAGACCGTCTGGCCGAGGTATTCGAGGTTGACCTGGTGGCAGATGCCGGTGCCCGGCGGCACCACGCGGAAGTTCTCGAACGCGGTCTGGCCCCACTTGAGGAACTGGTAGCGCTCCATGTTGCGCTCGTATTCACGATCCACGTTCATCTGGAAGGCGCGCGGGTTGCCGAATTCGTCGATCATCACCGAGTGGTCGATCACGAGGTCGACGGGCACCAGCGGGTTGATCTTCTTCGCGTCACCGCCGAGCGCCTTGATCCCGTCGCGCATCGCCGCGAGGTCGACCACTGCCGGCACGCCGGTGAAATCCTGCATCAGCACGCGCGCGGGGCGATAGGCGATCTCGCGCGGGTTCTGGCCGCCCTGCTTGCCCCAGTCGGAAAACGCCTTGATGTCGTCCACGCTCACCGTGCGGCCGCCATCCTCGAAACGCAGCATGTTCTCGAGCACCACCTTGAGCGCGGCGGGCAGGCGCGAAAACGCGCCGAGCCCGGCGGCTTCGGCGGCCGGGATCGAGTAATAGGCGATGGTGGCGCCTCCGGCGCTGAGCGTCTTGCGGGTGTTTGCGGTATCCTGGCCGACGATGATGGGCATCTGGGTCTCCCTTGACGTAACGAAAGCTTGGGCGCTGATGTGCCCCGTTTGCCGAGGCGGCGCAAGGGGCGGTTGACGGGAATGTATACCATTGCACACCGTTATGCAATCGCCGGCGCGCGGCTTCGAATTTCAAACTCTCGCAAAACCTTGATTGGCAGGTGAGGGGGGGCTGGTCTAGGTAGAGGTCGATCAAACGGAAACGAGCCCAGATGCGATCCTTTCTCCTAGCTGCCACGACCGCCCTCGCGGGCCTTGTCGCCTCCACCGCCTGGGCCGACGAAAAACCGCTCGTGGTGCTCGAGTTGTTCACCTCGCAGGGCTGTTCCAACTGCCCGCCCGCCGACAAGATGATCGCCGAACTGGCGGCGCGCGACGATGTGCTGCCGCTGGCGCTGCATGTCGATTACTGGGATTACATCGGCTGGGCCGACAGCTTCGCGCAGCCCGAATACACCGCGCGCCAGAAGGGCTATGCCCGCGCCGCGGGGCATGGCTCGATCTACACGCCGCAAATGGTGATCGGCGGTGTCGATCACGTGGTCGGGTTCAAGCCGATGAAGGTGGCGGGGCTGCTGCAGGCGCATGGCGAGAAGCATGCGCCGGTGGCGATCGAGGCCGAGGCGGCCGGCAGCGAGCTGCGAATCAACTGCCGCGTCCTTGCGCCCGGTGCGGCGATGGGGCGGATGACCGTCGATCTCGTCGTGTTCACGCCGCAGGCGACCGTCGAGATCCGCAAGGGCGAGAATGCCGGCGAAACCTTCACCTATGTCAATATCGTTACCTCGTGGCAGCGGCTCGGGCACTGGACCGGCGAGGGCGATTTCGAAGCGGTGGCGGACCTGCCCACCTCGGGCAACTACGCGGTCATCGTGCAGCAGGAAGGGCCGGGCGCCATCCTCGCCGCCTTCACTCCGCGCTGAGTTCGGCCTCGCGCCGGGCCCGCGCATCGCGGGTTTCGCGGTGCCAGACGTAAACCCCGGCCGCGGCGATGATCATCGCGCCGAAGATGGTGGCCGCGTCGGGCCACTCGTCGAAGAACAGGATGCCCCAGATCGTCGCGAACAGCAGCCCGGCGTAGGAGAAGGGCGCGACGAGCGAGGCCTCGGCCAGCATGAAGGCGCGGATCAGCAGGAACTGCCCGAGCGCCGCGATCCCGCCGATCGCCAGCATCATCATCGCCGCCCGCGGGCTCGGCGTCTGCCAGACCGGAACCACCACCACCGAGAGCACCAGCGCGCCGAGAAGCGCGGTGTAGAACAGCGAGGTCCAGACCGTTTCGCCCCGGCCGACGAAGCGGGTGACGAGCGCGAACCCGGCGTAGAACACCGCGCCCGCCAGCGCGAAGAACGCGTTGGGCGAAAACACATCGGTGCCCGGCCGGATCACGATCAGCGCGCCGGTCATTGCCGCGAGAATGCCGAACACCCGGCGCATCCCGATGCGCTCGCCGAGAAACAGCGCCGCCCCGAGCGTGATCAGCACCGGGTTGACGTTCATCAGTGCCGTCGCCTCGGCCAGCCCAAGGCGGCTGATCGCGAAAAAGAACATCGTGGTGGCGATGAGCAGGAACAGCGAGCGCAGGAACTGCAGCCAGGGGTGGCGCGTGCGCACCACCTGCCCGAGCCGGGGCAGCAGCAGCACCGTGACGAGGATGGTCTGGCCCGCGTAGCGCGCCCAGACCACCTGCACCACCGGCAATTCCTGGGTCAGCGTCTTGGCGAAGATGTCCATCACCGTCATGTTCAGGACGGCGAGGAGATAGAGCCCGATGCCCGCGCCCACCGGCGACAGCGCCTTCATGCCGTGCTCGCGATCGGGCGTGGAATGGGGGGAACGGGTCTGCGCATGGGCCGACCTTATGACCCTGTGCGCAGAGCCGCAATGCACAAGCGGCGTCGGCGTGCCTCAGCCGTTGGCGGGGGGGGGGGGGGGGGGGGGGGGGGGGGGGGGCGGGTGCGCAGCGGTTTGACCCGCATGAGACCCGCTTGCCCGTCGAGACCGGATGGCCGCCGCCTGGACCCGGCGGGTTTTTGGCACAAGCCCAGGCCGCCCCGGTCTGCGCCCGGGGCGATCCGGGCCGGGGGGCTCTGCCCCCCGGACCCCCCCGAGGTATTTCGGCCAGGATGAAGAGGGGAGGGTGCCGCTTTCTTTGCCGTGCGGTCGGGCCAGGGCGGCGGCGGTGCCATCGGATTTGGCTGCGGTGCCACGCGCGCCGCAAGCGGGGTCAGCCCTCACTCATCGTCCGCGATCAGGAGGATTTCTCCCGCCGCCTCCAGTTCGCGGATCGCGTTGACCACGGCGTTCATCGCCTCCTCGGCCTCCCGCGGCTTGACCGTGCCGAGGTTTTCCATCTCCTCGCGCAACTGGTCGGCCATCCGTTTCGACATCGCCTCGAGAATGAACTCCGCCGATGGGGTCAGTGCGCCGGTGGCGCCGGCCAGCGCGGTGATGAGCACCGCCTGATCGACCTCGCGGGTGATCTTGGGCACGTCGCGCGGATCGATCCGTGCGGGGATGTTGGCGAAGGTGAAGATCGCCTTGCGCACCTCCTCGGCGAAGGCGGCATCTTCCTCGTCGAGCCCCTGCAAGACCTCGTCGCGGGTGGCGCCGGAGGCGAAGTTCAGGATCGCGCCGACGCGCTCCACCGGCCCCTCGGAGAAAGCCCTGGCAGGCTGGGCGTCGAGCTGTTCGGCGAGCGAGCGGCCGATCCGCTCCACCACCTGCGGCTCGATCGCGCCGGTGAGCGACACCGCATAGGCCACGCGCCGGGCGCGCGGCCCGGGCAGGCGCGAGATCAGGTCGGCGGCGGTGGAGACCTTGAGCTTGGAGAGCAGCACCGCCGCCACCTCGACACTTTCCTCCTCCAGCACCGGCATCAGCCGATCGGGCGCCAGCGCGGCAATGGTGCTCCACGGGTCGCCGTGAAAGACGATGCCGCGCGCCTTGCGGATCCGGCTGGCGGTGGCGGCGCTGATCGTGCCGTCGAGCACCCAAAGGGCGCCCTCCAGCCCGCCGGGGAACGACAGGCCCACGTCTTCGATCTCGGCCACGAATTCGTCGATCACCGCCTTGAGCGTCACCCGGTCGACGAAGCGCATCGTCGCGATCTGCTGGGCCAGTTCGGCCTGCAGCGCCTCGGGCAGGT
Organism: Sinisalibacter lacisalsi; assembly: GCF_014640115.1. Taxonomy (GTDB): domain Bacteria; phylum Pseudomonadota; class Alphaproteobacteria; order Rhodobacterales; family Rhodobacteraceae; genus Sinisalibacter; species Sinisalibacter lacisalsi. The sequence goes on along the minus strand of NZ_BMGI01000002.1, from coordinate 748,223 downwards.
CGGCGAGCGAGAGCTTCACCCCTTCGGCCAGCAAGAGCCGCACGATGATCGCGGCCTTCTGCTTGCGCGAGAGTTTCCTCGGCGCGGCGAGGCCCCCGGCCGCCCCGCCGGGAACATCGAGCGCGCCGGGAGCGAGCGGATCGTTCCCGATGGCGGGCAGCGCGGTCGTCACCTCATTCCTCCTGGCCTCTCGCGGTGGGCAGAGACTGGCAGGCGCGGGTTAACAACCGGCTTACGCGGCTGATCCGACGCGAGAAAAAGACGCCGGATCGCAGGCCGGAACGGCCGCTGCGCTCAGCTCGAAACGATCTCGACGCAGGCCTGCTTTTCGTCGTCCCAGCTCATGCCGGTGGCGCAGACGTTGGCGGATTCCTTGTGCTCCGAGCACATCGCGAAGCCCGCGGCGGGCATCAGCGCGAAGAAGGCGGCGGCGAGAAGCTTGATCGCTTTCATATCCGAACTCCCTGTTATGGAAGGTCAGGATAGCATATTTCGCCGCCGCGTTCGATCACGCGCGCGCGATCAGCTTTCGCCGAACACGCGTTTGAAGATCGTGTCCACGTGCTTGGTGTGGTAGCCGAGGTCGAATTTCTCCTCGATCTCGGCCGGGCTGAGCGCCGCCGTCACCTCGGCGTCGGCCAGAAGCTCGGTCTTGAAGTCCTTGCCCTGTTCCCAGACCTTCATCGCGTTGCGCTGCACGAGGCGGTAGGCGTCTTCGCGGCTGACGCCGGCCTGGGTGAGCGCCAGCAGCACCCGCTGGCTCATCACCAGGCCTTTGAACTTGTTCATGTTGGCGAGCATGGTTTCGGGATAGACCACGAGGTTGTCGATCACGCCCGCGAGCCGGTTCAGCGCGAAATCGAGCGTGATCGTGGCATCGGGGCCGATGCCGCGCTCGACCGAGCTGTGCGAAATGTCGCGCTCGTGCCAGAGCGCCACGTTCTCCATCGCCGGCACCACCGCCATGCGCACGAGGCGGGCCAGCCCGGTGAGGTTTTCGGTCAGCACCGGGTTGCGCTTGTGCGGCATCGCCGACGAGCCCTTCTGGCCCTTGGAGAAGAATTCCTCCGCTTCCAGCACCTCGGTGCGCTGCATATGGCGGATCTCGATGGCGACGTTCTCGATCGAGGAGGCGATCACCCCCAGCGTGGCGAAGAACATCGCGTGGCGGTCGCGCGGGATCACCTGCGTGGAGATCGGCTCGGGGCGCAGGCCGAGCTTTTCGCAGACGTGCTCCTCCACCGCCGGATCGATGTTGGCGAAGGTGCCGACCGCGCCCGAGATCGCGCCGGTGGCCACTTCCCAGCGGGCCTTTTCCAGCCGGTTCTTGTTGCGGTCCATCTCGGCGTAGAAGCGCGCGAAGGTCAGCCCCATGGTGGTCGGCTCGGCGTGGATGCCGTGGGAGCGGCCGATGCGCACCGTGTCCTTGTGCTCGAAGGCACGTTTTTTCAGCGCCGCGAGCAGCTTGTCCATGTCGGCGAGCAGGATGTCGGCGGCGCGCACGAGCTGGACGTTGAAGGTCGTGTCGAGCACGTCCGACGAGGTCATCCCCTGGTGCACGAAGCGCGCCTCGTCGGCGCCGATATGTTCGGCGAGGTGGGTGAGAAAGGCGATCACGTCATGCTTGGTGACGGCCTCGATCTCGTCGATCCGGGCGACGTCGAATTCCACGTCGCGGGCCTTCCAGACCGCTTCGGCGTTGGCCTTCGGGATCACGCCCAGATCGGCCTGCGCGTCGCAGGCATGCGCCTCGATCTCGTACCAGATGCGGAACTTGGTGGCGGGCTCCCAGATCGCGGTCATCTCGGGGCGGGCATAACGGGGGATCATCGGCGGCTGCCTTTCGGTTTGTTTGGGCGTCGCGGGCGTCATAGACTGGCGGCGGGATTTGAACAAGGCGGGCCGCATGCCGCAACTGGATGACTTCACGGGGCGCTGGCGCATCGCGCGCCGGATCGAGGATGCCTGGATGGACACCACCGGGCTGTTCGAGGGCGTGGCGCGGTTTACCCCCGACGCCGAGGGGCTGCTCTACTCGGAGGTGGGCGAATTGCGGCTGCCGCAGGAACCGCCGATGGCGGCGCGGCGAAAGCTGTTGTGGCGGCAGGACGGGGCGGGGATCGCCGTGCTGTTCGAGGATGGCCGCCCCTTCCATCGCATCGACCCTGCCGCGCGGGTGGTGCAGGACTGGCACGACTGCGACCCCGACGCCTACGATGTCACCTACAATTTCACCCGCTGGCCGCACTGGCGGATGATCTGGAAGGTCTGCGGGCCGCGCAAGGACTACGTTTCGATCTCGGATTTCCGACCGGCATGAGCGACGGCGGTTCCAACCGCCGTGGCAAGCGGTTACGAAACCGCTTGAACGGCGCCGCGACGGGGGCTGCCCCGGAATATTTGCATAACCCGCTTCGCAGCTTTGCAAGATTTCCGCATCCGCGCCCGGCCGTGGCCGCCAACACCCTTGCGCCGCGCGCGCCGCTCGGGCAAAACTGCCGGGACGAATTGAACAAGGGGAGAGACCCATGGCCGTTACCATGAACCGCGTGCTGGGCGAAGCCTTCGGGCCGCAGGCAGGCGCCGCGCGCGCCGCGAAAGAGGTGGCGCTGGTGCTCGGCGGCATCGCGCTGCTGACGCTGGCCGCCAAGATCCGCGTGCCGATGTGGCCGGTGCCGATCACGATGCAGACCTTCGCGGTGCTCGCCCTCGGCGCGGGCCTCGGCTTGCGCCTCGGCTTGATGAGCGTTCTGGGCTACCTCGCGCTTGGCGCGGCGGGCTTTGCCGTGTTCACCGGCGAGGCGGCCGGGCTCGCCTATATCGCCGGGCCGACCGGCGGCTTCCTCGCAGGCTTCGCGCTGGCCGCCGCCGCCATGGGCCTGCTCGCTCGTCGCGGCTGGGACAAGTCCGTTGCCGGGATGGCGGGCGCGATGCTCGTAGGCACCGCGATCATCTATGCCGTGGGCCTTGGCTGGATGGCGCATCTCTTCGCCGCCGAGCATGGCCTCGCCTGGGTGGTCGAAAAGGGCATGCTGCCGTTCCTGCCGGGCGACGCGCTCAAGCTGGTTCTGGCCGCCCTCGTGGTGCCGGGCCTGTGGAAGCTCGCGCGCTGAGGCTGGCAACGCGTTAAATCGAGGAGCGCCGCCCCCCGGGGCGGCGTTTTTCGTTTCATTCCGCCTGCTGCGGGCCGAGTTCGAGCCAGGGCCGCCCTTCGCGAAAGCCCCCGCGCAGGAGATAGCCCGGGGTCTGCACCTCGGGAAAATCACCCGCCCAGTCGCGAAACCGGTCATTGGTCACGATCCGCGCGCCGAGATCGCGCGCGGCGGTGAGGATGAAGGGGTCGGCCGGCGTGCCCTTGGGCACCACCATCACCCGGTCGAGCGGCAGGCCGAGGCGCGCGCTGAAGGCGCGGTCGTTGTGATGGCGACCGAACAGCAGGTAGCCCGCATTGGCGTCGAACACCACGCCGGGGGTCATCCCGAGACTCGCGACATGGGCGAGCACCGCGCGCACGGTGTCGAGATCGGGGGTCTCATTGCGCCAGTGCATCACGTTGGAGCCATCGGATCACCCAGTCCGGCGCCACCCTGTCCGGCGCGGACCACGCCCGCAGGAGCAGGTAGAGGCTGGCGAGGGCCGCGGGGCCGGCCACCAGCACGAGATCGGACCAGCCGGGCAGCAGAACGGCCACGAGCAGCGCGGATATCGAGGCGAACAAGAGGATGGCCGGTGCAATCATGACGCGAGATTAGGGGCCGGGTCCGGCCTCGGCAAGTGGCCCGCGACCTCGGCGGCTGGGGGCGATCCGTCACCGGCTGGTGGCGCTGTTGATGGTCTCGAAGCTGAAAACGCTCGCACCCAAGGCGCTGCGGGTGCGCCCGGGGCAGGTGGTGATCGTCTTGGTGCTGACCGTCGCGGTCGTCGGGCTCACGCTGACGAAAACCTGGCTGCTGATGGTGATCCTCGATCTCGCCTGCCTCGGCCATCTCGGGCTTGCCATCGTGCGGGCGCGCGGCCGCATCCTCGGCTCACGCGCCGCCGGGCTCAGGCCGGTTGCGGCATCGAGTGCCACCAGATACGCACCTCGCGCGCCAGCCCGTCGGGGCCGAACGCCGCGGTGAGCGTGCCGTCGAGGATCATCCGGGGCAGTGGATCGCCGGGGCTGCGCGGGGGCAGGGCGGTGCCGGTGGATTTTGCCCAGATCTCGAACAGCTCTTCCGAGGCGACCTGGTATTCCACGTGCCAGTGCGCGACGCCGCCGGTAGCGGTTTCGGCAAGCACCTCGTAGCTGAGCGAGATATCGTCCTGCAGCTTGATCCGGTCCCAGTAGGCGGCGAGCGCCTCCGGCCCTTCCTGCACCTGGAACGGGGTGTTGTGATAGCGACCGTCGGGCGTGAAGAGCGCGGCGAAACCCGCGCTGTCCTGCCCCTCCCAGACCCGTTTGTAGGCGGCCATGAACTCGTGGATCGTCACGCTCAGAACCCTCCGTCGCCCTGTTGCCACGGTTTGACGAGGTTGCCGAACCGGGTGAAGCGGCCCTCGAAGCTCAGCTCGACGTTGCCGATCGGCCCGTGGCGCTGCTTGCCGATGATCACCTCGGCCCGGCCGTGCAACCGTTCCATCCGGTCCTGCCATTCGGCCATCGCGTCGAGCTTGTCGTCGGAGGGCTTTTCGCGCTCGGCGTAATATTCCTCGCGGAACACGAACATCACCACGTCGGCGTCCTGCTCGATCGAGCCGGATTCGCGCAGGTCGCTCAGCTGCGGGCGTTTGTCGTCGCGGCTTTCGACCTGGCGCGACAGCTGCGAGAGCGCCACCACCGGGATATCCAGTTCCTTGGCGATCGCCTTCAAACCTTGCGTGATCTCCGAAACCTCGTTCACCCGGCTGTCCTTGGCCGTCGCCGGGCGCAGGAGCTGGAGGTAGTCGACGAAGAGCACGTCGAGCCCGTGCATCCGCTTGAGCCGCCGGGCGCGGGCGGCCACCTGGCTGATCGGCAGCGCCGGCGTGTCGTCGATGAAGAGCGGGCAGGCTTCGAGCGCCTTGGCGGCCTCGACGAAGCGGCGGAACTCGCCTTCCGTCATGTCGCCCCGGCGGATCTGCTCGGAGGGTACTTCGCTGGCTTCGGAGAGGATCCGCGCGGCGAGCTGTTCGGCCGACATCTCGAGCGAGAAAAACCCCACGACGCCGCCGTTGATCGCCCCGTCGCCGCCGTCGGGCAACTTGCCCTTCTTGTAGGCCTTGGCGATGTTGAAGGCGATGTTGGTGGCGAGCGAGGTTTTCCCCATCGAGGGGCGGCCCGCGAGGATCAGAAGGTCGGAGCGGTGCAGGCCGCCGAGCTTCTTGTCGAGATCGGTGAGGCCGGTCGAGGTGCCCGCCAGCCCGCCGTCGCGCTGGTAGGCGGCGTTGGCCACCTTCACCGCGTCGGTCACGGCGTTGAGAAAGCTCTGGAAGCCTTTCGAGGTCTGCCCGGTTTCGGCCAGCTTGTAGAGCGCCTGCTCGGCCTCGACGATCTGTTCGGAGGGGGTGCCGGTATCGGCCATGCGCGCGGCGGTGGAGGAGATCTCGGTGCCGAGCTGCATCAATTCGCGCCGCAGATGCATCTCGTAGATCATCTGGGCGTAATCCTGCGCCGCGAAGGACGAGATCGCCGCACCGGCGAGGCGGGCGAGATAGGCCGCGCCGCCCAGCTCCTTCAGCCCCTCGTCATCGGCGAGATAGGCTTTCAGCGTCACCGGCGAGGCCAGCATGTTGGCGGTGATCCGGCGCGCGGCCTCTTCGAAGATGCGCCCGTGCACCGGCTCGTAGAAATGCTCGGGCCGCAGGATCTGGGCGACGCGGTCGTAGGTCTCGTTGTTGGTCAGGATCGCGCCGAGAAGCTGCTGTTCGGCTTCGATGTTGTGCGGCATCGCGCCGGTTTCCGGGCCTTCCGCGTTCTTGATCGGCGTGGCGTCGTTCATGGAGTCCCCCTCTGCGCGACGGTCATAGGCCCCGCTGCGCGCCCCGGCAATCTGGATATCCTGTGGATAACCCGCTTGAGGCGACAAGCTTACCACATCTGGCGTTCAGCGTCGCCGGTGCCGCTGCATCTTGCGCAAATCCCCGCCGGACGGGGCCGGAAAATCAGCGTTTTTTATGCGCTTCCTGCCAGCCGCGCGGGTCGTTCAGGAAGGCCTCGACCTGCGCCAGCGTGGCCGCGTCGAACACGCGCTGGGCCTTGGCTTCCGCCAGCACGTCCCACCAGGTGCACAGGTGGTGAAGCTGAACGCCATGATCTCCAAGGGTTTTCTCGGTCTCGGGGAAAATGCCGTAGTAGAAGATCACCGCCGTATGCCCGCAACTGGCGCCGGTTTCGCGAATCGCGTCGACGAAGGAGAGCTTGGAGCCGCCGTCGGTGGTGAGGTCTTCGACCAGCAGCACCCGCTCGCCCTCGGCCATCGCGCCCTCGATCCGGGCGTTGCGGCCGTAGCCCTTCGGCTTCTTGCGCACGTAGGTCATCGGCAGCGCCAGCCGTTCGGCGACGAGGGCGGCGAAGGGAATGCCGGCGGTTTCGCCGCCGGCGATGTTGTCGAACGCCTCGAACCCCGCCTCGCGCATCACCGTGATGGTGAGGAAATCCATCAGCGTCGAGCGGATGCGCGGGTAGGAGATCAGCTTGCGACAGTCGATATAGGTCGGCGAGGGCAGGCCGGAGGCGAGGATGAACGGATCCTCGGGGCTGAAGTTCACCGCGCCGATCTCGAGCAGCATCCGGGCCGAGAGCCGGGCGATTTCGGATTTGTCGGGGAAGGCGGAGGGGATCATGGTGCAGGCCTCTCGTGCATCGTTTCGGTTCTTTCATCGCCCCGGTCAAAAACCAGGACCTGTCCTTTTCCCTGCCGCAAGTCGAGCAGGAATCCCTGCGCCAGAAGGCTCGCCACGGTCTGACTGATCTCCTGCGCGGTGTTGATGGCCGGGTGGAACTCGACAACGATCCGGCGCACGCCGTCCAGAGTCAACCTCGGCAGCAGGGCGATCTCGCTGCCCTCGATGTCGAGCACGAGAACCGTGGGGCGGAACCCGTCGATCAGCCGGTTGGTGTCGATCTCGCGCTGCTCGATCCGCGTGGCCTGGGTGGCGCGGGGCGCGGTGCCGCTGGCATGAAAATTCGCCTCGACGTGGAAGGCGGTTTGTCCGTCCTTGAGCCCGGCGACACCGATCTCGAGCTTTGCCGGGCAGCCGTTCAGCGCGAAATTCTCGCGGATCACCGGTTCCAGCACCGGGTTGGCCTCGACGCAGAGAATGTCGAGCCCGGGCTGGGCGCGAAAGAGCGACAACGCCATGATGCCGATGCCCGTGCCCAGTTCCAGCACCCGGTCGCCCGGGCGCAGGCCGTTGGTGGCGCCGTGCCGCTCGGCGGTTTCGTACCGGCCCCGGATCAGCCCGAGCAGCATCCCGGGCGGGACCACCCGCGCCGGCACCGACAGCTCGAACCCGAGCGCGGTCACCCGTTCCTCGCGCAGGGCGCGCAGGATCAGGGAGACCTCCCGCGCCCGCTTTGCGGGAATGTCCGGTATCGCCTCGTAGGCGGCGATCGCGGCGTCGCGCTGCCCGTCGAGCATCAGCAGGCGGGCCCGTGTCAGCGCGAGCCCGCGCGCCCGCGGGTGCCGCGCGCAAGCCTCGGCCAGGCGGTGCAGGGCCTGTTCCCGGTCGCCGAGGTCAAAAAGCACCTTGGCGGCGTGCGCAATCTGCCCCGGCGTCCAGGCTCCCTGCGGCGCCCAGTCGCGCGCGAGCGCGCGCGCGCTGTCGGTATCGTTGGCCGCTCGCAGGGTTTTCAGGTGATCATCGGGATACGGCAGCGGCGCACCGCCCCGGATCGCCTCACGGAATCGCTCGAGTGCCTGTGGCCGCTCGTTCCGCTCCAGCAGGGCGCCGATTTCGGTGCTGATCTCGACGGCGGCTGGGCTTCCCCGGTGGGCGGGGCGGTGGCGTGGCCCTCTCAAGGATCTGATCTGCCTGCGCGCCCATCCCATCCTAGTCGACCCGCCAGTGCAGCGGGAAGCCGGGGTCGAACAGGGTCACCGGACCATCGTCGGTTTCGATCACCGGCGGGTAGGCGACCGGATCGCCCCTGGTGAGCGTGATCGTCTCCTCGTTCGCCGGCAGCCGGTAGAAGGCGGGGCCATTGAGCGCGCCGAAGCCTTCGAGCCGGTCGAGCGCGCCCTCCTGCTCGAACACCTCGGCGAGGCACGACATCGTGTTGGTCGCCGAGAACACCCCGGCGCAGCCGCAGGCGTGCTCCTTGAGATGCGTCAGGTGCGGCGCGGAATCGGTGCCGAGGAAGAAGCGCGGGTTGCCCCCCGTCGCGGCGGCGCGCAGCGCCAGCCGGTGCTCCTCGCGCTTGGCGACGGGCAGGCAGTAGTAATGCGGGCGGATGCCGCCCACCAGCAGGTGGTTGCGGTTGATGATCAGGTGGTGGGTGGTGATCGTCCCGCCGAGATCATCGCCGCCGGCGGCCACGTAATCCACCCCGTCGCGCGTGGTGATGTGCTCCATCACCACCCGCAGGCCCGGCGTGGCGCGGCGGATCGGATCGAGCACGGTTTCGATGAACACCGCCTCGCGGTCGAAGATATCCACCTCCGGCGTCGTCACCTCGCCGTGCACGCAGAGCGGCAGGCCGATCTCGGCCATGGTTTCGAGCACCGGCCGCACCTTGTCGAAGTCGCGCACGCCGGAGGCCGAGTTGGTGGTGGCGCCCGCCGGGTAGAGCTTCACCGCCGTCACCAGCCCGCTCTCGGCGGCGGCTTTCACGTCCGCCGGATCGGTTTCCTCGGTGAGGTAGAGCGTCATCAGCGGGGTGAACGCCATCCCCTCGGGCAGCGCCGCCATGATCCGCGCGCGGTAGGCGGCGGCGTCGGCCGCGGTGACCACCGGGGGCACGAGGTTCGGCATCACGATGGCGCGGGCGAAGTGGCGCGCGGTTTCGGGCAGGACGGCTTTGAGCATGCTGCCGTCGCGCAGATGCAGGTGCCAGTCGTCGGGGCGGCGGATCGTGAGTGTCTGGGTCATCGCGGAGGGAAATAGCGCAAGGGCGCGGGCGGGGCCAGTGGGTTTGTGCGCCGATGCCACCGGCGATAGACTTGCCGCGCGGAGACTGGCCGGGGGGCCGGAGGAGGCGCCGATAGAAACCCGCGCCGGGTTATCAGGCGCGGCAAGGAAGGAAGGGTGCGCATGAGTGTCGAGATCATCGTGGCCGATATCACCACGCTTGCGGTGGATGCGATCGTCAACGCGGCGAACGAGAGCCTGCTTGGCGGCGGGGGTGTGGATGGCGCGATTCACCGTGCCGCCGGGCCCGGGCTGCTGGCGGAATGCCGAACCCTCGGCGGCTGCCCGACCGGTGAGGCGCGGCTTACGGCGGGTTACGATCTTCCGGCGCGCCACGTGATTCACACCGTCGGGCCGGTCTGGCGCGGCGGCGGTGCGGGGGAGGCGGCGTTGCTGGCCGCGTGCTACCGTCAATCGCTCGCGCTCGCCGAGGCGGCGGGCTGCGACAGCATCGCCTTTCCCGCGATCTCGACGGGGGTTTACGGCTACCCGGCCGGGCTTGCGGCGGCGATCGCGGTGCGCGAGGTTCTGGCCTGGCAGAACAGCGGCTCGCAACCGGGGCGGATCATCCTGTGCTGCTTTTCCGAGGAAAGCGCCGCGGCGCATCGGGCGGCGATGCGCCAGCATGAGGAAAAGTCGTTAAAGTGAAATGATTGTTACATTTGTTCGCCATTAATCGGCAAAAAAGGTTCGATAAGTGAAAGCACTAATGACGACTTCCAGTCGCGTGCCGGGGCACCGGTCGCCATGCTGACCGGGGCGGCCATTCTCTATGCCCTGCTTGCCCTCGTCGTGGTGGCATTCCAGATCGCGATGGCGCTCGGCGCGCCCTGGGGGCACCTGGCGATGGGCGGGCGGTTCCCGGGACGATTCCCGTTGCCGATGCGTTTCGCCGCGTTGCTGCAAGGCGGGCTGATCGCGGTCTTCGCCCTGGTCATGCTCGGCCGGGCCGGGCTGGTCAGCCCCGCGCCGCCGCTCTGGCTGGTCTGGGCAGTGGTGGCGGTTTCGGCGCTTTCGGCGGCGATGAACCTCGCGACTCCGTCGATTCCCGAACGCCGCCTGTGGGGCCCGGTGACGCTGGCGATGCTGGTTTGCGCGATCCGCGTGGCGCTGGGGTGAGCATTTCGTGCTGCAGCTGCGAAAAAATCCATCGGCCTGCCGGAGCGTTCCGGCCGGTCCGCGCGGCGCGGGCGCGGCGGAATGTGCGGTAAACAATCGGATACAAAGGGAAAAAGATCCGTCGATCCGGCCGTTTCGCAAAGATATTCGCCGTGTGGAATGTGAACGCGGTTCGGTTGACCCCCCCGACCCCCGGGAGTAAACCGCGCACGACGAGCGAAACTCTTGCGGGTCACCCCGCCAAAGGAGCCTCACGTGGAAGACCTTCTTCGCGAATACCTCCCGATCATGATATTCTTGGCCGTCGCCGTCGCCCTCGGGCTGGTGTTCCTGATCGCGGCCGCGGTGCTGGCGGTGCGCAACCCCGACCCGGAGAAGGTTTCGGCCTATGAATGCGGCTTCAACGCCTTCGATGACGCGCGCATGAAGTTCGACGTGCGGTTCTACCTCGTGTCGATCCTGTTCATCATCTTCGATCTCGAGATCGCCTTCCTGTTTCCATGGGCGGTGGCGTTCAAGGATGTCGGGTTGCTGGGCTTCTGGTCGATGATGGTGTTCCTCGCCGTGCTGACGATCGGCTTTGCCTACGAATGGAAGAAGGGGGCGCTGGAATGGGAGTGATGACCGGGGCCAATACGGCCGGGGCCGACAAGGAAGCCGGCGCGAAGGCGCTGGGCGAGGAACTCGCCGACAAGGGCTTTTTGCTCACCACCACCGACGACATCATCAACTGGGCGCGCACCGGCTCGCTGCACTGGATGACCTTCGGGCTCGCCTGCTGCGCCGTCGAGATGATCCACGGCGCCATGCCGCGCTACGATTTCGAGCGCTTCGGCACCGCGCCGCGCGCTTCGCCGCGCCAGTCGGACCTGATGATCGTGGCCGGCACTGTGACCAACAAGATGGCACCGGCGATCCGCAAGCTTTACGACCAGATGCCCGAGCCGCGCTACGTGATCTCGATGGGCTCCTGCGCCAACGGCGGCGGCTACTACCATTATTCCTATTCGGTCGTGCGCGGGGTGGACCGGCTGATCCCGGTCGACGTCTACGTGCCGGGCTGCCCGCCCACGGCGGAAGCGCTGCTCTACGGGGTGCTCCAGCTCCAGCGCAAGATCCGCCGCACCGGAACCATCGTGAGGTAAGCCCATGTCGGACGATGCCCTGAAAGAGCTTGGCGCGGAGATCGCGGCGAAACGGCCCGAGCAGGTCGCGTCGCATCACGTGTCGCACGGCGAGCTGACCGTCGAGATCCGCGCCAGCGCGCTGCCCGGCTTCATCGAGTTTCTCAAGAGCGACCCGAACTGCAAGTTCTCGACCCTGATCGACATCACCGCGGTCGACTGGCCCGAGCGCGAGCAGCGCTTCGACGTGGTCTACCACTTGCTGTCGATGTACCAGAACCAGCGCATCCGGGTGAAATGCCCGGTCGACGAGGGCGATCTGGTGCCGTCGGTCACCGGGGTGCACGCCACAGCGATGTGGTTCGAGCGCGAGGTGTTCGACATGTTCGGCATCGTCTTCACCGATCACCCCGACCTGCGGCGCATTCTTACCGATTACGGCTTCCGCGGCCATCCGCTGCGCAAGGATTTCCCCACCACCGGCTATACCGAGGTGCGCTACGACGAGGTCAAGAAGCGCGTGGTCTACGAGCCGGTCTCGCTGGTGCAGGAATACCGGCAGTTCGATTTCATGTCTCCCTGGGAGGGCGCGCAATACGTGCTTCCCGGTGACGAGAAAGGGGAGGCGCAGGAATGATGGACGGCGGCAAGGGTTTCGAAGACGCCCAGACGGGCGAGCAGAAGATCCGCAATTTCAACCTGAACTTCGGCCCCCAGCACCCGGCGGCGCACGGCGTGTTGCGCCTCGTTCTGGAGCTTGATGGTGAGATCGTCGAGCGGGCGGACCCGCATATCGGCCTGCTTCACCGCGGCACCGAGAAGCTGATGGAGAGCCGCACCTACCTGCAGAACATCCCCTATTTCGACCGGCTCGATTACGTCGCGCCGATGAACCAGGAACATGCCTTCTGCCTCGCGATCGAGAAGCTCACCGGCACCGAGGTGCCGCGCCGGGCCAGCCTGATCCGGGTGCTTTATTCCGAGATCGGCCGGATCCTCAGCCACCTGCTCAACACCACCTCTCTGGCGCTCGACGTGGGCGCGCTCACGCCGCCGCTGTGGGGCTACGAGGAGCGCGAGAAGCTGATGGGCTTCTATGATCGCGCCTGCGGCGCGCGGCTGCACGCGAATTACTTCCGCCCCGGCGGCGTGCACCAGGATCTGCCGCCCGACCTGCTCGACGATATCGAGGCCTGGTGCGACAGCTTCCCCGCGGTGCTCGACGATATCGACAACCTGATCACCGAGAACCGCGTGTTCAAGCAGCGCACCGTCGATATCGGCATCGTCACCGAGGACGAGATCCAGCAATGGGGGATGACGGGCGTGATGGTGCGCGGCTCGGGCTTCGCCTGGGATCTGCGCCGCGCCCAGCCCTACGAATGCTACGACGAGTTCGAGTTCGACGTGCCGGTGGGCACCCATGGCGACACCTATGACCGCAACAACTGCCGTATCGCCGAGATGCACGAGAGCGTGAAGATCATGCGCCAGGCCATCGCCAAGCTGCGCGCACCGGACGGGCAGGGCGACGTGCTCGCCCGCGGCAAGATCGCGCCGCCGAAGCGGGGCGAGATGAAAACCTCGATGGAGGCGCTCATCCACCACTTCAAGCTCTACACCGAGGGGTTCCACGTGCCGGCGGGCGAGACCTATGCCGCCGTCGAGGCGCCCAAGGGCGAATTCGGCGTCTACCTCGTGGCCGACGGCACCAACCGGCCCTACCGCTGCAAGATCCGCGCGCCCGGCTACGCGCACCTGCAATCGCTCACCCATATCGCCAAGGGCCACCAGCTTGCCGACGTGGCGGCGCTGGTGGGCACCATCGACATCGTCTTCGGGGAGATTGACCGCTGATGCTGCGCCGTCTGCACCATGACCAGCCCGAGAGCTTTGCCTTCACGCCCGCCAACCTGGACTGGGCGAAGGCGCAGCTCACCAAGTATCCCGAGGGCCGCGAGGCGAGCGCGGTGATCCCGCTGCTCTGGCGCGCGCAGGAGCAGGAGGGCTGGCTGAGCAAGCCCGCGATCGAATACGTCGCCGACATGCTCGGCATGGCCCATATCCGGGCGCTCGAGGTGGCCACGTTCTACTTCATGTTCCAGCTGCAGCCGGTGGGGTCGGTCGCGCATTTCCAGATCTGCGGCACGCTGTCGTGCATGATCATGGGCGCGGAAGACCTCGTCGCGGTGGCGAAGGAAAAGATCGCGCCGGTGCCGCACATGCTGTCGGCCGACGGCCGGTTCTCGTGGGAAGAGGTGGAATGCCTCGGCTCCTGCGCCAACGCGCCGATGGCGCAGGTCGGCAAGGATTACTACGAAGACCTCAGCACCGAGAGCTTCGCCGAGTTGATCGACCGGCTCGCGGCGGGCGAGGTGCCGGTGCCTGGTCCGCAGAACGGGCGCTACGCCGCCGAGCCGCTCAGCGGGTTGTCGTCGCTCACCGATTACGAGAGCGGGCGCACGCAGTATAACGCCTCGGTGGCGCTGGCCACCGGGCTTGGCGACACGATCAAGCGGATCGACGGCAGCGAGGTGCCGGTGACCACGCCGTGGCTCGCCGGCGGCCGCAAGGTGCACGTCAGCGCCAGGAAGGCGGCGAAACCGGCGGCCAAGCCTGCCGTGAAGGCGCCGCCCAGGACGGCCGGGCCCACCGGCGTGCCCCCGGCCGGGACGGGCACCAAGCCCGAGGCGCTTGCCGAGCCGCGCGCCGGCGGGGCCGACGATCTCAAGCAGATCAAGGGGGTCGGGCCGAAGCTCGAATCTCTGCTGAACACGCTCGGGTTTTTCCATTTCGACCAGATCGCGAAGTGGACCGGGGCCGAGGTGGCCTGGGTCGACGAGAACCTCGAAGGGTTCAAGGGCCGGGTCAGCCGTGACGACTGGGTGGAGCAGGCCAAGCGCCTCGCCGCCGGTCAGGAAACCGAGTTTTCGGCCAAGGTGAAGAAGGGCGACGTCTACTAGGCGTCGGGTACGAGTGAAGACGGGACGCGCGAAGATCAGATCGGTCAGAGCCGGCGGCGCGCCCGAAGGGACCGACCAACAGGAATTATGGGGACTTGAACGATGACTGACACGGACCAAGGCATGTTTTCCTGCCGCAATATCTGCTGGATCGTCGGCGCACTACTCGGCCTCGTGCTGCTCCTGCTCATCGGCGGCTTCTGGGGCCTGATCGCGGGCGTCCTGCTCGCCGCGGCGGTCGCGATCGTGCTGCAGCGGATGTTCTGCGCCGTCGCCGGTGCGGAGCGCGCCACCGGCGTAGCGGCGGGCGTGGGCACGGGCGCGACGGCGGCCAAGCCGGCCGACGTGGCGGCCGCGGCCGAGAAGGAAGCGGTCGACCGGGCGCTGGCCGAGGCGAAGGCCGCCGAGGACAAGGCCGAGGCCGAAAAGGCTGCCGAAGCCGCAGAGGCCGCCGAGAAGGCGGCCCGCGAGAAGGCCGCGGCGGAGGCGGAATCGGGGCGCAAGGCCGCCGCCGAAGAGGCCGCTGCCGAGGCCCGTGCGGCAAAGAAGGTGGCGAAGGACAAGGCCGCACCGGCCGCGGACGCGGGCGAAGGCACCCGCCCCGAGGCGCTCGACGCGCCGCAGGGCGGCAAGGCGGACGACCTCAAGTTGATCAAGGGCGTGGGCCCGAAGCTGGAACAGGCGCTGCACGACCTGGGCTTCTACCATTACGAGCAGATCGCCAACTGGACGGCCGACGAGGTGGCCTGGGTCGATCAGAACCTCAAGGGGTTCAAGGGCCGGGTCAGCCGCGATGGCTGGGTCGATCAGGCCCGGGCGCTGGCGAGCGGGGAGGAGACGGAGTTCTCCAAGCGCGCGTCCGGCAGTGGCATGTATGACGAGTAAGCCCCGGGAGTGAACGCATTGAGCACCGATCCGGATGAAAGAGCCCTGGCGCGGCAGGGCCGCATGGCGGCCCTCGTGGCCGCCGCAACCGGGCTGTTCTGGATCGGGGCGATCTGGGCGGGCAACGCAATGGACTGGCCCCAGCGCACCCGCGCGCTGCTCGATCTCGTGGCGCTGGCGGGGTTCGCCTTCGTGCTGATCGTGACGTTTCGGATCTGGCGGGCACGCCGGAAAGATGAAGGATAGGCAGGAATGTTGAAGGATCAGGACCGGATCTTCACCAACCTTTATGGCATGCACGAGCGCACCCTCGCGGGCGCGAAGGCGCGCGGCCATTGGGATGGCACGGCCGGGATCATTGCCAAGGGCCGCGACTGGATCGTCGACGAGATGAAGGCGAGCGGCTTGCGCGGCCGGGGCGGGGCGGGCTTTCCCACCGGCCTCAAGTGGTCGTTCATGCCGAAGGAAAGCGACGGCCGGCCCGCCTACCTGGTGATCAACGCCGACGAATCCGAGCCGGGCACCTGCAAGGACCGCGAGATCATGCGCCACGATCCGCACACGCTGATCGAGGGCGCGCTGATCGCGAGCTTCGCGATGGGGGCGCATAGCTCCTACATCTACATCCGGGGCGAATACATCCGCGAGCGCGAGGCGCTGCAGGCGGCGATCGACGAGGCCTATGACGCCGGCCTTCTGGGCAAGAACGCGGCGGGCTCGGGCTGGGATTTCGATCTTTTCCTGCACCACGGCGCCGGCGCCTATATCTGCGGCGAGGAAACCGCGCTGATCGAAAGCCTCGAGGGCAAGAAGGGGATGCCGCGGATGAAGCCGCCGTTCCCCGCGATGGCGGGGCTTTACGGCGCGCCGAGCACGGTCAACAACGTCGAGAGCATCGCGGTGGTGCCCACGATCCTGCGCCGCGGGGCCGACTGGTTCGCCTCTTTCGGGCGGCCCAACAACGCCGGCACGAAGCTGTTCGCCATCTCCGGCCACGTCAACAACCCTTGCGTGGTGGAAGAGGCGATGTCGATCCCGTTCGAGGAACTGATCGAAAAGCACTGCGGCGGCATTCGCGGCGGCTGGGACAACCTGCTGGCGGTGATCCCGGGGGGTTCCTCGGTGCCGGTGGTGCGCGGCGAGAACATGCGCGATGCGATCATGGATTTCGACTACCTGCAGAAGGATCTCAAGTCCGGCCTCGGCACCGCCGCGGTGATCGTGATGGACAAGTCCACCGATATCGTGAAGGCGATCTGGCGGCTGTCGAAGTTCTACAAGCACGAAAGCTGCGGCCAGTGCACGCCCTGCCGCGAGGGCACCGGCTGGATGATGCGGGTGATGGACCGGCTGGTGCGCGGCGAGGCGGAGATCGAGGAGATCGACATGCTGTTCGACGTCACCAAGCAGGTGGAAGGCCACACGATCTGCGCCCTTGGCGACGCGGCCGCCTGGCCGATCCAGGGCCTCATTCGCAATTTCCGCGACGAGATCGAGGACCGTATCAAGGCCCAGAAATCGGGCCGGATGGCGGCGGAGTAAGATATGAGCGACCTGAAGAAAATCGTCATCGACGGCAACGAGATCGAGGTGGACGGGGCGATGACCCTGATCCAGGCCTGCGAAGTCGCAGGGATCGAGGTGCCGCGCTTTTGCTACCACGAGCGGCTGAGCATCGCGGGCAACTGCCGGATGTGCCTCGTCGAGGTCGTCGGCGGCCCGCCAAAACCCGCCGCCTCCTGTGCCATGCAGGTGCGCGATCTTCGCCCCGGCCCGGAAGGCCAGCCGCCGGTGGTGAAAACCAACTCGCCGATGGTGAAGAAGGCGCGCGAGGGGGTGATGGAGTTCATCCTCATCAACCACCCGCTCGATTGCCCGATCTGCGACCAGGGCGGCGAATGCGACCTTCAGGACCAGGCCATCGCATATGGCGTCGATTTCAGCCGGTTCCGCGAGCCCAAGCGGGCGGTGGAGGATATCGACCTCGGCCCGCTGGTCGAAACCCACATGACCCGCTGCATCTCCTGCACCCGCTGCGTGCGCTTCACCACCGAGGTGGCCGGGATCACCCAGATGGGCCAGACCGGGCGCGGCGAGGATGCCGAGATCGTCAGCTACCTGAACGAAACGCTCGATTCCAACCTGCAGGGCAACATCATCGACCTTTGCCCGGTGGGCGCGCTCACATCGAAGCCCTACGCCTTCACCGCGCGGCCCTGGGAGCTTTCCAAGACCGAAACCATCGACGTGATGGATGCGCTCGGCAGCAATATCCGGGTCGATACCAAGGGCCGCGAGGTCATGCGGATCCTGCCGCGCAACCATGACGGGGTGAACGAGGAGTGGATCTCCGACAAGACCCGCTTCGTCTGGGACGGTTTGCGCCGCCAGCGGCTCGACAGGCCCTATGTGCGCAAGGACGGCAAGCTCGCCCCGGTCGAGTGGCCTGAGGCGCTCGGCGCGGCGGCACAGGCGATGAGGGGGGCCAAAAAGCTCGCCGGCCTGGTCGGCGATCTCGCCTCGACCGAGGCGGCGTTCTCGCTCAAATCCCTGATCGAAGGCATGGGCGGCGCTGTTGAATGCCGCACCGACGGGGCCAAGCTGCCCGAGGGCAACCGCTCGGCCTATGTCGGCACCGCGACGATCGAGGACATCGACGGCGCGAAGATGATCCAGCTCATCGGCACCAACCCGCGCGACGAAGCGCCGGTGCTGAACGCGCGCATCCGCAAGGCCTGGCTGAACGGGGCGACCGTGGGGCTCGTCGGCGAAGCCGTTGATCTCACCTATGATTACGTCCACGTCGGCACCGACCGCGCCGCGCTCGAAGAGCTGGCGGGCAAGGAGATCGGCGCGACGAAGGATCTGCCCAGCGTGGTGATCGTCGGTCAGGGCGCGCTGAACGAGGCCGATGGCGAGGCGGTTCTGGGCCTCGCGATGCAACTGGCGGAAAACTCCAACTCCCGGCTCATGGTGCTGCACACGGCGGCCGGTCGGGTTGGCGCGATGGACGTGGGCGCCACCACCAAGGGCGGGCTCAAGGCCGCCACCGAGGGCGCCGACGTGATCGTCAACATGGGGGCCGACGAGATCGAGATCGAGGCGGGGCCTTTGGTGATCTACATCGGCAGTCATGGCGACCGCGGCGCGCACCGCGCCGACATCATCCTGCCCGTCGCTGCCTATACGGAAGAATCGGGGCTGTTCGTGAACACGGAAGGCAGGCCGCAACTGGCCCTGCGCGCCGCCTTCCCGCCGGGCGAGGCGAAGGAAAGCTGGGCGGTGCTGCGCGCGCTCTCCGGCGAGCTTGGCGCGCCCCTGCCGTGGGACAGCCAGGCGGCGCTGCGCCGGGCGATGATCGACGCCGTGCCGCACCTGGGCCGGGTCGACGAGGTGCCGGAAAACACCTGGCAGCCGGTTACTCCCGGCAAGCCCGGCAAGGCGGATTTCCGTAACGTGGTCAAGGACTTCTACCTTACCAACCCGATCGCGCGGGCCTCGGCCCTGATGGGGCAGCTCAGCGCTCAAGCCAAGGCGCGGCGAGCCGAAGAAGGCATCGCCGCCGAATGACGCTGCGCGCCGCCCATATCGCCTCTGCCGGGGCCCTCGCGCTCGCGGCCTGCGCCGAGACGGAAAGCCCCGTCTCGCGCGACGCGCTGCCGTTCGATCCGGTCTATCTCGGCATCGAAACCGGGCTGCTCGACGGCGACCTGGTGCAGTTCGACGTGTCCATGCGCGGGGCGCGTGATACCGAGGACGTGGCCGATTACGGCGAATGCGCGGCGGCGCAATACGCGCTCATCCGGGGATACGGTTTTGCCCGGCATGTGCGCACCAACGTGCAACAACAAGGTAGCGTCTGGACGGGGAATGCCGTTTACGTCATCTCCGACGCGCTGCCGCAAGGCTTGCGGACGATCGACGCGGAAGTGACGGTCGCCGCCTGCGAGGACAACGGGATACCGACGATCTGAGGCCATGCACCATGTATGAATTCTTCACGACCACCAACCTCGGCATCGCGCTGCTCATCACCGGGCAGGTGCTGCTGATCGTGGTGCCGCTTCTCGTGGCGCTGGCCTTCCTGCTCTGGGCCGACCGCAAGGTCTGGGCCGCGGTGCAGCTGCGCAAGGGCCCCAACGTGGTGGGCGCCTTCGGCCTGCTGCAGAGCTTCGCCGACTTCATCAAGTACGTGGTGAAGGAAATCGTCGTGCCGGCCGGGGCCGACAAGTTCGTCTTCTTCCTCGCGCCGCTGCTCAGCCTCGTGCTGGCGCTGGTGGCCTGGGCGGTGATCCCGTTCAACGAGGGCTGGGTGCTCGCCGATATCAACGTGGCGATCCTGTTCATCTTCGCGGTCTCCTCGCTCGAGGTTTACGGCGTGATCATGGGCGGCTGGGCCTCGAACTCGAAATACCCATTCCTCGGCTCGCTCCGTTCGGCGGCGCAGATGATCTCCTACGAGGTCTCGATCGGCCTGATTATCATCGGCGTGATCATCTCCACCGGCTCGATGAACCTCACCGCCATCGTCAATGCGCAAGCCGGGGCGGGGCTGCTTTCATGGTACTGGCTGCCGCATTTCCCGATGGTGTTCTTGTTCATCATCTCGGCGATGGCCGAGACCAACCGCCCGCCGTTCGACCTGCCGGAGGCCGAATCCGAACTGGTGGCCGGCTACCAGGTGGAATATTCCTCCACCCCCTTCCTGCTCTACATGATCGGCGAATACGTCGCGATCACGTTGATGACGGCGCTGATCACGCTCCTGTTCTTCGGCGGCTGGCTGTCGCCGATCCCGGGGCTGGCCGACGGCATCCACTGGATGTTCCTCAAGATGGGGTTCTTCTGGTTCCTGTTCATGATGACCAAGGCGGTGGTGCCGCGTTACCGCTACGACCAGCTCATGCGGATCGGCTGGAAGGTGTTCCTGCCGCTGTCGCTGGCCTGGGTCGTGCTGGTGGCGTTCTTCGCGCAATACGGCGCTTTCTGGGGCACTTACGCCCGCTGGACCACGGGAGGCTGAAGTCATGGCATTCGACTACGTCCGCGCCGCGAAATACTTCGTGCTCTGGGATTTCCTCGTCGGCTTCAAGCTGGGGCTGAAGTATTTCTTCAAGCCCAAGGCGACGCTGAACTACCCTTACGAGAAGGGCCACCTAAGCCCGCGTTTCCGCGGCGAGCACGCGCTGCGCCGCTACCCCAACGGCGAGGAACGCTGCATCGCCTGCAAGCTGTGCGAGGCGATCTGCCCGGCGCAGGCGATCACCATCGACGCCGAACCGCGCGATGACGGTTCGCGCCGCACCACGCGCTACGACATCGACATGACCAAGTGCATCTACTGCGGTTACTGCGAGGAAGCCTGCCCGGTGGATGCCATCGTCGAGGGGCCGAACTTCGAGTTCGCCACCGAAACCCGAGAGGAGCTTTTCTACGACAAGGCCAAGCTGCTCGACAACGGCGATCGCTGGGAAGCCGAGATCGCCCGTAACCTGGAGCTGGACGCGCCCTACAGATGAGCGATTTCGCACGCACATATGCCCAGATGATGGAACAGGCCGCGACGATGGCGCGGGCGATGAACCCGAGCCTGGCCGAGTTCACGCCAAAGGGCTTCGAAAAGCTCGTGCCGACCATGCCGCGCGACTGGATGGAGGCTGTCTTCGGCAATGCCTTCAACCCCGACGGGCTGGATGCGAAAACCCGGCTCATGGTCACGCTGGCGGGTCTGGTGGCCACCGGCGCCCATGCCGAGCCGCAGATCACGCTCACCGTGCGCCACCTGCGCGAGGCCGGCGCGACCGAGAAGGAAATCGCGGAAGTCATCTACCAGATGTCGATGCTGGGCGGGCTTCCGGCCATGAACCGCGCATTGGAGCTCGCCAAGGGCGTCTTTGCGGAAATTGACGAGGAGGGGGGCGCATGACCGTCGCCGGATTTGCATTCTACGTCTTTGCGCTGACCGTGCTGGTGGGGGGGCTGTTCACTGTGGTGAGCCGCAACCCGGTGCACGCGGTGCTCTGGCTGATCACCGCTTTCATCGGGGCGACGGGTCTTTTCGTGCTGCTCGGAGCCGAGTTCATCGCGATGCTCTTGATGATCGTCTACGTCGGCGCGGTGGCGGTGCTGTTCCTCTTCGTGGTGATGATGCTCGACGTCGATTTCGCCGAATTGCGGGCGGGGATGGCGAAATACCTGCCCATCGCTCTGCTGATCGGGGTGATCCTGCTCGTCGAGCTGGGGATGATCCTCGGCACCTGGGTCACCGCGGATGGCGTCGAGATGCTGGCCGCGCCGGTGGCGGGCGAGGTGCAGAACACCGCCGCGCTCGGGATGGTGATCTACACCGACTACATCCTGCTGTTCCAGCTGGCCGGCCTTGTCCTGCTGGTGGCGATGATCGGGGCGATCGTGCTCACCATGCGCCATCGCCGCGACATCAAGCGCCAGAACGTGGTCGAACAGATGCACCGCGACCCGAAGGCGGCGATCAGGATGATCGACGTGAAGCCGGGGCAGGGGCTGTGAGCCGGCAGGTCGCAACGAGCTCCGCGCGCCACGGCGCCGGGGCGTGACGAGACAAAAATCATCCGTCGAAGGCGGAACGAACGAGGGACGACATGGTTGGACTTGAACATTACCTGGGGCTGGCGGCGGCGCTTTTCGTCATCGGCATCTTCGGGCTCTTCCTCAATCGCAAGAACATCATCGTGCTCCTGATGTCGATCGAGCTGATCCTGCTCGCGGTCAACATCAACCTGGTCGCCTTCTCGGCCTATCTCGGTGATCTCACCGGGCAGGTCTTCACCCTGTTCGTGCTCACCGTCGCCGCCGCCGAGGCCGCGATCGGCCTCGCGATCCTCGTCAGCTTCTTCCGCACCCGCGGCTCGATCGCGGTGGAAGATGTCAACGTGATGAAAGGCTGAGGCACATGGTTCAGATCATCCTCTTTGCGCCCCTCGTCGGGGCCATCATCGCGGGCTTCGGCCACCGGATCATCGGCGACAGGGCGGCGCAGATGGTCACCACCGGGCTGCTGTTCCTCGCCGCTTTCCTGTCGTGGATCGTGTTCCTGTGGCTGCCCGAGGGCACCCAGCACATCCAGATCATGCGCTGGATCGATTCCGGCAGCTTCCAGACCGACTGGTCGATCCGGCTCGACCGGCTCACCTCGATCATGCTTGTGGTGGTCACCACGATCTCGGCACTCGTGCACCTCTACTCGATGGGTTACATGGCGCATGACGACCAGTTCGAGCCCGAAAGCTACCGGCCGCGCTTCTTCGCCTACCTGAGCTTCTTCACCTTCTCGATGCTCGCGCTGGTGACCGCCGACAACCTGCTGCAGATGTTCTTCGGCTGGGAAGGCGTGGGCGTGGCCTCCTACCTTCTGATCGGCTTCTACTACAAGAAACCCTCCGCCAACGCCGCCGCGATCAAGGCCTTCGTGGTCAACCGGGTGGGCGATTTCGGCTTCGCGCTCGGCATCGCGGCGATCTTCCTGCTGACCGACTCGATCCGGCTCGACGAGGTGTTCGCCGCCGCGCCGATGCTGGCCGAAACCGACGTGCGCTTCCTCTGGACCGAGTGGAACGCGGCCAACCTCATCGCCTTCCTGCTCTTCGTCGGCGCGATGGGCAAATCGGCGCAGCTGTTCCTGCACACCTGGCTGCCGGACGCGATGGAAGGCCCGACCCCGGTGTCGGCCCTGATCCACGCCGCCACCATGGTGACGGCCGGGGTGTTCCTCGTCAGCCGCATGTCGCCGTTGATGGAATACGCGCCGCAGGCGATGGGCTTCATCGTGGCGATCGGTGCGGCCACCGCCTTCGTCGCCGCCACCATCGGCCTCGTGCAGAACGACATTAAGCGCGTGATCGCCTATTCCACGATGTCGCAGCTCGGCTACATGTTCGTGGCCGCCGGCGTCGGCGTCTACTCGGTGGCGATGTTCCACCTCTTCACTCACGCCTTCTTCAAGGCGATGCTGTTCCTCGGCGCAGGCTCGGTCATTCACGGGATGCACCACGAGCAGGACATGCGCAATTATGGCGGGCTCAAGTCGAAATTCCCGATCACCTTCTGGATCATGCTGATCGGCACGCTGGCGATCACCGGCGTGGGCATTCCGCTCACCCATATCGGCTTTGCCGGGTTCCTGTCGAAAGACGCGGTGATCGAGAGCGCCTGGGCCGGCACCGATGGCGGCGCGGCGTTCTGGCTGCTCGTTGTCGCGGCGCTGTTCACCTCGTTCTACTCCTGGCGGCTGATGTTCCTGACCTTCTGGGGCAAGCCGCGGGGTGACAAGCACACCCATGAACACGCCCATGAAAGCCCGCGCGTGATGACCATTCCGCTCGGCGTTCTGGCGCTCGGCGCGGTGTTTTCGGGTATGGTCTGGTATGGATCGTTCTTCGGCTCGCACGAGGAGGTGAACCGCTTCTTCGGCATCCCCGAGCACCAGGTCGAGGCCGTCGATGAGGGCGGGGAAGGCGAAGAGGCCGCGCACGCCGTCGCCGCAGCGCCCGAGGGGGCGATCTTCATGCATCCTGACAACCACGTGCTCGACGATGCCCACCACGCGCCGACATGGGTGAAGGTCTCGCCCTTCGTCGCCATGGTGATCGGCTTCGCCACCGCCTGGTGGTTCTACATCGCCAACCCGACGCTGCCCAAGCGGCTCGCCCGCAGCCAGCCGCACCTCTACCGCTTCCTGCTCAACAAGTGGTATTTCGACGAGGCCTACGATTTCCTCTTCGTCCGTCCCGCCAAGGCGCTCGGCCGGTTCCTGTGGAAGCGCGGCGACGGCAACGTGATCGACGGTGCGATCAACGGGCTGGCAATGGGCGTGGTGCCCTGGTTCACCCGTCTCGCCGGGCGGCTGCAATCGGGCTACGTCTTCACCTATGCCTTCGCGATGGTCATCGGGATCGTCGTTCTCATCACCATCATGGCGATCACCGGAGGGGCGAACTGATGGACAACCTGCTTTCGATCGTCACCTTCCTGCCGCTGGTGGCAGCCGGCATCCTCGCGGCCTTCCTGCGCGGCGACGACGAGGCGGCGCAGCGCAACGCCAAGTGGCTTGCGCTGGCCGCGACCACGGCGACCTTCCTGATCTCGCTCGCGGTGCTGTTCAAGTTCGAACCGGCCAACACCGGTTTCCAGCTGGTCGAGGAACACACCTGGCTGATGGGCTTCACCTACAAGCTCGGCGTCGACGGCATCAGCGTGCTCTTCGTGATGCTGACCACGGCGCTCATGCCCATCGCGATCGCCTCCACCTGGGGCGTGACGACCCGGGTGAAGGAATACATGATCGCCTTCCTGATCCTCGAGACGCTGATGATCGGCGTCTTCGTCGCGCTCGACCTGGTGCTGTTCTACCTGTTCTTCGAGGCCGGCCTGATCCCGATGTTCCTGATCATCGGCATCTGGGGCGGCAAGGAGCGGATCTACGCCGCCTTCAAGTTCTTCCTCTACACCTTCCTTGGCTCGGTGCTGATGCTGGTGGCGATGATCTACATGTATGTCGAGGCGGGCACGACCGACATCCCGGCGCTGATGCGCCACAGCTTCGGCTCGGAAAGCTTCTCGCTCCTCGGGATCCAGGTCGTCGGCGGGGCGCAGACGCTCCTGTTCCTCGCCTTCTTCGCCTCCTTCGCGGTGAAGATGCCGATGTGGCCGGTGCACACCTGGCTTCCCGACGCGCACGTGCAGGCGCCCACGGCCGGCTCGGTGGTGCTGGCGGCGATCCTGCTCAAGATGGGCGGCTACGGCTTCCTGCGCTTCAGCCTGCCGATGTTCCCGCAAGGGGCGGCGGTGATGACCGATCTCGTGCTCTGGCTCTCGGTGATCGCCATCGTCTGGGCCTCGCTTGTGGCGCTGGTGCAGGAAGACATGAAGAAGCTCATCGCCTATTCCTCGGTGGCGCACATGGGCTATGTCACCGCCGGCATCTTCGCGGCCAACCAGCAGGGCGTGGACGGGGCGATCTTCCAGATGATCTCCCACGGCTTCGTCTCCGGCGCGCTCTTCCTCGCCGTTGGCGTGATCTACGACCGGATGCACACCCGCGAGATCGCCGCCTATGGGGGCCTCGTGAACCGGATGCCGGCCTATGCGGCGGTGTTCATGTTCTTCACCATGGCCAACGTCGGCCTGCCCGGCACCTCCGGCTTCGTCGGCGAATTCCTCACGCTGGTCGGCATGTTCAAGGCCAACACCTGGATCGCCGCGGTGGCCGCCACCGGCGTGATCCTGTCGGCCGGCTACGCGCTGTGGCTCTACCGCCGGGTCGTCTTCGGCGACCTGATCAAGGAAAGCCTCAAGGCGATCACCGACATGGACACCCGCGAGAAGGCGATCTTCGCGCCGCTGGTGGCCGCCACCCTCATCCTCGGCGTCTACCCGAGCCTGGTTCTCGACCTGATCGGGCCCTCGGTGACCGCGCTGCTCGACCAATACCACGCCGCCTTGCCCGCTCTCGCGGACAGTGCCACGGTCTCGAATTGAGGGGGACGACATGACCGCGTTCGATCTGCAAGCCATCCTGCCCGAATTGCTGCTCGCCGTCTTCGCGATGTTCGCGCTGCTGGCGGCCGTCTACACCGGCAAGGACAAGGCCACGCCGCTCGTCACCTGGGCCACGGCCGGGGTGATGCTGGCGCTGGCGCTGTTCATCGGCCTCGG
This sequence comes from Sinisalibacter lacisalsi, assembly GCF_014640115.1. GTDB lineage: Bacteria > Pseudomonadota > Alphaproteobacteria > Rhodobacterales > Rhodobacteraceae > Sinisalibacter > Sinisalibacter lacisalsi. The sequence goes on along the minus strand of NZ_BMGI01000002.1, from coordinate 722,350 downwards.
CGAGGCGGTGAACGGGCGCGCCTTCGGCGGCCTCCTGTTCGAAGATGCCTACGGGCGCTTCGCGCAGGTCGGCATCCTCGTCGCCGCCGCCGCCGTGCTGCTGGCGGGGCAGGATACCCTGGTCCGTCGCGGGCTGGGGCGCTTCGAATACCCGCTGCTCATCGCGCTCGCCACGGTAGGGATGATGATCATGGTCTCCGCCGGTGACCTGATGACGCTCTACATGGGGCTGGAGCTGCAATCTCTGGCCCTCTACGTCGTCGCCGCGATGCGCCGCGACGGCGTGAAATCGACGGAAGCCGGGATGAAATACTTCATCCTCGGCGCGCTCTCCTCCGGCCTCCTGCTCTATGGCGCGTCGCTGACCTACGGCTACGCCGGCACCACCGGGTTCGACGGCATCCTCGCCGCCGCCAGCGGTGGCGAGATGGGGCTTGGCCTGCTCTTCGGCCTGACCTTCGTGGTCGCGGGCCTCGCCTTCAAGGTCTCCGCCGTGCCCTTCCACATGTGGACGCCGGATGTCTACGAAGGCGCGCCGACGCCGGTGACGGCCTTCTTCGCCACCGCCCCCAAGCTCGCGGCGATGGCGCTGTTCGGCCGGGTGCTGTTCGACGCCTTCGGGCAGGCGGTGGGCGACTGGAGCCAGATCATCGCGCTGATGGCGGTTCTGTCGATGTTCCTCGGTGCGGTGGCAGCGATCGGCCAGCGCGACATCAAGCGGCTGATGGCCTATTCCTCGATCAGCCACATGGGCTTTGCCCTGATCGGTCTCGCCGCGGGCAGCCAGTATGGCGTGCAGGCGATGCTGGTCTACATGGCGATCTACCTGACCATGAACGTGGGCACCTTCGCCTTCATCATGTCGATGGAGCGCGACGGCAAGCCGGTGACCGAGATCGCAGCGCTGCACCAATACGCCAAGGGCGAACCTGTCAAGGCGCTGGCGATGCTGGTGCTCCTGTTCTCGCTCGCGGGCGTGCCGCCGATGGTGGGCTTCTTCGGCAAGCTCTACGTGCTGGGCGCGGCGGTGCAGGCCGACATGACCCTGCTCGCGGTGGCGGGCGTGGTCGCCAGCGTGATCGGCGCCTTCTATTACCTGCGCATCGTCTACTACATGTATTTCGGAGAGGCCGAGGAGCGGGTCGAAACCCCGATGAGCCCGGCCGCCTGGGTGATGCTGATGGGCGCGGCGGCGGCGATGCTGCTCGGCGTCATCAACCTGTTCGGCGTCGAGGGCGCGGCGGCCCAGGCGGCGGCGGCCCTTGTCAACTAGGCCGGATCCGTCCGGCCGCACGCGGTCGCGCGACCGCGTGAAGCGCCGCCGCGCGGCGGCGTGCTCCCGGCGGCAGCGATGAACTGGCCGCCGGGATACGCGCACGTGCCGCTCGGTGAAGTCGGCTCCACGCTCGACGAGGCCGCGCGCCGGTTCGGCGAAATGTCAGGCCCGACCTGGATCACCGCGACCCGGCAGACCGCCGCGCGCGGGCGCCGGGGCCGGGCCTGGGCGAACCCCGAGGGCAATTTCGCCGCAACCCTGGTGTTGCCACGCGTCGCGCCCGAAGCCGCGCCGCTGCGCTCCTTCGTCGCCGCGCTGGCGCTGTTCGACGCCTTTGCCGCCCTCACCGGGCGGGCCGAGTCCTTCGCGCTGAAATGGCCGAACGACGTGCTGCTGAACGGCGGCAAGGTGGCGGGCATCCTGCTCGAAGGCCGGCCGGCGGGTGGGCGGCTTTCGGGGCTGGCGATCGGCATCGGCGTCAACCTCGCCGAGGCGCCGGCGGCGGACGAGGTGGAGCCCGGCGCGCTGCGCCCGGTCTCGCTCGCGGGCGAAACCGGGCTGACCGTGCCGCCCGGCGATTTCCTCGAAGCCCTCGCCCCCGCCTATGCCCATTGGGAGGCGCAATTCGCCGATCTCGGCTTTGCGCCGATCCGCACCGCCTGGCTCGCCCGCGCCGCCCGGCTTGGCGAGACCGTCACCGCGCGCCTTACGAGCAGCGAGATCACGGGCGTCATGCGTGAGGTGGACGAGGCAGGGCAACTTGTCCTATCAACGCCGCACGGCCTGCACCGCATCGCGGCGGGCGACATTTTTTTCTGAAGGGGCAGGCATGCTTCTCGCCATCGACTGCGGCAATACCAACACCGTGTTCTCGATCTGGGACGGCGAGAAGTTTCTCGCCACCCTGCGCACCTCGACCGAGCACCAGCGCACCGCCGACCAGTATTTTGTCTGGTGGGACACGCTCACCCGTCACCACGGCATCACCCCCGACATCAAGGGCGTGGTGATCTCCTCCACCGTGCCGCGCGTGGTGTTCAACCTGCGCGTCTTCGCCGACCGCTACTTCGGCCTGCGCCCGCTTGTCGTCGGCAAGCCCGAGTGCCTGTTGCCGGTCGACGTGCGGGTGGATGCGGGCACGCAAGTCGGCCCCGACCGGCTGGTCAACACCGTGGCCGGGCACGATCTTTACGGCGGCGACATCATCGTCGTCGATTTCGGCACCGCCACCACCTTCGACGTGGTCGACAGCGACGGCGCCTATATCGGCGGGGTGATCGCGCCGGGGGTGAACCTCAGCCTCGAGGCGCTGCACATGGCGGCGGCGGCGCTGCCGCATGTCGACATCACCTATCCCGACCGCGTGATCGGCACCAATACCGTGGCCTGCATGCAATCGGGCATCTTCTGGGGCTACGTCGGGCTGATCAAGGAAATCTCGGCGCGGATCATCGAGGAGCACGGCCGGCCGATGACGGTGGTCGGCACTGGCGGCCTCGCGCCGCTGTTCCAGAGCCACGCCCCGGTGTTCGACCATTTCGCCGACAATCTCACGATGCACGGCCTCGTGAAAATTCATCAATACAACAAAGAGCAGGGCAACCCATGAGCAAGAACCGGCTGATCTACCTTCCCCTCGGCGGTGCGGGGGAGATCGGCATGAACGCCTATGTCTACGGCTACGGCGCCCCCGGCGAGGAGCGGCTGATCGTCGTCGACCTCGGGGTGACCTTTCCCGACATGGACACCACGCCCGGGGTCAACCTGATCCTGCCCGATATCGGCTTTCTGCGCGACAACGCCGAGCGGATCGAGGCGATCTTCATCACACATGCGCACGAAGACCACGTCGGCGCGGTGGGGCGGCTCTGGCCCGACCTGCGCGCGCCGGTTTACGCGCGCAGCTTCACCGGGCACCTGGCGCAGCTTAAGTTCGAGGAAGCGGGGCAGGACCCGGCCAACGTGGAGATCGTCGGCGCCTGGCCCGAGCGGATCGAGGCGGGGCCGTTCAAGGTGGCATTTCTGCCGGTTTCGCACTCGATCCCGGAAAGCGCGGCGCTGGTGATCGACACCCCCGCCGGCCGGATCGTGCACACCGGCGACTTCAAGCTCGACACCGCCCCGGGCGTGGGTGAGCCCTGGGACGAGGGGCTCTGGCGCGAGGCCACCAAGGGCCGGGTGCGCGCGCTGGTCTGCGATTCCACCAACGTGTTCTCGCATCATCCCGGCCGGTCCGAGGCCGAGTTGAAAGACCCGATCCGCAAGCTCGTGGCCGCGGCGCCGCACATGGTGGTGGCCACCACCTTCGCCTCCAACGTCGCCCGGGTGAAAACCCTCGCCGAGGCCGGGCTGGCCGCCGGCCGCTCGGTCTGCCTGCTCGGCCGGGCGATGCGGCGGATGGTCGAGGTGGCGGAAAAAACCGGCGTGGTCGATGCCTTCCCGCACACCATCACGCCGGAAGACGCGCGCGACCTCCCGCGTGAAAACCTGATGCTGATCGTGACCGGCAGCCAGGGCGAGCGCCGCGCCGCCTCGGCGCAGCTCAGCCGCGGCAAGTATCTCGGGCTGGAGATGAACGAGGGCGATACCTTCCTGTTTTCCTCCAAGACCATTCCCGGCAACGAGCGCGGCGTGATCCGCACGATGAACGCGTTTTCCGAGATGGGGGTGGATATCGTCGCCGAGGACGATCGCTATCACGTTTCGGGCCATGCCAACCGCCCCGATCTGGAGCGGGTGCACGCGCTGGTGAACCCCGAATGCGTGATCCCGATGCATGGGGAGCACCGCCACCTGCGCGAGCACGCCAAGCTGGCGGAGGCCAACGGCCGCGTCTCGCTGGTGGTGGTGAACGGCGCGGTCTGCGACCTGACCGGGGCGCGGCCGCATATCGTGGAGCATGTCGAAGCCGAGCGGGTTTATCTCGACGGCGATATTCTGATCGGCGCGCTCGATGGCGTGGTGCGCGACCGGATCCGGCTGGCGCTGAATGGGCATGTGATGGTGAACGTCATCCTCGAGGGGAACGAGGCGCTGGGAGAGCCCTGGGTCGAAACCATGGGCCTGCCCGAAACCGGCCGGTCGCGCGCGGCGCTGGTCGACGTGCTGGAGCAGGATCTCGGCCAGTTCCTGATGCGGGCCAAGGCCCGGACCCTGCGCGACGACGCCGCGGTCGAGGACGAGTTGGTGCGGATCACCAAGAAGGTCACGCAGGACGAGATCGGCCGCAAACCCGAGGTGACGGTGGTGGTCAGCCGGCTGGAGGGCTGAGGCTGGCTAGCCTTCCGGTGGCACGAAAAGCTCGATGAAGCCGGCGATCACCGGCCCGGCCTTTTCGGGCGCATCGAAGGCGGCGCCCAAGGTCTCGCCGTGGTGCCAGACCACCGAGGCCGAGACAGCCGGCAGGCCTTCGAACCGCACGGCCTCGAGTGCGGCGAGGTCCGCCCCGGCGCTGCCGGGGGCGAGGCGGGCTTGGAAACCGGCGAAGGAGATGTTGAGAAGTTCGGCCGGCAGCCGGTGTTCACCGAAAAGGAGTTCGATCCGGTTGCTGCAGCTGGTGCGCTTGCGGGCGCGCTGGTCCGGCTGGATCTGGTTCATGCGGCCTCCTTGCGATTCGCGGGGGGTTCACCCGCAGTATCGCACCGGGACCGAAACAAAAGGTTACCACAGGCGGGAGGCTGTTCAGCCGCGCCGGTCTTCGAAGCTCAGGGCGATGAAGCCGGGCAGGTGGTCGCCCATGCCGACGACGGCTTTGTCGTCGCCCTTGCCGCGGCCCGAAGAGCGCGGGCGGCTTGCCGGTTTTTCTTCGCGCACAGGGGCCTCCTCAGCCGGTGCCGGCGTTTGGGCCGGTGCCGGGGCTGCTGCGGGAGCTTCCTCGGCGGGTTTGCGGCTGCGGCTGCGGCTGCGCGAGGACGGTTTCTTTTCCGCCTGCGGCGCTTCGGGTTCCGGCTGCGGTGCCGGCGCGCCTTCGGCTGCCGTGTCCTGGCCGCCGCCAAGCGGGTTGGCGACGCGGGGAATGGGGCCCTCGATCAGGCGTTCGACCGCGTCGAGGTTCTTTTCGTCGCGCGGCTCGCAGATCATGAAGGTCTTGCCCGAGCGCCCGGCGCGGCCGGTGCGGCCGATGCGGTGGATGTAGTCTTCGGCGTGGCTCGGTACGTCGAAGTTGAAGATGTGGCTCACGTTCGGGATGTCGAGCCCGCGCGCGGCGACGTCGGAGGCACAGAGGTAGCGGATCGTGCCGTCTCGGAACCCCTGAAGCACCGCCGTGCGCTTGGACTGGTCGAGATCGCCGTGGATCGGTTCGGCATTGTAGCCGCCCTTCTTGAGGCTCTTGGCGACGATATCCACGTCCGTCTTGCGGTTGCAGAAGATGATGGCGTTGGTGCAGGCCTCGCCCTCGGCGTCGATGAGCGCGCGCAGCACGGCGCGCTTCTCGGTCGCCGCGCGGTCGCGGCGCGAGGGTTTGAACATCACCAGCGCCTGTTCGATCGTCGCCGAGGCGGTGGCCTGGCGGGCCACTTCGACGCGGGCGGGGCTGGAGAGGAAGGTATTGGTGATGCGCTCGATCTCCGGCGCCATGGTGGCGGAGAAGAACAGCGTTTGCCGGGTGAAGGGCACGAGGCCGAAGATGCGCTCGATATCGGGGATGAAGCCCATGTCGAGCATCCGGTCGGCCTCATCGACCACCATGATCTGCACGCCGGTGAGCAAGAGCTTGCCGCGCTCGAAATGGTCGAGCAGGCGGCCCGGCGTTGCGATCAGAACGTCGACGCCGCGGTCGATCAGCTGATCCTGTTCCTTGAAGCTGACGCCGCCGATCAGCAGCGCCTTGGTGAGCTTCACGTACTTGGCGTAGTTCTCGAAGTTCTCGGCAACCTGCGCGGCGAGCTCGCGGGTGGGGCAGAGCACGAGGCTGCGCGGCATCCGCGCCCGGGCGCGGCCGCGGGCGAGCTGGGTGATCATCGGCAGCACGAAGGAGGCCGTCTTGCCGGTGCCGGTCTGGGCGATGCCGAGCACGTCGCGGCCCTCGAGGGCCGGCGGGATCGCGCCTTCCTGAATCGGGGTCGGGGTCTCGTAGCCTGCCTCTTCGACGGCCTTGAGAACTTTCGGGCTCAGGTTGAGTTCGGAGAATTTGGTCAAGTGGTGCCTTTCGTCTGGGTTCGCGGCGCAACTGGCCGCAAAATCAGCGCGGCCCGCCCGGCCGGATTGCCGGGGCGTCTTGATGTGTGACGCATTACCGGGCGAGCGCGGAAAGGTCAAGGAGATCGGCGTTGCGCGGCGATCACGGCGGCGGCTCTTGACAGGGGCGGTGGTGCGGGCGGCACAATGGGGCATAGCGAACAGGAGGACGACATGATCAGGAAACACGGAAGCGCGATCTGGGAAGGCACGTTGAAAGACGGGCAGGGGCATCTTTCGTCGCAGAGTGGCGTGCTCGACGGCGTGGCCTACGATTTTCGCGAACGGTTCGAAGACAAGCCGGGCACCAACCCCGAAGAGCTGATCGGCGCGGCCCATGCCGCCTGCTTTTCGATGGCGCTCGCCAACATCCTCGCCGAACAGGGGATCACCGCCGAGCGGATCGAAACCCGCTCGACGATCTCGCTGTCGATGGAGGATGGCCCGAAGATCGTGAACGCGCATCTCGAAACCACGATCAAGGCGCCGGGTGACGAGGCGGCGATCCTCAAAGCGGCCGAAGCCGCCGAGACCGGCTGCCCGATCTCGCAACTGCTCGGCTGCGAGATCACGATGGACGCCAAGCTGGCCTGACCGGCTCAGCTCAGCCCAGCCCGTCGGCGGGCGGCAGCGGCGCGCCGTCGTCGAGGCCGGGAACACCCGCCCGCGCCGCCTCGATCCTCGCCCAGAGGAGCGGCGCGGCGCCGGGTTCGCCCGGCCAGACCCCGGTGAGCGCATAGGCGAAGCGCGGCGCGGTGGCGGCGAGGTGCTCGATCTCGTCGATCAGCGCCGACCCCTGCGCGCCGATCGCGTCTTCGAGCGGGCCGGCGGCCACCATCGCCACGTCCTCGGGGCTTGCGCAGGCCGCGAGCGCGGCGCGGATCGCGGCGAGCGCGGGGCCGGGGTGATCGCGCACCAGCGCGTCGAAAAGGGCGACGGTCCATGCGTCGGGGTGCGTGGCGGGGGCCGGGGATTCCCCGTCGCCGGCGCGCAGGTAGGCGAGAAAGCGCGCGGCGAGCCGGTCGAGCGGCAGGTCGCCGGGAGGCAGGCTGGCCTCGTCGACCCCAAGGGCCTCGGCGACGATCTTGCGCGGGATGGCGGTGGTCATGCGGCGATCCATTCGAGTTTGCCGGGCAGGCGGTGGACAAGCGCGTCCAACGCCTCGCGCAAGGCGTTTTGCCGGGCGGGCGGTGCCGCCAGCTGTAGCAGGATGTTCGGGGCGCTGCGCCCGCGCAACATCGCCAACCCGCGGTCTTCGGGGAATGCCGTGCTGTGGCGGGCGAGCATCTCGCGCGCCACGTCGGCCAGCGGACGCCGGGGCGCGAACTGGATCGTGACCACCGCCTGACCCCTCGCGCGGTAGGCGTGCACTTCCTCGAAGAGTGCGTATTTCGGGCTGCGCTTTCGGGTCATCGAGCGCACTTCGAAGCCGTTATCGGGATCCAGGAAAACGGCCGTGCAGGGCGCGAGCAGGTCGAGGGCGCGGCGATGCCAGTCTGCCCGAGCGTCGCGGTCGGTCGGCACCGGGTCCGACATATATCGCGTATCGGCGGGCAGGATGTCGCTCGCCTCGAAACGCGCAAGCGTGCGGCCGGAAGGATCGGAAAACGCCGCCATCCCGGCCAGGAGATCGGGGTCGCAGTTGCGCCAGACCGGCTGGGTGAGGTGATGGCGCTTCTCGCCGTCTCCATTGCCGCACGGGTCGACCGTCTCGGGGTGGGTGAGATACCAGTTCAGCCCCACGGGTCCGCCAAGCCCGGCGTGCAACGCCTTCAGAACGGCGTATTTCAGGAAATCGTGGCTGTCGCCGAGATAGCGTTCCTGCACGGGTTCAGTCCCCGTGCATTTCCTTGGTGGCCGACAGCGTCAGCTCCGGATAATCCCGTTCGGCCCGGTCGATGTCCCATTGCAGGCGGGTGAGGTAGACCACGTCGCCGTCGTTGTCGTGGGCGATGTGCTGCTTGTTGGCGCTGATGAAACGGTCCATCTCGGCCTTCGGGCCGGTCACCCAGCGGGCGGATTTGAACTGCGAGGCCTCGAAGCGCACCGGCAGCCCGTATTCCAGCTCGATCCGGCTGGCCAGAACCTCGAATTGCAGCGCGCCCACGACGCCGACGATGAAGCCCGAGCCGATATCGGGCTTGAACACCTTGGCGGCGCCTTCCTCGGCGAATTGCATCAGCGCCTTTTCGAGGTGCTTGGCCTTCATCGGGTCGCCCGCGCGCACGCCTTGCAGAAGTTCCGGCGCGAAGGAGGGGATGCCGGTGACGCGCAGGGCCTCGCCCTCGGTCAGCGTGTCGCCGATGCGCAATTGCCCGTGGTTGGGGATGCCGATGATGTCGCCGGCCCAGGCTTCCTCGGCAAGCTCGCGGTCGGAGGCGAGAAACATTACCGGGTTGGAGATCGCCATCGGCTTTTTCGTGCGCACGTGCATGAGCTTCATGCCGCGCTTGAAGTGGCCCGAGGCCATGCGGACGAAGGCCACGCGGTCGCGGTGCTTGGCGTCCATGTTGGCCTGAACCTTGAAGACGAAGCCGGTCACGTTCTTTTCTTCCGGCGCGATCTGGCGCGGCTCGGCCGATTGCGGCTGCGGCTCGGGGCCGTATTCGGCGATGCCCTTCATCAGTTCCTTCACCCCGAAGGAGTTGATCGCGGAGCCGAACCAGATCGGCGTCATCATCCCTGCGGCCACCTCTTCGGCGTCGAGCGTGGGCAGCAGCTCGCGCGCCATCTCGACCTCCTCGCGCAGCTTCTCGAGCAGGTGTTGGGGCACGTGCTCGGCTAGGCGGGGGTCGTCCAGCCCGTCGATCTCGATCGATTCGGCCACCTTGTTGCGGTCGGCGCGGTCCATCAGTTCGAGCCGGTCATGGACGAGATCGTAGCAGCCGAGGAAATCGCGCCCCATGCCGATTGGCCAGGAGGCCGGGGTGACGTGGATCGCCAGCAATTCCTGGATCTCGTCGATGATCTCGAAGGTGTCGCGCGCCTCGCGGTCCATCTTGTTGCAGAAGGTCAGGATCGGAAGGTCGCGCATCCGGCAGACCTCGAACAGCTTGCGGGTCTGGCTCTCGACGCCCTTGGCGCCGTCGATCACCATGATCGCGGCATCCACCGCCGTCAGGGTGCGGTAGGTGTCTTCCGAGAAATCGGAGTGGCCGGGAGTGTCGACGAGGTTGAAGCGGTAGGGGCCGAAGTCGAAGCTCATCGCCGAGGCGGAGACCGAAATCCCCCGGTCCTTCTCCATCTGCATGAAGTCGGAGCGGGTGCGCCGGGCCTCGCCCTTGGCGCGCACCTGGCCCGCCATCTGGATCGCGCCGCCGTAGAGCAGGAATTTCTCGGTCAGCGTCGTCTTGCCCGCATCCGGGTGCGAGATGATGGCAAAGGTCCGGCGCCGGGCGATCTCCGGCGGCAGGGCGGGGCGGTTATGAGCGACGTCCAACATGGCCGCGGATATAAGCGAGGCGGGGGGGCGCGGCAAGCGCGACAGGGCCGGGCGGGGACCGGCGCGGTTTCAGAGCGCCGAGATGCGCTTGAGCATCGCGACCGCGCTCGCGCTGCGCGCCAGATCGGCCTCGCCCAGTTCGTGACCGGGCAGACGCGCGCTTTCGGGCCGGTCCTGCAGCCGCCTTGCCACTTCCTCGGGCAGAACCGGCCTTGTCGTGGTGTCGACGAAGAGGCTCTCGGCGGCGATGCCCTCGGCGTAGATGATCTCGTGCTTGTCGAACAGGATCTGGAAATAATCCACGAAGCCGCCCGGCTCCTGCGTCACGCTGGTGCCGTTCACCAGGAGCCCGGCCTTGACGAGGATCTCCTTGCGTCCGGCGCCGAGCGCGTCGACGCGCTGGTAGATGAACAGCCGGTGGTTCGGGCTGACCACCAGCCTGCCGGTGTTGTTGAGCGTGCCCGGGGCGATGGTGATCGGCGCGAAGGCGCCGGTGGCGCGCAGGGTCTGAACCCCGGTCCAGCGCACCGCCTGCGGGCCGGAATCGCGGGTGAGCACCTTGTCGCCGGGGCGGATCGCCTCGATCGGCACCTGGCGGCCATCGGCCATGGTGATCTGGGTGCCGCGGGTGAAGGCAACGGTGGCGGTGGCGGCGAGCCGCGCGGCGGCCGCCTCGTGCTCGACGGTGACAAGGGTGTAACCGGCCTTCGCCGCGAACGGGGCGAGCGGGTGGAGGTAAACCTGCGAGATCGTGCCCGTGGCGGCATCGACCTCGACGAAAACCAGCGCCTCGCGGGTTTCTCCCGCCGGCCCCATGAAGGTGAGCAGGCTGTCGAGGTGGACCGGCGCGCCGGGCCGGCCGGTGGCACTGCCGGCGGCAACGCGGAACACCGGCGTGCCATCCGAGGCCAGCCCGAGCCGCAGCGGCTGGGCGTCTTCGTCGAGCGCGTAGATGTCTTCGTGCAGGAGGTCCGACGCATCGGTGAGCGGATCGCCCTCGTTCACGCCATGAATGGCGCGAAAGGCCTCGGCCGGGAACACCGAGATATGCCGGACCGGCAACTCGACCTGGATCGGTTGAAATGACATGACAGCTCCCACGCGGCCCCCACCGCAGCCATGAGATCCTATGCTTCGGCGGCGATCGGGTCAACGAAGGCATGAAAACAAAGCGATCCCGGCCTGTCGCGCATGGCGAATTGTTGCCGGTCCAGGGCCAGGTGCGGCGCTGCGCAGAGGATTGTCGCGCCGCCGGCAACCACCCCCCGGCATGGGCGAATCGCTCGGCCTTTGCTAGGCGAAGGTGAACAACGCGGGAGAGATGGCGATGGACTTCGGATTACGTGGGAAACGGGCGCTGGTCTGCGCCTCCTCCAAAGGCCTAGGGCGCGGCTGTGCCGAGGCGCTGGCAGGCGAGGGGGTGAGCCTCGTGCTGAACGCGCGCGGCGCCGAGGCGCTCGAGGCGACGGCGGCGGAGATTCGTGACCGTTTCGGCGTTCCGGTCGAGACTGTAGCCGCCGATATCACCACCGAGGCAGGCCGCGCCGAGGTGCTCGCGGTGGCCGGCGAGGTGGATATCCTCGTCACCAACGCCGGGGGTCCGCCGCCGGGCACCTGGACGGACTGGGACCGCGACGACTTCATCGCCGCGCTCGACGCCAACATGCTCACCCCGGTGGCGCTGATCCAGGCGCTGGTGCCGGGGATGATGGCGCGCGGCTGGGGCCGCGTGATCAACATCACCAGCCGCGCGGTCAAGGCGCCGCTGGCGGCGCTGGGCCTTTCGAACTCGGCGCGCGCCGGGTTGACCGGCTTCGTGGCCGGCACCGCGCGGCAGGTTGCGCATTCGGGGGTGACGATCAACAACCTGCTGCCCGGCTCGCATGACACCGACCGCATCCGCACGATGGACGCCCGCAACGCCGAGCTCAAGGGCATCAGCATCGACACGCAGAAGGCCCAACGCCTCGCCACCAACCCGGTGGGGCGCGACGGCACGCCCGAGGAATTCGGCGCCGCTTGCGCGTTCCTGTGCTCGCAACAGGCGGCCTTCATCGTCGGGCAGAACATCCTCGCCGATGGCGGCGAGGTGAACGCGACCATCTGAGCCCGGCCCGGGCCGGGCTGGCAACGGCCGCGCATTTGGGCCATGATGAGACCGGCGAGGCTTGCCCGCGCCGGAGATTTGCTGCTATCTGCAGCGAAATGGAACTATTCCGATAAGATTAATCGGGTATGGGCGGGTCGACGCGGGCATGACACCACGGCTGGAAGTGAGGAACATCACCCGGCGTTTCGGCGGCGTGCCGGTGGTGAGCGAGGTGTCGCTGAGCGTGATGCCGGGGCAGGTGACATGCCTGCTCGGCCCCTCCGGCTGCGGCAAGTCCACCACGCTGCGGATCATCGCCGGGGTCGACTGGCCCGACGAGGGGGAGATTCGCATCGACGGCGAGCGAATCGTCGCGCCCGGCTTTTTCGTGCCGCCGGAGAAACGCGGCACAGGGCTGATGTTCCAGGATTTCGCGCTGTTCCCGCATCTCAGCGTGTTCGACAACATCGCCTTCGGCCTCGACGGAACCCGCACCGAGAAGCGGCTGAGGGTGCACGAGCTGCTCGATAAGGTCGGGCTTCTGCGCTACATCGACAGCTACCCGCACGAGCTTTCCGGCGGCGAACAACAGCGTGTGGCGCTGGCGCGGGCTCTGGCCCCGCGGCCCCGCATCATGCTGATGGACGAGCCGTTTTCCGGCCTCGACAATCGCCTGCGCGACGGCATCCGCGACGAAACCCTGTCGATCCTGAAAGACGAGGGCACGGCGGTTCTGCTGGTGACGCACGAGCCCGAAGAGGCTATGCGCATGGCCGACGAGATCGCGCTGATGCGCCGCGGGCGCATCGTGCAGCAGGGCGCGCCCTACAACGTCTACAACGCGCCGGTCGATCGCGAGGCGGCGGCGTTTTTCTCCGATATCAACGTGATCCGGGGCCGGGTGCAGGGATTGCTCACCGAAACCGCGTTCGGAAAGTTCATGGCGCCGGGCCAGGCCGACGGCACCGAGGTCGAGATCGTGATCCGCCCGCAGCACATCAAGATCGACTTCGACCGCGGCGGGCAGGGGCCGGCACCCAGCCCCGAGCACGGCGTCTGGGCGCGGGGCGTGGTGGAGCGCGCACGCTTCATCGGCAAGGAAAGCCTCGTCGAGTTCCGCATGGATTTCGACGGCTCGCTGCTCAAGGCCACGGTGCCGAGCGTGTTCCTGCCCAAGGCCGGCACGCATCTGTGGATCGCGATCCGGCGTGATCGCTGTTTCGTCTTCCCGGTGATCCCCAGCAAAGACTGGCGCCGGCGCGCCGATTGAGCCGGCACCGGCATTTTCTTGCGCGTGCGCCCGCATTCGGGCTTTGATCTTCCGTCCGGAAGCAATAGATACGGGCGGGAGTTGGAAAAACGTTCCGCGAAAGGAAAGCGAATGTCTCTTGGGCCATGGCAAGTCTTGCTGATTGCGGTTGTCGTTCTCGTCCTCTTCGGGCGCGGCAAGATCGCCTCGTTGATGGGCGAAGTCGGCAAGGGGATCACTTCCTTCAAGAAGGGAGTCGAAGAGGGCAAGAAAGAAGTCGAGGATCAGGCGGCGGCTGACGCGAAAGACGTCACCCCCGAAAAGGACAAGGACGACGCCTGATCTGAACCGGGGGCGCGGCCATGTTCGACATCGGTTTCACCGAGCTTCTCGTCATCGGCATCATCGCGTTGATCGTGGTGGGGCCGAAAGACCTGCCGGGAATGTTCCGCACGCTGGGGCGGTTCACCGCACGGCTGCGCTCGCTTGGTCGTGAGTTCACCTCGGCGATGAACGCCGCCGCTGATGAAAGCGGCATGCGCGAGGCATCGAAGGAGCTCAAGGGCCTCACCAATCCACGCAGCTACGGGCTCGACAAGCTCAACCAGGCCGCGGACTCGTTCGAGAAATGGGACCCGACCAAGCCGTCGAAACCTAAGGAAGGCGAGACCAGCGAAGAGGCGATCTCGAAGGGGCTCGACCCCGAGCGCCAGGCCGATATCGAGAAGATCCGCGCCGCCACCGAAAAGGTGGGCCAGGCGCGGCTTGACCGCGAGGCGGCCGAGAAGGCGGCAGGTGAGACCGCGAAGAAGCCGGTGAAGGGCAAGCCGCCGGAGCGGCCGAAGCCGGTGCAGAAACCGGCGCAGACCGCGGCCCCCGCGGCAGAGGCGAGCGACGCCGCCGAGAAAGCCACGCCGGAGAAGAAGCCGGCTGGAGACAAGCCCGCAGCCAAGAAGCCCGCCGCGAAAAAGCCAGCCGCGAAGAAACCCGCTGCCAAGCCCGCCGCGGCGAAACCCGCGGCAAAGAAACCCGCGACGGCAGCGCCCGCGAAGAAGCCCGCCGCCAAGCCCGCCGCGAAGACCGCCAAGACCAGGACGGCGAAATCTGACAAGGCCGACGACGCATGAGCCGCACCGATGACGAGATCGAAGACAGCTCCGCGCCGCTGATCGAGCACCTGGCCGAGTTGCGCAACCGCCTGATCCGGGCGGTGCTCTACTTCCTCGTGGGGTTCGTGATCGCCTTCGTTTTCGCCGGCACCCTGCTCGACTGGCTGCTGGTGCCGATCGAGGCCAGCATGCGTGCCCTGGGCAATCCCAACCCGGTGATGCAGTATACCGCGCCGCAGGAATACTTCTTCACCCTGATCCGCATCGCGATGGTGGCGGGGTTGATGATCTCCTTCCCCTTCGTCGCCAACCAACTCTGGCGATTTGTCGCGCCGGGACTCTACAAGAAGGAAAAGGCGGCGTTCCTGCCCTTCCTGATCGCCTCGCCCGCAATGTTCCTTGCCGGCGCCACCTTCGCGCACCTCGTCGTCACCCCGCTGGCGATGAAGTTTTTCCTCGGCTTTGCCGATACCGCCTCAATCTTCACCGCGTTTTTCGACCAGGTTCCCGGCGAGGGCGTGACGGCGGTCGTGCCCGAGGGCAAGAAGGGCATCGACATCGTCTTCCAGGGTAAGGTGAACGAAACCCTCGACATCACGCTCAAACTGATCGTGGCCTTCGGGCTGTCGTTCCAGTTGCCGGTGTTGCTGACGCTGATGGGCCGCGCCGGGCTTGCCACATCCGCCGGCCTCGCGGGCGTGCGCAAATATGCCGTCGTCGGCATCCTGGCGCTGGCCGCCGTTGTCACCCCGCCCGACGTGATCACCCAGTTGATCCTGTTCGTGGTGGTCTACGGGCTTTACGAGATTTCGATCCAGCTCGTGCGCCGCTTCGAGAGGAAGCGCGAAGAGGAGCTGCGGGCCGAGGGTCTCTGGTTCGAGGATGACGACGAGACCGAGGGCGGCGAAGCCGAAGGCGGCGAAACGCCTGAAAACCCCGACGACGACCCGATCTTCAAGGAATTCGACGACGACGAAGAGGCGGCCGACGCCGCTGACGACGAGAGCATTTGGGAGATCGACGAGGACGGGCCGGAAGGTGACGACGACGGGCCGGACGCGGACGATCCGAAGAGAGACACATGACCGAATCCCTGTTTGCCCGCATCGCCGAGGCGCTGGAACGGATCGCCCCGGCCCCCCTGGCCGCGCCCGATTTCGCCGCCGCCGAGGCCTTCGTCTGGCACGTCTCGCCCGACCGGCTGATCCCGGTCGAGCAGGTCGCCCGGGTCGATATCGGGCTGCTGATCGGCGTTGACCGCGCCCGCGACACGCTGCTCGACAACACCCGCCGCTTCGCGCGCGGCCTGCCCGCCAACAACGCGCTGCTCTGGGGCTCACGGGGGATGGGCAAGTCGTCGCTGGTCAAGGCGGTGCACGCGGCGGTGAGCGCCGAGGGGCTGCCGCTCAAGATCGTCGAACTCCAGCGCGAGGATCTGCCCTCGGTGGGACGGCTCCTGACCCACCTGCGCGACGCGCCGCACCGGTTCCTCCTGTTTTGCGACGATCTGTCGTTCAGCCATGACGACGAGCATTACAAGAGCCTCAAGGCGGTGCTCGACGGCGGCATCGAGGGGCGTCCCGACAACGTGGTGTTCTACGCCACCTCCAACCGCCGCCACCTGATGCCGCGCGACATGATCGAGAACGAGCGTTCCACCGCGATCAACCCCGGTGAAGCGGTGGAGGAGAAGGTGTCGCTCTCCGATCGCTTCGGGCTCTGGCTCGGGTTCCATCCCTGTTCGCAGGACGAATATCTCGCGATGATCCGGGGCTATGCCGATGCTTTTGGCATCGAGATCGACGACGACACCCTGCGCGCCGAGGCGATCGAATGGCAGGCCACGCGCGGCGCGCGCTCGGGCCGGGTGGCCTGGCAATACGTGACCGATCTCGCCGGGCGCCGGGGCGTTTCCATCCCGCGCGGTTGATCCGCACGCGCGGGGGGCCGATGCCGGGAAGCCGGCGGGCGCGCAGAACGCCCGCCGCGTGGTCTTCTCAATCCATCGCCTTGAAGTGGAACTCGCCGCCTTCCTTGACGTGGCTGAACCAGCGCGAGGTGACCGTCTTGGTGCGGGTGTAGAAGCGGAAGGCGTCGGGGCCATACTGGTTGAGGTCGCCGAAGGCCGATTTCTTCCAGCCGCCGAAGGTGTGGTAGCTGAGCGGCACCGGGATCGGGAAGTTGATCCCCACCATCCCGACGTTGACCCGGCTGGCGAAATCGCGCGCGGTGTCGCCATCGGCGGTGAAGATCGCGGTGCCGTTGCCGTAGTCGTTGTCCATCACCAGCCCGAGCGCATCCTCGTAGCTCGCCGCCCGCACCTGGCTCAGCACCGGGCCGAAGATCTCTTCGCGGTAGATGTCCATCTCCGGGGTCACGTTGTCGAACAGGGTGGGGCCGACGAAAAAGCCGTTCTCGTAGCCCTGCAGCTTGAAGTCGCGCCCGTCGGTCACCAGCGTGGCGCCCTGGTCGACGCCGCTGGAGATCAGCCCCTTCACGCGCTCCATCGCCTGGCCCGTGATCAGCGGGCCGTAATCGAGATCGTCGCCGGCGGTGTAGGGGCCGACCTTCAGCTTCTCGATCCGGGGCACCAGCAGTTCCACCAGCCGGTCGGCGGTCTCATGGCCAACCGGCACCGCCACCGAGATCGCCATGCAGCGTTCGCCCGCGGCGCCGTAGCCCGCGCCCACCAGCGCGTCGGCGGCCTTTTCCATGTCGGCATCGGGCATGATGATCATGTGGTTCTTGGCGCCGCCGAAGCACTGCGCGCGCTTGCCGTTCGCCGCCGCCCGGCCGTAGATGTACTGCGCGATCGGGGTGGAGCCGACAAAGCCCACCGCCTGCACCACGTCGTTATCGAGGATCGCATCGACCGCTTCCTTGTCGCCGTGCACCACCTGCAACACGCCATCGGGCAAGCCCGCCTCCTGCAGCAGTTCCGCCAGCATCACGGATGTGGAGGGCGTGCGTTCGGAGGGCTTGAGCACCATCGCGTTGCCCGCGCTGATCGCAGGGGCAAGCTTCCACAGCGGGATCATGGCGGGGAAGTTGAACGGGGTGATCCCGGCCACCACGCCGAGCGGCTGGCGCATCGAGTAGAGGTCGATGCCGGGGCCGCCGGAGTCGGTATATTCGCCCTTGAGCATGTGCGGTGCGCCCATGCAGACCTCGACCACCTCGAGCCCGCGCTGGATGTCGCCCTTGGCGTCGGGCAGCGTCTTGCCGTGTTCACGGCTGAGGGTTTCGGCCAACTTGTCCATGTCGCGCTCGATGAGCTGGGCGAATTTCATCATCACCCGGGCGCGGCGTTGCGGGTTGACCCGGGCCCAGTCCGCCTGCGCCGCGGCGGCCTTGTTCACCGCCGCGTCAAGCTCGGCCGGGCTTGCCAGCGACACCTTGCCCTGCACCTCGCCGGTGGCGGGGTTGTAGACATCGGCGAAACGGCCGGAGGCTCCCTTGACCCTTTGGCCGTTGATCCAGTGTTCGACTTCGTACATGGCGTGTCTCCTTTGGTTTCGCGCAGAGTATTCTTGCAAATTTGCCGGGAAAAGGCGAAACCTCTCAAAGGTGTCTTGCGAAATTGCAAAGGCAGGCGATGGATCCGGACTGGGACGATCTGCGCGTTTTCCTCGCCGTGGCCCGCGGCGAGAGCCTTTCGGCGGCCGGGCGGGTGTTGAAACGCGATCCGGCCACGGTGGGCCGTCGCATCGCCCGGCTCGAAGAGGCGATGGGGGCGGCGCTCTTCCAGCGCGCGCCCTCGGGCTATGGGCTGACGGTGGCGGGGGAGCGTCTGCTCGCCCATGCCGAGGCGGTCGAGCAGGCGGTGGCGCAGGGGGTCGAGGCGCTCAGCGGAGCAGCTGACCGGCTCACCGGACAGGTGCGGATCGGTGCACCCGACGGCTGTGCCAACTTTCTCCTACCGCGCGTCTGCGCCGGGATCAGGGCGCGTCATCCCGGCCTCGACATGCAGATCGTGGCGCTGCCCCGGGTGGTGAACCTGTCGCGGCGCGAGGCGGATTTCGCCATCACCGTGTCGCCCCCGGCGGCGGGGCGGCTGACGGTGCAGAAGATCACCGATTATCACCTGCACCTCGTCGCCCACCGCGACTACCTCGCTACGGCGCGGCCGATCGAACGCCTCGAGGATGTCGCCGCCCACCCGGTGATCGGCTACATCCCCGACATGATCTTCGACGCCGAGCTGGACTATCTCGCCGAGATCGGGGCCGAGGGCGTGGCGCTGGCGTCGAACGCGGTTTCGGTACAACTGGGCTTTCTGCGCGAGGCGGCCGGGCTGGGCATCGCGCATGATTTCTCGCTGCCCTTCGTACCGGGCCTGCAGAAGGTTCTGGCGGGGACGTTCTCGCTCACCCGCAGCTATTACCTCGTGCGCCACGCGGCCGATGCCCGGAACGGGCGGTTGCACCGGGTGGGGGACATGATCGCCCAGGGGTTGCGCGCCGAGGTTGCGCGGCTGGAGGCCATGGCCTGACTTGACAAGTCGCCGGACCCTGAGCAGGCTTAATCAACAAGTAAAAGATCGCCCGCAGGGCGCCAGGGAGGACCAGTCATGCTCATCAGCCAGATCCTGAAGGAGAAGGATATCGAGGGGGTGCTCACCGTTGCGCCCGGAACAGCGGTGAGCGAAGCGGCCAGCATCCTGTCGAGCCGCGGGATCGGCGCGCTGATCGTGTCGAACGACGGGCTGGTGCCGCTCGGCATCATCACCGAGCGCGACATCGTGCGCGAACTGGGCAAGCGCGGCGGTGGCTGCCTGAATGATCCGGTCGACGACCTGATGACCCGTGACATCATCTCTTGCATCCCCGGCGACAGGGCGCTTCGGGTGCTGCAGATGATGACCGAGGGGCGGTTCCGGCACATGCCGGTGATGGCCGACGGCGAGCTCGTCGGCATGGTCTCGATCGGCGACGTGGTGAAGGGGCGGCTCAACGAACTCTCGGCGCAGAACGAATCCCTCAAGGCGATGATCATGGGATACTGACCCTTCGCGCGAGGGCGGCGCCGCAGCGCAGAAAGGTCTTGCGCCTGTTGGGGAAATAATGTTGCGTGCGCCGCAATATCTGAGGAGCACGCCCATGCGCATCGGCCTATATCCCGGCACGTTCGACCCGATCACGCTCGGACATCTCGACATCATCCGGCGTGGCTGCCTGCTCGTCGACCGGCTGGTGATCGCGGTGGCGATCAACGAGGGCAAGGGGCCGCTGTTCCCGCTCGATGACCGGGTTGCGATGGTGGAGGCCGAGGCGACGAAGATCATGGCCGAGACCGGCACCGAGATCGTGGTGCACCCGTTCGACAACCTGCTGATCGACTGCGCCCATGACGTGGGCGCGCAGATCATCCTGCGCGGGCTGCGCGCGGTGGCCGATTTCGAATACGAATACCAGATGGTCGGAATGAACCGGGCGCTCGATGCCTCGGTCGAAACCGTGTTCCTGATGGCCGAGGCCAAGTTCCAGCCGATCGCCTCGAAACTCGTCAAGGAAATCGCGCGGCTGGGCGGCGACGTGTCCAAGTTCGTCACGCCCGAGGTGCGCGCGCGGCTAGAGGCCCGGCTCGGGGGCTGACCCCGAGCCCGGGCGCCGGGCGCGTCAGCCGTAGACGGCGCGCCGGGCGATCGCTTTCGCGTCGTAGGGGTTGAGCCCCATGTCCTCGATCGCGAGGTCGACGGGCAGGGCCTCGATCTCGCGGCGGGTCTTGTGGTAGAGCGCGCGCTTGGCGATGATCTCTCGGATTTTTTCATAGGCGGTCATGACGATCTCCTTTTGGTCACTGGTTGCCTTCGCCTCCAATCTGGGGATGCCGCGGCGCAGCACAACCGGCAGTTAGCGATAACGGCCCTGCGCTGGGTGCATGGCTCGCAACCGCCTGAAACCAAAGAAAAAGGCCGCCCGGTGGGGCGGCCTTCGCGTGATCGGGTGGCGGATATGCGCCGGGATCAGAGGTATTTGCCCATTTCCACCGCGGTATCGAGCATGCGGTTGGAGAAGCCCCATTCGTTGTCATACCAGGTCAGGATGCGCACGAAGTTGCCGTCCATCACCTTGGTCTGGTCCATGTGGAAGGTGGAGGAATTGGGGTTGTGGTTGAAGTCGATCGAGACGTTCGGCAGGTCGGTGTAGCCCAGAACGCCCTTGAGCGGGCCATCGGCGGCGGCGCGGATCGCGTCGTTGATCTCCTCGACGCTGGTTTCCTTGCCCGCCTCGAAGGTGAGATCGACGACCGAGACGTTCGGCGTCGGCACCCGGATTGCCACGCCATCGAGCAGCCCGTTCAACTCCGGCAGCACCAGGCCCACCGCCTTGGCGGCGCCCGTCGAGGTGGGGATCATGCTCATCGCCGCCGCGCGGGCGCGGTAGAGATCCTTGTGCATCGTATCAAGCGTCGGCTGGTCACCGGTATAGGAGTGGATCGTGGTCATGAAGCCGCGCTTGATGCCCACGGTGTCGTTCAGAACCTTGGCCACCGGCGCGAGGCAGTTGGTGGTGCAGGACGCGTTGGAGACGATCACGTCGTCGGCGCTGAGCACCTCGTGGTTCACGCCGTAGACGATGGTTTTGTCGGCGCCCTTGGAGGGGGCCGAGACGAGCACGCGCGACGAGCCGTTCTCGAGGTGGATCGCGGCCTTGTCACGGTCGGTGAAAATGCCGGTGCATTCCATCACGATATCGACATCGCCCCAGGGCAGTTCCTTCGGATCGCGGATCGCGGTCACTTCGATCGGGCCGGAGCCGGCGTCGATGGTGTTGCCGTTCACCTTCACATCCTTGGGAAACCGGCCGTGCACGCTGTCGAACTGCAACAGGTGGGCGTTGGTCTCGACCGGGCCGAGATCGTTGATCGCCACCACCTCGATATCCTTGCGCCCAGATTCCTCGAGCGCGCGCAGCACGTTGCGCCCGATCCGTCCGAAACCGTTGATGGCTACCTTGACCGTCATTTATTCATCCTCGGGTTGAGAGTTGGGCCCCGCTCGGGGGGTGAAATACCGGTGCCAACCTTCGGGATAGGCGCGGGCGTGTCAAGGCATGACGGCCATGCGGCGAAGGCATGTTTCAGCGCCAGAAGGCGATCCAGTCAAGCAGATCGAACAGCTTCTTGCCGAGGAACACCGGCAGCGTGCCGCCGTAGGCATAGGCATCCACCGCGAAAACCGCGACGAGGAGCAGGCCGAGCGCAAGGGCGATCTTGTTGGTCATGAACAGGACTTTGCCGATCAGCGGCGGAGGGGCAAGAAAAAAGCTGCCCCGCACGGGTGCGAGCGGCGCCGGGTCGACCGGGATCACGCTGGCCATGCGCGCCCGGTCAGCCGCCCGGGCAGCCGCGCCCGGCGCGGGGAGTTCAACGCATGTTTCCAGGTTATTGGCCCAAGCGCTGCCCGGGGGGATGCGGCCTTGCCGGCCGTTGCGCCTCTCGCGCAATGCTGTAGCGTGAGCGTCGGAACCGGTGGTGGAGGATGGCATGAGCGGGCTTCTGGCGCTACTCGATGACGTGGCGGGGATCGCCAAGGTGGCGGCGGCGTCGGTCGATGATGTGGCCGGGCAGGCGGCGAAGGCGGGCGCCAAGGCGGCCGGCGCGGCGATCGACGACGCGGCGGTGACGCCGAAATACGTGCACGGCTTCGCCCCGGCGCGGGAATTGCCGATCGTGGGCCGGATCGCGCTCGGCTCGATCCGCAACAAGCTGATCGTCCTGCTGCCGCTCGGGCTAATGCTGTCGAGCTTCGCGCCCTGGGCGATCACGCCGCTGCTGATGCTGGGGGGCGCCTATCTCTGCTTCGAGGGGGCGGAGAAGGTCTGGCACACGCTGTTCCCGCATGAACAGGTGATCGACGCCGCCAAGACCGAGCCGGGCGATCCGATGCACCTCGAGCGCGAAAAGGTGGCGGGAGCGATCAAGACCGATTTCATCCTGTCGGCCGAGATCATGACGATCGCGCTGGCGGCGATACCGAAATCGACACTCGTGATCGAGGCCGCCACGCTGGCGCTCGTGGCGGTGGGGATCACCGTGGTGGTTTACGGCTCGGTCGCGCTGCTGGTGAAGATGGACGATATCGGCCTCGTGATGACGGCGCGCGGACGGCTCGGGCTGACCCGGGCGCTCGGGCGCGGAATCGTGAAGGCGATGCCCGGCGTGATGCGGTTGCTGACTCTGGTGGGCACCGCCGCGATGCTCTGGGTCGGCGGCAACATCGTGGTGCATGGGCTGCACCAGCTGGGCTGGCACCCGGTTTACGATTTCGTGCACCACTGGTCGGAGGTCGTGGCGCTCGCCGTCGCGGCGGGCTGGGCGGACGTCGCCGGCTGGCTGGTGACGGCGGCGCTCGACGGGCTGTTCGGCCTTGCCCTCGGGGTGCTGCTGATCCCGCTGGCGACGCGGGTGATCCAACCGGCGATCGCGGCACTGACGGGCAAGACCCAGGGTCATTGAAAGGGCCGGGAGGGCGCCGTGCAGGCGTGAGTCGATGCGCGGCCGGTGTGAGCGGCACGAGGCAAATGGGGCCCGTTTCGGGGGCTGCGATCGGCGCCATTCCGCCGGTTTCGGTCACTTGCGGCGAAAGGCGATACGGAGTTGCAACAGACACGAATTCTTTACGGCGGTCGGCGCTGTTGGCTTTGACAGACAGGCTCCGCGGGTATGTAATGATCGTACAGTTACAACCTCGAAGTTCACGGCTCCCGTGATAAACCAAAGGAGGTTTTCGATGTTCAAGAAACTTTTCGCGACAACCGCAATCGCAATGTTCGCCGCCATGCCGGCGGCTGCCGGTAGCCTTCAGGACCCGGTCGTCGAGCCGACGCCGATGCCGCAGTACGTGGAGCCCGCGTCCGACTGGACCGGTTTCTACGCCGGTATCAACGGCACGGGCGGCGTCACGGGCGGCACCAACGCCTGGGGCGCGGGTGTCCACGCCGGATACCTGCAAGACATGGGTGATTTGGTCATCGGTGGTGAACTCAGCTACAACTACGTGTTCAACCCCGCCGGTAACCATTTCTTCGGTCTCGACGCAATCGTCGGCTATGACGCAGGCGATGTGATGCCGCATGTCACCTTCGGCGGTTCCTACCTCTCGCCGGCGGATCTCTTCGGCGTGTCGGCCGGTGCCGGCCTCTCGGTCAAGGCGACCGAGAACATCATCCTGACCGGACGGTATCGTTACACCTACGAACCGACCGGCCCGAACACGCTGCACCAGGGTATTCTGGCGGTGTCCTACCGGTTCTGACCTCGGAACAAGGCATGGCTTAGGGGAGGGGGCGCTTCGGCGCCCCCTTCTGCTTTTGTGGCTCCGCTTCTACGGCGGTGCGGTGAATGAACGGCGCACAGGTGCAACCGGCCGGGCAAAAGCAAAGCCGCCCCGGCGGTTCACCGGGGCGGCTTGGTGTCGTGACAGCGGCGCGCGGATCAGCCGAGCAGGGTCTTGACCTGTTCGACCACGGCATCCGCGGTGATCCCGAATTCCTCGTAGAGGCGCGGGGCCGGCGCGGAGGCGCCGAAGCTCTCCATCCCGACAAACCCGGCCTTCGCCTCGCGGCCGCGCTCGCCAAGGAGCCAGCGATCCCAGCCGCCCGCGCGCACGCCGGCCTCGATGGCAACGCGCACCGGCCCGGCCGGCAGCACCTTGCGGCGGTAGCTTTCGTCCTGCGCGGCGAACAGCTCCATCGACGGCATCGAGACGACGCGGGTGCCGATCCCCTCGGCCTCCAGCAGTTCGCGCGCGGCGATGGCGATCTCGACCTCGGAGCCGGTGGCGATCAGGATCGCCCGGCGCTTGGCCCCGGCCTCGGCCAGCACGTAGGCGCCTTGCGCGGTGAGGTTCTTCGCCTTGTGTTCGCGGCGCAGCGTGGGCAGGCCCTGCCGGCTGAGCGCCAGCACCGAGGGGGTGCGTTGCGAGGTCAGCGCCAGTTCCCAGGCTTCTGCGGTCTCGACCGTGTCGCAGGGGCGGAAGGTCCAGGTGTTGGGCGTGGCGCGGCAGATCGCGAGGTGCTCCACCGGCTGGTGGGTGGGGCCGTCTTCGCCGAGACCGATCGAATCATGCGTCATCACGTAAACGGTGGGCACCCCCATCAGTGCCGAGAGCCGCATCGCGGGGCGGGCGTAATCGGTGAACACCATGAAGGTGCCGCCATAGGGACGAATGCCACCATGCAGCGCCATGCCGTTCATCGCCGCCGCCATGGCGTGCTCGCGGATGCCGTAATGCACGTAGCGGCCCTTGCGGTTGGTGGCGTCGAAGATGCCCAGACCGGCGGTGAGCGTGTTGTTGGAGCCGGTGAGATCGGCCGAGCCGCCGATGGTCTCGGGCATGATCGGGTTGATAACCTCCAGCGCCATCTCGGAGCTCTTGCGGGTGGCGACCTTCGGCCCCTCGTCGGAAACCTGCTTTTTCAGCGCCTTGATCGTCGCCGAGAGACGGCGCGGGGGGGTGCCTTCGAACACCCGGGCAATCTCCTTCTGGCGCTGCTCGGAGAGGGCGGCGACGCGGTCATTCCATTCCGCACGCACCTGCGCGCCGCGCGCGCCGATCTCCTTCCACCAGCCGGCGATATCGGCGGGGATCTCGAAGGGCGCATGGGGCCAGCCATAGGTTTCGCGCAAGGATTCGATGTTCTCGGCCCCGAGCGGGGAACCATGCGCCTTGGCGGTGTCCTGAACCGCGGAACCCAGGCCGATATGCGTCTTGCAGTCGATCAGCGTGGGCTTCTTCGAGGATTTCGCTTCGGTCAGCGCGCGGTCGATGTCGTCGGGGTCATGCCCGTCGCAGGCCAGCACCTGCCAGCCGGCGGCCTTGAAGCGGGCGCGCTGGTCGGTCACGTCGGAAAGCGAAATCTCGCCGTCGATGGAGATGTTGTTGTTGTCCCAGAGCACGACCAGGCGCCCGAGCTTCTGCTTGCCCGCGATCCCGATCGCCTCATGCGACACCCCTTCCATCAGGCAGCCGTCGCCGGCGATAACGTAGGTGAAATGGTCCTGCACCCGGCGCCCGAAACGTGCGCGCAGTGCCTCCTCGGCCATCGCCATGCCCACGGCGGTGGCGATGCCCTGGCCAAGCGGGCCGGTGGTGGTTTCGATCCCGGTGGCGTGGCCGTATTCCGGGTGGCCGGCGGTGATCGAACCCCATTGGCGGAAGTTCTTGATCTGCTCGATCGTCATGTCTTCGTAGCCGGTGAGGTGCAGGAGCGCATAGAGCAGCATCGAGCCGTGACCGGCGGAGAGCACGAAACGGTCGCGGTCGGGCCATTTCGGGGCCTTCGGGTCGAACTTGAGGTGCTTGGAGAACAGCACGGTGGCGACGTCGGCCATGCCCATCGGCATGCCGGGGTGGCCGGAATTCGCCGCCTGAACGGCGTCGACGGCGAGCATCCGCACGGCGGCCGCGCGCATCCAGTGTTCGGGGTGATTGTCACGAAGCGTTGCGATGTCCACGGGGCCGTTCCTCTCAGGCGATTGCATTCACGCGCCCGTGCATAGCAGCCGGGGCGGCAAGATCAAGCGTGCCCCCCAAGTGACTGAGAGCAAAGGGGGGCGCATTCGGCGGGGGAGTTCGATAAACTCGCCTGAAGGGTCGCGGCCCCGCGATTCGCGCCACGCGCACGAAATACGGGCGGCCCGGGTATGGGAAACAATCAAGGACGTGCGGGCAGACATGACGGACATTTCCGATCTCCAGGCCAGGATCACCGCGGCGCTCGACCGGATCGGCACCGGGCTCGAGGCGCTGGACAGGGCGCCCGAGGCGCCGGCGGCCGACGAGGGCGAGGTGGCGCGGCTGACCGCGGCACTCGAAGAGGAGCGCACGGCGAACGCCCAGCTCGAGGAGCGGGTGCGCGCGATCAAGGCCAGGCAGGACAGCGCGGTCGAGACGCTGGCGCGCGAAGTTGAGCGGCTTCGCGGGCTGATGGAAGCGGAGGAGGCCGCGGTGGCCCGTCTCGGACGGGTGAACGCGGAACTGCGCGCCAATAACGCCGCGCTGCGCGAGGCGATTTCCAATGGCGTCGCCGAGCCGCACCTCGTCAACAAGTCGATGATGGCCGAGCTGGAGGGCCTGCGCGCGACACAGGGCGCCGACCGGGCCGAACTGGACGCGGTTCTGGGCGAACTGGGCGCGCTGGTGGCCGAGGCCGAGGCCGGGGTGCGCGCAACCGGCGAAGGGGAGAATGCCGATGCCTGACGTGACAATCACCATCGGCAACCGCGAATTCGAGGTTGCCTGCCAGGAGGGCGAGGAGCATTTCCTGCGCGCCGCCGCGACGATGCTCGACACCGAGGCGCAGACGCTGGTGGCCCAGATCCGCCACCTCACCGAGAGCCGGATGCTGCTGATGGCCGGGCTGATGCTCGCCGACAAGACCGCCGGCATCGACGACAACCTCAAGCTCGCCGAGAAGCGCATCGCCGAGCTGGAGGCGCAACTGGCCGAGGCTCAGGGCGCGGCAAAGGCCGCGCGGCTGCCCGAAGGGGTGGTGGACACGATGGCCGAGATCGCCGCGCGCGCCGAGGCCATCGCCATGGCGGTGGAAGAAAAAGCGGCCGGCTGAGGCGGGAGCGAAATCCGTGGCGGATTTCGGACCGGTTTCCGCATCGGAAACCGTGGCGTTTTCCGCAACGGAAAACGGCTTGGACGGTCTCGGGACATGCAAAACGCCGCCCCGCGCAAACGGGACGGCGTTTTTCGGTCAGGCCGGGGCGATCAGCCGTTGGCTTCGCGGATCTTGTCGGCGGCTTCCTTGGAATAGGCGACGCCCTTGTCATCGAACAACTGGTCGAGTTCGCCCGAGAGCGTCATCTCGGTGATGATGTCCGAGCCGCCGACGAATTCGCCCTTCACGTAGAGTTGCGGGATCGTGGGCCAATCGGAGTAATCCTTGATGCCCTGGCGGATCTGCTCGTCGGCGAGCACGTTCACGTCGACGAAATCGACGCCCATGAAATTGAGCACCCCCGCCACGCGGCTGGAGAAGCCGCATTGCGGCATGTCCTTGGTGCCCTTCATGTAGAGCACCACGTTGTTGCTGGTGACGGTGTCGCGGATGCTGTCCTTAACGCTCATGATGTTGCCTTTCCTGTTCGCGTCGCGTTGTTTTCCGTGTGGTCTGTCAATCGGGGGCCTTGGTTGTCAGCGCGAGCGCGTGGAGCGCACCGTTGGGTCCGTCCATCCTGCCCTTGAGCGCGGCATAGACCTTTCGCTGCTGCTGCACGCGGTTCAGCCCGCGGAAGCTTTCGTCGATGACCTCGGCGGCCCAGTGGTTGCCGTCGCCGGCCATGTCGGTGATCGTGATCTTCGCTTGCGGAAATTCTTCCCGGATCAGGGCTTCGATTTCCTGTCCTTCCATAGCCATGCGCGCTCTCCCCGTTCCATGGTTTCCGACAAATTTAGGCGGGTAAGGGGCTGGCCGCAAGGGGAACCCGTCTCACACCCAGTCGCGCAGGCGCGGCAGGAAGGCGGCGAGGCGGGCCGGGGCGTCGGATGCGGGGAAGGCGGCGAGGCTGTTTTCGGTCCAGTCGGGGCGGGCGTAGGCCTCGAGCAGGTCTTCGCGTTCCTCCTCGAGCGGCGCGGGCAGATCGAGCCGCCCGGCGGCCAGCAGCAGCTCGATCCCGTCGTGCACCTTGCGCATGTTGGCGAAGGCCGAGATCATCGGCTTGGCCAGCGCCGGTTCGGCGCGCCAGTCGCGCCCGTCGAACAACTCCTGCGTCACCCGCTGGCCCGCGCCGTGGCAATCGTAACGCGCACAGCCGGAAAAGCCCGCGTCCTCGAGCCGGGTGTAGAGCGCGCAGCCGAGATCGGCTTCGAGGTTTGGGCAGGGCAGGCCGGCGGGCTTGTCGATGGCGAAGTCTTCGCCGGCGTCGAAGGCGAGCGCCATGCAGCACAGCGCGGCGCAGGCGTCGCAGTCGGGGGTGAGGTCGGGAATCTGGCTCATGGCTTTCGATGACGTGGGTGCGCGCGGTTTGCAAGGGCAGGGCCGGGGTTTCACACCCGTCGTGCCCAAGGCATGCCTGCGGCGTGACACTCCGGTGCGGTATTTTTTGGACCCTGGAAGACCGGCGGCGCTCAGGTGGCCCGGGCCTCGAAGCTGGTGCGGTAGATCTGCGCCAGGTCTTCCAGCGGCGCGTCGGAGCCGCCGAGGCGGATGGCGTGGCCGGTGAAGCGGCCCACGGTTTCGATCGGGATGCCGAGCTTGCCGGCCTCGACCATCAGGGCTTCGGCCTCGTCGAAGTTGCAGGCGACGAGGTAGCGCGCCTGGTCTTCGCCGAACAGGGTGGGGGTGTCGTGCGCCTCGAGGTGCACGCCCACGCCGGCGGCCTCGGCCATCTCGAAGGCGGCGAGCGCGAGCCCGCCATCGGAGAGATCGGTGCAGGCCTTGATCAGGGCGCGGTTGGCGAGGATGAAATCGCCGTGGCGCTTCTCGGCCACGAGGTCGACCTGCGGCGCGTCGCCGTCTTCGCGGTGGAACACCTCCGCGAGCAGCGCCGACTGGCCGAGGTGGCCCTTGGTTTCCCCGATCAGCAGCGCGACGTGGCCCTCGCGGACCTGCCCCGAGATCAGTTCCGCGTCGATGTCACGGATCAGCCCGACCGCGCCGATGGTCGGCGTGGGCAGGATGCCCACCCCGTCGGTTTCGTTGTAGAGCGAGACGTTGCCGGAGACGATCGGCATGTCGAGCGCCGCCACGGCTTCACCGATGCCCTTGATGGCGCCGACGAACTGGCCCATGATCTCGGGCTTTTCGGGGTTGCCGAAGTTGAGATTGTCGGTGGTGGCGAGCGGCGTCGCCCCCACGGCGGTGAGGTTGCGGTAGGCTTCCGCCACCGCCTGCTTGCCGCCCTCGACCGGGTTGGCCTTCACGTAGCGCGGGGTGACGTCGGAGGTGAAGGCGATGGCCTTGTTGGTGCCATGCACCCGCACCACGCCGGCGCCGAGGCCGGGCGCGCGCACCGTGTCGGCCATGACCATGTGGTCGTATTGCTCGTAGACCCACTGCTTGGCGGCGTAGTTCGGCGACGAAATCAGCGCGCGCAGCCCGTCGATCGGGTCGATCCCCGGCACGTCGTCGAGCGGCTCGGCGGGCGCGGTTTCTTCCCAGGGGCGGTCATATTCCGGCGCTTCGCCGGAGAGCGCGCGCAGGGGCAGATCTGCCTTGCACGCGCCCTGGTGCATGATGACGAAGCGATCCTCGGGCAGCGTTTCGCCGACGATGGCGAAATCGAGATCCCATTTCTCGAACACCGCCCGCGCCTCGGCCTCCTTCGAGGGCTCGAGCACCATGAGCATGCGCTCCTGGCTTTCCGACAGCATCATCTCGTAAGGAGTCATGTTCTCTTCGCGCTGCGGCACGTTGTCGAGGTCGAGGCGAATGCCGAGGCCGCCCTTGTCGCCCATCTCCACCGCCGAACAGGTCAGCCCTGCCGCGCCCATGTCCTGGATCGAGATCACCGCGCCGGTGGCCATGAGTTCCAGCGTGGCCTCCATCAGCCGTTTCTCGGTGAACGGGTCGCCGACCTGCACGGTGGGGCGCTTTTCCTCGATCGTGTCGTCGAACTCGGCGCTCGCCATGGTGGCGCCGCCGACGCCGTCGCGCCCGGTTTTCGCGCCGAGATAGACCACCGGCATGCCGACGCCGGAAGCGGCGGAGTAGAAGATCTTGTCGGCGTCGATCAGCCCTGCGGCGAAAGCGTTGACGAGGCAGTTGCCGTTGTAGGCGGAATGGAAGCGCACTTCGCCGCCGATGGTGGGCACGCCGAAGCAGTTGCCGTAGCCGCCGATCCCTTCGACGACGCCGTGCACGAGGCGCCTGGTCTTGGGGTGGTCGACCTCGCCGAAGCTCAAGCTGTTCATTGCCGCGATCGGGCGCGCGCCCATGGTGAAGACGTCGCGCAGGATGCCGCCGACGCCGGTGGCGGCGCCCTGGTAGGGCTCGATGTAGGAGGGGTGGTTGTGGCTTTCCATCTTGAACACCAGCGCCTGGCCGTCGCCGATATCGACGATGCCGGCGTTCTCGCCCGGCCCGCAGATCACCTGCGGCCCCTCGGTGGGCAAGGTGCGCAGCCATTTCTTTGACGACTTGTAGGAACAATGCTCGTTCCACATCGCCGAGAAGATGCCGAGCTCGGTGAAGTTCGGCGCCCGGTTCAGGATGCGCAGGATATTGGCGTATTCGTCGGGCTTGATCCCGTGGGCTGCGATCAGGTCTTCGGTGATCTCGGGCTCTTGGGTCACGGCATTATCCCCTGCGGCAGCTTCGTTGGCGGGTTTCATACGGTATGGGGCGGGCTTGGGAAAGGGGGATCAGGTGACCTGCGTCACCCCATGCCCCCGTTTCAGCATCGTCTCGCGGTTCAGCACCACCACGATCACCGCCACGAGCGCGAAGACGGCCATGTCCCAGGGCTGGCCATCGGGCGACAGCGGGTTGTTGAGCTGGAAGTGGAACAACGCGGCCCAGAGCAGGCTGCCACGCGTGGCGTTGAACAGCGGGACGAGGATCACGCTGACCGCGACGGCGCCCCCGAGGAAGGGCATGAAGCTCCAGCCGCTTTGCGGTGTGCCCGAGGCCAGGAAGGCGGGCAGGTGCCAGATGCCCCAGATCAGCCCCAGCACGATGCCGGCCCAAAGCGGCGCCATGTGGCGCTGAAGGATCGGCAGAGCGATGCCGCGCCAGCCCAATTCTTCGACCGGGCCGAGCAGGAGCATGAAGGCGAGCACGCCGAGCAGCCCGGACATCCCGCCCTCGGGGAGCGGGGCGACGAGCGGGCCGCCCTTGATCGCCGCGCCCACGACATGGACGGCGGGGATGCCGAGCACGACGAATGCCAGCCAGATCGGCGAAATGCGCCACAGCAGAAGGCGTTTCGCGAAGGGCCTGATCGCGGTGACCCCGCCGTAGAGCACGAGCACGATGAAGGCGGCGAGGGCCGGGGAATAGACCGCGAGGATGAACAGCGGGTTGGAGGCGCTCATCGGGCCGAAAACCTCGGCCACCGTGTCGGGGATGGTGAGCAGGACGACGAACAGGCCCCAGGCGAGGCCGAAGGCGAGCGCAAGAAACGGAATGATCGCCCTGGATGGAATGGAAAAGCCGGTGGTCATCGCGAACGCCTCCCGTGGATATGCGGGGCGATCATCGGGCTTTCGGGGCGGGGGCGCCTTGACCGGTGTCAAACCCATGGCGCCGGGGCGATGGCGCGCGGTGCGGCGGCTGGCCAAAAAAAAGCCGGGCACAAGGCCCGGCCTAAGTCCAACAGGGAGGTAAAAGCTGATCTGAGTTTCCTCGGTGATCAACTTTGAAGCTCATTTATGGGGGTGGTGCCTATGGTTCAAGCAGAAATGCTGCAATGCAGCTATGCGGTCAGCGCATAGTTCGCGCCTGTTGCTCGCCGGCCTCACATGACCTTGCGTCAGGTCGCGGACCGGCGGCGGAACTCGAAGATTTCCTCGGTGACGAAATCGCGGAACGCCGCGACGCGCTTGGAATGGCGCAATTCCTCTGGAAAGGCGAGGAAAACCGGGATTTCGTTCGATTGCGAGGCAGGCAGCACCCGTTCGAGATCGGGAAAATCGTGCACCACGTAATCGGGAAGAACGCCGATGCCGAGGCCGTTCAGCACCGCCTGAAGCACGCCGAAGTAATTGTTGACGGTGAGCAGCGACTTGACGTCATGGGTCAGCAGCTCCTGCACGTAGCTTGCGCCGGCGCTGACCTGGGCGGTGGTGGTGTTCATGCAGATCAGCCGATGCTCGTGCAGGTCTTCCGGCCGGGTCGGGCGGCCGTGGGCGTCGAGATAGCCCGGCATCGCGTAGAGCCGCATGTTGACGCTCATCAGCCGCTTGCGCACGAGATCGGCCTGGCTCGGTTCCTTCATCCGGATCGCCACATCGGCCTCGCGCATCGGCAGGTCGAGCACGCGTTCCTCCAGCATCAGGTCGATCTTGAGATCGGGGTAGCGTTCGTAGAGCTTGGGCAGCCGGGGCGCGAGCCAGAGCGAGCCGAAGCCGGTGGTGGTGGTTACCCGAAGTTCGCCGAACACCTCCTCCTTAGAATCGCGGATGCGCGCCACCGCCGCCTCGAGCCGCTGGCTCATGGCGCGGGTGGCGTCGAACAGGAGCTCGCCCTGCTCGGTCAGGATCAGCCCGCGCGCGTGGCGGTGGAACAGCGTGGCGTTCAGGCTCTCCTCGAGCGCGCGGATCTGGCGCGACACCGCCGATTGGCTGAGGTTAAGGGTATCGCCCGCATGCGTGAGAGACCCCGCATCCGCCACCGCGTGAAAAATCCTGAGCTTGTCCCAATCCATCTGCATCCCGGGGGGTAGGTGTTACCGTGAACATTCGTATACCATGAGATCGGCACGGTCATGTGAAAAGCCAAGGGGCTGGCCCGGTTTGTCGTTTTACGGCCACGTTTTTTGCCGCTAGGCTCGGGCCTGTTGCCGGTTTGCCGGCCGTTTCAGCAGCGGTGCGCGATGTCCAAGCATGTTCCCAGCCTTGAAGAGCGGTTCGATCTGGCCGCCAGCCCGGTGCTGATCACCGGCACGCAGGCGCTGGTGCGGCTGGTTCTGATGCAGAAGGCGCGCGACCGGGCGTCGGGGCTGAATACCGCAGGCTACGTCACCGGCTACCGCGGCTCGCCGCTGGGGGCGGTCGATGCCTGGATGACGCGCCAGCGTGCCGCGTTGGAGGCCGCCGATATCCGCTTCGAGCCGGCGCTGAACGAGGATCTCGCCGCCACCGCGCTCTGGGGCAGCCAGCAGGCGGAACTGCGCGGCGAGGGGCGTTTCGATGGCGTTTTCGGTCTGTGGTATGGCAAGGGGCCGGGCGTGGACCGTTCCGGCGACGTTCTGCGCCACGTCAACATGGCGGGCACCAGCCCGCATGGCGGCGTGCTGGTGGCGATGGGCGACGATCACACCGGCGAAAGTTCCACCGTGGTGCATGCCTCCGACTGGGCCGCGATCGACGCCGGGATGCCGGTTCTGTCGCCCGCCGGGGTGCAGGAGGTGCTCGACTACGGGCTCTACGGCTGGGCGCTCAGCCGGTTCGCCGGGCTCTGGGTCGGGCTGAAGCTTATAAAGGACACGGTGGAAAGCACCGCCGTGGTGGATGCCCGGCTTGAGCGGATGGCGTTCGTCATGCCGGCGTTCGACATGCCCGAGGGCGGGCTGAACATCCGCCTGGTCGACGACCGCGTGCCGCAGGAGCCGCGGCTCCACGCCCACAAGATCCCCGCGGCGCAGGCCTTCGCGCGGGCCAACCGGATCGACCGGCGGATGCTGGGCCAGCCGGGCGCGAAGATCGGGTTCGTCGCGGCGGGCAAATCCTGGCTCGACCTCGCCCATGCGCTGGAGTTGCTCGGCATCGGCGCGGACGAGGCGGAGCGGCTCGGGGTGACGGCCTACAAGGTCGGCCAGATCTGGCCGCTCGACCGGGCGAGTTTCGCTGAATGGGCCGAGGGGCTGGAGCTGATCGTCTGCGTCGAGGAAAAGCGCAAGGTGATCGAGGGGCAGGCGAAAGACCTGTTGTTCGGCCGCGCAAGCTTGCGCGTGCTGGGCGCGCGCGATGCGGACGGGGCGGAGCTGTTCCCCGCGCACGGCGTGCTCGACCCGGTGATGATCGGCGAGAAGATCGGCGCCTTGCTCGCGGCCGAGGGGCGCGACAGCGAGGGCTTGCGCGCCGCCCGCGCCCGCCTTGCCGAGAGCCGCCGGGCCGATAACGGCGCGGCGCTGGCCACCCGGCTGCCCTATTTCTGCGCCGGTTGCCCGCACAACACCTCCACCAAGGTGCCCGAGGGAAGCCGCGCCTATGCCGGGATCGGCTGTCATTACCTCGTGCAATTCATGGAGCGCGAAACCGAGGGCTTCACCCAGATGGGCGGCGAAGGCGCGAACTGGATCGGCGAGGCGCCGTTTTCCACCCGTCCCCACGTTTTCGTCAACATGGGCGACGGTACCTATAACCACTCCGGCATCATGGCGATCCGCGCCGCCATCGCTTCGGGCGTCAACGCCACCTACAAGCTGCTCTACAACGATGCCGTTGCGATGACCGGCGGGCAGGCCAACGATGGCGGGCTCGATCCGCAGAAGGTCGCCGCCGAGATGGTCGCGGCGGGGGCGGCGAAGGTGGTGCTGGTGCACGACCCGAAGGAAGAGATCGACCTTTCGGCTTTCCCCTCCGCCGTCGCGCGGCGGACCCGCGACGAACTGGACGCGGTGCAGAAGGAATTGCGTGAAATCAAGGGTGTGACGGTTCTTCTTTACGTGCAGACCTGCGCCGCCGAGAAGCGCCGCCGCCGCAAGCGCGGGGCTTTTCCCGACCCCGACCGGCGGGTGTTCATCAACACCGACATCTGCGAGGGCTGCGGTGATTGCGGCGTGCAGTCGAACTGCGTCGCGATCGTGCCGGTGGAGACGGAACTGGGCCGCAAACGGGCGGTGGACCAATCCGCCTGCAACAAGGATTTCTCCTGCCTCAAGGGGTTCTGCCCCTCATTCGTGACGGTGGAGGGCGGCAAGCTGCGCCGCGAGGCCGAGGCGCGGATCGACCTGCCAAACATGCCGGAGCCGGAAAGCCCCGCGATTTCAGGCACATGGAATACGATCGTGACGGGCGTCGGCGGCACCGGCGTGGTCACCATCGGCGCGGTTCTGGCGCAGGCCGCGCATCTGGAGGGCAAGGGCGCGGCGCTGATCGACATGACCGGGATCGCCCAGAAGGGCGGCGCGGTGACGGTGCATCTGCGCATCGCCGAGAAGCCGGAACACATCACCGCGATTCGCGTGGCCACCGGCGAGGCCGATGCGCTGATCGGCGGCGACCTGGTGGTGTCGGCCAGCCCCGCCACGCTTTCGCTCTTGCAGGCAGGGCGCACCGGCGCGGTGGTGGACGGGCACGAAACGATCACCGGCGCCTTCACCCGTGATCCGGAATTTCGAATTCCGGGCAAGGGGTTGGGGATGTCTCTTGAGGCCAGGTTGAAGGATCGGCTGACGCTGTTCGACGCCAGCGAACTGGCCCGCGCGCTGCTGGGTGACAGCATCTATTCCAACATGATGGTGCTGGGCGCGGCCTGGCAGAAGGGCCTCGTGCCGGTGGGCCGGGCGGCGATCTTCGAGGCGATCGGGCTGAACGCGCAGGCCGTGGAGGCGAACCGGCGCGCCTTCGATCTCGGCCGCTGGGCGGTGCTGCACCCGGCCGAGGCGGCGCGCCACATCGGCGGCGCGGTCGAGACGGGTGAGGCCCCGCTGGCGGAGCGCGTCGCCTACCGCGAGGCGCACCTGGTGGCCTACCAGAACGCGCGGCTTGCCCGGCGTTACCGCGCGCTGGTCGACGCCGCGCCGGAAGGACTGCGCGAGGCGGTGGCGCTCGGCTATCACAAGCTCCTGGCCTACAAGGATGAATACGAGGTGGCCCGGCTGATGGCGGACACGCGGAGCAAGGCGGAAGCCGTGTTCGAGGGCGATCTGCGCCTCACCTACCACATGGCCCCGCCGCTGATCGCCCGCCCCGGTGCCGACGGGCGACCGAAGAAACGCGCATTCGGGCCGTGGATCCTTCCGATGATGGCGGGGCTGCGGCGGTTCAAGGCCTTGCGCGGCACGCCGCTTGACCCCTTCGGCTACAGCGCCGAACGGCGAATGGAGCGCGCGCTGATCCGCGAATACGAGGCGGATATGCGCGAGGTCTTCGGGCAGGTCGCCCCCGCAACCGAAGCCATCGCCCGCGAGCTTGCCGGGCTGCCGCTCACGATCCGCGGCTTCGGCCCGGTGAAGGCGGCCAACGCCAGGGCTGCCGCGCGCCGCCGGGCGGAACTTCTCGCGGTCTTCCGGTCAGGCGGCGAGGCCGCCGCGCGGGCGGCGGAGTGACGCCGCTTTTGCTGGCGTCGCCCGGGGTTTGATCGTAGAACCGGGCCGACACTCTGAGAGGGAAAACATGGCGGTTGGCGTTTTCGATTCTGGTCTGGGCGGGCTGACGGTTTACGATGCGCTGACCAAGCGCCTGCCGGATGTGCCCTTCGTCTATTTCGGCGACAATGCCCATGCGCCCTACGGCGTGCGCGATGCCGATGACATCTTCAAGCTCACCACCGCCGCGGTGGAACGGCTCTGGGACGAGGGCTGCGACCTGGTGATCCTGGCCTGCAACACCGCCTCGGCCGCCGCCCTGCGCCGGATGCAGGAAAGCTGGCTGCCGCCGGGCAAACGGGTGCTCGGCGTGTTCGTGCCGCTGATCGAAGCGATGACCGAGCGCGACTGGGGCGACAATTCCCCGCCGCGCGAGGTGGCGGTGAAGCATGTCGCGCTGTTCGCCACGCCGGCCACGGTCGCGAGCCGTGCCTTCCAGCGCGAACTGGCGTTCCGCGCCATCGGCGTGGACGTGGAGGCGCAGGCCTGTGGCGGCGTGGTCGACGCCATCGAGGAGGGCGACATGATCCTTGCCGAAGCCCTCGTGCGCAGCCACGTCGACGCGCTCAAGCGCAAGATGCCCACCCCGGAAGCGGCGGTTCTGGGCTGCACCCATTACCCGCTGATGGAAGACGTGTTCCAGGATGCGCTCGGGCCGGAGGTGAACGTCTACAGCCAGGCCAGCCTCGTGGCCGACAGCCTCGCCGATTACCTCGGCCGCCACCCGCAGATGAGGGGGCCGGGAGAAGAGGCGAAGTTTCTCACCACCGGCGATCCGCGCCGGGTGAGCGACCGGGCGACGCAGTTCCTGCGACGCAAGATCACCTTCGAAGCCGCCTGATTGCGCGGGCGCCCGCGCGCCCCCATATGCCGACCCATGAGAACGAGGGCCCCATGACCCACAAGATCGCCATCCTCGGCGCCTCCGGATACACCGGGGCGGAACTGGTGAGGATCATCGCCACCCATCCGACGATGGAAATCGTCGCGCTTTCGGCCGACCGCAAGGCGGGGATGCGGATGGGCGATGTCTACCCCCATCTTGCCCATCTCGACCTGCCCGCGCTGGTGAAGATGGAGGAGATCGATTTCGCCGGCGTCGATCTTGTCTTCGCCGCGCTGCCGCACGGGCTGAGCCAGGCGCTGGTGCGCGATCTGCCGCGCGGCGTGAAGGTGGTCGATCTCGGCGCCGATTTCCGCCTGCGCGATCCGGCGGCCTACGAGAAATGGTATGGCCAGCCGCACGTGGCGCCCGAGTTGCAGAAGGAGGCCGTCTATGGCCTCACCGAATTCTACCGCGACGAGATCCGCGACGCGCGGCTGGTGGCGGGCACCGGCTGCAACGCGGCCACGGTGCAATACGCGCTGCGCCCCCTGATCGGACAGGGGTTGATCGACCTCGACCGGATCATCTGCGATCTGAAGAACGGGATCAGCGGGGCGGGGCGGTCGCTCAAGGAAAACATGCTGTTCGCCGAGCGCGCGACCAACGTGGAAGGCTATGCGCAAGGTGGCAGGCACCGCCACCTCGGCGAGTTCGACCAGGAATTCGCGCTGCTCGCCGGGCGCCCGGTGGAGATCATCTTCACCCCGCACCTCGTGCCGGCAACTCGCGGCATCCTCGCCGATTGCTACGTCGAGGGCGATCCGCAGGCGATCCATGCAGCCCTCGCGCGGACCTATGCCGACGAGCCCTTCATCACGGTTCTGCCATTTGGCCGCGCGCCGGGTATGGGACATGTTACCGCGTCGAACCTGTGCCATATCGGTGTTATTCCCGATCGCAAGGAGAACCGCGCGCTCATTGTCTCGACGCTCGACAACCTCACCAAGGGGTCGTCGGGGCAGGCGGTGCAGAACGCGAACCTGATGTTGGGCGAAGACGAAACCACCGGGCTGATGCTGGCCCCGGTGTTCCCGTGAGGAGGACCACATGGCTGGTATGAAAGGCCTGAAGAAACAACGGCGTATCCAGATCGTTATCCTGGCCTTCGTGGCGCTGGGGATCGCGGCGGGGCTGATCGGCTACGCCTTCAAGGACGGCATCAACTATTTCCGCGACCCGAGCCAGATCCTGGCCGAGCCGCCGGCGCCGAACGAGGTGTTCCGCATCGGTGGGCTGGTGGCGGAAGGCTCGATCGAGCGCGGCCAGAGCGAAACGGTGCGCTTCGTGGTCACCGACGGGGCGCAATCGGTGCCGGTGGTGTTCACCGGGATCCTGCCCGACCTGTTCAGCGAGAACCAGGGCATGATCGGCACCGGCGTCTACGTCGACGGCGTGTTCCAGGCCTCGGAGATCCTCGCCAAGCACGACGAGAGCTACATGCCCAAGGAAGTGCTCGATTCGCTCAAGGACGACGGCCTTTACAAGGACCCGAACGCCGCCGACGAAACCGGCTCCTGAGGCCCGGCGCGCGCCCGGTTTCGCCGCCGTTAACGCCATGAGATGAGGCTTGCCCCCGGTTTGAACAACGGGGGCAGCCATGCTTTCCATCCGCGACATCGCCGATGAAATCCTCGACCGCGAAGGCGGTTACGTGAACGATCCCGACGATCCCGGGGGCGCCACCAATTTCGGCGTCACGATCCACACCATGCGCGCCCTCGGCCTCGATCTCGACAGCGACGGGCAGGTGACGCCCGCCGATGTGAAGCGGCTCACCCGCGACCAGGCGCGCGAGATCTTCATCGAACATTACTTCCGCCGTCCCGGCATCGCCCTTCTGCCCGAGGCGCTGCAGCCTTCCGTGTTCGACATGTATGTGAACGCGGGCGCCAACGCGGTGCGCATCCTGCAGCGGCTGCTGGCGCAGATGGGCCAGCCGGTGGCGGTGGACGGCGCGATCGGGCCGCAGACGGCGGCGGCGGCGCAGCGCGCGGCGACCGAGGCGCCGGGCCATGTCGCCGATGCCTACGGCATCGCCCGGCGCAACTACTACTACCGCCTGGCCGACAGCCGCCCGGCGAGCCGCAAATACGCCCGCCGCCGCGACGGCGGCAAGGGCGGCTGGATCCTGCGCGCCGAAGCCTTCATCTCGCCGAAGTTCCGCCTGACGGAGGCCGAGCACCGCGCCCGGGTGGCAGCATGGGATTGAGCACCGGGGTCGCCGCGATGATCGGCGCGCTGTTCGGCGGCGGCCGCAACGTGGTGCGCGAGACCGCCGAGCTGTTCATGGAAAATACCGAGGCCGGGGCCGAGCGCGAGGCGGCGTGGCGCGCGGCGGCGCTGGGGCAGTTCGCCGGCGAGTTCGTCCAGCCGCGCAAGGGGGCGTTCGACCGCTTCATCGACGGGCTGAACCGGCTGCCGCGCCCGGCGCTGGCGCTGGGGACGCTGGGATTGTTCGTGGCGGCGATGGTCGACCCGGTCTGGTTCGCCGCGCGGATGCAGGGCATCCAGCTCGTGCCCGAGCCGCTGTGGTGGCTGATGGGCGCGATCGTGAGCTTCTATTTCGGCGCGCGCCACCAGCTCAAGGGGCAGGAGTTCCAGCGTTCGCTGGTCGAGACCATGGGGCGCACCGGCACCGTGGTGCGCAACATCGGCGCGCTTCAGGCGCTCGACGCCGGCACGCGCGCCTTCGATGATCCCAACCCGGCGCTGGAGGATTGGCGGGGCGATGGCCGATGACGGCGGACTTCCTCGTCGCGCTGCTCACCGAGCACGGCCCCTGGGTGGTGCTGGTGTTCTACCTGCTCTGGCGCGACCTGCAGAAAGACCAGGCCACCCGCGCGGTGCTCGACAAGAACTCGGCGATCCTGATCGAGATCACCACGATCATCCGCGAGCGGCTGCCCTACGGCGGGCGGGAACGGCCATGAGCGGGCGGCTGAAACGCTGGGCGCGCGGGCTTCGGGCTTGGCTCACCGGGCCGAAATTCGCCCGGTCCGTCGCGCGCTACAACCGCGCGGCGCGCGAGCTCGACAAGGCGGTGCGGGAGGTTCTGACGGGATGAAACAGGCAATCGGGCTTCTTGCCCTGATCCTCGCCGCGCTTGCGCTCGTCAGGGCGGCGCTCGGCGGCGAGGCGGCGCTGGTTCTGGCCGCCGGCGCGGTGGCGCTGATGGCGCTGATGATCGCGGGCACCTTCCTGTGGCTGTATTTCGAACGCACGACGCCGCTGGCGCTCGGCATGGCGTTCAGCTGGCTCGGCTGGGGGCTTTTCGCGGGCTGGGGATGGGCGGCGAGCCTTGCGGGTGCGCCGGTGTGGGGCGGCCTCGCCGCCGGATCGCTCGCGGTGCTGGGGTTTTGCATCGTCGGCGCGGTGCTGCACTTCTCGGTGATCCACCGCTCCTTCGGCTGGCACGGGGCCAGCTTTCTCTGGCCGGTGGCGCTGGCGCTGGCGCTGTCGGGCCTCGTTGCCCTGCCGTTGTAGCGCAGGCCCGCAGCAAGGCATCCGGGCGCGCGCGTTCGCGTCAGAACCGGGTGCCGACGCCGAGATTGCCATGGACCAGCGCATCCGGTCCGAGCGCCGCAGCGCCCCGGTCGCCACGAGGCATGTGGTCCACGCCGGTCAGAAGTTCATCTGAATCCCCGCACGCAGAACGTTGAAGACGCAACCGCAATCGTAGCGGTCGGCCCCGGCGAACAGCGACAGCGAATCGTTCACCGTGACGGCGGCACCGCCCCCGGCGAGCCAGCCGGTGGAGCCCCCGCTGAAGGCGAAGACGCCACCGCGGCCGTAGACCAGGAGGTCGTCGGACAGTTCCACCCCCATCCGCGCCGTGGCGCTGCCGGCCAGCTCGCCGGTGCTGGTGATGTAGAAGGCATCGACTTCGGGGCCGAGGTAGATCCCGTCGGTGACCTCGAAGGCATAGCCGGCCTGGGTGCCCGCAATCACGCTGGGAAAGCTGATATGGCCGACGAAGACGCCGGCATAGGCACCTTCCCATTCGCCCGCCGGCGCCGTCGTGGCGGCCAATGCGAGTGCCGAGGAAAGAAGGATGGTCTTGATAAGCGGCTTCATCGAACCCTCCCGATTCGAGTGTTGGTTCGTGGCTTCCACTTATCAGCTTAACGCGTTTTCCGGCCCGCTGCCTTGATCGGGGTCAGGCACAGGTGGCGGCGGCGGTGCGCGCAATGGCGCCGTGCCAACACCTTCGGGGTGCGCGCGCCGGGGGCGGGGCAATGACAAATCCGCGACATCCGCGCGCATGGGATTGGCGGCGCCGGGGAATACGCCTATTCTCCCCGCCATGATTACCGAACTCGGACATGTCGCGCTGATCCTGGCGCTCGCCGTCGCCATCGTGCAAACGATCGTGCCGCTCATCGGCGCCCACAAGGGATGGACCGGCTGGATGGCCGTGGCCGCCCCGGCCGCCAACCTGCAATTCGCCTTTGTCGCCATCTCCTTCGCGGCGCTGACATGGGCCTTCGTGACCTCGGATTTCTCGCTCCACCTGGTCTGGGCGAACTCGCATTCCGACAAGCCGATGCTCTACAAGATCTCGGGTGTCTGGGGCAACCACGAGGGCTCGATGCTGCTCTGGGTGCTCACGGTTGCCCTGTTCGGCGCGATGGCGGTCTGGTTCGGCAAGGGCCTGCCGCCCCGGCTGAAGGCGCGGGTGCTTGCGGTGCAGGCCTCGATTGGCGTCGCCTTCCTCGGCTTCATCATCTTCACGTCGAACCCGTTCCTGCGCCTCGCGCAGCCGCCGTTCGACGGGCGCGACCTCAACCCGCTGCTGCAGGATCCGGGGCTCGCCTTCCACCCGCCGTTCCTCTACCTCGGCTACGTCGGCCTCTCGATGGCCTTCTCCTTCGCCGTCGCGGCGCTGATCGAGGGCCGGGTCGACGCCGCCTGGGCGCGCTGGGTGCGGCCCTGGACGCTGGCGGCCTGGATCTTCCTCACCATCGGTATCGCGCTGGGCTCGTGGTGGGCCTACTACGAGCTCGGCTGGGGCGGCTTCTGGTTCTGGGACCCGGTGGAAAACGCCTCGTTCATGCCCTGGCTCTTCGCCGCCGCGCTGCTGCACTCCGCGATCGTGGTGGAAAAGCGCGAGTCGCTGAAAAGCTGGACGATCCTGCTCGCGATCCTCGCCTTCGGCTTCTCGCTGATCGGCACCTTCATCGTGCGCTCCGGCATCATCACCAGCGTGCACAGCTTCGCCTCCGACCCGACGCGGGGCGTCTACATCCTCGGCATCCTCGCCTTCTTCACCGGCGGCGCCCTGATCCTCTACGCTTTCCGCGCCTCGGCGATGGAAGCACGCGGGGTGTTTTCCATGGTGAGCCGGGAATCGGCGCTGGTGGTCAACAACATCCTGCTCGCGGTCTCGTCCTTCGTGGTGTTCATCGGCACGATCTGGCCGCTGGTGGCGGAAGCCTTCATGGACCGCAAGCTTTCGGTCGGTCCGCCGTTCTTCGAGGCCGCCTTCACCCCCTTCATGGTGGTGCTGGCGATCGTGCTTCCGGTGGGGGCGATGCTGCCTTGGAAGCGCGCGCGGCTGGGGCGCGCGATGCGCCCGCTGCTGCCCGCGCTCGTGCTCGCGGTTCTGGTCGCGCTGCTGGTCTGGACGATGCAGACGAGCCGGACGATCCTCGGGCCAGTGGGCTTCCTGCTCGGCACCTGGCTGGTGGCTGGCGCGCTGACCGACCTCATGGGACGCACCGGGCGCGGCGCCATCGGCGCGCGCCTCGGCCGCCTGGCCCGGCTGCCGCGCGCCGACTGGGGCAAGGCCACGGCCCATGCCGGCGTCGGCATCACCTTCATGGGGATAGCCGGGCTGATGGCGTGGGATTCCGAAGACATCCGCGTCGCGCAGATCGGCGAAACCTTCGAAACCGCCGGGTACGAGATAACCCTCAACGACGTGGTGCGCGAACAGGGGCCGAATTACCTCACGACCGTGGGGATCATGGACGTGCGCCGCGACGGCAGATTGATCGCGACGCTGCGGCCCGAAAAGCGCGTCTACCCGGTGCAGGCGATGCCGACCACCGAGGCGGCGATCAACGGCGGGTTCTGGCGCGACATCTACCTGGTGATCGGTGATCCGCAGGAGGGCGGCGGCTGGGCGGTGCGCACCTTCATCAAGCCCTTCGCCAACTGGATCTGGGCGGGCTCGATCATCATGGCTCTGGGCGGCCTCCTGTCGCTCACCGACCGGCGCTTCCGCGTCGCCGCCGGAGCGGCGAAGGCGCGCAGGCCGGTGCCGGGGGGAGTGCCGGCGGAATGAAGAAACTGTTCCTCGCGCTCGCCCTGATCGCCAGCCCCGCCTTCGCGGTGAACCCCGACGAGGTGCTCGACGATCCCGCGCTCGAGGCGCGCGCCCGCGAGATCTCGGCCGAACTGCGCTGCGTGGTCTGCCAGGGCGAGAACATCGACGAATCGAACGCCTCGATCGCGCGTGACCTGCGGCTGCTCGTGCGCGAGCGCCTCGTGGAGGGCGACAGCAACGCGCAGGTGATCGACTTCGTGGTCGAGCGCTACGGCGAATACGTGCTGATGAAGCCCACCACCGAGGGCGCCAACATCCTGTTGTGGTGGGCCGGGCCGGCGCTCTTCGTGATCGCGCTGCTCGGCGCCGGCGCCTACCTGCGCCGCCGCTCGACGAGCGCCGAGCCTGCGGCGAGGCTGACATCGGACGAACAGGCGCGGCTCGACGAGTTGATGAAGGGCTGAGAGGGGGCGAAATCCGCCGCGGATTTCGCTTCGGTTTCCGTACGGAAACCGTGCCGTTTTCCGTACGGAAAACGCCTCCCGGCCCGAAAGTTCGACTTCACGGTCGGTTTTGTTTCTTCCCCTTTGCGCAACGCTCGGCTAGTCTCGCCGGCGACCGACAGGGAGGCGCGCATGCAATACGACACGATCCGCTACGACATCGACGACGGGCTCGCGGTGATCCTCTTGAACCGTCCCGAGAAGATGAACGCGCTCAACACCCAGATGCGCGCCGAGATGGCCGACGCGGTGAAGCGCGCGGGCACCGAGGCGCGGGTGGTGGTGATGACCGGCGCGGGCAAGGCGTTCTGCTCGGGGCAGGATCTCGGCGACCGCGCCAATGCCGACAACATCGATCTCGAGCGCACCCTGCGCGACGAATACGAGCCGCTGCTGCGCGCCATCGTCGACAGCCCGATCCCCACCGTCACCGCGGTGAACGGCCCGGCGGCCGGGGCCGGGGCCAATATCGCGCTCGCGGCGGACGTGGTGATCGCCACGCAATCGGCCTATTTCCTGCAGGCCTTCAGCCGCATCGGCCTGATCCCCGACGCCGGCGGCACCTACAACCTGCCGCGCGCCATGGGTCTGCCCAAGGCGATGGGGGCGGCGCTCTTCGCCGAGAAGATCAGCGCCGACGAAGCCTC
The DNA here is from genome assembly GCF_014640115.1 of Sinisalibacter lacisalsi. Classification (GTDB taxonomy): domain Bacteria; phylum Pseudomonadota; class Alphaproteobacteria; order Rhodobacterales; family Rhodobacteraceae; genus Sinisalibacter; species Sinisalibacter lacisalsi. Next base: position 677,776 of record NZ_BMGI01000002.1, on the reverse strand, counting down.
GGCGATGGGCATGATCTGGGAATCGGTGCCCGATATCGACTTCGAGAGCCACTGGCAGGCGCGCGCCCGCCATCTCGCGACCGGTCCGACCATGTCCTACCAGGGGATCAAGCGGGCAATGCGGGCCTCGCTTGGCAACACCTTCGACGACCAGATCGCGCTCGAGGCGCAGATCCAGGGCGAATGCGGCCGTTCGCGTGATTTCAAGGAAGGCGTGCTGAGCTTTCTCGAAAAGCGCAGCCCGAAGTTCGAAGGACGCTGAGAGCGCGGCCCGGGGTCAGTCCTTCGGGGCTGATGCCTTGGCCGCCTGCGCCCGCAAGACCGCCCCGATCCACAGCGCCATCGCGCCGGCCACGACCAGCGCCACCAAGAGCCCGACCGCGTTGCCCAGCAGGTCGGCGATGTTGGAAACCTGCGCGGCGAAGCCGTAGCCGAGCCCGACATAGGCGCTGACCCAGACCATCTCGCCAAGGATGTCCCAGATGGTGAAGCGCGCCCAGCGCAGCCCGGTCGCGCCCGCGATCAGGTTCACCCAAGGACCCAGCGGCGCCACCAGCCAGGTCGAGAAGAACACGCCCAGCCCGCCATGCCGGTCGACGACCTTGCGGGCGCGCGCCAGAACCGTCGCCCGGGCGGGAACGCGGGCGAGGCGGTCGAGAACCCGGCGGCCGCCGAACCGGCCGATCAGAAACCCGGCCTGGTCGCCGACGACGGCGCCGGCATAGGCCCCGGCCACCACGCCCCAGGGATCGAGATCGCCGGCCGCGATGAAGGCCCCGCCGGTGAGCATCATCAGCGAGGTCGGGATCGGCAGGGCGAGGCACGACAGGAAGGCGGATGCGAAGATCGCCCAGGGTCCATAGGCGGCGACCAACGCGAAGACGGTTTCACTCATCGCCGGGGTCTCCGGCGCGATGGGCCGCGATCGCCGCTTCGACCTCGGCGATCAGGGCATCGACGCTCACTTCGTTCAGCGCCGCGAGATCGCGCAGGCTCATCGGCCCGGCGGGGGGCGGCACCGGCGCGTTCACCGCCTCGAGCACCACCGCGCGGGGCACCTGCCACGAATGCGCGATGTAGCCCGGCGTCATCCAGCCCGCGATGGTCTGCTCCTGGCGCGCCGGGTCGCTCCAGTAGATCACGAAAGCCACGCTGCGCACGGCGAACAGCCCGGCGGCGGCGAGCGCCAGCACCAGCAGCACGGTGGCGAGCGGCGCGGCCGACCAGAGCCGTTTGAACCACCGGATCATCGCGCCCTCCCCATGATCGGGCCAGCCGCCGCGCCGAAACGGGTGCGGGCCGTCACCGCCCCAGGTCCTTCATCCCGCGCTCGATCCCTTCGAGCGTCATCGGCACCATGCGGCCCTCGAAGATCTCGGCGATCATGCCGGTCGACTGGGTGTAGCGCCAGTGGGTTTCGGGCACCGGGTTGATCCACAGGTGGTCGGGCCAGGCCTCGCGGGCGCGCTGGAGCCAGACCTGCCCGGCTTCGGCGTTCCAGTGCTCGTTCGCGCCGCCCGGATAGGCGATCTCGTAGGGGCTCATCGCGGCGTCGCCGACGAAGATGCACTTGTAGTCGGACCCGTAGGTGTGCAGCACCTCCCATGTCGGGGTCTGCTCCTGCCAGCGGCGGCGGTTGTCGCGCCAGACGCCTTCGTAGAGGCAGTTGTGGAAGTAGTAGTATTCGAGGTGCTTGAACTCCGCCCGCGCCGCCGAGAACAGCTCTTCCACCACCTTGATATGCGGGTCCATCGAGCCGCCGACGTCGAGAAACAGCAGCACCTTGACCGCGTTGCGCCGCTCGGGGCGGGTTTTCACGTCGAGGTAGCCGTGCTCGGCGGTGGCGCGGATCGTGCCGTCGAGGTCGAGTTCCTCGCGCGCGCCGTCGCGCGCCCAGTTGCGCAGCCGTTTCAGCGCCACCTTGATGTTGCGCGTGCCCAGTTCCACCGTGTCGTCGAAATCGCGAAACTCGCGCTTGTCCCATACCTTCACCGCGCGCTGGTGGCGGCTCTTGTGCTGGCCGATGCGCACGCCCTCGGGGTTGTAGCCGTAGGCGCCGAACGGCGAGGTGCCGGCGGTGCCGATCCATTTCGAGCCGCCCTGGTGGCGTTTTTCCTGCTCGCGCAGGCGCTGCTTCAAGGTTTCCATCAGCTTGTCGAAGCCGCCGAGCGCCTCGATCTCGGCCTTTTCCGCCGCGCTGAGATGTTTCTCGGCCAGCTTTTCGAGCCAGTCGGCCGGAATATCCACGGCCTCCAGAACCGCCTCGAGGCTGATCCCCTCCAGCCCCTCGAAGGCCTCGGCGAAGGCGCGGTCGAACTTGTCGATGTTGCGCTCGTCCTTCACCATCGCGGTGCGTGCGAGGTAATAGAAGCCCTCGACGTCATAGGTCACCAGCCCGGCGCCCATGCCCTCGAGGAAGGCGAGGTATTCGCGCAAGGAGACGGGCACCTTGTGGGCGCGCAGGGCCTCGAAGAAGGGCAGGAACATGGTGGCGGTCTCCGGTCTCGTCCCCCTTGTGTGGCAGAGCCCGGACGGCGCGACAAGATGCCGGATCGCGCGCGCCTAGCCGCGCAGCAGGAACACGGTGATGAACAGCCCGATGATCGCGAACGCCAGCGAATACGACACCGCGTATTGCGCGATGTCGAGCGGCTTGCCGCCGCGTGAGCGGGCCTGAAAGCCACCGATGACAGCGCCCAGCAGGGCGAACGCGAGGATGATCATGCAGCCCCCCCATGGCCAGGGGGCGCAGCCCCCGCTATCAGATGCGACCGCGCGGCGCGATGGCGGCGATCTGTTCCAGGCGCGCGCCGACCGCGGCCTCCGAGCCGAAGCCATAACGCGCCCAGCCGAGACTGTCGAGACGGACAAGTTGCGCCTCGGGGTCGCGGCCCTGGAATTCGAGCGCCTGCGCCTTGATCATCAGCAAGGTGGCCAGAAGCGCGGCGTTCTCGGCCCGCATCACCGCGTCGAGGTGGCTGTCGGCGATGCGGATCGCGGTTTCGGCATTGCCGAGGCTGAGGGCATGGGCGGCGAGCTGCACCCCCATGTGCGCCGCGTGCAGCGTCGTCACCGACGAGGCGCGATAGATCGCCTCGGCCTCGTGGAAGGCGGCCAGCGCGATATCGGAGTTCACCCCGAGATTCAGCCGGCCGAGCGCGAAGAGCGAGAAGGCAAGGCGGTTGTCGCGCCAGTTGTAGACGCGGGCGAGGTCGACGGCGCGGCGCGCGGCGTCGCGCCGGGTCGGGGCACTGGCCGATCCGCCGAGCGCCGCCTCGATCGCCTCTTTCCAGGCATCGGGGGTCTGGCCGGTCGGGCGTGGCACGCCGTAGCCGCCGTCGGGGTTGAGCCGCGCGAGCAGCGCCGGCAGGCGCCCGGCCACCTCGGCGCGGGTCATCCCCGAGCGCAGGTCGGGCGCGTAGAAGGCGCGCAGCACCAGCATGTCGAAGCCGGTCAGCACGGTGTGGAAATTGTCGTCGTTGAACACGCTGTCGGGCAGGCGGTAGAGATCGTTCACCGGCCCCAGCGCCTGGGCGACTTCCTCGTGCAGGCAGTCGCGCACCTCCTGTGGGCTCACGTCGGCGGGGATGAATACCGCCATGCGGCGGCGCTCGGTGAGCCGGGTCCAGTCGGTCTGCGGTGTGCGGCGGGCGGCCTTGTATTCCGACCAGCTCGACACGTTGGGCGCGACGAAACAGGCGGCATTCGGCACGAGGCGCTGCATCTCGCGCTTGCCGATCAGGACCACGGTGATCGAGGCCGGCGCGTCTTCGACCTGGCGGATGTCGATCCCGGCTTCGGCGCGCAGGCGGCGCAGCAGGCGCTCGACATCGGTTTGCAGGCTTGCCGGCACCTTGCCGGTCACCGCCAGCGTCACCGGCCCCTCGAAGCGGGTCAGAACCGGCAGGCTGCGCCCGCTTTCGAGGCTGAAGGCGAGATCGAGAAAGTCCGCCGCGATCTCGCGGTTCGGGCGCTTGGGGCGTTCGATCCCGGAGCTGGCGAAGGTGTTCATCGGCGGCAATTGCGCCGGAACCGAAATCTGCCGTGACGTCACTTCCCGTTCCGTCAGTTCCCCTTGCGGCAGCTCGGCGGAACAGCCCGCCAGCCCCAGGATCATGATCGCCCCCACGATCAACCCGCGTTGCATCTTCATCGTATCGCCCCCCGCTGATACTTGATGAACGGTGTCACCTCTCCGATCCGGTCGTAGAGCCTGCGCGCGGTCTCGTTGGAGTCTAGCGTCATCCAGTAGACCGACGGCGCGCCGCGGGCGTCGGCGGCGGCATAGACCGCCTCGATCAGCGCCCGGCCGAGGCCGAGCCCCCGCTGGGCCGGATCGACGTAGAGATCCTGCAGGTAACAGACATCTTCGATCCTCCAGTTGTGGCGGTGGAAGATGATATGCGCGAGCCCCACGGGCCGGCCGGCGGCTTCCGCGATAAGCGCGAACTGGGGCTCATCGTCCGAGAGGAGGCGGGCGAAGGTGGTCTCGAAGACCGCTTCGTTCACGTCCGACTCGTAGAACGCCAGGTAGGCCGACCACATCCGTCGCCAGTGCGGCTCGTCTGCTCGAGTCAACGAACGGACGGTTGGATTGGTATTGTCTCCCAAGGCAATACGCTCTCACCGTTACGCCCCCCCAGGCCCTTACAGGGGTAGGGGGCAAACCGATTCGGAGAAAGGGAAAAGGTGGCGAAAATGGGGCGGAAACGCGCTGTGCGCGGAATGGAAACGCGCGCCCCGCGATATCTTGTGGCCGTCTTCGCGCCGACCACAAACACTCGGTGAAATTGCGGCAGGAATCGGGCAGGCGCCGCGCGCCGCTCAGAGCGCGCGGACCCGCAGCGTCGCGATGCGGTTTTCTACCCGGGTCAGCACCTCGAAGCGGTAGCCGTGGAACGAGAAGGTCTGGCCCTCGTTCGGGATCATCTGCGATTCATGGATCACGAGGCCCGCGATGGTGTTGGCCTCCTCGTCCGGCAGCGACCAGTCGAGCGCGCGATTGAGATCGCGGATCGTCATCGTTCCGTCGACGATGACGCTGCCGTCGTCCTTGCGGGTCAGCCCGGATTCGGCGGCGATGGTGTCGAACTCGTCGGTGATCTCGCCGACGATTTCCTCGAGGATGTCTTCGAGCGTGATCAGCCCCTGCAAGGCGCCGTATTCGTCCACCACCAGCGCGAAATGGGTGTGCCGCTTGAGGAAGTTGCGCATCTGGTCGTCGAGCGGGGTGGTGTCTGGCACGAAGTAGGGCTCCATCGCCACCTGCATGATGTCGAAGTCGGCGAAGGCGCTGGCCCGGTCGGCCGCGCCCGCCGCGCTGTCGACGACGGCATACATCGCGCGGCTGAGATCCTTGGCGTGGATCACGCCGACGATGTTCTCGGGCTCGCCGCGATAGACCGGCAGCCGGGTATGCGGCGAGGCCAGCGCCTGCTTGAGCACTTCCGCCGCGGGCAGTTCGGCGTCGATCATCTCGATCTGGCTGCGGTGCAACATGATCTCGTCCACCGTGCGGTCGCCGAGGTCGAGCGCGCCGAGAATCCGGTCGCGGTCTTCCTTCTCCACCGTGCCCTCGGAATGGCCGAGGGTGAGCGCCCCGGCGATCTCCTCGCGCACCGCGAGCAGGTGAGCGTTGGGATCGGTCTTGACGCCGAAGATCTTCAGCAGGCCGCGGGTGAGCATCCGCACCGCGGAGACGAAGGGCGAGAACACCAGCACCGCCACCCTGATCGGTGCGGAAACCAGCGCGGCGGCGGATTCGGGCCGGGTGATCGCGTAGGTCTTCGGCAGGACCTCGGCGAAGATCAGCACCAGCAGGGTCATCACCAGCGTGGCAAGCGCCACCCCGCTCTCGCCGAATAGACGGGTGAGCAACGCGGTGGCGAGCGAGGTGGCGAGGATGTTGACGAGGTTGTTGCCGAGCAGCACCGAGCCGATCAGGCGTTCGTTGTCCTCGGTGATCGCCAGGGCGCGCCCGGCGCCCCGATCGCCCCGGTCGGCGCGCGATCGCAGCTTGCCGCGGGAGGCGGCGGTGAGCGCGGTTTCGGACCCGGAGAAGAAGGCCGACAGAACCAGCAGCGCCGCGATGGCGGCGGCGGTGAACCAGAAGGCGGTGTCGAACAGGGCGGGGGTGGCGTCGGGCGTCATCAGCATTGTCTTTCGATGGAGGTTGTCCTTCTATGGCGGGGCGGGGCCTGCGTTTCAAGGGAGGGCCGCATGAGGATCGCAGATCTGGGCACTTTGCGCGGCCCTGTCATCGCCTATGGCGGCACGCTCGCCAACCTCGCCGCGCTCGGCGCGCTCCTGCGCGAGGCGGGCCGGGCGGGGGTGCCGGGCGACCGCTTGATCTGCACCGGCGACATCGTCGGCATCGGCGGTCAGCCGGCCGAATGCCTCGCCGCAACCCGCGCCTACGGTCACACGGTGGTGGCCGGCAATATCGAGCGCCAGCTTGCCGCCGGCGCGGCCGACAGCGGCTCGGGCTACCCGCCCGGCAGCGTCGCCCGGCGGATCGCGGCGGCGTGGTGGCGCCACACCGACAGGCAGGTCACCGCCGCCCAGCGCGACTGGATGGAAACCCTGCCCGATATCGCCGTCTTCGCCCATGAGGGGCGGCGCTACGCGGTGGTGCACGGCGGCGGCACCGCGCCCGCGCGCTTCCTGTGGCCCTCGACGCCGGCGGAAGTGTTCGCCCGCGAGATCGAGGCCATCGCCGCCGCCGCCGGGCCGGTCGACGCGGTGATCGCGGGCCACGCCGGCCTGGCCTTCGAGCGCGACATCTCGGGGCTGCGCTGGATCAACGCCGGGATGATCGGCCTGCCGCCGCACGACGGGCGGCGCGGCGGGCGCTACCTGCGGCTCGACGCCGACGGCGCGCGCATCCTCCGGCTCGAGTACGACCCCGCGCCGGCCTTCGCCGCGATGGTGGCGGTCGGGCTCACCCAGGGCTGGGACCTGGCGCTGATGACCGGGCGCTGGCCCTGCACCGACATGCTGCCCGAGGCGCTGCGCCGGGGCTGTTGACGCAGGTCATGGCGGCGCCGGCGCGGGCGCGCGAGACTGCCCGCGCCAGGCAGAGGAGGGATCTGTCATGAAATTCACCAAACGCAAGCTCACCCGCTCCGCGCTGGTCGCGGCGATCGCGCTGATGGCCAGCACGGTGCCGGCCCTCGCGGGCGATTGCACCGGCTATGTCGTCGGCGTGAAGCCGGTGTCGCACTACAACCATGCCAGCGGCGCAGGCTTCCTCGCGGTGCGCTCGGGGCCGGGCTCCAACTACGCCCAGCACGGCGAGCTCTATCTCGGTGACGAGATCTCGGTCTGGGATCGCAACGGGAGCTGGTATTACGTCTACTGCATGTCGGGCCGCTGCACCCAGCCCTACTGGGGCCAGCCCACGCCGCAAGGCTGGGTATACGGCAAGTATCTGAGCATCGGCGGGGTCTGCCCGTAGCGATGCGGGCAGGTGCCTGCGCGGGGGCGTCGGCGCCGCGCAGCGCCAGGGGTGCCGGCCCGTGAGGCTGTTCATCGCGGGTGGGGCGAAATCCGCTGCGGATTTCGGAGCGGAAAACGGACGTTTTCCGAGCCGTTTTCCGTACGGAAAACGCCGCCCGGCTCAGGCGTCGCGCGCCGCCGCGGCGACGAGGGCCAGCGCATGGGCGGTGGCCGCCGCGCGCACCCGGGCGCGGCCGAGGGCGCCGAACTCCACCGTTTCGGACCGGGTGCCCGCCGCCGTTGCGATGCCGAAGCAGACCCGCCCCTCGGGCTTGTGCTCCGATCCGCCCGGCCCGGCGATGCCGGTGACGGAAACCGCGATATCCACCGGCGCGCGGGCCAGCAGCCCCGCCGCCATCTCCCGCGCCACCGCCTCCGACACCGCGCCGTGATCGGCGAGCGTGGCTTCCGACACGCCCAGGAGCGCCACCTTGGCGGCGTTGGAATAGGTGATCACGCCGCGCTCGAACACGTCCGACGAGCCGGCGATATCGGTGAGCGCGGCGCCGATCATGCCGCCGGTGCAGCTTTCGGCGCTGGCCAGCGTCAGCCCCTTGTCGCGGCACAGGTCGATGAGCGCGGCGGCGTCGGTCATGCCATCAGCCACAGGTGCGAGAGCGCCGCGAGGGCGATGGTGACCACCCCGGCGAGGATGCCGGCCAGCACGTCGTCGAGCATCACCCCCATCGCGTCGCCGCGCCGGTCGGCCCAGCCGATCGGGCCGGGCTTCCAGATGTCGAACAGCCGGAAGGCGAAGAAGGCCGCGATCCAGCCGGGGTAGAGCGCGAGGATCTCGGCGTTCATCATCGCCGCGCCGACCGAGACCGGAACCATCGCGATCCACATCCCCACCACCTCGTCGATCACCACCTCGGAGGGGTCTTCGCGGCCGGTTTCGGCGGCCACGGCCGGGGTGGCCCAGAGCCCGGCGATGAAGGCCGCGAGCGCGGCGAGGGCGAGCAGGAGCGGGCCGCCGAGCGGATGCATGAGGCCGCCGAGCACGTGCAGCGCCCAGACGAAGGGCAGGGCGGCGAGCGAGCCCCAGGTGCCGGAGGCCGGGCGCAGGTAGCCGACGTAGAGGAAGCTGGCGACGATCTTCTTCATGCCCGCACCAGCGTCGCCACGGCCTGCGCGGCGATCCCTTCTTCGCGGCCGGTGAAGCCGAGACGTTCCGAGGTGGTGGCCTTGACGCTCACCCGGCCCGCGTCGAGGCCGATGATCCGGGCAAGTTCGGCGCGCATCGCGCCGGCGTGCGGGCCGATCTTCGGGCGTTCGCAGATCAGCGTCACGTCGACATTGCCGATCTCGTAACCGCTCTCGCGCGCCAGCCCGACGGCATGGGTGAGAAAGACATGGCTCTCGGCCCCCTTCCACTGCGGGTCGGAGGGCGGGAAATGCTGGCCGATGTCGCCCATCGCCAGCGCGCCGTAGATCGCGTCGGTGAGCGCGTGCATGCCCACGTCGGCGTCGGAATGGCCCTTGAGCTTGCGGTCATGCGGCACCGCGACGCCGCAGAGAATGCAGGCCTCGCCCGCCTCGAAGGCATGCACGTCATAGCCTTGCCCCACCCGGATATCCATTGCCTCTCCCATCAGTTGCTCGGCCCGGGCGAAATCGCCGGGCGTTGTGATCTTCAGGTTGGCCTCGTCGCCCTCGACGATTGCCACGTCAAGCCCGGCGGCGCGCGCCACCTCCACATCATCCGCAGCCCCGCCCGGGTGCGCCCGGTGGGCGTCGAGGATCGCTTTGAACCGGAAGCCCTGCGGCGTCTGCGCGCGGTAGAGCGCGGCGCGGTCCTGCGTGCCGGCCACCTTGCCGCCCGCACCGCGCCAGAGCGCATCGGTGACGGCGAGCGCCGGGGCGGCGCCGGCGCTGTCGGCCAGCGCGTCGATCACCCGGTCGATCACCGGCGGGCGCACCAGCGGGCGGGCCACGTCGTGGATCAGCACGAGGCCGGGCGGATCGCCCGCCAGCGCCTCCAGCCCGGCGCGCACGCTGGCGTCACGCGTCGCCCCGCCGGTGGCCACGATCACGCCGTCGAACCCCTCGGCCTGGCCGAGGTCGTCGGGGTGCAGCACCAGCACCACCCGGCCGATGCGCGGATGCGCGGTGAAGGCGGCGACGCTCCAGTCGGCCACCCGGCGGCCGTGCAGCGCGCGCCACTGCTTCGGCACGTCTCCGCCCGCCCTTGTGCCGCGCCCGGCGGCGACGATGATGCTCGCGATATCCATGCGCCTTGTTTATGCCGTGCCGTTTTCAAGGACAATGGCCGCGCGTCTGCCGGCTTGTGTGATTAAATATTGTGCAGAAGCGAAAAAACGCCCATGGAATGTGCGCGGCGTTTTGCGGCCCCGCCGTGCCGCCGCTATATGACAGGCACCTGCTCAAGGATTAGGCATATGGCCGTGAGGCTTGGCGACATCACTCTCGATCCCCCGGTTTTTCTCGCGCCGATGGCGGGGATCACCGATCTGCCCTTCCGCAACCTCGTGCAAAGCTTCGGCGCGGGGCTGGTGGTGAGCGAGATGGTGGCGAGCCAGGAAATGGTGCAGGCCAAGCCCGGGGTGCGCGAACGCGCCGAGCTGGGCTTCGGGCTCGAGGGCACGGCGGTGCAGCTCGCGGGCCGCGATCCCTACTGGATCGGCGAGGCGGCGCGCATGGTCGCGGCGAACGGCGCGCGGATTATCGACATCAACATGGGCTGCCCGGCCAAGAAGGTGGTGGGCGGGCTTTCCGGGTCGGCGCTGATGCGCGACCCCGACCATGCGCTCAGGCTGATCGAGGCGGTTGTCTCCGCCGTCGACGTGCCGGTGACGCTGAAAACCCGGCTGGGCTGGGATGACGACATGCTCAACGCGCCCGGCATCGCCGCCCGCGCCGAGGCGGCGGGGGTGCGGATGATCACGATCCACGGTCGCACCCGCTGCCAGTTCTACAAGGGCCGGGCCGACTGGGCGGCGATCGCGGCGACGAAACAGGCCGTCAGCATTCCGGTGATCGCCAACGGCGACATCGCGTCGCCGGACGACGCCCGCACCGCCCTCGCGCAATCGGGGGCCGACGGCGTGATGGTGGGCCGCGCCACCGGCGGCAAGCCCTGGCTCATCGCCGAGATCGGCGCGGCGCTCGCCGGGGCGCCGGGGCCGGAGGTGCCCGAGGGCGCGGCGCTGGTCGAGATGGTGGCCGGGCACTTTGCCGCCTCGCTCTCCTTCTACGGCCGCGATCTCGGCAAGCGGGTGATCCGCAAGCACCTCGGCTGGTACATGGACGAGGCCGGCACGCCTGCGCGCCTGCGCCGCGAGGTGCTCGCTTCGCCCGATCCCGACCATGTCCGCGCCCGGCTCGCCGACGCGCTCGCCCCGCGACGGGAGGCCGCCTGATGGACAACGACGCGCTCTGGGCCTCGCTGCCTGTGCCCGCGATCATGATCGGCGCCGACGATGAGATCCTCGAGGTCAACCCGGCGGGCGAATCCTTTCTCAACGCCAGCATGAAATCGCTGCTCGGCAAGCCGGTGCTCGACCGCCTCGCGATCGACGCGGATATCGACGGCGCCTTCGCCCGGGTCCGGCGCGACCAGGGGCCGATGTTCATCAACAACGTCGATGTCGGCGCCGGCCACGCGCCGCCGGTGGAATGCAACGTGCAGATCGCGCCCGTGCAGGGCGGCGAGGACGTTCTGATCCTGCTGCACCCGCGCAACCTCGCGGTGCGGCTCGGCAAGTCGATGGGGGTGAAGTCGGCGGCGCGCTCGGCGATCGGCATGGCCGAGATGCTGGCGCACGAGATCAAGAACCCGCTCGCGGGCATCACCGGGGCGGCGCAGCTCCTGTCGATGGGCCTCAAGGGCGACGACCTGGAACTGACCGACCTGATCGTGACCGAGAGCCGCCGGATCGTGGCGCTGCTCGACCAGGTGGAGCAATTCGGCAACCTGCGCCCGCCCGAGCGCCAGGTGGTCAATATCCACGACCTGCTCGACCGGGCGCAGAAATCGGCCGAGGTGGGCTTTGCTGCCAAGATGCGGCTGGTGGAGGATTACGATCCCTCGCTGCCGCCCACCTACGTCGACCCCGACCAGTTCATGCAGGTGTTTCTCAACCTGCTCAAGAACGCCGCCGAGGCGGCCGGAGAGGGCGGCGGCACGATCCGCATCCGCTCCTTCTACGATCACGCGCTCAGGCTCAGGCGCCCCGATGGCAGCGGCGCGGGCCTGCCGCTGCAGGTCGAGATCTGCGACGACGGCCCGGGCCTGCCGCCGGAGATCGCGGCGCAGGTGTTCGAGCCTTTCGTCTCGGGGCGCGAGAACGGCACCGGGCTCGGCCTCGCGCTCGTCTCCAAGATCATCTCCGACCATGACGGCTGGATTTCCGTCGACAGCGTGCCGGGCAAGACGCGCTTTCGCATCTCGCTGCCGGTCGCCCCGAAAGACAAGGAGTAAACCCCGATGGATGGCACCGTCCTCGTTGCCGACGACGACCGCACGATCCGCACCGTGCTAACCCAGGCGCTCACCCGCGCCGGCTGCCGGGTGCATGCGACCTCGTCGCTCGTCACCCTCAAGCGCTGGGTCGAGGAGGGGCGGGGAGATCTGGTGATTTCCGACGTGGTCATGCCCGACGGCAACGGGCTCGACGCGCTGCCCGAGATCGCGCACATGCGGCCCGATCTGCCGGTGATCGTGATCTCGGCGCAGAACACGATCATGACCGCGATCCAGGCCGCCGAGAAGGAAGCCTTCGACTACCTGCCCAAGCCCTTCGACCTGCCCGACCTGATGAAGCGCGCCGCCCGGGCGCTGGAACAGAAGCGCCGGATGCCGCCGCCCAGGCGCAGCGACGGCGCCGAGGCGGTGGGGCAGAGCGCCGATCTGCCGCTGGTGGGCCGCACCCCGGCGATGCAGGCGCTCTACCGGCTGGTGGCGCGGGTGATGAACACCGAACTGGCGGTGCTCATCACCGGCGAAAGCGGCACCGGCAAGAGCCTGATCGCGCGCGCGATCCACGATTTCTCCGATCGCCGCTCGCTGCCCTTCGTCGTCGCCACCCCCGACGACCTGGTGCCGATGGAAGGCCCGGCGAAGCTGCTCGCCAAGGTCGGGCAGGGGACGCTGCTGTTCGACGAGATCGGCGATCTCGACGCCGACGCCCAGGCCCGCATCACCCGGATGCTCGACAGCCTCACCGACCACGCCCCGCGCATCCTCGCCACCTCGCAGGGCGATCTTGCCCGGCGGCTGAAGTCGGGCGGCTTCCGGCAGGATCTCTACTATCGCCTCGGCGGCGTCACCATCCCGGTGCCGTCGCTGCGTGAGCGCATCGAGGATATTCCGGCGCTGGCCGAGCACTTCCTGCTGCGCGCCGAACGCGACGGGATGACGCCGCGCGCGCTGTCGGATGAGGCGGCGGAGGTGCTGCGCGCCTATCCCTGGCCCGGCAACGTGCGCCAGCTGGAAAACACCATCCAGCGGCTGATGGTCACCGGCACCGAGGCCGAGATTTCGCGCGCCGAGGTCGAGGCGACGCTCGGCGCGCCTTCGGGCGGCCCGATGGTGGCGCTCGACGAGGCCGAGAACCTCGGCGCCTCGGTCGCCCGCCATCTCAAGCGGTATTTCGATCTGCACGGCGGCTCGCTGCCGCCGCCCGGTGTCTACCAGCGCGTGCTGCGCGAGATCGAGGTGCCGCTGATCGAGATCGCGCTCGATGCCACCGGCGGCAACCAGGCGCGCTGCGCCGATCTTCTCGGCATCAACCGGAACACCCTGCGAAAGAAGATCACCGAGCTGGGAATCGAGGTGACACGCCGCCGCAAGTTGATGTAAAAGGGCCACAGCCGTGGCATATGCGCCGCAGGGCGGCGGCTTGGCCATGCGCGGTGTTCTTTGGGGGTCACGTGGCGGGCAGCGATTCGAAGCGATGGACGTGGGAGCGCCTTGCGCGGCTCAGGCGCATGCGGCAGGCGCGCGCAGCGCTCACCTTCGGCATCGTGGTGCTCGGCCCGGCCCTGGCCGTCCTCACCTACCTGGTGCTCGGACCGCTCGACCAGGGGGTCGAATCCAACGCCCTCCGGCTCGTGCTGCTGGCCGATTTCGTCTATGTTCTCACCGTCGCGGCGCTGGTGCTGATCGGGCTGGTGCGGATGGTGGGCGCGCGCCGCGCCAAGTCGGCGGGCTCGCGGCTGCACCTGCGGCTGACCGGCGCCTTCGCCCTGCTCGCGCTCCTGCCCACCGTGCTGGTGGCGGTGTTCGCGGTGCTCACCGTCAACGTCGGGCTCGAGGGCTGGTTTTCCGACCGGGTGAGCCGGGTGGTGGGCAATTCGCTCGCCGCCGCGCAGGCCTACGAGGAAGAGCATCGCGTCGGCCTCGAACAGGATTCCGAGGCGGTCGCGGCCTTTCTCAACCTGTCCAAGCAGGCCAACGTGTTCCTCTCCGATGCGCAATTGCGGCAGGCGCTGGCGCAGGCGCAGGGCCGCATCCAGCGGGGGCTTCGCGAGGCCTACATCATCGACGGCACCGGCGAGATCCGCCTGCGCGGCGACCGCTCCTACCTGTTCGACTACGAACGCCCGCCGGCGGAAGCGATCGAGACCGCGCTGACCGGCGAAACCGTCATCATCGAGGACTGGGATATCGACGAGTTCCGCGCGCTGGTGCGGCTCGACGCCTTTGCCGACCATTTCCTCTACGTCTCGCGCGATGTCGACGGCGAGATCCTCAACCTGCTCGACGAAACCCAGGAAACCGTGCGCTTCTACCAGCAGCTCGAAAGCCAGCGCAGCCAGGTGCTGTTCGAGTTCGGGCTGATCTACCTCGGCTTCGCCGCGATCCTGATCCTGGCGGCGACCTGGCTCGGCATGTGGTTCGCCGAACGCCTCGCGCGGCCGGTGGGCCGGCTCGCGCTCGCCGCCGAGCGGGTGGGGGCCGGCGACCTCGACGTGCAGGTGATCGAGGAGGAGACCGGCGACGAGATCGAGCAGCTTTCGGGGCTGTTCAACCGCATGACGCGCCAGCTCAAGCTTCAGCGCGACCGGCTGCTGGAGAACACCGACCAGATCGAGCGCCGCCGGCGGCTGTTCGATTCGGTGCTCGCCTCGGTCACGGCCGGGGTGATCGGGCTCGACGCCGATGGCCGGATCACCTTTCTCAACCGCGCCGCGCAGGCGATGCTGGGGCTCGACCGCAGCGAGCCGGAACATGCCGATCTCGGCCTCGTGGTGCCCGAGTTCGCGCCGCTGCTCGACCGGCTCACCAATGTCGGCGGCGAGCGGGTTCAGGAAGAGCTCGGCCTCAGCCGCATGGGGCGGCAGGAACGGCTGCTGGTGCGGATGGCGCCGCGCTTCTCCGACACCGGCGCGATCGAGGGCTACGTGATCGCCTTCGACGACGTGACCGATCTCGTCACCGCGCAGCGCATGGCCGCCTGGGGCGACGTGGCGCGCCGGATCGCGCACGAGATCAAGAACCCGCTCACCCCGATCCAGCTCTCCGCCGAGCGCATCAAGCGCAAGTTCGGCCGCAAGCTGGATGAGCCCGACGCCGAGGACCTGGAAAACCTCACCGGGGTGATCGTGCGCCAGACCGAGGATCTGCGCCGGATCGTCGACGAGTTCTCCAAGTTCGCGCGGATGCCCGAACCCGACCGCAAGCCGGCCGATCTCGCCGGCCTCGTGCGCTCGGCGGTGACGTTGCAGCAGGCCGGGCAGGACGGGGTGACCATCGAGGCCGATCTGCCGCAGGGCGAGATGCTCGCCGAATTGGACGAAACCATGATCGGACAGGCGCTCACGAACCTCATAAAAAATGCCGGCGAAGCGATTGAAACGCTTCACGAAAAAGGCGAGGCTCCGGAGGGGCACCAGCCCATCGTCCGGGTGCGGCTGTGGCGCGAGACGGGGGAAGATGTGAGCGCGGGCGTGATCGAGATTTCCGACAACGGCATCGGCCTGCCGGCCGACCGGGCCCGGCTGTTCGAACCTTACGTGACGACCCGCGACAAGGGCACCGGGCTGGGCCTGCCGATCGTGAAGAAGATCATCGAGGAGCATGGCGGCAGCCTGCACCTGCTCGATGCCGAGATGTTCGGCGGCACCGACCGGCCCGGCGCGCGCGTCGTGGTGCGGCTGCCGGTGCGGCCGGTGGACCAGGCCCGCGACGCGGCCGAGTGATGTAACGAGAGCGACGGGAAACGGGGAAACAGATGGCAGATATCCTGATTGTCGATGACGAGCGCGACATCCGCGAACTGATCTCGGACATCCTCGAGGACGAGGGCTACACCACCCGTCTCGCGGGCACCTCCGACGAGGCGGTGGCCGAGGTGGCCAAGGAACTGCCGGCGCTGATGATCCTCGACATCTGGCTGAAGGATTCCGCGATGGACGGGATCGACATCCTCAAGATGGTCAAGCGCGAGCACCCGCAGGTGCCGGTGGTGATCATCTCGGGCCATGGCAACATCGAGATCGCCGTGGCGGCGATCAAGCAGGGCGCCTACGACTTCATCGAGAAGCCCTTCAACATCGACCAGCTCATGGTGGTGATCGCGCGCGCGATGGAAACCTCGCGGCTCAGGCGCGAGAACGTCGAGTTGAAGCGCAAGGACAACGGGCCGGTGGAGATGATCGGCACCTCGGCCGCGTTCCGAACGCTTCGCGCCAATCTCGAGAAGGTCATGCGCTCGAACGGGCGGGTGATGCTCACCGGCCCGGCGGGGTCGGGCAAGGAACTGGCGGCGCGGATCATCCACGGCGGCGGCGAACGCGCCGACGGGCCCTTCGTGGTGGTCAATTCCGCCGCCGTCGAGCCCGACCGGATGGAGGAGGTTCTGTTCGGCCGCGAGGGCGCCGAGCGCGGCATCGAGCCGGGGCTGCTCGAGGAAGCGCATGGCGGCGTGCTCTATTTCGACGAGGTGGCCGACATGCCACTGGGCACGCAATCGAAGATCCTGCGGGTTCTGGTGGAGCAGAGTTTCACCCGGGTGGGCGGGGCCGACCGGGTCAACGTCGACGTGCGGGTGATCTCGTCCACGACCCGCGACCTCACCGCCGAGATCGCCGCCAAGAGGTTCCGCGAGGAGCTCTATCACCGGCTCAACGTGGTGCCGATCCAGGTGCCGCCGCTGGCCGAACGGCGCGAGGATATTCCCGAGCTTGCAGGCTATTTCATCCGCGTGTTCAACGCCACGCAGGGCCTGCCGCTGCGCAAGCTTTCGGACGAGGCCAAGGCGATGCTGCAAAGCATGCACTGGCCGGGCAACGTGCGCCAGCTCAAGAACGTGATCGAACGGGTGCTGATCCTCGGCGACGGCGCCGGCGAGATCGCGGCGGCGGAGCTGGCCGAGGTCGACACCGGCGGCGAGGATGGCGCGGGCGGCAACGTGGTTCTGCCCGCCGCGCTCGCCACCCTGCCGCTGCGTGAGGCGCGCGAGGCCTTCGAACGCGAATACCTGCTTACCCAGATCAACCGCTTCGGCGGCAACATCAGCCGCACCGCGAGCTTCGTCGGCATGGAACGCTCGGCGCTGCACCGCAAGCTCAAGTCGCTCGGCGTGGTCACCGGCACCAAGTCCGGCGCGCGGGTGGCCTGGGTGGCGGAGGGCGACGAGGGCTGAACCGCCGCTCCATGCCCGCCGCTAGCCGGCGAGGCCGAGGGCCTCGTCCGACGCCGACCCCTCATACTTGCCGCGCGGTGGCCAAGGCCTGTCGCGCCAGTGCGGATCGAAGACGAAGCTCGACACGTTGCGCCCCGCCACCAGCGCGCCATTGCCCGCGCCCTGGGCATAGTCGTAGTAGAGCTTGACGATCTCTTCCTCGCAAACCTGGCCCGCCGCGGGCGTGGCCATGCAGGCGGCGCGCCACCGGCGCACCCGCGCGAAGCCTTCTTCGTCGGGCAGGTCGAACCCCTCGTAATAGTCGAGAAACCAGAAGCGCTGGAACATCGGCGTGAACACCGCCTCGGCCAGCCCGAACCGGTCGAACAGGAAGGTGCCCTCGGGGTTGTGTTCGCACAGGAAATCGTCGATCTCGCGATTGAGGCGCAACAGCCGGTCCCGGTGCGCCGCGCGCGCGTCGCGGTCCTGGTTCAACACGAAGAGATAGCCCGCGGTGGTGAACGGGCCTTCCTTCGCCACCAGCATGGATTCCACCGCGTGTTCGAACGGGTCGGCCCGGCGCAGCGGCTCGCCGGGCAGGATCTCGTCGAGATAGCGCAGGATCACCAGGCTTTCCTTGAGGACGCGGCCATCGGGGGTGACCAGCACCGGCAGCGCCGTGGTGCCCCGGGTGAGGGCGAGCAGGTCGGGATCACGCGGCCGGGTGATGTCGACGACGCGAAATTCCACCGCGTCGCGCTGCCCGCGCAGGGCCAGCAGGATCTCGAGACGTTGCGAAAACGGGCAGACCGGAATGTGATGGACAACATGTCGTGGCGCCATGGCCCGGCTCCTTTGGTCAATGAAACGTCTGGGCGGCCGGGGCCACCTTGCGCGATCAGCGTAGTGCACAGCCACCCGGCAGGCAACGAAACCCGCGGCGCGGCCACGGTCCGCCGCGTTTGCGCCCGGGGCCTCTCCCGGCTAGTATTTTTCCACGTGGCGCCGATCCTGCTGCGGGGCGGGCGAGGAACGCGCGGCACGCCCCGCCGAGGTTGTGGATCGAACCGGAGGGGCCAAACCGGATGCTGGGACCGAGTGCTCATGTTGACACCTTCACCCGGGACAATCTCCCCGATCCGGACGACTGGCCCGCGCTGACGGGCGGCCCCGAATACCCCGTCTGGCTGAACGGGGGGGCCGAGTTGAGTGACAAGCTCGTTGCCGCCGCACATGGCCGGCGCGTGGCGTTGCGCGGCAAGACCAGGGTGTTCACCTACGCGGAGCTCGCCGACTGGACAAACCGGATCGCCCGGGTGCTGGCCGATGACTTCGGCGTCCTGCCCGGTAATCGGGTTCTGACCCTCGGCGGCAACACGCCCGCGATGATCGCGTGCTGGATCGCGGTGCTCAAAGCGGGCGCGGTGGCGGCTACGAGGCCCGGATCGTGGATGACCGGATGCAGAAGCAACCGCCCAACACGCCGGGGCGGCTCGCGGTGCGTGGGCCAACCGGATGCCGATACCTCGGGGACGACAGGCAGCGCGACTACGTGCAGGCGGGCTGGAACATCACCGGCGACACGTTCAGGCGCGACGAGGACGGGGTGTTTCACTTCCTGGCAAGGTCGGACGACATGATCCTGTCGGCGGGCTACACTATCGCCGGCCCGGAGGTGGAAGCGGCCCTGCTCGCGCATCCCGCGGAGCTTGAATGCGCGGTCGTCGGGGCCCCGGACGAGGCGCGCGGGCAGATCGTGGGGGCCTTCGTCGGGCCCGCGGCCGGCCAACGCCCCGGCCCGGGCCTGGCCGCGGCGTGGCAGGACCATGCGAAGACGACCATTGCGCCCTACAAGTATCCACGCCGGGTGAACTTCGTGTCCAGCCTGCCCAAGACCGGAACGGGCAAGATCCAGCGCTTTCGGCTGCGCGGGGAGGAATAGGGCGTGAAGGTCAGCGCAATTGAAGTTTCACGCGTTTGAGGTCCGATAAATCCAACTGCGGCGCGTTGAATAGAAACAGGCAATCGTATCGCCGCACGAAGGGCAGAAACCCCGTGCGCAGCAGGGTCGGCAGCGTGGCCGAAGACGAGTCCGGGCAGATGGCGAGGGCATGGCCGGCCGCCGCGATCCCCTGCAGCGCGGCCCGCATCAGGACGGCCGAAACCCGTTGCGCCGGCGGATCGGCGACCAGGTGGTTGATCTGCCCCGCGGAAAACGGCGCGCGGCCCCGCAGCCGCACGGGGTGGACGTTGACGAACCCGCGCACGGTGCCGTCGTCATAAACCCAGGTCGAGGGAATGCCCCGGAAGGAAAGCTGGAGTGCCAGCCGCTCCGGTGTCCAGTCGTAGCGCAGATCGGCATCGGATTCGGCCTGCATCAGGAGCGCGCGGCAGGTGTCGAGGTCGTGGGGTTCGTAAGGGCGCACCCCGTCGACGGCGCCGTGCGGCGGCCCGCCAAAGCCGGTGGCCGCCGCGAACCTTGCGGCGATGCGTTCGGCCGGCGCACCCGCCGCCGTTGCGAGGGCGCGGCTGTTCAACGGCCGGATCCAGGGGCGGATGCCGACCGCCCGCAGCGCGCCTTGCGACCCTTGCCAGAACTTCGGCCCCAGGCTGCCCGATCCGGGCACGGCGAACCCGAAGATGAAGGCGAGATCCGCCGCGCGCATACGCCCCGCCAGCGTTTGCGCCAGGGCCTTGGCAATGCCTTTGCCTTTCCAGGCCGGATCAACCGCCAGCACCGACGAAAACATCGCGCGCACCGGTCGGCCGCGCCAAAGCACATCGACGGGCTCGCCATAGACGAAGCCCACGAGATCCGCGCCGGCATAGGCCCCGAGAATGATGTTCTCGGGTTGCGCGAATACCTGCCAGGCGAAGTCATTGGCGTCCCACTGCGAACAACTCACCGTTTCTGGGAATTGTGCGCTCCAGCACCGGCTCACGAAGGCGGCCGCTTCGGCGGGATCGCCCCGGAAGTCCGTCACCTTAAGCTCAACGTGTCGGGTCGCTGCCATTTTCGCACCTTATTGGCGGGTGGCCTCATGTCCAGCGGGAATAAGACCGCCAGGCCCCCCGGTTCTTGACCTTCACAGCCCGGTGCAACATCGTGAAATCATGAACAATCGCGGGGCCTCACTGCAGGACGAACCGACGGGCAGCAGGCCCGGGACATGCAGGCGCGTCGCGGTTGTCGGAATGGCCTGCCGTTTGCCGGGGGCCGACAGTCCCGACGCGGCCTGGGATCTGATGCTGTCGGGCGGGCAGGCGATCACCGCTGCGCCGGACGAACGCTGGAAGACCCGCCAGCGCATCGCCGAGCAGAAGAACGCCAGGGTCCAGTCGCTGCCCAAGCTGGGAGGCTACCTCGACCGGATCGACGCCTTCGACGCGGCCTTCTTCGGGATCTCGGCCCGCGAGGCGCGTTTGATCGACCCGCAGCAGCGCCTGCTCCTGCAGACCAGTTGGCAGGCCATCGAGGCCGGCGGCTTCGATCCGAACGACTTCAAGGGGACGAACACCGGGGTGTTCGTCGGGGTTTCGACTTTCGATTATCTCCAGCGCCAGTTGCTCGACACGGAAATGCTGGAGGTCGATGCCTATTCGGGCCTTGGCGCGGCGCACAGCATCGCGGCCAACCGCATCAGCCATTTTTTCGATTTCAACGGTCCGAGCCTTGCCGTGGACACGGCCTGTTCCTCGGCGTCGGTCGCGCTGCATCTCGCCCGCCAAAGCCTGCTCGACGGCGAATGCGACCACGCTCTCGTCGGTGGCGTGAACGTCATCGTTTCACCGCTGTCGACGATCTCGTTTTCAAAGGCCCGGATGCTGGCGCCCGACGGGCGCTGCAAGAGCTTCGATGCAAAGGCCGACGGCTACGTGCGCTCGGAAGGCTGCGTCGTGGTCTTGCTGTCGCGCGAGGATGTCCTGCGCGACCGAGGACAGGCCGCGCGCGCCTGGATCACCGGCTCCGCCGTCAATCAGGACGGGCGCACGCTCAGCATCACCACGCCGAACGGCGCGATGCAGTCGGCCGTCGTCGAGGCGGCGCTGGAAAACGCGGGCCTCGCGACCGCCGAGATCGATTTTCTCGAAGCCCATGGCACCGGCACCAAGGTTGGCGACCGGATCGAGCTTGACGCCCTGCAGGCGGTGTTTTCCGGGCCACCTCGCCCCAAGGGGCCGGTTCTGATCGGGGCCGCAAAACCGCATTTCGGCCATCTCGAGGCCGCCTCGGGGCTTCTCGGGGTGATGAAGGTGGTCAAGAGCCTCGAGGCGCGCGCGGTGCCGGGGCTGGCCTTTCTCGATCAACCGATCGAGATCGGCGCGGATGCCGGCATCCGGCTGCCGCGGGAAACCACCCTTCTGGAGGCGAAACCGGGGCCGCTGCGGGCCGGGGTCTCGTGTTTCGGCTTCGGCGGCACCAATGCGCATATCGTGGTGGAGGAGGCCCGCCCCGCACCGCATCAAGCGGCGCGTCAGGCGCCCGGGCCGAAGGTGCTGCCGATCTCGAGCCATTCCGCCGAGACCTTCGCGCAGACGGTCGCGGATTATCGCGATCTGGTGGATCAAACCCCCGCACTCGATCTCGATGGATTATGCGCCTCGGCGGCCCGCCGGCGGGCCGGTCATGCGCTGCGACAGGCAGTGGTGTTCGATGGCCGCGACGATCTGCTGGCCCGGCTCGACGCCATGGTCGCGCGCAAGTCGCCCGAGCCCGCCGGCACGCAACGCAAGCTGGCATTCTGCTTTTCGGGGCAGGGCGGGCAATTTCCAGGCATGTGCGCCGATCTGTTCGCGGCCGTGCCGACCTTTCGCGAGGTGCTCGAAACCTGTGACGCGGCCTCGCGCGACAGGGGCGGCCCGGCCATTCTCGAGGCGATCCTCGCGACCGATGCGGAGGCCGCTGCCCGGCTGGAAGACACCGCCGTTGCGCAGCCGGCCCTGTTCGCCACCGGGCTGGCGCTGGCGCGGGCGTGGGAGGCGATGGGCGTCCGGCCCGATGTTCTGGTCGGGCACAGCCTCGGCGAGATCACCGCCGCCTCTTTTGCCGGCGTGATGGACCTGGACACCGCGATGACGCTGGTTCTCGCGCGGGCGCGGATGATGGCCGCAGCACCCGGCCGCGGTGGCATGCTGGCGCTCACGGGGCCGGGCGCGGCGGTTGCGCAATTCGTGGGCGAGATCGCGGCCCCCTACCCGGAGGTGTCGGTCTCGGGCAGGAATGCGCCGGGCAGCGTGACGCTCTCCGGTCCCGTCGCCGATATCGCCCGGATCGAAGCACTGGCGGCGGCCGCGCCCGATCTGAAAGCGGCACGGCTTGCGGTTTCTGCCGCCTTTCATTCGGCGCAGATGGAGCCGGTGCTGGAACCGTTTCGCGCCGAGATCGCCAACCTCACGTTCAACGCTCCGCGCATTCCCATCGTGTCGACGGTTTCGGCGGCGGTCGTGGATGCCGATGCGCCGATGGATGCCGCCTACTGGACCCGGCAAATCCGCGAACCGGTCGATTTCGAGGGCGCGATCCGCGCGCTGCAGGCGGACGATCCGGGCTGCGTGGTCGAGATCGGACCGCGCCCGATCCTGTCGGCCTGGCTGCACGGATTGAACGATGAAACCCGCCCTTACGCGGTCGTCCCGGCCCTGAAGGCGAACCGGGACACGCGGACGGGTTTTCTGACCGGGCTGGCGGCGGCCTATGCCCGGGGGGCGGCTGTCGACTGGTCGCGCTTGCTGCCAGCCGCCGCGCTCGGCCGGCCGGTTGATCTGCCGCCCTACCGTTTTGGCACCGCCCGTTACTGGTTCGAGTTCGGAACCGGGACTGTGCCCGCCCCGGCCGAGCCCGATGCGCCGGGCGGGGGGAGTGACGCGGTTCTGCGGTTCGACTTCGATCGCGCCGGCGTTCGCGACTTGCTTGAACAGCATGTGGTGCGCGGTCGCCCGGTTGTGCCCGGCGCGCTCTACGTCGACCTGATGCTGCGCGCCGCCCGGAGCTTGGCCGGCCGCGCGCAAGTCGAACTCGAAGACAGCGCGTTGCCCGACATGGTGCCCCTGGCCGATACCGACGGCGCGCGGCTGCTGGTTTCGGCGTTGAAGCTGCAAGAACGGGTTTGGGATCTCGTCGTCACCTTCGAAAAAACCGGCGACCGAGCGCCGAGGATCGTGGCCCATGCCCGGGCCACGGCGCCAACCAATGGCGAGCAGAGCGCCGGTAGCCAGCAACCGGCGCCGCTGGCGGGTGCGGTGGCGCGGCGGGCGGATGATTTCTACACCGCCCTCGCGGATTCGGGCCTGCAATACGGGGCCGCCTTCCGGTTGGTGGACCGCCTCGCCGCGGTGCCCGGGCGGGCCGAGGCCTGGGTGGGGGCGCCCGAGGTTGCCGCCCTCGGTGGCGCCGCGCTCAACCCCTGCCAGTTGGACGGCGGGTTCCAGGTCGTGGCGGCGGCGCTTCAATCCGTTGACGGGGGCGACACGGCGGGGGCCTGGGTGCCGACGGGATTTGGACGTCTCGTGCTGCACCGCCCGTTGCCAACGGAGGCACGCGTTCAGGCCTCGCTGGTCGATGGTCCCCTGTTTCCTGATCGGAAATCCTTTGATCTGTCGTTCTTCGACGGCGAAGGCAGGCTTTGCCTGAGCCTGCGCGATTTCCAGATCCAGCGGATCGGCTCGGCGCCGGGCCTGCCATCGGCCACGGGCCCGCTCTTCGCATTGGCGGAAACCGCGCTGCCCATGGCGCCCGGCGCGGCCGACGCGTGGCACGAGGGCTGGGATATCCATGCGCTGACGCCGGGTGACCTCGCGGACCGGCTCGCGGCGCTGCTGGACGATTCCGGCCGCAATGCGAACGGCGCGGGGGCTTCGCCTGCCGCAGCCCTCGTGGTGCTTGATTTTGCCGGCGGTGACTGCGCCGAGCCTCTGGTTCTTGCGGAAACGGCGTTGGCGCTGCTGAAGTCGCTTGAGGCGGACGGCGGGCTTGCCCGCGTGGTCGCGCTGTTCCGGCCCGCCGAGCGGGGCGACGCGGGCAGCGAGATCGCCGCCGAGGCCGTGCAGGCCGCGGTGCGCGTTCTGACCAACGAAAGCCCGCGGCTGCGGGCCACGAACCTCGTGGTCGCGCCCGGGGCCGAAGCCGCGGATATCGCCGCGGCGGTGAAGGCGGCGGTGGCGCGGCCGGACGAAAGCGATCTGATCTGGCGGGACGGCGCGTTGAAGACCCTGCGGCTCGATCCCGTGGCCCCGCCCGAGCGCCCGTGGTCGCCTGCCCCGGCCTCGACCGGCGAACGCACCCTCGACCCTGGCATGAAGCCGGGGATATCCAACCTCGCCGTGGTGCCGATGGCGTGCCCGGCAATGGGCGACGATGACGTGCTGATCGCGCCGCAGGCCGCGGGTCTGAATTTCCGCGATGTCCTGAAGGCGCTGAAGCAATACCCGAACCGGCCGGGGCAAAGTCTCTGGATGGGGGACGAATGCGCCGGGGTGGTGCGCGCACTCGGGCAGAACGTCACCGGCCTGTCGATCGGCGACCGCGTCATGGCGGTTGCGCCGCGTGCTTTTTCGACCATGGTGGTGGCCCCGCGCGCGGCCGTCGTGCCGATCCCCGCTGGCATCGAGCCGGAGGCGGCCGCGACGATCCCGATCGCCTTCACGACCGCCTGGTATGGTCTTGTCGACCTTGCCGGCTTGTCGCGCGGCGAGACCGTTCTGATCCATGCCGCGGCCGGGGGCGTCGGGCTGGCGGCGGTGCAGATCGCCCAGCACCTCGGGGCGCGGATCATCGCAACCGCCGGGAGCGAGGAAAAGCGCGCCTATCTCGCCGGGCTCGGGATCGAGACCATCGGCAACTCGCGCGATCTGGGCTTCGTCGACACGGTGATGCACGCCACCGATGGGCAAGGCGTCGACGTTGTTCTGAATTCGCTTGCCGGTCCGGCGCTCGAGGCAAGCCTCGGGCTGCTCCGCCCGTTCGGGCGCTTCGTCGACATCGGCAAACGTGACATCGTCGAGAACCGGGGGTTGCGGATGCGCCCGTTCCATCGCTCGGTCAGTTTTCACACTCTGGACATGGAACTTCTGTTCGGTCTTGCCCCGGAAAAGGCCGGGCGTGTTCTGGCCGAGGTGGCGGGCGCTGTTTCGGCGGGCCAGCTATCGGCGCTGCCGCGCAAGGTGTTTGCGCTGGATGCGGCGGCGGAGGCGTTCCAGTACATGGCCGGCGCCCGCAATATCGGCAAGGTCGTGCTGACGATCCCCGGCATTGCGCGCGACAAGGCCGGTCACCCGCCGGTGGCCGCGCCGCCCGTCGCCAGCGCGCTCATCACCGGTGCCTTTGGTGACATTGGCCTGGCGCTCGCCCGCCAACTGGCCGACGCGGGCGTGAACGGGTTGGTGATGGTCGGGCGGTCGGGGCCGGGACCGGCGGCCGCCGATGTGCTGGCGGCGCTCGAAGCGCGCGGCGTCAGGCTCCTGAGCTGTGCTGCGGATGTTGGCGACGAGGAAGCCATGGCCGGGGTTTTCGCGCGGGCCGACGCGGCCGGTCTGGATATTGTTCACCTGTTTCACGGCGCAGGGGTTCTGGCCGACGGGGTGATCGCCGATCTCGACGCCGGCGCCCTTGCCCGGGCTTGGCGTCCGAAAGTGGAAGGCGCGCGCGTGCTCGACCGGCTCACCCGGTCACGAAACATCCAGAGCTTCGTGTGCCTGTCGTCGGTGGCCACGGTTCTGGGCTCGCCGGGGCAGGCGGCCTACGCGATGGCAAACGCCGGGGTCGACGCGCTGTGCCGGGCCCGCGCGGGCGAGAACCTGCCGGCGGTGTCGATCAATCTCGGCCCCTGGCAAGGCGGGATGGCGAAGGCCAGTCCCGGCACGGCGGACCGGTTCGAGCGGTTGGGGCTGCGCAGCTTCACACCAACCGATGGCCTGGCCACGCTGTTCAAGGCGATAGGCGGCGATACCCCGAACCTCGTCGCGGCCCGGTTCGCGCCGCGCGTGGCCGATCAACCGCCACCGCCGGTGGCCGGCTTGCCGGTGTGCCGGGATCTCTATCCGTCCCGGTCAGCGCCGGGGAGCCAGGCGCGGGGGCCGACCTCGGCGATCCTGTCCAACCTGGTGGCAGCCGATCCGGGCCATCGCCCATCCGTGCTGGAAACCTATCTGGCGAACAAGCTCGGTGCCGTCCTCGGGTTGGGCATGGAGGAAATCGACCGGAACAGATCCCTGGTCGATACCGGCTTCGACAGTCTCGCCGGGCTCGAATTCGGGATGATGGTGGAGGAGGAAACCGGCGTCGCCCTGCCAATGGACGCGATCGACGCGGAGACCAGCCTGTCGGGCTTGGCGCGCCTGTTGCTGCCGCAGATCAATCTCGACCAGCCCGCCGATAGTCCGCAGGATGACGCTCCGCGCGCTGGCTTGCCCACACCTGACCCAGCGCCCGGCCCGGCACTGGCGAACGCTTCGCCGACGGCCGCGCAGGCCGGGTATCCGCCGGATGAGCTGGCCGACCTTCCGGAGCCGAGCGCGGCCGATTATGCAAGGTTCGTGCGCCCCGACTTCACCCGGCTTCTGCCGCTGCTCGACCTCGACATGGATTATATCCACGCCCGCGGGGATGTTCTGACGGCGGTTGACGAAAGCGGGCAGGCCCGGGAAGTTCTGGATTTCGTGGGGGGCTATGGATCATGCCTGCTCGGGCATAATCACCCGAAGGTTCGCCACGCGGCGATCTCCGCCCTTGCCACGGAACGTCCCATTCACGCGCAAGGGGCGGTCCGGGGGCTGAGCGGAACATTGGCGCGACGGCTGAACGAGACCCTGGCGGGCGAAACCGGTGACGAGTATGCGGTCGCTTTCGCCAATTCGGGGTCGGAAGCCATCGAGGGCGCGTTGAAACACGCGGTCCTTGAATACATCGAGAAAGCGAAGTGCGCCGGGCTCGACGTGAGCGATCCGCAGTCCGTGGCCGGGAACGAACCGGTGTTTCTGGCGATCGAGGGCTCCTACCATGGCAAGACCCTCGCCGCGCTCTCGATCGGCCGGTTGGCCTATTGGCGAAAGGCGCCATTCGGGCTTTCGGTGCAAACCATACCGCGCAATGACCCGGTTGCGGCGCGCAAGATTGTCGACGGGTTGATGCGCACCCGGTCTGGAAAGCCGTTCTCGCTCGCGGCGGGGCTTTTCGTCGAGCCCGTGCAAGGGGAGGGCGGGATTCAGCCGCTCGACCCGGGCTTTCTGAAAACCCTGCGCGCGCTGGCCGACGAACACGGGTTCCCGCTGGTTCTGGACGAGATCCAGTCGGGGTTCTACCGGTGCGGCCCTTTCGCCGCCGCGACCGGATCGGACGTGGTCGGGGATTATTACACCTTCGGCAAGAGCCTCGGGGGCGGTATCGCCAAGATCAGCGCATTGATGATCCGCAGGCGGCGATACCAGCCGGGCTTCGGCATCCTGAACAGTTCGACCTTTGCGGAAGACGATTTTTCGGCGCGCGCGGCATTGGCCGCCCTCGATGTTGCGCAGTCCGAAGACCTTGCCAGCCGGGTGCCGCAGGTCGGGGCGCGGTTGCGCGCCCGTCTCGACAGGCTCGCGCGCGACTATCCCGATGTGGTCCGCGAGGTGCGCGGCGTCGGGCTGATGCAGGGGCTGGAGATCAATGGCGATCGGGCCTTTCCGTCCGGTGTTCTGAGGAGTGCGGCCGCGCAGAGGCTGCTTGGCCCGCTCGTTTGTTCCTTCCTGCTCGCCCGTTTCAACATCCGTGTCGCCACGCCGCTTTCCTCTCCCGATACGCTGCGGCTGCAGCCATCGGCCTTCGTGTCCGATCACCAGCTCGACGCCTTTGTCGAGGCGCTGGAGGCGGCCCTGGTCGCGTTGCGCGATTGCGATGGCGCCTACCTGGTCAGCCACCTTCTGGACAAGGCATCATGGCTGGCCGAAAGCGTTGACTGCCGCGACAACCCGCTGCCCGCGCCGCTTGCCCCCGCGCGGGAAGATACCCGCAAGGTGGGGTTTCTGATCCATGTTGCCGACGACGAGCGGCTGCTGCGATGGGATCCGAGCTGGGCGCGGCTGACCGAGGCCGACCGGCAGGATCTCAACGCGCGCTTCGCTCCGCTCAGCCGGCCCGAACCGGTCCAGATCGCCCGGATCGTGACCGCGTCCGGGCTGGCGGTCGAGGTTCACTTCAAATCGGTCTTCGCATCGACCAGGACGATCGAAGCGGCAATGCGAAGCGGCGAGAGCCAGTGGATCGTCGACCAGGTTCAAGGCGCCGTCGATGCCTTCGCCGATGACGGGTGCCTTGCGGTCGGGTTGGGCGGCTTCCTGTCGATCGCAACGCATAACGGGCGCCGGGTCGATGACAGCCGGATCGGCGTGACGACGGGCAACGCGCTGACCGTCGCCGCGAGCGTGGTCGGCCTGCAGCGCGCGATCGGCCGTCACCTTGGCAATCGGCCTGCCAAGATCGGTGTGGTCGGCGCGAACGGCAACATCGGCCAGACCGTGGCAAGGCGGATCGCGCCGGAATTCTCCGAGCTCACGCTGTTCGGCCGGGCGGGATCGCGCAACCGGCTGGAAAACCTCGCCGCGACCCTGCACCGCGACGCGGCGCGGCACGGGGCCAGCACGCGGGTGTCGGTTTCCGATAGCCTTGATCCTTTGCGCGATTGCAATGTGATCGTGACCGCCACCAACAGCCCCGAACCGATCATTTTTCCGCACCACCTCGGGCCCGGCCCCAAGGTGATCCTGGACGTTTCGGTGCCGTCCGACATCGCGCCGGCGGTTGCGCGCGATCGCGATGACGTGCAGATCATACATGGCTCCCGGGTGACCCTGCCGCCGGACAACACCATGCTGTTCGAACAGTTCGGGCTTGCGGACCAGACCGTGTTTGCCTGCATGGCGGAAACCGCGTTGCTCGGACTGGACGGGCGCGGCACGAGCTTCTCGCGCGGCGATGTCACGCTGGAACAGGTCGCCTCGATCGCATCCCTGGCCGAGATCCATGGCTTCGGGCTGAACTGACCCCGCGAGCGGGCCACGCCGTCCGCGATGCTTCGCTTGCGAGCCGCGCCACGTTGACCATCCCCGGCCTTTCTGCCAATCCTTCCCGGTGACGGAACGGAGACCCCAATGAAGGTCATCATCTGCGGTGCGGGCCAGGTTGGCTGGCAGATTGCGCGCCACCTGTCGGGCGAGAACAACGACGTGACGGTGGTCGACAACAACCCCGATCTCGTCGCCCGCGCCACCGAGACGCTCGACGTGCAGGGGGTGACCGGCTTCGCCTCCTATCCCGATATCCTTGCCCGCGCCGGGGCGCGCGACGCCGACATGCTGGTGGCCGCCACCCATTCCGACGAGGTCAACATGGTCACCTGCCAGGTGGCGCATTCGATCTTCGCGGTGCCGCGCAAGATCGCCCGGCTGCGGGCGCAGAGCTACCTCGACGCGATCTATTCCGATCTCTACCGGCAGGAACACCTTCCGATCGACGTGGTGATCAGCCCCGAGCGCGAGGTGGCCGACGCCGCGCTGCGCCG
The DNA here is from genome assembly GCF_014640115.1 of Sinisalibacter lacisalsi. Taxonomy (GTDB): domain Bacteria; phylum Pseudomonadota; class Alphaproteobacteria; order Rhodobacterales; family Rhodobacteraceae; genus Sinisalibacter; species Sinisalibacter lacisalsi. The sequence continues at coordinate 648,159 of NZ_BMGI01000002.1, read as the reverse complement.
GCTCACCGCGCCCTCGGCCTTCGACGTGCAGACCTTCTTCCAGGGCAACGCCACGCTGCTCGGGCTCCAGCTCGACGACGATTGCCCGGTGGTCAACACCCCGTTGCGCCAGCTGACCGACCTGTTCTCGACGCTGAAGGCGATCGTGGTCGGCGTGCGCCGCGACGGCACGCTGTTCGTGCCCGAGGCCTCCGACCAGCTCTTCGTCGGCGACCAGGTCTATGTCTGCGCCGAAACCGGCGATGTGAACCGCACGCTGGAGATCTTCGGCAAGGAGGTCACGCGCCAGGACCGCGTCGTCATCATCGGCGGCGGCAACGTCGGGCTTTCGGTGGCCGAGGCGCTGGAAGCGCGCCACGACCGCATCCGCGCCAAGGTGATCGAACTCGACCGCAACATCGCCGAGCACGCCGCCGACTCCCTTGAACGCACCGTGGTGCTGCATGGCAACGGCATGGATATCGAACTGCTCCGCGAGGCGGGAATCGCCCGCGCCGACGCGGTGCTCGCGGTGACCGATGACGACAAGGTCAACATCCTCGCCGCCGTGCGCGCCAAGGCCGCCGGCTGCCCGATGGCGATTTGCCTGATCAACGATACCTCGCTGATCCCGCTGATGGAGCCGCTGCGGATCGACGCCTATATCAACCCGCGCGCCACCACCGTCAGCTCGATCCTGCGCCACATCCGCCACGGCCGGGTGCGCGGGGTCTACTCGGTGGGCGATGCCGAGGCCGAGGTGATCGAGGCGCAGGTGCTCTCCACCTCGCCGATCGCCGGCCACGCGATTCGCGATATCGAGTTTCCCGAGGGCGTGCTGGTGGGGGCGGTGCTGAAAGGCGAAAAGGTGGTGCGGCCCACCGGCGGCACCAAGATCGAGGAGGGCGACGTGGTGGTGATCTTTGCCATGGCGGCGGATGTGCGCGAGGTCGAGCGCCTGCTCCAGGTCTCGATCGACTTCTTCTGAGCCCGGTGCGCGCGCGATGTTCACCCTGATCGCCCGCCTGCCGCTCATCGTCACCCTGATCGGGCTTGGCGGGCTGGCGATGTTCATACCGGCGCTGCACGCCGCGCTGATCGGCGCGCGGGTGATCGCGGAGGTCTTCTTCTACTTCGGCGCGTTGAACCTGTTGCTGGCGCTGTTCATCGGCATCGCGCTCGCCGGCCGGGCTCGGGCGGAACACCCGCGCCGCCACCTCGCCGGGTTGGCCGGGCTGTTCGTGGCGCTGCCCTTCCTGTTCGCGCTGCCGTTCCACCAGGCCGTCGGCAACACCACGCTCGTCAATGCCTACGTCGAGATGGTCTCCTCGCTCACCACCACCGGGGCGACGCTGTTCGAACGCCCCGGTCGCCTCGCCGCGCCGCTGCACACCTGGCGCGCCACGGTCGGCTGGCTGGGCGGCCTGATCATGTGGGTCGCCGCGATCGCGGTGCTGGCGCCGATGGCGCTGGGCGGCTTCGAGGTGCGCCGCCGCGCCCCGACGCAGGAAGTGGTGGCGCGCGGCTTCGTCCAGATCACCGAACGCGCCAACCTGTCGCGCCGGGTGCGCGCCCATGCCGCTCAGCTCCTGCCGATCTATGTCGGGCTCACGCTGCTGCTCTGGGTCGGGCTGATCGTGGCCGGGGATACGCCGGCGGTGGCGCTTGCACATGCGATGTCGGTGCTCTCCACCTCCGGCATCTCGCCGGTGGGCGGGCTCGAGGGCGGCGGCGCGGGCTGGGGCGGCGAGATGGTGGTGGCGGGATTCCTCGTCTTCGCCGTCTCGCGCATCACCTTCGCGAGCGAAACCCGGGGGCGGGGGATCGGCACCGTGGCGCGCGATCCGGAAATCCGCATCGCGCTGGCGCTGGCAACGCTGGTGCCCGCGTTCCTGTTCCTGCGTCACTTCCTCGGCGCCTACGAGCTGGAAGGCGCCGAGATGAGCCTCGTCGAGGGGCTGGCCACGCTCTGGGGCTCGGCCTTCACGGTGCTCTCCTTCCTCACCACCACCGGCTTCGAAAGCGCTGGCTGGGAGCGGACGCAGGACTGGTCGGGACTGACTTCACCGGGGATCATCCTGATCGGTCTCGCCCTGATCGGCGGCGGGGTAGCGACGACGGCGGGCGGCACCAAGCTCTTGCGGGTCTACGCGCTCTACCAGCATGGCCGGCGCGAGCTCGGACGCCTGGTGCACCCCAGTTCGGTCGCCGGCGCGGGCCGCGAGGCGCGTTACCTGCGGCGCGGCGGGGCCTACATGGCGTGGCTGTCCTTCATGCTGATGGCGTTCTCGGTGGCGCTGATCTGGATCGCCTTCGCGCTCACCGGCCCGGGCTTCGAGGCCGGGCTGGTGTTCGCGGTGGCCGCGCTCACCACCACCGGCCCGCTCGCCTCCGTCGCCCTTCCCGAACCGGTGCTCTACTCGAGCCTGACCGGCGCCGGCAAGGCGGTGCTCACCGCGGCGATGATTCTCGGCCGCCTCGAGACGCTGGCGATCGTCGCGCTGTTCTCGCCCGACCTGTGGCGGCGCTGATCCGGGGCGAAAAACCTTCGAATTTGGGGGTGGAAACTTGAGCGAGGCCATTACATACTGGAGCAGCAGGGAATTCTGCCGGGTTCCGGCAGCACGAGACAACAAGGGCAAGAAGCGATGGCTGCCGACAAGCAAAACCTACAGGATGCGTTTCTGAACCATGTCCGCAAGGCCAAGGTTCCGGTGACCATCTTCCTGATCAACGGCGTGAAGCTGCAGGGTGTGATCTCGTGGTTCGACAATTTCTGCGTGTTGCTCAAGCGCGACGGGCAAAGCCAGCTCGTCTACAAGCACGCGATCTCGACGATCATGCCGTCGCAGCCGATCAACCTCTACGACGGCGACGAAACCTGACCTCCCGCTGCGGCCGTATCAGACCGACACCGCCCCGCGCCGACCCGCGCGGGGACAATGCGCTTGCAAACGCCGCAGCCCCGCGGCGTTGCAACCGCGCGGCGCCCGCATATTTCACGAGGCTCATGCCATGACCACTGCCCCCACGTCGCGCGAGGAAAAACCCACCCGCGCCTGGGTGATCCACCCCGATCTGACCGCCGACCGGACGCGCCGCGACCCCGAGACGGCGCTGGAAGAGGGCGTATCGCTCGCCGCCGCGCTGCCCGGCCTGGAAGTGCTGGGGCAGGAGATCGTCCGCCTTGCCCGCCCGCATCCCGGCCACCTGTTCGGCACCGGCAAGATCGAGGAGATCAGGGCCCGGCTCACCGCCCACGAGATCGACCTCGTGCTGATCGACGGGCCGGTGAGCCCGGTGCAGCAGCGCAATCTCGAGAAGGCCTGGAAGGTCAAGATCCTCGACCGCACCGGCCTGATCCTCGAAATCTTCTCCGACCGGGCGCGCACCCGCGAAGGCGTGTTGCAGGTGGAAATGGCCGCGCTCTCCTACCAGCGCACCCGCCTCGTGCGGGCCTGGACCCACCTTGAGCGCCAGCGCGGCGGGCTTGGCTTCGTCGGCGGCCCCGGCGAAACCCAGATCGAGGCCGACCGGCGCGCGATCGACGAACAGCTCACCAGGTTGCGCAAGCAGCTCTCCAAGGTGGTGAAAACCCGCGAACTGCACCGCGCCGCGCGCGCCAAGGTGCCGTTTCCGGTGGTGGCGCTGGTGGGCTACACCAACGCCGGCAAATCCACGCTGTTCAACCGGATGACCGGCGCGGAGGTGATGGCCGAGGACATGCTCTTCGCCACCCTCGACCCGACGATGCGCGGCCTCGTGCTGCCGTCGGGGCGCAAGGTGATCCTGTCCGATACCGTGGGCTTCATCTCCGATCTGCCAACCCAGCTCGTCGCCGCCTTCCGCGCCACGCTGGAGGAGGTGCTGGGCGCCGACGTGATCTGCCACGTGCGCGATGTCTCGGCCGAAGAGACCGACGCGCAGGCGAGGGACGTGGAGACGATCCTCGAGGACCTCGGCGTGGCCGAGGAAACCCCGCGCATCGAGGTCTGGAACAAGATCGACCGGCTCGATCCCGAGGCCCGCGCGGCGCGCGAGACCGAGGCCGCGCGCAACGCCGGCGTGGTGGCGCTCTCGGCGCTGACCGGCGCCGGGCTTGATGCGCTCACCGCCGCGATCGAGACGCAACTGGCCGAGGAACGCCGCCGCGACCACGTGCGCCTCGGCTTCTCGCACGGCAAGGCACGGGCCTGGCTGCACGAGGCCCACGTGGTCGTCGAGGAGCGCGAAGACAAGAACGGCTGGGTGCTCGCGGTCGACTGGACCCCGCGCCAGAAGGCGGCGTTCGACAGATTCAAGGGCTAGCGGCCGCCGTCTTACTAAAGGACCCCGGGTCGCCTTCGGTGGATTGAGGGATGGGGCGAGGGTGGTGGCGCGGGGCTGTTGACACATTCGGACGCGACGACCGTTGTCAGCCCAAAGCGGACGTGGCGCGAAACTGCCTGGCAGGTTAGAGCGGACCTTCACGCTGGACCAGTCGAGCGGCGGCAGTGCGGACTTTGCTGACCTTCGCTGCGGTTGCTCCAATGGCCGCTGTCGGCTACTTACCGCCAATCGACATTCAATTCATCGTCGTACTTGAGCGGCATCAACATCATGACTTCCAGAGAGGAGAAGAGGCGGCCCGGACGCTCGCGCGAAACGTCATACCCGAAAGTTGACTCATCCATCATCATCTCGATTTCCGCTCTGGGTTTCTCCTCAATTAAGCTCAGCACGTAAATGAGGAAGGTGTGAACGTCGTGGTATCGAGCGAGCACACCGGCAACGTCGAATACCGCTTCCTTGTTCTTGAATAATTCGAGGATCGGATCAGCACCTCTTTCGTAGAGCGGCGTAAAATTGTCGAAGTAGACTGTTTCGATGGCGTCCCTGCCGGGATCAATGTTTCCATGGAGGTTATGGTTCCGACGATCCATAACCCGCTTGAACGCCTTGTATTCATCGCTGTTGGGATCGACCCCTGCTGTGAAGTAGTTGCACTTCAAGTGCAGGTCGAAGACCCGCGTATCAATTGGTTGCCGGATATAGTGTTCATACTGTCTCGGGTTGCGCTTCAGTTCGTCCTTTCGGGTCATGAGTATCACGAGATTGATGAATGCCTCAGCCAGTACCGGCGTAATCAAATCGAGCGAGAGCGATGCACTAAACACCCGGTCCGCTCGCTTCCCGATCTTCTCAACGTGTTTATGGTAGCGCTTGATGCCCGCGTTGGACCTACGCTTTCCCGGAGCGAAGTCGGGAAGGTCTTGCTCGTCCGTCAAAACTTCGTGGAAACCGGCGCAGGCATCCGCGATCAACGCAAATCGGTTCGAGACAACGCTCCACTTTTCGAGTGTCGCGCCGACTGCCGCCATTTCGCGACCACAGCGGCCGAAATCACCCTTCAGCGCCTTCGCGAATTTTGCCCAATTCTTGGACGACATGCGCTTGCCAAAAACCGTGACATGGACATCTCGGTTCCCTCCCTGCATGTGAAGCCAAGTGTCACCCGCTTTTAGAAGGTAGTCCCAATGGAAAAGGTTGTCGCTGTCGTGCGGCTTCTTCGCCATCGTTTGGAAGCCGTAGGGCTGGCCAAAGCGGGCAACGAGGTACTTGTAGACAGACAGAGGCGAAAGCTGCTTACGAAAGACGAGCGTACTGCCAGTGGGTTTCCCGGTCGCCTTTGGGCGATCCAGAAAATCAAGCATCTCTCTTGGAGACGGCTTTTCCCAATGCTCAGGTTCAAAAATCATCGGTAGTCATCGTCTATTCATACTCACTTATTTCCAAGACGATAACCGACATCTAAACAGGTTGCAGCATCAGTAATTTTGGGCTCTCACCCGGCATTCGCTGCACTCAGCTTGAAGGTCCGGTGTCAGGAAACTGCCCCAGCTTTGCAAATTCCGCTCCCCGCACATTGCCGCTGTTCTTCCATAAAGCAGTATTCGGTAGTCTGGCCTCCACCCCCTCGCCCCACCATTCCCCTCAACGCTGCTGACCATGTGTCCGATCCCCTCCTGCCACCAGCGAACCCCATTCCATGTGTGCAACGTCAGGAGCGCGAAATCCGTACGGATTTCGGCCCGGTTTCCGTACGGAAACCGTCACGTTTTCCGCCACGGAAAACGCGGCCCCGCGCCCCCGGGTCACTCCATCGGCAGGAGCCGTGTCACCCCCACCGCCGCGGCGCGGGCGAGGGCGGGGTCGAGGCTCATCGGCACGTATTCGCCGCGCCGCCACAGCGCGCCCAGGTCGTCGTAATGGCGTGACAGGAAGTGGCCCGACTGGCCGGTGGAGGTGATGAACAGCGACGAATCCGGGTCGGCGAAATCGTAGACCCCGCGGTAGCCCGGCCCGTGGATGTTGAGGAACGGGTTCGCCCCGCGCCCCGAGGTAAGCCCGCGGTTCAGGGTGTTGTCGCCGCCGGAGGTGGATTGGCGGATGTTCACGAACCAGCGCAGCACCGGCACCTCGCCGAGCACGGCGTGGTCATGCGTGGCCTGGTGCAGATCGCCCCAGCGCAGCGCCTCGATCTCGCCGCCCACCGCCTCGCCGATCCAGATCAGCGCCTCGTCGAGCGCCTGGCGCGAGATCTCGGTGCAGGTTTCGACCGGCGCCGATTGCACCACGTCGCACCAACGCGACGCCCCGTCCACGTCACGGAACACCCGTTCGATGAACACCGGGTTGACGTGGCTGAAGGCGTTCGCCAGCGGGCCGAGCTCGTCGCGGATCAGCCGGTCCTGGAGCGCGCGCATCCACGCCATGTAGATCAGCGGCTCGGGCAGGTGCTCGTTCATCTCGCCGTTCCAGTCGGCCAGCAGGTCGAGCGCGCGCTGGCGCAGCCGTTCGGGCGTGCCCTCGGGGGCGGGCTCGCCGGTGAACCACAGATCGGCCCCGACCAGCGGCAGCAGGTTGCGCGCGGTGACCGAGACCGGGTCGAGCTGGGCCTCGATGAAGCTCTCGCGGGTATGCACCTCGCGCGCCTGCATCAGCCTTTGCCAGCGTTGCACCCGCTGGGTATCGCCCCAGTCGCGGCTGACGTGCAGCGGGAAGGGGCGTTCGAGCAGCTTGTTGTTGGTGTTGCCGACGATGCCGCCCGAGGGGGCGACGAACTCGGGGTTGGCGGCATAGGCCTCGGTGCCGCGCCAGCGGTTCTGCGTCTCCCAGCCGGGGCTGGGCATCCGCCCCTCGGTGGCGTGATCGGCATCGCGCCGGGGCATCCGGCCGAAGGTTTTCATCGCGATCCGCTCGGCGTCGACCATGGTGACGTTCTGCGACGGTGCGACGAAGTCCGCCCCCGCCGCCAGTCCCTCCTCGACCGAGCGCGCGCGCATCAGCGCCAGCCCCGCGCCCATCGACCGGTCGCGCGCGGTGAGCAGCGTCCAGCCCAGGCTGGTGACGTGCCCCGGCGGGGTGATCGTCGACAGCGCGTAGTGCTGGCCGGGCAGCACCGGGCCGTTTTCCGTCCATTGCATGTTGATCGTGACCGGGGGCTGGTCTTTCACCCGGATGATCGAGGCGCGGCTCTCCATCGGCTTGAAGCCCTCGGGGGTGAGCACCTCGCCGGGATCGTCGGGGTTGAGCTTCTCGATGAACACGTCCTGATCGTCGAGATAGGACGAGGTCAGGCCCCAGCCGAAACCCGCGCCGCGCCCCGCCAGCATCACCGGCATGCCGGGGATGGTGCCGCCGATCACCCCGCCGGTTTGCAGCTCGAGCCGGGCGAGATACCAGACCGAGGGCGCGGAGAAGCCAAGGTGGGGGTCGTTGGCCAGCAGCGTGCCCCCGGCGGCCGAGCGCGCGGGCGCGGCGGCCCAGGCGTTGGAGGCGCCGCCCAGCCCGTAGGGCGCCACCGGCGAGAGCGGATCGGGCGCGGGCAGGGGGGAGAGGGCGGCGAAGCGGTTCGGCGCCGCGTCGAACAGGCTGGCGTAATCGGGCATGGCGGCCACGCCGCTGCCCGGCGCATCGGGCAGGATGTCGACAAGCCGATCCGCCCCCACCGCCAGCGTCACCCGCGCGCGCAGCACCTCGGCCTGCACGTGCGAGGCCATCTGCACCCCCATCAGCTTCATCACCGCGATGCTGTCGGCCGCCACCCATGGGCTCACGTCATTGGAGAACATGAACAATTCAGGAGCGCCCCGGCCGAGCGCTTCGTCGTTCACCCGGTCGAGCCAGGCGTTCACGCCGCGCGCATAGGCCCGCAGCATCGCGGTGGTCTCCGGGGTCTGCATCGTCGCGGCCTGTTGCGCCAGCGGGTAGATATCGAGCCGGCGCATGAGGTCGTCGATCCGCAAGGTGCGTTCTCCGAACACCTCCGAAAGCCGCCCCTGCGCGGTGCGCCGGAGCATGATCATCTGCCACAGCCGGTCCTGCGCATGGGCGTAGCCGAGGCCGAAGAACACGTCGTCGTCGGTCTCGCCGAAGATGTGGGGGACGTTGGCGTGGTTGCGCACGATCTCGACCGGGGCCGAGATGCCGCGCGCCGGCCGGGTCGCGTCATATTCGGGCAGCGAGCGCGCGGCGAGGTAGTAGACGAAGGCCAGCGCGACGCCGGCGAGAATCAGCACCGCCGCGACAACCCGAACCGTCCACCTGAAAAGCGCCGCCATGGTCCACCTTTGTTGACCCGCCCCGAGGCCCCGTCAATAAAGGCAAGCGACAAGGCATGCAATCGACGGAGCGGTGATATGGCGAAATGCGCTTTTCTTGGCCTCGGGGTGATGGGCTACCCGATGGCGGGCCACCTGGTGGCGCAGGGCCACGAGGTGGTGGTCTACAACCGGACCGCGGCGAAGGCGGAGGCCTGGGTCGCCGCGCATGGTGGCGCGATGGCGGCCACCCCGCGGGCCGCCGCCGAGGGCGCCGATTTCGTCATGGCCTGCGTCGGCAACGACGACGATCTGCGCTCGGTCTGCCTCGGGCCGGAGGGCGCCTTCGCCGGCATGGCGGCGGGCGCGATCTTCGTCGATCACACCACGGTATCGGCAAGCGTGACGCGCGCCCTGCATGACGTGGCCGCCGAGACCGGGCTGCGCTTCGTCGATGCGCCGGTGTCGGGCGGGCAGGCGGGGGCCGAGAACGGCGTGCTCTCGATCATGTGCGGCGGCGAGGCGGCGGCCTACGAGGCCGCCGCGCCGGTGATGGCGGCCTACGGCCGCACGATCCGGCGGCTGGGCGAGAGCGGCGCGGGGCAGCTGGCCAAGATGGTCAACCAGATCTGCATCGCCGGTCTGCTGCAGGGGTTGTCGGAGGGGCTGCACTTCGCCGAGAGGGCCGGGCTGGACATCCGCGAGGTGGTGGAGGTGATCAGCCAGGGCGCGGCGGGCAGCTGGCAGATGACGAACCGCGCCGAGACCATGGCCGACGACCGCTTCGACTTCGGCTTCGCCGTCGACTGGATGCGCAAGGATCTCGGGATCTGCCTCGACGCCGCGGACGAGACCGGCGCCAGCCTGCCGGTGACGGCGCTGGTCGACCAGTTCTACAAGGATGTGCAGAAAATGGGCGGCGGACGTTGGGATACGTCGTCGCTGATCCGCCGGCTGCGGGCGACGGGCTAGCCGCAGGGGGTGCGCGCGCGCCCCGGGCCCGGGGGCCGGGGCGCGAGGCCTCAGTTCTTCATCTTGCAGGTGTTGATGCCGAGCACGGCATAAAGCCCGCACCAGCCGACGATCCCGGTGGCCAGCGGGATCACCCCGAGCCAATAGAGCCAGGAATAGGCGCCCTCGGGATTGAGGAAGTAGCCGGTGATCAGCGCGCCGCCGAGAATGATGCGCAGCACGCGGTCGATCGTGCCTTCATTGGTCTTGATCATGGGTGGGTCCTTTCGGTCGAACCGTTGGTAGTGCCTGCACCCTAGCACAACCGCAGGAGAAGATCATGTGACGGAGTCACACGGCCGGGTTGGCCACCAGCGCCTCCAGCGCCGCCCGGTCGCGGATTCGGATGCGGCCGCGTTCGGCCCGGATCGCGCCGGCGCGCGCCAGCCGGTCGAGCCGGCGCGAAACCACCTCGCGGGCGGTGCCGATGGCGCGGGCGATCTCGGCCTGGGTCATCTCTAGCGTGCCGGCGGCGTCGGCCCGGTCGAGGATCAGCGCCGCCAGCCGCGCCTCGACGCGCATGAAGCTCATCGTCTCGATCAGCTGCATCATCGCCTGCATCCGTTCGGCGAAGGCGGCGAAGACGATCTTGCGAAAGCCGGGCGAGCGGTCGAGCAGGTCGAGAAACAGCGTGCGCGGCACCAGCACCAGCCGGGTGGGCACCGTCGCCGTGGCCTCGGCGGAATAATCGGCGCCGCCGATCAGTCCCAGCGTCGACTGGATGCAGCTTTGCCCCGGCGCCACCTCGTAAAGCAGGATGTCGCGCCCGCCCGGACCGATGAGATGCACCCCGACATGGCCCTCGAGCACGATCACGTAGCCCTTCACCGCCTGGCCGGGCGAGAACAGCACCGCCGCCTCGGGGACCTCGACGGGGGCGAGACGATCGAGCATGGCGCGCGTCTCGGGTTCCAGCGCGTTCAGCGCGGGGGCGGTTCGCGTCCAGCTCATGCGCGGGCGGTTCCGGTCACAGCGCCAACTCCCGTGCGCCCAGCCCGGCCAGCATCGCGGCCACGTCGTGCTCGCCCACGTCCTCGAGCCGGGCGTGCTGCCAGCGCGGCGCCTTGTCCTTGTCGATGATCAGGGCGCGGATGCCTTCGAGGAAGTCGCCGTGTTCCGCCGCGCGCCAGGTGAAACGGTATTCGCGGGTGAGCGCGGCGCGGACAGTGCCTTCGCCCCGCACCGCGCGGATATTGGCCAGCCCGCAGGCCACCGCCAGCGGCGAGGCGCGGCGCAGCGCGGCCAGGGCCTCGCGGGCGAAGTCGCCGCCCTCCGCCTCCAGCGCGGCGACGATGTCGGCGGGGGTGCCGGCGAACAGCCGGTCGATCTCGGCCTGGTGGTCGGCGAGGGGCGGGGGCGGCGCGTCCTGCGCCATCGCGTCGAGACTGGCGAGATCGCCGGTCGTTTCCAGCGCCCGCACGAGGGCGGGCCAGAACTCGCGCGGGATGTAGAGATCGGCAAAGCCCGCGCGGATCGCGTCACCAGGGCCCATGCGCGCGGCGGTGGCACCGAGGTATTCGCCCATCCGCCCCGGCGCGCGCGCCAAAAGGTGGGTGCCGCCGACGTCGGGCACCAGCCCGATCGCCACTTCCGGCATGGCGATGCGGCTGGTCTCGCAGACGACCCGGTGCGCCGCGTGGCAGCCGAGCCCGACCCCGCCGCCCATGGTGTAGCCCTGCAGGAGCGCCACCACCGGCTTGGGATATTCCGCGATCATCGCGTTCATGCGGTATTCGTCGGCCCAGAACCGGCGGCCATAGTCAAAATCGCCGTGCCGGCCGGTGTCATACATCTCCTGGATATCGCCGCCGGCGCAGAAAGCCTTGTCGCCCTCGGCGTCGATCAGCACCAGCCGCACCTCCGCGTCGTCGCGCCAGCGGGTGAGCGCGGCGGCGACCTCGCGGCACATCGCCCAGGTCAGCGCGTTCAGCGCCTGCGGCCGGGTGAGGGTGATGCGGCCGGCGCGGCCTTCGCGCGAAATGCGGATATCGGGCATGGGGCGGGTCCGTTTGGTCGGCGGGTCCGCCCGTTTCTGCCCCGGAAACGGCGCCGGGTCCAGCGCCGGGGCACGCCGCCGCGCGGCGGCGTGCCACGCGATCCCGCGATCGCGTGCGCGGCCCGGGAACGAAGGCCGGATCAGAGATCGGCGTGAAACTCGGCGATCAGGTGGCGCACCACCCCGCGCAGCGCTTCCTCGACCGAGGCCTCCGCCTCGATCGCGTCGCGGAACACCTGGCGCTGGCGGTCGGCGGAATTGCCGCCGGCGACGATCTCGCGGGCGCGTTCGACCTCTTCGAGACAGCCCAGCGCCTCGGCATCCTCGGCCACCAGCGCGATCATTTCCTCGACGAGATCGGCGAAGGGCACGATGCGGCGCTGGCCGAGGTCGATCAGCCCGTTCGACATGCCGTAGCGCATCGCGTGCCAGCGGTTCTCGGCCAGCAGGAAGTTGTCGTAGACCCGCCAGCGCCGGTTCTGCCCCTTCAGCCGCCACAGGAAGCGGGTGAGCGACTGCACCAGCGCTGCGAGGGTGAGCGTGTCTTCCATCCGCGGCGAGACATCGCAGATCCGCGCCTCGATGGTGGGAAAGCGCGCCGAGGGGCGCAGATCCCACCAGATCTTCGAGGCGTCCTCGATCAGCCCGATATCGACGATGGCATCGACCGAACGCTGGTATTCCGACCAGCTCCAGAACTTCGGCGGCAGCCCGGTGCGCGGCAGGTTGTCGAATATCGTCAGCCGGTAGGAGGCGAGCCCGCTGTCCTCGCCCTGCCAGAACGGCGAGGAGGCCGACATCGCCAGCAGGTGCGGCAGGAAATAGGTGAGCTGGTTCATCACGTCGATGCGGTCTTCGGGATCGGGCAGGCCGACATGCACGTGCATCCCCGAGATCAGCAGCCGCCGGGCGACGCCGCCGAGATCGCGCCGCAGATCGTTGTAACGCTCCTTGTTGGTGTGGTGCTGGTCGCGCCAGGCCGAGAACGGGTGGCAGGAGGCCGCGATCGGGGCGAGGCCGTGCTTCTCGGCCTGCCGGGCGACGGATGCGCGCAGCTTGCGCAGATCGTCGCGCGCCTCGGCCACCGAGCGGCAGACATGGCTGCCGATCTCGATCTGGCATTGCAGGAACTCGGGTGAAACCTGGTCTTCGAGCTCGGCCTTACAGGCTTCCATCAGCCCTTCGGGGGCGACGGCGAGGGCGAGGCTGTCCTTGTCGACAAGGAGGTATTCCTCCTCGATGCCGATTGTGAAATCGGGGGTCGTGGTGGCCATCTGCCCCTCCCGCGTCTGCCTGCGTCGAGCCTGCGCAAAAAATGCCCGCGAGGCAAGCGGCAGAGGCCGTTTCAGGGCGAGGGGAGCAACTCGTCGATGCGCTCGGCGCGGATGCCGAGAAGTTCGAGCGCCTCGGCCTCGGTTTCGGCGACGAGATAGGCCACGGTGTCGACCTGGTCCCAGGAGCGGCTGACCCAGTTGGCGAGCGTTCGCGCCTTGGGCGTCGGCGCGATCATCGCGAGCAGAGTGGAGTGCGGCGGCTGGTGGAAAACGTCGGCCTTGCGGGCCTGCAGCGCGAGCAGCTTGGTGAAATCCCTGTCCCACTCGGTGACCTCGGTGAGGTCGATCAGCTGTTTCTGCCCGAGGCGGAAATCGGGATGGGCGAGATACTCGGCAAAGGCCGCGCCGCTCTCGTCAATCGACATCCAGCTGGAATAGCGCACATAGACCAACCCGATCTCGGGCAGAATACGCACCTGCATCGACACCTTGCTTCCCTCCCGTTCCGATCCGTTCGCTCGCGTCGAACCGATCATATCGGGAAAGCGGCACAGGTCCAGCCCGTGACGGTCCGGTCAGATCAGGCGCACCTGCGTGCCCACCGGCGCAAGATCGAACAGCTCGGCGATCTTTTCGTTGTAAAGCCCGATGCAGCCGTCGGAAGAGCGCCGGCCGATCTTGCGGGTGTCGTGGGTGCCGTGGATCAGGTAGGCGGGCCAGGACAGGTAGAGCGCATGGCTGCCCAGCGGGTTGTCGGGGCCGGGCCCCATCACCTTGGGCAGATCGGGCATCCGCTCGTGCATCGAGGCCGTCGGGGTCCAGGTCGGCCCGACCTTCTTGCGCACGATCTCGGTATAGCCGCGCTTGGTCAGCTCGTCGCTGCGCGGCACCGAAGTGGGGTAGAGCTTGTAGGTCTCACCGTCGCCCGACCAGAAGTGCAGCGCCCGGCTCACCGTGTCGGCGACGATCGCACCCTTGCCGAGGCTCTCGAAATGGTCCTGCCAATGCTCGACCTTGAACGAGGAAATATTGCGCCGCACCACCTCGTCGGCCTCGCTCTCGATCTCGATCTCGGGCACGGGCGGCTGGGCGCGCAGAACCGCGGGGGCTGCGAGCGGCAGGGCGGCGGCGGCGGCGATCAGGCTGCGCCGGGTGAGGCGGCTGTCGGGCATGGGAAATCCTCGAATGACGTTTGGTCCGGTGTTCGACCGTTTGATAGGCCGCGCCGCGGGCAATAGCCAGCGTCCATCATATGCGCTCGCCGGAATGTGAGCGGCCGTGACCGGCCGGGTGCCGGGGCACCCGCCGTGGCGGCGCGCGCGGCGCCACGCAAGGCGCGGGCGGTTGCCCGCCGCGCTCCGGTTTCACCCTTGCCCCTGCGCCCCCGCGCGGGCTATCAATCCGACGTTGCAAAGCCGGCTTGGATGGAAGGGCAGTTGATGATGCGTCGCGTGGTGGTCACCGGTCTGGGAATGGTTTCGCCGCTGGCGTGCGGCGTGGAGGAGACCTGGGCGCGCCTGCTCGCCGGGCAGTCCGGCGCGGGCCCGATCACCCGGTTTGACGCCTCGCGCGTGGTCACCACCTATGCCTGCGAAGTGCCGCTGGGCGATGGCTCCGACGGCACCTTCAACGCCGACGACTGGATGGACCCGAAAGACCGCCGCAAGGTGGACGACTTTATCCTCTACGGTATCGCCGCCGCCGAGCAGGCGGTGCGCGACGCCGACTGGAAGCCCGAGGACGAGGAAAGCCGGATCCGCACCGGGGTGATGATCGGTTCGGGTATCGGCGGGCTGAACTCGATTGCCGAAACCGCGCTGCTCATTCATGAGAAGGGGCCGCGCCGGGTGTCGCCGTTCTTCATTCCCGGCGCGCTGATCAACCTCGTCTCGGGCCAGGTTTCGATCCGCTACGGCTTCAAGGGGCCGAACCACGCGGTGGTCACGGCCTGTTCCACCGGCGCCCACGCCATCGGCGACGCCGCGCGGCTGATCGCCTTCGACGATGCCGACGTGATGATCGCGGGCGGCGCGGAGGCGGCGATTTCCGAGATCGGCATCGCCGGCTTCAACGCCGCGCGCGCGCTCTCGTCGAAGCGCGCCGACGCCCCCGAAACCGCCTCGCGCCCCTATGACGCCGACCGAGACGGCTTCGTGATGGGCGAGGGCGCCGGCGTGGTGGTGCTGGAGGAATACGAACACGCCAAGGCGCGCGGTGCGAAGATTTACGCCGAGATCCTCGGCTATGGCCTCTCGGGCGACGCCTATCACATCACCGCGCCCTCCGAAGACGGCGAGGGCGGCGAGCGGGCGATGCGCTCGGCGCTGAAGCGCGCCGGGCTGGAGCCCTCGGCGGTGGACTACATCAACGCCCACGGCACCTCGACGATGGCCGACGTGATCGAGCTGGCCGCCGTCGAGCGGATGCTGGGCGATCACGCGCAGAACGTCACCATGTCGTCGACCAAGTCGTCGATCGGCCACCTGCTCGGCGCTGCCGGGGCGGTGGAGGCGATCTTCTCGATCCTCGCGATCCGCGACCAGGTCGCGCCGCCGACGATCAACCTCGACAACCCGGCGGTGACGCCGAAACTCTCGCTCGCGGCGAATGCGAAGCAGGCGCGCGAGATCAACGTGGCGCTGTCGAATTCCTTCGGCTTCGGCGGCACCAACGCCTCGCTGGTGATGGGCAAGGTGCGCGGCTGATGTGGCGCAATATCGCCTCCACGGCGCTGTCGCTCTTCGTGCTGGTGCTGATCGTCTTCGGCGGCCTCGTCGCCTGGGGCCAGCGGCAATACGTCGAACCCGGCCCGCTTGAGGCCGCGATCTGCCTGCGTGTCGAGCCCGGCTCGAACTTCAGCCGCGTGTCGGAAAACCTCGCCGCGGAAGGCGCGGTGTCGTCCGCCGCGATCTTGCGCATGGGGGCGGATTACACCGGCAAGGCGCAGGCGCTCAAGGCCGGCAGCTTCCTCGTGCCCGAGAACGCCTCGATGGAACAGATCGTCGATATCGTCACCCGCGGCGGCGCCTCGACCTGCGGCACCGAGATCGTCTACCGCATCGGTGTGCTGGCCAGCGACATCCAGGTGCGTGAGCTCGATCCCGTCACCGAGCGCTTCGTCACCCGTGTCGAGTTTGCCCCCGACGCCGAGCAGATCCCCGCCGACTACCTCCGCCTGCGCGACCAGATCGACACCCGCTTCCGCGTCGCGGTGGCCGAGGGGGCGACCTCGTGGCAGATCGTCGAGGCGCTGAAAGAGGCCGAATTCCTCTCCGGCAGCGTCGACGAGGTGCCGTCCGAGGGCCGGCTCGCGCCCGACAGTTACGAGGTGCGGCCGGGCGACGACCGCGCCGAGGTGATCGCCCGGATGCAGAGCGCCCAGGAGTCCCGGCTGGCCGAGGCCTGGGCCAACCGCGCCGAGGGCCTGCCATACGGCACGCCCGAGGAAGCTCTCATCATGGCCTCGATCGTCGAAAAGGAAACCGGCGTCGCCGAGGAACGCCGCACCGTGGCGAGCGTTTTCGTCAACCGTCTGCGCGCCGGCATGCGGCTGCAGACCGACCCGACGGTGATCTACGGCATCACCCGCGGGCAGGGCGCGCTGGGCCGCGGCCTGCGGCAATCGGAACTGCGCTCGGAGACGCCCTACAACACCTACGTTATCGACGGGCTGCCGCCCACGCCGATCGCCAACCCCGGCCTGGCCTCGATCGAGGCGGCGCTCGACCCGGCGAACACAGATTACATCTTCTTCGTCGCCGACGGCAGCGGTGGCCACGCCTTTGCCGAGACGCTGGCGGAGCACAACCGCAACGTCGCGCGCTGGCGCGAGATCGAGGCCGAACGGGCGAGTGACTGAAGCTGCACCGGCTTGACGCGGCGCTGGAAGAGGGCAAACTCGGCGCATGAGCAAACAACCGAAGATCGGTCTGGCCCTTGGTTCCGGCGGCGCGCGCGGCTGGTGCCACATCGGGGTGTTGAAGGCGCTCGAAGAGATCGGCATCACCCCGGACGTGGTGGCCGGCACCTCGATGGGGGCGATCGTCGGCGCGGCCTGGGCCGGCGGCAAGCTCGGCGAGCTGGAGGAGTGGGTGCGCGCGCTCAGCCCCGCGCGCTTCGTCTCGATGATGGATCTGCGCCTGCGCTCCGGCGGGCTGGTCGAAGCGCGCGAGATCGAGACCATCCTGAAGGAACTCGGCGTGCCCGAGCTGATCGAAGACCTCGGCCACCCCTTTACCGCCATCGCCACCGACATGGAGACCGGCCGCGAGATCTGGCTCGACCATGGGCCGACCTACAAGGCGGTGCGCGCCTCGGCGGGCATTCCGGGGATGATGAGCCCGATCCAGATCGACGAGCGCTGGCTGCTCGATGGCGGGCTGGTGAACCCGGTGCCGGTTTCGGCGGCACGGGCGCGCGGCGCGGAGGTGATCATCGCGGTCAACCCCAACGCCAAGCCGCGCGGGCGGATCTGGCATCCGCCGGAGCCGAAGCCGGTAGCGAACTGGGCCGCCTCGGTGCTGCCCCAGGCGCTGCACGAGGCCTTCGGGATCGACCCCGAGGCGCAGGCCCGAGCGGCCACGCCGGCCTATTTCGACGTGCTCTCCGCCGCCATCGACGTGATGACCGAGACGATCCGGCGCGCGCGCTTCGCCGGGGAGCCGCCGCACGTGACGCTCAACGGCGAGTTCAAGGCCTTGACCGTTCTGGAACTGCACCGCGGCGCCGAGGCGATCGCGCGCGGCGAGGAGATGGTGCACGAAAAGGCCGACGAGCTGCGCGCCGTCTGCCTTGGCGATTGGGAATAGACGGGGCCGGGCATTGTCCGCAGCCTGCGATTGTGAATTTTTGGTGGATCGAGGGGACGCCATACATGGTTATTGCTTTAGACGCCTATAAGATCGCCTACATGGCGCTGCCCAAGGCGGCCTGCACTTCCGTGAAGGCTGCGCTCGCCCGGATCGACCCGAGTGTCACTGTGCCGAGCGCCGAGATCGAGGCCGCCCCAGATTGGTCCACACAATCTACCCGACCAAGCGTTTCCGGCCGCACCGTTGGCGCAAATACGAGGACCATTGGCGATTCACTGTGGGGCGCGATCCGCTTAAGCGGCTGTTTTCAGCCTATACCGATCGAGAGGTTGCTCGGCGTGAACTGTACAATTCGCGCTTGCTGCGCAAACAAAAAGTTCTGCCGCTTGATCCCGACCCGGACTTCTTCTTCCAGAATCTTGAGGGCTACATGGCTCAGGCCTCGGTGGTGAAGCACCACGTCTTGCCGGCCTGGCTCTTCATTGGTCCCGCGCCGCTGAGATACGACGCGGTCTACAAGACATCTCAGATCGACGCGCTTGCCGAGAAGCTCTCGGCGCTCACCGGCGAAACAGTCGAGATCCCGCGCTTCAACTCCACCAGAACGCGGCTTGCCTTCGACGATCTTGCCCCCGAAACCCGCGACGCCTTGCGCACCTTCCTCGCGGTGGATTACGAGCATCTGGCAGGCTATTACAAAAACCCGATGCTCTAGGCTCCCCGCCTGCACGTTGCGGGCTGGGGCGACCGCGCAGGCGAGGCGCTGATCGCCAAAGTTCGTGCCGAGACCGAGGGGCGCGCGGCGCCGGAGCCGTTCGCCGGTTTCGACGTGAACGGGCGCGCAAAACTGCGCGCCCGCTTCGAAGACGATCTCGCCCGGCTCGCGAAGATGCCGGGCGTGACCGTGGAGGGCTAGGCCTCAGCCGTCGAAATCCACCACCTGGATCAGCTTGAGCGCTTCGGGGCGGAGCCGCGCGATTTCCATCAGGTTGACGTCATCGGGGGTGAAGCTGCCCCAGCTCCCGACCAGGGCGGAGTTCGGCACGTCCGGGTTCACCGGGAATTCGTAGACCGCCTCGGCGTAGATCTTTTGGGCCTCGTCGGAGGCGAGGAATTCCATGAACTTGAGCGCATCGTCGCGGTTCGGCGCGGCCTTGGCCATCGCCATGCCCGACACGTTCATGTGGGTGCCGCCGTTCTCGAAGCTGGGGTAGATGATCCGCACGGACTCGGCCCATTGCTTCTGCTCTTCGTCCTCCAGCATCGCGCCCATGTAATAGGTGTTGCCGAAAGAGATATCGCATTCCCCGGCCCAGATCGACTTGACCTGCGCGCGGTCATTGCCTTGCGGCTTGCGCGCGAGGTTGGCCTTCACGCCCTCGAGCCATTCCCGGGTGCCTTCCTCGCCGTGATGGTGCAGCACCGCGGCGGTGAGCGAGACGTTGTAGGAATGGGTGCCCGGGCGGGTGCAGATCCGGCCCTTCCACTTGGGATCGGTGAGATCCTCGTAGGTCGTCACCTCGCCGTCGGCCACGCGCTCCTTCGAGGCGTAGACGATGCGCGCGCGGGAGGTGAGGCCGAACCATTCGTTGCCCGGATCGCGAAACGCGGCCGGGATCTGCTCGGCGAGCACGGCGCTTTCGACCGGCTGGGTCACGCCCGCTTCCACCAGTTCGGCCAGGCGCGAGATATCGACCGTCAGCACCACGTCCGCCGGCGAGCGTGCGCCCTCGGCCTTGAGCCGTTCGACCATGCCCTGGTTGAGGAAGGCGACGTTCACGTCGATCCCGGTCTTGTCGGTGAAAGCCTGCACCAGCGGCTCGATCAGTTCGGGCTGGCGGTAGGAATAGACATTCACATCCGCCGAGGCCGGGAGCGCGGTGACCGCGGTTGCGAGTCCGAGCGCGGCGGTGAGGGAAAGTCTGAAATTCATGCGGTCCTCCATGCATTGATGCGGTGGAAATACCCGAGTGATTTTGTCAGGTCAATACCTGATAAAGTTGGTCGACTATTCGGGAAGCGCGATTTCAACCCAGATCGGCAGGTGATCGGAGGCCACCCGCGCAAGCTTCGTCTCCACCACGCCGCCATGTTTGAGCGCGATCCCCGGGCTCAGCCCGACGCGGTCGAGCGCCGCCATCGGGCGCGAGGCGTGGAACGACTTGCCGGGGGTGACGATCTCGAAATGGTCCTGGAATTCTTCCATCCCGGCATGCGGCGACCATTCGTTGAAATCGCCGAGCACGGCGGTGGGGCTGTCGCACTGCTCCAGCGCGTGGCGGATCTGGCGCAACTGAACATGGCGGTGGCGGCGCATCAACCCGAGGTGCACGCCGACAACCCGCAGCTTGCCCCCGATCAGCGCCGAAACAGCGCCGCGCGGCTCCAACCCCGGCAGGTCGATGCGCTGGGGATCGCCCACCTCGAAGCCGTTGCGCACGAGAATCGCGTTGCCGTGCCAGCCGATCGACACGTCGGTGATCGCGAGGTCGACGGGCGTGTAATCGGTATGGTCGGCGATGAGCTGGCGGGGCAGGGCGGTCGGCCTCGGGCCAAGCCGCTTGTCGGCTTCCTGCAGCACGATCACGTCGGCCCCGATATGGTTGACCACATCGAGGATCCGTCCCGGATCGCGGCGACGGTCAAGGCCGACGGCCTTGCGGATATTGTAGCTTGCGAGTTTCATGCCTGTCTCACCTATATGGGCAGCCAGGCGGCAAAACAAAGCCTTCTGCGCTCAGGTGCCGCAGAAGGTCTGGCGCACACGCTCTTCGGGGCGCGGCGGTTTAGCATATTCGGCGGTCTCCGGCCCCTCGTCGAAGGGGGTGGCGAGCACCGCCATCAGCCGGTGGAACGGCGCGAAATCGCCCGCCACGGCGGCCGCGATCATCTCTTCGATCCGGTGGTTGCGCGGGATCACCGCCGGGTTGGCGGCCCGCATGGTCGCGCCGGTGTCGCCGGTTTCACGGGCGAGGCGGGCGCGCCAGTCGGGCGCCCAGCTGTCCCAGGCGCCGGCATCGTTCACCAGCGCCGAGGCGTCGCCACTGGTGGCCAGCGCGCGGAAGGTATTGGTGAAATCCGCCCCGCTGGTCGACATCCGCTGCAAAAGCCCCACGATCAGCGCCTCGTCGCCCTCCTCGGCGCGGGTGAGCCCGAGCTTGGCGCGGAACCGGCCGAGCCAGGCGGCGCGGAAGGCGGGGGCGAAACCGTCGAGCGCGTCTTGCGCGGCGGCGATGGCGGCCTGCTCGTCGGTGTCGATCAACGGCAGCAGCGCGCTGGCGAGCTGGGCGAGGTTCCACATCGCGATATCGGGCTGGTTCTGGAAGGCGTAGCGCCCCATCCGGTCGATCGAGGAGAACACCGTGGCGCCGTGGTAGGCGTCCATGAAGGCGCAGGGGCCATAGTCGATGGTTTCGCCGGCGATGCTCATGTTGTCGGTGTTCATCACGCCATGGATGAAGCCGACGCTCATCCAGCCCGCGATCAACGCGGCCTGCGCCTTGGCGACGGCCGCGAGCAACCCGAGCGCGCCCTCGGCCTCGGGGTAATGCCGGGCGATGGCGTGATCGGTGAGCGCGGCCAGCCCCTCGGTGTCGCGCCGCGCCGCGAGGGCCTGGAACGTGCCGACGCGGATATGGCTCGCCGCCACCCGCGCCAGAACCGCGCCGGGCATCGGCCCTTCGCGGTAAACATCTTCGCCCGTGGTGGCCGCCGCCAGCGCACGTGTGGTGGGAATGCCGAGCGCGTGCATCGCCTCCGACACCACGTATTCGCGCAGCACCGGGCCGAGCCACGCCCGCCCGTCGCCTCCGCGCGAGAACGGCGTGCGGCCCGCGCCCTTGAGCTGGATGTCGCGCCGCGCGCCGTGAATGTCGACGACCTCGCCGAGCAGCACCGCGCGCCCGTCGCCAAGCTGCGGCACCCAGTTGCCGAACTGGTGGCCGGCGTATAGCTGGGCGATCGGATCGGCTCCTTCTGGCACCACGTTGCCCGCGATCACCTGCGCCGTGATGCTGGCCGGGTCGATGCCCAGCTCGCGCGCAAGCGGGGCGTTCACCTCCACGAGGGCGGGATTGGCCACGGGAACGGGTGCCTGCCGGGCGAAGAGCCGGTCGGGCAGGCGGGTGTATGAATTGTCGAATGTCGCACGCATGGGGAGAAGCTAAGCCTTCTCGCGGCCCCGCGCTAGGGGGTCAGCGCGCGCCACCACGGGATCGTGAGGGCAAGCGGCAGCAGCCCGAGAATGGCGTAGGTGGCAACCTCTCCGGGGTTGATCGGCAGGCCAAACATCGGTGCCAGAAGGGATCCGATCAACACCGAGATGCCAAGCGTGCCCGACTTGATCAGCAATGGCAGCGCGAGCAGGTCGCCCCAAGGGTCTGCGCGCCACAGCATGGCGGCGGCGAAGGCGAGCGCGGGCAGGACGAAGCCGAAATCGAAGACGAAGATCGTCGCCGCGTCGGGTGCCGTGCGCGTCTGCATTGCCGGGATCAGGATCGACAGCCAGAGCGCCGCGAACAGCGCGATGAGCAGGGTGAAGAGGGCGGCGGTGAGCCGCCGGGGCGGGGCCTTGGCCGCGAGCTTGCCCCGATCGGCGCGGGCGAAAAAGGCAAGCAGCGCCCAGAGGCTGGCCGAGAAGATGGCGATGTAGAAGAGAAACAGTGGGTTGATGATCGTCTCGAAGGCATAGAGCCCGTAGCCGTAGACGAGATAGCCCAGGAGCCCGAGCCAGACCGCCCAGAACCGCGCGCTGGCGCCAGCGGCGAGGCGGGCGGCGAGGGCAAGGAGGCCGACGGCGACGCCGAGGCTGACAAGGTCCTGCGAGATCGCGCCCGGGATCAGCCTTTCAGGTGTCAAGTGGCGGTAGAGCCCTGGATCGCGCAGGCCGAGGATGGACGCGATGATGGTGAGTGCGGCGGCAATGGCCGAGAGGGCAACCGGGAGAAACGGCTTGGTGAGCATCACTTTCGCGCCGTCGACAAATTGGGTCTAAGAGACGCATTTTATCAGGCTTCGGCGTTGGTGTCGAGGCGGGGCCTCCGCCTCATGGCAGCCGCGCGAGCCGCTCGGTGAGCAGGGCGAAGAACCCGTCGGCGTCGATGTCGCCGATGAAGGTGGCGTTGGGCGCGCGGTCGGTCACGCCCCACCAGTCGGCCACGGTCATGCCGCGGGTGAGATCGGATTGCGTTTCGACCTCGACGTTGACGTGCCGTCCGGTGAACAACCCGGGCTTCAGGAGCCAGGCGATGGTGGTCGGGTCGTGCAGCGGGCCGCCCTCGGAGCCATACTTGGCGATATCGAAGCGTTCGAAGAAATCCAGCATCTCGGCGGTGAAACGCCCGGTGCGGGTGCCGAGTGCCGCGAAGGCCTCCAGTCGGGCGCGGGTGACCAGCGCCTTGTGCGTCACGTCAAGCGGCATCACGGTGATCGGGATGCCGGATTTGAACACGATATCAGCGGCTTCCGGATCGACATAGATGTTGAACTCGGCCGCCGGGGTAATGTTGCCCACCTCGAAATAGGCCCCGCCCATAGCCACGATCTCCGCGACGCGGGGCGCGATATCGGGGGCTTTTTCCAGCGCAGTGGCGATGTTGGTGAGCGGCCCGATCGGGCAGAGCGTGACCGTTCCCGCAGGCTCGGCGCGCAGCGTGTCGATGATGAAGTCGACACCGTGGCCGGGCTGGAGCGGCATTTGCGGCGTCCAGAGTTCCGGCCCGTCGAGCCCGGTCTTACCGTGAACGTGTTCGGCCGTCACCAGCGGGCGGCGCAACGGCGCATCGCAGCCGGCGAAGACCTTCACATCCTCTCGCCCCGCCAGTTCGCAGACGATCCGGGCGTTCTCGGCGGTGCGCGCCAGCGGCACGTTCCCGGCCACCGCGGTGATGCCCAGAAGCGCGATCTCGGGGCTGGCCAGCGCCAGCAGGATGGCGACGGCGTCATCCTGCCCCGGATCGGTGTCGATGATGATTTTTCGCGCCATGATATGATTTTACGCCGCGAGGCTCACCCAGATCGGCACGTGGTCGGAGGGCTTTTCGCGGGCGCGCACTTCCTTGTCGATGCGGCAATCCTCGAGCAGGTCGGCGCATTGTGGCGAGAGCAGGAAATGGTCGATGCGGATACCATCGTTGCGGGCCCAGGCCCCGCGCTGGAAATCCCAGTAGGTGTAGAACTCGGGCGCCAGGGTGCGGGCGCGCAGCGCGTCGGTGAGGCCGAGGTTGACGAGCCGGCGAAAGGCCGCGCGGGTTTCGGGCAGGAACAGCGCGTCATCGGTCCAGGCCTCCGGGCGGGCGGCGTCCTCGGCTTGCGGGATGACGTTGTAATCCCCCGCCATCAGAAAGCATTCTTCCTGCGAAAGCAACGCCTTGGCGCGCGCTTCCAGGCGCTCCATCCAGCGCAGCTTGTAATCGTATTTCGGCCCCGGCGCGGGGTTGCCGTTGGGCAGGTAGAGGCCGCAGATCCGCACCGCACGCGCGCCCACCACGGTGGCCTCGATGTAGCGCGCTTCCTCGTCGTCGGCGCCCTCGCGACCGGCGCCTTCCGGGTCGGGCAGCCCGCGCACCACGTCCTCGAGCGGCAATTTCGAGATCAGCGCCACGCCGTTGAAGCTTTTTTGCCCATGGGTTTCCACGTTGTAGCCCATGTCTTCGAAAGGCTCGCGGGGGAAGCCCGCGTCCACCGTCTTGATCTCCTGCAGAATCGCCACGTCGGGCGCGGCCTCTTGCAGCCAGTCGAGCACCGCCGGAAGGCGGGCCTTGATGCCATTGATGTTGAAACTGGCGACTTTCATGCGCGCTCCCCGGACTGGTTTGGCGCGAGGTTAGCGGGCTTGCCACGCGGGCACAACGCTCTGCCGGCGCGCCGCTTGGGCAAGGGGGTTGCAGGGTGGATATGCATTGATGCTACTATCTGAATATTCGCATTGATAAGCGAAGGATCCAAGGGAGGAACACATGAAACGGATCAATACCTGGGCCGCGCTTGCCGCGGCGGCTGTAACCTTTGTGGCCCTGCCGGCCGCGGCCGGCACCACCGAGTGGCTGCGCGAGGGCACGCAGGTCATCAAGGTGACGGACGATGGCGGGCGTCTGTTCTGCACCCGCGCGTCGGACGGGTTCGAGATGTGCCACGGCATGGTTCAGGAGAGCCCGGGCACCTGGAAAGGGCCGAAGATGAAGCACCCCGACATGCCGGGGTTCATGACCTTCGCCGGCACCGTCCTGATCGGCCGCGAGAGGCTCAAGATCGAGGGTTGCGTGCTCGGCGGCGCGATCTGCGACGCCGAGATCTGGACCAGGCAATAGCGAAACCGCGCCGGGCGGCCCTAGGGCTGCCCGGCGATCGCCGTGCCCGCGGCGTGGGCGGACGCCCAGGCCCACTGGAAGTTGTAGCCTCCGAGCCAGCCGGTCACGTCCACCGCCTCGCCGATGAAGTAGAGGCCGGGCAGGTGGCGCGATTCCATCGTCTGCGACGAAAGCCCGCCGGTCGCGATCCCGCCCAGCGTCACCTCCGCGGTGCGGTAGCCCTCGGAGCCGGTGGGGGTGAGATGCCAGCCGTGCAGCGCCTCGGCGATCTCGCGCAGCCGCGCGTCGGGCTGGTCGGCCAGGCGGGCGGCGAGGCCAAGCCCGGGCGCGAGGTGATCGACGAGCCGGGCGGGCAGGAGGCCCGCGAGCACGGTCGAGAGCGCCCGCCGCCCGGCGCGCTGGCGTTCGTCGCGCAGGAAGGCGAAGAGGTCGCGCCCCGGCGCGAGATCGAGCGTGATCGCCTCGCCCTCGCGCCAGTAAGAGGAAAGCTGGAGGATCGCCGGGCCGGAGAGGCCGCGATGAGTGAACAGGATCTGTTCGTCAAACCCGGCGCGGGCGTTGAAGGCGCGCGCCGGCAGCGACACGCCGGAGAGCGGGGCGAAACGGTCGCCGAAGGTGAGCGGCACGAGGGCGGGGCGGGTCTCCGTCACCGCGTGGCCGAACTGGCGCGCGATGTCGTAGGCGAAGCCGGTGGCGCCCATCTTGGGGATCGATTTGCCGCCGGTGGCGATCACGAGGGTGCGCGCGGTGAGCGGTCCGGCATCGGTGCCCAGGCGGAAGCGCCCGTCGGCATGGGCCACCTCGCGCACCGGGGTGGAAAGCCGCAGCTCGGCGCCGGCGCCGCGCGCCTCGGCGAGCAGCATCTCGACGATTTGCGTGGATTTGCCGTCGCAGAACAATTGCCCGAGTGTTTTCTCGTGCCAGGCAATGCCGTGGCGCGACACAAGCTCGATGAAATCCCACTGCGTGTAGCGCGCCAGCGCCGACTTGGCGAAATGCGGGTTTTCCGATAGAAAATTCGCCGCCGTCACGTCGAGATTGGTGAAATTGCAGCGCCCGCCGCCGGAGATGCGCACCTTCTCGGCGGGCTTGGCGGCATGGTCGAGCACCAGCGTGCGCCCGCCCGCGTGGGCGGCGCAGAACAGCCCCGCCGCGCCCGCGCCGATGATGATGGTGTGATACGCCTCGCTCATGGGGGCGGGGTTGAACACGCCACGCGCGCCGTGGCAAGGGGCGGGCGCGCCACCCGTCACGAGGAAGCCATGACCCTGCCGCCGGAAGCCCAGATCCTGATCATCAACGCCGCGATCCTGCTGGTGGCCTACCTCGGGATCTATCCCACCATGCGTCCGCTCACGGCCGTCAGGATCATGCGGGCCGATCTCGCGGTATCGGGGCTCGCGCTCGGCCTCGCTGGCGCGCTCTTCTGGGGCACGGGCGCGCGGTTTTCGCTCGTCTTCGTCAACCTCAACTGGTTCTGGTTCTCGCTCATCACCATGCTGGCGATCGAGATGCCGCTGTTCGCATGGTTTGCCCGGCGGCACGGCATCGACGGGTTCGGCCCCGACGCCTGAGCCGTTGCGCAAATGCCGCCCGGGGTTGCGCCGTTACATGGCGGTGCTAGACAGGGCGCGCGGGACAACGTAACAGACGGGCGCGGCGCTTTTCGTTAGCGCTAACCCGAGAATTCAGCGTTAACCCAAGAATGGAGCAGAGCCATGGTTTCGCGTGTCATCCCGGTGGAGGCGTTCGATCTGGTGATCTTCGGCGGCACCGGCGACCTTGCCCGGCGCAAGATCCTGCCCGGACTCTACCGGCGCTTTCGCGACGGCCAGATTCCCGACGACGCGCGAATCGTCGGCGCGGCGCGCTCCGACATGTCGGCCGAGGCCTACCGCGCGCAGGTTGCCGACGCGCTGAACGAGGTTCTGCCTGCCTCGAAGCGCGATGCCGAAAGCGTCGAAGCCTTCCTCGCCCGGCTCGATTACGTCGGCATCGACGCGACCGGCACCCATGGCTGGCCCGACCTGTCGCAGAAGATGCGCGCGGGCGTGGTCCAGGCGTTCTATTTCTCGGTTGCCCCGGCGCTGTTCGGCGATCTCGCCAAGCGGCTGCACAAGCACAAGATCGCCGGGCCGGAGGCGCGGATCGTGGTGGAAAAGCCCTTCGGCCACGACCTCGCCTCGGCGCGTGACCTGAACGCGATGCTGGCGCGGCATTTCGACGAACAGCAGATCTACCGGATCGACCATTACCTCGGCAAGGAGACGGTGCAGAACCTCATGGCAGTGCGCTTCGGCAACCTGCTGTTCGAGCCGCTGTGGCGCAACCAGTATATCGACCATGTCCAGATCACCGTGGCCGAGACCGTCGGCGTGGGCGGGCGCGGCGCCTATTACGACAAGTCGGGCGCGATGCGGGACATGGTGCAGAACCACCTGATGCAACTTCTGTGCCTGATCGCGATGGAGCCGCCGGCGAAGTTCGATCCCGACGCGGTGCGCGACGAGAAGCTCAAGGTGATCCGCGCGCTCGACCCGGTGGAGCCGGGCGACGTGGTGCGCGGGCAATACCGCGCCGGGGCCGATACACCCTCCTACCGCGACGATGCCGAGAACCCCGCCAGCCGTACCGAGAGCTTCATCGCGATGAAGCTGCACGTGTCGAACTGGCGCTGGAACGGCACGCCGTTCTACCTGCGCACCGGCAAGCGGATGAAGGCGCGGGTGAGCGAGATCGTGGTGCGCTTCAAGGAGCCGCCGCATTCGATCTTCGAGGAAGACACCGGCCAGAGCGCCAACGAGCTCACCATCAGGCTTCAGCCGAACGAGGGGATGGACCTGACGGTGACGATCAAGGAGCCCGGCCCGGGGGGTATGCGGCTGATCGACGTGCCGCTCGACATGACCTTCGCCGAGGCGCTCGGCGAGGAGGCCGCCGACGTGCCCGACGCCTACGAGCGGCTGATCATGGATGTGATCCGCGGCAACCAGACGCTGTTCATGCGCGGCGACGAGGTCGAGGCGGCCTGGGCCTGGACCGATCCGGTGATCGCCGCATGGGATGCGCGCGAAGAGAAGCCGATCTCTTACGAAGCCGGGTCGACGGGGCCGGAGGAGGCGCTTATCCTGATGCACAGGGATGGCCGCCGCTGGAGGGAGATTGGCTCATGAAATTCGTTGAATATACCGACAGCGACATGCTGTGGCTCGGGCTCGCCGACGAGATTGCCGGCGCGTTGAACGGCGTTCTCGTCACCGGCGAGCGCGCCTCGCTCGCGGTGCCGGGCGGCACCACGCCGGGGCCGCTGTTCGACGTGCTCTCGGCGATCTCGCTGGATTGGGAGCGCGTCGACGTGCTGCTCACCGACGAGCGCTGGGTGCCCGAAACCAGCCCGCGCTCGAACGCCCGGCTGCTGCGCGAACGGCTTTTCGTGGACAAGGCGGCGGCGGCGAACTTCGTGCCGTTCTACACCGGTGGCGAGGCGCCCGATCCCGATCTGGCGTATGTGGCATCGCAAGTCGAGGCGCTGGCGCCGCTCACCGTGGTGTTGCTCGGCATGGGCGAAGACATGCACACGGCGAGCCTGTTCCCCGGCGCCGAAAATCTTGAAAAGGCGTTGCGCCCGAATGCCCCCGGCCTTGTCTCGATGGACGCGCCCGATGCCGGCGAGCCGCGGGTTTCGCTTTCGGCCGAGATGATCAACGGCGCGATGAACCGTCATCTCGTCATCGTCGGGCCGGCCAAGCGCGCGGCGCTGGAGCGGGCGCAGGCGCTCGGTGATCCCACCGAAGCCCCCGTGGCGGCGGTGCTCGACGGGCTCACGGTGCACTGGGCGGAAAGCTGAGACGCGGGAGACAGGTTTCATGGTTTGGGCCGACCTCAAGGCGCATCGCGCCGCGCAGGGAGACATGCGCATCGAAACGCTGTTCGATGACCCGCGCCGGGCCGGCGAGTTCTCGGTGCGCGCCGACGGGCTGTTGTTCGACTACTCCAAGACTTTGATCGACGCCGAGGCGCGCGCGCTGCTGCTGACGCTGGCCGAGGAGGCCGGGGTGGCGGCGCGGCGCGCGATGATGTTCGCCGGCGAGAAGATCAACGAGACCGAGAACCGCGCCGTGCTGCATACCGCGCTCCGCCACCCCGGGCCGGGCCCGGTCGAAGTGGATGGCGTCGACGTGCTGCCCGGCGTGCACGCAACCCTCGCGCGGATGGAGGATTTCGCGGAAGGTTTGCGCTCGGGCCGGGTGCGCCCGCCCGGCGGCGGCCGGTTCACCGATATCGTGAACATCGGTATCGGCGGCTCCGATCTCGGCCCGGCGATGGCGACGCTGGCGCTGGCGCCGTATCACGACGGGCCGCGGCTGCATTATGTGTCGAACGTCGATGGCGCGCATATCCGCGACGTGCTCGACGGGATCGAGCCGGCGACGACCCTGGTGATCATCGCCTCCAAGACCTTCACCACCATCGAAACCATGACCAACGCCGCCACCGCCCGCGACTGGCTGGTGCGCGGGGTGGGCGCCGAGGCCGCCAGCCGCCATTTCGCCGCGCTGTCCTCGGCCACCGACAAGACCGGCGACTGGGGGATCGACCCCTCGCGCGTGTTCGGCTTCGAGGACTGGGTCGGCGGGCGCTATTCGCTCTGGGGGCCGATCGGGCTTGGCCTGATGATCGCGGTGGGGCCGAAGCATTTTCGCGAGATGCTCGCCGGCGGCCACGCGATGGACCTTCATTTCCAGCAGGCCGAGGGCGCCGACAACCTCGCGGTGATGCTGGCGCTCACCGGGATCTGGCACGCGCAGGTCTGCGGCTATCCCACCCGCGCGGTGCTGCCCTACGAGCAGCGCCTCGCCCGGCTGCCGGCCTACCTGCAGCAACTGGAGATGGAGAGCAACGGCAAGCGCGTGGGCATGGATGGCGCGCCGCTGGAAGTGCCCTCCGGCCCGGTGGTCTGGGGCGAGCCCGGCACCAATGGCCAGCACGCTTTCTACCAACTCATCCACCAGGGCACGCAGGTGGTGCCCTGCGAGTTCATGGTGGGCGCCGAGGGGCACGAGCCGGACCTGGCGCACCAGCACCGGCTGCTGGTAGCCAATTGCCTCGCGCAATCGGAGGCGCTGATGAAGGGGCGCGGGCTGGACGAGGCGCGCGAGATGATGGCGGAGGCGGGATATTCCGGCGACGAACTGGAGCGCCAGGCCCGCCACCGGGTGTTTCCCGGCAACCGGCCCTCGACCACGCTCGCCTACCGGCGCCTCACGCCCTTCGTGCTCGGCCAGATCATCGCGCTCTACGAGCACCGGGTGTTCGTCGAGGGGGTGATCCTCGGGATCAACTCCTTCGATCAATGGGGGGTGGAACTGGGCAAGGTGCTGGCCCAGGCGCTGGAGCCGATCGTCGCGGGCGAAGCCGGCACCGAGGGCAAGGACGGCTCGACGGCGCAACTGGTGGCCTACCTGCGCGGCGAAGACGGCTGACGCGGCCGCGCGCGCCTCAGCCGCGTCCGAGCCCGGCGGCCTCGCGCGCCAGCGCCTCGATCCCGTCCCAGTCGCCCGCCAGCATCGCCGGTTTCGGCGCCACCCAGCTGCCGCCGGCGCACAGCACGTTGGGCAGCGACAGGTAGTCTTCGGCGTTGGCCGGGCTGACGCCCCCGGTGGGGCAGAACCGGATCGCGGGCAGCGGCGAGGCGAGCGACTTGAGGAAGGCGGCGCCGCCGGCGGCCTCGGCGGGGAAGAACTTCATCACCGAATAGCCGCGCTCGAACAGCCGCATCGCTTCCGAGGCGGTGGCGGCACCGGGCAACAGCGGCAGATCTTCCGCCTCGGCGGCATCGAGCAGCGCGTCGGTCGCGCCCGGCGAGACGCCGAAGCGCGCGCCGGCGGCCTTGGCGGCCTTCACGTCGTCGGGGGTGAGCAGGGTGCCCGCGCCGACCACGCCGCCCGGAACCTCCGCCATCGCGGCGATCACGTCGAGGGCGGCGGCGGTGCGCAGGGTCACTTCCAGCGCCGGCAGCCCGCCGGCCACGAGGGCGCGCGCGAGCGGCGCGGCATGGGCCACGTCGTCGACCACCAGCACCGGCACGATCGGGGCGAGGCGGCAGATCTCTTCGGTTTTCCGGCTGGCTTCTTGCGGTGTCATGCGGTGCTCCCTAGACGACGACGGCGGCGCCGGTCGTGGACAGACCGACATTCTGGCGGAAAACCTCGAACAATTCACGCCCTATCCCGGCGCTGTTGGCGCTCAGATCGGCGCTGACGGCGGCGCGCTCGGCGAAGCCGGCTTCGAGCACCTCCAGCGTTCCCGCCTCGGCATCGAGCCGGACGCGGTCGCCGTCACGCAGCTTGGCGATCGGCCCGCCGTTGGCGGCTTCGGGCGAGACGTGGATCGCGGCCGGCACCTTGCCGGAGGCGCCCGACATCCGCCCGTCGGTGACCAGCGCCACCTTCAGGCCGCGATCCTGCAGCACCGAGAGCGTGGGCGTCAGCCCGTGCAGCTCGGGCATGCCGTTGGCCTTCGGCCCCTGGAAGCGCACCACCACGACCACGTCGCCGGTGAACTCGCCGGCCTGGAACGCGGCCTTCACCGCCTCCTGGTTGTCGAACACCCGCGCCGGGGCCTCGATCACGTGCCGCTCAGGTGCCACGGCGGACACCTTGATCACGCCTTGCCCGAGGTTGCCCGACAGCTGGACCAGCCCGCCCGAGGGCTGGAACGGATCGGCGGCGGGGCGCAGGATCTTGTCGTTGAGGCTGTCGCGCGGGGCGGGCTCCCAGGTGACCCGCTCGCCGGCGAGCTTGGCCTCGGTGGCGTAGGCCGCCAGCCCGCCGCCCGCCACGGTCTTGGTGTCGGGGTGCAGGAGCCCGGCGTCGAGCAGGTTGCCGATCATGTAGCCAAGCCCGCCGGCGGCGTGGAAGTGGTTCACGTCCGCCAGCCCGTTGGGGTAGACCCGCGCCATCAGCGGCGTGATTGCGGAGATCTCGGCGAAATCCTCGAGCGCCAGCTCCACCCCCGCCGCGCGCGCCATCGCCACGAGGTGCAGCACGAGGTTGGTCGAGCCACCGGTGGCCATCAGCCCGACGATGCCGTTGGCGAAGGCCTTCTCGTCGAGCACGTCCGCCACCGGGATGAATTCGTTGCCGAGCGCGGTGATCGACAGCGCCCGGTGCGTGGCCTCGGCGGTGAGCGCCTCGCGCAGCGGCGTGCCGGGGTTGACGAAGCTCGCGCCGGGCAGGTGCAGCCCCATGAACTCCATCAGCATCTGGTTGGAATTGGCGGTGCCGTAGAAGGTGCAGGTGCCCGGCCCGTGGTAGGCCGCCATTTCCGACGCCATCAGCTCCTCGCGGCTGGCCTCGCCGGTGGCGAAGCGCTGGCGCACCTTGGCCTTCTCGTCGTTCGAGATGCCGGAGGTCATCGGCCCGGCGGGCACGAAGACGGCGGGGATATGGCCGAAGGTGGCGGCGGCGATCACCAGCCCCGGCACGATCTTGTCGCAGATACCGAGGTAGAGCGCGGCGTCGAAGGTGTTGTGGCTGAGCGCCACGCCGGCGGCGAGCGCGATCACGTCGCGCGAGAAAAGGCTGAGTTCCATGCCCACCTCGCCTTGGGTGACGCCGTCGCACATCGCCGGCACCCCGCCCGCCACCTGCGCCGTGCCCCCTGCCGCGCGGGCGGTCGCCTTGATCTGGTCGGGGAAATCCTTGTAGGGCGCATGGGCCGAGAGCATGTCGTTATAGGCGGTGACGATGCCGATGTTGGGGGCGCGGCCGGTGGCCAGCGCGCCCTGGTCGTCGCCGGCGCCGGCATAGGCATGGGCCTGGTTCGAGCAGCTCAGATGCGCCCGGCGCGGGCCTTCGTCGGCGGCGCGCGCGACCTGGTCGAGATAGCGCGCGCGCCGGTCCTGCGAACGGGCGATGATGCGCTGGGTGATGCGGTCAAGCTCGGGATGGAGGGTCATCGGGGCGGTCCTTCGTCGACATGCGGGGGGTGCGAAACCGTGCACGGGCAGGTGACCGGGAGGTAGCACAGGGATTTAGCGCTAACAATACCCGACCCCGCCCGACCCGCCTTCGGCTGATTTCCGCGACAATACCGCCAGCTTTCCGCAGTTCCGCCGCATTTGGTCAACAAAGTCGCCGGCATCGAGATGCGTACAAGTAGCTGGAGGAAACCATGACATTGTTCCGCGCCACCCTGATGATGGCCGCCGCCGCCCTGCTCTCCGCCTGTGCGGGGGGGGATATCGTAAGCCGAAACGCGCTGGCCAACTCGGAGCTGCTGAGTTCCAAGGATGGCGAGTTCCAACCGTCGGTGCCCCTGAACCGGTCCTACCGCGTGGTGGACGTCCGGGTCGAAGTGCCCGAAACGCTCACCTCCTCGGAGGATAACGGCATCAAGCCGCGCGTCGACATCCTCTGGCAGGAAGACCCTGCGGGCGACCGGCACGCGCAGGTGCGCGAGTTGATGACGGCGGCGCTCGAAGAGGGCGTGGCCGCGACGGAGGGCAGCCGCGATGTGGTGCTCGACGTGGTGATGACGCGCTTCCACGCGCTGACCAAGCGCACCCGCTATTCGATCGGCGGCGAGCACGAGGTCTGGATGTATGTCGCGGTGCGCGATGCCGAGACCGGCGAGCTGCTCGAACCGGCGCGCCGGATCGGCTTCGATCACCGGATCAGCGCGGCGCAGGCGCTCGAAAACGAGGCGCAGGGGCTGAACCAGCGGCTCGAGATCACTGCGCTGGTCAAGGATCTGATCCGACAGGAACTGACCCGCCCGCGCGATTTCCTGCAGGGCTGAGGCAGGCAGAAACCGATGAGCGGGGGGCGGGCCGGCGGCTCGCCCCCCTTCGTTTGGGCTTTGCGCCGGGCGCGCGCTGGGGTAGGGGAGCGGCATGACCGATACCCGCCCCACCATCCGCCTCAAGCCCAAGGCCAACGCCCGTGCCATCCGCCACGGCGCGCCCTGGGTATTCGACAATGAAATCGTGACCGACCGGCGCACCAGGGCGCTCGCCCCCGGCACCATCGCGGTGCTGGAAGACGAGGGCCGCATCCCGCTCGCCACCGTCGCCGTTACCCCCGGTTCGCGCATCTTCGCCCGCGTGCTCGACCGCGACCCCGCCGCCGAGATCGGCCCGGACTGGTTGCGCGCCCGGATCGCGATGGCGCTCGCCCACCGCGAACGGCTTCACGATGCACCGTTCTACCGGCTCGTCCATGCCGAGGCCGACGGGCTGCCCGGGGTGGTGATCGACCGGTTCGGCGAGGTCGCGGTGATCCAGCCTAACGCGGCCTGGGCCGACCGGCTCGCCAACGATCTGGCCGAGGCGGTGGTGGAGGTGACCGGCGTGAGCGTGGTGGTGAAGAACGCCGCCGGCCGCGCCCGCGCGCTCGAGGGCCTGGACGACGACAGCCGCATCCTGATCGGGGAAGACCCGCAGGCGGTGGCGGTGCCGATGAACGGGGCCACCTACGTGGCCGACCTTCTCGGCGGGCAGAAAACCGGGTTGTTCTATGACCAGCGCCCCAACCACGCCTTCGCCGCGGGGCTCGCCCGGGGCGCCCGGGTGCTGGACGTGTTTTCCCACGTCGGGGGCTTCTCGCTGGCGGCGCTCGCGAACGGCGCGGCGCAGGCGCTGGCCGTCGACAGTTCGGCGGCGGCGCTCACGCTGGCGGCGGAAGGCGCCGCGCTCAGCGGTGTGGCGGATCGCTTCGCCACCCGCCAGGGCGATGCTTTCGACGTGCTGGCCGCGCTCGCGGACGAGGGCGCGCAGTTCGACCTGGTGATCTGCGATCCGCCGGCCTTCGCGCCGGCGAAACCGGCGCTCGAGGCCGGGCTGCGCGCCTATGAACGGGTGGCGCGGCTGGCGGCCGGGCTGGTGGCGCCGGGCGGCTACCTGGTGCTGTGCTCCTGTTCGCACGCCGCCGATCTGGCGAAGTTCCGCACCAGTTGCAACCGGGGCATCGGACGCGCCGGGCGCGCGGCGCAACTGGTCCACACCGGCTTTGCCGGGCCGGACCATCCGCAACACCCGCAACTGGCCGAGAGCGGCTATCTCAAGGCGTTGTTCTACCGGCTGATGCCGTGAAGGTTCTGCTCGATACCTGCGTGCTCTACCCCACGGTGATGCGCGAGATGCTGCTGGGCGTGGCGGCGGCGGGGCTGTTCGAGCCGCTCTGGAGCCCGCGCATCCTCGAGGAATGGGTGCGCGCGGCAGCCAAGCTGGGGCCGGGGCAGGAAACCCTCGCGCGCGGCGAGATCGCGCTGGCCGAAGCGCGGTGGCCGAAGGCCTCGGTGCGCCCGGGAGCGGGTGACGAGGCGCGGCTGTGGTTGCCCGACCGGGATGACGTGCACGTGCTCGCCGCCGCCATCGCCGGCTCGGCCGACGTTCTGCTCACGCTCAACACCCGCGATTTTCCGCGCCACACGCTGGAAGAGGAAGGCTTGCGGCGCGAGGTGCCCGACCTGTTCCTGCGCGACCTCTTCGCCCGGCATCCCGAGGCGGTGGCGGATGTCGCCGACGCGGTGCAGGCCGAGGCCGAGCGGCTTTCGGGCGAGGCCTGGCCGATCCGGCGGCTGATGAAGAAAGCGCGGCTACCGCGGCTGGGCAAGGCGCTGGAGGCCCGCCAGGCCGATCTCTCCGCCGGCTGATCGTCCGCGGGAACGCGCCCGCGCGGGCGCGTCACACGGTGTCGCGCGACGCCGTGCGCGCCGGCGGCAGCCGGCGCTTCACTCCACCTTCCATTTCGCCTCGTTGGCCTCGATCGCGGCGATGCGCTCCTCGGCCTTGGGGTGGCTCATGAACCACGCCGGCATCGCGCCGGCGCGCGCCGCGGTGAGCTGGTCGAGCTTCAGGAACAGCGATTTCTGCGGATCGGTTCCGATCCCCGCCTTGGTCAGCAGCGCGGCGGCATAGGCGTCGGCCTCGTATTCGTCGCCGCGCGACAGCCGGGCGGCGAGCAGGCTGGCGACGAGACCGGCGATGTAGATGCCCGCCCCCGGCAGGAAACGCGAGAGCACCATGCCGAGCGCGGTGCGCAGGGCGTTCTGGCCGGAAAAGTCAATCATCCGCCGCCGGGCATGGCCCAAAGCGACGTGACCGAGCTCGTGCGCGATCACGCTCGCCATCTCTTCGGCCGACACCCGGCCCTCGCGGTATTGCTGGTAGAAGCCGCGGGTGATGAAGATACGCCCGTCCGGCGCGGCGAGGCCGTTCACCGGCTCGATCTCGTAGATATGCACGCGGATGCGTTCGAGGTCGAGCGCCCGGGCAAGCCGGTCGGTCAGGCCCTTGAGCTTCGGGTCGGCCAGTTCCGTCGACCTGGAATCAAGCTCGCTTCCCAGCCGCCAGGCCGAGAAACGATACATCACCACCGCGTAGAGCACCGCGAGCAATATGGGCGTGAGCTTCAGCATTGCCTCAATATGGGGCGCATGGACGACCCGGGGAAGGGGCAAAACGCAAGCGAGCCGCCCCCGGGGGGACGGCTCGCGCGCATGTGAAGGCGGGGCGCCTCAGCGGTCTTCGACGTCGACGTAGTCGCGGCGGGTCTCGCCGGTGTAGAGCTGGCGCGGGCGGCCGATCTTCTGGTTCGGGTCGCCCAGCATCTCTTTCCACTGCGAAATCCAGCCCACGGTGCGCGAGAGCGCGAAGATCGGGGTGAACATCGAGGTCGGAAAGCCCATCGCCTCGAGGATGATGCCGGAGTAGAAATCGACGTTCGGGTAGAGCTTCTTCTCGACGAAATAGGGGTCTTCCAGCGCGATGCGCTCAAGCTCCTTGGCCACCTGCAGCGTCGGGTTTTCCTCGATCCCGAGCAGGCTGAGCACCTCGTCGGCCGATTCCTTCATCACCTTCGCGCGCGGGTCGAAGTTCTTGTAGACGCGGTGGCCGAAGCCCATCAGGCGGAACGGATCTTCCTTGTCCTTGGCGCGCTCGATGAACTCGGGGATGCGGTCGACGGTGCCGATCTCCTTCAGCATCTCGAGGCAGGCCTGGTTGGCGCCGCCGTGGGCGGGGCCCCAGAGGCAGGCGATCCCGGCGGCGACGCAGGCGAAGGGATTGGCCCCGGAAGAGCCGGCGAGGCGCACGGTGGAGGTGGAGGCGTTCTGCTCGTGGTCGGCGTGCAGGGTGAAGATCCGGTCCATCGCGCGGCTCAGGATCGGGTTCACCTCGTATTCCTCCGCCGGCACCGCGAAGCACATGTGCAGGAAGTTCGAGGCGTAATCGAGCGAGTTCTTCGGATAGACGAAGGGCTGGCCGATCGAATACTTGTAGGCCATCGCGGCGATCGTCGGGATCTTGGCGATCATCCGGATCGCGGCCACTTCGCGCTGCCACGGGTCGTTGATGTCGAGGCTGTCGTGGTAGAAGGCCGACATCGCCCCCATCACCCCGGTGATGATCGCCATCGGGTGCGCGTCGCGGCGGAAGCCCGAGAAGAACTTCGTCATCTGCTCGTGCACCATGGTGTGGCGGGTCACCCGGTTCTCGAAGTCTTCCGCTTCCTGCGCCGTCGGCAGGTGGCCGTAGAGCAGGAGGAAGCAGACCTCGAGGAAATGCGATTTTTCCGCCAGCTGGTCGATCGGGTAGCCGCGATAGAGCAGTTCGCCCGCGTCACCGTCGATATAGGTGATCGCGCTTTCGCACGACGAGGTGGAGGTAAAGCCCGGGTCGTGGGTGAACACGCCACCCCGGCCATAGAGCGTGGCGATGTCGATCACGTCGGGGCCGACCGTGGGCGAATACATCGGCAGCTCGAGTTCCTTGCCGGCGAAACTTAGCTTCGCGGTTCCCGTCTGTTCTGGCATGCGCGTCCCTTTCTCTGGTGGCCCGTCCCGAACGGGGGCAGGGCGGGTTATACGGCGGCTTCCTCGAGGCGGGCGATGCTTTCATCGCGCCCGAGGAGCAACATCATGTCGAAAACGCTGGGGGTGACGGCCCGTCCCGCGAGGGCGGCGCGCAGCGGCGCGGCAAGCTTGCCGAACTTCGTGCCTTGCGCTTCGGCGAAGCCGTTCAGAACGGTTTCCAGCGTGTCGCGATCCCAGCTAGCATTTTGCAACTGCGGCGTCAATTGAGTCAGTATACTACGGGATACATCATCGAGCGCCGCCGCCGCTTTCTCGTCTTTCTCGATCGGGCGGGACACGAGAAGGAATCGCGCCTTGTCAAGGATTTGCGGCAAGGTCTTCGCACCCGGCTTGAGGATCGGCATGGCCTTGGCGACGGCGCGCGCCTCGGGCGCCGAAAGCGGCCGGCCCCCGACCGCGTCAAGGTAATCCTGCAGCTGCGCAATGAGTGCCGCGTCGTCCATCGCGGCGATGTGCTGGCCGGAAATATGATCGAGCTTCTTGAAGTCGAACCGCGCCGCCCCCTTGCCGATGCCGTCGAGATCGAACCACGCCAGCGCCTGCTCGTCGGAAAACACCTCGTCGTCGCCGTGGCTCCAGCCGAGGCGGGCGAGGTAGTTGCGCATCGCCGCCGCCGGGTAGCCCATGGCGCGGTATTCCTCCACACCGAGCGCGCCGTGCCGCTTGGAGAGCTTCTTGCCGTCGGGGCCGTGGATCAGCGGGATATGGGCGAAAACCGGCACATCCCAACCCATCGCGGCATAAACCTGCATCTGCCGGGCGGCATTGTTGAGATGGTCATCGCCCCGGATCACGTGGGTGACGCCCATGTCATGATCATCGACGACGACGGCGAGCATGTAGGTGGGGCTACCATCCGAACGTAAACAGATCATGTCGTCGAGCTGGTCGTTGCCGATCACCACGCGGCCCTGCACCTGGTCGTCGATCACCGTCTCGCCCGTGCGCGGGGCCTTGAGGCGGATCACGAAGGGCGCGTCGGGGTGGCTCGCCGGGTCCGCGTCGCGCCAGGGCGACTGGAACAGCGTCGAGCGCCCTTCGGCCCGGGCCTGCTCGCGGAAGGCGGCGATCTCGTCCTGCGTGGCGAAACACTTGTAGGCATGGCCGCGCGCCAGCATCTCCTGCGCCACCTCGGCATGGCGTTCGGCGCGTTCGAACTGGCTG
This sequence comes from Sinisalibacter lacisalsi, assembly GCF_014640115.1. GTDB lineage: Bacteria > Pseudomonadota > Alphaproteobacteria > Rhodobacterales > Rhodobacteraceae > Sinisalibacter > Sinisalibacter lacisalsi. Next base: position 609,159 of record NZ_BMGI01000002.1, on the reverse strand, counting down.
ACGATCGGGCCGTCGTGATCCAGCCCGAGCCACTCCATCCCGTGCAGGATCGCCGCCGTCGCCTCCGGCGTGGAGCGGGCGCGGTCGGTGTCTTCGATGCGCAGCAGGAACCGGCCGCCCCGGCCGCGCGCGTAGAGCCAGTTGAACAACGCGGTGCGGGCGCCGCCGATGTGCAGGTAGCCCGTGGGCGACGGGGCGAAACGGGTGACGACAGGGGTATCAGCCATGCGCGCGTTAACCTTTTGGAAACCATGATTGAGCTAGCTTCGCGAGGTCTAGTCGCTCACGAGGGAGAGAACAAGGGTGACCCCGCTGGCCCGCCTGTCCGGTCGCCTGGAGCGGCTTTCGGGGCGGCTCCTGCTGTTCGCGCCCGTTTGCCTCGGGCTGGGGGTGGGCAGCTATTTCAGCCTGTCGGAGGAGCCGGGCGCGCTGGCCTGGGTTCTGGTCGGTCTCTGCGCCACCGGTTTCGCCGCGCTCGGCTGGCACTTCCGGCGCAGCCGCTACGCCGGGCTTTCGTTCCTCGCCATGGGCGTGGCGGCGGTGCTGGCGGGGCTGATGGTGGCGGGCTTGCGCAGCGAAATCGTGCGCGCCCCGGTGCTGGACTTTCGCTATTACGGCGCCGTCGAGGGGCGGGTGGTGAAGGTGGACCGCTCCGCCTCCGAGGCCACGCGGCTCACCCTTGACCGGGTGCGGCTCGACCGCGTTGCGCCGGCGCGCACGCCCGAGCGGGTGCGGGTCTCGCTGCACGGCCGGCAGGGCTTTCTCGATCCCGAACCGGGGCAGCGGGTGGCGATGACCGCCTTCCTCTCCGGCCCCGAGGGGCCGGTGGAGCCCGGCGGCTTCGACTTTCGCCGCATGGCCTGGTTCGACCGGATCGGCGCGGTGGGCTACACCCGCGCGCCGGCGCTGCTGCTCGCCCCGCCCGAGGGGCGCGGCGAGGTGCTGGTGTCGCGGCTGCGGGCGCGGATCTCGGCCTGGGTGCTGGAGGTGCTTCCGAACGAGGCGGGCACCTTCGCCACCGCGATCACCACCGGCGACCGCTCGGCGATGGACCGTGATACCGTCGACGCGCTCAGGGGCGCCAACCTCGCCCACCTGCTGGCGATCTCCGGGCTGCACATGGGGCTGCTCACCGGCTTCGTCTTCGCCGCCCTGCGCTACGCGCTGGCGCTGGTGCCGGGGCTGGCCGACCGGGTGGCGATCCGAAAAGTGGCCGCGGTGGTGGCGTTGCAGGCGGGCGCGTTCTACCTCGCGCTCTCGGGCGGCAACGTCGCCACCGAGCGCGCCTTCATCATGGTGGCGGTGATGTTCGGCGCGGTGCTGATGGACCGGCGCGCGCTCACCCTCAGGGCGGTGGCGGTGGCGGCACTGGCGATCCTGCTGGTGCAGCCGGAATCGCTCACCGAGCCGGGCTTCCAGATGTCCTTCGCGGCGACGACGGCGCTGGTGGCGGTGTTCGGTGCCTTGCGCGACTGGCCGGCGTGGAACCCGCCGCGGCTGCTGCGCGGGCCGATCTCGGTGGTGATCGCCTCGTCCGTGGCCGGGATCGCCACCGCGCCCTTCGCCGCGGCGCATTTCAACATCGTGTCGCATTACGGGTTGCTGGCGAACCTCGCCGCGGTGCCGGTGATGGGCACGCTGGTGATGCCGCTCGCGGTGCTGGCGGCGCTGCTCGCGCCCCTCGGGCTGGGCTGGATCGCGCTCGACCTGATGCAATACCCGATCATGTGGATCCTCGCGGTGGCGCGCTTCGTCACCGGGCTCGAGGGCGCGGTGGGCCATGTGCCGAGCCCCGGCGCGGCGGTGCTGCCGCTGGTCACGCTGGGCGGGCTCGTGGCGGTGCTTCTCGCCGGACGTTGGCGGCTGGCCGGGGCGGTGCCGGTGGCCGTGGCGCTGGCGCTGTGGGTCGAGGCCGACCGGCCGGCGGTGCTGGTCACCGCCAGCGGCGGGCTGGTGGGGGTGATGACGCCGGAGGGGCGGGCCTTGTCGAAGCCGAGGGGCGACGGTTTCGCCGCCCGGGTCTGGCTCGAGAACGACGGCGACCCGGTGACGCAGGACATCGCCCATGCCCGCCGCGGTTTCGACGGCGAGGCCGGGGCGCGGGAGGCCGATCTGGGCGGACGCAGGCTCGTGCATCTCACCGGCCGCGGCGCCCGCGAGCGGCTCGCGGCGGCCTGTGCCCGGGCCGACGTGGTGGTGCTGTCGATGACGGCGGAGGCGGTGCCGCCGGGCTGCACGCTCTACGACGAGGCGGCGTTGCAGGCCACCGGGGCGCTCGCGCTCTATCCCGGCGCGGCGGGGCTGCGGGTGGAGAGCGTGGCCGAGACCGGCGGGCGCAGGCCCTGGACCGTGCGCTGAGCGCGGGGAGGGGGCGAAATCCGCTGCGGATTTCGGAACGTTTTCCGTACGGAAAACGTGATCGGATTTCGTACGAAATCCGCGCCCCGTGCGGCCAGGGCCGGCCTCAGTAGGTGCGGATCAGGCCCACGAGCTTGCCCTGCACCTCGACCTGGTCCTCGCGCAGGAGCCGGGTTTCGAAGGCCGGGTTGGCGGCTTCCAGCATCACCATGTCGCCCGACTTGCGGTAGCGTTTCAGCGTCGCCTCGTAGCCCTCGACCTGCGCGACGACGATATCGCCGTTGTCGGCAACGGAGGTTTCGCGAATGATCACCACGTCGCCCGAGTTGATCCCGGCGTCGATCATCGACTCGCCCTTGACCTCCAGCGCGTAATGCTTGCCGGCGCCGGCCACCATCGCGCCGGGCACCGCGACGTGCTCGGCGCCATCGGTGATCGCCTCGATCGGCGTGCCGGCGGCGATACGGCCGAGCAGCGGCAGTTCCAGCGCGTCGGCCTGGCCCAGCGCCATCGCGCCCGCCGGGGTGCGGTCGGGCCGGTCACCGTCGATCACCCGTGGTTCGAACCCGGCCTTGCCGGAGGGGTCGAGCGCATCGGGCAGTTTGACGATTTCGATCGCGCGGGCGCGGTGGGGCAACCGGCGGATGAAGCCGCGCTCTTCCAGCGCGGTGATCAGCCGGTGGATGCCCGATTTCGAGCGCAGGTCCAGCGCCTCCTTCATCTCGTCGAACGAGGGCGGCACGCCGTCGCGCGCGAGGCGCTTGTTGATGAAATCGAGAAGGTCCAGTTGCTTGCGCGTCAGCATGTGCTCGCCCCTTGTTTTTCTGCGGCCAGCTGCCGCCGGGCAGCCGGTCAGTATGGCGCCGCGCCGGAACGGGCCATGCGCTGCGGTTCAGGTAATGTTCTACCCGCGTTCCCGTTTCGTGTCAACGCTTCGGGTCAAATCGCGACGAAGTCCACGGTGTCGCCCGCCTTGCGCGGACCGTCGCCCGCGGGGCGCACCAGCAGCGCGTCGGCGCGGTGCAGGATGGTCAGGAGCGAGCTGTCCTGGCGCGGCAAAGGTCGGATCGTCTCGCCGTCGAGCGCCGCGCGCATGTAGTGCTCGCGCGGGCCGTTCTCGGGCAGGTCTTCGGCCAGCACGGCGGGGCGTCGGGGGGCTGGGGCGGCGCCAAGGCCGAGCATGGCGCGGATCATCGGCAGGATGAAGATGGTGCCGCAAACCAGCGAAGACACAGGGTTTCCCGGCAGCCCGACCATGGCCGCATCGCCCATCCGCCCGGCCATCAGCGGCTTGCCGGGGCGCATCGCGACCTTGTAGAAGCTCTGCTCCATGCCCAGTTCGGCGGCCACCGGGGCGACCATATCGTGATCGCCCACCGAGGCGCCGCCGATCGTCACCACGAGGTCAGCGCCCTCGGCCAGCTCGAAGGCGGCGCGCAGGCTCTCGGCGCTGTCGCGCGCGATCGGCAGCAGCCGCGCCCGGCCGCCGGCGGCCTCGATCATCGCCTTCAGCCCGAACCCGTTCGAGGCGATGATCTGGTCCGGCCCCGGCTCCTCGCCGGGCATCACCAACTCATCGCCGGTGGCGATCAGGGCCACCTCGGGGCGCCGCATCACCACCACGTCGCCCGCGTTCATCGCCGCGATCAGGGCCAGGTCGCGCGGGCCCAGCACGCGCGGCGCCTCGACCCGGTCGCCGATGGTGAAATCGGTGCCGGCGGGGCGCACGTAGGGCCCGCGGTCGAGCGCGCGCGCGAGCGTGATCAGGTCGCCCTCGCGGGTCACGTCTTCCTGGATGATCACCCGGTCGGCACCCACCGGCACCGGCGCGCCGGTGAAGATGCGCACCGCCTGCCCGGGGCCCACCGCGCCATCAAAGCGCGCGCCCGCCCGGCTCTCGCCGATCACCTTGAACATCGCCTCAGGGTCGGCCTCGACGCCCTTCAGCGCATAGCCGTCCATCGCCGCCGCCGCGAAGGGCGGCTGGTTGCGCGCCGCCACCACCGGCTCGGCCAGCACCCGCCCGGCCGCCTCCGCCAGCGCCACGCGTTCCGTGCCCAGCGGCCGGGCGAGGGTGAAGAGGTGGTCGAGGGCCTGGGATACGGTGATCATTCGGCGCGAAAATCCCCCGATTTGCCGCCCGATTTCGCCAGCAGCCGCACACCCTCGATGCGCATGCCCTTCTCGGCCGCCTTGAGCATGTCGTAGACGGTGAGGGCGGCGGTGGTGACGGCGGTGAGCGCCTCCATCTCGACGCCGGTCTGGCCCGAGGTTCTGACCGTGGCGGTGATCCGCACACCGGGCAGGCCCGCGTCGGGTTCGAGCTCGAGCGCGACCTTGGTGATCGGCAGCGGATGGCACAGCGGGATGAGGTCGGCGGTCTTCTTCGCGCCCATGATCCCGGCAAGCCGTGCCACGCCGAGCACGTCGCCCTTTTTCGCGCTGCCCGCCTCGACCAGCGCCAGCGTCTCCGGCGTCATGATCACCCGTGCCTCGGCCACCGCCTCGCGCGCGGTCACCGCCTTTTGCGAGACATCCACCATGTGCGCCTGTCCGGCGGCGTCGAAATGGGTGAGCTTGTCGGTCATGGCAGCACCGGGTCGGCGAGGATCGCGCGGGTGGCGGCCGCGACATCGTCCTGCCGCATCAGGCTCTCGCCGATCAGGAAAGCGCGCGCGCCCACGGCGGCCATGTCGGCGAGGTCGGAGGGCGTGAAGAGCCCCGATTCGCACACCAGCAGCCGGTCGGCCGGCGCGCGTTTCGCCAGCGCGCGGGTGGTGTCGAGCGTGACCTCGAAGGTCTTGAGGTTGCGGTTGTTGATGCCCAGGAGCGGCGCGCGCAGCCGGGTGGCGCGCTCCAGTTCCTCGGCGTCGTGCACCTCGACGAGCACGTCCATGCCCCAGCCGAAGGCGGCGTCTTCCAGCTCGGCGGCCTGCGCGTCGGAAACGCTGGCCATGATGATCAGGATGCAATCGGCGCCAAGCGCGCGCGCCTCGGCCACCTGCCAGGGATCGTAGAGAAAATCCTTGCGCAGCGCCGGCAGCGCGGTGGCTTCGCGCGCGGCGACGAGGAAATCGTCGGCGCCCTGGAAGCTGGGCGTATCGGTCAGCACCGAGAGGCAGGTCGCGCCCCCGGCCTCATAGGCGCGCGCCAGCGCCGGCGGGTCGAAATCGGCGCGGATCAGCCCCTTCGAGGGGCTTGCCTTCTTGATCTCGGCGATCAGGCCATAGCCGGTCTGCGTGGCCGCTTCGAGCGCACGGGCAAAGCCGCGCACCGGGCTGGTGGCGCGGGCGTCGGCCTCCACATCGCTCAGCGGTCGGGCGGCCTTGCGCGCCGCCACGTCGTCGAGCTTGTAGGCCTTGATCCTGTCGAGCACGTTGGTCATGGCATCGGTTTTAGGCCCGTGCCCCGCCCGGCGCAACCGCCCGCGCGCAGCGGTGGGGACTTAAGTAGACCGCAAGTTTAGTTGGGGAAGTCGCCTTAGAACCGCCTTTCGGGCGCGGGCAATCCGCGCCCAACGTGCTCTTTTTATGACAAAAATTCCTGCGATCCGTGCTTGTGATTGAGCGCGAGATTCGGACTGCTTTCTTTTGCATCCATGGGCTGCATATAGGCGCCCATCGCCACTCCAGTTTTCGATCCGAACGGGCTTGCCGGGAGATGGCGTCATCGAACTTATTCCTTCCTGCGGTACGATCACGGTTTTAAGGAGTGCAGGGAATGCTTTGTTTTTGTGCGTAGCCGAAACTGGCATTCTTGCACTGCCCGAGTAATGAGGAACAATCAGTTCAAATGCGTCTTCGCGCGGTGATGAAAGGAACGTAATCGCGGTGACTGTCGAGCGTTCCGGCAGCATAACTCGTATCGAAGGCCGCGAATACGGCACACGCATTGCGCTGTTTGAAAAAACTTCCTCGGCGAATCCTGTTATAAGCTGCAAATCTTGGCCGTTTGTTATCTTAGGTTCAACTGGGGCGGGTACGCGCGCTGCAGTTACTGCCCTGAATACGCCTTGTGAAATGAAGTCTAGCACTTCCCTGCTATGTGCGTAGTGTGCACCGTCTCTGAACACGTTCTTCGGTAACGTGTGCACTCCTAGCGCGGCCCTGTACTCGGCTGACATATCAAATGCCTCCAGCCCATAATGGTCGAAGAGTTCTTGGAGGCGTAAATAATATGGTGCACGTTTCGTATCTTGTTCTAATCTTCTCGGTGTGAAGATAGCGGGCGCGAAAGCTACGTTTCGGGCTCGCGCCCACCGAGCGAAATGCTCAATGTGGCACAGCAGTGTATTTGCCTGAAGCCCCCGGTGGATGTGGTTTATCTCGTTTAGAGCATATTCCCAGACAATTACATCGCTAGCACCGAGATCGTCTGTGGTGATCGCTCTGAATAATCCGGTGATTGAGGTCGTAGCTCCAACCGATAAGTTGATGAAATTGGGTTCGAGGTCTCGAAACCGGCTGATCCACCCCTCCTTGTGAAGAGAGTTCGAACCGCCGACAATGTACACTGTCATACGACCATTTCCATTCTCCTTCCCCCCCCCCTCCCGCCGGCTCATTTCAGGATCGACCGCCCGGCGTAGATCGCCGTCTCGCCGAGCATTTCCTCGATCCGGATCAGCTGGTTGTATTTCGCCAGCCGGTCGGAGCGGCTGAGCGAGCCGGTCTTGATCTGGCCGCAGTTCGTCGCCACCGCGAGGTCGGCGATGGTGGCGTCCTCGGTCTCGCCCGAGCGGTGGCTCATCACGTTGGTGTAGCGCGCGCGGTGGGCCATCTCGACGGCACGCAGGGTCTCGCTCAGCGTGCCGATCTGGTTGACCTTCACCAGCATCGAGTTGGCCACGCCATCCTCGATCCCGCGCGCCAGCCGCTCGGGGTTGGTGACGAACAGATCGTCGCCGACGAGTTGTACCCGGTCGCCCAGTACTTCCGTCAGCGTCGACCAGCCGTCCCAGTCGTCCTCGGCCATGCCGTCTTCGATCGAGAGGATCGGGTAGTCGTTCACCAGCGCCTGCAGGTAGGCCACGTTCTCGTCCGACGAGAGCGACAGGCCCTCGCCCTTCATATCGTATTTGCCATCGCGGTAATACTCGGTGGAGGCGGCATCCAGCGCGAGGAAGATATCTTCGCCGGGCTTGTAGCCGGCCTTCTCGATGCTCTTGAGGATGAAATCGAGCGCCTCGCGGGCGGAGCTGAGGTTGGGCGCGAAGCCGCCCTCGTCGCCGATACCGGTGTTCAGGCCCGCCGCCGAAAGCTCCTTCTTCAGCGTGTGGAACACTTCCGCGCCCATCCGCACCGCGTCGCGGATGTTGTCCGCGCTCACCGGCATGATCATGAATTCCTGGATGTCGATCGGGTTGTCGGCATGTTCGCCGCCGTTGATGATGTTCATCATCGGCACCGGCAGAACCCGCGCCGCCGAGCCGCCGACGTAGCGGTAGAGCGGCAGCGAGGAAAATTCCGCCGCCGCCTTGGCCACCGCGAGGCTCACGCCGAGGATGGCATTGGCACCGAGCCGGGCCTTGTTGGCGGTGCCGTCGAGTTCGATCATCGCCGCGTCGATCGCCTCCTGCTCGGTGGCGTCGAAGCCGACCAGCGCCTCGGCGATCTCGCCGTTGACCGAGGCCACCGCCTCGAGCACGCCCTTGCCGCCGTAGCGGCTCTTGTCGCCGTCGCGCTTTTCATGCGCTTCGTGCACACCGGTGGAGGCGCCCGAGGGTACGGCGGCGCGGCCCTCGGTGCCGTCTTCGAGGATCACGTCGACTTCCACCGTGGGGTTGCCGCGGCTGTCGAGAATCTCGCGGGCGAAAAGGTCGATGATGGTGCTCATGGCGCTGGTCCTGTCTGAGGTGCGTTCAGGCGCGGTCATACCGCGCGCAGGCCCGCGAGGGAAGGGACGTCGCGCCGCGGCGCGGCAAAAACGGGCTCAGATCGCGGTGGGTGGCGGCACCGCGGTGGGGCGCCGCATCAGCCGGCGCTCGCGGATCAGCGTGTAGAGCCCGGCGCCGACGACGATGGCGGCCCCGACCAGCATCGGAGCGTCGAGCGGGTCGCCGAACAGCGTCCAGCCGATGGCGAGGCCGAACACCAGGCGCGTGTAGCGAAACGGCGTGACGAAGGCGATCTCGCCGGTCTGCATCGCCCGGGTCAGGGCGTAGTAGCCAACCATTCCGAGCGCCAGCGCGCCGAGGATCATCCCGCCCTCGACCGGGCTCGGGCGCACCGCGCCGCCGGAAAGCGCGAGCAGGCCGGCGCCGATCGGCACCAGCATGAAGAAGCCCCAGGCCGAAAGCTGGAGCGGGTGCACCTCGCGCGGGCAGGCCCGGGTGGCGAGATCGCGCGTCGCCAGCCCGAGCGCCGCGAGCAGGCCGAACAGCGCCTCGGGGCGGAAACCCTCGAAGCCGGGGCGCAGGATGATCAGCACGCCGATCAGCCCCACCGCCAGCGCCGCCCAGCGCCGCCAACCCACCTGCACCCGCATGAACACGATCGCCCCCAGCGTCACGAACAGCGGCATCGCCTGCAACAGCGCCGAGGCGAGCGACAGCGGGATCAGCGTCAGCGCGGTGACGAAGGCGGTGGTGCCGACGATCTCGCCGGCGTTGCGCAGCATCACCACCGGCGTGAAGAACGCGCGCGAGCGCCAACAATAGCCGGCCCGGCTGGCGAGCATCGCGAAGGCCAGCCCGCCGCCCGCGCCGAGGTAGACCAGCACCTGGCCCATCGGCACGCGGGCGGTGATCGCCTTGACGAAAGCGTCCTCGATGGCGAACCCGGCCATCGCAAGAACCATCAAGAGCGCGCCGCGCAGGTTGTCCATGGGAAACTCCAAGCCGGGAGTGCGGGTTGCCGCTTGATCCTGGCCAAAATACCTTGGGGGTGTCTCGCCGAAGGCGTGCCTCCGGCACGACGGCAGAGCCCCCGTGTGGATCGGCCCGCGTCAGCGGGGCGAAACCGTTCAGCTCGCGGCGGTGTCGACCACCTCGACCTCGTGGGTCAGCGTGGCGGTGGCCGCCATCATCGCCGAGGCCGAGCAGTATTTCTCCACCGAGAGGCTCACGGCGCGTTCGGCCTTGCCGGCGCTCAGGCCCCGGCCCTTGACGATGAAACGCATGTGGATGCGGGTGAACACCTTGGGATCGGTCTCGGCGCGGTCGGCGTCGAGTTCGACCTCGACGCTTTCCACCGGCTCGCGGCCCTTTTCGAGAATGTGCACCACGTCATACGCAGCGCAGCCGCCGGTGCCGATCAGCACCAGTTCCATCGGGCTCGGGCCCGGCTTCGGCCCGGCCTCGGACGCGGCGCCGAAAACGATCTTGTGCCCGGCTTCCGCCTCGCCCACGAAGGTGCGATCTTCGACCCATTTCACGCGCACGTCCATCCTGCGGCCTCCCGGTTTCGCGTTTCGACCGCACATGACTGCCCGAAGCCGCCGGCAGGCGCAAGGGGGCCGCGCGCGCGGTGCGCCTCAGCGCATGATCAGCACCGGCACCGGGCAGGACCGGATCAGCGCGGTGGTGGTCGAGCCGATGATCAGGTGGCGCACCCGCGAGTGGCCATAGGCGCCCATCACCAGCAGGTCATGCGCGCCGAGCGTGGTGATCTGGGCCAGCACCTTCTCCGGCTCGCCGGGGCGCAGGATGATCTCGGGCGTGAAGCCCGCCGCGCCGAGCCGGGCCGAGGCCTTGTCGAGCGCGGCGCGCAGTTCGGGCGTTTCGGCGCCGGCGAAGACGAGCGACACCTCCAGCCCGCCGAACAGCTTGCAATCGGCGACGTAGTCGACCGCCTTCATTGCCGAGGGGCCGCCGTCGAAGGCCAGCAGCACGCGTTCGATCGGCTTGAAGGCGCGGTTGGCGATGAACACCGGCTTGTGGCTGGCGCGCACGATGCGTTCGAGGTTGGAGCCGAGATGTTCCGACGCCAGCCCCGCCGCCTCGCCGCGCTTGCCGACCACGATCATGTCGCCCTGGTCTTCCTTCTCGGTGATGGTCTCGACCAGGTCGCCCTGGCGCAGGCGGGTTTCCACCTCGACGTCGCCGCCGCTCGCGACGATGGCCTTGGCGTCTTCGAGGATCGCGCGGCCATGTTCATGGGCGAGCCTGGCGCGGGCGGCGTCCACTTCGGAGAGCTGTTCGAGCAGCCGGGTGCGGGCGCCGAGCCGGATCGCGCCCGACAGGTCCTGCTTCTCGGGCCCGTCGCGCCGCCCCATCACGTGGTAGAGCTTGACCTTCGAGCCGGTGCGCCGGGCGATCCAGGCGCTGTGGTGGCAGACGCTTTCGGCATAGGCCGAGCCGTCGACGAGCGCGATGAGCGTGTTTGTCAGCATGGGTCTGTCTCCCTCAATGGCCCATCAGCGTGTCCATCGCGCCGGGCTTGTCATGGACGGCAAGCCGGTCGACGATGGTTTCGGACGCCGCGTTGAGGCCGATGATCTCGACTTCGGCCCCCTCCCGGCGGAACTTGAGCAGGGCCATGTCGAGCGCGGCAACCGAAGAAATGTCCCAGATATGCGCGCGGCTCACGTCGATGGTGACCTTTTCGGGCGCTTCCTTGAAGTCGAAAGCCTTCATGAAGTCTTCCGACGAGGCGAAGAACAGCTGGCCCTCGACGTGATAGGTGCGGTGGCTGCCATCGGGCGTGATCTCGCTGCGCACCCGGAAAAGCTGCGCGATCTTCCAGGCGAAGAACAGCCCCGAGAGCAGCACGCCGACCAGCACGCCGATCGCGAGGTTATGGGTGTAGATCACGAAGAACACCGTCGCCAGCATCACGATCGACGACGAGCGCGGATGGTCGCGCAGGTTGCGGATCGACGACCACGAGAAGGTGCCGATCGAGACCATGATCATGATCGCCACCAGCGCCGCCATCGGGATCATCGCCACGATATCGCCGATCAGCACCACCATCGCCAGAAGGTAGATCCCGGCGGCGAAGGACGAAAGCCGCCCGCGGCCACCGGATTTGACGTTGATGATCGACTGGCCGATCATCGCGCAGCCCGCCATGCCGCCGATGAAGCCGGTGGCGGTGTTGGCGATTCCCTGGCCGATGCACTCCTGGTTGCGGTCCGAGGTGGTGTCGGTCAGGTCGTCGACGATCTGCTGGGTCATCAGGCTTTCGAGCAGGCCGACGATGGCGACGGCGACGGAATAGGGGAAGATGATCTGCAGGGTCTCGAAATTGAGCGGGATGTCGGGGATCAGGAAAACCGGCAGAGTGTCGGGCAGGGCGCCCATGTCACCCACGGTGCGCACGTCGAGCCCGAGCACCACGGCAAGCCCGGTCAGCACGATGATGGTGACCAGCGGCGAGGGCACGGCGGTGGTGAGGCGCGGAAACAGGTAGATGATCGCCAGCCCCGCGGCGACCAGCACGTAGGTGAGCATCGGCACGTTGCGCGGATCGAGCTCGGGCAGTTGCGCGATGAAGATCAGGATCGCCAGCGCGTTGACGAAGCCGGTCATCACCGAGCGCGAGACGAAGCGCATCACCCGGCCGAGCTTCAGAAGCCCCGCGCCGATCTGCAACAGCCCCGCCAGCACGGTGGCGGCGAGCAGGTATTGCAGCCCGTGGTCCTTGACCAGCGTGACCATCAGCACCGCCGTGGCGGCGGTGGCGGCCGAGATCATTCCCGGCCGGCCGCCGGTGATGGCGATGATCACCGCGATCGAGAACGAGGCATAGAGCCCGACCTTCGGATCAACCCCGGCTATGATCGAGAAGGCGATCGCTTCGGGGATCAGCGCGAGGGCGACGACGAGGCCGGAGAGCAGATCGCCGCGGATGTTGCTCGTCCACTGGCGGCGGTATTGGGCGGGTGTGATCATGAAAGCGGTTCCCGGGGCCGCGACGGCGCATCGCGGTCTTGGTCATTGGTGTGCGTGTCGGGTTATCCGGTGGATCGGCGGCCGGAGGAGCCAGCCGGGAGTTTCACCCGGCTCCAAGTGCGTTCGGCGCGGGTTTAGCGGCGCGGGCGATGATTGCCAAGGCCCCATTTCGCCGCGCCCGGCTCAGCCGAAGCGCGCCCGCGTGCGGTTGGCCAGCGCCACCAGCGAGAGCATCACCGGCACCTCCACCAGCACCCCCACCACGGTGGCCAGCGCCGCGCCCGAATTGAGCCCGAACAGCGAGATCGCCACCGCCACCGCCAGTTCGAAGAAGTTCGAGGTGCCGATCAGCGCGCAGGGCGCGGCGATCCGGTGCGGCACCCTGAGCGCCCAGGCGGCGAGGTAGGCCAGCGCGAAGATACCGTAGGACTGGATCAGGATCGGCACCGCGATCAGCGCGATCACGGCGGGCCGGTCGAGGATCACCTTTCCCTGGAGGCCGAACAGGATCACCACCGTCGCGATCAGCCCGATCACCGACCACGGCTTCACCCGGGCCTGGAACGCGGCGATGCGGGCGGGCGATGCGAGCCAGCGGCGGGTGGCGACCCCGGCCAGGAGCGGCAGCGCCACGAACAGCACGACCGAGAGCACCAGCGTTTCCCACGGCACCGAAATGTCGGTCACCCCGAGCAGCAGCGCCACGATCGGCGCGAAGGCGAAAACCATCACCACGTCGTTCACCGAGACCTGCAGCAGGGTGTAATTGGCGTCGCCCTTCGTAAGCTGCGACCAGACGAACACCATCGCCGTGCAGGGCGCGGCGCCGAGCAGGATCAGCCCGGCGATGTATTGCGAGGCGTCCTCGGGGGAGATGAAGGGGGCGAAGACGGTCTCGAAGAACAGCACCGCCAGCGCCGCCATGGTGAAGGGCTTGATCAGCCAGTTGACCGCGAGGGTGATCGCCAGCCCCTTCGGCTCGCGCAGCGCGCCGCCGATATGGGCCGGGTCGACCGCCACCATCATCGGGTAGACCATCGCCCAGATCAGCACCGCCACCACGAGGTTGACCCGCGCCACCTCGGCCGCGGCGATGGCGTTTACCAGCCCCGGCGCAAGGCTGCCGATGATTATGCCGCCGGCCATCGCCAGTGCGATCCAGAGCGTCAGGTAGCGTTCGAAGATGCTCATGCCGGGCCTTGGTCCTCGTCTGCGTGCAACCGGCCCGCCGCGAGGGCCGAGAGCGCGACCATCGCCGCCGCGACCGTGAGCGTCAAGCCCAGCCCGCCGAGCTGGTAGGTCAGGCCCGAAAGCAGGGTGCCGATCAACCGGCCGAACGCGTTGGCCATGTAGTAGAAGCCCACGTCCATCGTCACCCGCTCGGCGCGGGTGAAGGCGAGGATGAGGTAGGAGTGCAGCGAGGAATTGACCGCGAAGAGCGCGCCGAAGGCAAGCAGGCCCGCGACCAGCGTGGCGGTCAGCCAAGGCGCCGGACCGGGGGCGGCGAAGAGCGCGAGCGCGAGGGCGGCGGGCACGGCGATGAGCGCCGCTGCCCAGCCGCGCGCGGCGCGGATCAGATCGGATTCGGGGCGGCGGGCGGCCCCGAGCAGCCGGGGGGCGGCGGCCTGCACCGCGCCGTAGAGGATGATCCAGCCCGCCATGAAGGTGCCGATCAGGAAGAAGGCGGCGCGGTTGCCCGCCTCGCTGCCGTCCGAGAGCACGGCGTAGAAATAGACCGGGATGCCGACGACGAACCAAACGTCGCGCGCGCCGAACAGGAACACCCGCGCCACCGACAGCCAGTTCACGTTGGCCGATTTCGAGAACACTTCCGAGAACTTGGCGCCCTTGCGGCCGCGGGGCAGGCCCGGCGGCATCGCCAGCGCGATGGCTGCGAGGATCACCGCGAGCCCGGCGGCCATCGCCAGCACCGACCAGGTGAAGCCGATGCCTGCGAGCAGCGCGGCGCCGAGCAGGAAGCCGAGGCCCTTGACCGCGTTCTTCGAGCCGGTCAGCGCCGCGACCCAGCGAAACAGCCCGCCATCCGCCGTGGGCGCGAGCAGTTTCACCGCCGATTTGGACGACATCTTGGCCAGATCCTTGGCCACCCCCGAGGCGCCCTGCACCACCATCACGAAAGCCACCGAAACCCCGATGGCCCAGCCGGGATCGAGCCGGGCGAGGGCGAGCAGGGCGACGATCTGCAGCGCAAGGCCGGCGTAGAGCGTTGAGGTCAGCCCGAAGCGCGCCGCGATCCAGCCCGCCGAGAGGTTCGTCACCATCCCGGCGATCTCGTAGAGCACGAAGAGATAGGCCAGTTGCACCGGCGAAAAGCCCAGCGTGTGGAAGTGCAGGAGCACCAGCATCCTGAGCGCGCCGTCGGTGAGCATGAAGGCCCAGTAGGCGGCGGTGACCGCGATATAGGCCGAAAGGCCCTCGGGCCGGGTGGTCACACCGAGGCCCCCACCATCTGCGCCACGTCGACCAGCCGGTGGGCATAGCCCATCTCGTTGTCATACCAGGCGTAGACCTTCACCTGCGTGCCGTTGACCACCATGGTGGAGGGCGCGTCGACGATCGAGGAGCGGGTGTCGTTGGTGTAATCGGCGGACACGAGCGGGCGGGTCTCGTAGCCGAGGATGCCCTTGAGCGGGCCAGCGGCGGCGGCCTCGAACAGCGCGTTGACCTCCTCGGGCGTGGTTGCGCGCTCGACCTCGAAGACGCAATCGGTGAGCGAGGCGTTGAGCAGCGGCACCCGCACCGCATGGCCGTTCAGCCGGCCCGCGAGGTCGGGGTAGATCAGCGTGATCGCGGTGGCCGAGCCGGTGGTGGTGGGGATCAGCGAGTTCAGCGCCGAGCGGGCGCGGCGCAGGTCTTTCGCGGGCCGGTCGACGATGGTCTGGGTGTTGGTCACGTCGTGGATCGTGGTGATCGAGCCGTGCCGGATGCCGAGGCTCTCGTGGATCACCTTGACCACCGGCGCGAGGCAATTGGTGGTGCAGGAGGCGGCGGTGACGATGTCATGCGCCGCCGGGTCGTAGGTGTCATCGTTCACGCCGTAGACGATGTTGGCGGTCGGCCCGTCCTTCACCGGGGCCGAAACCATCACCTTCTTCACCCCGGCTTCGAAATAGGGCGCAAGGGCGGCCTCGGTCTTGAACACGCCGGTGCAGTCGATCACAACGTCGACGCCGTCGAGCGGCAGATCGGCGAGGTTGCGCGTGCCGATGAAGGGCAGGCGGGTGCCACCGATGGTCACGCTCCCGGCGTCATGGGCGAAATCGGCCTGCCAGCGGCCGTGCACCGTGTCGAACTCCAGAAGATGCGCGTGCATCTCCGGGTCGCCCACCGCGTCGTTGATCCAGGCGATCTCGGCGCCGCGCTCGAGGAGCGGTTTCAGCGCGAGTTTTCCGATCCGGCCAAGGCCGTTGAGGGCATAGGTGGTCATCCGGGGTCAGTCCTTTGCGAGATGGGCGATGTCGTCGACGGCGGCCTGCAGCGCGATCCGGTCGAGCGCGGCGATCGGCAGGGCGGCGAAGGCGCTGATCCGCCGCAACAGCCCGCCGTAGGCCTCGCGGAAGGCCAGCCGTTTCTCGGCCTCGCTGCCCTCGGCCTTCACCGGGTCGGGCATGCCCCAATGGCCGCTGATCGGCTGGCCCTCCCAGGCCGGGCATTCCTCGTTGGCGGCCTGGTTGCAGACGGTGAAGACGAAATCCATCGCCGGCGCATCGGGGCCGGTGAACTCGCCCACGTTCTTGGCGCGCAGCAGCGAGATGTCGTGGCCGTTGGCCTTGAGCACCTCGAGCGCGTAGGGGTTCAACTCCGACGAGGGCTTGGTGCCGGCGGAATAGGCGGTGAAACGGTCGCCGGCATGATCGCGCAGGATCGATTCGGCGAAGATCGAGCGGGCGGAATTTCCGGTGCAGATGAACAGCACGTTGAATTTGCGGTCGGGCATGGCGGTTTGTTCTCCGGGGCGGGACGAGGCGACGGGGGCGCAAAGCTCGGGGCGCGCGCGGCAGCAATCGCGCATCAGGTAGTCGAGCGTGTTTTGAACTTCCGTCATGGCGATGGAGTAGAGCAGCGATGTGCCGGCGCGGTCCTGCCGCACCAGCCCGGCCTGCATCAGCGCCGCGAGATAGGCCGAGAGCGTGCTGGGCTTGAGCCCCAGCGCGCCGGCGATCTCGCCCGCCGGCAGGCGGTCGGGGTGGCGGCGCATGAGCAGCCGAAACACGGCAAGCCGTTGCGGGTGGCCAAGGGTGGCGAGACGGTCGGGAATCACTGTTTCCATATTTCACGGATAACAGAAATAAGGCGGCTGCAGCGTGAAGTTTCTGTAACGGTTTCGTGCCCCACTTCGTGCCCCACCAAGAGGGCGACGATGGCCGGGCGCTCTGTCAACGGCGTGCCCCGCGCGCGTGCCCGGCGCACCACCCGATTGCCCCGCATTTTGCTTCCTGCTATGTCCGGGGAAAATAGTTATGGGAGATAACAATGAAGATCGGCAAGGATACACCCCTGGTGGTGACGGGCGGGGCCTCGGGGCTGGGCGAGGCGGTGGCGCGGGCCTTCGCCGCGCTGGGCGCGCCGGTGGCGTTGTTCGATCTCAACGAGGCGCGCGGCGAGGCGGTGGCGGCGGAGCTTGGCGGCGTCTTCGCCCGCGTCGACGTGTCCGACCCCGAGAGCGTGCGGGCCGGTTTTGCCAAGGTGCGCGCCGTGCAGGGGCAGGAGCGCGTGCTGATGAACTGCGCCGGCATCGGCCCGGCGGCAAAAACCGTCTCGAAGGGCGTGGCGCATGACCCCGCCCTGTTCATGAAGGCGATCACGGTCAACCTCGGCGGCAGCTTCAACTGCGCCAGCCAGGCGGCCGAGGGCATGGTGGCCGCCGAGCCGCTCAATGACGACGGTGAGCGCGGCGCCATCATCAACACCGCGTCCGTCGCCGCGTTCGACGGCCAGGTGGGCCAGGTGGCCTATGCCGCCTCGAAGGGCGGCGTGGTGGGCATGACCCTGCCGATGGCGCGCGATCTTTCGCGCGACGGTATCCGCGTCAACACCATCGCGCCGGGCATCTTCCTCACCCCGCTGCTCGACCAGTTGCCGCAGGAGGTGCAGGACAGCCTCGGCGCGCAGGTGCCGTTCCCGTCGCGGCTTGGCAAGCCCGAGGAATTCGCCGCGCTGGCGCTGCACATGGCCCAGAACGCGATGCTGAACGCCGAGGTGATCCGCCTAGACGGTGCGATCCGGATGGCGCCGCGCTGACGCGGTGTCGTCCCGGGCCGTGTGCCCGGGGCGACCGCGCGGGGGGCTCTGCCCCCCGCACCCCCCGAGGTATTTTTCGACCCAAGAAGGGGGGAGGGTCGGGCTTCAGAACCTGCCGTCGCCCGGCGCGGAGGTCCCCGTTCCATGGCTCAGCCCGCGTCGGGCTGTTGCGCCGGCGCCGCGTTGCTGAAGGCGGGCAGCGCGTCGAGTGCCGCGAAGATGCGGTTGATCGTCGGGTAGGGCGCCATGTCGACCTCGAAGCGGCGGTTGTTCCAGATCTGGGCGTAGAGGCAGCAATCGGCGTAGCCGGGGGTGTCGCCTTGGCAATAGGTGCCGGTGTGGGGGCTTTGCGCCAGCATCGCTTCGAGCGGTTCGAACGTGGTGTGGACCCAGTGGGTGAACCACCTCTTCTTGCCGGCGTGGCCGGCGCCGAACTCGGCATCGAGGAAGTTCAGCACCCGCAGGTTGTTGATCGGGTGGATCTCCAGCGCCACCATCTGCGCCAGCGCCCGCACCCTGGCGCGCGCCTTCGGCGCGGCGGGCAGCAGCGGCGGCTCGGGGTGGGCCTCCTCGAGCCACTCCATGATCGCGAGCGACTGGGTGAGCACGGTGCCGTCTTCCAGTTCCAGCGCCGGCACCAGCCCTTGCGGGTTGATCCCGGTGTAGGCCGCGGCGCGTTGCTCGCCGGTGGGCAGGTGCACGCCAACGTAGTCATAGGCGAGCCCCTTGAGGTTGAGCGCCGCACGCAGGCGGGTGGAGGTGGAGGAGCGGAAGTAATTGTGGAGCCTGAGCGTCATCTGTCCTGCCTTTCGGGGTTTGCGGGCAACCTGCCATGGCGCGGGACCGGGGGGAAGGGCCAGCGGGGTTCAGGCCGGGTGGATATGCGGATGGCTGTGCAGGTGCGGATGGTCGTGGATCTCGCCGGGCACGAGGCGGCCCTCGGCGAGGATCATCGCCCGCGTGGCGAAGGCGGCGACGAAGGCGTCATCGTGCGAGACGAGGATCATCGCGCCCGCGTAGGCCGCGAGCGCGGCGGCGAGCCGGGCGCCATTGGCGGCGTCGATCCCGTTGGTGGGCTCGTCGAGCAGCAGCACCCGGGGCTCCATCGCCAGCAAGCCGGCGAGGCAGACCAGCCGCTTCTCGCCGCCCGAGAGCCGGTGGGTGAAGCGCGCGGCGAGATGGGCGATGCCGAGGCGCTCCAGCGTGGCGGTGGCGCGGGCGTTGGCCTCGGCCGCGCCAAGCCCGGCGTTGAGCGGGCCGAAGGCCACGTCTTCCAGCACGCTGGGGCAGAAGAGCTGATCGTCGCTGTCCTGGAACAGAAAGCCGATGCGCGGCCGCGCGGCGCGGAAATCGGCCTCGCGCAGGCAATCCTCGCCGAACAGCGCCACCGCGCCCGCCTGCGCCCGCTCCAGCCCGACGATGGCGCGCAGAAGCGTGGTCTTGCCGGCGCCGTTGGCTCCGACGATGGCAAGCCGCTCGCCCGCCGCGAGCGCGAGGCTGGCGCCCGAGAGCACCGCGCGGCCATCGCGTTCGAGCACAAGATCGGTGAGGCGGACGAGATCGGTCACAGCTTGTCCCAAACCAGGATGAGGGCGGCAGCACCCGTGATCAGCGCGGCGCCCGCCCAGTCGGCCCGCGCCGGGGCGGGCAGCGGCGCGCGCGGGTAGCGCCCCGTGAAGCCGCGCAGGCGCATCGCGTCTTCCACCCGGTCGGCGCGTTCAAGGGCACGGACGAGAAGCATCCCGACCAGGTAGCCGTAGCTGCGCCAGGTGTGAAGGTTCGATCGCGCCCGGAAGCCGCGCGCGCGCATCGCGTCATGCAACCGGCGCGCCTCGGCGCCGATCACCCCGACATAGCGCGCGGTGGTGACGAACAGGCGCACCAGCGGCTCGGGCAGGCCGAGCCCGGCGAGCGCCCGTCCCAGGTGCAGCGGCTCCTGGCCGCCGATGAGCAGCGCGATCAGCAGCACCGAGGCGGTGACCTTGCCCGCCAGAACCGCCGCGCGGGCCAGCCCTTCGGCGCTGGCGCTGAGCGGGCCGAGGCTCACCACAGCGCGGCCCTCGATGGTGAAGGGCAGGGTGAGGAAGAGCAGGAGCAGGAAGGCTTCGAGGTGCAACAGCCGCCGCCATGGGAGCGCCTGCCGGTCGAGGGCGAAGAGCGTGAGGGCGAGCGCGGCGGCGCACAGGGCGGGGGCGAGCCCGGAGAGTTGCGACACCAGCGCCACCGCGACGAAAGCGGCGGCGAGGCGCAGGCGCAGGTCGGCGGGAAGGATCACCGCCGCCGCCCCATCGCCCAGAGCCCGATCCCGGCCAGCCCGAGGATGAGGAAGATGCCAGAGAGAATATCGGTGAGGCGCAGCCGGGCGTCGAGTTCCTCGATTCGGGCATGGAGCGGCGCGATCTGGCGGGCGACGGCGGCTTCGACCGCGCGGGCCACGGCATCGGGCGCGGGCGTGGTGTCCGGCGTGGGCGCGGGCGCATCGGAAGCCGCCACGGCCACGGCCCCGAACCGCTCCGGTGCGAGGCTCTTCGTGGCGGCGTGGCCGTCGCCGAGGCTGACGGTGATCGTGACATCGCCGGTCACTTCGCCGGGGGCGGCAAAGGCAAAGCTTCCCTCGTCGTCGGTCTGGCCTTGCGCGATCTGCGCCCCGGCCATCTCGGCGCGCCAGCCAGCGCCCCTGGGCCGACCGCCACCGATGAAAAAGGCGTAGCCGGTGACGCGGTCGCCCTCGGGGGTGGCGAAAACCTTCAGCCCGTGCGCGGCGGCGGGACTGGCGAGGAGGAAGGCGAGGAAGAAGGCGAGGAGCGCGCGCATCGGGTTACTCCGGCCCGGCGGCGAGCCGCGGCGCAAGCGCCTCGGGCTGGACCCGGGCGAGAAAGGCCACCACCGCCGCGCTCACCGCGCCCTCGGCCAGCGCCAGCGGCAGGTAGGTGACCAGCAGAACCTGTGCGACGAGACCATACTCCGCCGATGATAGCCAGAGCGAGAGCGCCACCAGCAGCCCCGAGGCGATCACCGTTGCCGCGCCCGCGACGCCGCCGAGCAGCGCCGCGCGAGCCGGCGAGGCGGCGGTGCGGATCATCGGCCCCAGCGCGAGGCCGATCAACGCGCCGGGCAGGGCGATGTTGAGGGTGTTGATCCCGAGCGTGGTCAGCCCGCCGAAGCCGAACATCACCGCCTGCAGCGCCAGCCCGACCAGCACGGCGGGGAAGATGCCGAGCCCCAGCATCAGCCCCATCAGCCCTGAGAACACCAGGTGCACGCTCGACGGCCCCACCGGCACCGACACCAGCGATCCGGCGAAAAACACCGCCGCGAGCATCGCCACGCGCGGGATCGCGCGCTCGTCGATGCGGCGCAGCGCCAGGGTCACCCCGGCCGCCGCCAGGGCCGCGCCGCCGATCAGCACCGGGGCCGAGAGGATGCCATCGGGGATATGCACCGGCTCAGTTTCCCGCGCCCTGGGCATGGACCCAGATCAGCGCGCCTTCCTCCACCGGCACGGCCTCACCCTCGGGCGAGGTCATCGGGTCGTCTGCCTCGAGCAGCGCCGCGAAGCCCCACCAGCCGGGGAAGGCCATGGCATAGTGGAAGGAGCCGTTCGCGTCGGCCTTGATGACCTGGGTGACGAAGGCCTCGTTCGGGGCGTCGAGGCGCCCATCGTTGACGAATTCCACCTCGACCTCGGCGAAGGGCACCGGTTCGCCCGCCTTTGTCACCACGCCGGAGAACAGGTTGCCGGCCCAGATCCCGGTGGGCCGGGTCAGCGGCGCGATCTCGACCGGCAGGCCCACCATCGCGTCCCAGCCCTCGCCGGTGGCGTAACTGTCGACCACGACCTTGGCGTAATGCGCGATGAAAGCGCCCTCGGCCGGTTCCCAGTAGGGGTGCGGCGCGACCCAGAACACCGCCGCTCCCGGGGTGTCGAGCGCGTGGGTCAGCCGCCAGGCCATCGCGCCCTCCTGCGGCGCCTCGGTGAGCGCGCCGCCAAGATCGGTCTTCTCGCCGCCATGGAGCACGCCAACCGCGGCGGGCCGCTCCATCTGCATCACCGGGCCGCCTTCGAACGGGTGGGTAAAGGTGAGATCGAGGCGCACGTCGCCGCCCTCGGGCAGCACGTCCGCCTGCGGCAGGATCTCGAGGAAATGCGCCGCCGCGGGCAGGGCCAGGCCGAGGCTGGCGAGCGCGGTGGCGAGAGCAAAGGGGCGCAGCTTCATGAAGCTCTCCGAACGGGTATGAATTTCATGCGAGGTTATCATACGGGCCTCCCGCGGCAAGATGCAGGCGCAGAAAAACCGGTGCTTTCGCGGCCGATTCCGGGCTGGTATGTTGCCCCGTGGCAAACCGGAGGCCCCGATGCAGCGCGTGACCATCACCCTGACCGACGATATCGCCGAGGCGCTCGACGATTTCCTGGCCGCCAGCGGTGCGGCGAACCGCTCGGAAGCGATTCGCGATCTCGTGCGCCGGGGGCTCGCCGCGCGGGCCGACGCGCCGCGGGAGGCGCCCTGTTACGGTGTGGTGTCCTGCGCCGTCGACCAATCCATGCGCAACCTCGCGGTGCGAGTGCCGCAAAGCCGCCTCGACCGGCACGACCAGACCGTGGCGGCGCTCTCGGTGCCGCTCGATCACAGCACCTCGCTGGAGGTGGCGGTGATGCGCGGGCAGGTGGGCGACGTATCGGGTTTTGCCGAGGCGCTGTTTCTCGAACGCGGGGTGATGCATGGCGCGCTGTCGCTGATCCCGGTGTCGGAAGGCGGGCCGGAGCATGTGCACAACGCGGGCGAGGCCCATGCCCATGCCCACGTGAAGGTGGAAAGCGGCTTCTGAGCCCACCGGCCCGGCCTGACCGTCGCTCACAGCGCGCGCCGCCGTTGCCACGCGCCGCCACGGCGGCGCGGCGCGGGCAGGGCGAGCTCCAGCGGGGCGAGCGGCCCGCGAAGCGAGGCGCGGAGCAGGCGGCAGAACTCGGCCACCGCCGGATCACTGTCGATGAAGTCCGCCGTCACCCGCAGGGCGTGCAGCACCTCGGCCTCGTAGCGGGCCCCGCCGGGCAGCCCGGCGAGCCATTGCATGTAGCCCATCTGGCCGATCTCGCGCGCCCGGTCCGGGCCGGCCGGGGCCATCAGCAGTTGTGACAAGGTGTGAATATCCATCGCGCCCTCCGCGCCTGGCGGCGGGGGGTGGTGAAAGACCGAATGTTCCGGCGGGCCTGGCCCATGATCCGCGATCCTCCTCCGGGGCACCCCGCCCGGGTTGACATGACAAGGATGGCAGGTCTCCTGACTCGCGGGTCTCGGCTCTCCTGCGCCTTCCCGGGCCGGGGCCCAGTGGCTTGATGCAGGATGGCTCGCCGCTCACAGTTGCGGGGGCAGTCGCGGATTTGGGGCAAGCCCCGCACCGCGTTCCCTTTTAAGGTCATCGGCCAAGCCGAACGACCACCATCACCCGAGTCATGGCAGGAACGGGATCGCGGGGCAAGACGCAAGATCGTCACGGTGCGGCTGACACGACGTCGGCGAAATCCGTACGGATTTCGTTGCGATTTCCGTACGGAAATCGGCCTGTTTTCCGTGCGGAAAACGCCTCAGGCGCGCTGGGCGAGCGCGGTCGGCGCGCGGATCGGCAGGCAGGACATGGCGAGGGCGGTCACGCCCGGGGCGATGGCGGTGGATGCGGGCGTCGCGGTCACGCAAGGTCTCATTGCGGGGTCAGGCCGATCACCGGCCCGCCCGCGGCCTCGGCGTCGGCGGGGTCATGGGTGACCATCAGCGCGGGGATCGCGCGCGCCCGGATATGGGCGAAGGTGAAGGCGCGGATCTCGTCGCGCAGGCTCGCGTCGAGCTTGGAGAAGGGTTCGTCGAGCAGGAGGGCG
The DNA here is from genome assembly GCF_014640115.1 of Sinisalibacter lacisalsi. Classification (GTDB taxonomy): domain Bacteria; phylum Pseudomonadota; class Alphaproteobacteria; order Rhodobacterales; family Rhodobacteraceae; genus Sinisalibacter; species Sinisalibacter lacisalsi. The sequence continues at coordinate 585,829 of NZ_BMGI01000002.1, read as the reverse complement.
GCGGGTTCGGCGAGAAGGCTGCGCATCAAGGCGGCGCGCGCCCGCTGGCCGCCCGAGAGGCTCGCCGGATCGCGGTCATGCAGCCCCGCAAGCCCCGCCCGCGCCAGCGCCGCCTCGACCGCCGCGCGCCGCGCCGCGCGCCCTTTCACCCGCGCCGCGAGGCCGAAGGCGAGGTTGTCGCCGACCGAGAGGTGGGGAAACAGCACCGCGTCCTGGAACACCAGCCCGACGCGGCGGGCCTCGGCGGGCAGCGCGAGGATGTCGCGCCCGTCGAGGGTCACGCCGCCGGAGAGGGTGAAGGCCGGCGCGAGGTGGCCGGCGATGGCGTCGAGCAGGGTGGATTTGCCCACCCCGGAAGGGCCCATCACGGTGCTGACCTCACCGGGGCCGATGGTGAGGCTCAGCGGCGCGAACAGCGCCGCCCCCCCTGCGACCCGCACGCTGAGGGCATCCAGAACCAGGCTCATGCGCCGCCCCCCCTCAATGCGCGCCGGTCGCGGTGCAGCAGCGCAGGCACGAGGAAGGCGGCGGCATAGGCGGCGAGCGGCAGCGCCGTCTGCAGCGTGGCATAGGCCCCGGTCACCCGCCGGTCGGAACCCGACGACAGTGTCACCGCCTCGGTGGTGAGCGTGGCGATCCTCCCCGCGCCCATGAACAGCGTCGGCAGGTATTGCGCCACCGAGACCGCCACGCCGATCGCGGCGGCGGTGAGGATCGGGGCGATCAGCACCGGCAGCTTGACGGTGAACAGCCGCCGCCACGGCCCGGCGCCGAGCGAAGCGGCGGCGCGGGCAAGCCGCGGGTCGAGCGCGCGCCAGGGGTCGGACAGCGTGATCATCACGTATGGAAAGACGAACAGCGCCTGCGCCCAGATCACCGCCGCGAGCCCGCCCGAGAGCCCGAGCCGCAGGAACAGCACGTTCAACCCGTAGAGAAAACCGATCTGCGGCACCAGGAGCGGCAGGTAGATCAGCGCCTCGGCCCAGGGCGCGCGCGGGCTGCGGGCGCGGTCCTCGCCCTCGAGCCACGCCACGGCGAGGGCGAGCGAGAGCGCGGTGGTGGCGAGGGCCAGGGCCAGCGTGAGGCCGAGGGCGCGGGCAAGCCCCGGCGCCGCCCCGGTCCAGGCCCGGAGCGACCAGCTCTCGGGAAGCGCCGCAGGCCAGGGCCAGCGCCAGGCGAAGGACCATGTCAGCAGCGCGAGCATGGCCAGCGCGCCGAGTGCGGCGGCGATCATCCCGAGCCCGCGGGCGAGGGGGAGGATCGGATCGAGCCCGTGCCCGCGCCCGCCGCGGCAGAGCCAGAACCGTCCGGCCATCGCCAGGGCCCGTTCCGTGAGCCACAGCAGCGCGAAGGCCGCCGCCACCAGCCCGCCCTGCAGCAGCGCCCCGGCCGAGGCCGGCAGCAGGAGCGCGGTGTCGGGCGCGAAGAACAGCCGGGTGAGCAGCACCGCCAACACAGGCGGGTTCGAGGGCCCGAGGATCAGCCCCATCTCGACCGTCGAGAGCGCATAGGCCAGCACCACCATCACCGGCAGCCGGATCAGCGGCCAGAGCTGCGGCACGATCAGCTTGAGCCAGACTGCCGCGCGCCCGTAACCGAGCGAGCGCCCGGCGGCGAGGTGCTGGGCGAGCGGGATCTGGGTGAGGCCTGCGAGGCTGACCAGCATCAGGAACGGCACCTCTTTCAGCATCAGCCCGAGGATCAGCGCGATGCCCCAGGGGTCGCCCACCAGCGCGATGTCGGGCGGGCGGTCCAGCCCGAGGATCGGCGCGAGTAACCGGGCGATCCAGCCCGAGGGGGTGAGCACGAAGGCCAGCCCGATGGCGAGCGCGGCGTGGGGGATGGCGAGGAACGGGGCGAGCAGGCGCGCCGCCCGGCCGCCGGTGAGGCGCGGCTGCAGCGCGGCGGTGAGCGCCAGTGCGAGGATCAGCGACAGCAGGGTCGAGACGATCCCGGTGAAAGCGGTGACCTTGAGTGAGGTGGCCAGCCCCGGCAGCGCGAAGAGCGCGGACCAGGGCGCGAGGCTGGCCTCGGTCGCGCCGATCACCGGCATCACCCCGAAGCCCGCCCGCGCCGTGGCCCAGAGCCCCGCCGCGATCGGGCCGATCAGCCCGAAGGCCAGCGCCGCGAGGACCAGCGCGCGCAGACCCCGCCCTTCGGGCGCCACTCTCATCGGGTGTTGCGGTCGGCCCAGGCCTCGGTGAGGCGGGTCATCCAGCTGGCGTGCGGCTCGATCAGCGTCGGCCCGAGTTCGTCGAGCCGGGGCAGGGCGGGGTCGTCGGGCAGCGCGGCGAAGGCGGCGCGCCCGGCGTCGTCGAGCCTGGCCGGGTCGAGCACCGAGAAGGCGCCGAGCACGTCGATGTTCTGCATCTGCGCTTGCGTCTCGGGGGCGAGCAGGAAATTGGCCACCACCATCGCGCCTTCGCGGTTGGCGGCGTTGTAAGGGATCGCCACGAAGCTGACATTGCCGATGCTGCCGCCCTTGGGCACGAAAACGCGGGCGGTGTCGGGCAGAAGCCCCTGCCGGATCGCGGCGGCGGGGGCGGCGGGATCGAAATACATCGCGATGTCGATCTCGCCGTCGTTCATCAGCTGTTGCTGGATGGATTCGTTCTCCGGAAAGGCCGCGCCACCGCGCCAGAGGTTGGGCCGGAGCGCGTCATACCAGGCCCAGAGCGGGGCGGTGGCCTCGGCAAAGACCGCATCCCCGGCCGGCGATTGCAGCGCGCTTGCGTCGGGCGCAAGCTCGATCAGCGCCTGCTTGAGGAAGGTGGCGCCCATGAAGTTCGACGGGTCGGGATGCGTCATCCGCCCCGGGTGCGCCTCGGCCCACGGCACGAATTCGGCCATCGTTTCGGGCGGCACGTCGATGCGGGCGGTATCGAAGGCGAAGACGAAGCGGGCGAGCCGCCACGGGCTTTCCATCCCCTCGACCGGCTCGGTGAAATCCACCGTGGCAGGCGCGCCGGGGGAGAGATCGAGGTAGGCGGCATTGGGCAGGCTTTCCACGAAGGGGCCATGCAGCAGCCCCTGCTCCTTCATCGCGAGAAAGTTCGGCCCGTTGATCCAGATCATGTCGACCGAGCCGCCCTCGTCACGCCCCGCCGCCTTCTCCGAGATCACCCGGGTGACCGCCTCGGCGGTGTCGGTGAGCTTGACGTGGCGGACCTCGACGCCGAAGCGCCGGGCGGTCTCGTCGCCGACCCAGTCGATGAAGGCATTGGTGCGCCCGTCGCCGCCCCAGGCGTTCCAGAAAACGGTCTGGCCACGCGCGGCGTCGAGCGTGGCCTGCCAGTCGTCGGCGACGGCAGGGGCGGTGGCGAGACTTGCCGCGAGGGCGGCGGCGGCGAGGTGAAGGCGCATCGATTATCCCTGTGTCTGGCCTTGGCGCGGGGCGTCAGGCCGAGGTGTTTTTCTTGTCCGGGGCGGCCGCGAAGGCCAGCCAGCCCTGCCGCCACCGCGTCAGCGTGGTGATCGCGCATAGCCCCGCGAAGATATAGGCCAGCGCGGCGAAGTGCTGCGGTAACAAACACATCAGCACGAAAAGCGCGATGGTTTCAAACCCCTCGGTGAGTCCGCCGAGGTAGTAGATGCCCTTGGTCGGATAGGCCCGCGCGCTCATCCCCTTCTGCGCCGCGATCACCGCGAAGGCGAGAAACGACGAGCCGGTGCCGACGAAGGCGGCGACGAGCACGGCGGCGGGCAGCGCGTTGGCGGCGGGGTCGGCCAGCGCGAAACCCACCGGCACCAGGGCGTAGAACGCGAAATCGAGCGCGATATCGAGAAAGGCGCCCCGGTCGGTCGGCCGGGTGAGCCGCGCCACTGCGCCGTCGAGCCCGTCGGCCAGCCGGTTGGCGAGGATCAGGGCGAGCGCGAGACCGAATTGGCCGAAGGCGAGCGCCGGCACGGCGGCCAGACCGATGGCGAACCCCGCGAGCGTGATCGCATCCGCCCGCGCACCGCGCGCGGCGAGCGCCCGCGCCAGTGGCGCCAGCGCGCGCCGTTGCAACGGCAACAGATGCGAGTCGATCATCCGGGTCTCCAGGTCCGAAACCAGCACGGCGGTCGAGCGGCGCGCCGGTTCCCCATGGCGTGCGCTTCCAAGCTGTCTATTGGCTGGGCTTCGCTTTGGAAAGTCACGTTTCCGGGCGATCCCGGCCCGCTGTCGCCCCCGGCTCAATCGTCGCGCAGCGTGGCGAGCGTCTCGTCAATCCGGTTGACCTCGGCGGGCGCGCGCAGGGTGGTGCGCACACCCAGCACGGCCTCGAGGCGCGCGGCCAGGCGGGCGCGGTCGATGCCGCCGGGCGCGTGGTGATAGAGCGCGTCCTCGGTGAGCGCGAGACGGTCGCCGGGCGCGGCGAGCTTGCGCAGCGCCTCGCTGCGCGCCGGGCTCGACCGGTGCAGGAACCAGATATGCGCCTCGGCGCTGTTTCGCGTCGTGCCGGCGGCGGGCCGGGCGGCGATAATCTCGGCAAAGCGTTCGCGCGACAGCACGAGGGCGCGAGGGCGCCAGCCGTGGTTGGCCGCGATCATGTCTTCGACGAAGCTGCCGAAGGCGCGCGCGTCGATCACGCCACAGAAGATCGCGTCATTCGACTTCGGGAAGGTCTTGACCTGCCGCAGCCCGAACCCCTTGAGCAGCCGGCGCAGCGCCGAGGCGGGAAGCCTGCCGCTTTCCACCTTGCCGATCGCGTCGAGCAGCAGCACCCAGGCGTTCATCGCAGCAGCCTGCCTTCCATCACCCGCACCGCTTGCCCCGCGACGGTGACGCCGCCGGGCCCGGCCTCGACCTCGATCACGCTGGGCCGGCCCATGTCGTCGCCCTGGTGAACGGTGAGCGCCACCGGCCCGCCGCGCCGGTCGGCGAGCAGGGCGGCGAGCGTGGCGGCGGCGGACCCGGTTGCCGGGTCTTCGGGGATGTTGTCGAGCGGGGCGAACATCCGGGCATGGATCCTGTCGCCGGCATCGACGAAGGCATATTGCGCGAAATCGAGGCTTGCCGGGAAGGCGGCGGCACCCTCGCGGAAGGCGGCCGGATCGGGGGCGAGGGCGGCGAGCGTGGCGCGGTCGGCCAGCTCGGTGAAGGTGAAGGCAAGGCCGAGCGAGGCCATCTCGGGCGCGCCGGCGAGCCGGTCGGGCGTGGTGCCGAGGGCGCGGGCGACGAGGGCGGGTGGCGGCGACGCGAGGCGCTGGAGCGGCGCCGAAGTGGTGAAGCTGGCGCGCCCGCCTGCGGCCCGCGCCGCGAGCGGCCCGATCCCCAGTTCGAGGACCATGTCGGGGCCAAGCCCGGCCTCGGCCAGCATCGCCGCCGCGCCGATCGTCGGGTGGCCGGCGAAGGGCACTTCCATCGTCGGGGTGAAGATCCTCAGCCGCGCGGTATGCGCCGGGTTCTCGGGCGGGTAGAGAAACACCGTCTCGGAGAGGTTGAACTCGCGCGCGATGGCCTGCAGCTCGTCCTCGGGCAGGGCGCGGGCATCGGGCAGGATGGCGAGCGGGTTGCCGCCATGGCGCCGCGCGGTGAACACGTCGTAGACGAGGTAATCGGTCACACATCCCTCCTTGCCCGCAGCACGGAGGCGCGGGCGATGATCCTGTCGCGCGAGCGAGTTTCGGACGAGTCGCGCTATGAGGCAAGCCCGTTCGGCGACTGTGCGATAACTTTGGCCGCGCGCCACGGCGCCGGGGTCTGGCCGCAGGGCACGCGGCGCAAGGGGTTGACTTCCCCGCCATCCCCCCGTCCTTTCGCGCCATGCATGACAGGCGCGACATTGACCTGGGCGGTGGCGCCCTGCTGATTTTCCTGATGGTGATCCTCGCCGGCAACCAGGTGGTGATCAAGCTCACCAACGAGGGGTTGCAGCCAGTCTTTGCCGCCGGCGTGCGGTCGCTCGGCGCGGTCGCGGTGATCTGGGGCTGGATGCGCCTTCGCGGCCACCGGCTCGACTTCAGCCCCGGCATGCTCGGGCCGGGGGTGCTGATCGGGCTGATCTTTTCGGTCGAATTCGTCGCGCTCTTTCTTGCCCTCGATCTCACCACGGTGACCCGGGTGAGCGTGATCTTCTACTCGATGCCGGTCTGGATGGCGCTCACCGCGCATTTCGTGCTGCCGGGCGAGCGGCTGACGCGGACCCGTCTTGTCGGGCTGACGCTGGCCTTCGCCGGGGTGGCCTGGGCCATCGTCGACCGCTCGGGGCTGGGCGGCGAGGCGTCGCTCGCGGGCGATATCGCCGCGCTGATCGCGGCCCTGGGCTGGATGGGCGTTTCGCTCCTGCCGCGCCTCACCCGGCTTTCGCAGGCCCGGTTCGAGATGCAGATGTTCTGGCAGGTTTCGGTGTCGACCCCGGTGCTGCTCGGCGCCTCGCTGTTCTTCGGCCCGCTGCTGCGTGATCTGACGGTTATGACGGGCTGGCTGATGCTGTTCCAGATCGTGGTGGTGGTCTCGGGGGTGTTCGTGGTCTGGTTCTGGCTGCTGTCGCGTTACAAGACCAGCCAGATCGCCGCCTTCGCCTTTCTGTCGCCGGTCTTCGGGGTGATCCTCGGCTGGCTCTGGCTGGGCGAAACCGTCACCCTCGCGCTGATCGCCCAGCTGGTGCTGGTGGCCGCCGGGATCATGCTGATCAACCGCAGGAGCTGAGGCGTCAGTTGCCGGAGGACTTGGCGAAGATGCCGGCGGTTGCCGCGGCCATGCGGATCGCCTTCGACTTGTTGACGGTTTCCTCGAACTCGGCCTCCGGGTCGCTGTCGTAGACCACGCCGCCCCCGGCCTGGATGTAGAGCTTGCGATCCTTCACCACCGCGGTGCGCAGGGCGATGCACATGTCCATGTCGCCGCCCGCGGAGAAATAGCCCACGCCGCCGCCGTAGACGCCGCGCTTTTCCGGCTCCAGCTCGTCGATGATCTCCATCGCCCGCACCTTGGGCGCGCCCGAGACGGTGCCGGCGGGAAGCCCGGCGAGCAGGGCCGAGAGCGCATCTTCGTCTTCGCGCAACTCGCCGACCACGTTGGAGACGATGTGCATCACGTGGGAATAGCGCTCGATGATGAATTCTTCCGTCGGGCGCACCGTGCCGATCTTCGCCACCCGGCCAACGTCGTTGCGGCCGAGATCGAGTAGCATCAGGTGCTCGGCCAGTTCCTTCTGGTCCGAAAGCAGATCGGCTTCGAGCGCCTTGTCCTGCTCGGGCGTCTGCCCGCGCGGCCGCGTGCCGGCGATCGGGCGGATGGTGACCTCGCGGCCAAACACACGGACGAGGATCTCGGGGCTCGCGCCGACGACCTGGAAGCCGCCGAAGTTGAAGAAGAACATGAACGGCGAGGGGTTGGTGCGGCGCAAGCTGCGGTAAAGCGCGAAGGGCGGCAGGGGGAAGGCCTGGGTCCAGCGCTGGCTCGGCACGACCTGGAAGATGTCGCCCGCGCGGATGAAGTCCTTGGCCTTTTCCACCGCCGCGAGGTAGTCGGCCCGCGCGAAGTTCGACACCGGCTCGGGCGTCTCGGTCACCTCGCCCAGATCATGCGTGGTGGGCGGCTGGCGTTCGAGATCGCGCAGCGCGTCCATCACCCGCTCGGCGGCCTGGGCATAGGCCGCGCGCGCGTTCAGCCCGCCGCCCTGGAAGGCGGGGGAGACGAGGATCACCTCGCCCTTCACCCCGTCGAGCACCGCCACCACCGAGGGGCGCATCATCATCGCGTCGGGCAGGCCGAGCGGATCGGGGTTCACGTCCGGCAGGTGTTCGACGAGGCGGATCATGTCGTAGCCGAGGTAGCCGAACAGCCCGGCGGAGGCGGCGGGCAGATCGTCGGGCAGGTCGATCCGGCTCTCGGCGAGGATCTCGCGCAGCGCGGTCAGCGGCTCGGCCGCCATGTCTTCCCAGGCGTCGGGATCGAACCTTGCCTGCCGGTTGACCCGGGCGCTTGTGCCGCGGCACTCCCAGATCAGGTCGGGCTTCAGGCCGATGATCGAGTAACGCCCGCGGGTTTCGCCGCCGGTCACGCTTTCGAGCATGAAGCTGTCGCGCTTGGCCTCGGCGAGTTTCAGCATCAGCGAAACGGGGGTATCGAGATCGGCCGCGAGCCGGGTGTAGACCACCTGGTTCTTCCCGGACTCCCAGGCTTTTTCGAAGGCGTCGAAGGAGGGCGTCAGGGCCACGGGATCACCTCACTGGAACGACGTGTTGACCGCGTTGATCATCGCCTGGTCGAGCGTGATGCCGGCGTCCGCCTCGATCGCGGCGGAGAAGGCGGCCTCGACGTCGAGCGCGAGCGTCTGGGCGGAGCTGGCGAGGAAGTTCTGCTTCACCGAGCGGGCCTCCTCGCTGTCCTGGTCGGCGGCAATCACCGCGTCGAGGCGCAGCAGGAACACGCCGCTTTCATCCTCGACCAGCGCCCAGTCGCCGGGCTCGAGCGCGAAGGCGCGGTCGACCAGCGCGGGCGGCGCGCCCTCGATGAAGCCATCGCGCGTGAGCCCGGTCTCGATCACCTCGGTCAACCCGAGGCTGGCCGGGCTTTCGCCGGCTTCGATCTCGTCCAGCATCTCCTCGCCGCGGGCGGCGAGACGGCGCAGGGTTTCGGCTTGTTGCCAGGCGTCGATCGCGTCCTCGCGCACCTCGTCGAGCGGCTGCATCCGGGGCGGCACCACCTCGTCGAGCCGGAGCGCGAAGAGCCCGCCGTCCGACAGCAGCTCGATCGCCGGGTAATCGCCCTCGGCCACGCTCTCGGCGGCGGCCCGGAAGGCGTCATAGGCGGCGATTCCGTCGCTTTCGGCGCCGGTCCAGTCGATGGTTTCGAGCCGCATGCCCTCGGCGTTGGCGAGGTCTTCCAGCGTGGCCCCGGCGGCGAGCACGTCGTCGAGCTCGATCATCCGGTCCTGCAGAAGACGGCGGGCGGCATCGGCGGCGTATTCGGCGCGCAGATCCTCGCGCGCGGCCTCGAAGCTGGTTTCGCGCGCCGGCAGGATCGCGTTCATCCGCAGCAGCGCCGGGCCGAGATCGGTCATCACCGGGCCCGCCACGCCGGGGCCGTCGAGCGCGAAGACCTCGGCGCCGGCGCGGCCAAGCTCGCCTTCGGTCACGTCGCCTAGATCGGTGTCGGCAAGCTCGAGCCCGCGTCCGGCGACGAGGCTTTCGAAGGTGGCGTCACCCGTCTCCAGCGCCGCCGCGGCCGCCTCGGCTTCGGCCTCGGTGCCGAACACCAGCCGCTCCACCAGCCGCCGCTCGGGCATCCGGTATTCGTCGATCCGCGCCTCGTAAAGCGCGCGCAGATCGGCCTCGGACACCTCGATATCGTCGATCACGTCTTCCGGCGCGAGCCAGGCATAGGTGATGCGGCGCGCCTGCGGCAGGGTGAAGATCGCGGGGTTTTCCTCGTGGAAGGCGGCGAGCGTGGCGGCGTCGGGCGTGCCCACCGGCGCCTCGAGCGCCTCCGGGCCAAGCCGCGCCCAGGTGAAATCGCGCGCTTCGCGGGCCCAGCCATAGAGCACCTCGGCGTAGACCGGGGGCACGGCGATGCCGTTGGTCACCGCGCCCTGAAGCACGGTGCGGGCGACCTCGGAGCGCAGGGTCTGCTCGAACTCGCGCGCGGTCAGGCCGGATTGCTGCAGCACGAAATTGTAGGTCTCGCGGTCGAACCCGCCGCTCATGCCGTGGAAGGCGTCGATGTCGCGGATGCGCGCCGCCAGTTCCTCGTCGCCGACCGAAACCCCGAGCCGCGCGGTCTCGTTCTCCAGCGCGACCTGGTTGATCACCGTCTCCAACGCCGCCTGGTCGAGGCCGATGGACTGCGCCTCGGCGAAGCTCAGCCGCTCGCCGATCTGGGCCTGGAAGGCGTTGAGCTGGGCGTTGAGCTCGCGAAAGTAGCGGTCGCCGGAAATCTCGGTATCGCCGACCTTGCCGATGGCGCTCACGCTGCCGCCGAAGTTGAACGACCCGAAGCCGACCAGGCCCACCATCACCAGGCCCATGATGATCCAGACGAACACCCGGCTGATCTTGTTCTGCGCCATCGACATGAGCGGAAATCTCCCCGTTACGGTCACCCGGTTCTAGGGCCTGTGCGGACGAATGCCAACAGCGGAAAACGGCCGGCGCGCGCCTTCAGCCGGGGCCGAGGGCGGCGAGGCGGTGGAACAGCTCGGCGATGCCCGCAGCGTCGATATTGGCGAAGGCGATGCGCAATTCGCGCGGCGCGGCGGGATCGTCGCCGGGGCGAAACATCGTGCCGGGCAGCGCCAGCACGCCGATCTCGCGCACCATGCGGCGGCAGAGCGCGTCGGCGGGTTCGGCGAACGGGTGGCGGACATAGGCGAAATAGGCGCCGGCGCCGAGCAGGCGCCAGCCCGGCAGGGTGGCGAAGCCGGTCTCGATCGCGGCGCGGCGGGCGAGGATCTCGGCGCGCTCGCCGGCGAGCCATTGCGAGAGGTTCCGCATCCCCCAGAGCGCCGCGCGCTGGCCGAGCTGGTTGGGGCAGATCGTCACCGTGTCGAGGAACTTCTCCGCCTCGGCCAGCCGGGCCGGTGCGGCGAGGAGCGCGCCGACGCGGTGGCCGGTCAGCCGGTAGGCCTTGGAGAAGGAATAGAGATGGATCAGGGTGTCGTCCCAGTCCGCGGCTTCGAACAGGTGGTGCGCGGGCGCCGGGCGGCTGTCGAAATCGCGGTAGGTTTCGTCGAGCACGAGGGCCAGGCCACGGGCGCGGGCGAGGTCGTGGAAGGCGGCCACGAGGTCGGCGGGGTATTCGACGCCGCCGGGGTTGTTGGGGGTGACCAGCACGATGGCGCGGGTGCGCTCCGTGATCAGGCGCTCGGCGGCGGCGACGCTGGGCAGAAGCTCGTCATCGGTGGCGAGCGGCACGGCGGTAACGCCGGACATGTCGAGCCACATCTTGTGATTGAAATACCACGGCACCGGCAGGATCACCTCGTCGCCCGGGCCGGCAAGCGTGGCCATCACGGCGGCGAAGGCCTGGTTGCAGCCGGAGGTGATCGCCACCTGCGCCGGGGTGACCGCGCCGCCGTAGAGCGCCGAGACCTGCGCGGCCACCTCCTCGCGCAGCGCGGGCAGGCCGAGCACCGGGCCGTAGAGATGCGCCGTGTCATCCTCCATCGCCGCTTCGGCGATGGCCCGGCGCAGCCCCTCGGGCGGCGGGGCCACCGGCGCGGCCTGGCTGACGTTGATCAGCGGGCGTTCGGGCGGGAAATGCACCCCCTCGATCCAGCGCCGCGCTTCCATCACCGGGGGCGGGAAGGTGCGCGCCATGTTGGGGTTGGTCGGGGTCATGCCTGCCTCCTGCGTTTCGCGGACAGAGTGCCATGCCGCCGGCATCGGCGGAAGCGGCTTCGGCGGGGCCGGGAACGCGGTCGCGCGACCGCGTGTCACGCCGCCGCGTGGCGGCGTGCGCCCGGCTCAGGCCGCGGCGGTGACCCGGGCCAAGCCTTCGATCCTGGCTTTCGCCGCGCCGCTGTCGATGCTCTCGCGCGCACGTTCGACCCCTTCCTTGAGCGATCCGGCCTTGTCGGCCACCACCAGCGCGGCGGCGGAATTGAGCAGCACCGCGTCGCGGTAGGCGCCCGGTGCGCCGTCGAGCAGGGCGCGAAAGGCGCGGGCGTTGTCTTCCGGGGTGCCGCCCAGGATGTCCTCGAACGGATGCACCGGGAGGCCCGCGTCTTCCGGGTGCAGCTCGCGCTCGATGATGTCGCCGCCCTCCAGCGCGGCCACCCAGCTCACCCCGGCGATGGAAAGCTCGTCGGTGCCGTCGCCGCCGTGCACGAGCCAGGCCTTCTCGCTGCCGAGCGCCTTCAGGGTTTCGGCCATCGGCCGGATCATCTCGCGCGAGAAGGCGCCGGTGAGTTGGCGCGTCACGTGGGCGGGGTTGGTCAGGGGGCCGAGAATGTTGAAGATCGTCCGGGTGCCAAGCTCGGCGCGGGTGGGCATGACATGGGCGATCGCCGGGTGATGCATCGGCGCCATCATGAAGGCGATGCCGACCTCCTCGAGCGCCTTTTCGACCACCTCCGGCCCTACCATCACGTTCACGCCCATCTGGGTCAGCGCATCCGCCGCGCCGGATTTCGACGACAGGTTGCGGTTGCCGTGCTTTGCCACCACCACGCCCGCGCCGGCGGTGACGAAGGCGGTGGCGGTGGAGATGTTGAGCGTGCCCTTGCCGTCGCCCCCCGTTCCGACGATGTCTATCGCGCCCGCGGGGGCATGCACCCGGCGGCATTTCTCGCGCATCACGAAGGCGGCGGCGGCGTATTCGTCCACCGTCTCGCCGCGGGTGCGCAGGGTCATCAAGAGCCCGCCGATCTGGCTCGGCGTCGCCTCGCCCTCGAACAGGATGCTGAAGGCGGTCTCGGCCTCGGCGCGGGTGAGCGGCCGGTCGACGGCGGCGGCGATGAGGGGTTTGATCGCGTCGCTCATGCCGATACCTTCGCTTGTTCGGTGACCTGGTCGAGGAAGTTCCGCAGCATCGCGTGGCCGTGTTCGGAGCGGATGCTCTCGGGGTGGAACTGCACCCCCTCGATCGGCAGGGTCTTGTGGCGCAGGCCCATGATCGTGCCGTCGTCGAGCCAGGCGGTCACCTCGAGGCAGTCGGGCAGGCTCTCGCGCTCGACGATCAGAGAATGGTAGCGCGTGGCCTGCAGCGGCGAGGGCAGGCCCCTGAACACGCCTTTGCCGCCATGGTGGATCTCGCCCATCTTGCCGTGCACGATGTCGGTCGCGCGCACCACCTTGCCGCCGAAGGCCTGGCCGATGGTCTGGTGGCCGAGGCAGACGCCGAGGAGCGGCACGCCGATCTCGCCCGCCGCGAGGCTCAGTGGAAGGCAGATGCCGGCCTGGTCGGGATCGCAGGGGCCGGGCGAGAGCACGATGGCCTCGGGCCTCAGTGCCATCGCGGCCTTCACGTCGAGCGCGTCGTTGCGGTGAACGACAACATCGGCCCCCAACTCGCCCAGGTAATGCACGAGGTTGTAGGTGAAGCTGTCATAATTATCGATCAGCAGGATCATGCGCGCGGGTCCGGGCAAAGGGGGTTTTCTGTCGATGGCGTCGGGGTATACATGTTCAGAGGCGCCGCCGAGGGTCAAGAGGCGGGGCGCGCGATATCGAAAGGGGGCCGCAGGTGGCACGTGGCATTTTGGCAGGCATCGCCACGGGGATCGTGGTCGCGGGGCTCGGGCTGGGCACGGCATCGCTGGTGCTCGACCGGGTGGAAATGCCCGGGGCCGTTCCGGCGCCGGCGGCGCAGGAAACCCCGGTGAACGAGGCACCGGAGCCGGCGCAGGGGCAGGACGAAGCGGCCCCTGTTGAGCCGGAAATGCCCGCGGCGGAGGATGCCGAGGCGGACGGCGTGCCGGACGCGGGCGGCGATGCACCTGCCGATACCTCGCCGGCTGACACCCCGTCCGACGATCCGCAGGAAGGCGATGCCGAGGCGGAGCCTGATCTTTCGGGGACCGCGGCGCCGGCAGAGGCCGAGCCGTGGGCGGACGCGGGCGACACGGCCGACGCCGACGCCACGAACGCAACGGCGGCCACTGATGCCGACACCGCCGATGCGCCTGACGCCATGGCGGCCAGCGATGCAGAGACCCCGCCCGCAGACGCCGACGAACCACGGGCGCCGACGCCTGAAGCCGACGCGCCAAGCGCCACCCGGCCGGCCGATGCGCAAACGCCCGAGGCGGAGGCGCAAGACGACGGGGCCGAAGCGGAGGCGCCGGCGCAGGCCGTGTCCGGGGCGCAGGACGACGCGGCCCCGGCCGATGCCGACGCGCCGGAGGCGGAGACCGACGTCGCCGCCGCGATGACGCAACCCGAGAGCCCCGCAGCGCCGGCGATCTCCGAGTCGACGGCCGAGATGCCCGGCGCTCCCGATACCGACGCAGCGGACGCCGCAGAGCCGGCCGAGACGACTGCTGAGGCAGATCCAGAGGCCGATACCCCGGCAAGCACCGTGATCACCGGCCGTTTGCCCCGGATCGGCGACGAGACGGAGGAAGAGCCCACCGGGGAAGACCTCGCCGAGGAAGCCACCGCCGAAGACCTGGCCAGCGCACCCGCGCTGCAGCGCAATGCGGCGCCCTTCGACGCGCCGGCGGATCTGCCGCTGATGGCGATCCTGCTGATCGACACCGGCAACGCCAACGCCGACCTCGGCAATCTGCCTTTCCCGGTGAGCGTGGCCGTCGACGCCGCCGCGCTCGACGCGGCCGAGACCATCGCCTTCTACCGCGACCAGGGGCTCGAGGTGGTCACCATCCTGCCGCTGCCCGAGGGCGCCACGGCGGCGGATGTCGAGATCAACCTCGAAGCCTATGTGCCGCTGCTGGAAGACAGCGTTGCCGCCATGGCCGAGGAATCGCTCGGCTTCCAGGGGCTGGGTCCGGGGGCGGTGCAACTCGCCGTCAACCTCGCGGAGACCGGCCACGGCCTCGTCAGCTTCCCGTCCGGGCTGAACACCGGCCACAAGGCGGCGCAGAAGGCGGGGGTCAAGGCCGGGCTGGTGTTCCGCGATCTCGACGCCGAGGGGCAGGCCGCGCCGGTGATCCGCCGCTTCCTCGACAATGCCGCCTTCCGCGCGCGCAACGAATCAGGGGTGATCGTCGTCGCGCGCACACGGGCCGAAACGGTGCAGGCGCTGGTCGAATGGTCGCTCGGCACCCGGGCCGCATCGGTCACTCTCGCGCCGGTCTCGGCGCTGCTCGCCGACCGGTGACGCCGGCCCGCCGCGGGTCGCCAAAGACGGGGGCGACACCAGGCAGACGGGGCCCGTGCGGTAGCGTTTCGTGCCGTGAAAATTCCACCCCAGGCGCTTTGGTGCGCGGGCGCGATGCCCGCTTCATCCCGCCGCCGCGCCCGGTCCGGCGAGGGTTGCGGCATTCTGCCGCAGAGCGCGTGCGCAGGGCCGGAATGGCCGCCATCGGCCGCGTGACATTGAAACAAAATTCTGGATCAAATCGACATATCGGAATAAAAGAACAACAGATGCCGCCGGAGACCAGGGCCGAAAAAGAGCCAGGGCTGCCGGAGAGGTCACAGGGAGGAACGTGATGATCAAGTCGCCGCTTGTCGCCGGGGTGACCGCCATTATGATCGCGGGGTCGGCCACCGCGCAGGAGCTGGGAGACGCGGAAGAGGGGGCGAAGGCCTATCGCCAGTGCGCCTCCTGCCACCAGGTCGGCGAAGGCGCCAAGCACCGCGTCGGCCCGCATCTCAACGGCATCTTCGGCCGCCGCGCCGGCTCGATGGAAGATTACACACGCTATTCCAAGGGGCTCATGCGCGAGGGCGTCGATGGCCTGTTCTGGGATCTGCGCACGCTCGACGCCTATATCGAGAACCCCAAGGCGCTGGTCAGCGACACGCGAATGGCCTTCCGCGGGATCAAGGACGCGGAGGAACGCGCCGACGTGCTGGCCTACCTGCGCCAGTTCTCCGCCAATCCCGCCAACATACCCGAAGCCGCGCCGACGGCGATGCCGAGCGAGGTGGACCTGGCGCCCGAGGTGCTCGCGATCGCCGGCGATGTCGACTACGGTGAATACCTGTCGACCGAATGCATGACCTGCCACCAGGCCGACGGCGACGACGAGGGCGTGCCCTCGATCACCGGCTGGCCGGAGGAGGATTTCGTTGTGGCGATGCACGCCTACAAGCAGAAGATCCGCCCCCATCCGGTGATGCAGATGTTCGCCGGACGGCTGTCGGACGAGGAAATCGCGGCTCTCGCCGCATATTATGGCAGCCTGTGATCCGGGCCGCCATGTTCGGACCGGCCCGGTGTCGGGCGGTCAAGTTACCAAGGAAGGACACGTAATGAAACTCAACAGACGCACCTTTGTCGGGACCGGCATGGCGGCCGCGGCGAGCCTTTCGGCGCCGTCGGTGCATGCCGCGGGGCATGGCAAGCCACGGGTCGTGGTCATCGGCGGCGGCGCCGGCGGTGCCACGGCGGCGCGCTACATCGCCAAGGACAGCGACGGGGCGATCGACGTGACGCTGGTCGAACCCACGCGCACCTATTACACCTGCTTCTTCTCGAACCTCTACCTGGCGGGCTTCCGCACCCTCGAAAGCATCGCCCACAGCTATGGCACGCTCGCGGCCGACTACGGCATCAACGTGGTGCACGACTGGGCCGTCGGCGTCGATCGTGACGCCCAGACCGTGACCCTCGCGGGCGGTGACACCCTGCACTACGACCGGCTGGTGCTCAGCCCCGGGATCGATTTCGTCGATGGCGCGGTGCCGGGCTGGGATGTCACGGCGCAGAACGCGATGCCGCACGCCTACAAGGCCGGCTCGCAGAGCGAGCTGCTCAAGCGCCAGATCGAATCGATGCCCGAGGGCGGCCTCTTCGCCATGATCGCGCCCCCCAACCCCTACCGCTGCCCGCCGGGGCCCTACGAGCGGGTCTCGATGGTCGGCCACATGCTGAAAGACATGAACCCGACCGCGAAGATCCTGATCCTCGATCCCAAGCCCGCGTTCTCCAAGCAGGGCCTGTTCGAGGAAGGCTGGGCCAAGCACTACCCGGGCATGATCGAGCGGATCGGGCCGGATTTCGGCGGTGCCGATGTTTCGGTCGACCCCGAGGCGATGACCATCACGGTCGACGGCGAGGTCACCAACGTCGACGTCTGCAACGTCATCCCGGCGATGAAGGCCGGCCGCATCGTCGAGATCGCGGGCGTGAACGATGGCAACTGGGCACCGATCGAACCCAGCTCGATGCGCTCCACCATCGACGCCAACATCTACGTGCTCGGCGACTCCACCAGTGCCGGCGACATGCCGAAATCCGGCTTCTCGGCCAACAGCCAGGCCAAGGTCGCCGCGATGACGATCCGCGGCGAGCTGACCGACTCGCGGGTCTTCCCGGCCAAGTTCTCCAACACCTGCTGGTCGCTGATCGGCACCGATGACGGTGTGAAGGTGGGCGCCTCCTACGAGGCCACCGAGGAGAAGATCGCCAAGGTCGACGGCTTCATCAGCCAGACTGGCGAAGACGAGGAGCTTCGCAGGCGGACCTACGAGGAAAGCATCGGCTGGTACGAAGGCATCGCCTCCGACATGTTCGGCTGAGTCGGGAACCTCCGTCGGACATCGAGACGCGCGCCTTTCGGGGCGCGCGTCTTTTCTTTCGGCGCCGCTCCCCCGCCGGCCGGTCCGACTGCGAAGGTCGCAGAAGGGGGGCTGTCTGCCCCCCTCGCGCTGACGCGCTCACCCCCCGAAGGTATTTTGTCGACCCAAGAACCCCCGGGGCGCGGCCTGGACCGGCCCGGGCGCGCGGCTTCTTGGGTCGGCAAATACCTTGGGGGGTGAATTGGCCGAAGGCCAAGAGGGGGGCAAGGCCCCCCTCCCGGTCGTCCCGGGCGCAGCCCGGGGCGAAACCGTTCAGCCGCCGGCCTTGGCCAGCGCCTGGTCGAGATCGGCGATCAGGTCGTCCGCGTCCTCGATGCCGATCGAGAGCCGCACCACGTTGTCGCCGGCGCCCGCCGCCGCGCGCTGCTCGGGGCTGAGCTGGCGGTGGGTGGTGGAGGCGGAGTGGATGATCAGCGAGCGCGTGTCGCCGAGGTTGGCGACGTGGCTGAACAGCTCGAGGTTGTCGACGAGCTTCACGCAGGCATCGTAGCCGCCCTTCAGCGCCACTGTGAAAATCGCGCCCGCGCCCTTCGGGTAGACCCGTTTGATGCGGTCGTTGTAGGGCGAGGAGGCCAGCCCGGCATAGCTCACGCTTTCAACGCGCGGGTCCTGCTCCAGCCATTCGGCCACTTTCTGGGCGTTTTCCACGTGTTTCTGCATCCGCAGGCTGAGCGTCTCGATCCCCATCAGCGTGTAATGCGCGGCCTGCGGGTTCATCGTCATGCCCAGGTCGCGCAGGCCCACGGCGATGCTGTAGAAGGTGAAGGCCATCGCCCCGAGCGCTTCGTGGAACTTGATGCCGTGATAGGCGGGCTCGGGCTCGGAGAGCGAGGGGAACTTGCCCGAGGCCGACCAGTCGAAGGTGCCCGCATCCACGATCGCGCCGCCGGTCACCGTGCCGTTGCCGGTCAGGAACTTGGTGGTGGAGTGCACCACCAGCGTCGCGCCGTGCTCGATCGGCTTGCACAGGTAGGGCGTGGCGGAGGTGTTGTCGACCACCAGCGGCAGCCCGGCATCGTTCGCCACCTTGGAGATGGCGTCGAGATCGGTGGGCACGCCCGCCGGGTTGGCGAGGCTTTCGCAGAAGATCGCGCGGGTGTTGTCGTCGATCGCCGCCGCCACCGCCGCGGGATCGTCGAAATCGACGAATTTCGCTTCCCAGCCGAAGCGTTTGAACACCTGGGTGAACTGGGTGTAGGTGCCGCCATAGAGCCGGGTCGAGGCGATGATGTTCAGCCCCGGCGCCATCAGCGGGTAGAGCGCCATGATCTGTGCGGCGTGGCCCGATGAGGTGCAGACGCCGCCGGCGCCGCCCTCGAGCGCGACGATCCGGTTGGCCAGCGCGCTCACCGTGGGGTTGGTGAGGCGCGAGTAGATATTGCCCACTTCCTGCAGGTTGAACAGCGCCGCCGCGTGGTCGGCGTCGCGGAAGACGTAGGCCGTGGTCTGGTAGATCGGCACCTGGCGCGCGCCGGTGGCGGGATCGGGTTCGGTGCCGGCGTGCACCTGCAGCGTGTCGAATCCGAGGTCTTTGGTCATCTTGCGTGTCTCCCTGACATTTCTGCGCGGGAGGCTAGGGCAAAGCCGGGGGCAGGGCAATTGGCCGCGCGAGAAAGGAAGTTTGTTCCATGCCCGGCCCGGGGGCTGGAATTCGGGTGCGCCCGGGCTAGGGTGGATGGAACAACCATGCCGGAGCGCGCCGATGCCCACGCCCTTTCACCTCGCCATCAACGTCACCGATCTCGACGCCGCCCGCGCCTTCTACGGCGGGGTGCTGGGGTGCGCCGAGGGGCGCTCGACCGAGACATGGGTGGATTTCGACTTCTTCGGCCACCAGTTGAGCCTGCATCTCGGCCCGCCCTTCGCCACCGCCGACAGCGGCCGGGTGGGCGATCACATGGTGGCGATGCCGCATTTCGGGCTGGTGCTTGCCTATCCCGACTGGCGCGCGCTGGCCGACCGGCTGGAGGCGGCGGGCACTGCCTGGGTGATCGCGCCCACCGTGCGCTTCGAAGGCGCGCCGGGCGAACAATGGACGATGTTCTTCCGCGACCCGTCGGGAAACCCGATCGAGGTGAAGGGATTTCGCGACATGGGGGCGGTGTTCGCGGGCTGAGCCGGGCGGCGTGTTTCGCGCTCAGCGGATCCAGAACCCCTCGCGCTTGATCCGGTTGCGCAGGATCTTTTCGGAGCGCGGCAGGCGGTCGCGGTCGAACATCTCGCGCAGTTTCCGGCCGCGCCCGTGAAAGATCATTTTCTTCATCGGATCATGGGCTTTGAGCACCTTCTTGATCCGGTTCGGCGCGGCCGCCGCCTCGATCGCCTCGATCACCCGGTCGCTCTCGCGGGCGTAGGCCAGCGGCAGCACCCGCCAGTGGCAGGAGACCGCGCCGTCGAGCCCGTCAAGCTCCGGGCCGGGCCGCCCGCCGCCGAGGGCATGGATCACCAAGGGCAGCGCGACCTGGTCGAGCCAGGGGTCGAGGCTTTGCAGCGCGAGTTCCTCGGGCGGGTCGTCGCGGATCGAAAGCGCGGTGTCGAGGAAACGCTGGCCGAAGCCGTGCGGATCGGCGCCGAAGAACCAGCCGGCGTTGAAGTAGAGGTAGCGGCCCCAGTATTCGTCGGGCTCGGAAAGATCGAGCGTGCTTTCGAAATCGAGCCCGAAGCGGTCGTAGAGCGATTTCCAGATCGCGCCGTAGCCGGGGCCGTAAAGCTCGATCTCGGGCCATGTGCCCTCGCGCCGCATCGAGGCCGAGGGGCGGGCGAAATCGAACGGCACCGCGCTGAGCGCGCCGGTGATCACCGTGTCGCTGTCGAAGAAGACGAAGGGTTCGCCCTCGGGCAGCGCCAGAAGCGCCTCGATCTTGTTGCCCTGCGGGTAGGACTTGCCGAAATGGCGCGCGGGGAAGGGCAGGATCTCGGCGTTCAACTCTTCCAGCGCCGCGCGCACCTCGGGGTCGATGCGCGGATCGTTCGGCCAGGCGCCGCCGGGTTCGGGTTCGGCGATGAACAGCCGGCCCGTGAAGCCCGGGTCGTTCCGGCGCAGCGAGGCGGCGAACAGCAGGGCCTCGTATTGCAGCCGCCCGGCCTGGCCGACGACCACGACGTTGAACGCTGCCCGCTTTTCCGCCTGCCTGGCCATGATCGCTTTGCCTGCCCCTTGCTTTTCTGACAGTATAGGCCCAGATGCCGAGAGGAAAAGCACCCTCGATCATCCCGGTGCAGGAGCGCAAATGAAGGTTTTTCGTACGGTCGGTCTGATCCTGGCGCTGGCGACGCCGGCGATGGGCCAGCAGCCCATATCGGCTGATGACAGCAAACAGGTTTTTGATGTCACAAAGAACCGTTGGGTTGCGGTCAAGGAATACGACGGTAAGGATTTTCTTGATTTTGGCCACCTTCTGGCGTGGCGGTGCGGTTTGGAGAGCATCAGGTACTCTGTAAATGATGGGGCGGAAAAGCAATTTCAGATGGAGCCCTGCTATATTGATGACGTGGCCCCCAACGCACAGGTCGATCTTACATTCCCGCCCTTTGTCTCCTTTGATTTGGGTGCAATCGAGACTGTAGATGTGGTTCTCGAATACAAGGATGGCTCGACCGATCGCGCGACCTACCGGCGCGGCGATATCCTTAAGAACTGATCCCGGGCGCTCAGCCCGGATCGAACTGGCCGTAATCCCCGCCGAGAAACACCCGCGCCACCGGCCCGTCCTCGGTGGCGACGCGGGTGACGTGGCCGATGATCACGGTGTGATCGCCCGCGTCGATCCGGTCGCGGATGGTGCATTCGAAGCGCGCCGGGCAGCCCGAGATCAGCGGCACGCCGTGTTCCGACCGCTCCCAGTCGCAATGTTCGAAGGCCTCGGCGGTATTGGCGAAGGCCCAGGTGATCTGGTCCTGTCCGGTGCCCATCACGTGCAGGGCGAAGCGTTCGGCGCTGACGAAGGCATCATGGCGGCGCGATACCTTCGCCGGGCACCACAGCAAGAGCGGCGGGTCGAGCGAGACCGAGGTGAAGCTGTTGGCGGTGATCCCGATCGGCCCGCGTTCGGCCGCGGCGGTCACCACGGTGACGCCGGTGGCGAAGCGCCCGAACGCGCCGCGCAGGGCACGGGTGTTGTCCGGGCCGGGAATGAAGCTCTGTGCCATGAAGGCTCCTGACGGTGTTGCGCGGGATGGCGGCGCGAGTTCAGGCGCGTGCGGCCGGCTGATCGTCAACCTCGCCTTCACCCTCTGGCGCTACGGAGCAGAACATCTCGTAGATCACTTCGAGGATGCGTTTGGGGCGCTCGTCGGCAAGCGAGTAGTAGATCGCCTTGCCCTCGCGCCGTGGCGTGACCAGCCCTTCCATGCGCAGCCGGGCCAGCTGTTGTGACACCGCGGCCTGGCGGGCGTGCAGCAATTCCTCGAGCTCGGTGACCGATTTTTCGCCGGTGACGAGAGCGCAGAGGATCATCAGCCGCCCCTCGTGGCTGATCGCCTTGAGCAGAGCCGACGCATCGCAGGCCGAGGACATCATCTTGTCCATATCCTCTGCCGACATATCCTCGGTGATCACGTGGGCGTTCATCCGGGCAACCTTGTTCATGACTGCAATCCTTTATCCGACATAAGCGATTGTGGACGGGCAATCAATTCACTTGCGCGGTTTTGAATTCAAGCCGCCTGCCATTGCGCCGCGGCGAAAGGGGCGTCAAGCCGACCTCACAACAAATTCATATGTTTGAATAATGGCTTGCGACACGCGCCACCGCCTTGTTAGCGTGAGGTGCGAACAGAACATCTTGAGTGAGGCAAGAACCACATGATTGAAACGACGTTCACCCCGGTGAGCGCCGCCGCGGGCGGCGCGATGATCGGGATGGCCACCGTGATGCTGCTGGCCCTGCGCGGCAATGTTTTCGGGGCCACCGGCATTCTCGCGGGCTTTCTGAGCCCGTCCTCGTCTTCCGACTGGGCCTGGCGGGCCGCGATCCTCGCGGGTCTCGTCTCCGGCCCGGCCGCCTATTTCGCCTTCGCCGGCGAAATGCCTGCTGTCGAGGTGCCGGTGGCGCCGTGGATGGTGCTGGTCGGCGGTTTTCTGGTCGGACTCGGCGTGACCTTCGGCTCGGGCTGCACCTCGGGCCACGGCATCTGCGGCCTGGCCCGCGGCGCCCGCCGCTCGCTGGTGGCCACCACCACCTTCATGATCACCACCGGGCTCACCGTCTACGCGGTGCGCCATATCTGGGGAGGCATGTAATGCAAATTGTCGCCATCTACCTCGCCGGGCTGCTGTTCGGCCTCGGAATCTCCATCAGCGGCATGGCCAACCCGGCCAAGACGCTCAATTTCTTCGATGTCGCCGGGGGCTGGGATCCTTCGCTCGCGGTGGTGATGGTCACCGCGTTGCTGGTGGCGGCGGTCGGCTACCGGCTGGTCCTGCGCCGGTCCGCGCCGGTGTTCGCGCCACGCTTCCAACTGCCCACCTCGCGCGTGCTCGACGTGAAACTGGTGGGGGGTGCGGTGCTTTTCGGCATCGGCTGGGGGCTTTCGGGCTTCTGCCCCGGCGCGTCGCTGCCGGCGCTCGGCACCGGCCGGATGGAGGTTTTCGCCTTCACCGCGGCTCTGATCGCCGGGATGTTCGTGGCGCGCGGGCTGATGCGGCTGGGCGCATTGCGCGCCTCGGCGGCCACGGCATGACCGGAGGCGGGCCGGAATCAAACAAATTCAAAAAACCGCATGTGAACCCTTTACGTGGGCCGTGCCAATACCTAGATATCCTATCAACCGCACCGGCGGCGCCCGATCAGGGCAGGGCCGGGGCGAAGTGAAACCGGACCGGGGAAAGATCACCCGGACAACAGGAGCGCAACGATGAAAGACCTGTCAAACGACTACCCCGTCGACACCTCCGTGAAGCCCGAGGTCGAAGCCTTCTTCGATCCCGATACCAACACGATTTCCTACGTCGTCAAGGATCCGACGTCGAACGCCTGCGCGGTGATCGACTCGGTCATGGACATCGACTACGCCGCCGGCCGCATCTCCTACGGGAGCGCCGACAGGATGATCAAGTACATCGAGGACAACGGCCTCAAGCTCGAATGGCTGATCGAGACCCACGTCCACGCCGACCACCTCTCCGCCGCGCCCTACATCCAGCAGAAGCTGGGCGGCAAGATCGGAATCGGCGAGAACATCACCGTGGTGCAGGACACCTTCGGCAAGGTGTTCAACGAGGGCACCGAGTTCCAGCGTGACGGTTCGCAGTTCGACAAGCTGTTCCAGGAAGGCGACACCTACAAGATCGGCAACATGACCGCTTTCGCGATGCACACCCCGGGCCACACCCCGGCCTGCATGACCCACGTGGTCGGCGATGCCGGCTTCGTCGGTGACACGCTGTTCATGCCCGATGGCGGCTCGGCGCGGGCCGACTTCCCCGGCGGCGACGCGGGCGTGCTCTACGACTCGATCCAGAAGGTGCTGAGCCTGCCCGAGGAAACCCGGCTGTTCATGTGCCACGACTACGGCCCCAACGGCCGCGACATCCAGTGGGAGACCACGGTGGCGGAAGAGAAAGAGCACAACATCCACGTCGGCGGCGGCAAGACGAAAGAGGATTTCGTCAAGTTCCGCACCGAGCGCGATGCCCAGCTCGCCATGCCGCGCCTGATCATCCCGTCGCTGCAGGTCAACATGCGGGCCGGCGAGATGCCCCCGGCGGAAGAAGACGGCAAGGTCTTCCTCAAGGTTCCGGTCAACACCCTGTAATGGAGCAGGCCGATGCGCCGGGATTGGAAAGAGCTTGACCAGCAAGTCACGGTCGCGGGCCAGATCCGGCCCGAAGACGTCGCCCATCTTGCCGCCGCCGGGTTCCGGGTTGTGATCTGCAACCGGCCCGACGGCGAGGAAGCCGGGCAGCCGGACTGGAACGAGATCAACGAGGCCTGCAAGCACAACGGCATCGAGGCGCGTTACCTGCCTCAGGCCGACCGCAGCCCGACCGACTACGCGGTCAGCGGTTTTGCCAGGGCGATGCGCGAGACGCAAGGCAAGGTCTTCGCCTTCTGCCGCACCGGGGCCCGCAGCGAGGCGCTCTGGAACGCCGCTAAGGCGCGGATGGCAACCGCCGCCTGACCCGCCCCGTTCGGTGACACGACATTGGCCCTCCCGGTTTCCGGGGGGGCTTTTTCGTATCCGGCGGGGTCATGCGGCGGGGTCTGGCTCCGCGGTCAGCGCCTCCGGTGAGATGCCGCGTTTCTCGGCGCTGGCGCGCACCGCAGCCTGCAGCGCCGCGCTGCGCCGCAGCAGGCGCCGGAACCGTGCCTCGTCCAGCACCAGCAGGGTCGAGGGTGCGATCGCGCGCACCTGGGCGCGGCGCGGCTTCTGCATCAGGATCGCCATCTGGCCGAACATCTCGCCGCGCCCGAGCCGCCAGGTCTGCCCGGCGCTTTCGAGTTCGACCGCGCCCGAGGCGATGAAGAACACGCTGCGCGGCGTGCTGTCCTTGCGCACGATAACGTCGCCGACGTTGACATAGCGGGCTTTCAGAACCCGCCCGAGGCGTTTCGAGGCGGACTTGTCGAGGTCGGAGAACAGCGGAAACTGCCGCACCAGCTCGGTGCGCTGCAGGGCGATGTCGAGGCGCGGGCGGTCCTCCGCCGCGATCCGTCGCGCGGCGATGTCGCGCACCAGGGCGGCGTGCAGTTCGCCGCCGATCAGCCCGTCGCCGCGCATGGTCTCGTATTCGCGTTCCTCCAGCCGAAGCGCGGTGCGGCGGATGAAGCGCCGCTCGAGTTCCTCGGCATAGCCGGGGTATTGCAGCCGCAGCCCTTCGAGCGCGGTTTTCACTTCCTCGACCCGTCGCGCCAGCAGCTCCTGCAGCAGTTCGGCCACCCGGCGGCCATGGATGCGGCGGATGCGCCCGTCGATGAAGCCGCCGAGGTCGCGCAGGATCACCCGCTGCGCCAGCAGCCGCTCGAACCGGTCGGCCGTCATCCGGGCCAGCGGGTAGGAGATGCCGAGCCGGCTGTTGAGCCAGACGGCGGCGCGCAGCGCCGGGCCATAGGCCACGCCGCGACGGGCGGCGCGCCGGTAGCCGCTGCGCCCGCCCGACCGCGCACCCTCGATCAGCCGGTCGGCGTCGGACAGGATCTGCTCCGACATCCGCAGCGAGATCGTGCGCTCGCGCAGGCGCGCCAGGATGGTGTCGCGCTCCGCCCCCGCCAGCGCGATCAGGCCGAGGGTGATCCGGTCGCGATCGAGGATCTCGCGATTTTCCTCGGCCGTTTTCACCGCGCTGTCGAGCCGTTCGCCGAACTGCTTGGCCTCGGCGCGCACGATGTCATGGGTCAGCTCGTAATTGGCGGTGGTGCGGGCCACGTCTTCGCGCACCGTCTGGAGCGCGACGGCGACGACCTGGCGCGACAGCGCCTCGTCGATCGGCGAAAGCCGGTCGAGGCCGAGCCGGGCGATGAAGGCGCGCAGCGTTGTGCCCTGGACGATCAGGGTGAACAGGGTGAACCCGGTGGCGAGGATACCGACAACGCGCTTGATCTCGAGCGGCACCCGCAGGCTCTCGGTCACCGCCAGCGCCAGCGCCAGCGTGACCGCGCCGCGCAGCCCGCCCCAGAGGATCGCGTAGCGATAGGGCCGCTCCACCGCCGGCGAGAGCTTCAGCAGGGTCAGGAGCGGCATCAGCCCGAACAGCACCACCGCCCGCGCGGCGATGGCGGCGAGCACGACCACCGCGATCAGCACGAAATCCGAGAGCCGCACGCCTTCGAGCAGTCTCGGGATGAGCAGGGCGGCGAGAATGAAGATCAGCGCGCCGGCCCAGTGGGCGAGCAGATCCCAGATCTCGCGCAGGTTCGCCCAGGCCGCGGGCGGCACGCGGCCGGGGCCGATGAGGTTGAGCGTGCTGCCCGCCGTCACCACCGCGACCACGCCCGAGGCGCCCACGCTCTGTTCGGCGCCGATATAGGCGAGGTAGGGCAGGGCGACCGAGATCGAGATCTGCGCCAGCTCGTGCCGGGCGAGGCGCGCCATCAGCCAGACCGCGAGGCGTGCGGCGAGCCATCCGGTCAGCACGCCGCCGGCGATCAGCAGCGGAAAGCGGGTGAAGGCATCGCCCAGGGTCGGATCGGGTGTGCCGAGCATCACGAAGGCCATGAACAGCCCGAACAGCGCGATCGCGGCGGCGTCGTTGAGCAGGCTCTCGCCCTCGATGATCCGCGCCAGCCGCCGCGGCGCCGAGATCGACCGGAAGATGCCCACGACCGCCGAGGGATCGGTGGTCGACACGATCGCGCCGATCAGAAGGCAGGCGGCCAGCGGCAGCGCGCTCACCCATGACAGCGCGTAGCCGACGAACAGCGTGGCGACGACGACGGCGACCACCGCGAGCACCAGGATCGGCACCCAGTCGTCGAGCATCCGGCGCAGGTTGATCCCCAGCGTGGCCTGGAACAGCAGCGTCGGCAGGAACACGTAGAGGAAGACGTTGGAGCGGATCGGCAGGCCGAGGATCGCCTCGGCCACGGGGTTCAGCGCATCGGTCAACTCGGTGCGCAGGAAGAAGATCGCGCCGACCCCGATCAGCACCCCCAGCATCGCGAGGATCACGCTGTAGGGCAGCCGCAGTCGCGCCGCCAGCGGCTCGGCCACGCCGATCACCACGAACAGCGAGGCGATGACAGTGGTGATGAGAACGATGTCCATGTGGCCCAGATTGCGGGAAAACCGCCCGCGGGGGAATGGGCCACGCAGAAAAACCGCCGATCCGGCGGCGAGGGCCGCGCGTCTGGCACCGCAGGTGCGTTGTGGGCCATGAAGCGCTCGCGCATGTCGCGCAGAGACCTTCACAGCTGGAAGGCGCGGGGTTTTCGGCGCCTTTGGCGTGCCCCGCACAACCCGGCGGTGGATCGGCGGCGCCAACGGGGCGGGCCGGCGCTGCGGCGAGGGGTGGAAAACTCGGGGCGAGGGGTGCTAAACCGGCGCATTGACGCCGGCGCTGGCGGCCCCCGCCCGAACGCCGCCGGCATGGTCACAGTCGGGACACGCGGAACGGATGCAACAGTCGGACCTCTCTGAAACCCCCGCGCGGGCCGCCGCGCGCCTGTCGGTCGCGCCGATGATGGACTGGACCGACCGGCATTGCCGCTATTTCCACCGGGTGATGAGCCGCCATGCCCTGCTCTACACCGAGATGGTCACCGCGCCGGCGCTGGTGCGGGGGGGCGCGCTTCATCTGCTGGATTACAACGCCGAGGAGCACCCGGTCGCGGTTCAGCTTGGCGGCTCGGACCCGGGCGAGCTGGCGCAGGCCACCAGGCTCTGCGCCGCGCGCGGTTACGACGAGGTGAACCTCAACGTCGGCTGCCCCTCCGACCGGGTGCAATCGGGCACTTTCGGCGCGGTGCTGATGAAGAGCCCGGGGCTGGTGGCCGATTGCGTGCGGGCGATGCAGGACGCGGCCGGCGGCGTGGAGGTGACGGTGAAGTGCCGCATCGGGGTGGACGACCAGGAGCCCGGCGAGGTTCTGCCCGCCTTCCTCGACACGATGCAGGCGGCCGGGGTGCGGCGGATGACGATCCACGCCCGCAAGGCCTGGCTCAAGGGGCTCAGCCCGAAGGAAAACCGCGAGGTGCCGCCGCTCGACTACCCGCTGGTGCAGGCGATGAAGCGGGCGTTTCCCGACATGCACCTGTCGATCAACGGCGGGATCGCCACGCTCGACGAGGCCGAGGCGCAGCTTGCGGCGGGGATGGACGGGGTGATGATCGGGCGGGCGGCCTATCACCAACCGGCCGAAATCCTGCTCGGCGCCGATGCGCGGATCTTTGGCGACGACGCCGCGCCGATGACGCCGGAGGCGGTGGCGCGCGCGATGCTGCCCTATATCGAGGCGCATCTTGTGGCCGGCGGGCGGCTGCACGAGATCACCCGGCACATGCTGGGGCTGTTCGCCGGGCGCCCCGGGGCGCGGATCTGGCGGCGGGTGCTTTCGGAAGGGGCCCACCGCCCGGGCGCCGGGCCGGAATTGCTGGAGACGGCGCTGGCGCAATGCCTCGCGGCGCGGGCGGGTGCGCCGCCCGAGGGGCAGGCGAGGTCGGCGTGAGGCCCGGCCGGGCGCGCCCGGTGGCCGGCATCGCCGCCGGGCGGTGAGCGCTTTTCCTCCGCGCGAGGGCGGTGTAAGGCACGCCAACGCTACATCCACAGCCACAGCCACAGCCGCGAGTGCCCGCCGATGCCTTTGCCCGATACCATGCTGATATTGCAGATGCTCGCCATCCTGCTCGCGATCGGTGCCCTCGCCGGGGTGCTGGCGGGGTTGCTCGGGGTCGGCGGCGGGATCGTGCTGGTGCCCGCCTTCTACTTTGCCTTCGCAGGGCTCGGCTACGAGTCGGGCGCGCTGATGCAGGTCTGCCTCGCCACCTCGCTCGCCACCATCATCGTCACCTCGATCCGCTCGGTGCTCTCGCATCACCGCAAGGGCGCGGTGGACTGGCCGATCCTCAAGGCATGGGCGCCGGGGATCGTGATCGGCGCGGTGCTGGGGGTGCTGGTGGCCGCCAGCCTGCGCTCGGCGGAGTTGCAGTTGATCTTCGGCGGGCTGGCCTTCGCCATCGGCCTCTACATGCTGTTCGGCCGCGCCGACTGGCGGCTGGGGCACGAGATGCCGGGTGGGCTGCTGCGCAGCGTGCTGTCGCCGATCGTCGGCTTCCTGTCGGTGCTGATGGGGATCGGCGGCGGCTCCTTCGGGGTGCCGATCATGACCCTGCATGGCGTGGCGATTCACCGCGCGGTGGCGACGGCGGCGGGCTTCGGGCTGATCATCGCGCTGCCCTCGGTGATCGGCTTTCTCTTCGTCACCGTGCCCGACGCGCCGCCCTACACGCTGGGAGCGGTGAACCTGCCCGCCTTCCTCGTGGTGATCGCGATGACCATGCTGACCGCGCCCCTCGGGGTGCGGCTGGCCCACGCGCTCGACCCCAAGCCGCTCAAGCGCGTCTTCGGCGTGTTCCTCACGCTGGTGGCCCTCAACATGCTGCGCAAGGCGCTCGGCGCGATCTGAACGGCCGCGCCGCCGCCGCTAGCTGGCCGTGGTCTGACGGGTTTCAAACACCAGCCCGCATCGTTTCGCGTCCGAAGCGGCTTCCAGCGCTTCGAGTTCGCCGCGCAGACGCGCCAGTTCGGCCGCGGTGCTGCCATCGCCCTTGATCAGGAAGGCGGCGGGCCAGAACAGGATGACGGCCGCGGCGGTGGCGGCGGCGTCGTTGGAAGCATTCCGGTGCTGCACCCCGGCCACCTCGCCGGCCCGCGCCGCGACCCGGCGCGCCTCGTCCTCGATCTGCTTGCAGCTGTAGCCCTGGTAGGCCAGCGGCGAGACGTAAGTGGCCTGGACCTCATCGGCGCGCTGGGCGCAGGACACAAGGAAGGTGGCGGCCAGCGTGGCCGCGATGATGCTGGATTTCATGATTTCCCCCGTTCGTTACCCGTTGCGGCGGCTCCTCGGCCGCCGATTCCCCACCGCGCCATGCTGCCCCCGGTGTTGACCCCGGTCAATTGCTGGATCAGCCTGCCGGCAGGGGCGCGACCACCGGGCGCATTCCAATGCATCGCCGCACGGCCCATCTGGGACCGACAGGACAGGAGACGACAGATGGCCGCACAACCCCCCGCCTTTCAGGCGCAAAAAAACATTCCCCGCTGGCGCAAGACCCCGCCGGCGATCTTTCCGCCGATCCTCGGGCTCTTCGGCCTTGCCATGGCCTGGGGCCGGGCACCCGACGCCTTCGGGATCAGCGGCGCGGTGGGGCAGGTGCTGATGGGGGCGGTGACGCTGCTGTTTCTCTACGCGCTGGGCAATTATCTCGCCAAGATCGCGGCCCGCCCCGGGGTGGTGCTGGAAGACCTCAAGGTGCTGCCCGGCCGCGCCGGGCTGGCGGCGATGACGATGGCGCTGATGCTGCTGGCGGTGGCGGTGCTGCCGAGGTCGGAAGCGCTGGCGCGGGCGGTGCTGGCGCTGGGCTTCGCGGGGCACGTGATTGTCATGGGGCTGATCGTGTGGGCGCTGCTGACCGGGCCGGCCGAGGCGCGCACGGTGACGCCGGTGTTTCATCTCACCTTCGTCGGCTTCATCGTCAGCCCCTTCGCCGCGCTGCCGCTGGGGTGGACCGGGTTGGCCACGGCGGTGTTCTGGGCCACGCTGGCGGCGGCGGTACTGATCTGGATCGCCTCAGCGGTGCAGTTCGCGCGGCGCGAAGTGCCCGCGCCGCTGCGCCCGCTGCTCGCCATCCATACCGCGCCCTCGAGCCTTCTGGCCACCGTGGCGCTGCTGCTCGGCCATGGCGCGCTCGGCTTCGGGCTGGCGATCTGGTCGATGGTCCTGGTGGCCGCGCTGGTGCTGCGCGCGCGCTGGATGATCGCCGCCGGGTTCTCGCCGCTCTGGGGGGCGATCACCTTTCCGCTCGCCGCCTTCGCCTCGCTGATGATGGTGCTCGGCGCGGCCGGCTATGGCGAAGGGTTTCGCCTGCTCGGCGCGCTGGCGCTGGTGGCCGCGTCGGGGTTCATCCCTTACGTGGTGGTGAAGGTGGGCCAGATGTGGCTCAAGGGCGCGCTCGGGCCGAAGACAAACGCGGCGGTGGCCTGAGCGGTTTCGCGGCGCTTGTGCGCCGCGACCCATGCGAGGGGCGCTGCCTGGACGATCGCGCCATGCGCGATCGGTAACCCGGCAGGCGCTTCCCCGCAGCGGGAAGCGCCGAGAGGGCCTCGCGCTCCCCGAGGTATTTTTTAGACCCAAGAAGATGGGGGTCAGGTTGCCGGTGCGAGGTTGGCTTGCATCTTCTTGGGCAGGCTCGCGCGGATCGTCTCGTAGCTCACCCGCAGGCGGTGCTCCAGTTCGGCCTCGCCTTCGGCGAAGGGCACCATGACCCAGGATTTGTGGAAATAGGGCGCCTTCGTCGCCACGCCGGCGGCGCGCAGCATCTCGGCGGTTTCCACGTCGGGGCATTTGACCGAAACGCCTGCGGCATCCGCGCCGATGGCCGCGAAGATCTTGCCGCCGAGCTTCCAGACATCGGTGCCGGGGCCGAAGGGCTCGGACCACGCGGCGCCGGGCAGGCCGGCACAGAACTCCATGACGAAAGCGCGTGACATGGGCCGAGGCTAGCAGGCTTGCCGGGCCGCGAACAGGCTGCTATCACCATTTCCATGAAGACCAACGGCACCATCATCTGCATCTGCATTACCGGCTGACATACGTCAGGCGGGCCGTTCTTCTGTTTCCTCTTTTGGTCGAAGTTGCTAAGCCCG
Organism: Sinisalibacter lacisalsi; assembly: GCF_014640115.1. Classification (GTDB taxonomy): domain Bacteria; phylum Pseudomonadota; class Alphaproteobacteria; order Rhodobacterales; family Rhodobacteraceae; genus Sinisalibacter; species Sinisalibacter lacisalsi. The sequence continues at coordinate 554,389 of NZ_BMGI01000002.1, read as the reverse complement.
CCGCGGGACGCGCGCGCGAGGACGACTATGGTTGAGATCAAGCTCTACAACACCGCCACCCGCTCGAAACAGGTTTTCGAGCCGATCGACCGGGGTAACGTGCGGATGTATGTCTGCGGTCCCACCGTCTATGACCGCGCGCACCTGGGCAACGCCCGCCCGGTGGTGGTGTTCGACGTGCTCTACCGGCTGCTGCGCCACGTCTACGGGCCGGATCACGTGACCTACGTGCGCAATTTCACCGATGTGGACGACAAGATCATCGCCCGGGCGGAGGAAAGCGGCGTGCCGATCGACGAGATCACCGCGACGACGACGCAGTGGTATCTCGACGACATGCGCAGCCTTGGCGCGCTCGACCCCGACGAGATGCCGCGCGCCACCGAGCATATCGGTGACATGATCGCGATGATCGAAGACCTCGTCGCGCGCGGGCATGCCTACGAGGCCGAGGGCCACGTGCTTTTCGCCGTCGAAAGCTACGCCGATTACGGCAAGCTCTCGGGCCGCTCGGTGGACGACATGATCGCCGGCGCGCGGGTGGAGGTGGCGCCCTACAAGCGTAACCCGATGGACTTCGTGCTGTGGAAACCCGCCGCCGAGGGCGAGCCGGGGTGGGACAGCCCCTGGGGCCGCGGCCGGCCCGGCTGGCACATCGAGTGCTCGGCGATGAGCCACGAGATCCTGGGCGAGACCTTCGACATCCATGGCGGCGGCAACGACCTGCAGTTCCCCCACCACGAAAACGAGATCGCACAGAGCAAGTGCGCCCACCCCGGCAGCGGCTTCGCCCGCTACTGGCTGCACAACGAGATGCTGCAGGTGGAGGGCAAGAAGATGTCGAAGAGCCTGGGCAACTTCTTCACGGTGCATGATCTCTTGGAGCAGGGCGTGCCGGGGGAGGTGATCCGGTTCGTGTTTCTGGGCACGCATTACCGCAAGCCGATGGATTGGACCAAGGAAAAGGCTGAGCAGGCCGAGCGGACCTTGCGAAAATGGTGGTCCTTGGTGAAAGACGTTGAGCCGGGGGAGGTCCAAGAGATCGAGCTACAGCCACTGTACGATGATTTGAACACCTACGATTGCATCCAAAGATTGCGTGCAATGGCGCGCGCCTTGGAGATGGGCAAGGACACGCCTGAGCACTCTGTCTCGGCGGCCAACTTCTTGGCAACGGCGAGGGTCTTGGGGTTGTTGGAGCAGGGCATGGGTGAATGGACCGAAGGCCCAGACTTGCAGCCGTTGGTCAACAAGCTGAACGAGGCTCGGACCAACGCGTTGCAAACCAAGGACTTCACCGCCGTCGATGCCCTGAAAACCGCTCTCACCGAGGCGGGTGTCGAAGTGCGGATGTCGAAAGAGGGCGTCGAACTCGTGCCCGGCGCGGGGTTCGATCCCGCCAAGCTGGAGGGGCTGTGATGCGGGCACTGAATAACAGAGGTTTGCGCGCGACCCGAGGGGGGGCGCTTGCGCCCGCCCTGGGGGCGGGGCGGGCGCAAACCGGATCGCGGGCGATCCGGTGGGGTCACGATACAAAAGATCATCTCAGGAAAGGCCGGTCCGATGACTGAACGCCTCACCATCTATGACACCACGCTTCGCGACGGGCAGCAGACCCAGGGTGTGCAGTTCTCGGTGGCCGAGAAGATCGCCATCGCCGAGGCGCTCGACACCCTTGGCGTCGACTACATCGAGGGCGGCTGGCCGGGTGCCAACCCGACCGACAGCGATTTCTTCGACCAGCGGCCGGAGACGCGCGCCACCTTCACCGCTTTCGGCATGACCAAGCGGGCCGGGCGCTCGGCGGCGAACGACGACGTTCTGGCGCAGGTGATGAACGCCAAAACCCCCGCCGTCTGCCTCGTCGGCAAGTCGCATGACTTCCACGTCACCACCGCGCTCGGGATCACGCTGGAGGAAAACCTCGAGAACATCCGCGCCTCGGTGGCCCACATGGTCGCCTCGGGGCGCGAGGCGCTGTTCGATGCCGAGCATTTCTTCGACGGCTACAAGGCCAACGCGCCCTATGCGCTCGAATGCGTGCTCGCGGCCCACGAGGCCGGCGCGCGCTGGGTGGTTCTGTGCGACACCAACGGCGGCACGCTGCCGGACGAGATCCACGACATCACCCGCGCCGTGATCGAGGCCGGTATCCCGGGCGACAACATCGGCATCCATTGCCACGATGATACCGGCAACGCGGTGGCCGGCAGCCTCGCCGCGATCGACGCGGGCGCCCGGCAGGTGCAGGGCACGCTGAACGGGCTCGGCGAACGCTGCGGCAACGCCAACCTCGTGAGCCTGATCCCGACGCTGCTGCTGAAGGAGTCCTATCGCTCGGCTTTCGAGACCGGGATCACCGAAGCCGCGCTGACCACGCTCACCCGGGTCTCGCGCCAGGTCGACGATATCCTCAACCGTGTGCCCCTGCGCTCGGCACCTTACGTCGGCGCCTCGGCCTTCACCCACAAGGCCGGGCTGCACGCCAGCGCGATCCTGAAAGACCCGACCACCTACGAGCACATCCCGCCCGGCCTCGTCGGCAACGCGCGGATCGTGCCGATGTCGAACCAGGCGGGGCAATCGAACCTGCGCCGCCGGCTGGCCGAGGCCGGGATCGAGATCGAGAAGGGCGACGCGCGGCTTGGCGAGATCCTCGACGAGATCAAGCGGCGCGAGGACGAGGGCTATGCCTATGACGGCGCGCAGGCGAGTTTCGAGATCCTCGCGCGGCGGATGCTGGGGCAGATGCCCGCGTTCTTCGAGGTCAAGCGCTACAAGGTCACCGTCGAGCGGCGCAAGAACCGCTATGACCGGATGGTGAGCCTCTCGGAGGCGGTCGTGGTGGTGAAGATCGGCGACGACAAGAAGCTGTCGGTGTCTGAAAGCATGGACGAGACCGGCGCGGATCGCGGCCCGGTCAACGCGCTGGCCAAGGCGCTGGGCAAGGATCTGGGCCCCTACCAGCCGCAGATCGACGACATGCGACTGGTCGACTTCAAGGTGCGCATCACCCAGGGCGGCACCGAGGCCGTCACCCGCGTGATCATCGACAGCGAAGACGGGCAGGGGCGGCGCTGGTCGACGGTGGGGGTGAGCCCCAACATAGTCGATGCCAGTTTCGAGGCGCTGCTCGACGCGATCAACTGGAAGCTCCTGCGCGACGGCGCGATGCCGGAACGCAAGCCGGGCGTGGCGGCGCAATGAGCGACCCGTTCTTCACCCTTCATGCCGAGATGCCGCGCGAGGGCCCGGGCGACCGCGAAAGCCTCGACTGGGCGATGGGCGTGGCCAACCTGCCGCGCGATGCGGCGATCCTCGACGCGGGCTGCGGCCCGGGGGCCGATATCGAGGGGCTTCTGGCGCATGCGCCCCGGGGCCACGTGACGGCGGTGGACCTGCACCCGGGCTTCATCGCCCAGGTCAAGGCGCGCTGGGGCGATGATCCGCGCGTCACCGCCGAGGTGGCCGACATGCGCGCGCCGGAGGGGCCGTTCGACCTGGTCTGGTCGGCGGGCGCGCTCTATTTTCTCGGGATCACGCAAGCGCTGGAGCATTTCCGCACCCGGCTCGCGCCCGGCGGGGTGGTGGCTTTCTCCGAGCTGGTCTGGCTCTCCGAGGTGCGGCCCAGGGCGGCGGTGGCGGCGCTCTCGCAGGAATACCTGCCGATGGGCAACATTGCCACGCTGGAAGCCCGGATCGCGGCGGCCGATTACGATCTGTGCGGGCTGCGAGTCCTCACCGATGCGGCCTGGGAGGCCTATTACACCCCGCTCGACGCCCGTATCGCCCGGCTTCGGCCCGGTGCCGACGCGGCGCTCGCCGAGGTCCTCGACGCCGCCGAGGCGGAAGCGGCGTTGTGGCGCGCGCACCGCGACGCCTTCGGCTACGCCCTCGCGGTGGTGCGGCCGCGATGACCCTGGAAGCCTGCGCAGAGCTGGTTTCGCGCGGCGACCCCGACCGGTTCCTCGCCGCCATGGCCGCCCCGCCCGAGGCGCGGGAACGACTGTTTCCGCTCTACGCCTTCAACCTCGAGGTCGCCCGCGCGCCCTGGGTCTCGGCCGAGCCGATGATCGGCCAGATGCGGCTGCAGTTCTGGCGCGACGTGCTGGCCGAGATCGGCGCCGGGGCCGCGCCCCGCGCGCACGAGGTGGTGCGCCCGCTGGCGGAGGTGGTGCGCCGGGACGGGTTGCCGCTTGCGCCGCTCGACGAGATGGCGCGGGCGCGCTGGGCCGACCTCGAACGCGCGCCCTTCGCCGACGCGGGTGCGCTCGGCGACTACCTCGCGGCGACGGCGGGCAGCCTGATGTGGGCCAGCGTGGCGGCGCTCGGCGGCGAGGAAGGCCTCGAAGCCCCGGCGCGGGCGGTGGGCCGCGCCTCGGGGCTGGCGGGCTGGCTGCTGGCGGTGCCGGAGCTGGAGGCGCGGGGCTGGCCGGCGCGGCCCGAGGGGCTGGCGGACCTGATCGGGACGGCGCGTGAAGACCTCGCCCGTGCGCGTGCCGCCCGCTTCGGCCCGGCGTTGCCCGCGATCCGCGCCGCCTGGCGGGCGCCGGCGGTGCTCGCCCGTGCCGCGCACGCGCCGGAGGCGATCGCGGCGGGCGGGCTGGAAGGCTCGGATTTCGCCCGGCGCGGTTCGCTCCTGGTCAAAACCCTCACCGGGCGCTGGTAGGGGCGACGCCGCCGAACGCGGCTGCCCCGCCGGGGGGGCGTCAGTCCTCGCCCCGGTCGCGCGCGAGCCAGACCGAGTGGCCCTTGCAGGCGGGATCTTCCGGCACGAAGGCGATCACCTCGAAGCCCTGCGCGGCGAGCAGGGCGCGGTAGTCGTCGGGCGCGAGCGAGGCGTGGTAGACCGGCGCACCCGCGACGCGGCCCACCGCCTCGCCCGGCTCCGGCCCGGTGGTGAACAGCAGAACGCTGCGCGGCCGGGCATGAATCCGGAAGGTCTCGAACATCGCGCGCTGGTCGTCGACGGCGAGGTGAAAGAAGCTGTTCCACGCGACGATCACGTCGAAGCTCTCGCCGAGGTCGAGCCCGCGCATGTCGGCGTGGATCGGGCGGGCGCGGGGCAGGTTGCGGGCGAAGAGCGTCAGCATCGCCGCGGCCGCGTCGACCCCGGTTAGCGTGCAGCGCCTGTCTTCGAGATAGGCCGCGATCGGCAGACCGGCGCCGCAGCCAAGATCGAGCACCCGGCGGCCGGGGGCATGGGAAAGCGCCCGGTCGAGCCAGCGGCGCTCGTAGAGCGTGCGGTCGCGGGCGCGGGCAAAGCCCTCGGCGACGCGGTCATAGGTGGCGATCACGTCCGCGGGCGCGGCGGAAGGGGCGGGTGAGTCTCTCATGCCTCCCGCGTAGGCGCGGCGCGCGCGGGCGTCCAGTCACCTCCGCGTGGGCGGGGGCGACCGGCATCAAGCCGCCCGTGCTTGGCCACATCCCGCCGAGTTCGGCCAAAGGTGTTTTGACCCGTCGCGCCCGCTCGCGTATAGAGCACGCTGTTTCATTCCTCGGAGGACTGGCGTGGTCCGATTCATACTAGGCATTCTGGGCTCGATCTTTTCCTGGTTGACGCTTGCCGCGGTCATGGGCGCGCTCACGCTGGGCGCCATCTTCTGGATGTACAGCCGCGACCTGCCGAGCCACGAACAGCTTGCCAATTACCAGCCGCCGACGATCAGCCGGGTCTATTCCGGGCAGGGCCGGCTGATGGACGAGTTCGCCAAGGAGCGCCGGCTGTTCACCCCGGCCGAGCAGATCCCCGATCTGGTCAAACATGCCTTCGTCTCGGCCGAGGACAAGAATTTCTACATCCACGGCGGCTACGACATGCGCGGCATGGCGGCGGCGGCGCTCGAAGCGCTGCAGGGCGGGCGGTTGCGCGGCGCCTCGACGATCACCCAGCAGGTGATGAAGAACTTCCTGCTGTCGTCCGACCGTTCCGCCGAACGCAAGATCAAGGAGTTGATCCTCGCCACCCGGCTCGAGGGCACCCTCGACAAGGAACAGATTCTCGGCCTCTACCTCAACGAGATCTTCCTTGGCCAGAATTCCTACGGCGTGACCGCGGCGGCGCAGACCTACTACAACAAGACGCTCGACCAGCTTGCGCCCGAGGAGGCGGCCTATCTCGCGGCGCTCGCCCAGCGGCCCGGCACGCTGCACCCGGTGCGCGACCAGGAAGACGCCGTGGCGCGGCGCGATTACGTGCTGCGCGAGATGCGCGAGAACGGCTACATCGACAACGCCACCTACGAGGCGGCGGTGGCCAGGCCGCTGCGCACGGTGCAGGGCGGCGACATCCCGTCATTCCGCTCTTTCATGCCTGACCGCGACTATTTCACCGACGAGATCCGCCGCCAGCTCAGCCGCGATTTCGGCGAGGACGAGTTCTTCGGCGGCGGCCTCACGATCCGCGCGACGGTGGACCCCGAGCTTCAGGTGGTCGCGGCGCAGGCCTTGCAGAAATCGCTCGAGGATTTCGACCGCGCCCGCGGCGTCTGGCGCGGCACCGAGGAAAAGATCGACCCGGCGCGCATCGACGATGGCAGCTGGGAAGCGGCGCTGGCCGAGGTTTCGGTCACCCGCGACGTGATGCTCGACGGCAAGTGGTTCGTCGCCGTGGTCGACCAGGTCGGCGACCAGCGCATGACATTGCGCATCGAGGGTCAGCCCGAGCCGAGCCCCTGGGAAGTGCCGCGCGATGACATCTCGTGGATGCGCGGATCGTTTGTCGACAATTTCGAGCGCGGCGACGTGGTGCATGTGCGCCGCGTGACCTCCGGCGATGACGGTGCGGGCGATTTCATCCGCTGGAGCCTGCGCCAGGTGCCGGAAGTGCAGGGCGGGTTCATGGCGATGGACGTCAACACCGGCCGGGTTCTGGCGATGCAGGGCGGCTTTTCCTACCAGCATTCGGTGTTCAACCGCGCCACCCAGGCCACCCGCCAGCCGGGCTCCAGCTTCAAACCCTTCGTCTACGCCGCGGCGCTCGATTCGGGCTTCTCGCCCGCGTCGATCGTGATCGACGCGCCGATCGAGGTGGAGGTCGGCGGCGAGGTCTGGCGGCCGAAGAACGCTTCGAACAAGTTCTACGGCCCGACGCCGCTGCGCACCGGGATCGAGCAATCGCGTAACCTGATGACGGTGCGCCTTGCCCAGGAAGTGGGGATGGAGACGGTGGCCGCCTATGCCGAACGCTTCGGCGTCTACGACCGGCTCGACCCGTTTCTCGCCAATGCGCTGGGATCGTCCGAGACCACGCTGTTTCGCATGGTTGCGGCCTACGCGATGTTCGCCAACGGCGGCGAGCGGGTCGAGCCGACGCTGGTCGACCGGGTGCAGGACCGCTGGGGGCGCACCATCTACCGGCACGACAGCCGCCATTGCGATGAATGCAGCGTGCCCGACCTGCCCGAGGGCGAGAGCCCGAAGATCACCAGCAACCGCGAGCGCGTGATGGACGCGATCACCGCCTACCAGCTCACCTCGATGATGCAGGGCGTGGTGCAGCGCGGCACCGCCTCGGGCGCGGTGCGCCTGCCGGTGCCCACGGCAGGCAAGACCGGCACCACCAACGATACCAAGGATGTCTGGTTCGTCGGCTTCACCTCCAACGTGGTGGCGGGCTGCTACATCGGTTACGACCGTCCGCGCACGCTTCCCGGCGCCTCCGGCGGCGGCACCTGCGCGCCGGTGTTCCAGCGTTTCATGACCGAGGCGGTGGAAAAATACGGCGGAGGCCGGTTCAAGCTGCCGCCCGGCGGGCAGTTCATCAAGATCGACCGCTTCTCCGGCGCCCGCCTGCCGAACGACGCCACCGGCGACTACGTGGTGGCCGAGTATTTCCGGGACGGTGAGGAGCCGGTGTTCGGCGTGATGTTCGACGGCGGCTTCGCGATGGGGTCGAACCTGCCGCTGTTCCTGCCCGGGGAAATGGAAACCGGCACCGAGGTGACCACCTCGACCGGCACCGTGGTGATCGTGCCCGAGCGCGCCGATACCGGTTCGGTGGCGGCGGGGGGCCTCTACTAACGCCCCGCGAAGGCGCGGGTTTCAACGTCCGCGTGTGCGCGCAATCTGCGCGAGGCGGCATTTTGCCATTGTCATCGCCCACTACCTGCCCCTATGTAGGATGAGGCGGTTTCGGGCGATGGCCCGACCCGCCCGAAAGTTTCGCTGGTCCGCAAGCCTTTGGCGCGTATTGCCCGGGCGCGTGACCAGACCGAGAGGCGGCCCACCGGGCCGGACCGGCCGAATGGCCAGACATTTGCCCGCCAATCCCGAGGGTGCGGCGTGGCCCTGAACAGGCTCGGCGGCGGATCTGCCGCATGAGTCGGAGAAGAAACGCGATGAGGCGCGCAGGACAGGATCAGACAGAAGCAGGGGGCCGTTCACGGTCGCTGTCGCGTCTGCCGTTGCCCGCGCCGATGATCGCCCAGACAAGTCACCCCCGTTTCGCCGCACCCCCGACAGGGCGTGCGGTCTGCCGGGGTGCATCGAGAAAACATGCCCAAGAAAATGCTCATCGACGCCACGCACGCGGAGGAAACCCGCGTCGTCGTGGTGGACGGCAACAAGGTTGAGGAATTCGACTTTGAATCCGAAAACAAGCGCCAGCTCGCCGGCAACATCTACCTAGCGAAAGTCACCCGCGTGGAGCCCTCGCTCCAGGCGGCCTTCGTCGATTACGGCGGCAACCGCCACGGCTTCCTGGCGTTCTCCGAAATCCACCCGGATTACTACCAGATCCCCGTCGCCGACCGTGAAGCGCTGCTCGCCGAAGAGCAGGCCTTCGCCGAGGCGATGGAAGCCGAGGAAGACGAGCGAGAGACCAGGAAGGAAAAATCCCGGTCCTCGCGGTCGCGCTCACGTTCGCGCTCGCGGTCGAAATCCAAGGCCGAAGACACCCGTGCCGACGACGCCGTGGTCACCGCCGAGGCGTCATCCGACCTGCCCGAAAGCATGGAGGTGATCGACCTCGACGGTGACGACGAGGGCGCCGAGTCGCCGATGGAGCGGGTCGAGGAAACCCCGGTCGAGGAGCCGGAAGCCGACGAGTCGGCGCAGCGGCAATCGGACGACGACGCCAATGGCGACGACGAGGGCGACGACGCGCACGACGATGACGGCGACGAGCGGAGCATCGAATCGGTCGCCGAAGAAGACGTGACGGAGGAAATCCGCACCGCGCGCAAGCCGCGCCCGAAGAAATACAAGATCCAGGAAGTCATCAAGGTCCGCCAGATCCTGCTGGTGCAGGTCGTCAAGGAAGAGCGCGGCAACAAGGGCGCGGCGCTCACCACCTATCTCAGCCTCGCCGGCCGCTACTGCGTGCTGATGCCCAACACCGCGCGTGGCGGCGGTATCAGCCGCAAGATCACCAACGCCGTCGACCGCAAGAAGCTCAAGGAAATCGCGAACGAGATCGAGGTGCCGAAAGGCGCGGGGCTGATCATCCGCACCGCCGGTGCCAAGCGCACCAAGGCCGAGATCAAGCGCGATTACGAGTATCTCCAGCGGCTGTGGGAAGAGATCCGCACGCTCACCCTCAAGAGCATCGCACCGGCGAAGATCTACGAGGAAGGCAACCTCATCAAGCGCTCGATCCGCGATCTCTATTCCAAGGAAATCGACGAGGTTCTGGTGGAGGGCGACGCGGGCTACCGCGTGGCCAAGGATTTCATGAAGATGATCATGCCGTCCCACGCCAAGAACGTGAAGCACTACGCCGAGGGGCTGCCGCTGTTCGCGCGCTACCAGGTGGAGAGCTACCTCAGCTCGATGTTCAATCCCACGGTCCAACTCAAGTCGGGCGGTTACATCGTGATCGGTGTGACCGAGGCGCTGGTGGCGATCGACGTGAACTCCGGCCGCGCCACCAAGGAAGGCTCGATCGAGGAAACCGCGCTCAAGACCAACCTCGAAGCCGCCGAGGAAGTCGCCCGCCAGCTGCGCTTGCGCGACCTCGCCGGGCTGATCGTGATCGACTTCATCGACATGGACGAGCGCAAGAACAACGCCGCCGTCGAGAAGCGGATGAAGGACAAGCTGAAGACCGACCGCGCCCGCATCCAGGTGGGCCGGATCTCGGGCTTCGGGCTGATGGAGATGAGCCGCCAGCGGCTGCGCCCCGGCATGATCGAGGCCACCACCCAGCCTTGCCCGCATTGCCACGGCACCGGGCTGATCCGCTCGGATGACAACCTCGCGCTCACGATCCTGCGCCAGCTTGAGGAGGAGGGCACCCGCCGCCGCTCGCGCGAAGTGCTGCTCAAGGCGCCGGTGGCGATCGTGAACTACCTGATGAACCACAAGCGCGAGCACATCGCCCAGATCGAGCTGCGCTACGGCATGGGTATCCGCGTCGAGGCCGACCCGTTCCTGATCTCGCCCGATTTCTCGATCGAGAAGTTCAAGACCGCCACCCGCGCGGTGCCGGAGACGCCGGTGGTGTCGGCCGGGGCGATGTTGATGGACGAGATCGACGAGGCGGAGACCGAGGCTGAGGCCGAGGCCGAGACCGAGGTGAAGGAATCCGTCGACGCCCCTTCCCAGGGCGATGAACAGCCCAAGAAGAAGCGCCGCCGCCGTCGTCGTCGCCCGTCGCGCTCGAAATCGTCGCAGAACGGCGAGGAGGGGTCCGAAACCGGCAACGGCGATCAGGATGCAGAGACCGGGGCGGAGACGGTGAAGGCCGCCGCCGAAACCGCCGCGCCCGAGGCCGAGGCCGCTGCGGGCCCCGCCGAAGCTGCGGCCCCGGAGGCCGACGCCGCTGCGAAACCCGCGCCCAAGCGCAGTTCGCGGTCGCGCTCGAAATCGCCGAAAACTGACGCGGAGGTGGCCCCGGTGACGGAGGCCGAGGCGGCTCCGGCGGAAGCTGCGGCCGAGGCCGGCGAAGAGGCCGAAGCGCCGAAGAAGATCACGCGGTCGCGGTCGAAGACCACCACCTCGTCGCGCTCGAAATCCTCTGCCGGCAAGACCACCGCCGCCAAGCCGCGCAGCACCAGCGCCAGCAGGGCGAAGGCGGCGGCGAAGCCTGCCGAGGCCGAGGCGGATGCCCCCGCGGCCGAGTCCGCGCCGGCGACCAGCCCGGAACCGGCCGAGGCCAAGACGCCCGAACCGGCCGAGGCCAAGGCCCCGGAGCCGGCCAAGGCCGAACCCGAGGACAAGGACGAGGCCAAGCCGGACGCGCCGAAAAAGCGCGGCTGGTGGGCGCTCGGGCGCTGATCCTATCCCGGCCGGGCCCCGCGCCCGGCCGGCCGCTCCCCGGGATGTGACCAGATGGCACGTGACGGGCGCACACCGGCAGGCTAGAGAGGCGTCATGTTCGGAATTGACCTCATCGACGCCAGCCTTCTCCCGGCCATGACCATCGCGCTGATCGCGGGGATCCTGAGCTTTCTCAGCCCCTGCGTCCTGCCGATCGTGCCGCCCTATATCGCCTACATGTCGGGTATCTCGGTGGGCGAGCTGTCGGCGGGCAAGAAAGCCTCGCGCAAGGCCATGCTCACGGCGCTGTTCTTCGTGCTGGGGCTGTCGACGGTGTTTCTGTTCCTCGGCTTCGCGGCCTCTGCCTTCGGCGCGGTGTTCTTGCAGAACCAGAGCCTGTTCAGCACCATCGCGGGGATCATCGTGATGGTGTTCGGGGCGCATTTTCTCGGCATCTTCACGATTCCCTTCCTCAACCGCGAGGCCCGGCTCGATGCCGGCGACCAGGGCGGATCGGCCTTCGGTGCCTACCTGCTCGGCCTCGCCTTCGCCTTCGGCTGGACGCCCTGCATCGGCCCGCAGCTCGGCGCGATCCTCTCGCTCGCCGCCTCCGAGGCCAGCGTGGCGCGCGGCACCTTCCTGCTGGCGATCTACGCCGCCGGGCTCGGCGTGCCCTTCCTGCTGGTCGCCGCCTTCTTCCCGCGGATGCAGGGGCTGATGACCTGGATGAAGCGGCACATGGACCGGATCGAGCGGATCATGGGGCTTCTGCTCTGGACCATCGGTCTGCTCATGCTGACCGGCGGCTTCTCGGCCTTCTCGTGGTGGCTGCTCGAAACCTTCCCGGCGCTTTCGGCGCTGGGGTGAGGGTTCGCCCCGGGGCGACAGATTGTGGGCCAGCCCGCCAAACCCCCCGCGATATTTGCGCAAAGATGAAAGCGGCGGGGGTCTTATCATTGCCCGATTGCAGGTGTAGCCTGTGATGAAACAAGCAAAAGCCGGGCCATGAGCAGCGCCATTCCACAGGAGATAACGCGTCGCCGGGTGTTCTACATCCCCGGCTACGACCCGATTCACCCACGCCGTTACCGCGAGCTCTACCGCAAGGAATCGGCGGCGCAGGCGGCGATCTCGGGCTACGAGGTGGCGCTGATCGGCCGGCAGGGCGGCGACAGTTACGGCTGGCAGGTGCGCGCGGTGATCGACGGGGCGGAGACCGAGGCCGAGTTCGACGTGCTGGTCTGGTCCGACATCGTGCGCGCCTCGATGGATCTGAACATCGCGCAGACCTACGCCCTGATGGCCCGCACCGCCTGGACCTATATCGCCTCCGGCGCGCTCTGGCGGCTGATGCGGCTGCGCAAGGGGCCGGTGATCGCGGCGCTCTACCCGGTGGGAATGCTGATCCTGCAGGCGCTGGCAGCGCTGGCGCTGGCCTGGGTGGTGGCGGCGGGTGCCGCGATGGGGATCGGGCGGCTCCTGCCCGGCCCGGGCTGGCCCGGCTGGGTGGCGGGGGGCGTTCTCGGTGCGCTCGCGGGCGTCGCCCTGCTGCGCTGGTTCCGCAAGATCGACAACCGGCTCTACGTCTACTACCTGATGCACGATTACGCCTATTCGGCCGCCACCAGGGGCGCCAACCCGCCCGAACTTGAGGCCCGCATGGCCAGCTTCGCCGACCAGATCGCCGAGGCGCTGGAAACCGACGTGGACGAGGTGCTGGTGGTCGGCCATTCCTCCGGCGCGCATCTCGGCGTGTCGATCCTCGCCGACCTGATCCGCGCGGGTCGCGTGCCGCAAACCGGGCCGAAGCTCGGCTTTCTCACGCTCGGGCAGGTGGTGCCGATGGTGTCGTTCCTGCCCGATGCGGCGCGACTGAGGCGCGACCTGCACGATCTGAGCCGCGCCGAGGAGATCGCCTGGGTCGACGTCACCGCGCCGGGCGACGGCTGCGCCTTCGCGCTGTGCGACCCGGTGAGCGTGTCGGGCGTGGCGCCGGAGGGCAAGCGCTGGCCGCTGGTGATCTCGGCCGCCTTCACCCAGACGCTCAGCCCGGCGCGCTGGCGGGCGCTGCGCTGGCGCTTCTTCCGGCTGCATTTCCAGTATCTCTGCGCCTTCGACCGGCCGAAGGATTACGACTATTTCCAGATCACCGCCGGGCCGCTCAGCCTCGCCAGCCGTTACGCGGGCCGCCCGCCGTCGAAAAGCCGCATTGACGCGGGCATTTCGAAATACACCAGTATGGCGCCATGACGCTGCCCCCCAAACCTCCCGCCCGGCCCGGCAAGGTTTCGCTCTGGCGCTACATGCGGCTGTTTCGCGCCGATATCCTCTCGGCCCAGCCGGCGCATCTCTACCGGGCGTGGATGGCCGAGTTCCGCACGCCGTTCTTTCGCTCCTACATGTGCAACGACCCCGCGCTGGTGGACCTGGTGCTCAAGCAGCGGCCCGACGATTTCCCCAAGTCCGACCGGGTTCGCGAGGGGCTGGCGCCGCTTCTGGGCAATTCGGTCTTCGTTACCAACGGCGAGACATGGAAGCGCCAGCGCCGGATCATCGACCCGGCCTTCGAGGGCGGGCGGCTGCGCGACACCTTCCCGGCGATGTGGGATGCCGGGATCGCGGCGGTGGAGCGGCTCAAGGCGCGCGCCGATGGCCAGCCGCTGGAGATCGAGGCCGAGACCAGCGAGGCGGCGGCGGACGTGATCTTCCGCACCCTGTTCTCGATCCCGATCGAGCACGAGGTGGCGCGGGCGGTATTCGCCGAGTTCAAGGCCCACCAGCGCGCCCAGCCGGTGCTCAACCTCGGCGCGGTGCTGCCGCTGCCGCGCTGGTTTCCGCGCTTTCATCGCCGCGAGACGAAACGCACGGCGCGCCGGATCCGGGCGCTGATCACCGAGCTGACCGCCCGCCGGATGGCAGAGATCGAGGCGGGCCGCGCGCCCGACGACCTCGCCACCAAGATCATGACGACGCGCGACCCGGTGACGGGGCAAGCCTTCGACACCGCCGAGATGGTGGACCAGGTGGCGATCTTCTTCCTCGCGGGGCATGAAACCTCGGCCTCGGCGCTGGCCTGGGCGCTCTACCTGCTCGCGCTCCACCCCGACTGGCAGGAGCAGGTGGCCGAGGAGGCGGCGCGCGAGATCGACCCCGACCGGATCTATTTCTCCTCGCTGAAGCGCCTCAAGGTCACCCGCGACGTGTTTCGCGAAACCCTCAGGCTCTACCCGCCGGTGCCGATGATGGTGCGCGAGGCGGCGGGGTGCGAGCATTTCCGGGGGCGTGACGTGAAGCCGGGCAGCCAGGTGGTGCTGAGCCCCTGGCACCAGCAGCGCCATGAGCGAATCTGGAACAACCCCGACGCCTTCGACCCGGCCCGCTTCGCCACCGAGAACGGCAAGCTGGGGCTGCGCACGGCCTACATGCCGTTCTCGGCCGGCCCGCGCGTCTGCACCGGCTCGGGCTTCGCCATGGCCGAGGGGCCGCTCCTGCTCGCGCTCCTGGTGCGGGCGTTCCGCTTCGAGACGGTGGAAGGACGCCCGGCAATGCCGGTGGCGCATCTCACCGTGCGGGGGAAAGACGGCATCTGGCTGCGGCTGATCCCGCGCAGCCCGGCCTGATCGCAAGGCCCTGCCGACCGGGGGCGCCTTGCCCCTTCATCCTGGAAAAAATACCTCGGGGGTCCGGGGGCAGCGCCCCCGGCGGATCGGCCCGGCGCAGCCGGGGCGATCCATCTATCCCGCCGCCCAGCGGGCTTTGCGCTTCTCGATGAAGGCGCGGATGCCCTCGTCGGTGTCTTCGTCCATCATGTTCTCGACCATCACCGCACCGGCGCTGTCGTAGGCGGCGGCGAGCGGCTTTTGCACCTGGTCGTAGAACCCCGCCTTGCCGAGCCGGATCGCGGCGGGCAGCTTTTCCGCGACGACCTGCGCGAGCGCCATGGTGGCCCCGGTCAGTTCTTCGGGCGGCACCACCCGGTTGACCAGCCCGACCTCGCGGGCGCGCGCCGCGTCGATGAAGTCGCCCGTGGCGGCCATCTCGAACACCACCTTGCGCGGCAGGGCGCGGGCCAGCGCCACCGCCGGGGTGGAGCAGAACAGCCCGAGGTTGACGCCGTTCACCCCGAAACGGGTGCCCTCGGCGGCGACCGCCATGTCGCAGCTCGCCACCAGCTGGCAGCCGGCGGCGGCGGCGATCGCGTGCACCTCGGCGATCACCGGCTGGGGCAGGGCGGGGATCTTCTGCATCACCGCGCCGCAGCGGTCGAACAGCGCATCGAAATAGGCGCGCCCGCCGTCCGGGGCATCGCGGTGGGATTGCATTTCCTTCAGGTCGTGCCCGGCCGAGAACGCCTTGCCGTTGGCCGCGAGCACCACCACGCGGATCGTCTCGTCGTCCGCGAGCCGGTCGAATTCCGCCGCGAGCGCATCCAGCATCTCGTCCGAGAGCGCGTTCAGCGCGCGCGGGTTGTTGAGCGTGAGCCGGGCGATGGCCCCGTGATCCTCGCGCAGCAGAATGGTGTCTTCCATCTTGTTCTCCCTGTCTTTGCCCGGCACGATAGCGCCCCGGACCGATAGGGGAAAGCCATGTCTCTGAAGATGAACCTCGACGATCTGCGCGCCTTCCTTGCGCGCGATTTCGGGCAGGTGGCGGAGGATTTCGAGATCCTCGACGTCGCCCCGATGCACCTCGTGCTGCGCGCCCATGTGCACGACAGGCACCTGCGCCCCGGCGGCACGGTCTCGGGCCCGACGATGTTCGCGCTTGCCGATGTCGGGGTCTATCTCGCGATCCTCGCCATGGTCGGGCCGAAGGCGCTGGCGGTGACGACCAATTGCTCGATCGACTTCATGCGCAAGCCGGTGGCCGAGGCCAACCTGCGCGGCGACGTGCGGCTCCTCAAGCTCGGGCGGGTGCTCGCGGTGGGCGACGTGCTGATCTATTCCGAGGGCGAGGAGCAGCCGGTGGCGCGCGCCTCGCTCACCTATTCGATCCCGCCCGAACGCTAGCGGCGGTCATCGCCGCGCGCGCGGCGATGACCCGCGGGCGCGCGCCCGCGGCCCCGGCGCGGCCAAATCGCCGCGTTGACCGGCGCGGGGCGAGGCGCTAGGCCTTTGCGCTTGAGGAGAAACACGCGAAAGGACTTGCCATGAGCGAGGCGCCCCCCAACCGGCTGGAACATTTCCCGATCACTTTCTTCGCCATCGTGATGGGGCTGATGGGCCTCACGCTGGCGCTGCATGCGGCGACCCCGCTCTACCCGATGGCGGGCCCGGCCGCGCAGGTGGTGCTCTGGATCGGCATCGTCGTTGCCGCGACCATCGCCGCGCTCTACATCGCCAAGGCGCTGCGCTATCCCGGCATGGTGGCCTGGGAATGGCATCACCCGGTGCGGCTGGCCTTCTTTCCCACCGTGACGATCTCGCTCCTGCTGCTCGCCACCGCGCTGGCGCCGCAGTTTCCCGCCGTTGCGCGGCCGCTCTGGCTCGTCGGCGTGGTCGGGCAGGGGGTGCTCACCATCGCGGTGATCTCGGGCTGGATCAGCCATCGCTCCTTCGAGGTCGGCCATCTCACCCCGGCCTGGTTCATTCCCGCTGTGGGCAACGTCATCGTGCCGGTGGCGGGGGCCGAGATGGGCTATATCGAGGTCTCCTGGCTGTTCTTCTCCGGCGGCATGATGTTCTGGGGCGTGCTGCTCACACTGGTGATGAACCGGCTGGTGTTTCACGACCCGATCCCGGGGCGGCTGTTTCCCACCATGGTGATCCTGATCGCGCCGCCCTCGGTGGCCTTCGTGGCTTACGTGAAGATGACCGGCGGGGTGATCGACGGCTTCGGCCGCGGGCTGATCTACGCCGCCTATATCTTCGCCGCGCTGGTGGTGATGCAGCTGCCCAAGCTGGCGAAACTGCCCTTCGCGCTGAGCTGGTGGGCGCTGTCCTTCCCGCTCGCGGCGCTGGCCATCGCCTCGTTCCTGTTCGCCCGGATCGAAGCGACGCTGGTGCACGAGGTGATCGGCGTGGTGGTGCTCGTGCTGCTCATCGTTGTGGTGGCGGGGCTGGTGCTGCGCACGATCAAGGCGATCGCCAGGCACGAGATCTGCCACCCGGAATGATGCGCGACGCGGCCGCGCGGCCGCGTCTGCCCCCGCCGCGCGGCGGGGGCTGCCCTCAGGGCATCAGCCGGCGCACGTAACCGGGCAGGGCGAAGGCGCCCAGATGCACCTCGGGGGTGTAATAGCCCGTATCCAGCCCGGCCGCCTCGAACCGCGCGCGCAACACCTCGGGCGCGGTCTGCCGCGCCGTGCCGGCGCTGCCCCAGCCCATCGCCATCGGTCCGCCGGCATAGCTGGGGATGGTGGCGAGGTAGCAGGTCCAGTCCGGAAACAGCGCCTTGAAGGCGCGCATCGTGTTGGTCAGTTCCGCGCCCTGCAGGAAGGGCACGCCGTTTTGCGTGACGAGAATGCCGCCCTCGGCCAGCGCGGCGCGGGCGTGGCCATAGAACGTGTCGGTGAACAGGACCTCGCCGGGGCCCACCGGATCGGTGCTGTCGACGATGATCACGTCGTAGCCGCCGGCGGTTTCGCGCATGAACGCCGCGCCGTCGGCGATCACCAGGTCGAGCCGCGGATCGTCGAAGGCGCCCTGGCTCAGCATCGGCAGGTAGGCCTGCGAGAAGGCGACCACGCCCGCGTCGATCTCGACCATGGTGACGTGCTCGACGCTGGCGTGCTTGAGCACTTCGCGCGCCATGCCGCCGTCGCCACCGCCGACGATCAGCACCCGCCGCGCCGCGCCATGGGCCAGGATCGGCACATGCGCCATCATCTCGTGGTAGATGAAGTTGTCCGCCTCGGTGGTCTGCACCACGTCGTCGAGGGTCAGCACCCGGCCGAAGGTGTCGTTCTCGAACACGCGCAGGCGCTGGTGCTCGGTCTCGCTGTCGTAGATCAGCCGGCCGATCCGCAGCGACTGGGCATAATCGGCGTGCAGGGTTTCGTTTGACCAGCCCTTCATTGCACCGCCTCCACCAGCCCGTCGCCGCGCAGAAGCTCCTTGGCGCGCACGTCGTCGGTGGCGAAGGCGCGCTTGAGCACCTCGACCGAGAGCCAGGGCCGGGCGTCGCCGCACATGAACACGTCGAAGGCGCCGTAGCCGATCTCGGGCCAGGTGTGCACGCTGATGTGGCTTTCGGCCAGCACCGCCACGCCCGACACGCCCTGCGGGCTGAACTTGTGGGTGTGGATGTGCAGCAGCGTCGCGCCGCAGACCTCGACGATCTCGCGGAACGCGGCCTGGATGCGGGCCTCGTCGTCCAGCCCGGTGCCGTCGACCACCTCGAGAATGAGATGGGTGCCGGCATAGACCTTGCCGTCGCGGCGGATGAAGTGATCGTCCCGGTCCTCGTCGAAAAGGCCGGGCGCATTGGTGTTGGCGGGCACGAGCCCACCGAAATCGGTGTCTTCCGTTTGGGCGCCTGTTTCCAGACCGATCCCCAGTTGGAAGAGGCTGGCGTCTTTCATGGCGCTCCCCTTCGTTCCAGCAGATTTAGGAGGGTTGCCCCCCCGCGGATCCAGTCGGTCCCTTAGCGCCCCCCCGATGCCTCGAAGTTGGGATCGGTCCCGAAAGTGCGCGGCGTATAGGGCAGGGGGCGGTGACGATGCAAGCGGTTTCTGCACCGCGGGGCGCAACACCGGCGGCGCGGCGCCGATTGCGGCATCGGCGGCTGCGAAAAATGGGGTAAAATAATACCTAATTATCAAGCCATTGGTTTTGCATGTTTTATTCGAGTGCAATGCCCTTGACGACGCGCCGCAAATGGCTAGAACCGGCCCATCCGAAACCCATCAAGGGCCGAAAACCATGAAAACCTTTTCTGCGACCCCCGCAGACATCGAGAAGAAATGGATCATCATCGACGCCGAGGGCGTCGTGCTGGGCCGTCTCGCCTCGATCGTGGCCATGCGTCTGCGTGGCAAGCACAAGCCGAGCTTCACACCGCACATGGATTGCGGTGACAACGTCATCGTCATCAATGCCGACAAGGTGCAGCTCACCGGCAAGAAGCGCACCGACAAGGTGCACTACTGGCACACCGGCTACCCGGGCGGCATCAAGTCGCGCACCGCGGGCCAGATCCTCGAAGGCGCGCATCCCGAGCGCGTTGTCGAGATGGCGATCAAGCGCATGTTGCCGGGCAATCGCCTGAGCCGCAAGCAGATGTCGAACCTGCGTGTCTACGCCGGGACGGAGCACGGCCACGAGGCGCAAAGCCCGGAAGTGCTCGACGTCAAGTCGATGAACAAGAAAAACACGCGTGAGGGCTGACCATGGCTGAAGAGATCAAATCGCTCGACGAGTTGAATACCGTGGTCGAAGGCACCGATGCCCCGGCAGCGGAACAAACCCTCGCCCCCCGCGCCCCCGAGCGTGACGCGCTCGGCCGCGCCTACGCCACCGGCAAGCGCAAGGACGCGGTCGCCCGCGTCTGGATCAAGCCCGGCTCGGGCAAGGTCACGGTGAACGGTAAGGAAATGGACAAGTATTTCGCCCGTCCGGTGCTGCAGATGATCCTGCGCCAGCCGTTCCAGGTTGCCGGCGTCGAAAACGAGTTCGACGTGATGGCGACGGTGAAGGGCGGCGGGCTCTCGGGCCAGGCCGGTGCGGTCAAGCACGGCATCTCGAAGGCGCTCCAGCTCTACGAACCGTCGATGCGCGCGGCCCTGAAGGCGGCCGGCTTCCTCACCCGCGACAGCCGCGTGGTGGAACGCAAGAAGTTCGGCAAGGCCAAGGCCCGCAAGAGCTTCCAGTTCTCCAAGCGCTGATCGCCGCTGGTATCAAACACGAAAAGGGCCACCACGGATACAGCCGTGCGTGGCCCTTTTCATGTTGCGACGCCCCGTCGCTTCGCCTATATCCCCGGCTCAGGCACCCGTAGCTCAGCTGGATAGAGCGCTGCCCTCCGAAGGCAGAGGCCATAGGTTCGAATCCTATCGGGTGCGCCACATTCCACATCGTCAGAACGCAGCGCTGGCCCGATCGGGGCGGGGGCGCGTCTCGTTGTCGGGGTGATGGCGCGCGCCGCTCCGGGGCCGGGCGCAGGCGGTGCCGTGCGGCAACGTCGCGCCGCTTCCTGACCGGGATGGATTGGGATTCGCGCCAAGATCGGCTATCATTCGATACCAGAGCAGAAAAACCGCGAGGGTCAGCCAAGGCCCCGCACCAAAAACACATACAGGAGCTTGATCCCATGACCGGAAAGATCACCAGACTGGCCGTTGCCGGCCTCATCACTTGTGTCGGTGCCGCCGCAGCGGCGCAGGATTTCGCGGGCGGTTACGGCGGTGTGACCGCGCGCAACAATTTCGCGGCCGGCGGCGCCACCGACGTCGCCATCGGGGCCTTCGCCGGCTACAATGCCGACGTGGGCAACGGCGTGGTGCTCGGGGTCGAGGGCGAGGTCGATTACGACTGGAACTCGGTCTGGGGCGGCAGCGATCTCACCGCAACGGCCAACCTGCGCGCCGGGGTCGATGCCGGCGCGGCGCTGGTCTACGGCAAGGTCGGCGCAGGCTATTCGACCACCGGCAGCGGTGTCTGGGGTGCCGGCGCCGGTGTCGACGTGCCGGTGCTGGACGAGATGTTCCTGCGCGCCGAGGTCGAGCGGCTCGATCCGCTGGCGGGCGGTCTCGCCACGCGTTACAACACCAAGCTCGGGCTTGGCTACCGGTTCTGAGCGCGGCAGCCGCGCGCAAGGGGGGAGAGCGGAATGATCACACCGGTGCTGCTCTCGGGCGGGTCGGGCACGCGGCTCTGGCCCTTGTCGCGCAAGTCCTACCCCAAGCAATTCGTGCCGCTGCTCGGTGGCGAAACCCTGTTCCAGGCCGCTGCGCGGCGGCTCCACGGGCCGGGCTTCGGCCCGAGCCTGGTGGTGACGGGGTCGGATTTCCGGTTCATCGTGACCGAGCAACTGGCCGGGGCGGGGATTGATCCCGGCACCATCCTGCTCGAACCCGCCGGGCGCAACACCGCCCCGGCGGTGCTGGCCGCCGCGCTCCAGCTTGCCGAGCAGGATCCCGACGGGCTGATGCTCGTCGCGCCCTCCGATCATGTCATGCCCGACGAGGCCGGGTTTCTCGCCGCCGTGGCCGAGGGGGCCGAGGCGGCGCGGGCTGGCAAGCTGGTGACCTTCGGCATCGCCCCGGACCGGGCCGAGACGGGATATGGCTATCTCGAACTCGCCGCGCCGCATGACCCCGCCGCGCCGCGCGCGACCGACCTCGTGCGCTTCGTCGAAAAGCCCGATGCCGGCCGCGCCGCCGAGATGATGGCCTCGGGGCGGCACCTTTGGAATGCCGGGCTGTTCCTGTTCTCGGTCCGCGCAATCCGCGAGGCGTTCGAGGCCCACGCCCCGGCGCTCTGCGCGCCGGTGTCGCGCGCGGTGGCGCAGGCCCGGCCCGATCTCGGGTTCCTGCGCCTCGATCCCGAGGCCTGGGCCGAGGTCGAGGCGATTTCGCTCGATTACGCGGTGATGGAGCGGGCCGACAATCTCGCCGTGGTGCCCTTCGCCGGCGGCTGGTCGGACCTGGGCGACTGGCAGGCGGTCTGGCGCGAGAGCGCACCCGACGCGCAGGGGGTGGCCACCTCGGGCCGGGCAACGGCGATCGACTGCAGCAACACCCTGCTGCGCTCCGAGGATGACGGGCTCGAGATCGTCGGCCTCGGGCTCGAGAACCTGCTCGCCGTGGCGATGCCCGACGCCGTGCTGGTGGCCCACAAGGACCGGGCGCAGGATGTCAAATCGGCCGTGGCCGCGCTCACCGCGCGCGGCGCGCGGCAGGCCGAGGCCTTTCCGCGCGAACACCGGCCCTGGGGCTGGTTCGAAAGCCTGGTGCGTGGCGAGCGGTTCCAGGTCAAGCGGATCGTGGTGCATCCCGGCGCGGCCCTGAGCCTGCAATCGCACCATCATCGCGCCGAGCACTGGATCGTCGTCGAGGGCACCGCGCGGGTGACGCTAGACGAGGAGGTGCAGCTGGTGAGCGAGAACCAGTCGGTCTACATCCCGCTCGGCGCGCGCCACCGGCTGGAAAACCCCGGCAAGCTGCCGATCGCCCTGATCGAAGTGCAGACCGGTGGCTATCTCGGTGAAGACGATATCGTGCGCTTCGACGACGCCTACGCCCGCGACTGAGCCGCGCGGTCAGCCGCGCCGCCGCCGCCTGCGCCCGCCGCCCGCCTCGCCGCCGGTGAAGCTCGGCTCGGGCAGCGGCACCGCCGCGCGCAGAAGCGGGAACGGGTCGGCGGCGTTGGGCATCGCCGTGGCGGCGACGAAATGCTCCTGGAACCGCGGCTCGACGGCGGTTTCGATCTTCTCGATCGCGCGCACCACCGCCTCGATCTCGGCCCGCGCGCCGCGGTTGAGAAGCGCGATGCGCGCGCCGGTGCCGGCGGCGTTGCCGGCCGAGGTCACCTTGTCGAGCGGCACGTCGGGGATCATGCCCAGAACCATCGCGTGGCGCGGCGAGATATGGGCGCCGAAGGCGCCGGCCAGCACCACGCGGTCGACCTTGTCCACGCAGCGTTTGTCCATGAGCAGCCGCGCGCCGGCGTAGAGCGCGGCCTTGGCCATCTGGATCGCGCGGATATCGTTGTTGGTCACGGTGATGCGGGGATGGTTCTCGTCGCCCTCCCAGAGCACGTAAGCCTGGGTGCGCCCGTCGGCGACGCAGCGCGGCGTGCCGGTTTCCTCCGCCGTGCCGATCAGCCCCTTGGCGTCGACGATGCCGGCCATGCGCATCTCGGCCATCACCTCGATGATGCCGGAGCCGCAGATCCCGGTGAGCCCGGTTTCGGCGATCACCTCGGCGAAGCCCGGCTCGTCCGACCACAGATCGCTGCCGATCACCCGGAAGCGCGGCTCTTTGGTGACGGGGTCGATCTCGACCCGCTCGATCGCGCCGGGCGCGGCCCGCTGGCCGGCGCTGATCTGCGCGCCCTCGAAGGCGGGGCCGGTGGGCGAGGAGCAGGCCTGAACGCCCGTCCGGTCGCCCAGCAGGATCTCGGCATTGGTGCCCACGTCCACCACCAGCACCAGGTCGTCCGACTTGTGCGGCTGCTCCGAGAGCGCCACCGCGGCGGCATCGGCGCCGACGTGCCCGGCGATCAGCGGCAGCACGTAGGCGCGCGCGCCGGGGGCGAGATCGAGCCCGAGATCGACGGCGCGCAGGGATTGCGCCGCTCCGGTGGCGAGCGCGAAGGGGGCCTGGCCCAGTTCGTAGGGGTCGAGCCCGAGGAAGAGGTGGTGCATCACCGGGTTCATCACGAAGGCGCTGTCGAGCAGCGTGTCCTTGTCGATCCCGGCCTCCTCCACCAGCGCGTCGATCAGCGCGTTCAGCCCCTCGCGCACGGCGGTGGTCAGTTCCGCGGCCCCGCCGGGGTTCATCATCGCGTGGCTGACCCGGCTCATCACGTCTTCGCCAAAGCGGATCTGCGGGTTCATGATCCCCGAAGAGGCCAGCACCTCGCCGGTGGCGAGATCGGTCAGGTGGCCGGCGATGGTGGTGGAGCCGATATCGACGGCGATCCCGTGCGCCTTGTCGTGAAACCCCGGCCAGAGCGCGATCACCTGCGGCGGGCCGTGGCGGTGCACCGCGGCGGTGACGCCCCACTTGCCCGCGCGCAGCGTTTTTTGCAGGCTGGCGAGCAGGTGCAGGTCGAAGCCGAGCGTTTCCAGCCCCATCTCCGATTTCAGCGCCGCCAGCAGCCTTTCGAGATCGCCCTCCGGGGCGTGCATGTCGGGCTCGGGCACTTCGACGTAATGCAGCCGGATGGCGGGATCGAGCACGATGTCGCGCGCCTCGGCGCGTTTGCGCACCACCTGCTTGTGCACCTGGCTCTCGGGCGGCACGTCGATCACCACGTCGGCCATGACCTGGGCCTGGCAGCCGAGACGGCGGCCCGGTTTCAGCCCGCGCACGCGGTCATAGCGTTCCTCGACGGCGTTGAACGCGGTGAGCGCGTCCTCGCGCACGGTGATGCCGTGCTTGGCATGGGCGCCGTAGGAGGGCGTGACCTGGCATTTCGAGCAGATCCCGCGCCCGCCGCAGACCGAATCGAGATCGACCCCGAGTTGCCGCGCGGCGGTCAGCACCGGCGTGCCCGCGGCCACGCGGCCGCGTTTGCCCGAAGGGGTGAAGATCACGAGGGGGTCGGTCTCGGCCATGCGCATTTCTCCTTGCCCGCCTTTGTAGCGGCCGGGCGCGTGGAGGCAAGCGCCCGGCGGCGACAATGCATGGCGCGGTCTCGACATCGCCCGCGCCCTGACGGCTTCGTGATCGCCCGGGCGGGGCGGTGCCTGCAGACGGGGCTTGGTGGCGTGGCAGGTGGCCGGGGCCGGGACTGGACGCGCGGCGGCAGGGCGGGCAGGACCACGCTGGCCCGGCGGCGGTGGCGGAGCGGGCCGGGACCGGAAACGCGGTGAAGGCAGGTCAGGCTGGCCGCGACGTGGGCCGGGTGGGGCGTGGGCCGTGCGATGGGGGCAAGGCCGCGCGGCTCGCGTGCCGTGCGGTGGTCGCGTCGTGGGCCTGGCGCGACAGGTCGAGCGGGCGGGGGCACGCGAGGCGGGCCGGGCGTGGCCCTGCGCTGCACAGGAAGGCGCTTTGGGCCGGCCCGCGCCACATCACCGGGTCGCGCGGCCCGCTCAGCCGGGCGCCCGGTCCTGGCCCCAGGGATAGGGGCGCAGGAAGGCGGCAAATCCGTTCGCCATCTCGATCACCACCCCCGCGGGCGACACCTCCACGAGTTCGCCCAAGGCGATGCGTTCGCCGAGCGCCCCGGTGACGATATCGCCGTCCGACATGCGGATGATCGCGCGCATCGCGCCCTGCGGCCCGGCGACGCCCAGCAGCGCCACCTCGTCGAGCGGGATCACCCCGCGCCGCGTGGCGTTCTCGGCAACGAAGGCATTGGGGGCGCCGCCATGGGCGCGTGTTCGGGTCATCCTGCCCTCCGGATCCTTCTGGATACCGGCGAGCCTAACCTGCGCGGGTTAAGCCGGGCTTAAGCGTCGAGCAGGGCGGCGAGGTCGGCCCCGGCCGCGGCGTGGATCTCGGCGAGGTGCTCGGGCGAGATGCCGTTGCGCTGCGCCTCGTGCAGCGGCTGGCCCGGCTGCGGCTGCAGGCGGGGCGGCTGGCCCATGGGTCCGGGCACGAGGTTGCAGGCCACCGGCTCGGCGCTGTCGAACCCCGGCAGCACGTTGGCGGCCCAGGCAAAGCAGCCCGCGAAGGTCTCGCCCCCGGCGCGGGCGGAGAGCCAGCCCTGCCAGCTTTCCTCGCTCACGCTGGCCCATGTCTCATAGCCGAAGACGGTGCGCGCGCCGGTGATCGGCAGCAGCAGCACCGCGCGCAGGAAACGGTGGCCCTGCATCGTGCAATAGGCCGAAGACAGGCGGTCTTCGCCCACCTCCAGCGCCTTCTCGCCCTTGGGCAAGGGGCCGTGCGGCCAGCCGTCGGGCGCATCGAAGGGCAGGCTGATGAGCCCGCCGCGCGCCGCGAGCTTCTGCCAGCGGGGGTCGTCCTGAAGGGGTGTGTCTGTCATTCCGCTGCTTTCACCGTGAAGCCCTTTGCGATCATGTCGGAGGGGGCCACGGGGTATTCGCCCGAGAAACAGGCATCGCAATACTGCGGCGCCTTCGGATCGCGGCCGTTGGCCTCGCCGACGGCGCGGTAGAGCCCGTCGAGCGAGATGAATTTCAGGCTGTCGACGTTGAGATGAGCGCACATCTCGTCCTCGGTCATGTTGGCGGCGAGCAGCTTGGAGCGTTCCGGCGTGTCGACGCCATAGAAACAGGGCCAGGCGGTGGGCGGGCTCGCGATGCGGAAATGCACCTCCTTGGCGCCGGCGTCGAGGATCATCTCGCGGATCTTCTGGCTGGTGGTGCCGCGCACCACGCTGTCGTCGACGAGGATCACCCGCTTGCCGGCGATCAGCGCGCGGTTGACGTTGAGCTTGAGGCGCACGCCCATGTTGCGGATCTGCTCGGTGGGCTCGATGAAGGTGCGGCCCATGTACTGGTTGCGGGTGATGCCGAGGCCGAAGGGAATGCCGCTCTCGGCGGCATAGCCGATCGCGGCGGGCGTGCCGGAATCGGGCACCGGGCAGACCAGGTCGGCCTCTACCGGCGCCTCGCGGGCCAGTTCCACCCCGATCTGGCGGCGGGTCTCGTAGACCGAGCGGCCACCGAGGATCGAATCGGGGCGCGAGAAATAGACGTGTTCGAAGATGCACGAGCGCGACGCCTTGGGGCGGAAGGGGCGGCGGCTCTCGAGGCTGCCATCGGCCGAGATTACCACCATTTCGCCCGGCTCGATCTCGCGCACGAAGCGCGCGCCGATGATGTCCAGCGCGCAGGTTTCCGACGACAGCACCCAGCCGTCGCCGAATTGGCCGAGCACCAGCGGGCGCACCCCGAGCGCATCGCGCACCCCCATCAGCTTGGTGCGGGTCATCGCGACGATGGAAAACGCCCCCTCGACGCGGCGCAGCGCGTCTTCCATCCGGTCGGGGATCGACTTCGCCATCGAGCGCGCCATCAGGTGGATGATGCACTCGGTGTCGGAGCTCGACTGAAAGATCGAGCCGCGCTCGATCAGGTCGTGGCGCAGTTCCTCGGCGTTGGTGATGTTGCCGTTATGCGCGATCGCAGCACCACCCATCGAGAACTCGCCGAAGAAGGGCTGCACGTCGCGGATCGCCGCGCCCTTCTTGCCGGCGGTGGAATAGCGCACGTGACCGATCGCGACGGTGCCGGGCAGCGTTTCCATCAGGCTGGCCTTGGTGAAATTGTCGCGCACGTAGCCGAACCGGCGGGCCGAGTTGAAACCGGTGTCGGGATCGTAGCTGACGATGCCGCCGGCCTCCTGGCCGCGGTGCTGCAGCGCGTGCAGGCCGAGGGCGACGAAATTGGCGGCTTCCGGCAGTCCGGTGACGCCGTAGACGCCGCATTCCTCCCTCAGCTTGTCGTCGTCGAAGGGGTGGGCGGGCGGCATGGCGGCGCAGGAAGACATGGCGGCTCCGAATCCTGTAGGCGCGGGATGCCCCCTCATAAGGCGTCGTCGGAGCAGTGTCACGGCCCCCCGGGCCGGATGTGACCGATTTATGACTATCGAGCCGCCGCGGGGGCCGTCCGCCGCGCGATGATGAACACCGCCGCGCGTGGCCCCGGCTGCCAGCGTTCCTCGATCTCGAACCCCCGCGCGGTGATCGCTTCGGCAAGCTCGTCGGCGGTGAAGCTGCTGATCCGGGGCACCAGGCCAAGCTTCGCCAGCCCCGGCAGAACGAGGCGCAAGGCCAGCGGCATCGCGGCCATGCAGGCGGTGGAGGAGACGAAGATCCCGCCCGGCCGGGTCAGTGCCCTGGCCTTGTCGAGCGCGCCTTGCCAGTCGGGGATCAGGTGCAGGAGCGAGAGCATCAGCACCGCGTCGTAGGCGCGCGACGTGTCGATGTCGTCAAGCCCGGCGCAGTCGAACTGTACGTTGCGAACGCCCTCGCGCGCGGCCCGGTCCTGACCGAAGGCGAGCATCTTTTTCGAGAAGTCGACGGCGCGCACCTGTTTGACGTGCGGCGCGTGGGCAATCGCGGTGCTGCCGGTGCCGCAGCCGATCTCGAGCATCTCCCAACCGGGCTGCAGCCGCTCCTGCGTCTGGGCCAGCTTGCGGGCATAGACGATCTCGTCCGCCACCGGCTGACGCGCGTATTTTGCTGAAATGCGATCCCAGAACCGGGTCGGGTCGGACATGACGGCCTCCGCCCGCAGCCTGCGCGGGCGATTGCGTCAGGTCAAGCTCAGTTGGCCGGGCCGGCCACGGTGCAGCTGGAGACCAGCGTTTCGTAGCGTTCCACGATCCAGCCCGGCGCATCGGCGGGGATCTGCTCGTCGATCCGCGAGGAGGTGCGGGCGAAAACCTTGGCGGTGCGCGAGTCGTCGACCATGGGCAGGCTCTCGGTGATGATCACCCGGTCGTAGATCACCAGCGCGATCGCCACCAGCAGGAGCCCGCGCAGCACCCCGAAGGCGAAGCCGAGCGCCTGGTCGACGCCGCCGAGCGCGGAGCGCTGGATCGCCGAGGAGAACAGCGGCGTGAAGATCGAGACCACCACCAGCGCCAGCGCCAGCACGCCGGCGAAGGCGGCGATCACCGAAAGCTCGCAACTGTCGGCGATGAAGTCACGCAGCACCGGGATCTCGCGGATCAGTGGCACCGCCCGGGGCGCGAAGATGTAGGCCACGACCGCCGCGATCACCCAGCCCGCGATCGCCATGCCCTCGCGCACGAACCCGCGCGAATAGGCGAGAATGGCAGATACCAGTATGACCAGCGCGACGATCCCGTCGACAATCGTGAAACCGTCCATGCTTTCGCTTCCCAATTCCTCAGGCGCTCACCCCGCGCCGAAAACCTCGCCCACGAAACTCACCAGGTCGTCCATCGTGCGGACCTGCATTCCCGAGCCTTCACCGAATTTCGACCCTGCCGGAGCAATGGCAGTTGTGAAACCAAGTTTTTGCGCTTCTTTCAACCTGTTTTCCGCCTGCGCCACCGGGCGAAGCGCCCCCGACAGCGAGATTTCACCGAAAACCACCGTTTCCGGCGGCACGCCCACGTCCTCGCGCGCCGACAGCAGCGCCGCGGCCACGGCGAGGTCGGCGGCCGGTTCGGAGATCTTCATCCCGCCCGCGACGTTGAGGTATACGTCGAGCCCGGCGAAGGGGATGCCGACGCGCGCCTCCAGCACCGCGAGGATCATCGCCAGCCGCCCGGAATCCCAGCCCAGCACCGAGCGGCGCGGCTGGGCCAGCGACGAGGGCGCGACCAGCGCCTGCAGCTCCACCAGCACCGGCCGGGTGCCCTCGATCCCGGCGAAGACCACCGAGCCCGGCGCCGGTTTCTCGCGTTCCGACAGGAACAGCGCCGAGGGGTTGGCCACCTCCGCCAACCCGCCGCCGGTCATCTCGAAGACGCCGATCTCGTCGGCCGGGCCGAAGCGGTTCTTCACCGCGCGCAGGATGCGGAACTGGTGGCCGCGCTCGCCCTCGAAGTAGAGCACGGTGTCGACCATGTGCTCGACGACGCGCGGGCCCGCGATCTGGCCGTCCTTGGTGACATGGCCAACCAGCACCACCGAAACGCCGTGGCGCTTGGCGAAGCTGGTCAGCTCATGAGAGGCGGCGCGCACCTGCGCCACCGAGCCGGGGGCGCTCTCGACGTTGTCGGCCCACATCGTCTGGATCGAATCGATCACCGCGAGGTCGGGCTTTTCGGCCTCCAGCGTGGTCAGGATGTCGCGCAGGTTGGTTTCGGCGGCGAGCCGCACGGGGGCGTCGGTAAGGCCGAGGCGCGCCGCCCGCATCCGCACCTGCGCGCTCGCCTCCTCGCCGGAAACATATATGCATTTCAACCCATTGCGGGCGAAACTTGCGGCGGCCTGCAACAGCAGGGTGGATTTGCCTATCCCCGGGTCGCCGCCGACGAGGATCGCGCTCGCGGGCACCAGCCCGCCGCCCAGCACCCGGTCGAACTCTTCTACGCCCGAGCGCGCGCGCGGCGGCGGCGCTTCCTCCGTGGCGAGGTCGGTCAGCATCACCGGCGTGCCGCGCCGCCCGCCCAGCGTTTTCGATGCAGGGCCGGCCGAAAGCGGCTTTTCCTCGACGATGCTGTTCCACGCGCCGCAAGCCTCGCAGCGGCCCGACCACTTGCTGTGCGCGGCGCCGCAGGCCTGGCAGGTGAAGGAGGGTTTCTTCGCCATCAGCCTGTGCCTTGCGCGCTCATGTCCGCCGCCGTTTCGTCGTGGCCCAGGCCAGAACGATCGAGGCCAGCACGCAGGCGGTGAACAAATAAAGCCCCCAGCCGGTTTCCACCCGGGCGAAGCCCGCGCCTTTCAGCACCACGATGTAGAGCGCGATCAGGAACACGTCGGCCATCGCCAGCCGGCCGAGAAACTCCAGCGCCGGCAGAACCCGCCGCCGCATCATCCCGAACTGGATCAGCGCAAGCCCGATCACCTTGAGCATCGGCGCGAAGATCGCGAAGAAGCTCACCAGGAGCGCCAGCGCCACGTCGGTCTGCCACAGCGCCTGCAGGCCCGAGACCACGCTGATCTCCTCCAGCCCGAAGAACGGCAGGTCGATCCCGGCGCGCAGCAGCGGCGCGAACCAGGCGACGGGAAAGAGCACGACGAGCGCGAGGTTGAGGGAACGCAGCCAGATCATGGCTCCCGGTTACCGCATCGCGGCCCCGCGGGCGAGGGGAATTCCCGGGCGAAGGCGTCACTCGCGCCCCCGCGCGTAGCGACGCACATAGCGCGGCCCGAGCTGGGTCAGCACCTCGTAGCCGATCGTGCCCGCGGCCTCCGCGATGTCATCGACACCCTGGTGGCGGCCGAGCATGGTGAGAAACTTCGGCTCTTCGCCGAGATGGCTCACCTCGACGCCGATCAGGTCCATCGAGACGCGGCCGAGGATCGGGCAGGGGGTGTCTTCGTGGAACAGCACGCCGTGGTTCGACAGGTGCCGCGACAACCCGTCGGCATAACCGCCCGACACCGTCGCCACCCGCGTCGGCCGTTCGGCCACGAAGGTATTGCCGTAGCCGATGCTCTCCCCGGCCGCGATCTCGCGCAGCTGGATCACCGGCAGGTCCAGTTCCACCACCGGCCGGGCGTCCTCGTAGGGCAGCCCGCCATACAGCCCGACGCCGGGCCGGGTCAGGTCGAAGTGGTAATCGGGGCCGAGCAGGATGCCGCCGGTCGCGGCGAAGGAGCGCGGCACGTCGCACCCTTCGGTCATCTCGATGAACTGCGCCAGCTGGCGCGGGTTCATCTCGTGGTCCGGGTCGTCGGCACAGGCGAGGTGGCTCATCAACAGCCGCGGGCCGAGGCCCAGCACCATCTCGCGCACCGCCGCCCATTCGCCCGGCTCCATGCCGAGCCGGTTCATCCCCGAATCGAGCTGAACCCCGAACGGATGCCCCGGCAGCGCCTCGAAATGCCGGGTCATCTGCTCGATCGAGTTGAGCATCGGCACCAGCCCGAGATCGTGGATCATGTCGGTATCGCCGGGCATGTGGCCGGAAAACACGCCGATCTCCGGCCCCGGCCCCAGCGCCTCGCGCACCGCCCAGCCCTCCTCGGCCACCGCCACGAAGAAGCGCCGCGCCCCGGCCGCGGCCAGCGCGCGCGCCACCTTGCCCACGCCCAGCCCGTAGCCATCGGCCTTCACCACGGCGGCGGTCTGCACGCCGGCGGCGCTCATCGCGTCCAGCGCGCGCCAGTTGGCGGCGATCGCGTCGAGATCAATCGTCAAACGTCCGGTACTCATGGCGCCCGGTTTCCGGCAGGCGGGCACGCAGGTCAAGACCGAAACAATCCCCGGCCCCTTCATCCTGGCCGAAATACCTCGGGGGGTGAGCCCGGAACGGGCGAGGGGGGCAGCGCCCCCCCGGCGCGGGCGGTCAGCCCGCGACCTCGGTCTCGATCCGGCTGGCGCGGTGCAGGGTCAGGTGCACCGGGCAGCGGTCGGCGATCTCGATCAGCCGGGCACGCTGGCCGTCGTCGAGATCGCCCTCCAGCGTGATCCGCCGGGTGAAAACGTCAACCTTCAGCGGCCGGCCGCGATCGTCCTTCGCGCCGTCCGCGGCGGGTTCCTTGCGGTGGGTCACGTCGACGCTGATCCCGGTCACCGGCCATTTCTTCACCCGCGCATACATCCGCATCGTCATCGAGGTGCAGGTGCCGAGCGCGGCCTTGAGCAGGGCATAGGGGTTGGGGCCCTTGTTGCCGCCGCCCACCTCTTCCGGCTCGTCGCCGATGAAGCCGTGCCATGGCCCGTTCGCGATCTCCTGGGTGAACCCCTCCGGGTCAATCTCGCGCACCCGCACGGTGCCCTCCGGGGCAGGGTCGGCGGGGGCGGGCATCGCGCGCGTGGCTGGCGCGGCGCGGTCGATCCCGAGGTAGCGCCCGGCCCAGGCCGCGATCACGGTGGCGGCGTATTCGGCATCCTCGCTGCGGCTGATCATGTGGTCGGCGTCGCCGAGCGTGACAAAGCTCTTGGGATGGCGCGCTGCCTTGAAGATCTCGGCGGCGTTGTCGATTCCCACCACCATGTCGCGCGGGGCGTGCATCACCAGGAGCGCCGCGCCCAGGCCGTGGATCGCCGCGGTCAGGTCATGCTCCTGGATGTCGTCGAGGAAAGCCTTGGAAATGTTGAATTTCCGCCCCCCGAGATCGACCTCGGCAACGCCGTTCCGCTCGATCTCTTCGAGCCGGCGGGCGAAGTTGTGGGTGACGTGGTTGGGGGCGGCCGGGCTGCCGAGGGTGACCACGGCCTTGATCCCGTCCAGCGCCGCCGCCGCCTTCAGCACCGCCGTGCCGCCGAGCGAATGGCCGATCATCAGGCTCGGCGCCATGCCCCGCGCCGCCAGCGCCTCGGCCGCCGCGTGCAGATCACCGATGTTGGAGGCGAAGGTGGTGTCGGCGAATTCCCCCTCGCTCTGGCCGAGCCCGGTGAAATCGAAGCGCAACACCGCGAGCCCCGCCTCGGTCAGCCGCGCCGCGATGCGCCGGGCGGGCAGGATGTTCTTGCTGCAGGTGAAGCAATGGGCAAACAGCGCGGTGGCGCGCACCGGCCCCTCGGGCAGATCGAGCCGCCCGGCGAGCTCGCCGCCGTCGTGGCCCGTGAAGGTGAAGCTCTCGGTTTTCATCTCTGCCGGCCTTTCGTTTCGGCGCAAGGTGCTGGCATTTTCTCGCCGATGCAAGCCCGCCCCGGTCGGCTCTCGCAAACGTGGTGCGGGAAGGCTTTGCGGATCATTTTCGATTGACCTAGGGTGCCTGGATGAAAAGAGTTTTTGCGGCTTTCCCGGTGCCGTTTCCGGGCCTCTGGCGCGTGATCGTGATGGTCGCCATGATCGCCTTCGTCGTGCCCGGCGCGGGGGCGCAGCCGGGCCCGCGCGTGATCGTGCATTACCAGAAGAACCTGATGTTCGATCTCGCCGACAAGGCCGCCATCGTCGACGACATTCGCGCCCGCGCGCCCGACACGGTCACGCTGCAGGAGGTCAGCCGCGCCAATCGCGCCGTGCTCGACGGTTTGAAGCCGGATTATCCGTCGCAGAAACTGTGCCGTTTTCGCGATATCGGCGGCGTCGCGGTGGCGTCGCGCTGGCCGATGGTCGAGGGCTCCGCGAGCTGCCTGGAAGGGCGGGGCGTGACCGCGATGCAGGTGACCATGCCCGAAGGGCCGGTCTGGGTGCTGTCGGTGCATCTCGAAACCCCCGATCAGCCGCTGCACCGCGAGATGGTGATCGCCCTCGCGCCGGAAATCGCGGCGCTGGCGGGGCCGAAGATCATCGGCGGCGATTTCAACGCCTTCCCGCTTTCGGCCTCGGTGCGCGGGATCGCGCGCGCCGCCGGGGTGCGCCGGATCGGCCCGACGCTCACCACCTTCCGGCCCAACCCGGTCATCGGGCTGCCGATCGACTTCGTGCTCGCCACCGGCGCCGAGGGCGCGGCGGTGCGCCTGCCGCTGCTGGGGTCGGACCACCACGGCGTTCTGGCCGAATTCACCATGCGGTTCTGAGGTGGCGATGCAGAGCGAGCCGATCCTGCAAGATCATCTGCCGTTCCGGCCCTGGGCCGAGGAGAAGACCCGCCGCCTGCCGGGGCTGAACCCGGTTGCGCCGGGGGAATGGTTGATTGCCGACGAGGCCTTCGCCGGCCAGATGGCGCTGCGCGATTCGCTGATCGCCGCGCGCCGCGCAATGGTGCTGGCGCTCGATCCCGCCGCGCGCCCGGCGGCGGAAGAATTGCTCGAGGCGGTGCTGGCCGAGATCGCCGGCGCGCCCGGCTACGCGCTGTCCGCCGGGCAGGTGCAGAGGCCCGACGGCGTGATCGTGCCGCTCGACCGGGCCGATCCGCTCGCCACCGCCGGGCGGCTGGTGCAGGAAGACTTGGTGATTCTCGAAAAGCCCGCCGGCGCGCGCGAACATGTGCTCACCGGTGCGGTGCTCTGCTTTCCGGCAAGCTGGACGCTGGCGCAGAAGTTCCTGCGCCCGCTCACCGCGATCCACGTGCCGGTGCCGGCGTATGATGACGATATTGCCCGGCGGGTGCAGCGCCTGTTCGACGGGCTCCAGCCGGAGCGGCCGATCTGGCGGGCGAATGCGCTCGTTTACGGCGATCCCGCCCTGCACCAGCCGCGCCGGGAGGGCGAGACGCGGTCTTGCGCGCCGGGCAGCGCGCGCTGGCTGAGGATGGAGCGGCAGGTGCTCAAACGCCTCGCGCGCACGCGCGCGGTGGTGTTCTCGATCCACACCTTCGTTCTGGCGATGGAGACGCTCGCGCCGGAGGACCGCGCGGCGCTGGCCGGGCGCGCGGCGGTGATCTGAGGCCCCGGCGCGCAATCCGGGGCCGGGGTCAACTCAGCATCGCGAGCAGGGACTGGGCCACATCGGTCTGCGACGCGCCCATCACCGAGCCGGTGATCGCCGTGGTGCGGGCCGAAAAGCCGAGGCTCTCGCGCCCGAGCACGGCCAGGGTGAGCAGCGCCGCGCCCACCGGCAGGGCGAAGACCAGCATCGCCGCGTTCAGCCCGTTGACGGCGGCACGGTGCACGATCGGCTGGCTCTCGGGGTCGCGGTCCCAGAGCGCGTCCTCGTCGTCCTCCTCCGGCGTGGCGTCGCGCGCGGCCTTCGCGGCGGTGATGTCGATCACATCCGCGCTGTATTCCGGCTGCGGCTCCGGCGCCGGTGCGGTTTCGCTCCAGGCTTTCTGCGCCATCTCCCACATCAGTTCCTCGGTGCGCGGGTCGTAGGGCGCGGTGAGGTTGCGGGCGCGCGGGGTGGCGATGTCTTCCACCAGCGCGTCGTGCGCGTCGGCATCGAAGGCGCCGGGGTATTCGCGCACGATCAAACGTTCCGGCCCGCAGTGCATGGTGATCCGGTCGGCCAGCCCCTGGCAGATCGCTGCGCGGTCCTCGGTGCCGGGACCGGCGGGCACGCCGTCGGGGCCGGGCCCGACCGACACCACGATGCACTCGGCAAAGCGCGGGGCGGTCTCGGCGTCCGGCAGGGCGCCCGCGAGCCGGGTATAGGCGAGACAGATACGCATCGTCGCCAGATCGTAGACCACGAAATCATCGTAGGCAGCGTCGATGTCGAGCTGCCCCTCGGGGTTGGTCCAGAGCGCCCGGCCCAGTTCATGGCTCAGCTCCTGGAAGTCGATCTCGGTCTCGTTTGCGTAACACAACGCTGCAATCGTACTGTTGGCGAATCCGGTCATCACGGGCCCTCCTGCCATCAGATC
Organism: Sinisalibacter lacisalsi; assembly: GCF_014640115.1. Taxonomy (GTDB): domain Bacteria; phylum Pseudomonadota; class Alphaproteobacteria; order Rhodobacterales; family Rhodobacteraceae; genus Sinisalibacter; species Sinisalibacter lacisalsi. Next base: position 518,837 of record NZ_BMGI01000002.1, on the reverse strand, counting down.
AACCACAGGTAATCCCAAGAATCCGGCTACAATTTGATCTTTTCAAGATTATTGAACATCGAAGGGCCAAGGATTGTCTTATTTCGGGCTCAAATCGCGGCGGCCCGTCGCAACTGTTTCGCGCCGCGCCTCAAGCGACCAGTGCACAAGAAAAAAGGGGCGCCATCAAGGCGCCCCTCTGGTTGTGTCGTCCCGGTCGGGTCAGACGCTGTAATACATCAGGTATTCCACCGGGTGCGGGGTGTGCTCGTAGGCATAGACCTCTTCCCACTTCAGATCGAGGTAGCCCTGGATCTGGTCCTTGGTGAAGACATCACCCGCGAGCAGGAAGTCGTGGTCGTTCTCCAGCGACGTGAGCGCCTCGCGCAGCGAGCCGCAGACGGTCTCGATGTCCTGCAGTTCTTCGGGCGGCAGGTCGTAGAGGTTCTTGTCCTGCGCCGGGCCGGGATCGATCTTGTTCTTGATCCCGTCGAGGCCGGCCATAAGCAGCGCCGCGAAGGCGAGGTAGGGGTTCGCCGCCGGATCGGGGAAACGGGCCTCGACGCGCTTGGCCTTCGGGCTCTCGGTCCACGGGATCCGGACGCAGCCCGAGCGGTTGCGGGCCGAGTAGGCGCGCAGCACCGGGGCTTCGAAACCGGGCACGAGGCGCTTGTAGGAGTTGGTCGCCGGGTTGGTGAAGGCGTTCAGCGTTTTCGCGTGCTTGAGCACCCCGCCGATGAACCACAGCGCTTCCTGGCTCAGGTCGGCATACTTGTCGCCGGCGAAGAGCGGCTTGCCGTCCTTCCAGATCGACATGTTGACGTGCATCCCCGAGCCGTTGTCGCCCTTCATCGGCTTGGGCATGAAGGTGGCCGACTTGCCATAGGCGGCGGCGACGTTGTGGATGATGTACTTGTATTTCTGCAGTTCGTCGGCCTGGGTGGTGAGGCTGTCGAAGATCAGGCCAAGCTCGTGCTGGGCGCTGGCCACCTCGTGGTGGTGCTTGTCGACCTTCATGCCGATCTGCTTCATCGTCGAGAGCATTTCCGAGCGGATGTCCTGGCCGTCGTCGATCGGGTTGACCGGGAAGTAGCCGCCCTTGTGCTGGGCGCGGTGGCCCATGTTGCCCATCTCGTATTCGGTATCGGTGTTCCAGGCGGCATCGACCGCGTCGAGCTGGAACGAAACCTTGTGCGGCGTCACCGAGTAGCGCACGTCGTCGAACAGGAAGAACTCGGCTTCCGGCCCGAAATAGGCCACGTCACCGATGCCGGTGGACTTGAGGTAGGCTTCGGCCTTCTGCGCGGTGCCGCGCGGATCGCGCTCGTAGGGCTCGCCGGTGTCGGGCTCGACGATCGAACAGTGCAGGCAGAGCGTCTTCTCGGCATAGAACGGGTCGATGTAGGCCGAGCCCGGATCGGGCATCAGCTTCATGTCGGAGGCTTCGATCGACTTCCAGCCGGCGATCGACGAGCCGTCGAACATGAAGCCCTCTTCGAGGAAGTCCTCGTCGACGAGGCCGGCAACCACGGTCACGTGCTGCAGCTTGCCCTTCGGGTCGGTGAAGCGGATATCGACGTAGGCGACATCTTCTTCCGACATCAGCTTGAGAACGTCAGCGTTGTTCATTTGACATTTTCCCTTGGTTTCAGAGTTTGGATTTTAGGCTCGCGGGGCCGGTCAAACGGCGTCGAGGCCGGTTTCGCCGGTGCGGATGCGGATCGCCTGCTCGACCGGGCTGACGAAGATCTTGCCGTCGCCGATCTTGTCGGTCTTGGCGGCGGCGATGATCGCCTCGATGGCGGCATCGACCTGGTCGGCCGGGAGCACCACCTCGATCTTCACTTTCGGCAGGAAGTCGACGACGTATTCGGCGCCGCGATACAGCTCGGTGTGGCCCTTCTGCCGGCCGAAGCCTTTGACCTCGATGACCGACAGGCCCTGCACGCCGATCTCCTGCAGCGCGTCCTTCACCTCGTCGAGCTTGAACGGCTTGATGATGGCTTCGATCTTTTTCATGTTCATTCCCCCCGTGGGTTCAGGTTCGCCGCCCACTGACCACTTTCGCCGGGCGGCCTCAATTGGATAGGGTCGTGGTAGCGTGGCGGGAGGCAGGATTCCATCCGCCGTGCATAAAATTTGTGCATTAAGCCGCGAAACCGGGCGAAATGCGAAGAAAAGGGGCGCCGACCATGGCCATGCTGCTGACATCTGCCCAAATGCGCGCCATCGAGGGCGCCGCGATCGCCTCGGGCGCGGTCACCGGGGATGCGTTGATGGAGCGCGCGGGCGCGGGCGTTCTGGCGGAAGTGTTCGGGCACTGGCCCGAACTGGCGGCGCGCGCGGGTGATGCGGTGGTGCTCTGCGGGCCGGGCAACAACGGCGGCGACGGTTTCGTCATCGCCCGGCTGCTGGCGGATCGCGGCTGGCGCGTGAGCCTCGGATTTCTGGGAACGCCTGACCGGCTGCCGCCCGACGCCCGCAGCAACCATGATCGCTGGGCAGCCCTCGGCCCGGTGCTCGGACTGGATGAGGCGCTGGCCGCGCTCGGCGGCGCCGATCTCGCGGTGGACGCGCTGTTCGGCACCGGCCTGGCCCGGCCGCTCGAAGGGGTGGCGGCGCGGGCGGCCAACGCGCTGGCGGAAATGGCCTGGGCTGAGGGGCGGGTGGTCGCGGTCGATGCGCCCTCGGGATTGTGCATGGATTCGGGCCGCCCGCTGGCGCCCCCGGAAGGCGACGGCGTGGCCGCCGCCACGCTCACCGTGAGCTTTCACGCGCTGAAGCTCGGCCATGTGCTGGCCGAGGGGCCGGCACGCTGCGGCCGCGCGGTGGTGGCCGATATCGGGCTGACGCCCGGCCAGGCCCGCGCCGCGCTCGGGGCAGACGGGGTGCGCGCGCTCGCAACGCTGGTGGCGGCGCCCGACCCGGACCGGCTCGACAAGGGCGCCAGCCCCGGGGCGCACAAATACGGCCACGGCCACGCGCTGGTGCTCGCGGGCGGCACGGCCAGGGGCGGCGCGGCCCGGCTCGCGGCGCGCGCGGCGCTTCGGGTGGGGGCCGGGCTGGTGACGCTCGGCACGCCCGGCCCGGCGCTGGCCGAGAACGCGGCCCAGCTCACCGCGATCATGCTGACCGCGGTCGAGGATGGCCCCGGGCTTGCCGCTGCGCTCGACGACACCCGGCTGAACGCGCTCGCGCTCGGCCCCGGACTGGGGGTGGCGCGGGCCCGCGCGCTGGTGCCGGTGGCGCTCGGCGCCGGCCGCCCCACCGTGCTCGACGCCGATGCGCTCACCGCCTTCGCCGAAGCCCCGGCCACGCTCTTCGCCCTCCTGCACAGCGCCACGGTGCTCACCCCCCACGCTGGCGAATTCGCTCGGCTTTTTCCCGATCTCGCCGAGGATCTGGCGGGCCCGGCGACGCGCGGTCCCGCGCCCTCCCGGCTCGAAGCGGTGCGGCAGGCGGCGGCGCGGGCCGGCGCGGTGGTGTTGCTCAAGGGGCCCGACACGGTGATCGCCTCGCCCGAAGGGCGCTGCGCCATTCACCTCGCGGCCTACGACCGGGCCGCGCCGTGGCTGGCGACTGCCGGGGCGGGCGACGTGCTGACCGGGCTGATCGCCGGGCTGATGGCGCGCGGCTTCTCGGCCTTCGCGGCGGCGAAGGCGGCGGCCTGGTTACACACCGAGGCCGCCCGCGCCTTCGGCCCGGGGCTGATCGCCGAAGACCTGCCCGAGGCGCTGCCCGGGGTGCTCGCGGGGCTGCTGCGGGCGCGATAGGGTCCGGCGCAAGGACTCGTCCCGTCCTGCTGGCCAAACCCCGCCGTGCGGCAAAGCGGCGCTGGACGCGGGCCGATCCCTGGCGCAGAATTGACGCCATGACCCGCGTGATCGCCCTGCTGTTTGCCTTGCTCATCGCGCCGCCCGCGGTGGCGCAGGGCATGGCTTTTCCGGTGCATGGCAACTGGTGCGGGCCGAACCACGGCGCCGGCCCCGCGCTCGACCTGCTCGACGCCGCCTGTCAGCGCCACGACCTGTGTATCGCTCAAACGGGCTTGCTCGATTGCGGCTGCGATCTCGTCTTCATGGATGAATTGCGCAACCGGCCCTGGCCCAACCCGGTGATGGCGGCCAAGGCGCGCGCGGTCTACGAGGTGATCGCGATGGCGCCTTGCCGTGATCCCGACGGGCACCGCTACAAGATGAGCCTCGCCGCCGCCGACTGGGCGCGCGATGTCAGCCTCGGGATCGAGCCGCCATGGGCGATCCTCGACCGCCTCGGCGCGCTCTTCGCCCAGGGCGCGGCGCGCGCCTACTGAACGACCGGCGCGGGCCTGGCCCACGGCCGCCGGGATCGGGTCAGGGAATGATCCGGGTGTATTTCGAGCCCTCCAGCGTCGCGCCGATGATCAGCCCGGCCTGGCTGAACACGAGGGCGACGACCGGGCTCATGGTGGTGATCGAGTCGGCGGAAATCCGGCCGCCTTCGGTGGCGACGGCGTATTTCAGGTCGGCCCCCGCCACCCAGCCCGAGGCGGTGCGGAAATTGGCCAGCGCGTCTTCGGTCATGAAGAACAGCACGTGGGCATATTGTTGCGCCCCGGCCTGGATGCCGAAACTCGCCTTGGTCTGGGCGTAGTAATCCACCGCGACACCGCCCACCATCAGCGCGCCGCGCCCGTAGGCGCCGCCGACGCCGAAGCCGGCTTCGGTGACCAGCGGCATCACCAGCATGCCGACCGATTTTTCCTCCAGCCGCCGGCTGTCGGGCACTTCCTGATACATCTGTTGCAGCGTGGCGGCGACCCGCGCGTCGATCCGCGAGGGGCCTTCCGAGCCCATGCCGTTGCCGCAGCCCGCGAGCGCAAGCCCGCCGCCGCCAAGGGTAACCATGAAACCGCGTCTGGAGAGTTTGCTCATCGTGCTGCCGCCTTTCGAATGCCTCGTGCCCACGCCCGGGTCTTGCGCCCGGGAACGGGCGGAATGATACGCCAAGCCCGCGCACCTGTCACCCGTGACCTCGCTCAGATGGCGAAACTCCGCTCCCGCGCCGAAGCGGCGCCCGGCCCGCCGCGGGCGCGTTTTCCGCCGCGGAAAACGGCCCGGAAAACGTCCGTTTTCCGTTACGAAATCCGCCGCGGATTTCGTCCCGCCGCGTGGTCAGCCGTTGAGCAGCCGTGCCGCGCGGGGGGCGAAATAGGTCAGGATCCCGTCGAGGCCCGCCCGTTTGAAGCCGGTCAGGCTCTCCATCATCACCTTTTCGCCGTCGAGCCAGCCGTTCTCGGCCGCCGCCATCAGCATCGCGTATTCGCCCGAGACCTGGTAGGCGAAGGTGGGCACCCGGAACTCGCTCTTCACCGCGCGGGCGATGTCGAGATAGGGCATGCCCGGCTTGACCATCACCATATCGGCGCCCTCGGTCAGGTCGCGTTCGACCAGCCGCAGCGCCTCGCCGGCATTGCCCGGGTCCATCTGGTAGGTTTTCTTGTCGCCCTTGAGCGCGCCCGAGGCGCCCACTGCGTCGCGGAAGGGGCCGTAGAAGGCGGAGGCGTATTTCGCGGCGTAGGACATGATCGTCACGTTCGGGTGGCCGTTCGCCTCCAGGGCGGCGCGGATCGCGCCGATGCGGCCGTCCATCATGTCGGAGGGGCCGAGAATGTCGGCCCCGGCCTCGGCCTGCGCCAGCGCCATGCGCGCCAGCGCCTCGACGGTTTCGTCGTTCACGATCTCGCCGTCCTTCACGATCCCGTCGTGGCCGTTGGCGTTGTAGGGGTCGAGCGCCACGTCGGTCATCACCGCGATCTCGGGCACGGCGTCCTTGATCGCGCGGGTGGCGCGGTTGGAGAGGTTGTCGCGATCCCAGGCCAGTTCGCAGGCCTCGGTTTTCAGCGCCGGGTCGACGTAGGGAAACAGGCAGATCGCCGGGATGCCGAGATCGCGCGCCTCGCGCGCCGCGGCCACCACCCGGTCGATGCTGAGGCGGGAGACGCCGGGCATCGACGGCACCGGGTGGGCCTCGTTCTCGCCCTCCATCACGAAAACCGGCCAGATCAGGTCGGTCACCGAGAGTTGCGTTTCGCGCACGAGCCCGCGCAGCGCCTCGGTGCGGCGGATGCGGCGCAGCCGCGTGGCGGGGAAGGGGGCAAAGGTGCGGCTCATGTCTGTCTCCGTGGCAATTGCGTTCCCCATCTGCCACGCCGGGGCCTCCGGCTCAAGGCTTCCCGCTCGGGGCTGGCGCTCGGCCATGCGGGGCGTTAAGAGGGGCGCGTATTGAGGGGCAGACAACAGGCGGTACGGTGGACTGGTATTCGGCGGTCTTCGAACTCATCGACATGCGATCCTTTTCCAACCTGTGGTACTGGATCGCACTGGCCGTGGTCTGGTCGACCACCTCGCACTGGGTTCTGGGCGTGCCCTGGGACATGGTGCAGCGCGCCGGGCGTCACGGCGGCGAGGCCGAGCGCGACCTCGAGGACATGGTGCGCATCAACGTCAACCGGCTGTTCTACATCGCCGGCGTCTCGGGGATCTGGCTGGTGGCTCTGGCCTCGGGGCTGATCACCGCGCTGGCGCTGCTGGGGTTCTGGTATGGCATCGAGTTCGCCCAGGCGGTGTTCCTGCTCGTCACGCCGATGTCGTTCGTGGGGCTGTTGTCGCTGCGCACCGCGAACCTGATCCGGGCCGGTGCGCTCACCGGTGCCGAACTGCGCAAGCGGATGCACCGCCACCGGGTGCAAACCCAGTTCGTCGGCATGATCTCGGTCTTCATCACCGCGATGTGGGGGATGTACCAGAACATGTCGATCGGCGTTCTGGGCGGTTGAGCGGCGGTGCGCGCCGGCTGCGCGATCACCGGTTGATCCCGCCCGCAGCGCGGAGTAACAGCCCCGGGCCATGACCGATCCACGCCCCATCACGCTCTCGGGGGCTCCCGAGGGATACGACGCCCGGCTCCTCGCCCGCGAACTGGAAAACTCCGGCGGCCCGGTCGTGCATGTCGCGCGCGACGCGCGGCGGATGGCGGCGATGGCGGCGGCGCTCGATTTCTTTGCGCCGGATGTCACCCGGATCACTTTTCCGGCCTGGGATTGCCTGCCCTATGACCGGGTGTCGCCCAACCCCGACGTGTCGGCGACCCGGATGGCCACGCTCGCGGCCCTCGCCCACGGCATGCCGACGCAGCGCTTCATCCTGCTCACCACGCTGAACGCCGCCACCCAGCGGCTGCCGGCGCGCGAGGTGCTGCGTGAGGCGAGCTTCACCGCCCGGGTCGACAGCCGGATCGATGTCGACGCGCTCAAGTCGTTCCTCGTGCGCATGGGCTTTTCGCAGGCGCCCACGGTGATGGAACCGGGCGACTTCGCCGTGCGCGGCGGGATCATCGACATCTACCCGCCGGGCGAGGCGGGGCCGGTGCGGCTCGACCTGTTCGGCGACGTGCTCGACGGCGCGCGCCGGTTCGACCCGGTCACCCAGCGCACCACCGAGAACCTTTCGGTGGTCGAGCTGGCGCCGGTGAGCGAGGTGATCCTCGACGACGCGGCGATCACCCGGTTCCGGCAGAATTACCGGATCGAGTTCGGCGCGACGACGACCGACGATCCGCTCTACGAGGCGGTGAGCGCGGGGCGCAAGCACCAGGGGGCGGAGCATTGGCTGCCGTTCTTCCACGAGCGGCTGGAGACGCTGTTCGACTACCTGCCCGGCGCCAGCGTGATGCTCGACGATCAGGTTGTGCCCACGCGACTGGCGCGCTGGGAGAGTATCGCCGACCAGTATGACACGCGGCGCGCGGCGATGGCGGCGAAGGGGCGGATGGATTCGGTCTACAAGCCCTGTCCGCCGCAGCTGCTCTACCTCGACGAGTCCGGCTGGGAGGCGGCCACGGCGCAAAGCCGGGTGATCGAGTTCGCCCAGTTGCCGCGCGCCACGGGGCCGGGTGTGCTCGACGGCGGCGGCCGGATCGGGCGCAACTTCGCCCCGGAGCGGCAGCAGGAGAAGATCAACCTGTTCAGTGCCCTGGCGGATCACATTCGGGCAAAGCGCGAAGCGGGCGCGGTGGTGGTCGCCTCCTATTCCGAGGGCGCGCGCGACCGGCTGAAGGGGCTTCTGGCCGACGAGGGGCTGACCGCCACCGCCGAGATCGCCGACTGGCGCGACGTGCCCGAGAGCCATGGCGGGGTCTACCTCGCGGTCTGGCCGCTGGAGCACGGCTTCGAGGCGCGGACCGATACCGGCATCGGCCTCACCGTCGTCTCCGAGCAGGACGTGCTGGGCGACCGGCTGATCCGCGCGCCGAAAAAACGGCGGCGGGCCGAGAACTTCCTCACCGAAGCCAATGCGCTCAGCCCGGGCGACCTGGTGGTTCATGTCGATCACGGCGTCGGCCGTTACACCGGGCTCGAGACGATCACCGCCGCGGGCGCGCCGCACGAATGCCTGGTGCTCGAATACGCCGGCGGAGACCGCCTTTACCTCCCCGTCGAAAACATTGAACTGCTTAGCAAATTCGGCCACGAGGAAGGGCTTCTCGACAAGCTGGGCGGCGGCGCGTGGCAGGCCAAGAAGGCGAAGCTCAAGGAGCGCATCCGGCAGGTCGCCGACAAGCTGATCCGCCTCGCGGCTGAACGCGCCCTGCGCAAGGCGCCGGTGCTGGAAGCGCCGCACCACGCCTGGGAAGAGTTCGCCACGCGCTTTCCATACCAGGAAACCGAAGACCAGCTCTCCGCGATTTCAGACGTGATCGAGGATATCGCCAGCGGCCAGCCGATGGACCGGCTGATCTGCGGCGATGTCGGCTTCGGCAAGACCGAAGTGGCGATGCGCGCGGCCTTCGTGGCGGCAATGAGCGGCATGCAGGTGGCGGTTATCGCGCCGACAACGCTGCTCGCGCGCCAGCATTACAAGAGCTTCGCCGAGCGCTTCCGCGGCTTTCCCATCACCGTGGGGCAGCTTTCGCGCTTCGTCGGCGCGCGCGAGACCGAGCGCACCCGCAAGGGCATCGCCGATGGCACGATGGATATCGTCGTCGGAACCCATGCGCTTCTGGCCAAGTCGGTCCGGTTCAAGAACCTCGGGCTCTTGGTGATCGACGAGGAACAGCGCTTCGGCGTGAGCCACAAGGAACGGCTGAAGGAGATGCGCTCCGACGTGCACGTGCTCACCCTCACCGCCACGCCGATCCCGCGCACGCTGCAGATGAGCCTCTCGGGGGTGCGCGACCTCTCGATCATCGGCACGCCGCCGGTCGACCGGCTCTCGATCCGCACCTACGTGAGCGAGTTCGACAGCGTGACGATCCGCGAGGCGCTGCTGCGCGAGCATTACCGCGGCGGGCAGAGCTTCTTCGTTGTGCCGCGGATCAAGGAACTGCCCGAGATCGAGGCGTTCCTGCAAACCCAGGTGCCTGAGGTGAGCTACGTGGTGGCGCATGGCCAGATGGCGGCGGGCGAGCTAGACGACCGGATGAACGCCTTCTACGATGGCAAGTTCGACGTGCTGCTGGCCACCACCATCGTCGAATCCGGCCTCGACATCCCTACCGCCAACACCATGATCGTCTGGCGCGCCGACATGTTCGGGCTGGCCCAGCTCTACCAGATCCGCGGCCGGGTCGGGCGGGCGAAGACGCGGGCCTACGCCTACCTCACCACCAAGCCGCGCGTGCCGCTCACGGCCGGCGCGGAAAAGCGGCTGAAGGTGCTGGGCAGCCTCGACAGCCTCGGCGCCGGCTTCATGCTGGCGAGCCAGGATCTCGACCTGCGCGGCGCCGGCAACCTGATCGGCGAGGAACAATCCGGCCAGATGCGCGAGGTGGGCTACGAACTTTACCAGCAGATGCTGGAGGAAGCGATCGCCAAGATCCGTTCGGGCGAGAGCGAGGGGCTGACCGAAGCCGACGAGCAATGGGCGCCGCAGATCAACCTCGGTGTGCCGGTGCTGATCCCGGCCGACTACGTGCCCGACCTCGACGTGCGGCTGGGGCTCTACCGCCGGCTCTCGGGGCTGAGCACCAAGGTGGAGCTCGAAGGCTTCGCCGCCGAGTTGATCGACCGCTTCGGCAAGCTGCCGCGCGAGGTCAACACGCTCTTGCTGATCGTGCGGATCAAGGCGATGTGCAAGAAGGCGGGCATCGCCCGGCTCGACGGCGGGCCGAAAGGCGCGACGATCCAGTTCCACAACGACAAGTTCGCCAACCCCGCAGGATTGGTGGAATACCTCAACGACCAGAAGGGGCTGGCGAAAGTGCGCGACAACAAGATCGTCATTCGCCGCGACTGGGCGCGCGACGCCGACAAGATCAAGGGCGCCTTCGCCATCGCCCGCGACCTCGCCGAGAAGGCCGGCACGGTGAAGCGCAAGGGCTGAGGGCAGGGCGGTTTCCGTACGGAAACCGCGACGATTTCCGTACGGAAATCGGCCCGAAATCCGCCGCGGATTTCGCCCGGGCCCGCCCGCGACAAACTGCCCGGCTTGATCGCGCGTGTCGCGGCGCCATGTGCAGCGAGGGCCAGACCGGGGAAGCCATGCAACAGATCCTGATCCTTCTCGCCGCCATGGGCTTGGGCCTCGGCGTCGGTGCGCTCACCGGCGGCTTTGGTTTTTCCGCCCTCGTCTGTATCTTCGCGGGGGTCTTCCTCGTCACCCCGACGCTGTTTCGCCTCGACACCGCCGCGCTGCGGCTGGGCCGGGCCGAGGCGCGGCCGATCGCGCTCAACCTTGGTCTGAACTTCGTTCTGCTCGCCGCCGCCGCGCTGCTGATCGGCTGGCTCAGCCGCGATCTGGGCATCGCCGCCGCACTTTTCCTGCTCGCGCTGCTGCCCGGCGGCGGCATGGTGATGGCCTGGATCCGCAGCGCCGGCGCGGATGTGCGGCTGGGGTTCCTGCTCTCGGTGGTGAACCTGGCGCTGATCCTGCCGGTGACGTTGGTTTTCGACGCCTTCCCGGGCCTCGCGGCGCCGTTCTTTCCGCCTGTCGAAGCGGCGGGGGTGGCCACGGGCGCTTCGCTGCGCGTCCCGCCCTTCGCGCCCTTCTTGGTGCTGATCGTGCTGCCGTTCCTGATCAGCCGCTGGGCGCGCGACGACGCCCCCGGTCTCGTCGCCTTCGCCGAGCGTCACGCCCGGGCGATCTCGCAGATCACCATGGCGGGGATCGTCTTCTACCTGTTCTCGCTCGACAGCGCCCAGGCCCTGTTCCGCCTCGATCCGGCCACGCTGGCGATCGGTTTCGCCGCGACGCTCACCTTCTATGCTGTGGCCATCGCGCTCGCCACCGCCTTCACCGGCGACAGCCCCGAGGGCCGAGCCGTCTACTGGCACATGGTGACGCGTTACATCACGCTGGCGCTGATCCTCGCCTCGTTCTCGCTCGACCGTTTCGGGCCGAGTTTCCTGGTGCCGATCATGCTGGCTTACGTGGTGCAGCTCGGCGCGGCGGGGGTGCTCAGGGCGCGGATGCTGGCGCGGGCGACGGGGTAGGCCCGGCGCCTAGCCGCGCACCCGGTCGCGATCGCCCCGGATCAGCGCCAGCGCGAGGACGGAGCAGATCGCCGCCCCGGCGAGCAGCGGCCCGGGGGTGCCGTTGTAGGCGAGCCCGACGGGGGCGGCGATGGCGACCGCCAGGATCGACGACAGCGCCCCGATCACCGCGCTCGCGGTGCCGGCGATGTGGCCGAGCGGCTCCATCGCCAGCGCGGTGATGTTGCCGAAGGTGAGCCCGTTCATGAAGAACAGGCTGACCGACCAGGCGATGAAGATGACCAGTTGCCAGCCCTGCGGCAGCGCCGAGATGATGCCGGACAGCCAGAGCACGGCGAGCGCCGCCGCGATCAGCCCCTGGCTGGCGAAGGCGACCGAGGCGAGCGGGCGCATTCCCAGCCGCATCACCAGCCGGGAATTGATGAAGCCCGACAGCCCCGAGATCAGCGCCACGCCCGCGAAGTAGTAGACGAAGCGGTCGCCCGCGCCGAGAGCGTCGACGTAGATCTGCTGCGCCGAGGAGATATAGGCCATGAGCTGGCCGAAACCGAGGCTGGCGACGAGCAGGTAGCGCAGCGCCACCGGGGTGGCCAGCACCTCGCGCATCGCCACCAGCACCCGGCCGAGGCGGAAGGCGCGGCGGTTCTCCGGGCGCAGCGTCTCGGGCTGGCGCAGGAGGAACCAGGTCAGCACCACCGCGCCGAGCCAGCCGTAGCTCGCAAACAGCCCGCGCCAGCCGACGAAGGCGATGATCTGCTGCCCGATCATCGGCGCCACCGCGGGCACGATGACGAAGAACGAGAACACGATCGAGCCCACCCGCGCCTGCGCCCGGCCGGAGAACAGGTCGCGCATCACCGCCTGGCTGACGATCCGGCTCGCCGCCGCGCCGGTGCCCTGCAACAGCCGAAAGGCGAGCAGCGCCTCGATCGACCCCGCCGCCCGCGCCCCGAGCGCGCCGGCGATGAACAGGCCCACGCCGAGCATCAGCGCGCGCCGCCGCCCGTAACTGTCGGAGAACGGGCCGATGAAGAATTGCCCGATCCCGGTGCCGAGAATGAAGGCGGCGATCACCAGTTGCGCCCGCGAGGCATCCTGCGGGGTGAATTCGGCGGCGATCTCGGGCAGGGCGGGCAGGATCGAATCGATGGCGAAAGCCATCATCGACATCAGCGCCGCGAGCAGCAGCACAAGTTCGCCAAAGGGCAGGGGGCGCGTGGGCGCGAGCAGACGTGGCATCGGGGGGGTCCTTTTCGAGCCCCCTCTTTGCCGCAAGCTGCCGGGAATGGCCAGAGGCCAGCGGCCGGGTTCAGCCGGTGGGCCCGCTTTCCTGCGCCGGCCCGTCGGCGGCGTCGCCGGCGAGCTCGTCGATCACGTTCAGCCACAGCGCGGTGGGTTGCGCGCCGGGCACCACGTGGGTGCCCGCCACGAGGAAGGTGGGCACGGCGCGCACGCCCCTGGCGCGCGCATCGGCATCGCGGGCGCGGATGTCGGCGGCATCGGCCTCGGTGGCGAGCAGGCGGGCGGTGACCGCGCCGTCCATGCCCGCGCGTTCGGCGATCTCGACGAGAACCTCCGCCGCCCCGATATCGCGCCCCTCGACGAAATAGGCCCGGAACAGCGCCGACACCACGGCCGTCTGCCGCCCCTCCAGTCCGGCCCAGTGGATCAGGCGGTGGGCGTCGATCGTGCTCGGCGTGCGGGCGATGGCTTCGAGGTTGAGGTTGAGCCCCGCGCTCCTGGCCTCGTCGACGATCGGCATATAGGCCCGCACCGCGCCCTCCTGGCCGCCGAACTTGGCTTCCAGGTAGGCGCGCCGGTCCATCCCGCCGGGCGGCATGTCGGGGTTCAGCATGAAGGGATGCCATTCCACCTCGAACGGGTGCATGGGCCGCGCCTCGAGCGCGCGGTCGAGGCGGGCCTTGCCGATGTAGCACCACGGGCAGATCGGATCGGAGAAGATGACGAGTTTGACCATGCCCCTTTGGTAACGGGGATTGCCGCGCAGGGAAAGGTGGCCCGGCCGGTCGGGCGAAGGCGTCGGCGCCGCCGTGGTCGTGCGACGCCTGGGGCGTGCTACTCGGTGAGCGTGAGCGGCTGCCGGGCGAGCACCCGGGTGCCGTTGTCGTTGCCGACGTAACGCAGCTCGTAGTCGCCGGGCGTTGCCGGGGCCCTGAACCGCGCCGGGTTTCCGTTGCCGGTATAGGCGCGCACTTCGAAGCCGGTATCGGGCGCGTCGGGCCGGGCGATGGCGATGAAGTCGCGGTCATAATCCGGCCCGTCCCAGCCGACGCTGATTTCGCTCCCGGCGGGCAGGCTGGCGGGGGCGTCGAGCGCGGCGGTGACTTCGGTGAGGGTGATCGGCTGCATCGCCAGAACCTGCAGGCCCTCGCGCAGAACGTAACGGATTTCGTAGTCGCCCGGCATCATCGGCAGGCGCAGGATCGCCGGGTTGCCCCGCTCGGTGAACACCTTGCTGGTGCGGCTGCCTTCCGGCGCGCCGGCCTCGGCGACCGAGATGTAATCGTCGGGCGCATCCGGCCCGGTCCACGCGACCGGGATCGTCGCCCCGGCGGGGGCCTCGGCGGGGGGCGAGACGCGGGCCGGCGGGCGGAACTCGGGCAGCACCAGCGTGACCGTGAGCGGCGTGGCGCCGACGGTGAACCGCGCCTCGGCAACCGCCTCGTCGGCCAGCCGCAGCACCTCGGCCCGCCCTTCGCCGGGCAGCAGCGAAACCACCGGCTCGGGCGCGCTGGCGTCATTGTCGAGCACCACGCCCGCCGCGTCGGTCTCGACGAACCAGACCAGCCCGTCGCGGATCACCCGCCCCTGCGCGCCGTCGAGCGCCTGGAAGGTCACGCGGGCGGGGTCCGGCGCCGGGTCCGGGGTGCGCACCACCACGTCGAGCGCACGCGCCAGTTCCTCGGCATTGGCGGCGGTGCGGAACATCCCCCCGGTCTCCTCCGCGAGGCATTGCAGCTGCGCCAGCGCCTCGGGCTCGCCCGCGACATCGAAGCCGACCACGTGCGCGGTGAAGCCCACGCCCGCGGCCTCCAGCGCGCGGCCCACCGCGCAGGGATCGCGGTCGCAGGTTTCGATCCCGTCGGAAACGAGGATCACCGTCGCCGCCTCCTCGGTGTAGCGCAGCGCCTCGGCGGCGGCGATCACGGCGTCGGAAAGCGGGGTCATGCCGCGCGGGTTGATCGCGTTCACCGCGTCGAGAATCGCCGCCCGGTCGGTGCCCGGCGCGATCAGCAGTTCGATGTCGGCGCAATCGCCCTTGCGGCGGTGGCCGTAGCTCATCAGCCCCAGTTCCTGCTCGGGGGGCAGCGTCGTCAGCAGCCCCTCGATCACCTCGCGCGCGATCACGATCTTGTTCACTCCGTCGACCTGGCCCCACATCGAGCCGGAGCCGTCGAGCACGAGGATGGTCTTCGGCGCGCCCTGGGCCAGGAGCGCGGCGGGGAAGATGAGCAGAAAGGCGATGAGGCGCAGCATGTCGGGCTCCGTGACGGGGGTTGAACCTGCGTTATTGTAAGCCATGTATCACGAGCTTGGGGAGAGGGCATTCCGGCGCAGCCGGGTTCCGCTTTCGTTCTCTTTTTCCGATTGGCGGCCCGCGCGCTTTGGCGTATCAAGGCCGGGTCAGACGAGGTGGCCCATGGCTGAACAGAAGTTCATCGAGGTGCGCGGCGCGCGCGAACACAATCTCAAGAGCATCGACGTGGATATTCCGCGCGACGAGCTGGTGGTGATCACCGGGCTCTCAGGCTCGGGCAAATCCTCGCTCGCCTTCGACACGATCTATGCCGAGGGCCAGCGCCGCTACGTCGAATCGCTCTCGGCCTATGCGCGCCAGTTTCTCGACATGATGCAGAAGCCGGACGTGGATCACATCTCCGGCCTCAGCCCCGCGATCTCGATCGAGCAACGCACCACCAGCAAGAACCCGCGGTCGACCGTGGGCACGGTGACGGAGATCTACGACTATCTCCGCCTGCTTTTCGCCCGCGCCGGCACGCCCTATTCGCCCGCCACCGGCAAGCCGATCGAGGCGCAGCAGGTGCAGGACATGGTCGACCGGGTGATGGCGATGGAGGAGGGCACCCGCGCCTACCTGCTCGCGCCGATCATCCGCGACCGCAAGGGCGAATACCGCAAGGAATTCGCCGAACTGCGCAAACAGGGCTTCCAACGGGTGAAGGTCGATGGCGGCTTCTACGAGCTGGAAGATCCGCCGAAGCTGGAGAAGAACTTCCGCCACGACATCGACGTGGTGGTCGACCGGATCATCGTCCGCGAGGGGCTGGAGACGCGGCTGGCGGACTCGTTGCGCACCGCGCTCGACCTCGCCGACGGTATCGCGGTGCTCGAAACCGCGCCCAGGCCCGAGGACGGTGAGCCGGAGCGGATGACCTTCTCGGAGAAATTCGCCTGCCCGGTGAGCGGTTTCACCATCCCCGAGATCGAGCCGCGATTGTTCTCGTTCAACGCGCCCTTCGGCGCCTGCCCGGCCTGCGACGGGCTCGGCGTCGAGCTGTTCTTCGACGAGCGCCTGATCGTGCCCGACACCTCGCTCAACGTCTACGACGGCGCGCTGGCACCGTGGCGAAAGGGCAAGTCCCCCTATTTCCGCCAGACCATCGAGGCGATCGCGAAGCACTACGAGTTCGACCGCGACACGCCGTGGAAAGACCTGCCGGCGCATGTGCAGCAGGTGTTCCTGCACGGCACCGGCGCGGAAGAGATCCGCTTCCGCTTCGACGAGGGCGGGCGGGTCTACGAGGTCACGCGCCCCTTCGAGGGCGTGATCCCCAACATGGAGCGGCGTTACCGTGAGACCGATTCGAACTGGATTCGCGAGGAATTCGAGCGCTACCAGAACAATCGCCCCTGCGGCGCCTGCGGCGGCTACCGGCTGCGCGAGGAGGCGCTGGCGGTGAAGATTGCGGGGCTGCACGTCGGCCAGGTGGTGGAAATGTCGATCCGCGAGGCGTTCGACTGGTGCGAGACGGTGCCGAAACACCTCTCGGCGCAGAAGAACGAGATCGCCCGCGCGATCCTGAAGGAAATCCGCGAGCGGCTCGGTTTTCTCAACAACGTCGGGCTCGAATACCTCACGCTCAGCCGCAACGCGGGCACGCTTTCGGGCGGCGAAAGCCAGCGCATCCGGCTTGCCTCCCAGATCGGCTCGGGGCTGACCGGCGTGCTCTACGTGCTCGACGAACCCTCCATCGGGCTGCACCAGCGCGACAATGGACGGCTTCTGGATACGCTGAAAAACCTGCGCGACCAGGGCAATACCGTGATCGTGGTGGAACATGACGAGGAGGCGATCCGCGAGGCCGATTACGTCTTCGACATCGGCCCCGGCGCGGGTGTGCACGGTGGCCAGGTGGTGGCGCGCGGCACCCCCGAAGAGGTCGCCGCGAACCCCGCCTCGCTCACCGGGCAATACCTCACCGGCGCGCGCGAGATCGCCGTGCCCGCCTTGCGCCGCGCGGGCAACGGCAAGGCGGTGCGGGTGGAAAACGCCACCGGCAACAACCTGCAAGGGGTTTCGGTGGATTTCCCGCTCGGGCAGTTCGTCTGCGTCACCGGCGTTTCGGGTGGCGGCAAATCCACCCTCACCATCGAAACCCTGTTCAAGACCGCCTCGATGCGCCTGAACGGCGCGCGGCAAACGCCCGCGCCCTGCGACGCGGTGAAGGGGCTCGAACATCTCGACAAGGTGATCGACATCGACCAGCGCCCGATCGGCCGCACCCCGCGCTCCAACCCCGCCACCTATACCGGCGCCTTCACCCCGATCCGCGACTGGTTCGCCGGGCTGCCGGAATCCCAGGCGCGCGGCTACAAGCCGGGGCGGTTCAGCTTCAACGTCAAGGGCGGGCGCTGCGAGGCCTGCCAGGGCGACGGGTTGATCAAGATCGAGATGCACTTCCTGCCCGACGTCTACGTGGAATGCGAAACCTGTCAGGGCGCGCGCTACAACCGCGAAACGCTGGAAATCCGGTTCAAGGGCAAGTCCATCGCCGACGTGCTCGACATGACGGTGGAAGACGCGCAGGACTTCTTCAAGGCGGTGCCCTCGATCCGCGAGAAGATGGACGCGTTGATGCGGGTGGGGCTTGGCTATATCAAGGTCGGCCAGCAGGCCACGACGCTCTCGGGTGGCGAGGCGCAGCGGGTGAAGCTCTCCAAGGAGCTGTCCAAGCGCGCCACGGGCCGCACGCTCTATATCCTCGACGAACCCACCACGGGGCTGCATTTCGAGGATGTCAAAAAGCTGCTCGAAGTGCTGCACGAACTGGTCGAGGCGGGCAACACGGTGGTGGTGATCGAGCATAACCTCGACGTCATCAAGACCGCCGACTGGATCATCGACATCGGCCCCGAGGGCGGCGACGGCGGCGGGCGGATCGTGGCCGAGGGCACGCCGGAGGCGGTGGCGGCGGTGGCCGAAAGCCACACCGGGCACTACCTCGCCGAGATGCTGAAGCCGCGCCACCGGGCCGCGGAATGAGCCCCGCCGCGCCGGTGCTGGGGGTGCTCGCGGTGGCGCTCCGGCCCGGCGAGGCGCTCCTGGTGCAGCGCGCCAACCCGCCCGACCAGGGGCTGTGGGGCTTTCCCGGCGGCAAGGTGGAGCCGGGCGAAACCGTGGCCGAGGCGGCCCTGCGCGAACTCATGGAGGAAACCGGGCTCAGAGCCAGCGCCGGGCCCCAGCTTGGCAGCAAGGAGATCCTGCACCACGCGCCCGACGGGCGGCTGCTCTACCATTTCTTCCTCGTCGCGGTGGCCTGCGAAGATGCGCGCGGCGCGCTTTGCGCCGCCGACGATGCCGCCGCCGCGCGCTGGGTGGCCGACGCCGATATTCACGACGGGGCCCTGCCGCTGTCGGAGGGGGTTGCCGATCTGCTCGCCGCCGCGCGGGCGCGCGACTGACGGCGGCGCGGCCTCATCCGGCCGGGTTGCGGCCCGGCGGCGCGGGCAGCGCGATCTCGCCCGACTCCAGCTTGCGGCGGAGCGCGCGGCGCAGGAGCTTGTTGTTGGCCCCGCGCGGCAGGGTGTCGACGGCCACGAAGAGGCGCGGGCACTTGTAATGCGCGAGCCGCGCATGGGCATGGGCCGAGAGCGCCGTCTCGGCCACCGGCCCCGCCTCGGGCACGTAGAAACAGCCGATCACGCTGGCGCTCTCGCTCACCGCGACCTCGACGCAGGCCGCCTCGTGCACCCCCGGATGCGCCGCCATCGCCGCCTCCACCTCGACCGGCGACACCCGGTAGCCGCCGGCGTTCATCATGTCGTCGTCGCGCCCGAGGTAGCGCAGCGCGCCGTCCGGCGCCATCGCCACGCGGTCGCCGGTGACGAACCAGCCGCCGCGAAACCGCGCGGCGGTGGCCTCGGGCGCCCCGAGATAGCCGAGCATCAACCCCGGGTCGGCGGCGTCCACCGCGAGCAGGCCGGGCGTGCCGCGCGGCACCGGCGCGCCGTCGTCTCCCAGCACCGCCACGCGGCGGCCGGGCTGTGCGTGGCCGAGCGCCCCCTCTGGTGCGGGCCGGGCCGGGTTGCCGGAGACGAAGGTGGAACATTCCGACATGCCGAAGGCCTCGTGCAATGCCGTGCCGGTGGCCACTTGCCAGGCGTGCCGGATCGGGTCGGCCAGTTTCTCGCCCGCCGAGAGCCCGTGGCGCAGCCGGGGCAGGGGCGGCAGGCCCGCGCGCAGCATCTGGCGATACACCCCGGGCGCGGCGGCGAAGATCGTCGCGCCGTGTTCGGCGACCAGCGCCGGCAGGTCGGCGGGCGCTGTGCCGGCGGCCGGGATCAACGCCGTGGCGCCCCGGCTCCACGGGTCCATCAGCCCGGTGCCGAGGGTATAGGTCCAGTTGAAGGCGCCGGCGTGCATCAGCCGGTCGTCGGGGCGCAACCCGTACCAGCCGTTCCACATCATCCGCCGCGCCCAGATCGCGCGGTGGGCGTGGAGCACGGCGCGGGGGCGGCCGGAGGTGCCGGAGGTGAACACCGCGTAGGCCGGGCGCTCGGGGTCGCCGAGGCGCGGCGCTTCGGGGGCGTGGGCGGCCAGATCGTGCAGCTCCGCCTCGGTCAGCACAGGGCAGGGCAGAGGGTCGGGCAGGGCGATGCCCGGCCCCGCCACGATCAGCCGGGGCGCGACCAGCGCCGCCATCGGCCCGATCTCGGGCGTCGTGAGCTGCGAGGAGGTGGGCACCGGCACCAGCCCGGCCGCGATGCAGCCGAGAAAGGCGAGGGGGAATTCCACCGTGTTGCCCAGCCGCAGCAGCACCCTGTCGCCGGGCGCGAGCCCCATCGCGGCGAGCCCGCCGGCGATCCCGCCCACGGCGCGGGCGAGGCGGGCATAGGTCCAATCCTCCGGCGCATCGGCGCCGAGGATCGACAGCGCCACCTTGCCGGGCGTGGCCGCGCCGCCCGCGAGCACGTAGGCCGCGAGGTTGAACCGGCCGGGCGGCGGGGGGAGGGCGGGTCCGGGCGCATCGACGGAGAGCATGGGGCCACTATGCCGCCCGGGCCTGCGCTTGCAAGTGCCGCGCGCGGGCGTATATCAAGCGCCATGGAACCCGTGATCCCGCCAGAACCCAACCTGATCCAGCTTGCCCGCCAGTCGGGCCACGATGCGCCGGACCCGCAGCCGCTCAACCTCGGCGAACGGGTGCGCTCCCTGCGCAAGTCGCGCGGCTGGACGCTGGAACAGGCCGCCAGCCAGGCCGGGCTCGCGCGCTCGACGCTGTCGAAGATCGAGAACGGCCAGATGAGCCCGACCTACGAGGCGCTGAAAAAGCTTGCCGTGGGGCTGGAAATCTCGGTGCCTCAACTTTTCACGCCGCCGCGCGACGCCAAGGTGTCGGGCCGGATGACGGTGACGAAAACTGGCGAGGGCCAGGCCCATCCCACCGCCACCTACGAGCACGAGCTGCTCGCCGGTGCGCTTACCAAGAAGGCGATGCTGCCCTATCGCGCGAGGGTGCGCGCGCGCAGTTTCGACGAGTTCGACGGCTGGGTGCGCCATGACGGCGAGGAATTTCTCTACGTGCTCACCGGGGCGATCCGGCTGATCACCGAGTTCTACGAGCCGGTCGAGATGCGCCGGGGCGACAGCGCCTATTACGATGCCTCGATGGGCCATAACGTGATCTCGACCAGCGAGGAGGATGCCACCATCCTCTGGGTGACCTCGCTCTGAAGCGGCAAGCCGGGCGGCGCTTGCCACCCCCTTGGCGAAACATCCGCTGCGCCTTCGGCAACCCTGCGGCGGCGAGGGGCGGACATCTCTTCGTCGGGATGAGGGCGCCGGCGTTTTTTCGCGCAGTCGAGTCGTTTTCCAGGCGACGGGTGGGACACGGGATGCTACGGCGCGGCGGTATCTGCTAGAGGTGGGCCATGCTTGACGTTCTAAAAAGCTCCTGGGCGCTCCTGATTGGGGTGATGCTGCTGATGGTCGGCAACGGCATCCAGGGCACGCTGCTTGGCCTGCGTGGCGCGATCGAGGGGTTTTCCACCTACGAGATGTCGGTGGTGATGTCGGGCTATTTCGCCGGTTTTCTCGGCGGTTCGCGGGCCACGCCATGGCTGATCCGGCGGGTCGGGCACGTGCGTGTCTTCGCCGCGCTCGGCAGTTTCATCTCGGCCGCGCTGATCCTGTTTCCGGTGATCACCGACCCGATCGCCTGGACGCTGCTGCGGGTGGCGATCGGCTTTTCCTTCTCCGGCGTCTACGTCACCGCCGAAAGCTGGCTCAACAACGCCGCGACCAACCAGAACCGGGGCAAGGCGCTCTCGCTCTACCTCATCGTGCAGATGATCGGCATCATCGCGGCGCAGGGCCTCGTGGTGCTGGCCGACCCGGGCGGGTATCTGCTGTTCATCCTGCCCTCGGTGCTGGTGTCGCTTGCCTTCGCCCCGATCCTGCTCTCGGTGAGCCCGACCCCGGCCTTCGCCACCGCGCGGCGGATGACGCTGCGCGACCTGGTGCGGATCTCGCCGCTGGGCGTGGTGGGGATCATGATCATGGGCGCGGTGTTTTCCGCGCTGTTCGGCATGGCGGCGGTGTTCGCCAGCCAGATCGGGCTCAGCATCGGGCGGTTGTCATTCTTCATCGCGATGATCTACGTCGGCGGCCTGGTGATGCAATACCCGATCGGCTGGATCTCCGACCGGGTCGACCGCCGCAGCCTGATCCTGACCGTCGCGGGGCTTGGCGCGACGGCGGCGCTGGTGCCGGTGATCTTCTCGGGCAGTTACCCGGCGCTGATCGTGGCCGCCTTCCTCGTCGGCGGCACCTCGAACCCGCTCTACGCGCTGCTCCTTGCCTATACCAACGACTTCCTCGAGGTCGACGACATGGCCGCGGCCTCGGCGGGCCTGATGTTCGTCAACGGCGTCGGCGCGGTGGCCGGGCCGCTGGTGACCGGCTGGGCGATGACGGTGATCGGCCCACAGGGGTTTTTCATCTACCTCGCGGTGATGATGCTCCTGCTCGTCGGCTACGGCCTGTGGCGCACCACCCGCCGCGCGGCGCCGGCGGTGACCGAAACCCAAAGCTACGCCGCGGTTCTGCCCTCGGCCTCGCCGGTCGCTGTCGACATGGCGCAGGAGTATTATGCAGACGCGGTTGAGGATGCCGGCGAAGAAGGCAGCGCGGACACAGATACGCAAACAGTCGCGCAATAATCCGAAATCGGCTTGCGTGGATGTGAAACTTTTGTAACGCTGGAATCGCCCGGGGCATGGCAGGCAAGGAGGCATGGGGCGATGGCGACACCCGAAGACATACTGGCGTTCTGGCTCGACGAGGTTGGACCCGAAGGATGGTACAAGACCGACGAGGCGCTCGACGCGCGTATCCGCGAGCGGTTCGAATCCGCCTGGCGCAAGGCGCAGGAGGGGGCCTATTCGCTTTGGCTGACCTATCCGTCCGGCGTTCTGGCCTACGTGATCCTGCTCGACCAGTTCCCGCGCAACATGTTCCGGGGTGAGGGCCGCGCCTTCTCCTCCGACAAGCCGGCGCTGGCGGCGGCCAAATGCGCGATCGACAAGGGCTGGGACATGAAGATCGACGAGCCGGCGCGGCAGTTCCTCTATCTGCCGCTGATGCACTCCGAGAGCCAGACCGATCAGGACCGCTGCGTGCGGCTGATGCTCACGCGGATGCCCGAGACCGGCGCCGCAAATCTCGAGCACGCCAAGGCGCATCGCGAAGTGATCCGCCGCTACGGCCGGTTCCCCTACCGCAACGCCGCGCTGGCGCGCCCCGACACGCCGCACGAGCGCGAGTTCGAGCGCGACGGCGGCTATGGCGCGGTGCTGCGCGAATTGCGGGCCTGAGGCGTCAGACCTACCGATCAACCCGACGGCACCCGTGGGCAACCACGGGTGTCATTTCGCGCGCGTGCCATGTAGGCTTGGCATGACGGCTATCTCACCGGCATGATTGAAGGCCGGTCAAGAATAGTTTAATGTCAAACTACTTTTTCGATGGAGGCGCGCATGGCCGGAAAAACCTATGACCTTATCGTTGTCGGCGCGGGGCCGGGGGGCTACGTCGCCGCCATCCGGGCCGCGCAACTGGGGCTCAAGGTGGTGGTGGTCGAGCGCGAGCACCTCGGCGGTATCTGCCTCAACTGGGGCTGCATCCCGACCAAGGCGATGCTGCGCTCGGCGGAGGTGTACCACCTGATGGGGCGCGCCAAGGATTTCGGCCTCAAGGCCGAGAAGATCGGCTACGATCTCGACGCGGTGGTGAAACGCTCGCGCGGCGTGGCCAAGCAGCTTTCCTCGGGCGTCGGGCACCTGCTCAAGAAGCACAAGGTCGAGGTGGTGATGGGCATCGCGTCGCTCCCCGCCAAGGGCAAGGTGCACGTCAAGACCGACAAGGAAGAGCTCGATCTTGAAGCGAAAAACATCATCCTCGCCACCGGCGCGCGGGCGCGAGACCTGCCGGGGCTGGAGGCCGACGGGGATCGGGTCTGGTCCTACCGGCACGCGCTCGAGCCGCCGCATATGCCGAAAAAGCTCCTGGTCATCGGCTCCGGTGCCATCGGCATCGAGTTTGCCAGCTTTTTCAGTACACTGGGGGCCGATGTTACGGTCGTCGAAGTGATGGACCGGGTGCTTCCGGTGGAGGACGAAGAGGTTTCGGCCTTCGCGAAAAAGGCCTTCGAGAAGCAGGGGATGACG
The DNA here is from genome assembly GCF_014640115.1 of Sinisalibacter lacisalsi. Taxonomy (GTDB): domain Bacteria; phylum Pseudomonadota; class Alphaproteobacteria; order Rhodobacterales; family Rhodobacteraceae; genus Sinisalibacter; species Sinisalibacter lacisalsi. The sequence continues at coordinate 495,178 of NZ_BMGI01000002.1, read as the reverse complement.
ATCTGGGAAAAATCCATCGTCAAGAGCCTGGACCGTGGCAAGGCGGAGGTGACGGCGGAGATCGAACGGGGCGGCAAGACCGGGAAACACGCGTTCGACACGGTGATTTCCGCGGTCGGCATCGTCGGCAACGTGGAAGATCTCGGGCTGGAGGAGCTGGGCGTCGAGATCGACCGCAGCCACGTGGTGGTCGACGCCTATTGCCGCACCGGCGTGGAGGGGCTCTATGCCATCGGTGATATCGCCGGCGCGCCGTGGCTCGCGCACAAGGCCAGCCACGAGGGCGTGATGGTGGCCGAGCTGATCGCCGGGGAGCACGCCCACCCGGTGCGCCCCGAAAGCATCCCCGGCTGCACCTATTGCCATCCGCAGGTGGCCAGCGTGGGCTACACCGAGGCGAAGGCGAAGGAGCTGGGCCATGATGTGAAGGTGGGCAAGTTTCCCTTCATCGGCAACGGCAAGGCGATCGCGCTCGGCGAGCCCGAGGGATTCGTGAAAACCGTGTTCGATGCCAAGACCGGCGAATTGCTCGGCGCGCACATGATCGGCGCGGAGGTGACCGAGCTGATCCAGGGCTACGTCGTCGGCCGGCAGCTGGAGACCACCGAGCAAGACCTGATGCAAGCCGTGTTCCCGCACCCGACGCTCAGCGAGATGATGCACGAAAGCGTGCTCGACGCCTGGGGGCGCGCGATTCACTACTAGGCAGGAGTGTGTGCCGTGACGGTTTGACGCGGCCTGTCGCTTCAAACCACCCCATTCTTGCCCGATTTTTAAGGTCCTTCTGCGATTGTCGCCGCCGTAGTGGCGAAACGCTTCGCATTCAGCAGGAGAAGACCATGAAATCATTCACCAAGACGCTCGCCGTTCTGGCGACGGGAGTTGCCTTCGCGGCCAGTGCACAGGCTGGTTCGCTTTCCGACGAGGCCGAGGCTGCGGTTCTCGAAGCCTTGATGGACGAGTATCACGCGGCGGCGGTCTACGCCGCCCTGATCGACGAATACGGACCGAACACCGCGTTCTCCAATATCCTCGCGGCCGAAAAGAAGCATTCGGACGCGCTGATCCGGCTGCTGGCGAAACACGATGTCGCCATTCCCACCAATCCATGGCTCGACGGCACCCGTGCCCTCGAGCCCTTGCCGGCAACGCTGGCCGAAGCCTACGCGGCAGGCGTGGTCGGCGAGATCACCAACATGGCGCTCTATGAGCGCGAGCTTCTGCCAGCGGTCGCGGATTACCCGGATGTGACCCGTGTTTTCAACAACCTGATGGCCGCATCGCAAACCAGGCACCTGCCGACGTTCGAATCCTGCGCGGCCGGGGATTGCGGCGGCGGACGCGCCGAGCGCAGCGCCGGGAGCCAGGTGGGTTCATCGCCCAAGGTTGCCTCGTCGGCGCGCGAGCGGGCCGGTGTCGGGAAAGGGGCAGGCCCCAACGCGAAGCGCGATGGCAAGGGCAAGGGCCGGAAAGCCAAAGAGCAAAAAGGCAAAGCCGGTGGCCGGGGCAAGAGCTGAGACCTTTCCCACCACCCGGTGAAGCCCGACACAGACACAAAAAAGCCCCGCGACCGGAAGATCGCGGGGCAAGTCAGCGTCCGGGAGGGACGTTGAAAAACCTTCTGGCTCAGGCGCGTTCGATCGCGCCGCCGGCCATCTGCCAGTGGCCAAGGCCGCCGATGTTGTGCACCTCTTCGAAACCGTGCTGCTGGAAGACCTGCGCCGCCATCGACGAGCGCGCGCCGGAGGCGCAATAGACGGCGATCGGCTTCGACGTGTCGAGCGCGGGGTGGAAATCGGGCGAGGAGGGGTTGGCCTGCATCTGCAGAACGCTGAGCGGGATATGCACCGCGCCCTCGGCCTTGCCGGTCATCATCAGCTCGTTGTGGTCGCGCACGTCGACAACGACGATCTCGCCGTTTTTCGCTTTCGCGACGGCATCTTGCGGCGACAAGCGGGAGGCGGTGGCCTGACGGCCCATCATGAAGTTCAGCATCGGATCTTCCTTTTGGTCTGGTTGCCACCGGCGCCTGTTCGCGTTGGCCCGTGGCGGTGTTGCTTTGTTGAGGACGATAATATTCATCTTTTTGAATATTACAAGACCAAGATATGCGCGGCCGGTCACGAAATCGCGATAGGCGGGGTCAGCGGCGCAGCCGGTCCCTGAGGGCCGCGTCTTCCCGCGCCCAGAACAGCAGCCCGTCGCGAATCCCCTCCGCGGCGCTGATCCGCCAGGCCGGATCGGCGAGCTTGGCGCGGTCGCGTTCCGACGAGAGGAATCCCAATTCGATCAGCGCCGAGGGGATGTCGGGCGCCTTCAGCACCGAGAAGGCGGCCTCGAGGTGCGGATGCTTGTAGGTCGATTGCGTGGTGCCGCGGATGCCCTCGATCAGCGCCTCCGCGAGCCTGTCGGTGCGCGGCGCGGTCTCGGTGCGGGCAAGGTCCATCAGCACCAGCGCCACCGCGTCGTCGGTGTCCGACAGGTCCACCCCCGCCAGCAGGTCGGCGCGGTCGTGGCGTTCGGCCAGCGCCGCCGACGCGGTGTCGGAGGCTTCTTCGGCCAGCGTGTAGACGGTGGCGCCCTCGGCATGGCCCTCGGCCAGCGCGTCGGCATGGAGCGAGAGGAACACGTCGGCCCCGGCGCGCCGGGCGATCGTCACCCGCTCCTCCAGCGGCACGAAGATGTCGTCGTCCCGGGTCAGCACCACGTCGAAGAGGCCGGCGCGCAGCAGCACGTCCTTGAGTTCGCGCGCGAAGGTGAGCATCAGGTCGGCCTCGCGAAGGCCCTCGCGCTCGGCCCCGGGGTCGATCCCGCCGTGGCCCGGATCGAGCACGACGACGAGCCGGCCCGCCGCCGGGGGCGGCGCGTCCGTCTCGATCCCGGCGCCGCGCGCGCGTTGAAACAGCGCGCTTTCCGGGGCGCCGGCACTGGCGGCGAAGCCCGCGGCGTCGGTGGCTTCGAGCCGGAGCCGCACCCGGGCGCCCGGGCCGCGCGTGTCCATCTCGGAGGCGGTCACCGCCATCGGCCCGGCGAGCGCGATCACCATCCGCGACCAGCCCGGCCGGAACGTGCCCATGGCGATGGCGTCGATCTGCGTGGCGGCCGAGGCGAGGGCCTCGGGGTCGGCGCCGGTCCAGTCCAGTTCGGAGAAATCGACCACCACGCGCGGCGGGCCGTCGAGGGTGAAGATGCGCCACGGCACCGCCTGGGTCACGCCCAGCCCGATCTCGACCCGGCCGCGCCGTTCGCTGATCTCGACGCCCGCGTCGGTGAGCCGGGCGAGGCCGGAAAGCGCCTGTTGCGCCTCGGCCCCCGGCGCGGCGAGGAGCCAGATCAGCCCGAGAAGAAGAAGGAAACGCTGCAAAGCTCTGCCCTTTTTCGCCCAACTATACCCCGCCGGCATGTCCTGCATAGCCCCGCCCGGCGCAGGCCGCCCCGCTCATCCGCGCGCGGCCATGAACCGCGCGAGCCGGACCAGCCCTTCCTCGATGTCGGCGGCGGCACGGGCGTAGGAAAAGCGCAAGCTGCCGTGGCCGCGAACCGGGTCGAAATCCAGCCCCGGGGTCACCGCCACGCCGGCGCGATCGAGGATCTCCGCGGCGAAAGCGCGGCTGTCGTCGGTGAGGTGGGAGACATCGGCATAGACGTAGAAGGCGCCATCGGGCGGGGCGATCCGGTCAAACCCGGCTTTCGGCAGCCCCTCCAGCATCAAGGCGCGGTTTTTCGCGTAGACCGCCCGGTTGGCCTCCAGCTCGTCGCTGCAATCGAGCGCGGCGAGGGCGGCGATCTGGCTGGCATGCGGCGGGCAGATGAACAGGTTCTGCGCAATCCGCTCGACGCGGCGCACGTGATCCTCGGGCACCACCATCCAGCCCACGCGCCAGCCGGTCATCGAGAAATACTTCGAGAACGAGTTGATGACGTACACTTCGTCGGTGATCTCCAGCGCGCTCACGCCGCGCGCGCCGTAGTGCAGCCCGTGATAGATCTCGTCGGAAATCAGCGAAATGCCGCGCTCTTGGGTGGCCGCGACCAGTGCCGCCATCTCGTCATGCCCCAGCATCGTGCCGGTGGGGTTGCCGGGGCTGGCCAGCATCAGTCCTGCAAGCCCCTCGGGCAAATCGCCCGGCACCGGCTGGTAGCGGTTCTCGGCCCGGGTCTGGATGCCGACGGGGGTGAAACCGAGGGCGGAGAGGATCTGGCGGTAGGAGGGATAGCCGGGATCGCCCAAGCCCACCCGGTCGCCCGAATCGAACAGCGCGGTGAAGGCGAGCAGGAAGGCGCCGGAGGAGCCGGCGGTGACCACCACGCGGGCCGGGTCGAGATCGACGCCATACCACTCGGCGTAGAGCCGGGCGATGCGCGCGCGCAACTCGGGCAGGCCGAGCGCCACGGTATAGCCGAGCGGCCCCGCTTCCATAGCGTCCATCACCGCCCGCCGCGCGCCCTCTGGGGCAGGGGTGCCGGGCTGGCCGACTTCCATGTGAATGATGTGCCGCCCCGCCGCTTCCGCCGCGCGCGCCGCTTCCATCACGTCCATCACAATGAAGGGATCGACCTCGGACCGCCTTGATGCCTTCATACCGCCCTCGCTAGTCTGGATCCGTCCGGGGTGCCCCCTCGGGGGCGAAAGGTCAAGACGTGACGCGGCGCCGCGCCGCGCCCGGTTGTGCCCCGGCCCCGGTTGCGCCAATGTCCGACGAAACGTGAAATTCCAGATCGGAGCCAGTATGACCAGCCGCTACCTCCCCGCCCTCGCGCTCGCCGCCGGCCTCGCCGCCGCGCCCGCGTCCGCCTTCGAGATCGACGCCATGACCGATAGCGAGCGCGATGCGTTTCGAGACGAGGTGCGCGCCTACCTGCTCGACAACCCCGACGTGATCATGGAGGCGATCGAGGTGCTGGAACGCCGCCGCGCCGCCGAGCAGGTGGCGGGCGACGCCGCGCTGGTCAAGACCAACGCCGAGGCGATCTTCAATGACGGCGTGTCGTTCGTGGGCGGCAACCCCGACGGCGATGTCACCTTCGTCGAGTTCGTCGATTACAAGTGCGGCTATTGCAAGAAGGCCTACCCGGAGCTTCAGGAACTGATCGAGAGCGATGGCAACATCCGCATCATCTACAAGGAATTCCCGATCCTCGGCGAGGAAAGCCTGCTGGCCTCGCGCTTCGCGGTCTCGACGTTGCTGAGCGATGGCGGCGCGGCCTACGAGTCGCTGCACGATGCGCTGATGACGATGCGCGGCAACGTCACGCCCGACAGCCTCGTGGCGCTGGCCGACGGCCTCGGTCTCGACGGCGACGCCATCCTCGACGGCATGACCGCCCCCCGGGTCGATGAAATCATCAGCGACAACCACGCGCTGGCGCAGCGGCTGCAGATCACCGGCACGCCGACCTTCGTGATGGAAGACCAACTGGTGCGCGGCTACGTGCCGCTCGGCGGGATGGTCGAAATCGTTGGGGAACTGCGCGAAGGCAAGCAGTGAACTCCTTGACCTGACGGGATTTCCGGCGCTGTCGGCGGTCAGCCGACGCAGGGCCGGAATTCGGACGAATTCTGGACCGGAAAATGTGCGTTTTCCGGTCCGCCTTGCAGGGTGAAAACGCAGGTGCCAGGATCGAGCGGGCCGACCGGGCCTCATGGCGGCCATGCGGTGACATCACCCGCGTATCGAGCGGTGAAGGTCGGTCTTGACTATGAAGGTTTCTGCTAGCCGAAAATACTGTCGAGATTGCCGATAATGCTGATGAGCAGCGCCACGCCGCAAACCAGGAGCGCCAACCAGAACAGATACTGCATGACGAAGGCGGACATACCCACGCCAACCGCCATGTAGGAAAGCCGGTGCGGTTCGTTGCGATATAGCCCCAAGGCACCAAGCACGACCGCGCCCCCCGCCGAAATGAGCGCCGCGATGGTGATGATCGTGCTGTAATCCCGGGGCGCCGACGCCGGGTCCGGGGCTGGCGCGCCCGACAAGGCCCGCGTGGCCGATAGCCTGATGTCGGCGGCGATCTCGCCAATGACAGAGCCGGTGCTCTGCTCTTGCGGCTCAAAAAACGCAGAAAGCTGAATGAGGATAACGACGATACTCGCGACACCGAGTATGAACCCGACCAGACCGAACTTCGCCGGAGTCTCTTGGATTGCCTGTTCCATCGCATACCTCTCACGCCGTTTCACGGGCATTCAGGTAAATGAAACACTTGGCAAGAATATGGCGATCGAGAGGTTGCCATATGTGCGTTCACGCAAGCGTGTTCTGACGCGCCTACCGCGTCAGTTGCCGTTGGTGCCGACGGCGGGCGTCAAACCGGCCTTGAGCCATCCGTCTCGACAGCCACGGTGCCCCCCGCCTACTCGGCCGCCTTCGCGTCCGCCTCCGCCTGCGCCTCGATCTCGGCGGCGCGTTTCTCCACCAGCTCGACGATGTGGTCGACCATGCCGGCGTTGTCCTGCTTGTGATCCTGCTTGCCGGCGACGTAGACCATCCCCGACCCGGCGCCGCCGCCGGTGAAGCCGACGTCGGTGAGCAGCGCCTCGCCCGGGCCGTTCACCACGCAGCCGATGATCGACAGGCTCATCGGGGTGTGGATATGGGCCAGCCGCTCTTCCAGGATCGCCACCGTCTTGATCACGTCGAACCCCTGCCGGGCGCAGGACGGGCAGGAGATGATGTTGACGCCGCGGTGCCGGAGCCCCAGCGATTTCAGGATCTCGAAGCCGACCTTGACCTCTTCCACCGGGTCGGCGGAGAGGCTCACGCGGATGGTGTCGCCGATCCCGGCCCAGAGCAGGTTGCCCAGCCCCACGGCCGACTTGATCGTGCCCGAGACGAAGCCGCCCGCCTCGGTGATGCCGAGGTGAATCGGCGCGTCGGTCGCCTCGGCGATGCCTTGATAGGCCGCGGCGGCGAGGAACACGTCGGAGGCTTTCACGCTGATCTTGTAGTCGTGGAAATCGTTGTCCTCGAGGATGCGGATATGGTCGAGGCCCGATTCCACCATCGCTTCCGGGCAGGGCTCGCCGTATTTTTCGAGCAGGTGCTTTTCGAGGCTGCCGGCGTTCACGCCGATGCGGATCGAGCAGCCATGGTCCTTGGCGGCGCGGATCACCTCGCGCACCCGGTCCGCCGAGCCGATGTTGCCGGGGTTGATCCGCAGGCAGGCCGCGCCCGCCTCGGCCGCCTCGATCGCGCGTTTGTAGTGGAAATGGATGTCGGCCACGATCGGCACCGGGCTTTCGCGCACGATGTCCCTGAGCGCCTTGGTCGAGGCCGCGTCGGGAGTGGAGACGCGGACGATATCGACACCCACGTCCGCCGCCGCCTGAATCTGGGCCACGGTGGCGGCCACGTCGGTGGTATCGGTGTTGGTCATCGTCTGCACCGAGATCGGCGCGTCGCCGCCCACGGGCACGTTGCCCACCATGATCTGGCGCGATTTGCGGCGCTCGATGTTGCGCCATGGGCGGATCGGGTTGTGGGTCATCTCGGCCTCGCTCGCTTGCGGTCGGGCAAGGGATAACGCGCGGCAGGGGCGGCGACAAGGCAAGAGAAGGTGAACACGCCGGGGAGCCCGCCGCGCCCCCGCCCGATCAGGCGATCTCGTCCTTCGGCCGCATCACCAGCCAGATCAGCGCGGCCCCGGCCAGCGCGAGCAGGGGAATCATCGCCAGGTTCACCGCGATCCAGCCCTCCTGCGCATTGCCGCCCGAGCAGTTCATCAGCCCGCCCGAGGCCAGCGAGGCAAGGGTGACGCCGCCGAAGACGATCATGTCGTTCATGCCCTGGATCCGTCCGCGCTCGTAGCTCTCATGCGCGCCCGCGAGCATCGTGGTGGCGCCGATGAAGCCGAAGTTCCAGCCCACGCCGAGCAGCACGAGGGCGACGAAGAAGTGCTCCAGTTCCACCCCCATCAGGCCGACGAACCCGGCGGCGGCGAGGATGCCGAGGCCGGTGGCCACGATGCTGCGCGCGCCGAAACGGGCGATCAGGTGGCCGGTGAAGAACGAGGGCACATACATCGCCAACACGTGCGCGGTGACGATATCGGCGGCGGTGCCGGTGTCGAAGCCGCAGCCCACCACCGCCAGCGGGGTGGAGGTCATCACCAGGTTCATCAGCGAGTAGGACACCATCGCGGTGACGATCGAAACCGCGATCACCGGGGTTTTCAGCAGTTCCATCGTGCTGCGCCCGCGCGGCTCGTCGCCCGTCGGACGCGCCGGGGTGGGTATGTCGAGCCCGAGAAACAGGAAGGCGCCGAACACGTTGATCGCGATCACCGTCAGATAGGCGCCGACGAAGGGCACCACCATCGCGTCGGCGGTGACCTTGATCAGCTGCGGCCCGATCACCGCGGCGGCGAGCCCGCCCGCCATCACGTAGGAGATCGCCTTGGGGCGGAACTCGTCGGAGGCGGTATCGGCGGCGGCGAAACGGTAGAAACCCTGCGCCGACATGTAGAAGCCGGTGAAGAACGCGCCGACGTTGAACATCACGAAATTGCCCTGGATCAGCGCGAAGACGCCGATCGCCGCGCCGAAGCTGCCGCCGATCGTGCCGAGCCAGAAGCCCGCGCGCCGCCCGTGGCGCTGCATGATCCAGCTCATCGGGTTGGCCATCACCATCGAGGCCAGCACCGTCAGCGAGATCGGCAGGGTGGCCAGGCACGGATTGGTGGCCAGCGATTGCCCGGCCAGTCCGGCGATGGTGAAGATCATCGGCATCTGCGCACCGAGCAGCGCCTGGGCCAGGACCAGGATCACCACGTTGCGTTTCGCCTTGCGGTCGTCGGAGATGATGTTTGAGCTCATCGGGGTGAAATATCCGGGCTTGTCGGGAAAGGAAAGGGGGCTAGGGCGCCCGGTCGATCAGGTGCAGGAACGAGCCCGCGACAGGCCCGGCGATCAGCCCGGCGGGCGCGAGCGCGGTGCCTTCGGCGTCGGCCACCTCGAACAGCGGCGTGCCCTCGGCGCGCAGCGTCGTGGCATAGTGAAACTCATGCGCCGCCCAACTGCCGGGGAAGGGGCCTTGCGCCGCGCGGACCTGCCGGTAGCCAAGGTGCAGCCTGCGACTGGCGAAGCTGGTCTCGAGGTCGAGCAGGCCGAGCATCTCGTGGCGAACCCCCTCCGCGTCGGTGAGGCTTTTGCCCAGCACCATGTAGCCGCCGCACTCGCCCCAGACCGGGCAGGTGGCGGCGCGAATCGCCTCCTTGAACCGGTTCGCGGCGGCCAGGGTGCCGGCGTGCAATTCGGGGTATCCGCCGGGCAGGAAGATGAAATCGGCGCCCGGCGCGGGCGCCTCGTCGGCCAGCGGCGAGAACGGCAGAACCTCCGCCCCGCCCGCGCGCCAGTCGTCGAGGATATGGGGGTAGGCGAAGGCGAAGGCGCGGTCGGCGGCCACGGCGATGCGCTGGCCCGGCGGCGGCAGGCGGGGGCTTTCCGGGGCGGCGGGCAGATCGGCCGCGAGAGCTTCGAGCGCATCGAGATCGACCGCCGCCGCCACCGTCCCGGCGACGTGGTCGAGCCAGGCGTCGAGATCGCCACGTTCCTCCGCCTGCACCAGGCCGAGGTGGCGCGAGGGGTGTTCGAGCCCCGGCTGGCGGTGCAGCGCGCCCAGCACCGGCAGGCCGAGCGGCGCGAGCGCGCGGCGCAGCATCGCCTCGTGGCGCGGTGAGCCGACCTTGTTGAGGATCACCCCCGCCACCCGCACCCTAGGGTCGTGCCGCGCGAAGCCCGCCACCAGCGCCGCTACGCTTTGCGCCATGTGCGCGGCGTCGACCACCAGCACCACCGGCAGGCCGAGCAGGCGGGCGAGATCGGCCGTCGCGCCCTTGCCCTCGGGCGGCGCGCCGTCGAACAGGCCCATTGCGCCTTCGATCAGCAACAAACCGTCGCCCGCGGCCAGCGCGGCGATCCGCTCGGGCGGCATCGCCCAGGCGTCGAGGTTGGGGCAGGGCCGCGCGCAGGCGGCCTCGTGAAAGCGCGGGTCGATGTAGTCGGGGCCCGACTTGGCGCCGCGCACATCCCGCCCGCGCCGGTGGAAGGCGCGCAGCAGCCCGAGCGTGAGCGTGGTCTTGCCGCTGCCCGAGCCGGGGGCGGCGAGGATCAGACCGGCGCCGCTCATGCGCCCTCGGCGGGGCCAAGGCCGAGCGGGTCGGGATTGCGCGGCGTGGCGCCTTCCACCATCGCCTGCCAGTCGAGCGCCTGGCGCAACAGCGCGGCCCGGCCGACGCAGACGATCGCCGGCGCGCCGATGCCCGCGGCTTCCGCCTCGGCGGCGCAAGCGTCGAGCCGGGTTTCGAGCACCCGCTGGTCGGGCGTGGTGGCGCTCTGTACGATCGCCACCGGCTCGTCGCCGGCCCGCCCGGCCGCCATCAGCCTGGCCGCGATATCGTCGAGGTTGCGCATCCCCATGTAGATCACGATCACCGCCGACCCGCGCGCGATCGCGCTCCAGTCCAGCTGCGGGGCATGGCCGCTCGGGTCGTGCCCGGTGACGAAGGTGAGGCTCGCGTTCACGTCGCGGTGGGTGACCGGGATGCCGGCATAGGCGAGCCCGCCGATCCCGGCCGAGATCCCCGGCACCAGGCGGATCGGGACGCCGTGCTGCACCAGCGTCTGCCCCTCCTCGCCGCCGCGTCCGAAGACGAAGGGGTCACCCCCCTTGAGCCGGAGTACCCGCTTGCCCGCGCGCGCCAGATCGACCAGTTCGAGCGAGATGTCGCGCTGCTTCGGCGAGGCGGTGCCGCCGCGCTTGCCCATGTCGATCAGGGTCGCGGCGGGATTGGCCCAGTCGAGGATCGCGGGCGCCACGAGGGCGTCGTGCACGATCACCTCGGCCTGCCGCAGCGCGTTCAGCGCATGCAGGGTGAGCAGGCCCGGATCGCCGGGGCCCGCGCCCACCAGCCAGACCCAGCCGGGCAGCATCTCGGGCCAGTCGCCCGCGGGGAGAAGGGAATCGGTCATGACCCGATTTATGGCCCGGGCGCGGGCGCGGGGCCAGCCCCCGGGGCGGCGCGCGGATGCCCATTTGCGCTTGACTTTATGGCTCGTCCCAAGGATAAGCCGGGCTTCCGAACGGGGTAAGCCCCGGGCGGAGGTTGTAACCACGCCCCCGAGGGGCGCGCAGTTCGAGGCGGCGAAAGCCATGACGCCGGCGGGGCCGGGGCCGAAGGACGCGGCAGAAATGAAGGAATACCAGATGTTTGCGGTCCTCAAGACCGGTGGCAAGCAATACAAGGTCCAGGCCGGCGACGTGCTGCGCGTGGAAAAGCTTGCAGCCAATGCCGGTGACAAGGTGCAGTTCAACGAGATTCTCATGGTCGGCGCGACCGTGGGCACCCCCTTGGTGGAAGGTGCGGGCGTCCAGGCCGAAGTGATCGACCAGATCAAGGGCGAGAAGCTCATCCATTTCGTCAAGCGCCGCCGCAAGCACGGCTCGCAGCGCACCAAGGGCCACCGCCAGCAGCTCACGCTTCTGCGGGTGACCGATGTGCTCGAGAACGGCGCCGACAAGTCGGGCGTGATGGCCGCGGTGGGCGCGGGCTCGGTTTCGGGCGCTGCCGTGGCAGCCGCCGCGCCGGCCAAGAAGCCGGCCAAGAAAGCCGAGAAGGCCGCACCGAAGGCCGAGAAGGCCGCGGCACCGGCGGCGGACGCCGGGGCGGACGATCTCAAGCAGCTTTCGGGCGTTGGCCCGGCGCTTGAGAAGAAGCTGCACGCGGCCGGCGTGACCTCGTTCGCGCAGATCGCTGCGTGGACCGAGGCCGATGTCGCCGAATTCGACGAGAAACTGAGCTTCAAGGGCCGGATCGAGCGTGAAGGCTGGGTCGATCAGGCCAAGAAGCTGGCGAAGTAAGGAGAGAGCGAGATGGCACACAAGAAAGCAGGCGGCAGCTCCCGCAACGGGCGCGACTCTGCCGGTCGCCGCCTCGGCGTCAAGAAGTTCGGCGGCGAAGCCGTGATCCCGGGCAACATCATCATGCGTCAGCGCGGCACCAAGATGTGGCCGGGCGAGGGCGTCGGCATGGGCAAGGATCACACCATCTTCGCCACCGTCGAAGGCAAGGTGTCGTTCAGCAAGGGCCTCAAGGGCCGCACCTTCATTTCGGTGATGCCGGTACCGGAGGCCGCCGAGTAAGCCGAACCCGAGCGCAAAGCACATTCAAGGGGGATCGGCGATGAACCGGTCCCCCTTTTGTTATTTCTGACGCGGTGAGGGTTCAAAGTTGCGCGAGGAGGCGGCCCCGGGGGCCGGCGCAGCGCCCATATTCATCGCAACGTTTTTTGGAGGAGGGAAGGCGCATGAAGCAGGAAACCATTTCGGATCAGCCGGTGATCGAGGCGGCGCGGTTCGTGCTGCGTCCGCCGCGGCGCGGCGACATCGGGCTGTTGACGCTCTACGCCGCTGACCGGCGCGTGGCCGAGGGGGCGCGGTCGATCCCGCACCCGATGCCGCCGGGCACGGTCGAGGGCTATGTCGTCCGCGCCCAGGCGCCGGACCGGCGCGAGGATGTCTGGGTGATGGACGGCGGCACGCAGGGCCACGACGTGCTCGGCGTGATCAGCCTCACCCGGATGGACCGCAACCAGGCGCAACTGGGCTACTGGGTGGCGCCGGCGTTCTGGAACACCGGGATCGCCTCGGAGGCGGTGCGCGCGCTGGTCGAGGCCAACCCGCTGGGCAACGCGCAGCTCTTCGCCGAGGTGTTCCAGGACAACCCGGCCTCGGCGCGGGTGCTCACCAACGCGGGCTTCGAATACATCGGCGACGCCGAGGCGCATTCGCTGGCGCGCAACGCCAATGTTCCGACATGGACCTACATCCGCAAGATGGGCTGAGCCATGGCGGGCCGTGTGCCGATCCGCACCGAGCGGCTGGTTCTGCGCGACCTGTGCGAGGCCGACGTGCCGGCGCTGGTGGCCGGGCTCTCGCCGTTCGAGGTTTCGGGCTGGCTCACCGTGGTGCCGCATCCCTATACCGAGGCCGATGCGCGGGCCTTCATCGCCGCGACAGCGGCGCGCCCCGGCCATGACGGCTGGGGGATCGAGGATCGGACCGGGGCGCTCGTCGGCGTGATCGGGATTGCCGAAACTCTCGGGTTCTGGCTCGCCCGGCCCTACCAGGGGCGCGGCTATGCCACCGAGGCGGCTCGGGCGCTGTTCGACCACTACTTCGCCAGCACCGCGGCGGAGGATCTCGTGTCGGGCCATTTCGAGGGCAATCATCCCTCGTTCCACGTGCTCGAGAAGCTCGGGTTCCGGCGCGACGGCGATGAAAGGGTGTGGTCGCGCGCGCAGGGCATGGACATGGTGCTGCACCGGATGCGGCTCAGCCGGGCGCGCTGGGAGACCGCGCCGCGCGATTGAGCGGGGGCGGTTTCCGCTTCGGAAACCGTGACGGAATTCGCCCCGAATTCCGGCCCGAAATCCGCCGCGGATTTCGCACGCCCCTTGAGGCCCGTGCGGTTTCCCACTATCGCAGAGCCAGTTGAAAGGGCGCCTTCATGAAATTCCTCGATCTCGCCAAGGTCTACATCCGCTCCGGCTCGGGCGGCAACGGCTGCATCTCGTTCCGGCGCGAGAAGTTCATCGAATACGGCGGCCCCGACGGCGGCGACGGCGGCCGCGGCGGCGACGTGGTGGTGGAAGCCGTCGACGGCCTCAACACGCTGATCGATTTCCGCTACCAGCAGCATTTCTTCGCCGAGAACGGCCGGCCCGGGCAGGGCAGCCAGCGCACCGGCAGGTCGGGCGAGGATATCGTGCTGCGCGTGCCGGTGGGCACCGAGATCCTCGACGAGGACGAGGAAAGCGTGATCGCCGATCTCACCGAGGTGGGCCAGCGCGTGGTGCTGGCCAAGGGCGGCAATGGCGGCTTCGGCAACCTGCATTTCAAGACCGCCACCAACCAGGCGCCGCGACGGGCCAATTCCGGCCTGCCCGGGATCGAGCGCACGATCTGGCTGCGGCTCAAGCTGATCGCCGACGTCGGGCTGCTGGGTTTGCCGAACGCGGGCAAGTCCACCTTCCTCGCCGCGACCTCGAACGCCCGGCCGAAGATCGCCGATTACCCGTTCACCACGCTGGTGCCCAATCTCGGCGTGGTCGGGGTCGACGGCGTCGAGTTCGTGGTGGCCGATATTCCCGGGCTGATCGAGGGCGCGCACGAGGGCCGGGGCCTGGGCGACCAGTTTCTCGGCCATGTCGAGCGCTGCGCCGTGCTCCTGCACCTCGTCGATGGCACCGCCGACGACGTGGTGGCGGATTACACCACGATCATCCACGAGCTCGAAGCCTACGGCGGGGCGCTGGCCGAGAAACCCCGGGTGACGGTGCTCAACAAGGCCGACGCCCTGCTCGAGGAAGACATCGCGGAGAAGCGCGCGGCGCTGGCCGCGGCCTGCGGCGGCGAGGTCATGGTGATGTCGGGCGTGTCGCGCGCCGGGGTGACGGAGGTGCTGCGCGCGCTGCGGGCGCGGATCGACAGCGACCGGCTGCGCATCAGGCGCGAGGAAGGCGACGAAGGCGAAGAGGACGCGCCGTGGCAACCCTGACCGAGGCCCGCAGGATCGTTGTAAAGATCGGCTCGGCGCTGCTCGTCGACGCCGCGACAGGCAAGCTGCGCGCCGATTGGCTGGCCGGGCTGGCGCAGGACGTGGCCTGGCTGAAGGCGGGCGGCGCCGACGTGGTGCTCGTCTCCTCCGGCTCGATCGCGCTCGGGCGCGGCGTGCTCGGCCTGCCCCGGGGCGGGCTGGCGCTGGAACAGAGCCAGGCGGCGGCGGCGGTGGGCCAGATCCGGCTCGCGCGCGCCTACGAGGAGGCGCTGGCGCCGCTTGGCATCACCGCGGCGCAGGTGCTCGTCACCCTCGAGGACAGCGCCGACCGGCGCCGCTACCTCAACACCCGCGCGACGATGGAAACCCTGCTCGGCCTCGGCATCGTGCCGATCGTGAACGAGAACGACACCGTGGCGACCGACGAGATCCGTTTCGGCGACAACGACCGGCTGGCGGCTCAGGTGGCGGTGACCGTCGGCGCCGATCTCGCGGTGCTGCTCTCGGATGTCGACGGGTTCTACTCCGCCAACCCGCAGACCGACCCCTCGGCGCAGCGCTACGCGGTGATCGACGAGATCACCCCCGCGCTCGAGGCACAGGCCGGCGAGGGGGTGAGCGGCATCTCGAAGGGCGGGATGAAAACCAAGGTCATGGCGGCCAAGACCGCCACCGCGGCGGGCTGCGCGTTGATCATCGCCGCCGGCGCGCAGCACCGGCCGCTGGCGGCGCTGGACGACGGCGCGCCGCACACGCTGTTCAAGGCCCGGCTCACCCCGGCCTCGGCGCGCAAGCACTGGATCGCGGCGATGAAGCCGCGCGGTGCGGTCAGAATCGATGCCGGTGCGGCGCGCGCGCTGGCGCGGGGCACCTCGCTCCTGCCCGCGGGCGTGACCGAGGTCGACGGCGCCTTCGGGCGCGGCGACCCGGTGGATATTCTCGGCCCCGATGGCGCGCGGCTCGGCGCGGGCCTCGTGCGTTACACCGCCGAGGAGGCGCGCGCCCTGATCGGCAAGCGGTCGGACCAGATCGAGGCGGTGCTGGGTTACCCCGGGCGCGCTGCGCTCGTCCACCGCGACGACATGGTGCTTTGAGAGCGGCGGTGTGAAGCGGTGCGCCTGCGGCGCGCAGGATTTTTCGATTGGGGGTTCCACCCCCAAACCCCCGAGGTATTTTCGGACCCAAGAAGGGGGATGTGACGGGACGATGCGAGAGGAAGAGCGATGAGCGAGGGCCAGGACATTCACGCGATGATGCGCGGGATCGGGGCGCGGGCACGGGCGGCGGCGGCGGAGCTGGCCTTCGCCTCGCCGGCGGCGAAGACGGCGGCGCTGGAGGCAGCGGCGGATGCGGTCTGGGCGCGGCGCGGCGAGATCGTCGCGGCGAACGCGAAGGATCTGGACTACGGCCGCGAGAAGGGCCTGAGCCCGGCGATGATGGACCGGCTGATGCTCGACGAGGGGCGGATTGCCGGGATCGTCGAGGGCCTGCGCGCCGTGGCGGGTTTTCCCGACCCGGTGGGCGCGGTGATGGCGGAGTGGGACAGGCCTTCGGGGCTGCACATCAAGCGGGTGCGCACCCCGCTCGGGGTGATCGGCGTGATCTACGAGAGCCGGCCCAACGTGACGGCGGACGCCGGCGCGCTGACGCTGAAGGCGGGCAACGCGGTGATCCTGCGCGGCGGCTCGGAGAGCTTTCATTCGTCACAGGCGATCCACGCCTGCCTCGTGGATGGCTTGCGTTCGGCGGGGCTGCCGGAAGACGCGATCCAGCTGGTGCCGACGCGCGACCGGGCGGCGGTGAGCGAGCTTCTGCAGATGGTGGAGTTCGTCGACGTGATCGTGCCGCGCGGCGGCAAGGGGCTGGTTGGGCTGGTGCAGCGCGAGGCGCGGGTGCCGGTGTTCGCCCATCTCGAGGGTATCGTGCATGTCTATATCGACAAGGCCGCCGACCCGGAGAAGACCCGCAAGGTGGTGATGAACGCCAAGACCCGGCGCACCGGGATTTGCGGCGCGGCGGAGTGCCTGCTGGTGCATCGCGACGCTTTGGCGCTCGGCCAGCAGGTGATCGACGATTTGATCGCGGCCGGCGTGGAGGTGCGCGCGGGGTCGGGACTCGTGGGCAGCGTGGAAGCCGGCGAGGACGACTGGGGCCGCGAATACCTCGACGCGGTGATCGCGGCGAAGGTGGTGGAGGATATCGACGGCGCGATCGAGCATATCCGGCGCTATTCCTCGCATCACACCGAGGCGATCCTGACCGAGGATGATGCCGCCGCCGCGCGCTTCTTCGAGCGGGTCGATTCCGCGATCCTGATGCGCAACGCCTCGACGCAGTTCGCCGATGGTGGCGAGTTCGGCATGGGGGCGGAGATCGGCATCGCCACCGGCAAGCTGCACGCGCGCGGGCCGGTGGGGGCCGAGCAGCTCACCAGCTTCAAGTATATCGTCGAGGGCGACGGCACGGTGCGGCCCTGAGGCTAGAAGGCGAGGCTGATCCCGGCCGAGCCGATCTCGTGATGCAGCGCGCGGCCCTGGGCGCGGGCCTCGCCGGCGAGCAGGGCGAAGTGGACATGCGCCGGGGCGAGATCGGCGGGCGGCGCGCCGTCGAGCGCGGCCCTGAGCCCTTCGGGCAGGGCGAGCCGTGGTCCCGAGCCGGTGACCCGGTAGCCCGCGCCATGCGCGGTTACGCGCGCCTCGCCGCCCCTCGGCATCGCGGTTTCGAGGCACATCAGCCCGAGCAGGGCGAGCTTGGCCAGGCCGCGCGGCACGTCGGCCTCCGGCTGCCAGTCGACCGCCAGCCTGTGGCCGCTCGCACCGGGGGGAAACAGCGCGGCGATGTCGGCGGCCTTCACCCGCTGGCCCGGCGGGGCGGCACCGAAGGCGATGCGAAAGGCCTTGATCCGGGCCGCCGCGTTCGCCACGCTCTCGGCGAGGAGCTGGAGCTCGGGGCTGTCGTCCTGCCCGGTGAGGGCGAGAAGCTCGACCCCGTTGGCGATCGCCCCGATCGGGTTGGCGAGGTCATGCGCGATGCGCGTGCCCACGAGGGCGACGAGATCAGGCGGGGCGTCGGACATCGGCGGCTCCGTCGGAAAGGGGAAGATCATGGCTGGAACAGGATCGATGCTGGAGCCGGGAATGCTGGTGCGCCATCCCGGCCGGCCCGATTGGGGGCGTGGCCAGGTGCAGTCGAATATCGGCGGCAAGGTAACGGTCAATTTCGAGCACGCCGGCAAGGTGGTGATCGACATCGCCCGGGTCGACCTCGATCCGATCCTCGAGACCTGAGGCGCGGCTTTGGCGTGGTGCAATCATGAGGCTCATGGGTAGAAGCTAGCACAACCATGAGGCGAAGCAACCGGTTTGCGGCCGCGCGCCGGTTGCCAAATCCGCAGGGGCGACCTAAAGCGTTGCGCGGTGAAGCCGCGGCGAGATCGAGGCGAGGCGCCGCGCCGGGCCGACGCGTTTCGCGCGGGGCCGCGCGACCCCGGAACAGGGGCTTTCGGCGAGGCGCGGAAGACGGCGCGCGAAGGAGAGGCTGGGCATGGCAGCGCACAGACCGGAGTTCGAGCTGAGGCTGGCCGCGGGCGAGGCCGACATTCGCGCGGCACAGCGGTTGCGCTACGAGGTTTTCGTGGAAGAACTGGGCGGCGACGGCGCGCTGGTCGATCACGCGGCGCGGCTCGAACGCGATGCTTTCGACGCCCATTACGATCACCTGCTGCTGTTCGACAGGGCGCGCCCGGGCGATGCGGCGATCGGTGTCTACCGGCTGATGCGCGACGACATGGTGCACCGGGTGGGGCGCTACTACTCCGAAAGCGAATACGACCTTGGCGTGCTCAAGGCCTCCGGGCGGCGGCTGCTGGAGCTCGGCCGGTCCTGCGTGCATCCCGACTACCGTGGCGGCGCGGCGCTGATGCAGCTTTGGCGCGGCTTGCTTGGCTATGTCGAGTGCCATGGCATCGAGGTGATGTTCGGCGTGGCCTCGTTTCATGGCAGCGACCCGGCGCCGCTGGCGCAGCCGCTCTCGCTTCTGCATCACCGCCATCTCGCGCCGCCGGCGTTGCGGGTGCGCGCGCTGCCGGAACATTTCCAGCGCATGGACCTGGTGCCGGAGGCCGAGATCGACCGGGTGGCGGCGATGCGCGCGGTGCCGGCGCTGATCAAGGCCTACCTGAGGCTCGGCGGTTTCGTCGGCGAGGGCGCCTTCATCGACGCGCCGTTCAACACCACCGACGTCTGCGTGGTGGTCGATATCGCCCGGGTGCCGGACTCGGTGCGGGCGATCTATGCGCGCGAGGACCCGACGTGAGCGTGGTCTGGAAGGACGGGTCCGAGCCGGAAGCGGTGCGGGTCTCGCCGCTCGGCTGGCTGCGCGCGGCGATCCGGGGGCCGGCGATCGTGCTGGTGATCGTCACCGGGCTGGTGGCGATGTATGTGCTGCGACTGGTCGAGAAGCCGCTCTACGGCCTGCGCCGGCCGCTCACGCCCTGGATCACGCAAACCGTCTGCCGCCTCAGCCTGGCGATCCTCGGGCTGAAACTCACCGTCACCGGCCGGCAGATGCGCGCCAAGGGCGCGGTGGTGGCCAACCATGCCTCCTGGCTCGACATCTTCGTGCTGAACGCGCGCAAGCGCGTCTATTTCGTCTCCAAGGCCGAGGTCGCGGGCTGGCCCGGCATCAACCTGCTGGCCAAGGCCACCGGCACGGTTTTCATCAAGCGCGAACGGCGCGAGGCGGGGGCGCAGGTGGCGCTGTTTCGCGACCGGCTCGCGGCGGGGCACAAGCTTTTGTTCTTCCCCGAGGGAACATCGACGGATTCGCGCCGGGTGCTGCCGTTCAAGACCACGCTGTTCGCCGCCTTCTTCGACGATGCCCTGCGCGACTGGATGCAGGTTCAGCCGGTCACGGTGATCTACCGCGCGCCGAAGGGGCGCGACGCGCGGTTCTTCGGCTGGTGGGGGGCGCAGGACATGGGGCCGCACCTTCTCAAGGTGCTGGCGCAATGGCCGCAGGGCTCGGTGGAGCTCGTCTACCATGAGCCGGTGGCGGTGTCGGAGTTCGCCGACCGCAAGGCTCTGGCGGGCTATTGCGAACAGGCGGTGCGCACGCCGCTGGACGTGGAGATCGCAAAAGGGGCGTTGTGAGGTTTCGCCCCCGGCTGCGCCGGGGACGACGCGAAGGGGGGCGCTGCCCCCCTCTTGGCCTCACGGCCAATTCACCCCCCGAGGTATTTGCCGACCCAAGAAGCCGGAAGCGCGTTTCGAGGCCGGGGCCGGGTCAGCCGCGCGCGGCGGCGAGGCGGGTGAGCTGTGCCACCGGATCGTCGCTGCGCCAGACTTCTTCGCCGAAGGCGAGGAAATCGGCCACCGGGGCGAGGCTGCGCACCAGGTCTTCGGTGAAGCCGGCCTCGGCCACCACTGGCACCTCGATCATCTTCGACCACCAGTCGAACAGCTCGTGCTCGGCGACGCTGCCGACGCCGAGCTGGCTGGCGCCGACCGGGCCGAAGGCGACGTAGTCGGCGCCGTGTTCGCCCGCTGTCATCCCGTCGTGGCGCGAGGCGGCGCAGAAGGCGCCGACGATGGCATCGCCGCCGAGATCGGCGCGGGCCTTGCGCACGTGCCGCGCGCCGTCGGAGAAATGCACGCCGTCGAGCCCGAGACGCTCCACCATCAACACGTGGTCGGCGATCACCAGCGCCACGTCGCGCCCATGCGCCACCTCGCGGCAGGCATCGGCGGCGCGCGCGATCAGGTCTTCGTCGCGGCTGGCGAGATCGAGCCGCAGGCAGGCGATCTCGACGGCGTCGAGGGCGCGGCCGAGCTGCTCGGGGAAGACCTCGAGGTCGATCTGCGGCGGGGTGACGAGATAAAGCTGCGGCTGCTCGGTATCGGCCATCTGGCGGCTCCCTTGACGGTTTGCCGCGCTATAGCCGGTTTCGCACCGCTTGGCTACTTCGCGGGCAGGGCGCGGACGAAATCGAAGGCGAGATCGAGCATCCGGGTGCGGCGGGTCTCGTCGGCCATCGCCTCGGCGTCGACCTCGACGAAGCCGCCCATGCGCCGCCCGGTGAGCGCCATCTGGCGCGCCCCCGGGATCGCCAGCGCGAAAGGCTCGTTGTCCTTGCCGACGCGGAACATCGCCGCGCCGGGGTGGACGCCGCAGAGCATGTTGCCGTCGAGCATGAAGGCGATGCCGCCGAACATTCGCTTCTCGGCAATGCCGGGCGTGTCGGCGAGATCGCTCCGCATCAGGTCCGCCAATCCCTCGTCGTATGACATCGCGGCCCCTCCCTGCTTGCGTTGTCATTGCCATCCAGCCTATCACCCCGGCGCGGCAGCAGGGAAGCGTGTAAAATGAGCGAGCACTCACAGGTGGCGATGCCGGCGATCGTGCTGGTCCGGCCCCAGATGGGCGAGAACATCGGCGCGGCGGCGCGTGCGATGCTGAACTTCGGGCTCGACGGCATGCGCCTCGTCGCCCCGCGCGACGGCTGGCCCAACCCCAAGGCGGTGGCGATGGCCTCCGGCGCCGGGCGGGTGCTCGACGTCGCCGGCGTGTTCGACACGCTGCCCGGGGCGATCGCCGATTGCGACTACGTCTTCGCCACCACCGCGCGCGGGCGCGAACTGTCCAAGCCGGTGCTCAGCCCCGAGCGGGCGATGGAACAGGCTCGCGCGATGACGGCGGCGGGGCGCAAGGTGGCGATCCTGTTCGGCCCCGAGCGCGCCGGGCTGGAAAACGAGGATATCGCGCGCGCCAATGCCATCATCACGGTGCCGGTGAACCCCGACTTCTTCTCGCTCAACCTCGCCCAGACTGTGCTCCTGGTGGCCTACGAGTGGCGCCGGCAGGGTGGCGACGTGGCGCACGAGGTGCTCGCAAATACCGATTTCGCGCAGGCGATCGAGGTCGAGAAACTGGCGGAGCATTTCGAGACCGAGCTGGAGCGCGCCGGGTTCTTCTTTCCCGAGACCAAGGCGGAGGGGATGAAGCTGACCTTGCGCAACATGTGGACGCGGCTCGGGCTCAGCCGGGCCGATGTGCAGCGGCTGCACGGGATCCTGCGCCAGTTGCTGCGGGCGCGCGGCTGAGGCGGTCAGGCGGTGCGGCTGCGCCGCGCTCTTTTTGATGTGAAAGGGGGGCGCTGCCCCCCTCTTGGCCTCACGGCCAATTCACCCCCCGAGGTATTTCTGGACCCAAGAAGCGATCAGGCGCGGCGCGCGGCGGCGATCCAGACGAAGGCCGCGACGAGCGCGCCGACGGCGTTGAGGTTGGCCATGGTGATGTCGAGCCCCTGCCACGGGATCGCGTCCGACAGCCGCCAGGGGATCTCGTCGCAGGGCACGAAATCGGTGGCGGTGAGCTGGGCGAGCAGGTCCTCGGGGCTGAGGCCGGAAATGTCGCCGCCGCCCGAGCAGGATGCGGGGCCGGGCCACCATTTGCGCTCGACGCCGCTGTGGTAGAAGCCCACCGCCGAGGTGGCGAGGGCCGCCAGCGCGCCGGCCCAGGCCAGCCGGTGCCAGCCGGTGGCCAGCGCCAGCGCGCCGATCACCACGGCGGCGTAATGCGGGTAGCGTTGCGTATAGCACAGCTGGCAGGGCTCGTAGCCGAGCGCCTGGAAGCCCCAGGCGCCAAGCGAGGAGACCACCGAGAACAGCGTGGCGGCGAGGATGAGTTGGCGGGAGGTGAGCGTGGTCATAGGTATTGCACCGCGTAGAAGCCCCCGAGGAGCAGGATCACGAAAAGGATGAACATCAGCCCGAGCCGACGTTCGATGAAATCGCGGATCGGGGCCCCGAACTTCCACAACAGCGCCGCCACGAGGAAGAAGCGCAGGCCCCGCGCGATCACGCTGGCGACCATGAAGACGCCGAAGTTGAGGCCGGTGACGCCCGACAGGATCGTGATCACCTTGTAGGGGAAGGGGGTGACGCCGGCAATCAGAACGGCCCAGGCGCCGAAATCGTTGTAGCTCTGGCGGAAGCTGTCGAAATAGGCGTCCTTGCCGTAGAATTCGAGCACCGGGCGGCCGACGCTCTCGAACAGGCCCCAGCCGATGACGTAGCCCAGCACGCCGCCGGTGACCGAGGCCGCGAGCGCCACGCCCGCGATCAGGAAGGCCTTGCGCGGGGCGGCGATGATCATCGGGATCATGATCACGTCGGGCGGAATCGGGAAGACGGAGCTTTCGAGGAAGGCGACGAGCGCCAGCGCCCAGAGAGCGTGCGGGCTCTCGGCGAGCCGGATTGTCCAGTCGTAGAGTTTGCGCAGCATGTGGGCCCCGGGTCTGGATGCTATGCAGCACGCGGGCGGGGCGGGGTCAAGGGCCGAGGCCCGGCCGGGGCAGGGCGATCTCGCGATTGACGACACCGGGGGGCGCGGCTACAGGTACGCGCGTGCCCGAGTGGCGGAACCGGTAGACGCAGCGGATTCAAAATCCGCCGGTGGCAACACCTTGTGGGTTCGAGTCCCACCTCGGGCACCATTTCAACACACTTCAGGGTTCCGTCCGTCGCCGGGAGGCGGGTCGGCCGGTCTGCGGCCCCGCCGGTGAGGCGGTGCTCGCGGGTGCTGACGTGGCTGAAATCGGGGGCGAGCGATTCGAGGCCATCGGCATGTTCGCGAATCTGCACCGATGGACCCCAACCGGGGTGATTGGCGCGATGACGCAAACATCGGCATGGCCGAATTTCGACAAGATTGTGGCAAATGCGTGCCAATTCATTCGGCATTACGCGCCGGCGCTTTGTTCACGCCACGGAAACATCGCCGGGGGCGGATTCCCGGGCTCGAGACCGGGATATCTGTGGATAACCGAGGGTTTACGGGGATAACCACGCGCGACCGTTTCGGCGGCCTTCTCCCGGGGGTTGAACCGGTTGCCGGGCAGGAAACAATCGAGGGGGATCCTCCGGCGAAAAGGTGGCCAAAACGTGCCGCCGGGTTAACCATCTTGCACCCGCCATCGCCGACGCGCGCCGAGAAATCCCTTTTTTTACCGTCTGGACGGGGGTAATTTGGCGTTGCCCGACTGGGGGGTGATGTTTGCAGGCCACGGGGGCGGCCGCACCGAGACCATGGTATTTCCGTGGGGTCGGAGTGTGCGCCGATTTCGCCGATCGTGGCGGGCGCGCGGTGTCGCGAGGGTGATGGATCGGGGGGTCTGTCATGACGCGCGCCGCAGGGTCGTTATGGCCCGCTCTCCGAATTCCCAGGCAGAAGGGCCAGATGGTCGAATGTGCGGCATTCCGTGGCCGGGCATCGCCCAGGGTCGGGACGTGACGAGTGTTGAGCGAGGGGACAGTAGGGACATGCCACCGATGTTGGAAACCGATCAGGTCTGCGCCGCGCCCCGCGCGAGTGGGATCGGCGCGGCTGTGCCCTCACCCCATGACATCATGACCAACGAGCGCCGGCCAGTTTCGGCCAATTCAGATAACCATCCTCGTGACGCGGTTGCGCCTACCGCCGCTCGCCGCGGACTTGAGCAAGGGAACCTTTGAGATGACCTATTCGACCTCCTACACGCCGACCGGCGACTACCTTCTCGACTGGGATCTGACCGGCGCCGACGGCTCTGCGCAGCTCGTCTCCTCTTCCGGGGCCGATCCCGTCGGGGTCACGGTGTCGACGCCGGACAACGGCGATGACGATGAATTCCGGCTCAAGTACGGCGAACTCAAATCGGATGATGTCGAGGAGCCGACCCGCGCCGTCATCACCTTCGACACGGCGGTGACCGACCTCAACTTCCAGATCAAGGATATCGACCAGGGGCACGACTGGGACGACAAGGTGACGATCCTCGCCTATGACGCCAACGGCGATCTCGTCGACGTCGACTTTTCCGATCTGCAGGCGGAGCAGACGGTGAGCGGCAACACCATCGAAGGCGGAACGAAGCTTGACGAAGAGGGCATGACCGTCTCGATCGCCGGGCCGATCGTGGAACTGGTCATCATCCACTACCACGGCGGCAGCGACGACGAGTCGGGCCATATCAAGATCACCGACATGGGCTTCAACGCGGTGCACGATACCCGCGATGGCATCGTTGAGGGCACGGCGGGCGACGACCTGATCGACCTTGCCTATGACGGCGACCCCGATGGCGACATGGTCGACGCGGGCGATGCGATCCTGTCCGGTGCGGCGCCGGACGATGACGTGATCGTCGCGGGTGCGGGCAATGATACCGTGTACGCGGGCGCGGGTGACGACACCGTCTTCGGCGGCGCGGGCGACGACGTGATCTATGGCGATTCCGGCGCGGCCGAAACCGTCACCCTGCGCGAGAGCCTCAACTGGTCGGAGGCGCCGAATTTCGGCAGCGGAACCGATGCCGACGGCTTCACCCAGAACACCGGCAACGTCGATGTGACCTTCTCGATCCTGACCGAAACTGGCCACACCGACTCGCGCTTCGAGGTGACCACGCAGAACACCGACGGGATCGTGGACGATGGCGACCCGGTCGATGACGACAGTTCCTTCGAGAGCATCACCAACGGCGAGGGCAACGAGGGCGATTACCAGCTGGCCTTCTCCGACCCGGTTTCGAACGTGTCGTTCCGGATCAACGATATCGACGGCGACGGCCTGGTGCGGGTCACCGCCTACGACGCCGACGACAACGTGATCCGGGTGGACATGACCGGTGGCAGCAAGCTGAGCCTGCTCGACACCGACAGCGTGCCCGGCGCCGATACCGCCGACAGCAAGGGCGGATACCTCGACGATGACGCGCCGGAATACTCCGTGCTTGTCGGCATCGCCGGTCCGGTGGCCCGGATCGTGATCGAGCACGACCAGGACGGTTCCGGCAACAGCGGCATCAACATCACCGACGTTTTCTTCGACGTCGAGGTGAGCGATGGCACGCCGCAAGAGGGCAACGATACGCTCTACGGCAACGACGGCGACGACGTGATCCATGGCGAGGGCGGCGACGACCTGATCTATGGCGGCGCGGGCGACGACACGATCCATGGCGGCGACGGCAACGACACCATCCATGGCGATGACGAAACCTGCGAAACCGGCGGGAAGACGGGCGACCTGTTCCCGACCTGGGAGCAGGACATCTCCAACATCGTGTTCTATTTCGACACCGATGGCGATGGCGAGCATGATCGGGCGATCAAGATCGACGGGTTCCCCGAAGGCGGCACGCCGACGCATATCTCCAACGATCTCGATGATTTCTACGCCCAGATGCATGGCTTCATCGTGGCGGAAAACCCCGAGCTCGAGGGGGCTTCGGTGGTGCTCGGCGTGTCGATCAAGGGCGGTGTGCAGCCCACCGAGTTCTACGCCGTCGATGCGGATGGCAACGGGGCGCTGCCGGACGACGGGCCGACGATGAACACGGGCTCCGGCACCGAGACGCTGCTCTATTCCGACTTCTACGCCACCTACGATCCCGCGGCCTCCGGCACGACCGGCGAGGCGGGAGCCTATGACGACGTGATCGACGGCGGCGCGGGTGACGACCTGATCTTTGGCGGCGCCGGCAACGATGTCATCGAAGGCGGCGCGGGCGACGACACGATCTACGGCGATTACGGCCCCGGCACCCCCGGCGCGCCGGGCGAGGCGAAAACCCTCGTCTGGGAGAACGTGGCGGCCGACGGCACCCATCCAGGCGGCTCCACCGATTACGACGCCGGCGGCATAAACGTGAACATCGCCTTCAGCGCCCTCGACCATGGCGCCTCCGCGACGATTTCGGACGACACGGTCTACACCGAGGCGGGCGAGGGGCTCGATCCCGATTCCAGCCTGATGCTCTATGGTGTGGGCAGCGATGGCGGCTTCGAGGATACCTCGCTCACCTCGCTCGCCTTCTCGGCCACAGACAGCGCCTATGGCGACGAGGTGCAGAACGTGTTCTTCCGGCTCAACGATGTCGACACCGGCTACAGCGCCGATGATCATATCGACCGGGTGACCGTCCGCGCCTTCGACGCCGAGGGCAACGCGGTGGACGTGGTCCTCACGCCCACCGGCGTGCAGGACGTGGACGGCAATACGGTGACGGGCACCTCGCCGGACGAGGGCAATGTTGATCCCGAAGATGCGCTGGGATCGGTCGAAGTGGCGATCGCGGGCCCGGTGGCGCGGGTCGAGATCCTTTACCAGAACGGCGAGGCGACCGACCAGGCGATCTGGGTTTCCGACGTGACCTTCGAGACCACCGCGCCGGATGGCGAGCACTGCCCGCCGGGCGATGACGTGATCACCGGCGGCGCCGGGGCGGACGTGATGCATGGCGAGGGCGGCAACGATACCTTCATCGTCGCCAGCGCCGAGGACGGGGCGGGCGACGTGATCGTCGGCGGCAACGGCCCCGATGAAGACACCGACCACGACGTGCTCGATCTGCGCGGCGCCGGCAAGGTGACCATCGACAAGATCGAGGACGATACCGATGCCGGCGCCTACAAGGGCACGGTGACCTTCGAGAACGGCGACACGCTCGGCTTCAGCCAGATCGAGGAATTCCTCACCGATCCGCAGAACGAAGCGCCGATGGCGATGGACGACGACGCCACCACCGACGAGGACACCGCCGTGGTGATCGACGTGCTGGCGAACGACAGCGACCCGGACGGCGATTTGCTGACGGTGACCGAGGCGACGAGCCCGGACGGCATGGTCGAGATCAACCCCGACGGCACGCTCACCTTCACGCCGGACGAGAACTTCAACGGCAGCACGACGATCGCCTATACCGTCTCCGACGGCAATGGCGGCACCGACACCGCGACGGTGAGCGTCGAGGTGACCCCGGTGAACGACGCGCCGGTGGCGGGTGACGACAGCACCAGCACCGACGAGGACACGGCGGTGGTGATCGACGTGCTGGCGAACGACAGCGACGTCGACGGCGACATGCTCGAGGTGACCGAGGTGGGCGATCCCTCCAACGGCACGGTCGAGATCAACCCCGACGGCACGCTGACCTACACCCCGGACCCTGACTACAACGGGCCCGACAGTTTCACCTACACGGTGTCGGACGGCAATGGCGGGACCGACACGGCGACGGTGAACATCGACGTGACCCCGGTGAACGACGCGCCGGTGGCCGAGGATGACGCCGGCCGCACCCCGATCAACACCCCGGTGGTGATCTCGGTGCTGGCCAACGACAGCGACCCGGACGGCGATCCGCTGAACGTGATCAGCGCCTCCAGCCCGGACGGGTCGGTCGATATCAACCCCGATGGCACGATCACCTTCACCCCCGGCACCGATTTCTTCGGGGAAACCACGATCGACTACACCATCTCCGACGGCAACGGCGGAACCGACAGCGCGGTCGTGACCCTGATGGTCAACGACGGGATCGTGTCCGGCACCGTTGGCGACGACCTGATCGACGTGAATTACATGGACGATCCGGAAGGCGACATGGTCGACGCGAACGACGCGATCCTGCCGGGCGCTCAGCCCAACGACGATGTGATCCTCGCCGGCGACGGCGACGACACGGTGTTTGCCGGGCTTGGCGACGACCATATCGTCGGCGGCGCCGGTGATGACGTGATCCATGGCGAAGACGGCAACGACACGATCATCGGCGGCGATGGCTCCGATACCGTCTACGGCGGCGCCGGGGACGATTACATCGACACCTCGGGCTCCAACCCGGCCTCGGACTACGGCTTCCCGCCGCTGGTGCCGGAAGACAGCGACAAGTTCGACGATCGCGACTACGTCGAAGGCGGCGATGGCAACGACACAATCCTCACTGGCGACGACCAGGACACGATCCATGGTGGTGCCGGCGACGACACCATCGACGGCGGGCTCGACGACGATCTGATCTACGGCGACGCCGGCAACGACACGATCATCGGCGGACACGGTTCCGACACGATCCATGGCGGCGATGGTGATGACGTGATCTATGGCGGCCTCGGCCCGGATCCGTCGCTCGACCCGCTCAACCTCCCCGATGATATCGACCCGCGGCCCGATAACGGCATCGACGTGATCTATGGCGGTGCCGGCAACGACACCATCTACGGCCAGGACGATGCCGATATCCTCTACGGCGACGAGGGTGACGATTTCATCGACGGCGGCATCGACAACGACACGATCTACGGCGGCGAGGGCAATGACGAGCTTCATGGCGGCGCCGGCAGCGACCTGATCGATGGCGGCGCGGGCAATGACGAGATGTATGGCGGCGACGACCGCGACAGCTTCGTCAACGTCAATGCCGACGATCTGATCTACGGTGGCGAAGGCGGCGACGATTTCGACACGCTCGATCTCAACGGCTCGGCCCCGAATAACGGTTCGCTCAAGGTCACCTATACTTCGGCCGACAAGGAAGACGGCTTCGTCTCCTACTTCGACGAGAACGGCGATGCGGCCGGCACGCTGAACTTCTACGAGATCGAGAACGTGATCCCCTGCTTCACGCCGGGCACCATGATCGCGACGCCGAAGGGCGAGCGCCGGGTGGAAGAGCTGAAGGCCGGCGACCGGGTGATTACCCGCGACAACGGCATCCAGGAGATCAAGTGGGTCGGCCACAAGCCGATCGGTTTCAAGGAGTTGGCGGTTTCCGACCACCTCAAGCCGGTCCTGATCCGCGCCGGCGCGCTCGGCAACGGCCTGCCCGAGCGCGACATGATGGTCAGCCCGAACCACCGCGTGCTGGTGGCCAACGATCGCACCACGCTCTACTTCGACGAGCGCGAAGTGCTGGCGGCGGCGAAACACCTTGTCGACAACAAGGGGATCATGACCGTCGAGCCGCTGGGGGTGACCTACCTGCACTTCATGTTCGAACACCACGAAGTGGTGCTCTCGGACGGGGCGTGGACGGAAAGCTTCCAGCCGGGCGATCATTCGCTCAAGGGCATCGGCAACGCCCAGCGTCAGGAACTGTTCGAACTTTTCCCCGAGCTCGATACGCGCGACGGGATCGAGGATTACACCGCCGCCCGGCGGATCCTCAAGAAGCACGAAGCCCGGATGCTCGTCGGGGAGTGATGCAGCGCGCCCGCCGGCGGCTCCGGCGGGCGACCCAGGCTGGAAAAGGGGAGGGGCTGCCCCCGGCACCTGGTGCCGAGACGGGCTTCGCGCGCCGAAGGCCACGCTGTTTCCGGTTTTGAAACAATCTCGCGGGTGACTGCGGGATTGTTTTCATTTCGGCCCGCCGCCGGGGCGATGATATCGCGGGATTACTGAAAGGGCGCCGAGGCCGCATCGGTGCCATTGTTTCGCCTTAGTCACCAATCTTGCCACACAAGGGCGAATTGTCTCCAAACCGGAACAAGCGCCGTCACGCAGGAAAACAAGGCGAATCGGTCGCCGCAAAAGGGCCTCGGCGCGGGATCAACGGGCCTGCCGCACCCGGGGCCGGATCGCGCGAATTGTGGCGAAATCGGGCGGAAATGTGGCCGCACCGCCGAAAACAACTGGCTTTCAGCGGTTCTCCGGCCAGCAATTCGGGCACAATTTACCGAATCTCTTCACAATCGGGGCACCTTTGACGGGTAGCCTGACCCTGTCCGACGATTTGATCCGACCTGACGGGGTTGAAACCATGCTGCACTTTCGTTCACCGGCCGTGGAAAACGACCTTCCGCCCGCGCTCGATCCGCGCGGCGATGCGTTCAGGGGGCTCGGCGAGATGGCCGCGCCGGTCTTCGCCACCTCCGGCCTGGCGCAGGCCGCGCTTGTGGAAACCGCGCGCGGCCCGGTGCTGGCGCGCGATCTGCGCGTGGGCGACAAGCTCGTGACGCGCGACGCCGGGCTTCAGCCGCTGCGCTGGATCGGCACCTCCACCGTGGTTTACGACGTGCCGGAAGCCACCGCAGACGCCGCGATGCCGGCCGGGCCGGGCCCGGTGCGCATCCGCGCCGGCGCGCTCGGCAGCACCCCGGAGGGTGGCAACCTCGTGCTTGCGCCCGGGCAGCGGCTGCTGGTGCGCAGCCCGCTCAACCAGGTTCTGTTCGGCACCGACGAGGTGCTCGCGGCGGCGGGGGATCTCACCCATCTCGATGGTGTCGAAATCGTGCCGCGCTCGGTTGCACGCTGGAGCCACCCCTTGCTCGACAGCCACCAGATGATCCGGGTCAACGGCCTCTGGATGGAGAGCTTCGCGCCCGACATGTGGTCGATCCGCGTGGCGCATCCGGAAGAATGGCACGCGATGACCGAGGCGGTGCCGCGCCTGCGCTACGACACCACCGCCGCGAATTACGTCGAGATGCGGGTGACGATCGACGACCGGGAAGCGCAGCTGATCGCCTCGATCTGACAGAATGAGAATCGTCCCTGGGGGGATGTCTGAGCGCCGGGCGCCCGCAAGGGGCCCGGCGTTCGCACGTCAGCCCCGTGGGCGCGCGGCGCGCCAAGCCGCCCAGTCTTCGGGCGTGTCGAGGTCGGTGAGGGCATGGCGGGCGGGTAGCGGCACGAGGCGCACCCGGCCGGCCTCGGCGCGGAGCAGGTCGCGCGCGCCGGCGTCGCCGGTGAGCGCAGCGAGGGCGGGAAAGTCGCGCGCGGGAAACAGCACCGGGTGGCCGGGGCGCCCCTCGGCGCTCGCGCCGCGCAGGATCGTGGTGCCGTCGAAGGGGGCGAGCAGGGCGGTGATATCGGCCGTGGTGATCTCCGGCATGTCGGCCAGCATCACCAGGAGCGCCGGGCAATCGGCGGGCAGGGCCGCGAGACCGGCCCTGAGGCTCGCCGACATGCCGTTATCGGCGTCGCCCACCTCGATCAGCCCGGCCCCGGCGCCTTCGAGCGCGGCCCAGCGGCCGGGCCTTTCGGCGCGCGGCGGCAGCGTCACCCAGACCGGGGCGCCGGTCGCGCGCGCTGTCGCCACCCGCTCGGCAAGCAGCGGCTGGCCCGCGACCTCCTCCATCAGCTTGTCGCGGCCGCGCATCCGCGTGGCCCGACCGGCGGCCAGAACGAGGATCGCCGGTCGGGTCACTTCTCGGGGATCAGCCCGCGCGGGCTGAAGCGCAGCACCAGCAGCAGGATCACCCCCATGGTGAGCAGCCGCATATGCGCCGCCGAGTCGATCAGGTGCGCGCGCAGCGCCGAATCCGCTGCCATCCCGGAGGTCAGCATGTCCATCAGCCAGCGGCCGAGCGGTTCGACCTGCACCCAGAAGAACCAGATCACGAAGCCGCCCAGCACCGAGCCCCAGTTGCTGCCCGAGCCGCCGACGATCACCATCACCCAGACCAGGAAGGTATAGCGCAGCGGCTGGTAGGTGCCGGGGGTGAACAGCCCGTCGAGCGTGGTCATCATCGCGCCGGCGATGCCGATCACGGCGGAGCCGAGGATGAACACCTGCAGGTGGCGGCGGGTGACGTCCTTGCCCATCGCCTCGGCGGCGACCTCGTTGTCGCGGATCGCGCGCATCATCCGGCCCCAGGGCGAGTTGAGCGCGGCCTGGCTCATCCACATCAGCACCGCCAGCACGATGATGAAGAGCCCGGCAAAGGCGAGTTTGACCACGATCGAGGAGGTGATCACCGGGTCGAGGCCCCAGCCTGTGGCCCAGTCGACGAACTCCGCGCTCTGCTGAAGGTCGACCTCGTAGGGCACCGGCCAGGGCCGGTCGAGCCCGTTGACGTTCTTCACCCCACGCGCCAGCCATTCCTCGTTCTTGAGCACGGCAATCACGATCTCGGAGATGCCGAGCGTGGCGATCGCGAGGTAGTCGGAGCGCAGGCCGAGCGCGGTCTTGCCGATCGCCCAGGCCACCCCGGCTGCGAGCAGGCCGCCGACCAGCCAGGCCACGGCCACCGGCAGGCCGAGCCCGCCAAGATAGCCGGTTGCGGCCGGGTTCACCGACTCGACGGCATCGACCGCCGGATCGAAGATCGCGCGGTAGGCGAAGAAGCCGCCGACGAGCAGCACGGTGAGCGCAAGCGCGCGGCTGCGGCCGGGCGCCATGCGCTTGTAGAGCGCGACGGCGGCGGCCAGCACGCCGACGGCGAAGGCGAGCCCGGCGAGCACCCGCGGTCCGCCCGCCGCCCAGGCCTCGGCCACCGGGGCCTCGGAGGTGATCACCACCGCGAGCCCGCCGAGCGCCACGAAGCCCATGACACCGACGTTGAACAGCCCGGCGTAGCCCCACTGCATGTTGACCCCGAGCGCCATGATCGCCGAGATCAGGCCCATGTTGATGATCAGGAGCGCCGAGTTCCAGCTCTGGAACAGCCCGGTCCAGAGCAGGAGCAGGGCGACGACGCCGAACAGGCCGATGTTTTTCCAGTTCACGCTCATACCGATTTCCCCTTGAACAGCCCGGTGGGTTTGAACAGGAGCACCACCACGAGGATCGCGAAGGAAACCGCGAACTTATAGTCGGTGGACAGAAGCTGCACCAGCCCGTCGGGCGCGAGGCTGTCAGGTAGCAGGTAGCCAAGAACCTTTTTCCAGGCATAGGTGACCATCACCTCGGAGAAGGCGATGACGAAGCCCCCGGCGATGGCGCCGAGCGGGCTGCCGAGGCCGCCGACGATGGCGGAGGCGAAGATCGGCAGCAGCAACTGGAAATAGGTGAAGGGCTTGAAGCTCTTGTCGAGCCCGTAGAGCACGCCCGCGATGGTGGCGAGCGCGGCAACGATGAGCCAGGTGTACATCACCACCCGCTCGGGGTTGATCCCCGAGAGCAGCGCCAGGTCCTCGTTGTCGGAGAAGGCGCGCATCGACTTGCCGGTGCGGGTGCGGTTGAGGAACCAGAACAGCACCGCCACCACCACCACGGCGGTGACGATGGTGATGCCCTGCGAGGTTTTCAGCACCAGGGCCTCGCTCAGCCCGGACCATTCGCGAAAGTCGCGCGCCGAGATGATGAAGCGTTCGCCGTCGGCAAATCGCTGGTCACCCGGGCCGATGATGAAGCGTACAAGGCCGTTGAGAATGAACATCACCCCGATCGAGGCCATCACGAAGACGATCGGCTTGGCCTTCACCCGTCGGTAGAAGCGGTAGACGACGCGGTCGGTGGCCAGCAACAGCGCGGCGGCGCCGAGGATGCCGAAGGGCAGGGCGAGCAGCGCCGTCGGAAGCGGGCCGAGGGTGATCCCCATCGACTGGAACCACCAGGTGAACAGGATCGTCACCATCGCGCCGAAGGCCATGCTGTCGCCATGGGCGAAGTTGGAAAACCGCAGGATGCCGTAGATCAGCGTGACCCCGAGCGCGCCGAGCGCGAGCTGGCTGCCATAGGCGATGGCCGGGATCAGCACGTAATTGGACAGCGCCACGATGGCATTCAGAAAATCCATCAATCGTCTCCGCAGGTGCCGATGTAGGTGATCGACGCGGGGCCCGCGCCGATATGGAGGGTGTAGAGCGCGGTATTGGCGCCGATCGTCAGCAGGTGCAGGGCGCCGGAGCCGCGCGCGACGATCTGCTGCGCCGGGCCATCCTCGACGTGCAGGATATCGAGGGTTTCGGCCACGGTCGTGATCCGGGCCGCCTTGTGGTCGACGGTCAGTTCCAGGTCGGTCGCCGCGCAGCCGAGCGACATGTAGCATTCCTCGGTGAAGGTGCAGACCGGCCCGGCGAGGGCGGGGCCGGCAAGCAAGGCGAAGGCGAGGGCGGCGGCTTTCATCCGTCAGCCCCCAAGGAAGCTCTGGCGCACCTCGGGGTTGGCGAGGAGTTCCTTGCCGGTCCCGGTGTGGGCGTTCTGACCTTGCACGAGAACAAAACCTTTATCCGCGATTTCAAGAGCTTGGCGGGCGTTCTGTTCAACCATGAGCACCGGCAGCCCGGTGCGGGCAACTTCGATGATCCGGTCGAACAACTCGTCCATCACGATCGGCGAGACGCCGGCGGTGGGCTCGTCGAGCATCAGCACCTTGGGCCGGGTCATCAGTGCGCGCCCCACCGCCACCTGCTGGCGCTGGCCACCGGAAAGCTCGCCCGCAGGCTGGTTGCGCTTTTCCTTCAGGATCGGGAACAGGTCGTAGACCTGCTCCATCGTTTCGGTGATGTCGTCGCGGCGGATGAAGGCGCCCATCTCGAGGTTTTCCTCCACCGTCATCGAGGTGAAGATGTTGTTGTTCTGCGGCACGAAGCCCATGCCCTTTGCCACCCGCGCCTGCGGCGTGAGATCGGTGATGTCCTCGCCGTCGAGCCGGACGCTGCCGGCGCGCAGGTAGAGCATCCCGAACAGTGCCTTCATGCCGGTGGATTTGCCCGCGCCGTTGGGGCCGACGATGACGGCGATCTCGCCGCTGTCCACCGCGATGGTGCAATCGGTGAGGATGTCGGGGCCGTTCTTGCCGTAGCCGCCGGTCATCTTGTCGCCGATCAGGAACGGGCCGCCGGGGGCGGGTTTGGCCTTGCCGTGCTGCGGCCCGGCCCTCATTTCGCCTTGCCCCTTTGGGTTCACGATGGTGGAATCGCGGTTGTAGCCGGGGGCGTCGAAGGGTTGGCTCATGCTTCGACCTTGTCCTTGTTCTTCAGACCGGTGCCGAGATAGGCCTCGATCACGTGTTCATTGGCCTTGATCTCGCCCAGGCTGCCCTCGGCGAGCACCTTGCCCTCGGCCATGCAGATCACCGGATCGCAAAGCCGCTCGATGAAATCCATGTCGTGCTCGATCACCACGAAGGTATAGCCGCGCTCCTTGTTGAGGCGGATGATCGCGTCGCCGATGGTGTTGAGCAGGGTGCGGTTCACGCCCGCGCCGACCTCGTCGAGAAACACGATCCGGGCATCGACCATCATCGTGCGGCCGAGTTCCAGCAGCTTCTTCTGGCCGCCGGAAACCTGCCCCGCCTTGTGGTCGGCGAGGTGTTCGATGGTGAGAAACTCCAGCACCTCGTCGGCCTTGGCGCGCAGCGCGCGCTCTTCCTCGGCAATCCGCTTGCGGCCGAACCAGGTGTCCCAGAGGCTTTCGCCGGCCTGGCCGGGCGGCACCATCATCAGGTTCTCGCGGCAAGACATCGAGGCGAATTCATGCGCGATCTGGAAGGTGCGCAGCAGGCCCTTATGGAAGAGCTCGTGCGGCGGCAGGCCGGTGATGTCTTCGCCCTCCATCGTGACGCGGCCCGAGGTGGGTTGAAGAACCCCGGCGACGACATTGAAAAGCGTTGTTTTTCCCGCGCCGTTCGGGCCGATCAGCCCGGTGATCGAGCCTTTCTCGATGGTCAGCGACGCGCCGTCGACGGCATGGAAGCCGCCAAAATGCTTGTGCAGGTTTTCAACCGTGATCACAGATCCCACCCCGTCTGCTGCGGGTTCCCCCTCCCGCCGGATGAAGCACAGCCCGGGGGTCGTCCCCGGGCTGTGCGGTTCGTCAGTGCGCCACTTGGATCAGCGGAACTTGACGGTTTCGAAACCGTCGTCGGTCACGTCGTATTCACGGTAGGTGCCCGCGGCTTCGCCCGGTCCGATCAGCTCGACGTTGGAGGCGCCGACGTAGTCGACATCGCCGCCAGCGGCGAGGATCTCGAACGCCTTGCCAAGTTCGCCCGGCAGGATCAGCTCGCCCGGGGCGTTGGCCACATCCATCACGTTGGCGGCGATCCCGGCCGGGGTGGCCTCGCCGGCCTTCATCGCGGCCAGCACCAGCAGCGCGGCGGCGTCGTAGCTTTCGCGGGTGAAGGAGCTGTCGGGGTTGATGCCGGCGGCGTTGGCGAGCGCGGTGAAGGCCTTGGTGCCTTCGCCTTCCGACCACGGGATCGTGCCGTAGGAACCGACCAGCCCATCACCGATATCGGTGCGCAGGACTTCGGAAAACATGCCGTCGCCCATCACGAAGGTGTCGAAGGCGCCACTGTCGATCGCCGACTGAATCACGCCCTTGCCGCCCTGGTCGGAGTAGCCGAACACCATCAGGACTTCGCCGCCGGCCGAGGCCAGCGCGCCGACTTCGGCCGAGTAATCCGCCTTGCCGTCTTCATGCGGCACCGCGGTGGTGACCGAGCCGCCCACCGCTTCGAACGATCCGGTGAAAGCGTCGGAAAGACCCTTGCCGTAATCGTTGTTGGTGTAGGTAATCGCCACTTCGCTCACGCCACGGTCGGCAAGGATCGCGGCGAGCACTTCGCCCTGGCGCGCGTCCGACGGGGCGGTGCGGAAGAACAGGCCATTGTCTTCGGCGGTGGAGAGCGCCGGCGAGGTGGCCGAGGGCGAAATCATCGGCACGCCGTTCGGCATCGCCACGTTGGCGAGAATTGCGCCGGTCACGCCCGAGCAGTCGGCGCCCATGATGGCGGCCACGCCGTCGGTGGTGATCAGGCGCTCGGCGGCGGCGGAGGCTGCGGCGCTGTCGATGCAGGTCGAGTCGGCGCGCACCGGCACCAGCGTCATGCCATCGAGGAATTTACCCGATTCGTTGGCTTCGCTGATCGCCAGTTCGGCCGCGTCCGCCATGGCAGGCGTGATCGATTCCAGCGGGCCGGTGTAACCGAGGATCACCCCGATCTTCACATCTTCGGCGAAGGCGCCGGTGGCGATCAGCGTCGCGGCGGACGCCATGAGCAGCTTTTTCATGTTTTTTCTCCCAAGTTGGTCATATTTTCCGGCCCTCACCCTAGCGTCTTTGTCACAAAATGGAAGCCTTTAGCGGTCGGCTTCTATCCGCGTATTGGGGTCTCACGATTGCGTGCAGCACGTTGCCGTGGCGTCAATCACGGGCAAGACTGGGGCCATGAAACATTCCGCACTACCCCGCTCCCTCGCCCTGATTCTGGCCCTGCTCGCCGGGCCCGCCCCCCTCGTCGCCGGAACCGTCGAGGCCAGCGTGGGCCGGCTGCTGATCGCGCCCGTGGCGGAGGGCTTTCGCGAACCCTGGGGGCTCGCCTTCCTGCCCGATGGCGGTTTTCTCGTCACCGAACGCGGCGGCACGCTATGGCGGGTCGGGCCGGACGGCGAGCGGGTGCGCGTCGGCGGCACGCCCGAGGTCTGGGTGCGCGGGCAGGGCGGGTTGCTCGACGTGATGGTGCCGCGCGATTTCGCCACCAGCCGCGAGGTGTTCCTCAGCTTCTCCAAACCCCAGCCGGGCGGCGCGGGCACCGCGCTTGCGGTGGGGCGCCTGAACGCCGATGGCGATGCGCTGGCCGATCTTCGGGTGATCTTCGAGATGACGCCGGGTGGCGGGCGCGGCCAGCATTTCGGCTCGCGCATCGTCGAAGGCGCCGAGGGCCACATCTTCCTCACCATCGGCGATCGTGGCGAGGCCGATCTGGCGCAGGACAACAGCCGCCACAACGGCACGGTGGTGCGGCTGATGCGCGACGGCACGGTGCCGGACGACAATCCTTTCACAGGCGTCGCCGGCGCGCGGCCGGAAATCTGGTCCTACGGCCACCGCAACGCGCAAGGCGCCGCGCTCGGGCCGGACGGGGCCCTCTGGCTGGTCGAGCACGGCGCGATGGGCGGCGACGAGGTGAATCGCGTCGAACCCGGGGTGAACTTCGGCTGGCCGGTGATCGCCTACGGGCGCAATTACAACGGAACGACGATCGGCATCGGCACCGAAGCGGAAGGCATGGCGCAGCCGGTGCATTACTGGGACCCGTCGATCGCGCCCTCCGGGCTCGCGGTCTATTCCGGCGCGCTCTGGCCCGACTGGGCCGGGCGGATGCTGGTGGGCAGCCTCAAGTTCGACTACATCGCCGTGCTCGATCCCGCCACCGGCGACGAGGAGGGCCTGCGCACCCGCGAGACAGCCCGGGTGCGCGATGTGCGCGAGGCGCCCGACGGGTCGATCTGGTTTCTCTCGGTCGGGCGCGAGGGCGTGTTCCGGATTTCGCCCGCGCCGTGAAAGACCGGGGAATGATCCCGGCTCAGGCCTCGGCGCTCTTGCCGGCGTTGGAGCCGCGCTCGCGGTAGGGCGTGGTTTCGTAATGCGCGCGGTAGCATTTCGAGAAATGCGAGGGCGAGGTGAAGCCGCAGGCCAGCGCCACGTTGATCACGCTCATGTCGGTCTGCATCAGCAGGTTGCGCGCCTTCTGCAGCCGCAGCTCCATGTAATAGCGCTTTGGCGAGCGGTTGAGGTAGCGGCGAAACAGCCGTTCGAGCTGGCGGGTCGAAAGCCCGACATCGGCGGCCAGCCGCGACGGGCTCACCGGCTCCTCGATATGGCCCTCCATCGCCTGGATCACCTGCGCGAGCTTGGGGTGGCGCACGCCGATGCGGGTGGGCACCGAGAGGCGCTGGGTGTCGCGGTCGGTGCGGATCGAGGTGTAGATCTGCTGGTCGGCGACCGCGTTGGCCACTTCCGGGCCGTGATCTTGCGAAATCACCGCGAGCATCAGGTCGATCGAGGCGGTGCCGCCGGCGGTGGTCATCCGGTTGCCGTCGATCACGTAGACCGAGCGGGCAAGATCGACCTCGGTGAAATCCTCGGCGAATCCGTCGTGGTTTTCCCAGTGGATCGTGGCGCGCTTGCCATCGAGCAGGCCGGCTTCCGCCAGGGCGTGCGCCCCGGTGCAGAACGCGCCCATCGACACCCCGCGCCGCGCCTCGCGCCGGAGCCACGACACCAGCTTCTTCGAGGTATGCCGCGCCACGTTCACGCCGCCGCAGATCACCGCGGTGTCGGAATGGCGCAGCTCTTCGAGGCCGCAGTCGAGCTGCACCCGGCACCCGGCCGAACAGGTGGCCACGTCGCCGCCTTCGCCCGCCAGCGTCCAGCTATAGGCCTCATAGCCGAGAAAACGGTTGGCCAGCCTCAGCGCGTCGATCGCGCCGGCGAAGGAGAGCAGGGTGAACTCCTCCAGCAGCACGAAAACGAAACGGCGGGTCGGGCGGTCGCCCGGCGCATCGCTGATGGCTCTTCGACTCATTGCGCGCGTTCCTCGTTGCGGCCAAACTGGAAGAAGCACAACAGCTTTGCCGCCCGCGCGCAAGATGCACCGGACGGTCAAGTTTGCTTTGCACCGCTGGCCAAGCCCGCGTATACCGGCCCCGACTTGTCGGGCCTGTTGCCGCTAACGGCCCGCGAAACAAGCTGACGGAGACGGCGATGACGGACTGGACCAAATCTTCCTGGCGCAGCAAGCCCCGGGTGCAGATGCCCGATTATCCCGACCAGGCCCGCCTGGCCGAGGTCGAGGCGCAACTGGCCAAGTATCCGCCGCTGGTCTTTGCCGGCGAGGCGCGGCGGCTGAAGGCCGAGTTGGCCAAGGCGGCGCGCGGCGAGGCCTTCCTGCTGCAAGGCGGCGATTGCGCCGAGAGCTTCGCCGAGTTCTCCGCCGACACCATCCGCGATACCTTCAAGGTGCTCCTGCAGATGGCGGTGGTGCTGACCTACGGCGCCAAGGTTCCGGTGGTGAAGGTGGGTCGGATGGCGGGGCAATTCGCCAAGCCGCGCTCGGCCGCGTTCGAAACGGTGAACGGCGTCGAACTGCCCTCCTACCGCGGCGACATCATCAACGATCTCGAGGCCACGCCCGAGGGGCGGTTGCCCGATCCGTTCAAGATGCTGCACGCCTACACCCAGTCGGCGGCGTCGCTAAACCTCCTGCGCGCCTTCTCGACCGGCGGTTATGCCGATATCCACAAGGTGCACAGCTGGACGCTGGGCTTCACCGAGCGCGATGAGGCGGAGAAATACCGCGAGATGGCGGAACGGATTTCCGACACGCTGAGCTTCATGCGCGCCGCCGGGGTGAACGGCGACACCGCGCACGCGCTGCAGACGGTGGATTTCTACACCAGCCACGAAAGCCTGCTGCTCGAATACGAAGAGGCGCTCACCCGGGTTGATTCGACGACCGGGCAGGTCGTGGCCGGGTCGGGGCACATGCTCTGGATCGGCGACCGCACCCGCCAGCCCGATGGTGCGCACGTGGAATTCGCGCGCGGCGTGATCAACCCGATCGGTCTCAAGGCCGGTCCCTCGACGACGCCCGAGGATCTCAAGCGGCTGATGGCCACGCTCAACCCCGAGAACGAACCGGGGCGGCTGACGCTGATCGCGCGCTTCGGCGCGGGGCAGGTGGCCGAGCACCTGCCGCGCCTGATCCAGGCGGTGAAGGAAGAGGGCGCCGAGGTGGTCTGGTCCTGCGATCCGATGCACGGCAACACGATCAAGTCGGCCTCGGGCTACAAGACCCGGCCGTTCGAGCGGGTGCTGGCCGAGGTTCAGGAGTTCTTCGCCGTCCATCGCGAGGCGGGCACGATTCCGGGCGGGGTGCATTTCGAGATGACCGGCAAGGACGTGACCGAATGCACCGGCGGCGTGCAGGCGGTGTCGGACGAGAACCTCTCGGACCGCTATCACACCGTGTGCGACCCCCGGCTCAACGCCTCGCAGGCGCTCGAACTTGCCTTCCTCGTCGCCGAGGAACTGGCCGGACGGGTCTTGCCCGAAGCGCGCAAGGCCGTCGCCGGCTGAGCCGCGCCGCACCCTGACGATGACGAAAGCCCCGGCCGCGCGGCCGGGGCTTTTTCATGCCCGGCCGCGTTCAGTCCTCCGCCGTGTTGTGCACGAGGCGCAGGTGGCTGGCGCGCCGATCCCCGTCTTCGCTGGCGCGCCGGATCTCGGCGATCTGGCGGCGGAGCGCCTCGGTGTGGGGGCTGGAAGGGCGCGCGTCGTCACCGATCCCGGCGCCCTGGGGCGCGCGATCGACCGGGGGCCCGGGACGGGGGGCGCGCGCGGTCAGCGGGTCGGCCATCAGCGGCTTGGTTTCGATATCGGCGATGGTGAAGCGGCGCGGGCCGCGGCCGATCTCGCCGCGCGCCTGCAGCGCGCCGAGAATGCGCATCGGCCGCCCGCTTTCATCGCGCAGCGGCAGGAAGATCATCTGCGCCTCGAGCCCGGCCAGGCTGAAGCTGCCCTGGCTGTTCAGCGCCAGCCGCACCACGGCCGGCTCGTCGAGCACGGTCTCCAGCACCCGGGCGATCTCGCGCCGGGCCTCGGGCAGGAACAGGGCGGTCACCGGCATGCCGCGCACCTCCATGCCCATGATCTCGTTGAGATGAAGCCCGGCGAGGCGGATGCGGGCCACTCCCGGCGCGATCTTTTCGAGAATGAAGGCGAATTCGAGCACCTCGGCGATCCCGCGCGGATCGACATCGCTGCGCGTGGGCATCAGCCGGCCGTCGCGCAGGCCCTCCCAATAGGCATCGACCACGCCGATCGCCGGGAACA
This sequence comes from Sinisalibacter lacisalsi, assembly GCF_014640115.1. Taxonomy (GTDB): domain Bacteria; phylum Pseudomonadota; class Alphaproteobacteria; order Rhodobacterales; family Rhodobacteraceae; genus Sinisalibacter; species Sinisalibacter lacisalsi. The sequence continues at coordinate 453,507 of NZ_BMGI01000002.1, read as the reverse complement.
GCGCGCGCCGGCGCATCGGGGTGAGCGAGATTACCTTGTCGTCCTTCACGTAGTCGATCATCGTGCCTCTCCCGCGTTTCGTTGTGGTGAGCCCGGGCGCGTGCCGCGGGCCAGTGCGGCCCCGCGCGGTCTCGGTTGCCCCGGTTCGGGCGGTCTGCTAACGAAGACGCGTCATGGGCCGCTACAGCCCCAATCTGCCACAATTTCGTGCGAAGTTGCGGGAGAATCTAAACGATTGGTTAACCCGCCATGATACACTCGATGACCGGTTTCGCCGCGCTCAAGGGCCACCACGCGGCCTGGAGCTGGGCCTGGGATATCCGCGCCGTCAACGCCCGCGGCTTCGATCTGCGGCTGAAACTGCCCGACTGGATCGAGGGGCTGGAGCCCGCCGTGCGCAAGGCACTGGCGGGGGCGGTGACGCGGGGCAGCGTCTCGGTGGGGCTCAAGCTTACCCGCGAGGCGGCGGCCGGCGGCGTGGCGCTCGATGCCGCGGCGCTCGACCGCGCGCTGTCGATGCTGGTGGAGGTCTCGCAAGCCGCCGTGACGCGGGGGATCGTTCTGGCGGCCCCGAGCGCGGTGGAGATCGCGCAGATGCGCGGGGTGAGCGATGCCGTGCCCGAGGCGGAGGACAGTGCCGGGCTGCGCGCCGCGCTGGTCGCCGATCTGCCCGGCCTGCTCGCGGCCTTCAACGAGATGCGCGCGCACGAGGGGGCGGCGCTGAAATCGGTGCTCGAAACCCAGCTCGACGAGATCGAGGCGCTGGTGTCCGCGGGCGTTGCCGCCGCCGAGGCGCGGCGCGAGGCGCAGGCGGCCAACCTGCGCGCCGCCCTCGCCCGGGTGATGGACAACACCGAAGCCGCCGATCCCGACCGGGTGGCGCAGGAACTGGCGCTGATCGCGGTGAAATCGGACGTGCGCGAGGAACTCGACCGGCTCGCCGCCCACGTCGGCCAGGCCCGCAGCCTGCTCGCAGGCAAGGAGGCCTGCGGCCGCAAGCTCGACTTCCTGATGCAGGAATTCAACCGCGAGGCCAACACGCTGTGCTCCAAGGCGCAATTCCAGGAGCTCACCCGCATCGGCCTCGATCTCAAGGCGCTGATCGACCAGATGCGCGAACAGGTTCAGAACGTGGAATAGGGCAGGGCACATGGCCAAGCGGCGCGGACTACTCATCATCCTGTCGTCGCCCTCGGGGGCGGGAAAATCGACGCTGGCGCGACGGCTGCGCGACTGGGACCCGGAGATCGTCTTCTCGGTTTCCGCCACCACCCGCGCGCCGCGCCCGGCAGAGGTGGACGGACGAGAATACCACTTCACCACGCCCGAAGCGTTCAAGGCCATGGTGGCGGATGGCGAGATGCTGGAGCATGCCCACGTCTTCGGCAATTTCTATGGCTCGCCGCAGGGGCCTGTGCGCAATGCTATAGAAGGGGGCCAAGACGTTCTCTTCGATGTCGATTGGCAAGGTGCCCAGCAGATCAAGAATTCGCCCCTGGGCATTCACACTCTGTCGATTTTTTTGTTGCCGCCGTCCATAGGGGAATTGCATCGCCGTTTGGTCGAGAGAGGGCAAGACAGCTACCGAACCATCGTAGAACGAATGGCCAAGAGTTGGGACGAAATCAGCCACTGGGATGGTTACGATTTCGTACTTGTGAACGATGATCTTGAAGATACTTTAGACAGGTTGGTGCAGATCGTCACCGTAACGCGCATGAGAACGCCTCAGAGACCCGAGCTAGTAGAGCACGTGCGCGCGCTGCAGTCGGAATTCGAGGAACTGACATGACCCTTTACGCGCTCGACGGTATCGCCCCCACCCTGCACGAAACCAGCTGGGCCGCGCCCGACGCCAACCTGATCGGCAAGGTGGTGCTGGAAGCCGGGGCCTCGGTCTGGTTCGGTGCCACGTTACGCGGCGACAACGAGACGATCACCGTGGGCGAGGGCTCGAACCTGCAGGACCACGTGGTCTGCCATACCGATCCGGGCTACCCGCTGGTGATCGGGCGCGACGTGACGGTGGGCCACAAGGCGATGCTGCATGGCTGCGAGATCGGCGCCGGCAGCCTGATCGGCATGGGCGCGACGATCCTCAACGGCGCGCGCATCGGCAAGGGCTGCCTGATCGGCGCCGGGGCGCTGGTGACGGAGGGCAAGGAAATCCCCGATGGCGCGCTGGTGATGGGCGAGCCGGGCAAGGTGGTGCGCGATCTCGACGAGGCCGCCCGCGCGGCGCTTCTCGACAGCGCCCGGCGCTACCGCGAGAACGCGGCGCGCTTCCGGGCGGGCCTCAAGGCCATCGGCTGACGGGGCCGAAATCCGTCCGGATTTCGCCACGGAAAACGGACGTTTTCCGTGGCGTTTTTCGTACGAAAAACGCGCGTCTCAATCCTTGCCGCGATAGGGTTCGACGTATTGCAGCGCCATGTCCCACGGGAAGAAGATCCACGTGTCCTGGCTCACCTCGGTGATGTAGGTGTTGACCATCGGCTTGCCCTTGGGCTTGGCGTAGACGGTGGCGAAATGCGCCTTGGGCATCAGCTTGCGCACCACTTCCAGCGTCCGGCCGGTATCGACGAGGTCGTCGACGATGAGCACGCCGGTGCCATCGCCGACCACGTCCATGTCGGGCGACTTGATCACCACCGGCTCCGACTGGCTCTGGTGCTGGTAGCTTTTCACGCTGATCGTGTCGACCATGCGGATATCGAGCTCGCGGCTGACGATCATCGCCGGCGCCATGCCGCCCCGGGTGATCGCGACCACGGCTTTCCACGCGCCGTCCTCGAGCGGGCCCTGGTGATCGAGCCGCCAGGCCAGTGCGCGGCTGTCGCGGTGGATCTGGTCCCAGGAGACGTGAAAGCCCTTCTCGTGCGGCAGGCGGTCGTTCATTCTTCTTTCCTCCCCGCCGTGGCGTCGATATCGGGCGCATCCACGGCCTTCATGCCGACGACGTGGTAGCCGGCGTCGACGTGGTGGGTCTCGCCGGTCACGCCCGAGCCGAGATCGGAGAGCAGGTAGAGCGCCGATTTGCCCACGTCGTCGATCGACACCGTGCGCCGCAGCGGCGAGTTCAGTTCGTTCCACTTCAGGATATAGCGGAAATCGCCGATCCCCGAGGCCGCCAGCGTCTTGATCGGCCCGGCGGAGATGGCGTTGACGCGGATGCCGTCCTTGCCGAAGTCCTCGGCGAGATAGCGCACGCTGGCCTCGAGCGCGGCCTTGGCCACGCCCATCACGTTGTAATGCGGCATCACCCGCTCGGCGCCGTAATAGGTCATCGTCACGATGCTGCCGCCGTCGGTCATCAGCCGAGCGGCGCGATTGGCGACGGCGGTGAAGGAATAGACCGAGATATCCATCGTCACGCGGAAATTGTCGCGCGTGGTCTCGGCATAGCGGCCCCGGAGCTGGGCCTTGTCGGAATAGCCGATGGCGTGGACGAGAAAGTCGAGCTTGCCCCACTTGGCTTCTAGCGCCTCGAACAGCGCGTCGATCGAGGCGTCGTCGCCGACATCGCAGGGCAGCACGAGATCGGAGCCGAGTTGCTCGGCCAGCGGCAGCACGCGTTTCTTCACCACGTCGCCCTGGTAGGAGAAGGCCAGTTCGGCCCCCGCCTCGCGGCAGGCCCGGGCGATGCCCCAGGCGATGCTCTTGTCATTGGCCAGGCCCATGATCAGACCGCGTTTGCCGTTCATCAACCCGTTGGACATTCGCTGTTCCCCGTCCGCTCGCTTTCGGTTAAGCCGGTCTACGTCATTGCCCCGGAGGCTTCAAGCCTGCCGGGAGCGGGGAATACAGGCTGGCTGACACCGCGGCGCGCCGCGGCACCGGGAAGGATCGGGGGAAGGTTCGGATGAGCGACCGGGGCGGGATTTTCGCGGGCGACGACCCGTTTCGCATCGCGCAGGACTGGCTCGACGCGGCGACCGAACGCGAACCGAACGATCCCAACGCCATCGCGCTCGCCACCGTCGACCCGGAGGGCCTGCCCAACGTGCGCATGGTGCTGCTCAAGGAGATCGAGGCCGACGCCTTCGTGTTCTACACCAATTACGGCTCGGTCAAGGCGGCCGAGATCGAGGCCGCGGGCAAGGCCGCCTTCGTGGTCCACTGGAAGAGCCTGCGCCGGCAGATCCGGGTGCGCGGAACGGTGGAACGCGAGGAGGGCCCGCAGGCCGATGCCTATTATGCCTCGCGCTCGCTGAAGAGCCGGCTCGGCGCCTGGGCCTCGCACCAGAGCCAGCCGCTGTCGTCGCGGACCGCGTTGATGGCCGAGGTCGCCAGGATCACGCCGCGGCTCGGCACCCACCCGCCGCGCCCGCCGTTCTGGGGCGGCTACCGGATCCGTCCGGTCGAGATCGAGTTCTGGGCCGATGGCGCCTTCCGCCTGCATGACCGGTTCCGCTGGCGGCGGGCCGCGCCGGGGCAGCCCTGGGAAGTGAGCCGGCTCAACCCGTGATTGGATCGGGCGCGGGATGCGTCGGCAAGATCCCCCCTGATCGGTGACCTGTCCAAAAATACAGGTGAAGGTTGCTTGCAACCGACAACGATCTGAACCAATTAATTGGTTGGGGATGCGAACAAAACGCGGGACACGCGAAAGAAATGACAGACGAGCACGATTCGGAGGCGCGGGTGGCCCTGCGCGGCCAGGTGAAGTGGTTCGACGCGGCAAAAGGCTTCGGCTTTGTCGTGGCCGAGCAGGGTGGGCCGGATATTCTCCTGCACGCAAACGTGCTGCGCAACTTCGGGCAGAGTTCCGTCGCCGACGGGGCGCGGATCGAGCTCGTGGCGCAGACGACCAAGCGCGGCATGCAGGCGGTCGAGGTGATCTCGATCGAGCCGCCCGAGGGCGGCGTGGCGCCGGCCGAGGGGCTTGAGGAGGAGGTTGTCGACCTTGACTCCGCCGGTCCGTTGGAGCCGGCCCGGGTGAAATGGTTCGACAAGGGCAAGGGCTTCGGCTTCGCCAATGTCTTCGGCAAGCCCGAGGACGTGTTCATTCACATCGAGGTGCTGCGCCGGTCGGGCTTTGCCGATCTGCAGCCCGGCGAGGCGGTGGCGCTGCGGGTGATCGAGGGCGAGCGCGGCCGGATGGCCGTGGTCGTGGCCGCATGGGATGCGGCGCTCGCGGCGGACGGCGAGGGATGATCGCCCTGCGCGCCCTCGCGGCGGCGGCGCTGGCGCTCGTCGTCGCAACCGGCGCGGCACTGGCCGCGCCGACGGCCTGCGCCCCCGATCGGCTGGATATCCGGGGCGACTGGGGCGCGGCGCAATTCTCGGTGGAAATCGCCGACACGCCCGAATCCCAGGCCCGCGGCCTGATGTTCCGCGAAAGCCTGCCGGCGTCCCATGCCATGCTGTTCGTCTACGATCAGCCCGGCGCGCCGGCGTTCTGGATGAAGAACACGCTGATCCCGCTCGACATGCTCTTCGTCACGCCCGAGGGCAAGGTCCAGCACGTGCACCCGATGGCGGTGCCGGGGGATCTCACGCCGATCCGCGGTGGCGACGGGGTGCTCGCGGTGCTCGAGATCCGCGGCGGGCTGGCCGGGGCGATCGGCATCGGACCGGGCGACGAGATGCGCCATCCCGCCTTCGGCGCGGAGGCGGCCTGGGCATGCGCTGACGGCGACGGGATCGCCGCGCAATAGGCTCTTGCCCTCGCGCCGCGCGCGCCTGTATGGAGAGCCTCGTCGGGGCGTAGCGCAGCCTGGTAGCGCGTCTGTTTTGGGTACAGAAGGTCGTGAGTTCGAATCTCGCCGCCCCGACCACATCCTCCCACCGATCTTCGTGAGTCGTGCGGCCCGCGCTACATACAGCGCAGACTACGATCTGGCCCGACCATATCTAGTATGTTTCCTGCCCGATTCTTGCGCAAATCGAACATTGGCGCGCTTGCCTGTTGCCGCTCTGCCGCGCCCGCCGAAAAACCGATGGTAACAGGACGATGACGCCCCGGCTCATGCGTGTTGCGAGCAACCTGCAAGAAACGCCTGAAATATCGGGCGCTTTCCCGACCCGCTCCGGGGCCCGCCGCGACAGCCGACTCGGACGGGCTCGCCGAGGCCGGCCAGTCAAGCGAAAAACGATAAAAATCTCCGTTGATCTTTGCGGCTACCTACGCCAGTTTGTGCAGGCTGGTCGGCGAGCCACAACATATAGTGTGGCCGCTCGGCGGGTAGGGATAGAAGTCTAGCATCGAGCAGCCCCGATCGTGGAGCATTTTACGGTGACCGTTTGACCGGTCGGCGGAGGACATAGAGTCCCCCGACGCCCATCCCTTGCCCCGCCGCCCCGACCGGGAGGTATGAGATCGGCCCGCCGCCGCAATGACGGCCTGGGCCTCGAGCAAGAAGGGACGATACGGGCGCCATGAAAATCGAACGCAAATTCACCAAGGCAGGGGCAGACGCCTACGCGCAACTGGACTTCACCTCCACGACCTCGGAGATCCGCAATCCTGACGGCACGGTGGTGTTCAAGCTTGAGAACGTCGAGGTGCCTTCCGGCTGGAGCCAGGTGGCCTCCGACGTGATCGCGCAGAAATACTTCCGCAAGGCCGGCGTTCCGGCGGCAACCAAGCCGGTGAAGGAAAAAGACGTGCCCGCGTTCCTCTGGCGGCATGTGCCCGACAAGAAGGCGCTCGACAAACTTCCCGAGAATCAACGCTTTGGCGGCGAAACCTCGGCCAAGCAGGTGTTTGACCGGCTCGCGGGCGCCTGGGCCTACTGGGGCTGGAAGGGCGGCTATTTCACCACCGAGGAAGATGCGAGCGCCTATTTCGACGAGATGCGCCACATGCTCGCGGCCCAGATGGCGGCGCCGAACTCGCCGCAGTGGTTCAACACCGGCCTGCACTGGGCCTATGGCATCGACGGGCCGAGCCAGGGGCATTACTACGTCGATTACCAGTCGGGCGAGCTGACCCGCTCGGCCTCCGCCTACGAGCACCCGCAGCCGCACGCCTGCTTCATCCAGTCGATTGGCGACGATCTCGTCGGCGACGGCGGGATCATGGATCTCTGGGTGCGCGAGGCGCGGCTGTTCAAGTACGGCTCCGGCACCGGCACCAACTTCTCTTCCCTGCGCGCCGCCAATGAACCGCTATCGGGCGGCGGCAAGTCGTCGGGGCTGATGGGCTTCCTCAAGATCGGCGACCGCGCCGCCGGCGCGATCAAGTCGGGCGGCACCACCCGGCGCGCGGCCAAGATGGTCATCGTCGACGCCGATCACCCCGATATCGAGGAATACATCAACTGGAAGGTCAAGGAGGAGCAGAAGGTCGCCTCGCTGGTGGCCGGCTCGAAGATGCACGAGCAGCACCTCAACGAGATCTTCGCCGCGATCCGCGCCTGGGACGGCGCCGAGGCCGACGCCACCGACCCGAAGGTGAACGACACCCTGAAGGCCGCGATCCGCGCCGCCAAGAAGGTGGCGATCCCGGAGAACTACATCAAGCGCGTGCTCGATTACGCCAAGCAGGGCTACGGCTCGATCGAGTTCCCGACCTATGACACCGACTGGGATTCGGAAGCCTACGGCACCGTGTCGGGCCAGAACTCCAACAACACCGTGCGCGTCACCGATGCCTACCTCGAAGCGGTGCGCAACGATGCCGACTGGGAGCTGATCCGCCGCACCGACGGCTCGGTCGCCAAGACGATCAAGGCGCGCGACCTGTGGGAGCAGATCGGCCACGCCGCCTGGGCCTCGGCCGATCCGGGCATCCAGTATCACGACACGATCAACGCCTGGCACACCTGCCCCGAAGACGGGCAGATCCGCGCCTCGAACCCGTGCTCGGAATACATGTTCCTCGACGATACCGCCTGCAACCTCGCGTCGATGAACCTGCTGACCTTCCTGCACGACGGCAAGTTCGACGCCGAAAGCTACATGCACGCCACCCGGCTGTGGACGATCACGCTCGAGATCAGCGTGATGATGGCCCAGTTCCCGTCGAAGGAAATCGCGCAATTGTCGTTCGATTTCCGCACCTTGGGCCTCGGGTATGCGAACATCGGCGGGCTCTTGATGAACATGGGGCTGGGGTATGACTCCGACGAGGGCCGGGCGATGACCGGCGCGCTCACCGCGATCATGACCGGCACCGCCTATGCCACCTCGGCCGAGATGGCCGGCGAGCTTGGCGCCTTCTCGGGCTACCAGCGCAACGCCGAACACATGCTGCGGGTGATCCGCAACCACCGCACCGCGGCCTACGGCGCCAGCGATGGTTACGAGGGCCTCGCGGTCAATCCCGTGGCGCTCGATCACGCCAACTGCCCCGATCCCCGTCTCGTCGACCTGGCGATGGCCAGCTGGGACGAGGCGCTGGCGCTCGGCGAGCAGCACGGCTACCGCAACGCGCAAGTCTCGGTGATCGCGCCGACCGGCACGATCGGGCTTGTGATGGATTGCGACACCACCGGCATCGAACCCGATTTCGCGCTGGTGAAATTCAAGAAGCTGGCCGGCGGCGGTTACTTCAAGATCATCAACCGCTCGGTGCCGGCCGGGCTCGAGGCCCTCGGCTACGGCTCCGCCGAGATCGAGGAAATCGTCGCCTACGCCGTGGGCCACGGCACGCTCGGCAACGCGCCGGGGATCAACGCCAGCACGCTGCGCCAGAAGGGCTTCGGCGAGGCCGAGATCGCCAAGATCGAGGCCGGGCTGGTCGGCGCCTTCGACATCCGCTTCCTGTTCAACCAATGGACGCTGGGCACGGATTTCTGCAAGGAATCGCTTGGACTTACCGATGCGCAACTGAACGATCCCTCGTTCGACATGCTGCGCCACCTCGGCTACTCGAAAGGCGATATCGAGGCCGCGAACGATCACGCCGTCGGCACCATGACGTTGGAAGGCGCGCCGCACCTGAAGGAAGAGCATTACCACGTCTTCGACACCGCCAACCCGGCCGGCAAGAAGGGCAAGCGCTTCCTCTCTACCAACTCGCACATTTACATGATGGCGGCAGCGCAGAGCTTCATCTCGGGCGCGATCTCGAAAACCATCAACATGCCGCACAACGCCACCATCGAGGATTGCCAGAAGGCCTACGAGCTGTCCTGGAGCCTTGGCGTGAAGGCCAACGCGCTCTACCGCGACGGCTCGAAGCTGAGCCAGCCGCTCGCCTCGGCGCTGGTCGAGGACGACGAGGAAGCCGAAGAGATCCTTGCCTCGGGCACGCCGCAGGAAAAGGCGGCGGTGCTGGCCGAGAAGGTGATCGAGAAGATCGTCATCAAGGAAGTCGCGCGCGGGCGCGAGAAGATGCCCGACCGGCGCAAGGGCTATACCCAGAAGGCCACCGTCGGCGGCCACAAGGTCTACCTGCGCACCGGTGAATACGAGAGCGGCACGCTCGGCGAGATCTTCATCGACATGCACAAGGAAGGCGCGGGCTTCCGGGCGATGATGAACAACTTCGCCATCGCGGTTTCGGTCGGCCTCCAATACGGCGTGCCGCTGGAGGAATTCGTCGACGCCTTCACCTTCACCAAGTTCGAACCCGCCGGCATGGTGCAGGGCAACGAGACGATCAAGAACGCGACCTCGATCCTCGACTACATCTTCCGCGAACTGGCGGTCAGCTACCTCGACCGCACCGACCTTGCGCACGTCAAGCCGGAGGGCGCGAGCTTCGACGACATCGGCCGCGGCGAAGAAGAAGGTGTCAGCAATATCAAGGAGATGAGCGAAACGGCTGCGAGCCGGTCGCTGGAGGTGCTCAAGCAGATCAGCTCCACCGGCTACCTGCGCAAGCGGCTGCCCCAGGAACTGGTGGTGCTCCAGGGCGGGGTGTCGTCCGGGGCGACGGCGCTCGGCAATGCGCCCGACCCGGTCGGCGCGCTGCACACGCTGGTGCCCGAAACCGCCGACGGTCTGGCCGGGGGCACGATGCTGAAAGGCACCGGCACGAGCGGCCCCGCGGCCACCGCGCTCGGCACCGGCACGGTGTCGGTCGACCCCCGCGCCAAGGCCCGGATGCAGGGCTACGAGGGTGACCCCTGCGGCGATTGCGGCAACTACACGCTGGTGCGCAACGGCACCTGCCTGAAGTGCAACACCTGTGGCGGCACCACCGGGTGCAGCTGAGAGGTCGATATGGAAATACTTGATCTCCAAGGGTATTTCGTGATCGACGGCCGCGAGGTCGAGGCGGGATCGCTGCGTGTGATCGTCTCGACCGGCGGCGACGGGCTGCGCCTCGGGTCGGGTGCTTTCGCGCTGCCGCTGGCGCTGGTGGGCGCGAGGCCCGGCACATCGTTCGGGTTCCGCAGCGAATCCGGCGAGCGGATCGGGCTGATCCTGCGCGAGATCGACCCGGTGGAGGGGGTGGGATATTTCCTCACCGAGGGGCCGATCCCGGAGCGGGCCGAGGCCGCGCGCCGGGCATGAACACCGAGACCCGCGGCGGGTGCGCTCGCCGCGTCCGCGGATAAGGCCGCAGGCAGAAGCACAAACGGGCGGTACCAAGGACGAGCCTTATCAGCGAAACTGGGGAGCTTTGGCTCCCCTTTTTCTTGCGTGCCTTCTTGCCAAGTGGAGGGGAATCCTATCCAATCGGATAGGTGAAAGCGTATCTTTTGGGCAAACGTCCCCGACGAAAGGGGAAGTGACTTGGACTTTTGTATAGTTTCTCGCGTATTCGTGTTGCAAAATGAAAAAGAGACCCGGGCGTGCTTCCGGGCAGGATTTCGGAGGATTGCGCGATGATCGGACTCGTGCTGTGGTTCAACCCGAAGGCGCGGGTGGGGATGATCTGGTGCGAAGACCAGGGCCCGCTCGCCTTCCTGGGGCCGGAGGTGGAGCTGCCCGGCGGCTGTGAAACGCTCGATTGCGGCGACCAACTCACCTTCTCGATCGAAGTGCGCGACGAGGTGCGCTTCGTGCGCGACGTGGCGTCGGTCACCTCGGGACTCGTCGCCGCCGATCCGCGCGACATCATCGCGGGCTTCCACAGCACGCGCGAGACCGAATCCCACCTCAACATCGTGGCCTGAACCGGCCCGGGCGCGGGCCGGGGCGTCAGCCCTCGCTGCCGCGCGCCAGCGCCGCAACCCCGGTGCGCGCAAGCTCGACAAGGCCGAGCGGGCGCATGAGATCGGCGAAGGCGTCGATCTTCTCGGGGCTTCCGGTGATCTCGAAGATGAAACTCTCAAGCGTCGAATCAACCACGCGGGCGCGGAAGATATCGGCCAGCCGCAGCGCCTCGACCCGCTTGTCGCCGGTTCCCGAAACCTTGAACAGGGCCAGCTCGCGCTCGACGGAGGCCCCCTCCACGGTGAGGTCGTGCACCTCGTGCACCGGCACGATCCGCCCGAGCTGCGCCTTGATCTGCTCGATCACCGCCGGCGTGCCGGTGGTGACGATGGTGATCCGCGAGCGATGCCCGGTGTGGTCGACCTCGGCCACGGTGAGGCTGTCGATGTTGTAGCCCCGGCCCGAGAACAGCCCGATCACCCGCGCCAGCACGCCGGCCTCGTTGTCGACCAGCACCGCCAGGGTGTGACGCTCGATCACCTCGGCGTTCGGATCGCGCAACTCGTAGGCCGATTTGCGGGAGGAGCCTTTCTTGATCTTCAATGCAGCCATCTGTCCAGCCCTCCTTACACCAGCACCGCGCCGCCGCCCTTGATGGCGTCGGTCGCCTTGTCGTCGCCCAACAGCATCTTGTTGTGCGGTTCGCCCGACGGGATCATCGGGAAGCAGTTTTCGTGTTTTTCCACCAGCACTTCCAGCAGGAACGGCCCGTCATACTCGATCATCTCGTGGATCGCGTCGTCGAGTTCGGCCGGGTCCGACACCCGGCGCCCCTTGCAGCCGAAGGCCTCGGCCATCTTCGGGAAGTCGGGCAGGCTCTCGGTCCAGCTTTGCGAGTAGCGCTCGCCGTGCAGCAGCTGCTGCCACTGACGCACCATGCCGAGGCGCTCGTTGTTGAGGATGAACTGCTTGACCGGCAGGCGGAACTGCACCGCCGTCGAGATTTCCTGGATGTTCATCAGGATCGAGGCGTCGCCGGCGACGTTGATCACCAGCGCGTCGGGGTGGGCGATCTGCACGCCGTTGGAGGCGGGCAACCCGTAGCCCATGGTGCCGAGGCCGCCGGAGGTCATCCAGCGGTTGGGATCCTCGAAGCCGAGGAACTGCGCCGCCCACATCTGGTGCTGGCCCACCTCGGTGGTGATGTAGCGGTCCATGTCCTTGGTCAGCGCCTCGAGGCGCTGGAGCGCGTATTGCGGTTTGATGATCTTGTCGGAATTGGTGTAGGACAGGCACTTGACCGCGCGCCATTCCTCGATCTGGCTCCACCACGCCTTGAGGCCGTCCTTGTTGACCTTGCGCCCGCGCGATTTCCAGATCCGCAGCAGGTCTTCGAGCACGTGGCCGACATCGCCGAGGATCGGCAGATCGACGTGGATGACCTTGTTGATCGAGGAGGCGTCGATGTCGATATGCACCTTCTTCGAGCCCGGCGAGAAGCTGTCGAGCCGGCCGGTGATCCGGTCGTCGAACCGCGCCCCGATGTTGATCATCAGGTCGCAATCGTGCATCGCCATGTTGGCTTCGTAGAGCCCGTGCATGCCGAGCATCCCCAGCCATTTCTCGCCCGAGGCGGGGTAGGCGCCCAGCCCCATCAGGGTGGAGGTGATCGGAAAGCCGGTGGCCTCGACCAGTTCGCGCAGGAGCTGGCTCGCGCCGGGGCCGGAATTGATCACGCCGCCGCCGGTGTAGAAGACCGGCCGCTCGGCCTGTTCCATCATTTCCACCAGCTCGGTGATGGCGAGCGTGTCGCCCTTCACCTGCGGCCGGTAATGCTCGGTGCGCGCCTTCTGCGGCGGAACATAGGTGCCGGTGGCGAACTGCACGTCCTTGGGGATATCGACCAGCGTCGGCCCCGGCCGGCCGGTGAGCGCGACGTGAAAGGCCTGGTGGATCGTCTCGGACAGCTTGTTGGTGTCCTTCACCAGCCAGTTGTGCTTGGTGCAGGGCCGGGTGATGCCCACGGTGTCGGCTTCCTGGAACCCGTCGGTGCCGATCATGAAGGTGGGCACCTGGCCGGTGAGCACGACGATCGGGATCGAGTCGAGCAGCGCGTCGGTGAGGCCGGTGACCGCATTGGTCGCCGCCGGGCCGGAGGTGACGAGCACCACGCCGGGCTTGCCGGTGGAACGGGCATAGCCCTCGGCGGCATGAACCGCGCCCTGTTCGTGGCGCACGAGGATGTGGCGGATATCGTTCTGCTGGAAGATCTCGTCATAGATCGGAAGAACCGCGCCGCCGGGGTAGCCGAATACCGTGTCCACACCCTGATCCTTCAGGGCCTGAACCACCATTCTCGCTCCGGTCATCTGACGTGTCATCTTGCTCTCCGTGTCACGCGTCGCTGTCGAATAAAAAAAGCCCCCGAGGCTGTCGGGGGCGCATGGGGATTTATCAGGGTGCCGTCACCGTCCCATGCGCCGCTCGCCTACTACTACGATGAGAATGCCGTTCATTCCCGGGATCTCCCTTGTAACGCGCGCCAGACTAGGAGGGGGCGCCGGGGGCGTCAACGGCAAAATAGGTGAATAAAGTGTCGCAGGGGTAAATTCTGCAGCAATATTATTCTGCAGATGGGCCTGTCGGCAGTTGATCGTTCATTTCGGGGCGCTTGCCCCCGCCGGGTCAGCCCCGGCGCACCGCGGCGGCGCCGGGCAGGGTGATCTGTGCCACCTGCTCGGCGATCGGATCGTTCGAAAGCGGGTGCGGATCGGCGCGGAACGCGTCCGGATCGGACAGTTCGACCCATTGGCCGCCGGAATAGATCTCGAGCGGCGAAAACCGCGCCTTGTAGGCCATCTTCGGGCTGCCGGGCACCCAGTAGCCGAGGTAGACGTAAGGCAGGCCCGCCTCGGCGGCGAGGCGGATATGGTCGAGGATCACGTAAGTGCCGAGGCTGTCCGCGCGCCTGGCGGGGTCGAAGAAGGAATAGACCATGCTCAACCCGTCATCGAGCACGTCGGTCAGGCAGACAGCGGTGAGCTCGCGGCCGCGCTCGTGATCCTCCGACCGGGTGGAATACTCGATCACCCGGCTCCGGATCGGGGTTTCCTCGATCATCGCGGCGAACTCGAACACGTCCATGTCGGCCATGCCGCCATCGGCGTGGCGGTCGTCGAGGTAGCTGCGGAACAGCTCGTATTGCTCCTCGGTGGCCCAGGGCGCGCGGGTGCGGCGCATCAGGTGGGCGTTGCGCCTGTCGGCGCGCCGCTGGCTCTTGCTGGGCGCGAAATCGGCCACCCGGATCCGCGCCGAAAGGCAGGCGGAACACTCGGCGCAGGAGGGCCGGTAGAGCACGTTCTGCGAGCGCCGGAAGCCCTGTTTGGAGAGCGTGTCGTTCAGCTCGTGCGCCTGTTCGCCCTGCAGCGCGGTGAACAGTTTGCGCTCCATCCGCCCCGCCAGGTAGGGGCAGGGCTGTGGCGCGGTCACGTAGAACTGCGGGGCGAGCGGCAGGGTGTGGCGCATGGGGCGGCGTTCGGCTCTAAAGGCTTGATCATACATCGAGTGCCGGCGCGCAGGCGCGGCCGACAGGGGGAGCCTAACACCCGAGCGCGGCCGCGCCAAGTGCTTGGCACGATTGTGAGTAAACCCGCCTTGGGGCGGCCTCAGGCGCGCGCCGTCATGTTGAGCGCGGCGGTGCCGAGGGCGTGATCGGTGAGGCCCTGGGCCCGGGCCGAGGTGAGCATCAGCACGATCGAGATGATCTGCGGCACCACCATCGACACCGAAACCTGGTAGCCGATCGTGTGTAGCGCGGCGGTGGCGAGATCGAAGCGTTCGCCGCGGTGGGTGCGCATCTCGATGGCGACGAGCCGCATCCCCAGCGTGGCCGAGCGGTTGGCGAGGGTCACGGTGCGGTAGACGAAGGCGACCGCCACGATCAGCAGGCCGAAGAAAAAGAACCCGATGCCCACGGTCAGGAGCGAGATCAGGAAGGCGGTGAGGAAGACGATCAGCGCGTCGAAAACCCATGCGATCAGCCGTTTCACGGGAATGTCGGCGTAGAACTCCGATTGGGTGTCGGGGTCGGGCAGGCCCCAAAGGGCGGTGTCGGTCTGGGTCATGGTGTTCATCCGGGCAGGGGGAGGCGGCCCCGGTGGGGGCCACCCGTGTTGGCTCAGGTCGGCTCAGGCTTTCGCCGGCGCGTCGTGGTCGGCGGCGTCGCCGTCTTCGTCGGCCTCATCCGCCGCCTCGGCGCGTTGCGCGCGGGCCTTGCGGGCGGTCTCGGCGCGCTCGTCCATGAACGCGTCGAACTCCTGCTGGTCCTTCGCCGCGCGCAGCCGCTCGAGGAAGGTTTCGAACTGCTCCTGTTCGTCCATCAGGCGCTTGAGCGTGTCGGCCTTGTAGGCGTCGAAGGCGCTGTTGCCCGAGGGGCGGAAGCCGTGCCGGCGGTTGGTCCATTCGGTGTCATGGGCGCTGCGGCTGTGGCTGGAATCTTTGGAAAACATCCGTTTGCTCCAGATCATGTAGGCGAGAAGGGCGAGGCCGACCGGCCAGAAGAAGACGAAGCCGAGAACCATGACGGCGATCCAGGCGCCTTTGCCACGGTCGTCGAGCCAGGATTCGGCGCGGCGGAACCAGCCTTCGGCCCCCGGCGATTTACGGGCTTCAAGATTGAGGGCGACAGTCATCGGGGTGCTCCTTGTGCGAACGATTTGAATGTGAATGCCTTTCACATCGAATAGATCGGCATGGCGCCTCCGGGTTTCAAGGAAAAATGTGAACACGCTTCACATTAATTTCGATTACATCGTGAAATCAGCCACTTGTGCCCCGGAAATCCGGGCGATTTCGCGCGGGTCGGCGGCGAAGACGTGGCGCGGGGTGCCGGCGGCGGCCCAGACCTTGTCGAATTCCAACAGGCGCGGATCGAGGAAGGCGCGGATCTCGCGCAGATGGCCGACCGGGGCGACGCCGCCGATGGCGAAACCGGTTTCGGCCCGGATCAGCTGTGCATCGGCCTTGCCCAGTGCCTCGCCGGCCAGCGCGCTGGCCTTGTCCTGGTCCACCCGGTTGCCGCCCGCGGTGAGGAACAGAACCACGTGGCCGTCGGCCTCGCCGCGAAAAACGATGGATTTCACGATCTGGTCGAGCGCGCAGCCGGCTGCGGCCGCCGCGTCCTCGGCGGTGCGGGTGCCCTCGGCCATTTCGAGGATCTCGGCCGCGATCCCGGCTTCGGCCAGCGCCGCCTCCACCCGCGCGAGCGATTTCGATTTCGCCATGTCTGCCTGCCTCCCTCTTTGCACAGGTTCTGGCATGGAGCCACGCCCGGGCGCAAGGCCGGGGCGCGGCCGAAATCCGCTGCGGATTTCGCCACGGTTTCCGCAGCGGAAACCGAAGCGTTTTCCGTTGCGGAAAACGCCGCCTCGGGGCGGCCATGTTTGCTTGACCCCCCCGAAGGCCCGGCGCAATCTCCGGCCATGACATTCGCTTCCCGCATGACCCGCTGCCCCATCCCCTTCGACCGTGACCATGGCGCCGAGGCGGCCACGCGCTTTGCCGATCTCGCGCCCGAACTGGCCGAGCTGCTGACCGGCGCGGCGGGGTGCAGCCCCTATCTCAAGGGGTTGATGGAGCGCGAGGAGGAATGGCTGCGCGCGGCCCTCGCCGACAGTCCCGAGGCTGCCTTCGAGGCGGCGATCGCGCCGGAGGGAGATGGCGATCCGGGCGACGCGCTGCGCCGGGCCAAGCGCCGGGTGGCGCTGATCGCGGGGTTGGCCGATCTGGCCGGCGTCTGGTCGCTCGAGGAGGTCACCGGCGCGCTCACCCGTTTTGCCGAAAACGCCACCGACCGGGCGCTCAAGTACCATGTCGGCCGCGAGATCGCGCGCGGCAAGCTGCCGGGCGCGAGCGAGGACGATATCGAAACCGCCGGCGGCGCGGTGGCGATCGCGATGGGCAAGATGGGGGCGGGGGAACTGAACTATTCCTCCGACATCGACCTGATCATGCTGTTCGACGAAAGCCGCTATGAGCGCGACGATTTCCACGAGGCGCGCGCGAGCCTGGTCCGCGCCACCCGCCGGATGAGCGCCACGCTTTCGGAGATGACCGCCGAGGGCTACGTGTTTCGCACCGATCTGCGGCTGAGGCCCGATCCGGCGGTGACCCCGGTGATCCTCTCGATGGCGGCGGCGGAAGCCTATTACGAGAGCCTCGGGCGCACCTGGGAACGCGCGGCCCATATCAAGGCGCGGCCCTGCGCCGGCGACATCGCGGCGGGCGAGGCCTATCTCGACCGGCTCACCCCCTTCGTCTGGCGCAAGCACCTCGATTTCGCCGCGATCCAGGACGCCCACGACATGCGCCTTCGCATCCGCGAGCACAAGGGGCTGGGCGGGCCGATCACTCTGGAGGGGCACGACATGAAGCTCGGCCGCGGCGGCATCCGCGAGATCGAGTTCTTCACCCAGACCCGCCAGCTCATTTCCGGCGGGCGCGACCCGTCGCTGCGCCTGCGCGCCACCGTGCCGGGGCTGGCGGCGCTCGCCGGCGGCAACTGGGTGCCCGAGGACGTGGCGGAGGTGCTGGCGATGCACTACCGCGGCCACCGCGAGATCGAGCACCGGGTGCAGATGGTGCGCGATGCCCAGACCCACGCCTTGCCCGGCAGTGCGGGTGGGTTCCGCCGGATCGTCAACATGTCGGGCGAGGACGACGTGGCGGCCTGGCGTGAGCGGCTGCGCGACGCGCTGGCGGAGGTGCACGAGCTGACCGAAGGGTTCTTCGCGCCCGAGGAGCGGATAACGGCGGCGCCGGTGCTGCATGCCGACGACGAGGAGATCGTCGACCGCTGGCGCAATTACCCGGCCTGTCGTTCGGCCCGCGCGGCGGGGATCTTCGAGCGGCTGAAGCCCGATATCCTCGCTCGGCTGCACAAGGCCGCGCGCCCGCGCGAGGCGCTGGTGCAGTTCGACGCCTTCCTGCGCGGCTTGCCCGCCGGGGTGCAGGTGTTCTCGCTGTTCGACGCCAACCCGGCGCTTGTCGACCTGATCGTCGATATCGCCGCCACCGCGCCGGCGCTGGCGGTCTACCTCGGGCGCAACTCCCAGGTGCTCGACGCGGTGATCGGCGGCGACTTTTTCGCCGACTGGCCGGGGCTGCACTGGTTGGCGGACGATCTCGGCGCCCGGCTGGAAGAGCTCTCGGAGGATTACGAGGCCCAGCTCGACGCCGCCCGCCGCTGGCTGAAGGAGTGGCACTTTCGCGTCGGTGTGCATCACCTGCGCGGGCTGGTGACGGGGCGCGAGGCGGGCGCGCAGTATTCCGACCTCGCCGAGGCGGTTCTGAGCGCGCTCTGGCCGGTGGTGGTGACGCAGTTCTCGCGCAAGCACGGCGCCCCGCCGGGGCGCGGCGCGGTGCTGATCGGTATGGGCAGTCTCGGCGCGCGGACGATCTCGTCGACCTCCGATCTCGATCTCATCGTGATCTACGACGCGGACGGGGTCGAGGAGTCGCAGGGGCCGCGCCCGCTGACCGCGCGGCCCTATTACGCCCGGCTGACCCAGGCGATGGTGACAGCGCTCACCGCGCCGATGCCCGAGGGCAAGCTCTACGAGGTCGACATGCGGCTCAGGCCGTCGGGGCGGCAGGGGCCCGTGGCCACCGGGCTCGACAGCTTCGCCGCCTACCAGCGCGACGAGGCCTGGACATGGGAACACCTCGCGCTCACCCGCGCCCGCCCGGTGGCCGGCAACATGGAGATCGGCGCCGATGTCGAGGCGGTGCGCGCCGAGGTGCTCCGGCGCGACCGCGATCCGGGCGCCACGATCCGCGACGTGGTGGAGATGCGCGCCCGCATCGCCGAGGCGAAGGGCACGGCGGGTCCGCTCGCGGCGAAGGTCGGGCCGGGGCGGTTGCAGGATATCGAGCTGGTCGCGCAATGCGCCGCGGTGCTGGCGCAGGATTGCCCGCGCGACGTGGAAGGGCAGATCGGCAGCGGTGTCGAAATCCGCTGGCTCACGCAAGGGGAGGCCGAGGCGATGCTGGCGGCCTATGATCTATTGTGGCGGATGCAGGCGGCGGCCAAGCTGCTGACCGAGGGTGCGCTCGATCTCGAGGCGGTCGGCACCGGCGGGCGCGAGTTCCTGCTGCGCGAAACCGGGATGGACAGCGCCGAGGCGCTCACCCGCGAAGTGGAAGCCCGCGCCGAGGCGGCACGGGCGGCAATCGAGGCGGCGCTCGCGCGCCTGCCGGGGGAGGCATGACCATGGATTATCACGAACTCGACCCGCGCGGGCTGATCGCGGAGGCCTACAGGATCGAGGGCATCAGCGCGCCCGAGTGCCGGGCGATCTTCCTCGATTGGGCGCTGGGGCGGCCGGAAGGGCAGGAGACGGCGGAAATGGAAACGCTTCTGGCCTATTACGGCAGCGCCGCGCCGGACCACCCGATGAGCGCGGTGCTGCGCGAGGGGCTGGAAGGGCCGGCCAGCACCGCGGGCCGGCGCGGCGGTGCTCGCGGCAGGCGGTCGACCCCTTCGCGAGAGGACTGAGCCGCGCGTTTCGCCGCGGTCAGGAAAAACCGGCGATCAGCACCACCGCGGCGTAATGGGTGGCGGCGGCGGCGAGCACGTGGCCGTGCCAGATCGCGGTGGAGAAGCGCCAGCGCGCGGCGTAGAAGATCGTGCCGAGCGTGTAGGTCAGCCCGCCGACGAGCAGCAACACCAGCGCGGCCGGGGGCAGAGTCTGCATCAGCGGCCAGGCGGCGATCACGCCGATCCAGCCTTGCGCAAGGTAGAGGACAAAGCCGAGGCGCGGCCAGCGGTGGAAAAACGCCAGTTTCAGCGTGATGCCGAAAACCGCGAGGCTCCAGGCCGCGATCGCCAGCGCCAGCCCGCGCCCGCCGCCCAGCCCGATGATCGCCATCGGCGTGTAGGTGCCCGCGATCATCAGGTAGATCGCGGCGTGGTCGAAGCGCCTCAGCACGGCGCGGATCTTGCGGTGCAGGGTGAGATTGTAGGCCGCCGACAGCGCGAAGGTGGCGACGAGGCCCACGGCATAGGGCACCAGCGGCCAGAGCCGGTCGGGCGGCATCGCCAGCGCGGCCCAGACCAGGAGCGCGGTGGCCCCTGCGATCGCGGCGGCGAGGCCGAGAACATGCATCACGCCGTCGGCGATGTGTTCGGCGAGGCTGTGGTCAAGGCCATGGTGCTGCATCGGAACTCCCTTCAGCCCCGATATATAATGCGTCCCGGCCCCTCGTGCAGGCATGACCTTGCGTCCGCGCGCGCAGATCGGCGGTGCGGCGCCTACCAGCGCCCCGAGGCGCCACCGCCCGAGGACGACCCGCCGCCGAAGGAGCCGCCGGAGGAGGAAGAGGACGAACGGGTGATGCGCGGGATCGTGTAGCTGACCACGCCGTGATAGCCGCAATGCGGGCAATCGGTGATCCGCTCGCCCCGGCCGCCGGCGGCGCGGGTGGCGCGTTCGAGCACGTGTTTCTTGCGGTGAATGCCGCGCTGGCCGCACTCGGGGCAACGCGCGAAACGGTCGGAAATCCGCCGGCCGAAGAGCGCCGCCCCGGCCAGGATCGCGACCAGCGCGCCGATGACCGCGCCGAGAAGGCTGCCACCGCCACCAGCGGAGGCCTCGGGCGCGGCGCCATCATGATGCGCCATGGCGATGCGCGAGATCACCGCCGCGGTGCCGTCCTCGATCCCGCGCGAGAAGTCGCCGTCGCGGAACGCCGGCAGGAAGATGCGGTCGATGATGTCCTGCGCGGTGCGGTTGAAGCCGCTCGCGTAGCCCGCGCCGAGTTCGATGCGCATTTCGCGGTCTTCCGTCACCACCAGCACGAGGATGCCGTCATTGGTCTCGGCCCGGCCGATACCCCAATGGTTGAACAGCCCGGTGGCGAAGGCTTCGAGCGAGCCGACGTTCTCATAGCCCCAGCGGGTGTGCAGGGTGAGCACGGTGGCCTCGATCCCGGTGTCCTCGCGCAGCGATTTCAGCGCGGTGGTGATCCGGCTCTCGGCGCCCTCCTCGATGACCTTGGCGTAATCGTTGACATAGACCGTCTCGTGCACCGGCCAGCTCTGGGCGAGGGCGAACACCGGCAGGATGAGCGCGACGAGCAGGGCGGCAAGACGTTTCATGCGGAACCTCCATCGACCGGGGCACCGGCCCCATCACGGGGATGTTATCACGGCGGGGCCGGCGCGGCCAATCCTCACGATCGCGCGGCGATCTCGGCAAGCACGACGGGGGCCATCATCACGTCGTCGCGGGTGCAGTCGAACTGCCCCACCTGCATCCGGATCACGAACCGCCCCTCGTGGGTGGTCTGGGTGAGGTAGATCCGCCCGTCGCGGTTGACCGCGTCGAGCAGCCGGGCGGTGCTGGCATCGTCGCCGAAACGGAAGGTGAAAAGCGACAGGATCGGCTCGGTGACGATCTGGAAGCCGGGCAGGGCGGCGATGGCGTCGCGCGCCTCCTGCGCCCAGGCCACGTGGTTGCGGATCCGCGCGCGCAGGCCCGAAAGCCCCTCGGCGCGCAAGAGCACCCAGATCTTCAGCGCCCGGAAGCGGCGGCCGAGCGGGATCGTCCATTCGTTGTAGTTCACCACCTCGTCCGCGCCTTGCGTTTCGAGGTAGTCGGGGCGCAGGCCGAGGGTGCGGATCTGCGGCCCCGGATCGCGGATGAACTGCACCGCCGCGTCGAACTGGGCACCGAGCCACTTGTGCGGGTTGAACACGATCGTCTCGGCGCCTTCCACCCCGGCCCAGAGCTTGCGGAACTCCGGCGCGATCATCGCCGAGCCGGCCCAGGCGGCATCGACATGGGTGGGCAGGTCATGCGCCTTGGCCACCGCGATCAGGGGCGCGAGATCGTCGCAGGCGCCGATCGCGGTGCCGCCGGTGGCGAGGATCACGCCCGCCGGGTGGTGCCCGGCGGCAAGATCGGCGCGGATCGCGGCGTCGAGCGCGGCGGGGTCCATCGAATGGAGCGGATCGGTGGGCCGGGTGGCGATCTTCACGAGATTGTCCTGGCCGATGCCGGAGAGCCGCGCGGCCTTGTCGACCGATGAATGCGCCTGCGCCGAGGCGTAGAGCCGCAGCCGCGGCTGGCCGGAGAGGCCGGCGGTGAGCCCCTCAAACCCAAGCGCGCGCTCGCGCATGGTGAGCACCGCCGAGAGCGTGGCGGTGGTGGCGCTGTCGTGGATGGTGCCGGTGAAATCGGCGGGCAGGCCGAGCCCGTCGCGCAGCCAGTCGATCACCAGAGCCTCCATCTCGTTCGCGGCCGGCGCGGTCTGCCAGAGCATCGCCTGCGCCGCCATGGCATTGGCGATCTGCTCGGCCAGCATCGAGGCGGGGGCGGCGTTGGCGGGGAAATAGGCGAAGAAACGCGGGTGCTGCCAATGCGTCATCGCGTCGGGGATCAGCGTGGTGATGTCGTCGAAGATCGCCGCGATCGGGTCGGGCTGTTCCGGCACCGGCGCCTCGATCCGGGCGCGGAACTCACCGGGCTGCAGGTCTGGGCGCACCGGCCGGTCGCGCAAGCCGGCGTGGTAATCGCGCGCCCAGTCGGCGGCGCGTTTCGACCAATAGGCGAGATCGTCGTGGTTCATGCCGGTGCCTCGTGAGCGCCGAGGGGGCGAGGGGGCTTTGCCCCCTCGCGCTCCCCCAAGGTATTTGTGCCAGGATGAAGGGGAACGGGGTTCCGGGTCTCAGCCCTTCGCGGTTTCGAGCGCGGCGATGATCGGCGAGAAATCCTCGGCCTTGAGGCTCGCACCGCCCACCAGCGCGCCGTCGACATTGGCCACCGCGAAGATCTCGGCGGCGTTCGAGGGCTTCACCGAGCCGCCGTAGAGCACGCGGATGGCCTCGCCCTCGGCACCGAAGCGCGCGACCAGTTCGGCGCGGATGAAATCATGGACTTCCGTGATCTGTTCGATGGTGGGGATCTTGCCGGTGCCGATCGCCCAGATCGGCTCGTAGGCGATCACCGCATTGGCGCCGGTGAGCCCGTCGGGCAGCGAGCCGGCAAGTTGCGCGCCGATCACGTCGAGGGTCTGGTCCGATTCGCGCTGATCGAGGCTCTCGCCGAGGCAGATCACCGCGACGAGCCCGGCCGCCAGCGCGGCTTCGGCTTTCGCGCGCACGATGGCGTCGGTCTCGTGGTGGTCGGCGCGGCGTTCGGAATGGCCGACGATGGCGTGCGAGCCGCCCGCGTCGGCGATCATCCCGGCGGCGATGTCACCGGTATGGGCGCCGGCCTTTTCCGGGTGGCAATCCTGGCCGCCGGTGGCGATGGCGCTGCCGCTGGCCACCGAGGACAGCCGCTCGAGCAGCGTGGCGGGCGGGCAGATCAGGATATCGACCGCGGGCGCGGGGTGCGCCGTTTTCAGCACCTCGACCTCGCCGAGGCTCGCCGCCGTGCCGTTCATCTTCCAGTTGCCCGCTGCCAATCCGCGCCGCATGTTGTCTCTCCCCGATGCTGTGTCGGGCGGAGACTAGCGGCAATCGGCGGCGGCGCAAAGCGCCTATGCTGCGGCAAATGGCCGGCACCGGGCACCGGCGATGGCGCCACGGCGTGTCCGGGCGGCGCGCATCTTAGCTTTCGGCGGTGAGGCTCTCGTCGAACTTGATCGATTCGCCGCAGCCGCACTCCTCGGTGACGTTGGGATTGCGGAACTTGAAGCCGGATTCGAGCAGCGATACCTCGTAGTCGATCTCGGTGCCGAACAGGAACATCTGCGCCATCGGCGCGATCATCACCCGGGCGCCGTCCTGTTCCACGATCTCGTCCATCGGGTCGACCTCGTCGACGTAGTCCATGGTGTATTCCATGCCCGCGCAGCCGCCCTTCTTCACGCCGATGCGCAGGCCCTGGTGGCCGTCTTTCTGCATCAGCCGGGCAATCTGACTGGCCGCTGCGTCGGTCATCTTGACCGCTTGTTTGCCGGGGATCGAAAACATCTGGGCACTCCTTGTTCGCGGGTTCAACGTAAGGGTTCAGGGCCGCTCACTCAAGGGCCGTGCGGGGTTGCCGGCCACGGTGGTGCCGGCGGCGACGTCGCGGGTGACGACCGCGCCGGCGGCCACAAGGGCGGCTTCGCCGATGGTCACGCCGGGCAGCAGGATTGCGCCGCCGCCGATCCAGGCGTCGGCGCCGATGCGGATCGGGCGGCCCGATTCCGCCCCGCCGGCCCGTTCCCGCGCGTCGCGGGGATGATCGGCGGTGAGGATCTGCACGTATGGCCCGATCTGCACCCGGTCGCCGATCTCGACGCGGGCGACGTCGAGGATGACGCAGCCGTAGTTGAGAAACACCCCGCGCCCGAGCCGGATCTCGGTGCCGTAATCGACGAAGAAGGGCGGGCGGATCACCGCGTCGGTCCGGTAGCCGAACAGCGCGTGCATGATCGCGGCGCGCTCTTCGTCCTCGCCGTAGACCGTCTGGTTGTAATCGCGCATCAGACGCTGGGCCCGCTTGCGCATCGCCACCAGATCCGGATCGCCGGGGCGATAGGGCAGCCCCGCGCGCATCTTTTCGAGCTCGCTCGCGGGATGGCCCGGCATCGTCACATGAACCCGAGTTCCAGCCGGGCCTCGTCCGACATCATGTCCATCCCCCAGGGCGGATCCCAGGTGAGCTGCACATCGACCGACTTCACCCCGGGGACGGGGCCGATGGCGTCGTAGAGCCAGCCCGGCATGTCGCCCGCCACCGGGCAGCCCGGCGCGGTGAGCGTCATCAGGATCGACACGTCGCCCTCGTCGTTGATCTCGATCGTGTAGACCAGCCCCAGATCGTAGATATTGACCGGGATCTCCGGGTCGTAGACCGAGCGGCAAGCCTCGACGACCGGCTCGTAGAGCGGGTGATCGGTGCTGGAGGGTTTGATGAGGGGGGCGCCCTCCATCTGCGGTGTTTCGCTGTTCATCGCGCGTTTCCCTTATACCTGACAGAACATATAGGATTTGTGATGCGCGAGGTCCACCCTCCATTCAATCGAGCGGCAGAACGGTGGTTTCCTTTTTCTGGCCGAGCACGAAATGGGTGGTCGAGGCGCGCACGATGCCGAGGCGCAGGATGCGGTGCATCAGGAAATGTTCCAGCGCCTCGGGGTCGCGGGCGACGACCTTGAGCAGGTAATCGTCGGCCCCGGTCACGCTGGCGCATTCGACGATCTGCGGCTCCTGCGCCACGAAGGCATCGAAGCGGCGGATCGTCTCCTCGCTGTGATCGACGAGCGAAACATGCACGTAGGCGCGGGTGAGCAGGCCGACCGCGCGGGCGTCGACCAGCGCCGCGTAGCCGCGGATCACGCCGCTTTCCTCAAGCTTGCGCACCCGCCGCCAGCAGGGCGAGGTGGACAGCCCGGCGCGGGCGGCCAGCTCCTGGATCGGCAGCCGGCCCTCGGCCTGCAGGATCGCGAGAAGGCGTTTGTCGGTTTCGTCAAGCGGGGTCATATTTTGCCGTAGATTGAAAGTTTCAGAAAGATACGACCCAATTCTAGCCAATTCTGGCGCCGAGTGGAAGAGAATTGCCTCCGAAATCGCGATATCCTGCCGAAAACGTGCCAGACAGGGAGGATATCATGGCCAAGACCAGTGCCTACGCGGCGAAGCGCCCGGATTCCACGGGGCAGATCCATTACACCGAGGCTGAAAATGCGGTCTGGCGCGATCTCTACGCGCAGCAGGCCCCGAACGTGGCGCAACACATGGCCCGGCCCTATCTCGACGGTCTCGCCCGGCTCGACCTGCCGCGCGACCGGGTGCCGCAGGCCGGCGAGGTCTCGGCGGTTCTGCGGGAGCTGACCGGCTGGCGGGTGGAGCCGGTGCCGGCGCTGATCCCGTTCGGGCGGTTCTTCGCGCTTCTGGCCGACCGGGCCTTTCCGGCCGCCTCCTTCATCCGCTCGCGCGAGGATTTCGACTACATCAAGGAGCCCGACATCTTCCACGAGATCTTCGGGCACACCCCGCTGCTCACCGACCCGCGATTCGCCGCCTTCACCGAGGCGATCGGGGAGGCGGGGCTGCGCGCGGACCCGGGCGATTATGCCTGGATCATCCGGCTCTACTGGTTCACCATCGAGTTCGGGCTGACCCGCGAGGCGGGCCGGCTCAAGGCGCTCGGCTCGGGGCTGGCGTCGAGCCCGACGGAATTGCCGTGGAGCCTGTCGGATGAGCCGGAGCGTCGTGAATTCGACGTGATCGACATCCTGCGCACCCCTTACCGGATCGACATCCACCAGCCGCTCTACTACGTTCTGGACGATATCGACACGCTGTTCGCCGCAGCCGGGCGCGATCTGCTCGCCGATGTGCGCAAGGCGCAATCGCTGGGGTTGTTCGCGCCGCTCTATCCGGAGGCGCGTGCGGCGTCCTGACAAGGAGACCGACATGGCCGAAAAAATCGACGAGAGCGCGGCGGCAAAGCGGTTGGGCGCATTGCACGAGGATTGGCGGCTGGAGGGCGGAAAACTCAGCCGCCGGTTCGCCTTCAAGGGGTTCCAGAAGGCGGTAATGCTGGCCAACGCGGCGGCGTTTCTCGGCGACCGCGAGGGCCATCATCCCGATATCGCCTTCGGCTGGGGCTATTGCGAGGTGACCTTCACGACCCATGATGTCGGCGGGCTCAGCGAACTTGATTTCGACTGCGCCGCCAAGCTCGACGCTCTGGTGGCCGGTACGTGACTGTGCGGGCGGCGCTGCTGCTTTGCATCGTCGTTCTCGTCGCCGGATGCGCCCGCCCCGCGGCGCGCGACGCCGTGGTGCCGGTGGTGTCCAGCGCCGGTGCGCTTGCCCCCTTCGAGGGCGACTGGCCGGGCTTTCTCGACCGTCTCGCGCTGGAACGGGGGCGCGATTACCTCGTGCTCGCCTACCTGCCGCCCGCCAACCCCGTCGACATCTCCACCCCTGAGCGCGCCCGGCGTTCGCTGGTGCGCACGGTGTTCGACCAGCTCGGCGCGCTGGAGGCGGGCACCACGATCGGCCACCTGATGGTGGGCTGGCAATGCGCGGGCGTGCGCGGGCTGGTGTCGATGACCGGCGAACAGGAACGCCAGGGCCAGCGCATGCTGCTCGCCGGATGGGGGCTGACCCCGGTGCTCTCCACCTTCGAAGACGGCAAGCTGGTGGCGCTCGACGCCAACCCGCCGCAACAGCTGCGCGCCTTCGAGGCCGGGCGGGGCGTGGTGCTGGCGGCCGAGGTGAGCGCGCGCGATTGCCGCGCCGCGCGGGCGCGCGTGGCCGCCTTCGCCACTCATCCCGCCGAGCCGCACCGCAATTACTCGCTGTTGCGCGAGCCCGGCGCCTACGAGGGCGGCGGCTGCCTGTCCTTCGGGCTTGATGTTGCCGCGGCGGGCGGCGTGATGCCGCGCCTGCCGGCACTGGCCCGGCGCGACAAGCCGTTGCGCGCGGTGCAACTGGGCGCGCGCGAGCCGGTGCCCGAAGGGGTCGTGGCCTACCGCGCACCCGGCCACCCGACCGCGCCGGTGGCGGTGCTCGCCCTGCTCACCCGGCGCTGGGACACCGGGCCGGTGCTCGACGTGGTCACCGTGCCCGACGGCGAGGCGATCCTCGCCGCGCTGACCTGGGCGGGGGTCGGCACCGCGCCGCGGAATGACTGGCGCTACAGCCGGATGATGCGGCGCGACGACCCGGTGATCGGCCCCGCCGCCGAGTACGGGCGCGGCTGGGCGCTGCGCTACCCGGTGCGGCGAATCGCCGATCCCGAGGGCACCGCCGCGCTGGTGCTGGAACGGCGCTGACGCCTTAGCGCGGCTTGCGCCGGCGCACCGGCGCGGGGCGCACCATCGCCTCGATCTCCTTGTAGAGCAGGGCCGCGATGTTCTTGCCCGAGGTGGTCTCGATCCCCTCCAGGCCGGGCGAGGAATTGACTTCCAGCACCTTCGGCCCGTTCTCCGAGCGCAGCAGGTCGACGCCCGCGAGGTTGAGCCCGAAGGCCCGGGCCGCCTTCAGCGCGGTTTCGCGTTCCTCCCTGGTGATGCGCACCGTCTTCGCGGTGCCGCCCTGGTGCAGGTTGGAGCGGAAATCGCCCTCCGCGCCGGATCGTTTCATCGACGCGGCCACCTTGTTGCCGATCACCAGGCAGCGAATGTCTTCGCCCGCCGCCTCCTTGACGAAATCCTGAACGAGGAAGTTGGCCTTGAGCCCGCGGAAGGCCGAGATCACGCTCTCGGCCGCCTTCTTGGTTTCGGCCAGCACCACGCCCTTGCCCTGCGTGCTCTCCAGGAGTTTCACGATCAACGGCGCGGTTCCGACGAGGCCGATCAGGTTGCCCGTATCCTTGGGCGAGGCGGCGAAGGCGGTGTTGGGCATGCCGATGCGCGCCCGGGCCATGAGCTGGTGGGCATAGAGCTTGTCGCGGCTGGCGGTGATGCCCGCCGAGCCGTTCAGGCAATAGGTGCCGATGGTTTCGAACTGACGCACCACGGCGGTGCCATAGGGGGTGATCGAGGCGCCGATACGCGGGATCACCGCGTCGTAGCGCGGCAGCCGCTTGCCATCGTAATGCACCTCCGGCGCCAGCGCGTTGATCGCCATGTAGCAGCGCGCGGTGTCGATCACCTCGACGGTATGGCCGCGTGCCTCGCCTTCCTCGACGAGCCGGCGGGTGGAATAATTGTGTTCGCGCGAAAGCACCGCCACACGCAGCGCCCGCGCCGGCTGTGCGGTGCGCATCCGGGCGCTGTGGTAGACGTCGTAACTCAGCTCGGGCTGCAGGAAGCGGTCGGTAGCGACGATGGTGATATGGTCGAGCAACGCCTGGCGGCCCAGAAGCATCCGGCTCGCCATCTGCGCGCGGTTGGTCAGCGTGATCTCGATCGGCCAGGCATGGCCGGCGACGTCCAGCGTGGTCGAGATCACGTAGCGGCTTTCCGTCTCGCCGTTCGACGAGGTCACGTCGCGCCGGTCGATGATCGGGGCGGAGCAGGGAATCACCAGGTCTTCGCGCCCCGGGATCGGGTGCACGGTGAAGCGCACCTTGGGCCGGGACGAGGGGCCGAAGGTTTCGATGTCGAAGGCATGCAGCGCGGAGGTTCTCGCCCCGGTGTCGACCTTGGCCCGGATCGCGGGCACGCCGAGGTCGGGCAGCGACAGCCACTCTTCCCAGCCGAATTGCAGCCGGGGGGTGGTGCGGGTCTCGATCGTGCTCATGGGCCCATCCTTGTGCCAGCGGCGGTTTTGCGCCAGAAGCAGCGTCAAACATTCGGGATAATCCAATGGCCCAACAGGTGCAATTCCAACTCCACGCCACCGATGGCAAGGCCCGCACCGGCGTGCTTTCGACGCCACGCGGCGAGATCCGCACGCCGGCCTTCATGCCGGTGGGCACGGCGGCCACGGTGAAGGCGATGATGCCCGAGAGCGTGGCGGCGACGGGGGCCGACATCCTGCTCGGCAATACCTATCACCTGATGCTGCGCCCCGGCGCCGAGCGGATCGACCGGCTCGGCGGGCTTCACCGGTTCATGAACTGGTCGGGGCCGATTCTCACCGATTCCGGCGGTTTCCAGGTGATGAGCCTGTCGGAGCTGCGCAAGCTCACCGAGGAGGGCGTGACCTTCCGCTCGCATATCGACGGCTCGCGCCACGTGCTGACGCCCGAACGCTCGATGGAAATCCAGAAGCTGCTCGGCTCCGATATCGTGATGTGCTTCGACGAATGCCCCGCCTTGCCCGCCGACGAGGCGACGGTGGCCAACTCGATGCGGCTTTCGATGCGATGGGCGGAACGCTCGCGGGAGGCCTTCGGCGACCGGCCGGGGCACGCGCTCTTCGGTATCCAGCAGGGTGGGGTGACGCCTGAACTTCGCGCCGAAAGTGCCGAGAAACTCGTGCAGATCGGCTTTGACGGCTACGCCGTCGGCGGGCTGGCGGTGGGCGAGGGGCAGGAGGCGATGTTCGGCGTTCTGGATTACGCCCCCGACAGCCTGCCGGCCGACAAGCCGCGCTACCTGATGGGCGTCGGCAAGCCCGACGATATCGTCGGCGCGGTCAAGCGCGGGATCGACATGATGGATTGCGTGCTGCCCACCCGGTCCGGGCGCACCGGGCAGGCCTGGACGCGGCGCGGCCCGGTCGCGCTCAAGAACGCCCGCCACGCCGACGATCCGCGCCCGCTCGACGAGGCCTGCACCTGCCCGGCCTGCCGCAACTACTCGCGCGCCTATCTCCATCACGTCTTCCGCTCGGGCGAACTGATCTCGTCGATGCTGCTGACCTGGCACAACCTGCATTACTACCAGGACTTGATGCAAGGCTTGCGTGACGCGATTTCCGCCGGCGAATTCAGTGCCTTCGAAGCCGATTTTCATGCGCGGCGCGCGGAGGGCGACATCGAGCGGCTGTAAGGGCGCGGCGCAGGCGGCGTGAATTTGGGCCCGGGGTTTTCCCCCTGTGGCGGCCCGGGATCATCCAGCTGGCCATTGCATGCATTTCAAGGCAGTTTCGCGTGCCGGCGCCCTTGCCGGTGGCGCGCCGCGCGGGCACAATGCGCCAAACCACCGGCGCGGTTGAAACCGGCGGGGCCACGCCCCACTTAATCAGCCAGCGAACAGGAGGCGGATCGCGTTGCCGATACACGGGACGGATGCGCCTGCCGAACAAGAGGAAAACAACATGACCGAGCATACCACCCAGTCCCACCCGGTTCTGCCGCTGCGCGATATCGTGGTGTTCCCGCACATGATCGTGCCGCTCTTCGTGGGGCGGGAGAAGAGCGTGAAGGCGCTCGAGGCGGTCATGGGCGAAGAGCGCCAGATCCTGCTGGCCAGCCAGATCGACCCCTCGCTCGATGAGCCGGAAACCGACTCGATCTACCGCGTCGGCGTGCTCGCCAACGTGCTGCAGCTTCTCAAGCTCCCCGACGGCACGGTGAAGGTGCTCGTCGAGGGTCAGTCGCGGGTGAAGATCACCCGGTTCATCGAGAACGAGGCCTATTTCGAGGCCGAGGCCGAGGCGCTGCAGGAAACCACCGGCGATGCGGAGACGGTCGAGGCGCTGACGCGCTCGGTGCACGAGGAATTCGAGCGCTACGCCAAGGTGAAGAAGAACATTCCCGAGGAGGCGCTGGCGGCGGTTTCGGAAACCGTCGAGGCGGAGAAACTGGCCGACCTGGTGGCCGGCCACCTCGGCGTGGACGTGGCCCAGAAACAGGAACTGCTCGAAACGCTGACGCTCGATGAGCGGCTGGAGAAGGTCTATGGCCTGATGCAGGGAGAGATGAGCGTTCTGCAGGTCGAGAAAAAGATCAAGACCCGGGTGAAGAGCCAGATGGAGCGCACCCAGCGCGAATACTACCTCAACGAGCAGATGAAGGCGATCCAGAAGGAACTCGGCGAAGACGGCGAGGGCCAGAACGAGGTGGCCGAGCTGGAAGCGCGCGTCGCCAACACCAAGCTCTCGAAGGAAGCGCGCGAGAAGGCCGAAGGCGAGATCAAGAAGCTCAAGAACATGAGCCCGATGAGCGCCGAGGCCACCGTGGTGCGCAATTACCTCGACTGGATGCTCGGCATCCCGTGGGGCGTGAAGAGCCGGGTGAAGAAAAACCTCGTCGCCGCCCAGTCGGTGCTCGATGCCGATCACTACGGGCTGGAGAAGGTCAAGGAACGCATCGTCGAATACCTTGCGGTGCAGCAGCGTTCGAAGAAGCTGAAGGGGCCGATCCTCTGCCTCGTCGGCCCTCCCGGCGTGGGCAAGACCTCGCTCGGCAAATCGGTCGCGCGGGCGACGGGGCGCGAGTTCATCCGCATCAGCCTTGGCGGCGTGCGCGACGAGAGCGAGATCCGTGGCCACCGGCGCACCTATATCGGCTCGATGCCGGGCAAGATCATCCAGTCGCTGAAGAAGGCGAAAACCACCAACCCGCTGATCCTGCTCGACGAGATCGACAAGATGGGCCAGGATTTCCGTGGCGACCCGGCGAGCGCGATGCTCGAAGTGCTCGACCCGGAACAGAACGGCACCTTCGTCGACCATTACCTCGAGGTGGAATACGACCTCTCGAACGTGATGTTCCTGACCACGGCCAACAGCTACAACATGCCCGGGCCGCTGCTCGACCGGATGGAGATCATCCCGCTTGCCGGCTACACCGAGGACGAGAAGCGCGAGATCGCCAAGCAGCACCTGCTGGACAAGCAGATCAAGAACCACGGGCTGCGCAAGGGCGAGTTCGTCATGACCGACGCGGCGCTCACCGACATCATCCGCTACTACACCCGCGAGGCGGGGGTGCGGAACCTTGAGCGCGACATCGCCAAATGCGCCCGCAAGGCGGTGACGATGATCGTGCGCGGTGATGTGAAAACCGTCGAGGTCACGCCGGACAATCTCGAGGACTTCCTCGGGGTGCGCAAGTTCCGCTACGGGCTGGCCGAGAAGGAAGACCAGATCGGCGTCGTCACCGGGCTGGCCTGGACCAGCGTCGGCGGCGACCTGCTGTCGATCGAGGCGCTGCGCCTGCCCGGCAAGGGCCGGATGAAGACCACCGGCACGCTCGGCGACGTGATGAAGGAAAGCATCGACGCGGCCAATTCCTTCGTGCGTTCGATCGCGCCGTCGATCGGGGTGAAGCCGCCGAAGCTCGAGAAGTGGGATATCCACGTGCACGTGCCGGAAGGGGCAACCCCGAAGGACGGGCCGAGCGCCGGCATCGCCATGGTCACCTCGATCGTCTCGGTGCTGACCCAGATCCCGGTGCGCAAGAATATCGCCATGACTGGCGAGGTCACCCTTCGCGGCCACGTGCTGCCGATCGGCGGCTTGAAGGAAAAGCTGCTGGCGGCGCTGCGCGGCGGGATCAAGACGGTGCTGATCCCCGAGGAGAACGAGAAGGATCTCACCGAGATCCCCGACAACGTGAAGCAGGGGCTGGAGATCATCCCGGTGGCGCATGTGCGCGACGTTCTGTCCCGGGCGCTTGTGCGCACCCCCGAGCCGGTGGAATGGGACGAGGCCGCCGAAGAGGCCGCCGCGGCCGCGCTCAAGAGCGAGAGCGAAAAGCCGGGGCGGGTGGCGCACTGAGCCAACGCCCTGATGTGAAGATCCTAAGGCGCGCCCTCGGGCGCGCCTTTTCTGTTACACCCAACAGGCTGAGGGCAGAGGCGACAGAGGGTCGATTTCGCACGCGAGGGCAGGAGCCGGGCCGGCGAGATCACGGCGCTGTCCGAGGCCACGTTCCCCGCCTCGGAAGGCCCCGAGGATGGCGCCCTGATCGGCAAGCTGGCGATGGACCTGTTCGAGAAAACGCCGGGCGACGACCTGCGCGCTTTCACCTGCCGCGACGATGACGGGCTCGCGGGCTGCGTCATGGCCTCGCGCCTGCGCTACCCCGAGGATAACCGCACCGTCTTCCTGCTCGCCCCGGTCGCCGTAGAGACCGGCCGCCAGCGCCGGGGCATCGGCCGGAAGCTCCTGCGCATCGGCCTCGACGACTTGCGTCGCCGGGGCGTCGACGTGGCGCTCACCTACGGCGATCCGGCCTGTTACGACAAGGTCGGCTTCGCGCCGATCACCGACAACCTGGCGCGCGCGCCGCTTGCGCTGCAATTCCCGCATGGCTGGCTCGGGCAGTCGCTCACCGAGCGCCCGCTGGACCGGCTCCGCGGCCCTTTGTGCTGGGTCGAAGCGCTGAACAGCCCCGCCTATTGGTAACGCCCCCGGTTCAGTCGACCGCGCGCATCTCCAACCCGAGCATGCCGTAGTTCACACCGTAGTAGCCGCCGAGATCGACCACAGCCTCGGGCGTATGTGTGAGCACGTCCTGTGCCATGACGCCTTCATAGGTCTGGCTCTGGCCGGCATAGCGGAAGTGATAGAGCGGCAGCCCGTTTCCGGCGGTGCCGACGTGCTTGATATCCGTCTTCAGCCGCGCGTCGGAAATCGCCACCGTCGTGGGGCCGAGGATGATGCTCGCCGCCACGAAGGCTACGAAGAGCGCCGGGGGCAGCAGGTGGTGGCTGACGCTGCTGGCACTCTGCTGGATGATCACCTCGGCATCGACGACCGGGTCGGCAATGCTTCCGGAAAGCGCCGGTCCGGCGAGGGTGCCCAGCGCAAGGCTGGCGGCGAGGGTGGAGCCGATGAGTCTCGACATCTTGATTGTCCTCCATGAACAGAAACCGAGGAACTGCACCGGGTGGCCTGACTGCCGCCCGGTGCCGCCACCATTGCAAGCCGGGCCGGGTCTGTCCAGTCATGGCGCCTGCCGCACCGTCGGGCGCACCTGGGACGTTTTTGCATCGCCGGGTGGGGCAGACTGGCCATCAGGCTGGATTCGTTTGGCAATTTTAGTTACCGTCCACGCGGAAGAAACAATCAACCCAAAAAGACTTGTATTGAGGCGGTATCATGGCAACCACGAAAAAGACCAGCAGCAGCACCCGCACCGGCAAGACCGTTGCGCCCACGGCGGCGAAAAAGACCACCACGGCGAAGGCCGCGGCAAAGCCGGCCGCCGAACCGCAGGCCGCAAACGCAGGCGAAATCCCGAACGCGATGACCAAGAAGGCCCTGTTCGAGCGGGTCAAGGCCCGCAGCACGGGGGTGAAGGGGCGCGAGGTCCGCGCGGTGATGGACGCGGTGCTCGATGAGCTCGGCGCCGCCATCGTCGCCGGCGACGGCGTCAAGATCCAGCCCTTCGGCACGCTCAAGGTCCAGCGCAGGAAACCGCTTGCCGGTGGCGATATCGTGGTCTGCAAACTGCGCCGCAAAAAGCCCGGACAGAAGGCGAAAGACCCTCTTGCAGAGGCCGCGGAGTGAGGCTAAAAGCCCCCGGATACGGGTGATTAGCTCAGTGGTAGAGCGCTTCGTTCACATCGAAGATGTCGGGGGTTCAAATCCCTCATCACCCACCATTCCCACCACGATCACGATCGCGCCGGGCCAGCCCGGCGCGCCACGCCATCCTCTCGATGCGGAACCCTGAACTCTGGATCCTGCGCCACGGGCAGACCGAATGGAACGCCGAGGGCCGCAAGCAGGGCGGGCGCGACAGCCCGCTGACCGCGCTTGGCCGCAGCCAGGCGGCCGATCAGAACCGCATCCTGCGCCGCACCGACCTTCCCGACCGCACCACGTTCCAGGTCTCGCCCCAGGGCCGCGCCACCGCCGCGATCGCGCTCGACGGGATCGCCGTCCCTGTGGTCGATGACCGGCTGCGCGAGATCGAACTCGGCGATTTCGAGGGCAAGACCGACGCCGAACTCCGGGCCGGCTGGCCCGACATCATGGACCGCGACGACCCGTTGCCCTGGCACTTCCACGCGCCGGGCGGCGAAACATGGGGGGCGTTCAACGCCCGCATCGCGGACTGGCTCGCCGACCAGCGCGCACCGGCCGTGATCGTCGCCCACGGGATGCTGTCGGCGGTGCTGCGCGGGCAGGTGCTCGGCCTCGATATTGCGGGGATTTCGCGCCTGCCGGGCGGGCAGGGAATCGTCTGGCACATCCGCGACGGGGTGATGACCCGGCTCGAGGCTTGATCTCTCCGGGGCGCAGGGGTAACACCGCGCGCACGGGTGATTAGCTCAGCTGGTAGAGCGCTTCGTTTACACCGAAGATGTCGGGGGTTCGAGTCCCTCATCACCCACCAGCCTCCATCACAATTGAAACTCCCCGCCATGCGTACCCCTTCTTCGCCGCCACTAAGGGTTGATAGTGATCAGGTTCGTGCCTATGTTGAACCCGCTGGTCGGCGAGCCACCATCAATAGTGTGGCCGTCCGGCGGGTAGGGATAGAAGTCTAGCATCGAGCAGCTCCGTTCTGGGAGCATTTTGCGGTGACCGATCTTATGGTCGGAAGCTTGAAGCTAGACGATCCGATCGTCTCTTCATGTACTGGCTTTGCCCCGTCGCCCTCACCGGGAGGTATGAGATTGGCTTGCCGCCGCAATGACGGCCCGGGCCACGAGCCAGAAGGGAAGATACGGATAACGATGCAAACACTCACAATTTTGGTCGCCGTTCTGAATGACATTGTTAGCGTTCTGGTCGGGATAGTCGCGCTAGTTGTCGCGCTTGGTCCAAGACTGAGAAGGGGCGGGAAAAAGGAAAAGTTGTCGAACGCAATAGACAACCATGAAGACTCCGACTGAACATTGAGCCGGGGTCCAAAAACTTGTAACCACAGATCCATTTCTGTCTCAATTGACTGATATGTTTGCCGGATTAAGAGTGTCAGATCTTCGCCTGCGCCTCGCGCGGCAACCGCCAGCGCAGCTTCGACCAGTCGCGCGCGCCGAGGATCATCGACACGGTGGCGAAGCGGTAGCCGCGCTCGATCAGCCCGTCGAGGGCGACGGGCATCGCCTGCACCGTCGGCTTGTGAATGTCGTGGCTGAGGATGATCGCGCCGGGGCGGGCGCCGTCGACGATACGGTCGGCCACCACGCTGGAGCCGGGGCGGCGCCAGTCTTCCGGGTCGACCGACCACAGCACCGTCGGCATCTCGCGTTCCTTGTGGATCATCGCGCGCTGCGGCCCGGTCAGCCCGCCGTAGGGCGGCCGCATGGTGACGGGGATCCGCCGCACCGCCCGGAACACGGCTTCCGAGGTGCGGTCGAGCTCGCGCAGCACCGCGGTGTTGCCGAGGCCCGACAGCAACGGGTGTTGCCAGGTGTGATTGCCGATCTCGTGGCCCTCGTCGACCATCCGCTTCACGATGTCGGGGTAGCGTGCGACGTTGCGGCCGATCACGTAGAAGGTGGCGCGGACCCGGCGCGCCTTGAGGATGTCGAGCAGGGCCGGCGTATAGGTCGGGTGCGGACCGTCGTCGAAGGTCATCGCCACCAGCCTCGCCTGCGTCGGCGCGCCGGTCACGGTAATCAGCCGCTCGGTGTCCAGATCGACGGGCAGGGCGATCCCGGCGGACGCCGCCCGCGCCGTGCCCGGCGCCAGCCATGTCCCGCCCGCGATCGCAGCCCCCGATCCGAGGATCAGGTCTCGTCTCGTAACCACCCTTGCCCCCCAGGCTTTGGCGCTTCACCAGATACCCGACGGTGATCCCAGCCGCCGCGCCGCGCCGCAAGACCTTGCAGCGGCGCATTCACCCTGGCCCGCAGGCTGTTGCCACGAACGCACAATTCCGGCTCTTGGAGGCGGCGGGCGCGGCCGAGGGAGGTTTGAAAAGGTCAAGCCGCTTGTGCGATCGCGATACCGCCGCCGCGATCCCGCCGGGGCCGCCGGGGCCGCCCGGACCGGGCGCGCGCCGTTCGCCACGGCGCCGACTCACCCCGCGAGTCGCCACCGATCCGGCCGCTCGGCGGAAAAAACGCCCGAGGCCACACGGAACCGCTTGACGCCCCCCCCGCACGCTTCTAGAACCCGGCGTCACGACGCCCCGCATGGGGTTCGGCAGCGGGCGGTTGTAGCTCAGTTGGTTAGAGTACCGGCCTGTCACGCCGGGGGTCGCGGGTTCGAGTCCCGTCAACCGCGCCATCGCTGCCAAACCCGATCGAAGCGTCCCTGCGCGGTTGTAGCTCAGTTGGTTAGAGTACCGGCCTGTCACGCCGGGGGTCGCGGGTTCGAGTCCCGTCAACCGCGCCACTTTTCCCCCTCTGGTCATTCGGCTCCACCCACAGTATGGGAGGCCCGGAAACGAGACGGGGTGAGACCATGCGCGCGCGTTTGCTGAAATTTCTCGATAACCTGCCGCTGCTCTACGCGGTGCTCTTCGCTGCCACGCTCGGCCTCGCGCCCTTCGTGCCCGAGCCGCATGTCTGGGAAAAGCTCAAGATGCTTGCGGACGGCACGCTGAGCGAACCGATCGACATCTTCGATCTGGTGTTCCACGGCTGGACCTGGGTTCTGCTCGCGGCCAAGCTCGCCCGCATGGCGGTGGTGAAGACCGAGGCCTGATCCCCCTTCATCCTGACAAAAAATACCTCGGGAGCGTCACGCCGGCGGCATGCCTCCGGCACGAGGGCAGAGCCCTCGCACCGGTCGTCCGGGCGCAGCCCGGTCGAAACCTCTAGCGCGCAAGCGCCGCCAGGATCCGCGCCCAGCTGCGCATGCCCTTGTGGAGTGAGGGCCGTCCCGGAAAGGCTCCGGTGGAGCCTTTCAGGCCCGAACGGGCGGAGCCCCGACGAGTTTCCACGTTGGAACGCGGGAGCTTCAGCGTGCCAGCGCCGCGAGAATCCGTGCCCAGCTGCGCATGCCCTTGTGGAAACTCTCGAGGTCGTATTTCTCGTTCGGCGAGTGGATCTGGTCGTCGTCGCGGCCGAAGCCGATGAGCATCGAGTTCATCCCCAGGACCTGCTGGAAATGCCCGGCAATCGGGATCGAGCCGCCCGAGCCGATGAAGGCCGCCTCCATCCCCCATTCATCCGAGAGCGCCTGGCGGGCGGCCTCGAAGGCCGGGTCGTCGGTCGGCATCCGCGAGGCGCCGGCGCCGTGCCCGTTGGGAAATTCCGCCGTCACATCGTCCGGAAGCCGGTCTTCGACGTGGCGCACGAAGGCGGCGTGGATCGCTTCCGGGTCCTGCTCGCCGACGAGGCGGAAGCTGATCTTGGCCGAGGCTTTCGAGGGCAGCACGGTCTTGAAGCCAGCGCCGGTGTAGCCGCCCCAGATCCCGTTCACCTCCGCCGTGGGGCGCGACCAGAGCTTCTCCAGCGGCGTGCGGTCAACCTCGCCGGCGGGCACCGAGAGCCCGACATCGCCGAGAAACCGGGCGTGGTCGAAGGCCAGCGCCTGCCACTGGGCGCGGATCTCGTCGGGCAGTTCCGGCACGCCATCATAGAAGCCGTCGAGCGTGATCCGGCCGTTTTCGTCGTGCAGATCGGCCAGGATCTTCGCCAGCACGCTGATCGGGTTGCGCGCGAGCCCGCCATACATGCCCGAGTGCAGATCGCGCGAGGGGCCGGTGAGCACCAGTTCCTCGGCGAGCAGCCCGCGCAGCTGGGTGGTGATCGCCGGCACCTTGCCGTCGAACATCGTGGTGTCGCAGATCATCGCGAAGTCGGCTTTCAGCTCCTCGGCGTTTTCCTTCATGAACGGCACCAGCGAGGGCGAGCCGGATTCCTCCTCGCCCTCGAGGAAGATGGTGATCCGGCAGGGCAGGGCGCCGTGCTCCGCCACCCAGGCCCGCATCGCCTCGACGAAGGTCATCAGCTGGCCCTTGTCGTCGGAGGTGCCGCGGCCGCGGATCACCTTGCCCTTGGGCGTGTCCTCGATCGCAGGGGCGAAGGGATCGGCGTCCCACAGCTCCAGCGGATCGACGGGCTGCACGTCGTAATGGCCGTAGAACAGCAGGTGCGGGCCGCCCTCGCCACCATGCGCCACCACCATCGGGTGGCCGGGGGTGGCGCGCTTGGAGGCGTCGAAGCCGATGCTCTCGAGGTCCTGCACCAGCCAGTCGGCGGCCGCGTCGCAATCGCCCTTGTAGGCCGGGTCGGTCGAGATCGACGGGATCCGCAGCAGCGCCATCAGGCGGGCGAGGGCATCGTCGAGGCCGTCGTCGAGGCGGGCGAGAACGGGGGTGAGGGTCATGGCTTTCTCCTGTGGCGTTTCGGGGCGAAGCGGGCGCCGGTGCGTCGTCCGCAAACGCGGCGCCGCGCGCGCGGGTCGGCGGAAAACGTATCAGAGCTGGGGCCACTGTCCAGAGAGGGTGGCGAAGCCGGCCCGCGCTGCCTATGTTGCCGGCGACACAAGGAGGAATTCGCATGAAAAGAATGGTTCTCGCGCTCGGTTTCGCACTTGCTGGCGCCGGGATGTCCGCGCCGCTCCATGCCGAGGGCGGCCTCGCCTTCCAGCCGGTCGCGCCCGAGGGGCTCGACGCCACCGCGACCGAGATGGTCGCCGCGCTGCAAGCCGGGATGCCGGCGCAGATGGCCGCCTTCGAACAGGCCGGGTTCGGCTTCTACGGCGCGCTCGCGGTGCCGCAGGGCGTCGAACTGGGCCCCGAGAAACTGGCTTCGGTGGCGAACCACGCCACGCCCGACGCCGCGCAAAGCGCCGTGCTTGAAGTCTGCGCGCAGCAGACCGGCGCCGCCTGCACCGTGATCGGCCTGCTGGTGCCGGCGCCCGAATGATCCTGGGCGGCGGGCCGTTGGCGCCAATTGCCCGCCGCCTTGATTCAGGTCAATTTCCCGGCCTGCGGCAAAATGTATGTGAAAAAACACTTCGATTGCCGTGATGTTACAATTAGAGTGCATCCAAACCGGCCGGATTCTGGAGGAACGCGTGTGAACTACGAAGCCAAGCTGGACGAGGCGCTGGGGCGTCTGCATGACGAAGGCCGCTACCGGGTTTTCATCGACATCGAACGCGAGCGGGGCCGGTTCCCCCACGCAACCTGGCAGAAGCCCGACGGCAGCAGCCAGCCGGTCACGATCTGGTGCGGCAACGATTATCTCGGCATGGGCCAGCACCCGGCGGTTCTCGCGGCGATGCACGAGGCGATCGACGCCACCGGCGCGGGCTCCGGCGGCACCCGCAACATCTCGGGCACGACGGTGTATCACAAGCGGCTCGAAGCCGAGCTGGCCGATCTGCATCGCAAGGAAGCGGCGCTCTTGTTCACCTCGGCCTATATCGCCAACGACGCGACGCTTTCGACCCTGCCCAAGCTCTTCCCCGGCCTCATCATCTATTCCGACGCGCTCAACCACGCCTCGATGATTGAGGGCGTGCGGCGCAACGGCGGCGCCAAGCGGATTTTCCGTCACAACGACATCGAACACCTGCGCGAGTTGCTCGCGGCCGACGATCCCGACGCCCCCAAGCTGATCGCCTTCGAAAGCGTCTACTCGATGGATGGCGATTTCGGCCTGATCCGCGAGATCTGCGATGTCGCCGACGAATTCGGCGCGCTGACCTATATCGACGAGGTGCACGCGGTCGGCATGTATGGTGCACGCGGCGCCGGCGTGTGCGAGCGCGACGGGCTGATGGGCCGGATCGACATCATCAACGGCACGCTTGGCAAGGCCTATGGCGTGATGGGCGGCTATATTGCCGCGAGCGCGAAAATGGTCGATGCCATCCGGTCTTACGCGCCGGGCTTCATCTTCACCACCTCGCTCGCCCCGGTCGTCGCGGCCGGCGCGGCGGCCTCGGTGGCGCTGCTGAAAACCGCCGAGGGCAAGAAGCTGCGCGACACCCACCAGCAGCAGGCGAAGATTCTCAAGACCCGGCTCAAGGGGCTTGGGCTGCCGATCATCGACCATGGCAGCCACATCGTTCCGGTGATCGTCGGCGACCCGGTGCACACCAAGGCGCTGTCGGACATGCTGCTCGACCAGTTCGGCATCTACGTGCAGCCGATCAACTTCCCGACCGTGCCGCGCGGCACCGAGCGGCTGCGGTTCACGCCCTCGCCGGTGCATGGCCCGGACGAGACCGAAAAGCTCGTGCGGGCGCTGGATTCGCTCTGGTCGCAATGTGCGCTGAATCGCGCCGAACTCAGCGCCTGAGTTTTTCGGCCTGTGCACTAACTCTGGCGTTGTGGTAATAATTGGCCGCAAGACGTTGATGATTGCGAGAATCATCTGAACGTCGAGGCATTGAGCGGGCAGGCCGCCTGACAGCGAGAGGGACAGCGTTCATGATCCGGCGGTGGGTGACGCCCAAGATCACGGAACCAGATGCGCCGGGCGGATTCGATTCCTACGATCTCAGGCTTGGAGATGTCATGCGGGGCGAACGCGCCACGCTGGGCAAATCCCTGCTTGACGTTCAGCGCGAACTGAAGATCAAGGCCACCTATATTTCCGCGATCGAAAATGCCGACGTGAAAGCGTTCGAAACGCCTAGTTTCATCGCCGGCTACGTGCGGTCCTACGCCCGCTACCTCGGCATGGACCCCGATCGCGCCTTCGCCGCCTTCTGCCGCGAATCCGGCTTCGTGCCGGTGCACGGTCTCACCCCGCAGGCCAAGCCCCGGGCCGACAAACCCGCGGCCCCCGCCGGCGATCCGCTCGCCAACCCCAACGCAAGTTTCGTGCCGCGCCAAAGTTCGATCTTCGAGGGGATCGAGCCAGGCGCGGTCGGGTCGGTGGCGGTGCTGATCGCGCTGGTCGGCGTGCTGGGCTACGGCGGCTGGTCCTTGCTCAAGGAAATCCAGAAGGTCGATTTCGCCCCGGTCGAACAGGCCGTGGGCGCGATGGAAGACCTGCCGGGACTCGGCGACGCTGACGGCGGCGCGGAGGTCCTCGCCGAAGGCGGACCGGCCGGGCTGAACACGTCGCCCACGACCGATACGCTCGACCGGCTCTATCGGCCCGAGGCGCTCGACATGCCGGTGATGATCGCCCGCGATGGCCCGATCTCGACGCTGGACCCGTCCGAAGTGGGGGTTCTCGCCGAGGTGGGGCGCACCGCACCGGGGCGCGCGGGCCCGATGGGCGCAGGGGCGATTGCGGGAGACGCGATCAATGCGGCGGTGGCCGAGGCCAATGCCGACGAGCCGGTGCCCGGCGGCGGCGTGCGCGTCTTCGGCCCCGACGCGCCGGAGGTGGCGATCTTCGCCGTTCGCCCGTCCTGGGTGCGGGTGCAGGCGGCGGATGGTTCGGTGATCCTCGAAAAAATCCTCGACGCCGGCGAGCAATACGTGCTGCCCAAGACCGAAAGCCCGCCGCTCCTGCGCACCGGGAACGCCGGCAGCGTCTATTTCGCGGTGAACGGCGCGGCCTACGGGCCGGCGGGCGAGGGTGCCTCGGTGGTGTCGAACATCGCGCTTGCGCCGGATGCCCTGAGCGAGCGTTTCGCTGCGGCCGACCTCGACTCGGACGCCGATCTGGCCAGCTTCGTCGCCGTGGCGGATGCCTCGGGGCGCTGAGCCCGCCCTGACGATCCGGCCTCTCCTTGCACCTTTTCAAACAGTCGGTCGCGGCATTTCCCTTGCCGCGGCGCCGGTGAAAAATCGCCGCTGTGGCCTCAGCCCGGCGTTTTGCGTTCCTGCGCCTTCGCCGCGTTCCACAGGGCATCCATTTCTTCCAGCGTCGCCTCCTGCGGCGCTTTGCCCTGCGCTGCCAGTCCGGCCTCGATCGCGGCGAAGCGGCGGGTGAATTTCGCATTGGCGTGGCGCA
The DNA here is from genome assembly GCF_014640115.1 of Sinisalibacter lacisalsi. GTDB lineage: Bacteria > Pseudomonadota > Alphaproteobacteria > Rhodobacterales > Rhodobacteraceae > Sinisalibacter > Sinisalibacter lacisalsi. The sequence goes on along the minus strand of NZ_BMGI01000002.1, from coordinate 410,448 downwards.
GCGCGGCCTCGGGGTCTATGTCGAGATGGCGCGAGAGATTGGCCAGCGCGAACAGCAAGTCGCCGATCTCCTCGGTCAGCGCTTCATGGCCCAGCTCGTCGCGCGCCTCGGCCACTTCGCGCGCCTCCTCGGCGATCTTGTCGAGCACCGGGCCGACCGCGCCCCAGTCGAACCCCACCCGCGCGGCGCGTTTCTGCAGCTTGTAGGCGCGCAAGAGCGCGGGCAGGCCCAGCGCCACCCCGTCGAGCACGCCATGTTCGGCGCGCGCGGCGCGCTCGGCCGCCTTCATCGTCTCCCAGTTCTCGGTCTGGGCCTCGGCGCTGTCGATCCCGGCCTGGTCGCCGAACACGTGCGGGTGGCGCGCCACCATCTTGTCGGCCATGTGGTTGGCCACGTCGTGGAACGAGAACAGCCCTTCCTCCTCGGCCATCCGGGCGTGGAACACCGACTGGAACAGTAGATCGCCCAACTCGCCCTTCAACTCGCCCCAGGCCTCGCGCTCGATCGCGTCGGCCACCTCGTAGGCTTCCTCGATGGTGTAGGGCGCGATGGTGGCGAAGCTCTGCGCCACGTCCCAGGGGCAGCCGGTTTCGGGGTCGCGCAGCCGGGCCATGATCTCGACCAGCCGTGCGATGCCGCCGTCGGGGTCATGCACGAGGTCATCTGAGGTTTTGCCCATTGCGTCGGCCCTTGTTTCGGGGAAATCTCCGGGTTCCATAGCAAAGCGCGCGAGAGGCCGAAACCCATGCCCGTAGTCAACCGTATCGCGGCCTATGCCGACGACATGAAAACCTGGCGGCGGTGGCTCCATGCCCACCCGGAACTGAAACTGGATTGCCACGAGACCGCGGGTTTCGTGGTGGACAAGCTGCGCGCCTTCGGTGTCGACGAGATCCACGAAGGCATCGCGCGCTCGGGCCTGGTGGCGATCATCGAGGGGCAGGGGCCGGGGCGCACCATCGGGCTGCGCGCCGACATGGACGCCCTGCCGATGGACGAGGAAACCGGGCTGGACCACGCCTCTACCGTGCCCGGACGGATGCACGCCTGCGGCCATGACGGCCACACAACGATGCTGCTCGGCGCGGCGCGCTACCTTGCCGAAACGCGGGCCTTCTCGGGGCGGGTGGCGCTGATCTTCCAGCCGGCCGAAGAGGATATCGGCGGCGGGCGGATCATGGTGGAAGAGGGGATCATGGAACGGTTCGGGATCGACGAGGTCTATGCCCTGCACAACGAGCCGGGCCAGCCCTTCGGCACCTTCTCGACCACGCCGGGGCCGATCATGGCCGCGGTCGATACCTTCCGCATCCACATCCGGGGGCAGGGCGGCCACGGCGCCTATCCGCACGAGGCGGTCGACCCGATCCCCGCGGCGCTGGCCATCGCGCAGGGCTGCCAGACCATCGTGAGCCGCAACAACCCGCCGCGCGAAGACCTCGTGGTTTCGGTCACCATGGTGCAATCGGGCAGCGCCGACAACGTGATCCCCGAAAAGGCCTTCGTCGGCGGCACGGTGCGCACCTTCACCCCCGGGATCCGCGACATGGTCGAGCGGCGGATGGGCGAAATCGTGGCCGGCAGCGCGGCCGCCTACGGCGTCGAGGCCCTGCTCGATTACGAGCGCGGCTATCCGCCCACGGTCAACCACGAGGGCGAGGTGGAGAAGGCGGCGGCGGTGGCGCGCGAGGTGGCGGGCGATGCGGCGGTCAAGATCGACCGGCCGCGCGAGATGGGGGCGGAGGATTTCTCCTACATGCTCGAAGCCCGGCCCGGCGCTTTCCTGTTTCTCGGGCAGGGCGAAGGCCCCTCGGTGCACCACCCGAAATACGATTTCAACGACGAGATCGCGCCGATCGGGGCGAGTTTCTTCGCCCGTCTGGTGGAGCGGCTGAACCCGCTGTAGAAAGGCGTCGCAATTCCGCTTGCCCCCGGGGAGGACGAACCATGGCACTGGAAGACGCGAAAAACCAGGTCGACACCGCGATCACCCGCGAGGGGATGAAGGGGCCGAGCTTCGAGAATACCTTCTCGGGCCTGCCCACCTTCCTGCGCCGGACCTTCACCAAGGATCTGGCCGCGGCCGATATCGCCATCACCGGCGCGCCCTTCGACCAGGCGGTGACCAACCGTCCCGGTGCACGGCTGGGCCCGCGCGCGATCCGCGAGGCGAGCGCGCTGCAAAGCCCCGATGCGCCGTTTGGCTGGGGTTACGACGTGATGAGCGAGTTCGCCATCGCCGATTACGGCGATCTCGCCTTCGACTACGCCGCGCCGGCCAATTTCCCGGCCCGGCTGGAGGCCCATATCGCCGGCATCCTCGCGCAGGATTGCGCCGCGATCACGCTGGGGGGCGATCATTCCATCACCCTGCCGATCCTGCGCGCCCATGCCGCGAAACACGGGCCGCTGGCCCTTATCCAGGTCGACGCCCATACCGACAGCTGGCCCGACGACGACCCGTCCCGCGTCGATCATGGCACCTTCGTCTACAAGGCGGTCAAGGAGGGGCTGATCGTTCCGGAGCGGTCGGTGCAGGTCGGCATCCGCACCGAAGTGGACGACCGGCTCGGCATCGCCGGGGTCGACGCGCCCGAGGTGCACCGGATCGGCCCCGACCTGGTGGCCGACCGGGTCCGCGAGGTGGTGGGCGACCATCCTGCCTATCTCACCTTCGATATCGACGGGCTCGACCCGGCCTTCGCCCCCGGCACCGGCACGCCGGTGTGGGGCGGGTTGTCCACCGCGCAGGCGGCGGCGATCCTGCGCGGGATCGCAGGGGTGAACCTCGTCGGCGGCGACGTGGTGGAAGTCTCGCCGCCCTATGACCACGCCGGGATCACCGCCGTTGCGGCGGCGCATGTGGCGGTGGAGCTGCTTTGCCTCTGGGGCTGGACCCGGCGGTAGCGGGCAGGGGGAGACGCGCCCGCGCGGGCGCGTGACACGGCGCCGTCGCCCCTCAGTCGCAGCGCATCCAGTGCTCGATGTAGCCGTCCCAGATCACCCAAAGCTCGCCCGGAGCCTGCATCAGCATCACCCGCCCCCCGGTTTGGGTGACCCCGTCGGAATAGGTGCAGAGCGCATCGTAAAGCGTGGCCTCCATCCCGCGCACCGGCGTGGGGGCGCTGAGCGTGCAGGGCATCTCGATCATCCGCAGGGTATCGCCGCGGATCCAGGTAAGACCCTCCGGCTTGCCCGCGTCGTGGCAACTCACGGCGTTCGGGTAATAGTTCAGCGGCAGGTAATTGCCCTCGTAGGGCGTGGCGCTGGCGGCACTGGCCAGAAGCACCACGGCGAGGCTGGGGGTGATACGCATGGCAGGCCTCCCGTCGCGATGTGATCCGGGCCGAATCCTAGCCGATCATCCGCCCCGGCGCATCAGGGTGTTGCGTCGCAGGAGAGCCAGTCGACCACCATCGCGTCGCGGATCACGTAGACGCCGAAGTCATGCGCCATCAGCATCACGCGCTCGTCGTAAGCCTCGCCCTCGCCTTCACAGGTGGCATCGTAGAGCACCGCGTTCATGCCCCGCACCTCCACCGGATCGCCTAGCTCGCAGGTGTTTTCCACCCCGATCAGCCGGGTCCCCTCGATCGCGAGCGCACCGCCTTCCACGCCCACGGTGGCGCAATCCCAGGCGGCGGCGAAATCGTAGTTCGGCCGGTAGAGCCCGTCATATGGCGTGGCCACGGCCAGCGAGGGCGCGAGGGCAAGGGCGAGGGCGAGGGTGGCAAGACGCATCGGATTGATCCTTTCGGTCACTGGGCGGGTATTGCATAGAGACGATAGCAAACAAGGCAGGCGAAGCGATGCTCAAATCCATCCTCATCGCGGTGCTCCTGATCGGCGTGGCCCAGGCCGCGATCCGCTTCACACCGCTCCCGCGCCACCGGCTCGACGCCCGGCCGGGCCCCTTCGAGCCGGGTGTGCACCCGGTGCCGGGCGGGCTCAAGGTGGTGCGCCCGCTGGCCGAACTGCCGGAGGGGGCCTTCGAGAGGCTGCTGGAGATCGCGCAGCAGACACCGCGCACCACCCGCATCGGCGACAGCGTCGATCCCGCCGCCTTCGTCACCCGCTCGCGGCTCTGGGGGTTTCCCGATATCGCGGTGATCTGGCAGGATGGCGTCAACCTTCACCTGCACTCGCACCTCGTCTATGGCCGCAGCGATCTGGGCATGAACGCCGCCCGCGTGGCGCGCTGGTTTCAGCGGCTCGAAACCGGGCAGGGCTGAACGGCGGCGGCGGGCGGCAACCGGCATCGGGCACCGCGCCACTTGACCAAGCCCCGCCGATAGGCCACCTGAACGCCATGGTTCCTTTCGACAAACTCGATGCGATCACAGAGCGGTTCGGCTACCTCGAAGCGCGCATGGCCGAGGGGCTCTCGGGCGAGGAGTTCGCCCGGGCCGGGCGCGAATATGCCCAGCTCAAGCCCGTGGTGGCGCAGATCGCATCCTATCGCCAGCTTCTGGACGACATCGCCGATACCGAGGCGATGCTGGCCGATCCCGAGATGCGCGGGCTCGCCGAGGAGGAACTGCCCCGGCTGAAGGCGCGCCTGCCCGAGGCCGAGCAGGCGATGCGGCTCGCACTGCTGCCGCGCGACGCCGCCGACGCGCGCCCGGCCATCGTCGAGATCCGCCCCGGCACCGGCGGCGAGGAGGCGGCGCTGTTCGCGGGCGACCTGATGCGGATGTATCAACGCTACGCCGAGCGCATGGGCTGGCGCTTCGAGGTGATCGAGGAGCAGCTCACCGAGTTGGGCGGGGTGAAGGAGCTTGTCGCACGGGTGTCGGGCGAGAATGTCTACGCCCGCCTCAAGTATGAAAGCGGGGTGCACCGGGTGCAACGCGTGCCGGAGACCGAATCGGGCGGGCGGATTCACACCTCGGCCGCCACCGTGGCGGTGCTGCCCGAGGCCGAAGACGTGGATATCGCGATCGACCCGGGCGATCTGCGCATCGACACCATGCGCGCCTCGGGCGCCGGCGGCCAGCACGTCAACACCACCGATTCGGCGGTGCGGATCACCCATGTTCCCACCGGAATCGTGGTGACCAGTTCCGAGAAGAGCCAGCACCGCAACCGCGAGATCGCCATGCAGGTGCTCAAATCGCGGCTGTTCGACATGGAGCGCCAGCGCGCCGCCGATGCGCGCGCCGCCGACCGCAAATCGCAAGTCGGTTCCGGCGACCGCTCGGAGCGCATCCGCACCTACAATTTCCCGCAAGGGCGGCTCACCGATCACCGCATCGGGCTCACGCTCTACAAGCTCGGCGAGGTCATGCAGGGCGACCTCGACGAGATCATCGACGCGCTGACCGAGACCGATCAGGCGCAACAACTGGCGGAGATGGACGCATGAGGCTGACGCAGGCATTGGGTAAGGGCACCGGGCTTCTGGGCTTCGGTGGCATGGGCAGTTCCGGGCGCGACAGCCGGGCGCTGCTGGCCCATGCCCTGGGCATCCCCGCCGACCGGCTCATCCTCGAAGCCGACCGCGAGGTGAGCGACGACGAAATGGCGCGCTACGAGGCGCTGTTGCACCGCAGGCTCGATCATGAACCGGTCAGCCGGATCATCGGGCGGCGGATATTCTGGGGGCGCGACTTCAGGATCACCCCGCATGTGCTTGATCCGAGGCCAGAAACAGAAACGCTGGTGGCCGAGGCGCTGGCCGGCCCGGCGCCGGCGCGGCTGCTTGATCTGGGCACTGGCTCGGGCATTCTCGCGGTCACGCTGCTGGCGGAATGGACCGGGGCGGAGGCGCTGGGAAGCGATCTTTCAACGGAGGCGCTGATCGTGGCGCGCTCCAACGCCGAAGACATCGGCGTCGCCGACAGGCTGACGCTGATCGAGGCCGACTGGTTTTCCGGTATCGACGCGCGTTTTGACCTGATCGTCTCGAACCCGCCCTACATCGCCGCCAGCGAGATGGCGGGGCTCGACCCGGAGGTGCGCGAGCACGACCCCGAGATCGCGCTCACCCCGGGCGGCGACGGGCTCGACGCCTACCGCGCCATCGCCGCCGGCGCGCGCGCGCGGTTGGTGCCGGGTGGCCGCCTTCTTGTCGAGATCGGTCCGACGCAGGGGCCCTCGGTGGCGGCGCTGTTCGCGGCGGCGGGGCTTTCGGAGGTCACGGTGCTGCCCGATCTCGATGGCCGGGACCGGGTGGTTCGCGCGCGGCGCCCCTGATCCGTCGCCCCCCGTCCTGTGGCCCCTGCGACACCATGGATCAGCGCGGCCTCGCCGGATCTGCCTTTTTCCCTTGTCACCGCGGCGTGAGCGTGATTAGAAGGGCACAAGCGACAGGGCGCAGTCAGTTGATTGCCTGTCGCCGGCAAGCCGAAAGTTGGGACGACCATAGAGGCACCAAGAGCTGCCTGTCCCGCAACAAAGCCAAGAAAAGGCTGGAAACAAGAGCTTATGAGACCTTCCAAATCACGTTCGCGTGGCAAGTCGCGCAGCAATAACCGCTCGCCTGCCAACAATCTGAACCGGGTGTTCGACAGTTCCGGCCCCGAGGGCAAGGTGCGCGGCACACCGCAGCAGATCATCGACAAATACAGCCAGCTCGCCCGCGATGCCTTTCTCGGCAACGACAGGGTCGCGGCGGAGAACTTCCAGCAGCACGCGGAGCACTATACGCGCCTGCTCGGGGAGGCCCAGCGCGACGCCGAGGAAAAGCGCCAGCAGGCGGATCAGTCCAACCGTGACCGCCAGCAGCAGAAGCCGCGCGATCGCGACGACCGCGGGCAGGGCGACGGCAAGCCGGCGCAGGAAACCAGCGGCGGCGCCTCGCAGGATGTGGCCGATGCCGGCGGCGAGGCCGAGGGCGACAGCGGGCTGGTGGAAACGCCGGAGATGAAACCGCGCAAGACCACCCGCAGCCGCAAGCCCCGGGCCAAGCCGGCGCCGCAGGACGGCGGTTCGGAAAAGCCCGCGAAGGGCGAGAAATCCGACAGCGATGCGCAGGGTGAGAAACCCGACGGCAGCGGGCAGGGTGAAAAATCCGCCAGCGGCGCGCCGGAAGCGGCGGAATAACCCCCGTCTGACCACGGCGCCCCGCGACAAGACCCGATCGGCGATCCCGCTGCAGGGGCCGCGTATCCCTGCCCGCTGCCCGGCCCGCGCCATGGCCCGGGATTGCGTCCGCCGTCCAATTGCATAAATTGGGCTTATGGATATCACCTTCAGGCAATTGGCCTACTTTATCGCCCTGGCCGAAACACGGCATTTCGGCCGTGCGGCGGCACGCGCACACGTCACCCAGCCCGCCCTCTCGACCCAGATCCGCGAACTCGAAGAGCGCCTCGGGACCACCCTGATCGACCGCAGCGACCGCCGGTTCCGGCTCACGCCGGGCGGGCAGGAGGTTCTGGCGTCGGCGCGTCGGATCATGGCGGAAATCGAGCGGATGCAGGCCAGCGCCCGCTGGCAGACGGGGTTGCACGGGCGGCTCAAGCTCGGGATCATTCCCACCGTCGCGCCCTATCTTCTGCCCGAGGCGCTGCCGCGGTTGCGCGCCCGCGATGTCACGCTCGACCTCAGGCTGCGCGAGGCGCAGACGGCGGTTCTGCTCGACGAGCTGGCCGATGGCTTGCTCGACGCGGCGGTGATCGCGTTGCCCTCGGGCGTGCCGGACCTGGTGGAACAGCCGCTCTTCGCCGATCGCTTCCTGCTCGCCGCGCGCGAGGACCAGGTGGCCGAGATGCGCGGCGCCGGCGACGTGCCGCGCCCGACCGAGTTGAACCCCTCGCGGCTCCTGCTGCTCGACGAGGGACATTGCCTTGCCGACCAGGCGCTCGAGGTCTGCGGCACCCGCCGCCCGGCCACGCGCGTCGATCTTGGCGCCTCCTCGCTGCGCACGCTGTGCGGCCTTGTCGCGGCCGGCTTCGGCCAGACGCTGCTGCCCGAGATCGCCTACGCCACCGAAGCCCCCGGCACGCCGGGCATGGCGGTGCTACGCTTCGCCGATCCCGAGCCGATGCGCGTGATCGGGCTGGTCCGGCGCGACATCGGCGGGCCGGATGGATGGTTTCGCGATCTCGCCGATATTCTCACCGCGGCGGGCACCGAACTGGTGGCGCGCGCGGCGGCGGTCTGACCGCCGGCCGCGAGACATGCGGCCCGCGCATATCACGCTTTCGCGCCTTTGGCTGTGACAAGCCCGCGCGAGCCGTTATATGGGGACGAACGGAGGTATCCCGCATGCGAGATCTGAAGACACCCGAGGGCCGGCACCCCGAAAAAGCCCACCGTCCCGACAATGCCCAGCCGAAAAAGCCCGACTGGATCCGCGTTCGCGCGCCCGGCGGCACCGGCTACGCCGAAACCCACAAGATCATGCGCGAGCACGGGCTGGCGACGGTCTGCGAGGAGGCGGGCTGCCCCAACGTCGGCGAGTGCTGGAACCAGGGCCACGCCACGATGATGATCATGGGCGAGATCTGCACCCGCGGCTGCACCTTCTGCAACATCGCCACGGGCCGGCCGCAAACGCTCGACGCGTTCGAGCCGGGCCGGGTGGCCGACGCGGTGCACAAACTGGGGCTGAACCACGTGGTGATCACCTCCGTCGACCGCGACGATCTCGACGATGGCGGCGCGGAGCATTTCGCCATGACGATCCGCGCGATCCGCAAGCGCAGCCCCGAGACCACGATCGAGATCCTCACCCCCGATTTCCTCAAATGCGGGCCGGAAGCGCTCGAAGTGGTGGTCGAAGCCCGGCCGGACGTGTTCAACCACAACCTCGAAACCGTGCCCGGGCTCTACCCCGAGGTGCGCCCCGGCGCGCGCTATTTCCACTCGCTGCGGCTGTTGCAACGGGTCAAGGAACTGGATCCGGCGATGTTTACCAAGTCGGGCATCATGGTGGGGCTGGGCGAAGACCGGCAGGGCGTGATGCAGGTAATGGACGACATGCGCGCGGCGGACATCGACTTCCTCACCATCGGGCAATACCTCCAGCCGACGCCGAAACACCACGCGGTGGACCGCTTCGTCCCGCCCGACGAGTTCAAGGCCTATGAGAAGGCGGCCTTCGGCAAGGGCTTCCTGATGGTCTCGGCCACGCCGCTGACCCGTTCGAGCTACCACGCCGGCGAGGATTTCGCCCGCCTGCGCGAGAACCGGCTGGCGAAGCTCGGGCAGGGCTAGGGCCGAAATCCGCAGCGGATTTCGGCACGATTTCCGTACGGAAATCGCTTCGGTTTCCGTACGGAAACCGCCTGCGGCATCACCCCGCGAGCGCCTGGTAGCACTTGGTGACGAGCTGGTCCTCGTGCACCTCGTCGGGGCTGTTGAGGTAGACCTCCCAGGTCGGCGGGGCATAAGCGAGCCCCTCGCTCTCCATGTGCCGCATCATCCCGTCGTAAGCGTCGCGCAGCCCGTCGTAGGCGCCGATGTGGGTGAAGTGCAGCACCCGGCCCGCCGGGGTCGCATCCGCCTTCACCGTGCCGTCCGCCGCGGCCATGTCGGCGCGCGCGACCACGAAGCCGGCGCGGAAGGCCATCCGGCCCTCGGCATAGTCGTGATACACCGACAGCGCCCCGCCGCCCGGCGGCACGCCGTGCTTCTCCATGAAGGCCCAGACCTCGCCGAAGGCCGACCCCATCGCTCGCGAGATCTCGCCCGGGTCCATCGTGGTGCTGCGTTCGACGTAGAGATACGGGGTTTCGTCCACGTCGATGAGTTTGAAATCCGCCATACTGACCTCCCATCGCGACGGTTAACGCGGTCAGGTTAGCCCGGGCCGGGGGGCCGGGCCATGACCCCGGTCAAGCCGGGCTTCAGCCGTCGAGCGGCAGGCGCTTGAGATAGGCCGCGATGGCCGCGCGGTCGCTTTCGGGCAGCTGCGCGAGGTTTTCCACCACGTGCGCCATGTGGCCGCCCACCACGTCGTATTCCGGGGTGAAGCCGGAGGTGAAATATTCCACCAGTTCATCCTGCGACCAGTCCAGCGCGGGCGGGGTGAGATTGGGAAAGCTGCCGCGCCCGGCCGGGTTCGGCGCGCCGGTGAGCCAGTCCGCCCCCGTCTTCGTCCCGCCCAGCGCGTTGCGGGGGCTATGGCACTCGGCACAGTGCCCCATCGCCTCCGCCAGCACCCGGCCACGCGCCTCCTCGGCGGTGAGATCGCCCGCCATCACCCAGCCCGGCCGCAGGAACAGCATCTTCCAGCCGCCAAGGCTCGCCCGGATGTTGAACGGGAAGGGCACCGCGTGCGGCGCCGACGGCGTGGCATCGGCGGGCAGGGTCTGCAGGTAGGCGTGCAGGTCGACCACCGCTTGCGGCTCCATCCGGATGTAGGAGGCATATGGGAAGGCGGGATAATAATGTTGCCCGTCCGGCGAGGTGCCATGGTGCAGCGCGTTCCACAGCTCGAGCGCGCTCCAGTCGCCGATACCCTCTGCCGGGTCGGGGCTGATATTGGGCGCGGTGAAGCTGCCGAAGGGCGAGGGGAAGCTCTGCCCGCCCGCCAGCACCAGCCGGGCTTCGCCCTCCGCTTCCGGGGCCATGTGGCAGGAGGCGCAGCCGGCGGCGGTGAACACCATCTCGCCGCGGCCCGCGTCTGCCGTCAGCCCGGCCAGAACCTCCGCCCCGTCAGCCTTCGGGCGGGTGATCCAGAGCCCGGCGGCGACGGCGACGAGGCCGAGCAGAGCGACACGGATCAGAAAGCGTTGCATCGAAATCTCCTGTCGAAGACCGGGGGCGGCACCGGCGTGCCGCCCCGCGGATATCGTCGCCAAGCCTAGCGCAGGGTGGGGATATGGCCATGCGCTTCACCCGGAACGCACGGAAACGTGAGATCAATCCGGCACGCGGTAGGCCTTGTGGCAGGCGCCGCACGCGCCGCCGAGCGGCCCCATCGCGGCCTGAAGCGCGGCAAGGTCGGTGCCGGCGGCATCGGCCATCACATCGGCCGCCTCTTGCAGCGCCTGAGCTTTCGCGGCGACATCGGGGAAATTCGCCCAGATATCGGGCAGCGCCCGGGTGCCTTCGACGCTGTCGGCATCCGTGCCGGCAGGCCACAGCAGCGATCCGTCGAGATGGGCCAGCGCGGCGAGGTTTTTGGCGGCGACCGAGGCCACCTCGGCGTCATAGGGCGCCTTTTCCTGCGCCATTGCGCCAAGCGTGCCGAGGTTGAAGGCATAAAGCTGCATCTGGGCCTGGCGCGCCTTGATCGCCGGCGACGGGGCTGGGGCATGGCTGTCGGCGGTCACCACGGTGGCGGCAAGCATGGCGCCGGCGAGGCCGAGCGCGAGGGAACGGGCGGTACGCATGGGGTTCTCCTTTCGACTATGTCGGTTTCGGTCAGAAACGTGGAACACCCTCAGCCTATCTGTTAGGATTTTGCTGTGAACTCACCAATGTTGCAGGGGGTCTGTGCAGGAATGCAAAGGATGGACTGGGACGACATCCAATTCGTGCTCGCGGTCGCGCGTGAGGGCTCCCTCTCGGGTGCGGCCCGGGTGCTCGGGGTGAACCACGCCACGGTGCTGCGTCGGGTGACCGGGTTCGAGCAGAAACTCGGCCTCGCGATCTTCGAGCGCACCGCGCGCGGCTACCGGCTCGCGCCGCACCGGGCGCGGGTGCTGGCGGCGATGCAGGCGATGGAAGAGGCCGCCCTCGGGGTGGGGCGGGCACTGACCGTCGCGCGCGCGCCGCTTGCGGGCCTCGTTCGGGTCACCTCGACCGATTCGATCTGCCAGGCGATCCTGCCGCCGATCATCGCCCGCCTGCAGGCCGAGGCGGAGGGGCTCAGGATCGAACTCAGCGCCCAGAACCAGCACGCCGACCTCGCCCGGATGGATGCCGACATCGCGGTGCGCCCGGCCGAGGCTCTGCCCGACGAACTGGTCGGCGAGGTGGCCGGGCGGTTGGGGTTCGGCGTCTATGCCGCGCCGGGGGGCGAGGCCGGCTGGCTGGGGCTGAGCGGCCCCATCGCCCGCGTGCGCGCCGCCAGGTGGATGGCCGAGACGATCCCGCAAGCCAATATCGCCGGCTGGAGCGACAGCTTTCTCGTGCTGCGCGAGATGGCCGCGGCCGGGCAGGGGCGTGCGGTGCTGCCCTGCGTCATCGGCGACGGCGATCCACGCCTCGCCCGGCTTGCGGGCGCGATGCCGGAGATGAATGTGGACCTTTGGGTGGCGAGCCACGCCGACATGGTCGACGTGCCACGCATCAGGCTGGTGCGCGAGATGCTGCTGGCGGCGCTGCGGCAGGACAGCCCGCGTTGGCTGGGGCAGATCAACGGTTGATCCGGCCCTTGGGCGTGCTGTCGATCCGCATCCATTCGGGCGAGCCGAACACCCGCTCCAACCCCCAGATCGCGAGCGCGATGGCGATCACGGCGAGCACCAGTTTCACCCGCTTCTCCGAAGGCGGCCGGCGCGCCCAGCGCGACATGCGCAGGAATTGCTGCGGCCGGATCCTCATGGTTCGAGGAAACGCACCGCGCCGATGAAGGGCAGGTTGCGGTTGCGCTGCGCGTAGTCGATGCCATAGCCGACGACGAACTCGTCGGGGATCTCGAACCCGGTCCAGTCGGCCTTGATGTCGACCTCGCGGCGGGTGGGTTTGTCGAGCAGGGCGACGGTTTTCAGCCGTTTCGGCGCCCGCGCCCGGAGCAGCCCGACAACGTGCTGCAGGGTGTAGCCGGTATCGACGATGTCCTCCACGACGAGCACGTCGCGGCCGTGGATCTCGCCGCGCAAGTCCTTGAGAATACGTACCTCCCGGCTCGATTCGGTCGAGTCGCCGTAGGACGTGGCCTCGATGAAATCCACCTCCACCGGCAGGTCAAGCTCGCGCACCATGTCGGCGATGAAGACGAAGGAGCCGCGCAGCAGGCCGACCACCACCAGCTTGTCGGTGTCGCGGAATGTATCGTGAATCTCCTTGGCCAGCGCCTCCACCCGGGCGGCGATGGTCTTGGCCGAGATCATCTCGTCTATGACATATGGCCGCGTCGGCATCCTCGCCCCCTTGCATCCGGTCTTGCGGATATGGGATTAGCGCGCCCAGAGCCTCAGGGAAAGGGCAAGATGCCGACACATTCCGAAACCCGCCGGATGCCCTACAGCGCCCGCCAGATGTATGACCTCGTGGCCGACGTGATGCGCTACCCCGAGTTCATTCCCTGGATCGCGGCGGCGCGGGTCCGCTCGGTGACCCCGAACCACGATGGCACCCAGCTGATGGAGGCCGACCTCGTGGTGAGCTTCAAGGTGTTCCGCGAGAAGTTCGGCAGCCGCGTGGTGCTCGACGAGCCGGGGCTGGGGATCGACATCGAGTATCTCGACGGGCCGTTCAAGCACATGCAGAGCCGCTGGCGCTTTCGCGATGTCGAAGACGGTTGCGAGGTGGCGTTCGACGTCGATTTCGAGTTCCGCAACGCGGTGCTGCAGAAGATCATCGGCGTGGTCTTCAACGAGGCGATGCAACGGATCGTGCGCGCCTTCGAGACGCGGGCCAAGGCGCTCTACGGCGCCTAGGTCATGTGCCGATGGCTGTCGTGGTGTCGGGCACCCCGGCCGCGCTCAGTCCTTCGCCGCAAGCGGGTGATGGTCGAGCACCAGCGACTTGAGCCGTTCCTCCAGCACGTGGGTATAGATCTCGGTGGTCGACACGTCGGCATGCCCGAGCAGGGTCTGGATCGCGCGCAGATCGGCACCGTGGGCGAGCAGGTGGGTGGCGAAGGCGTGGCGCAGCCGGTGCGGCGTGACCGCCTCGGGCGAGATCCCGGCCACGACGGCGAATTCCTTGATCAAGCCGTGAAAGCGGTGGCGGGTGAGGTGGCCCTCCTTGCCGCTGGAGGGAAACAGGAACGGCGAGGGCTTGCGCCCCTTCGCGCGCGCCTTGTCCTGCCCGTCATCGCGCAGCGCCAACCAGTCGGCGAGCGCCACGCGGGCCGGGGCCGAGAGCGGCACGAGGCGCTCCTTTCCGCCCTTGCCGCGCACCAGCAGCATCCGCGGATCGCCGCGCGCCGCGGCCACGGGCAGGCCGACAAGCTCGCTCACGCGCATCCCGGTGGCATAGAGCAGTTCCATCAGGCAGGTGTTGCGGGCGCGGTCGGCAGCGGAGCGGCCATGCGCCTTCGCAGCATCTATCAGGCGGCTGACCTCGTCTTCGCTCAAGGTCTTGGGCAGTGATTTCGCCTTGCCGGGGCCGGATATCCGCAGGGCCGGGTTGTCGGCGCGCCAGCCTTCCTCGAAGGCGAAGCGGTAGAGCCCCCGCACCGCCGAGAGCCGCCGCGCGCGGGTGGTGGCGGCCAGCCCCTGCGCTTCGCAATCCACCAGCCATGCCTCGATGTCGGTGCGGGTGGCGGTTGCCGGGGCCAGGCCCTTGCGCGCGAGAAAGCCGGCGTAGTCCTTGAGGTCGCGGCCATAGGCCAGCAGGGTGTTGCGCGCGGCGTCCAGCTCGGCGGCCTGGGCTTCGAGGAACGCCGAGATCCAGCGCTCGGTCTCGCCCGCCGCGCTCATCCGCGCCGGTCCAGGATCAGGTATTCCAGCGCCGCGCGCCGGGCGGTGTCTTCCAGCCCGACGGCGCGCAGGAGCGCCAGCGCGTCGGTCACCTGGTCGAGGTTGCCGTCGACGCCCTCGTCGAACAGGGCCAAGGCGCGCAGGATGGCCTCGCCCAGCCGGTTGCCCTCGACCAGCGAGGCGAGGCGCGCCGGCGCGCGCGTGGCGCGGAAGCCGTCGAGCACCGCCGCCGCCCGCGCGTCGGGCGCGGCGAGCCCGGCCACATCGCCCTGCGCCACGCCGGCAAGCAGCCGGTCGAGCGGGGTATCGGGCGTGCCGCTGCGCGCCGCGCTTTCGTAGCCATCGGAGAGCAGCGCCATGCGGAAGGCGATCTGCGCCGCCTCGCCGGGCAGGCCCATCGCGTGCAGGCGCGGGCCGTAGACCCGCGCGATCGGCACCTCGACCCGCGTCGCGGTGAGCGCCGACCAGGCCCGTGCCAGCGCCTCGGCGGCGGCTTCGGTATCGTCGTCGTCGAGCGCCGCCTGCAGCGCCTGGATCGCCGCAACCCGCGTCCAGACCCCGCCCGAGGCGGCAGGCTCGCGCTCGGTATAGAGCCCCAGAAGCTGGTTGTCCGAGACCGCCCCGGTGCGGGCAAGCCGCTCGCCGGCCTCGATTCGCGCCTTCCAGCCGTTGTCTTCGCGCAGATCGGCATGCGCGAAGGCCAGCGGCAGGCCGTTTGTGGGGATCGGCTCGCCGATCGCCTCGTATAAACGGAAGGTCAGGGGCGTGGGTTGAACCGGCCGCGGCAGCGGCGGCTCGCCCTCGAACAGCTCGGTGTCGAGGAAGCGGGCGAAAAGCTCGGCCTGGTCCTCGCCGATCAGCCCGAGCACCGAGCCGGTGCCCAGCAGAAGCTCGGCCCCCGTCCAGTCGCCCGCGCGGGCGAGGCAGAAGATCCGGGCCTGGAAGGTCGGCGAAAGCCCCGGCATGTCCGACATCGTTTCGCACAACGGTTGTTCCTCGCCGACCAGCAGCGCCACGTCGAACCGACGGCGGAAGATCTCGGCATCGTCCAGCCCGGCGCGTTCGAGCAGCGCGCCGGCCTGGTCGAGCGCGCCCATCTCGAGAAGCTTGTCGACCCGCGCCAGGAAGACCGACCGGCCATCGGCGCTGGCATCGCGCGGCGGGGCGATCTCGGCGAGCAGCATGATGTAGAGCAGCGCCTGCAGGGCGGGCAGGGTCTCGGCGCGTTCGGCGCGAATCCGGCGGGCGATATCCTCGGCGCGCGAGGCGCCCCAGAGATCGGCGGGCAGACCGGTGACGGCAGGCGACAGGATGCCGATCGCGTCGGGCCGCCCCTGGGCGGCGTCGAGCGGCGACACGGTGATCGGCGCGGTCGGCCGGGTCGGGGTGACCGCGGGTTCGGCCGGCGTGGCGGGCAGCGGGAGGGGCGCGGCGACGCTGTCCGACAACCAGTCGATCGCCGACATCGGCGCGCCCGCCTCCTGCGCGGAAAGCGGCGTGGCCAGCAGGCCGATCAGGGCCAGACGCCGCCCCAGCCGCCTAGTCGGCATCCAGCGTCACCGTCAGGCTCTGCGGGCTTTCCGGGGGCGCGAGATCGCCGAGATAGGCAAAGCCGACAAGGCCGATCGCGCCGAGGATCGCCAGCACCAGCATCAGTTTCACGAGCCGCCCGATCATAGTCATGCCCCTTCGCGTTTCGCAGGTTTTTTTGCCTGCGTTCTTCCTATATGCCATGCTTTCGGAGGTCACGCCATGACGGCGCGGCGGGAATTTTTGGCGAGGCATTGCCGGTTTGGCATTCCGGGTGAAGAAACCCATCGTCATGGTGGGGATGATGGGGGCGGGCAAGTCCGCGGTCGGGCGCACGCTCGCCCAGATCCTTGGCGTGCCCTTCATCGACAGCGACGACGAGATCGAGCGCGCCGCCGCGATGACCATCGCCGAGGTGTTCGCGCGCGACGGCGAGGCGTTTTTCCGCGCCCGTGAAACCGAGGTGATCAAGCGGCTGCTCGGCGGCGGGCCGAGGGTGATCTCGACCGGCGGCGGCGCCTTTCTCGCCGCCGAGAATCGCGCGGCGATATCGCGCGCCGGGATCTCGGTCTGGCTCAGGGCCGATCTCGACCTTCTGTGGGAGCGGGTGCGCCACAAGCCGACGCGGCCGCTGCTGCAAACCGCCGATCCGCGGGGCACGCTCACCCGCCTGCACGATGCGCGCGTCGGCTATTATGCCAAGGCCGATCTGGTGGTCGACGCCCATCCCGATTACACCCTGCCGGATATGGCGAAGCAGGTGATCCGGGCGCTGAAAACCCGGCCCGACGTGCTCGAGGAGATCAATTGATGGACGTGGTGAAGGTGGCGCTCGGCGCGCGGTCCTACGAGGTGCGCATCGGGGCGGGGCTGATCGGGCGCGCGGGCGCGGAAATCGCGCCGCTGCTGGCGCGCAAGCGCGTGGCGATCGTGACCGAGGCCCGCGTGGCGGGGCTGCATCTCGGCGCGCTCGAAGCCGGCCTGGCGGCGGAAGGCATCGCCTCCGAGGCGCTGGTGTTGCCGCCGGGCGAGGCGACCAAGAGCTGGGCGCAGCTGCAGGAGGTGGTCGAGTGGCTGATCGCGCAGAAGATCGAGCGCGGCGACATGGTGGTGGCCTTCGGCGGCGGCGTGATCGGCGATCTCGCGGGCTTCGCCGCCGCGATCCTGCGCCGGGGCGTGCGCTTCGTGCAGATCCCCACCTCGCTGCTGGCGCAGGTCGACAGTTCGGTCGGCGGCAAGACTGGGATCAACTCAGCCCAGGGCAAGAACCTGATCGGCGCCTTCCACCAGCCCAGCCTCGTGCTGGCCGATATCGGTGCGCTCGGCACGCTGGAGCCACGCGATTTTCTCGCCGGGTACGGCGAGGTGGTGAAATACGGCGGGCTGGGCAGCCTCGACTTCTTCGAATGGCTCGAAACCCACGGGCCGGCGCTGGCGGCGGGCGACCAGGCGCTGCGCCAGGAGGCGGTCCGCCGATCGGTGCAGATGAAGGCCGATATCGTAGCGCGCGACGAGACCGAGCAGGGCGACCGGGCCCTGCTCAATCTCGGCCACACCTTCGGCCACGCGCTGGAGGCGGCCACCGGCTACTCCGACCGGCTGCTGCATGGCGAGGGCGTGGCGATCGGCTGCGCGCTGGCCTTCGAGACCTCCGCCCGCCTCGGGCTGATGGCGCAGGAGGCGCCGTCGCGGCTGCGCGCCCACCTCGCGGCGATGGGGATGAAGCGCGACCTTGCCGACATTCCGGGCGATCTTCCGGACGTCGATGGCCTGATGGCGCTGATGGCGCAGGACAAGAAGGTGGAGGCCGGGCGGCTGCGGTTCATCCTCGCGCGCGGCATCGGCGAAGCCTTCGTGGCCGAAGAGGTCGACCTTGCAGTGGTGCGCGAGGTTCTGGCGGATGCGCTGGCGCGCCGCTAGAGGCGTTTTCCGTACGGAAAACGGTGCGAAATCCGTACGGATTTCGCCTCACCCCCCGCGCGCGTTTGCCACGATCATCAGCTCGCCGACGTTTTCGCGGGTGATGTAGCCGACCAGCGTGCCCTCGCGCCCGATCACCATCACCGCCGGGGCGCCGGTCTGCATCTTGGTCAGCGTGCCGGAGAGCGGCTCGGTCAACTGCGACGTGGGCAATTCACGCTCCATCACCTCGACCACCCGGGCGGGGCGCGGGCTGGCCTCCAGCGCGCGGTAGAGCCCGGCGCGGGTGAGCAGCCCCTCGAACCGCCCGGTCTCCGGGTCGATCACCGGGAACTCGTGCTGGGTGGTGCGGATCAGCGTGGTGGCGGCGAGATCGAGGCTGTCGTCGGGGCGCAGGGTTTCATACTCGGTGATCATCGCGTCCCGCGCCAACAAGCCCCGGGCGAGTGTCCGCATCGCCTCGTCGGCGCGCTCGGCCCCGGCGGCCATGAAGATGAAGAAGGCGATCAGGAGCAGGAACGGGTTGCCGGCGACGAGGCCGAGAAGGCCCATCACGAAGGCCAGCACCTGCCCCGCCGTTGCCGCCGCGCGGGTGGCCGAGGCGCGCCCGAGGGAAAGCGAGAGCACCGCCCGGAGCACCCGGCCGCCGTCCATCGGGAAGGCGGGAATCAGGTTGAACACCGCGAGCACGAGGTTGAGGATCGCCACCTGCGCCGGCAGCGAAGCGAGGGTGATCTCGGTGAAGGAGGCCTCCGCCAGCCGCGCGGGGCCGAGGATCAGCGCCAGAACGAGGAAGATCACCACGTTCACAGCCGGGCCGGCGAGCGCCACGATGATCTCCTGGCCCGGCTTCTCGGGCATCTTTTCCAGCCGGGCGAGGCCGCCGATCGGCAGGAGGGTCACGTCCGGGGTGCGGATGCCGTAGCGGCGCGCGGTGAGCGCGTGGCCGAATTCGTGGGCGATGACGCAGGCGAAGAGGATCAGCACGTAGAGGATGTAGACCGCCGCCGCCGCCGGGCCGCCCTGCAGCCAGCCGGTCGCGCCGATCCAGGCGATCAGCAGGAAGAAGGTGACATGCACCCTGAGTTCGCTGCCGAACAGATGGCCGATCGGAAAGGACCAAGTCATCGGTTATCCCCGCAAGAGAAAGGCGCGCGGGTCATCCGCACGCCTTTTGAACATGGACCGCGCGGCACGGGCTCGCAACCCCGCCCGGTGCGCCGGGCTCAGAACGGGATTTCGTCGTCGAACCCGCCGGGGCCACCCGCGCCGCCGCCGCTGCCGCCGCCGGAACCGCCCGATCCCGGGCCGCCCGCGTCGTCGCCGCCGTAGCCGCCACCGCCGCCGCCGTAACCCGGGTCATCCCCGTAGCCGCCGCCACCTCCACCGCTGCCGCCGCTGCGACCGTCGAGCATCACGAGCGTGCCACCGAATCCCTGCAGGACAACCTCGGTCGAATAACGGTCTTGCCCGGATTGGTCCTGCCATTTGCGGGTTTGCAGCTGGCCCTCGATATAGACCTTCGATCCCTTGCGCAGATATTGTTCGGCAACGCGCACCAGCCCCTCTTGGAAGATGGCGACCGAGTGCCACTCGGTCTTTTCGCGCCGTTCGCCGGTGTTGCGATCCTTCCAGTTTTCCGAGGTGGCGATCCGCAGATTGCAGACCTTGCCGCCGTTCTGGAAGGTGCGAACCTCCGGATCTCGGCCGAGATTACCGACCAGAATCACCTTGTTGACCGACCCTGCCATGAGCCCCTCCGAATCTGTAAAATTATCGTCATGGTTACATCACCCGGCCACGGTGAAGGAAAGGTTAAATTCCGTGTGAGCCCGGGGCGGCGTGGCGCAGGGCGTCTGGCAGGCTCTGGCGGGACCGCTCGAAATCGTCTAATCTGCTCTTCGTTCACGTCCGGGGGTCCGCATGAAGCGCCTTGCCTTTGCCGCCACGATCTTCAGCCTCGCCTTCGCCGTTCCGGCCGCGTCGGAGACTTTGTTTTCCTCGTCGTCGGGCCGCTCGGGCTTCGAGAGCGCGCTCAAGGTGCTCGACGGGCGTGCGGCGGATCAATATCGCTACTCGGCGCGGCTGACCCCGGATTACGACCCCGCCGCGCGGGACGGGGCGATCCCGCGCTACGCCGGCAAATACAAAGGCGAATATCTCGAACCGGCGCGCGCCGCGGCCCGGCGGCATGGCATTCCCGGCGATCTTTTCCTGCGCCTCGTGCAGCAGGAATCGGGGTGGAACCCGAAAGCCGAGAGCCACAAGGGCGCCATCGGCCTCGCCCAGCTGATGCCCGACACCGCCGCCCGGCTTGGCGTGAACCCGCACGACCCGCTGGAAAACCTCGATGGCGGGGCGCGCTACCTGCGCGCCCAGTACGAACGCTTCCGCTCCTGGCGGCTGGCGCTCGCGGCCTATAACGCGGGGCCGGAGGCGGTGGTGAAGCACGACGGCATCCCGCCCTACAAGGAAACCCAGGGCTACGTGACGGCGATCCTCGGCGGCTGAGGCCGGGCGACCCCGTCAGTCGAGATCCGACAATTCCTTCTGGTGCATCCAGTCGGCGTGGCGCGGCGCTTTCTTGGTGCGCGACCATTCCTCCAGCATGTCCCATTTCACCGCGTCGAGCTTTTTCAGCATCGCCTCTTCCTCGGGATCGGGGCAGGCGAGTTCGACCCGGTGGCCGTTGGGATCGAAGAAATAGATCGAGTGAAAGATCGAGTGATCGGTCACGCCCAGGACCTCGACGCCGTTTTTCTCGAGATGTTCCTTGAATTCAATCAGTTCGTCGCGGTCCTTCACCTTGAAGGCGATGTGCTGGACCCATTTCGGCGTGTTCGGGTCGCGGCCCATTTCGGGCTTGGTCGGCAGTTCGAAGAAGGCGAGCACGTTGCCCTGGCCGGCATCGAGGAAGACATGCATGTAGGGATCGGGTTCATGCGTCGAGGGCACGTGGTCCTCGGCGATGGCGAGGATGAAATCCATGTTCAGCATGTCGCGATACCATTCGACCGTCTCCTTGGCATCCTTGCAGCGATAGGCGACGTGGTGGATCTGTTCGATTTTCATGGTGCGCGCTCCCTTGTGTTGATCCCCGGATCATAGCGCCAGACCGTTGCAAATGCAACGACTAACGTGGTGATCAGCGAGGATCGGCAGACCGGCTGCCGATCCGTCACGTAAGCTAAGCGCGACTGGAGCGGGGAAGGGGGCGAAATCCGTGTCGGATTTCGAGACGAATTGCGCAGCGCAATTCGTGCCGGTTTCCGCATCGGAAACCGCGCGGCCTCAGCCGCGGCGGCGGAACTGCGAGGGGCTGCGGCCGGTATGTTGTGCGAAGGCGCGGGTGAAATAGGCCGGCGAGGCGAAGCCCAGCGCGGTAGCGATGTCTTTCACCGGCAGGTGGGTTTCGGTGAGCAGGCGCCGGGCCTCGTAATGCACCCGGTCGGCGAGAATCGCCGAGGCGGGGCGGCCGCAGGCCTTGTTGCAGACCCGGCTGAGGTGGGTCGGGGTCACACCCAGCGCCTTGGCATAGTCGCGCACCGTCTTGGCCGAGTGGAAGTCCTGTTCCACCAGCGCCGCGAAGGCGGCGGCGAGCCGGGTGGTGGCGTCTTCGCGCGGGGTTTCGACCTCGTCCTCGCCGATCTGGCGTTCAAGCCAGACCGACAACAGCCCGGCGTGGCTGATCAGCGCGCGCTCGGATGCCGCCGCGCCGTGTTCCAGCTCGGTCTGGATCGCGTCGATCAGGCGGTTGAGCTCGATGTGCTGCTCGGCGTCGGTGAGGCGCAGGTGCACCGGCTCCTCGGGCAGCGACAGCTCCTGTTCCAGCCCCGGCGGGAACACCACGATCATGCCGGCCACGGCGTTGTTCATCTCGAAACCGTGCATCGTGCCGGCGGGAATGAACACGCAGTTATGCGCCGTGTAACCGGCGGTCTTGCCGTTGAGGGTGATCCGGCCCTGGCCGCGGGTGAACCACAAGAGCACCGGCGCGCCGTAACTGCGCATCGCCTCGGTGCGCCATCGGCCACCCTTGGCAAGTCGGGCGAGTGGCATAACGCGGAACGGAGAGGCGAAGGTTCGGGTCATGGGCGTGGCAGCTGTCCCTGTTGATTTTCAGTTCTTTTGAAGCGCACCCGATCTGCCTAGCCGATTCCGGGCGAAGTGTCGCGCAGGTTATCCACAGGCGGCGGGCATTTGCTGTGGATAAGCTGTTTCCGTTTCGCGACTGTTACCCAATGGTCACAGTGACGCGCCGACCGGAATCCGCTGCCAATCGCCCATTCGGGCGCGAAACCAGGTGCGCTGGCGCTTGGCGTATTGCTGGCTGGCGGTGATCGCGCGGGCGCGGGCCTCGTCGAGGCTGAGGGCGCCCTGCAGGTGCGCGATCAGCTCACGCGCGCCGATCGCCTTGGCCGAGGGCAGGGCGTCGGACCAGCCGTCGAGGTTGGCGCGGGCCTCGTCGAGCGCGCCGGCGGCGAGCATCGCGTCGAATCGGCGCGCGATGCGGTCGCGCAGCCAGTCGCGCGGGGCGTCGATCACCAGCGCCTGGGTGCGGTCCAGCGGCAGCAGCGGCGGCGGCGTGGCATCCTGCCAGGCGGCGAGGCCGCGCCCGGTGGCGCGCTGCACCTCCCAGGCGCGCTGGACGCGGGCCGGGTTCAGCACGTCGATTCGCGCAGAAGTTGCGCCGTCGAGCTCGGCGAGCATCGCCCCGTGCCCCTCGCGGGCGAGCCGCGCATCGGCCTCGGCGCGCACCGCGTCGGGGGTCGGCGGGATCTCGGCCAGCCCCTCGGTGAGCGCCGAGAAATAGAGCCCGGTGCCGCCGACGATGATCGGCCGTGCACCGCCGGCCAGCAGCGGCGCCACATCGCGCAGCCAGTGACCGACGGAATAGGCGCTGTCGCCCGGCACGTGGCCGTAAAGCGCGTGCGGCGCGATGGCCTCCTGCGCGGCATCCGGCCGGGCGGTGAGCACGCGCCAGTTGGCGAAGACCTGCAGCGCGTCGGCATTCACCACCACCCCGCCCTGGGCGCGCGCGATCGTCAGCGCCAACGTGGATTTGCCGCTGGCGGTGGGCCCTGCAATGAGCACGGGCAGGGCCGGGTCTAGGCTGGCGATGTCGAAATCCATGGGCGGTCCTGTTTTGCCGCCAACATGGGGCAGGGGGCGGCCCGCGCCAAGCCCCGCGCGCCATTCGCGCCTTGCTCCCTACGGGGTTTTGCGACATCTTGCCGCGAAACCCCAAAACCATGGCAGGACGATGACCGAGACCGACACCCCGAGCGACATTCCCCGGACCAGATACAAGCGCGTGTTGCTTAAGATCTCGGGGGAGGCGCTGATGGGCGATCAGGGCTACGGCTTGCATCCGCCGACGGTGCAGCGCATCGCCCGCGAGGTGCAGAGCGTGCACGAGATGGGGGTGGAAATCTGCATGGTGATCGGCGGCGGCAACATCTTCCGCGGCCTGCAGGGCTCGGCGCAGGGGATGGAACGCACCACCGCCGATTACATGGGCATGCTCGCCACGGTGATGAACGCGCTGGCGATGCAATCGGCGCTGGAGGGGCTCGGGGTGTTCACCCGGGTGATCTCGGCGATCCGGATGGACGAGGTCTGCGAGCCCTACATCCGCCGCCGCGCCGTGCGACACCTCGAAAAGAAACGCGTGGTGATCTTCGCCGCCGGCACCGGCAACCCCTATTTCACCACCGATACGGCGGCCACCCTGCGCGCCTCCGAGATGGCCTGCGAGGCGATCTTCAAGGGCACCAAGGTGGACGGCGTCTACGACAAGGACCCGGCCAAACATGCCGACGCCACCCGCTACGACCGCGTCAGTTTCGACGAGGCGCTGGCCAAGCGGCTCGGGGTGATGGACGCCTCCGCCATCGCCCTGGCCCGCGACAACAACCTGCCGATCATCGTTTTCAGCCTCGACGAGCCCGGCGGCTTTCGCGGCATTCTCGCCGGCGAGGGCACCTATACCACCGTTTCGGGATAGGTGCGCCGACCGCTTGGCGCATTCCCGCCACAAGGCGGGGGCGGTGGCGGAAAACCTCTCGCAACCCTATACATCTCCGTAAAGTTGCGGCTATACCACGGCGAACGCGCGTGAGCCGCCAGCAAGAAGGGCAGACCCATGGCCGATCAGGAATTCGAGCTTGACCTCGACGATCTCGAGCGCCGGATGAACGGTGCACTCGACGCTTTGAAACACGAATTCGCCAGCCTGCGCACCGGCCGGGCCTCGGCGACGATGGTGGAGCCGATCCACGTTGACGCATACGGCGCGCTTACCCCGATCAACCAGGTCGGCACCGTGAACGTGCCCGAGCCGCGGATGGTGACGATCAACGTCTGGGACAAGTCGCTGGTGCAGAAGGTCGAGAAGGCGATCATGGAATCGGGCCTCGGCATCAACCCGCAGACCAACGGCACGATCATCATGCTGCCGATCCCGGAGCTGAACGAGGAGCGTCGCCGTGAGCTGACCAAGGTCGCCGCGCAATACGCCGAGCAGGCCCGCGTGGCGGTGCGCAACGTGCGCCATCACGGCATGGACCAGCTCAAGAAGAACAAGGACGGGATGAGCGAGGACGACCAGAAATTCTGGCAGGACTCGATCCAGGAACTCACCGACACCTTCGTCGGCAAGGTCGACCAGATGCTCGACCACAAGCAAGAAGAGATCATGCAGGTCTGAGGGCGCCGCCCCGGCCCGCCCGCAAGGAGAGAGATTTGTTCGAACCTACCAGCAACCGGTCCGAGACAGGCGCGCAGCCCGAGGCGGGCAGCGGGCCACGCCACGTGGCGATCATCATGGACGGCAACGGTCGCTGGGCGCAGAGCCGCGGACGGCCGCGGCTGTTCGGCCACCACGCCGGGGCCAAGCGGGTGCGCGAGATCGTCGAGGCCTGCCCCGATCTGGGCGTCGAATACCTCACCATCTTCGCCTTCTCGACCGAGAACTGGAAGCGCACGCAAACCGAGGTGGCCGGGCTGATGAGCCTGTTTCGCCGCTACATCACCAGCCAGGCGCGTGATCTGAAGGACAACGGCGTGCGTGTGCGCTTCATCGGCGACCGGGTGAAGCTGGAGAAAAGCCTCGTGCGGATGATGGACGATCTCGAAGCCCTCACCGAAGACAACACGCGGGTAAACCTCACCGTGGCGATCAACTACGGCGGGCGCGACGAGGTGGCGCGCGCCACAAAGCGGCTGGCGCAGGACGTGGCGGCCGGCCGGCTCGACCCCGAGAGCATCGACGAGGAAACCTTGCCGAAATACCTCGACACCTGCCTGCTGCCCGATCCCGACCTGGTGATCCGCACCAGCGGCGAGGCGCGGATTTCCAACTTCCTGCTGTGGCAATCGGCCTATGCCGAATACGAGTTCATCGAAACCCTCTGGCCCGATTTCAGCCCCGACGTGTTCGGCGAGGTCGTTGCCGGCTACGCCGGGCGCGACCGGCGCTTCGGCGGAGCCAGGAATGCCTGACAAGGCATCGGCCTGGGGGGATCTCTCCGCCCGCCTGATCTCGGCCGTGGTGATGCTGGCGGTTGTTGCGCTGGCGCTGATGAGCGGGTCGCTCGGCTGGAGCCTCTTCGTGCTCGCCGTCACCCTGGTGATGTTCTGGGAACTGGCGGCGCTCTGCGAGCCGGGCATCGCCACGGTGCGACGGATCTCGCTCACCTTCGCGCCGCTGCTGCTGCCCGCAGCACTCGCGGTGGCCCTCACCGGCGGGCTCGGCGTGCCGCCGCCACAGGAGGCCGAGACCGGCCTGATGGCGGGCCGGGTGCTGGCCGGCGCGGCCGCCGGCTTGGGCCTCGCGGTGCTTGCAGGCGTGGTCAACCTGCGCTCGGGCCGGTGGATCTGGGCGGGCTACGCGCCGATGGTGCTGATCGGCGCGCTCTTTCTCGTTTACGCATTGCGCGAATTCGGCGTGGTCGGCGTGGCGATCCTCGTCGCCATCGTCGCGATCTCCGACATCCTGGGCTATTTCGCCGGCCGTCTCCTCGGCGGGCCGAAGTTCTGGCCAAGGGTCAGCCCGAAGAAAACCTGGTCGGGCACCGTCGCGGGCTGGATCGGCGCAGGCCTGTTTGGGGCGCTCGTCTTTGCCGGGCAGGGTGCGGCGCTGCCGGGGGCTGCCGCCGCCATCGGCCTCGCCTTCGCCGGGCAGATGGGCGACATCGCCGAAAGCGCGATCAAGCGGCGCGCCGGAGTCAAGGACGCTTCCGCCCTGATCCCCGGCCACGGTGGCTTTCTCGACCGGCTCGACGCGCTGGTCGCTGCCGCCGCGCTCGCCGGTATCCTCACCTTCATCCACCTGGTCTGGATCGCATGACGCGACGCATTTCCATATTCGGCGCCACCGGGTCGATCGGCGAAAGCACGATCGACCTGATCCACCGCGATCCGGAGGCCTACGAGGTGGTGGCGCTGACCGGCGGGCACAACGTCGCCCGGCTGGCGCAGCAGGCCAGGGCGCTTGGGGCCGAGGTGGCGGTGACGGCGCACGAGGAAAACCTGGAGGAGCTGCGGGCGCGGCTCGCGGGCACCGGGATCGAGGCCGCCGCGGGCGAGGCTGCGATCGAGGAGGCCGCGCGCCGTCCGGCCGACTGGGTGATGAGCGCCATCGTTGGCGCCGCCGGCCTGCCGCCGGGGCTGGCCGCGCTCGAACAAGGTGCGACGCTGGCGCTGGCCAACAAGGAAAGCCTCGTCACCGCCGGGCCGCTGGTGCTGGCCACGGCCCGCAAGCACGGCGCGCGCCTGCTGCCGGTCGACAGCGAGCATTCGGCGGTGTTCCAGGGGCTGGTGGGCGAAGAGATCGACGCCGTCGAGCGGATCATCATCACCGCCTCCGGCGGCGCGTTCCGCGACTGGCCGCTCGAGAAGCTCGCCGAGGCGACACTGGAACAGGCCTCGTCGCACCCGAACTGGGACATGGGCCAGCGCATCACCATCGATTCGGCCTCGATGTTCAACAAGGCGCTGGAACTGATCGAAACCCGTGAATTCTTCGGGGTGGACCCGGAGAAGATCGAGGTTCTGGTGCATCCGCAATCGCTGGTGCATGCGCTGGTCGGCTTCAACGACGGCGCGCTGATGGCTCACGTCGGCCCGGCCGACATGCGCCACGCCATCGGCTACGCGCTGCATTGGCCCGCGCGGCGGCACGTGCCGGTTGACCGGCTCGATCTGGCGCAGATCGGCAGACTCGAGTTTCGCGCCCCCGACGAGCGGCGCTGGCCGGCGCTCAGGCTGGCGCGCGAGGTCATGGCCGAGGGTGGCCTTTCGGGCGCGGTGTTCAACGCCGCCAAGGAAACGGCGCTCGACGGGTTCATCGCCGGGCGGATCAATTTCGTGCGGATGTCTGAGGTGGTCGAGGAGGTGCTCACGCGCTTGTCAGCCGACCATGGCCTTATTCATGCCGAGATTACTCTTGATAACGTGCGCGCCGCGGACGACATGGCACGCATGACCGCACGCAACATCATCGAGACCGGGGCCTGAGCCCGGCAGACAGGAGGCATTCGTGGATCTGGCAGGCCTGATTCCGTCATTCGGCAACCTTGCGCTGACCATCATCGCCTTTCTTCTGGCGCTGATCCCGATCGTCTTCGTGCATGAATTCGGCCATTACATCGTCGGGCGCTGGTCCGGCATCAAGGCCGACGTGTTCTCCATCGGCGCCGGCCCGGTGCTGATGAGCCGCACCGACAAGCGCGGCACACGCTGGCAGATCGCGGCCTTGCCTATCGGCGGTTACGTGCGGTTCCACGGCGACGCCAACGCCGCCTCCGGCTCGGCCGACGAAGCGGCGCTGGGAGAGATGGACGCGGCCGAGCGCCGCGCCACCCTGCACGGCGCGCCGCTCTGGGCGCGCTCGGCCACGGTGGCGGCGGGGCCGGTGATCAACTTCATCTTCTCGGCGGTGATCTTCACCGTGATGGCGTTCTGGACCGGGGTGGCCTCCGATCCGCTGACGGTGGCCAAGCTCAAGCCGGTGGCGGGCCTCGAGGGCACGCTGCAACCGGGCGACGAGATTCTCGCCATCGCCGGACGTGAAACACCCACGCTGGAGGGGTTCGGCGCCTTCGTCGAAGACCTGCCGGCGCAAAGCCCGCTGGAATGGACGGTGCGCCGCGACGGGGTGGAAACCCGGATCGAGGCGCTCCACCCCTATCCGCCGATCGTCGATGGCGTGAACCCGCAATCGGCGGCTTCCGACGCGGGGCTGAAGGTGGGCGACCTGATCGAAACCATCGACGGCCAGCCGGTGGCCACCTTCGAAGACCTGCGCGAGATCGTCAGCACCGGTGACGGCGCCGAAATCGCGCTCGGGATCAACCGGGGCGGCGAGCGAATCGAGCTGACGCTTGCGCCGCGCCGGGTGGATCTGCCGCTGGCCGACGGCAGCTATGAAACCCGCTGGCTGATCGGCGTTTCCGGCGGGCTGGTGTTCGAACCCGCGACCGACCGGCCCGGCGTCGGCGAGGCGATCTCGGCCGGGGCGGGGCAGGTGGCCTACATCATTCGCGCCTCGCTGTCGGGGATCTGGCACATGATCACCGGCGCGATCTCGTCGTGCAACCTGCGCGGCGTGATCACCATCGCCGACACCTCGGGCGAGGCGGCCAGCCAGGGTGTGGGCAACTTCATCTGGTTCGTCGCCGTGCTCTCTACCGCGATCGGGCTTCTCAACCTGTTCCCGATCCCGGTGCTCGACGGCGGCCACCTGATGTTCCACGCCTGGGAGGCGCTCACCGGGCGCGCGCCGTCGGACCGGGTGCTGAGCCTGTTGACGATGCTCGGCCTGGCGCTGGTGCTGGGCATCATGATGCTGGGGCTGTTCAACGACCTCACCTGTTGATCCCATGCCCCGATGCCTCGAAAATGCCCAATTTCGGGGCGTCTGCCGTCACATTCGGCACGCAGATTCGGCGGTGTGACGGCACCTCGAAACCGGAGCGGACTTATGGAACATGTGCAGCAAGGCTATCGCAGCCTTTCCCTTCTGATGAACCTCAACTGGGATCGCCTGCTTTACGGCGCGACCATCGCTTTCGCGCTCGTCGCGGGCTCCTACGTCGGCAACCTGCTGAACTGAGGCGTGGCCGGGGCGACCCCCGGCGCGGAACTTGCAAACATTGATTATGGGCGCGCGGCAACAGCTTGCGCGCCTTTCTCTTGAGACGCTTTGACTCGCGCGCCCTTTACCGGTATCGACACAAGGGACTGGGATGTCTGTGTGGGTGACAACAACATGACGTATAACGAGCGGCACGTCGAAGCCCGTAAAGCGCTTCTCTCCACTTCGGTTCTGAAACCGGCGGTGATGGCCGTTTTCCTCGGATTTTCAGCGGCTTCGGTTGCGTTCCCCGGGGTAGGCCATGCGCAGAGCTACGCGTTCAACTCGGTGCAGATCGAGGGGCTTAACGCGATTCAGGCCAGCACGGTGATGAGCTACCTCGGATTCGGCCGGGGCGAGCAGGTGAGCGCGGGCGAATTGAACGACGCCTACCAGCGCCTGGTGGCCTCGGGGCTGTTCGACAAGGTCGAGATCATCCCGCGCGGCGCAACGCTGGTGGTGAAGGTCACCGAGTTCCCGCTGATCAACCGGATCAACATCGAGGGCAACAAGCGGCTCAAGGACGACGAGCTGCTCGAACTGCTGCAATCGCGGGCCCGCTACGTGTTCAACCCGGCGGTGGCCGAGCGCGACGCGCAGACGATCGCCGAGGCCTATGGCGAAAAGGGCCGGATCGCCGCTCAGGTCACCCCGCGCATCATTCGCCGGCCGCAGAACCGGGTCGACCTGGTGTTCGAAGTGGTCGAGGGCAAGAACTCCGACATCGAACGCATCACCTTCACCGGCAACCGCGCCTTCTCCGACGGCCGCCTGCGCCGGGTGATCGAATCGAAACAGGCCGGCATCCTGCGCTTCCTGATCTCGAACGACACGTTCGATCCCGACCGGGTGGAATTCGACAAACAGCTGCTGAGCGATTTCTACGCCTCGCGCGGCTACGTCGATTTCGACGCCGTGGCGGTCACCTCCGAAGTGCCGGCACAAGAAGACGCCTATTTCGTCAGCTACGAGATCCGCGAAGGCCAGAAGTTCAGCTTCGGCGAGATCACCACGGTCTCGGAGGTCGAGGGTATCGACGCGGCCGGGTTCGAGGGCCTTGCGCGGATCGGCTCCGGCAGCACCTACAACCCGGCGGTGGTGGAACGCGCCATCGCGCGGATGGAAAAGGAAGCGCAGCAGCAGGGCTACGGCTTCGTGCGCGTCGACCCGCGGGTGACACGCAACGAGCGCGACGGCACGCTCGACATCGAGTTCGCGATCGTGCGCGGCCCGCGAATCGTCGTCGAGCGGATCGACATCGAAGGCAACGCCACCACGCTGGACCGGGTCGTGCGCAGCCAGTTCACCACCGTTGAGGGCGACCCGTTCAACCCGCGCGCCATTCGCGCCGCGGCGGAGCGGATCCGGGCACTGGGGTATTTCGCCAACGTCGACGTGCAGGCCCGCCCGGGCACCTCGCCCGACACCGTTGTTGTCGACGTGGACGTCGAAGAACAGGGCACCGGCTCGTTCTCGGTCGGCGGCACCTACGCGCTCGGCGAGGGCATTGGCTTCATGCTGTCGTTCTCCGAACGCAACTTCCTTGGCCGCGGCCAGTATCTCAGCATCGATTTCTCGGGTGGCCTCGACAAGCGCACCTATGGTTTCGCCTTCGCCGAACCGAACCTGTTCGGGCGCGATCTGCGCCTCGGCGTCAACGCGATGTACAACGAGACGACCTGGGCGAGCGGCTTGTTCGACACCCGGTCGGGCAATGCCGAATTGTCGCTGGAGTTCCCGCTCAGCGAAACCGGGCGCCTCCGGGTGCGCGGCAAGGGCGAACTTTCGGACATCTACAACTACACCGGCGATTCGGCGACGATCCTCGCGGAAGAGGCGCGCGGCCTGCAGTTCGGCGGCGGCGGCGGCTTCACCTACACCTACGACACCCGTCGCGACGGGTTGGCGAGCCCGAGTTTCTTCTTCGCGCGGTTCACCGGCGACGTCGGCGGGCTTGGCGCCGACAACCAGTATGTGAAGAGCACGGCACTGGCCAACTTCACCACCAAGGCGATGAACGAGGAAATCACCCTCTCGGCCACCGTCGAAGGCGGGGCGCTGGTCAGCGTGGGCGGCAACGGCTCGCGGATCGTCGACCGCTTCATGATGAGCCCCGACCAGGTGTTGGGCTTCGCCGGCTCCGGCATGGGGCCGCGCGACCTTGCGGCGACGGATGATGACGCGCTCGGCGGCAACTACTTCGGCGCCGCGCGGCTCGAGGCGCAATTCCCGATCGGGCTGCCGGAGGAATACGGCATTTCCGCCGGCGTCTTCGGCCATGTCGGCTCGGTCTTCGGGCTCGACAACTCGCCGGGGGTGGATGACGATTTCTATCTGCGCGCCTCGGTCGGTGCCGCGCTGTATTGGGATACCCCGATCGGCCCGCTGCGCTTCTCCTATGCCTACCCGGTGCGCAAGCAGGCCTACGATGTCGAGCAGCGTTTCGGCGTGTCGATCTCGACCGGCTTCTGAGCGGCATCCGATGGGCGGCTGGCTTGGGTTTCCCCGCGCGCTGGCGCTTCTCCTGACGCTCGTGTTCTGCCTGCCGGCCGCCGGGCCGGCGCAGGCGCAGGCGCTTGGGCGGGTGATCTCGCCGATCCTGACCGTGGATCGCGACCGGCTTTTCGCAGAAACAGACTTCGGGCAGAGGGTGAACCGCGAGCTGGAGGCGGCGTCGAGCGCGATGGCGGCGGAGACGCGCAAGATCGAAGCCGCGCTCGAGGAGGAAGAGCGCAACCTCACCCAGCAACGGGAAACCCTCGAGCCTGAGGCTTTCCGCGAACTCGCCCGCGCCTTCGACGAAAAGGTTCAGGCGCTGCGTCAGGAACGCGAGGCCGCCGAGGCCAACCTGCGCCGCCAGATCGAGGATGCACAGGCCACCTTCTTCGACCGGATCGGCCCGATCCTGGGAACCATCGTCCGCGAGCGCGGCGCGGTGCTGATCCTTGACCGTCGGGCGATCCTGCTCAGCGCCGCCGACGTCGATATCACCGACGAGGCGATCGCTCGGTCCGACGCGGTGCTCGGCGATGGCCGCGACGTCGACGCCCCCGAGTCGCCGGCCGAGCCCGACCCCGTCGCGCCGCTCGACAGCATTCCCGCCCCCGCGACCCCGACCGGGGACTGATCCGGCCCATGCCCGAGGAGACAGACATGACCGACGTGCCCACCACGGCCGATATCGACCTGATCAAGCGCTGCATTCCGCACCGCTACCCGTTCCTCTTCGTCGACCGGGTCGAGGATATCGTCGCCAACGAAAGCGCCGTGGGGATCAAGATGGTCACCGTGAACGAGCCGCATTTCCAAGGCCATTTCCCCGCGGCGCCGATCATGCCGGGGGTGACCATCGTCGAGGCGATGGCGCAGACCTCGGCGGTGATGGTGGCGCTCAGCCTCGATCTGGTGGGCAAGAACGCGCTGGTGTATTTCATGGGCATCGACGGGGTGAAGTTCCGCCGCAAGGTGGTGCCGGGCGACGTGCTCAAGATGGAAATCACCACGCTGCGCGGCGGCCCCGGTTCGAAGGTGTGGAAGTTCGCCGGCAAG
Source organism: Sinisalibacter lacisalsi (assembly GCF_014640115.1). Classification (GTDB taxonomy): domain Bacteria; phylum Pseudomonadota; class Alphaproteobacteria; order Rhodobacterales; family Rhodobacteraceae; genus Sinisalibacter; species Sinisalibacter lacisalsi. The sequence continues at coordinate 377,826 of NZ_BMGI01000002.1, read as the reverse complement.
GCCACGGTCGACGGCCAGGTGGCGTGCCAGGCCGAGTTCTCGGCGATGATCGACCTGGCCGGCGGGGCCTGAGGGCAGGGCCGGTTTTTTCCTGACCCGAAAAGAGCGGGTCAGGCGCTGCGGCCCTTCCAGATCCAGCCGCCACCGAACACCCGGCTGCCCTCGGGCGCGTAGAACACGCAGGCCTGGCCGGGGCTCACGCCTTCTTCCGGCGCAAGCAGTTCCACCTCCGCCTCGGTCTCCGAGATCGGCCGGACCACGGCTTCGCGCGGCGGGCGGGTCGAGCGCACCTTCACCGACAGGCGCCATTCGGGCCGCGAGGTGAAGGGGGCGTCGCCCAGCCAGTTGATCTCGCGCACCGGCACGATCCTTGTGGCCAGCAACTCCTTCGGCCCGACGATCACCCTGGCGTTGTCGACATCGAGCTTCACCACGTAGAGCGGCTCGGTGAGGCCACCGATCCCGAGCCCGCGGCGCTGGCCGATGGTGTAGTGAATCACGCCTTCGTGGCGGCCGAGCACCCGGCCCTCGGTATCGACGATCTCGCCCGGCGCGCCGGCACCGGGGCGCAGCTTCTCGATCACGCTGGCGTAATCCCCGTTCGGCACGAAGCAGATGTCCTGGCTGTCGGGCTTGTCGGCGACTTCGAGGCCGAAGCGGCGCGCCAGCGCCCGGGTTTCGTCCTTGGTTTTCAGATGCCCGAGCGGGAAGCGCAGGAAGTCGAGCTGTTCCGGCGTGGTGGAGAACAGGAAATAGCTCTGGTCGCGCGCCGGGTCGGCGGCGCTGTGCAGTTCCGGGCCGTCGCGGCCCTCGAAGCGCTGGATGTAATGCCCGGTGGCCATGCAATCGGCATCGAGATCGCGCGCGGTGGCGAGCAGGTCCTTGAACTTGACCCGTTCGTTGCAGCGGATGCAGGGCACCGGCGTGGCGCCGGCGAGGTAGCTGTCGGCGAATTCGTCGATCACCGCCTCGCGGAAGATGTTCTCGTAATCAAGCACGTAATGGGGAAAGCCCATTTCCTCGGCCACGCGGCGGGCATCGTGAATGTCGATCCCGGCACAGCAGGCGTTTTTCTTCGCCAGCGCCGCGCCATGATCGTAAAGCTGCAGCGTGACGCCGACCACGTCGTAGCCTTCGTCCTTCAGCATCGCCGCCACGACCGAGGAATCCACCCCGCCCGACATCGCCACGACCACGCGGGTCTCGGCCGGGGCCTTGGGCAGGCCCAGCGAGTTCAGGGGTGTTTCGGTGAGGCTCATGGTCATGGTTCGGCTCGCGCTGTGAACGACGCAATATAGGAAAATTCGACGTAACAACAAGGCCGGGCTTCACCGGGCCTTAACCCGATTTCGTGATTGTCGCCGGCACAGACGACGAGGGACAGCCCGATGTATCTGAAAAAAGTCGATGGACCGCGTGCGGTGCGCCTGCCCGACGGCACGATGATGACGCGGGCGGACCTGCCCCCTGCGCACACCCGGCGATGGGTCGCCAGCCGCAAGGCCGCGGTGGTGCGCGGTGTGGTTCATGGCCTGATTCCCCTGGCCGAGGCGCTTGCCACCTACGGCCTGTCGGAGGAGGAGTTCGCCGCCTGGCAGCAGGCGGTGGAACGGCACGGCGAGGCGGCGTTGAAGGCCACGCAGGTGCAGAGGTATAGACAACCTTAGATTGTTTTCGCTAAAAGTTCCGCAACGGTAACGGGCCGTTAACCTTTACCCGCCAAGGTGTTTACCAACAGAACGGATTGATAGCGGAGACAAGCCCATGCGCATCCTGCTCGTGGAAGATGACCCCACCACCTCGCGCTCGATCGAGCTGATGCTCACCCACGCGAACCTCAACGTCTATGCCACGGACCTCGGGGAAGAGGGCGTCGACCTCGCAAAGCTCTACGATTACGACATGATCCTGCTCGATCTCGGCCTGCCCGACATGAACGGGATGGAGGTTCTGCGCCAGTTGCGCGCGGCCCGGATCGACACGCCGATCCTGATCCTCACCGGCTCCGACGATACCGAGGACAAGCTGAAGGGTTTCGGGTTCGGCGCCGACGATTACATGACCAAACCATTCCACCGCGAGGAACTGGTGGCGCGGATCCATGCCATCATCCGCCGCTCCAAGGGGCACGCGCAATCGGTGATCGCCACCGGCAAGATCGCGGTGAACCTCGATGCCAAGTCGGTCGAGGTCGAGGGAAAGCAGGTGCATCTCACCGGCAAGGAATACCAGATGCTCGAACTGCTGAGCCTGCGCAAGGGCACCACGCTGACCAAGGAGATGTTCCTCAATCACCTCTACGGCGGGATGGACGAGCCCGAACTCAAGATCATCGACGTGTTCATCTGCAAGCTGCGCAAGAAGCTCGCCGCCGCGACGGGCGGCGACAATTACATCGAAACGGTCTGGGGGCGCGGCTACGTGCTGCGCGATCCCGAGCCCGACGAGATCGACAGCCCGCTCGCGATGGGGGCCTGACGCCGCGGGGTATCGCCCTGGCCCTTCGCCGCGAGAGCGAGCGCGGGCAGGTGCCCCGACCCTGGCGCCCGCCGCGGCTGGCCGGCGTGGGCCGGCGCTTGTGCCAGCGGCCGCGGTTCAGACTGGACGGAGCGGGGGGCGGGGCCTAAACCCGGAGGGAGGCAAGATCCGGGGGATGACGTGGCCGAGCGTGATTTTTCTTCCATCGCTGTGGCAAAGCTCGACGCGCAGCAGGCCGAGGCCGAGCTTGCACGGCTGGCCGCGCTGCTCGACCGGGCGAACCGCGCCTATCACACCGAGGACGCGCCGGAGATCTCCGACGCGGAATATGACGCCGCCAAGCAGCGCAACGCCGAGATCGAGGCCCGGTTTCCCGATCTGAAGCGCCCCGACAGCCCCACCGATGTGGTGGGCGCGCAAATCGCCCCCGGTTTCGCCAAGGTGCGCCACGCGCAGCGGATGCTCTCGCTCGCCAATGCCTTCGATGCGGAAGACCTCGCCGATTTTGACGAGGGCGTGCGCAGCTTTCTCGGTCTCGCGCCGGATGCGCCGCTGGCCTACACCGCCGAACCCAAGATCGACGGTCTTTCGCTCTCGCTGCGCTACGAGGGCGGGCGGCTGGTGCAGGCCGCCACGCGCGGCGACGGGACCGAGGGCGAGAACGTCACCGCCAACGCCCGCACCATCGCCGAGATTCCGCAGGTTCTCACGGATGCGCCCGATGTGCTGGAGGTGCGCGGCGAGGTCTACATGAGCCACGCCGATTTCGCCGCGCTGAACGAGCGCCAGGAGGCGCGCGGCCAGAAGACCTTCGCCAACCCGCGCAACGCCGCCGCCGGGTCGCTGCGCCAGCTCGATCCGGCGATCACCGCCGCCCGGCCGCTGCGGTTTTTCGCCTATGCCTGGGGCGAAGTCAGCGCCCCGCTGGCCGAAACCCAATGGAACGCGATCGCCCGTCTCGCAGCGCTCGGCTTCGCCACCAACCCGCTCACCAAGCGGTGCGAGAGCCGCGACGAGATGCTGGCGCATTACGCCGACATCGAGGCGCAGCGCGCAACGCTGCCCTATGACATCGACGGCGTGGTCTACAAGGTCGACGATCTCGGCCTTCAGGCCCGGCTCGGCTACCGCTCGACCACGCCGCGGTGGGCCATCGCCTTCAAGTTTCCCGCCGAGAAGGCCTGGACCTGGCTCGAGGGGATCGACATCCAGGTGGGCCGCACCGGCGCGCTCAGCCCGGTGGCGCGGCTGCACCCGGTCACCGTCGGCGGCGTGGTGGTGTCGAACGCCACCCTGCACAACGAGGATTACATCGCAGGGCGCGATTCCAAGGGCAACGAGATCCGGGGCGGCAAGGATATCCGCGTCGGTGACTGGGTCGAGGTCTACCGCGCCGGCGACGTGATCCCGAAGATCTCGGACGTGGACCTAGGGAAGCGCCCCGCCGGGACCGAACCCTTCGCCTTTCCCACCACCTGCCCCGAATGCGGTTCCGAGGCCGTGCGCGAGGAGGGCGACGCCGTGCGCCGTTGCACCGGCGGCATGATCTGCCCCGCGCAAGCGGTTGAGAAACTGAAGCATTTCGTCTCGCGCGGCGCCTTCGACATCGAGGGGCTGGGGGCGAAACAGGTGGAGATGTTCTACCACGACGAGGTTCTGCCGATCCGCGAACCGGCCGATATCTTCACCCTGGAGGCGCGCGACGCGGCGAACCTCGCCAAGTTGAAGAACCGCGAGGGCTGGGGCGAGAAATCCGCCGCGAACCTGTTCGCCGCGATCGAGGCGCGCCGCCGCATCCCGTTCAAGCGGGTGATCTTCGCGCTCGGCATCCGCCACGTCGGCGAAAGCGCGGCGGGGCTGCTCGCGCGCCATTACGGCACCTGGGAGGCCTTCGAGGCGGCGATGACCGGGGCCGAGCCGGGCACGGGCGCGGCCTGGGACGAGTTGATGAGCATCGACGGTGTCGGCGCGACGATGGCGCGCGCGCTGGTCACCACCTTCCACCAGGATGCCGAGCGCGCCTCGATCGACCGGCTGGTGGCCGAACTCGAGATCGAGCCCGAGGCGCGGCCCGACAGCACGGGCAGCCCCGTCGCCGGCAAGACCCTCGTCTTCACCGGCACGCTCGAGAAGATGACGCGAGCCGAGGCCAAGGCCCGGGCCGAGGCGCTGGGGGCGAAGGTGGCGGGCTCGGTGAGCGCGAAAACCGATCTGCTGATCGCCGGTCCGGGGGCCGGGTCGAAGGCGAAGAAGGCGGCCGAGCTGGGGGTCGAGACGATCGACGAAGATGGCTGGCTCGCGCTGATCGGGGCAGCATGACGGGGCGGCCCGAGATCCTGTTCCCGCTGTTCGCGGAACTGGAAACGCTGGGCGGCGTCGGCGAGAAAACCGCCCGCGCCTTCGCCGCGCTCGAGATCACCCATCCGCGCGACCTTCTGTTCGCCTTGCCCTACAGCGGGGTCGACCGGCGGTTTCGCGCCAGCGTGCAGGAGGTGACCCCGCCCGCCACGGTGACCGTCGATGTCGAGGTCGGCCGCCACATCCCGCCACGCAGCCGCAACGGGCCCTACCGCGTCGAGGTGCGCGACGCGCTCACCACCTTCCAGATCGTGTTCTTCCACGCCTCGGGCGACTGGCTGACCAGGCAACTCCCCACCGGCCAGCGACGGGTGGTGTCGGGCAAGGTGGAGCTGTTCGACGGGGTCGCCCAGATGGTGCATCCCGACTACATCCTGCGCCCGGGCCAGTCCGACCATATCCCCGATTTCGAGCCGGTTTATCACCTCACCGCCGGGGTCACCCAGCGGCTGATGCTGCGCGCGGTGGGCGAGGTTCTGGCCCGGGTCAAGCCGCTGGCGGAATGGGTCGATCCGGCGCTGCTGGCACGCGAGCACTGGCCGGCGTGGCACGAGGCGGTGGCGGTGGCGCACAGCCCGGAAGGGCCCGACGATCTCTCGCCGCAGGCCCCGGCGCGGCGCAGGCTGGCCTATGACGAGTTTTTCGCCCACCAGCTCACTCTGGCGCTCGCCCGTGCGCGGGTGCGGCGCGGCAAGGGACGGGTGAGCCAGGGCGACGGGCGGCTGCGCGCGAAGGTGCTGGCGGCACTTCCCTATGCGCCGACGGGGGCGCAATCCCGGGCGATGGAGGAGATCGCCGCCGACATGGGGGCGGGTCTGCGGATGAACCGGCTGTTGCAGGGCGACGTCGGCGCCGGCAAGACGCTGGTGGCCTTCATGGCTTTGCTCGTCGCCGTCGAGGCGGGCGGGCAGGGGGTGATGATGGCGCCCACCGAGATCCTTGCGCGCCAGCATCTCGCCGCGCTCCAGCCGCTGGCCGAGGCGGCGGAAGTGGTGGTGGAACTGCTGACCGGGCGCGACAAGGGCGCCGAGCGGCGCGCCAAGCTCGCCGCACTCGAACGCGGCGATATCCAGATTCTCGTCGGCACCCACGCGGTGTTCCAGGACGACGTGGCCTATCACGATCTGCGCCTCGCGGTGGTCGACGAGCAGCACCGGTTCGGCGTGGCCGAGCGGATGCGTCTCGGCGCCAAGGGCACGGTGACGGATGTGCTGGTGATGACGGCCACGCCGATCCCGCGCTCCCTGGCGCTGGCGCAATACGGCGATATGGACGTGAGCCTGCTCGACGAGAAGCCGCCGGGCCGCAAGCCGATCGCCACCGCGCTGATCTCGACCGCGCGCATCGCCGAGGTGGTCGCGCGGCTCAAGCGCGCCACGGCGGAGGGGCGACAGGCCTACTGGGTCTGCCCGCTGGTCGGGGAAAGCGAGGTTTCGGAACTCACTGCGGCCGAAGAGAGGTTCAAGGCGCTCCGCGCGGAACTGGGCGAGGGCGTTGTCGGGCTGGTGCATGGCCAAATGGCGCCCGCCGAGCGCGACGCGGCGATGGCCGCCTTCCAGCGTGGTGAAACCGGGGTGCTGGTGGCGACCACGGTGATCGAGGTGGGGGTGGACGTGCCCAATGCCTCGATCATGGTGATCGAACGCGCCGAGCATTTCGGGCTGTCGCAATTGCACCAGTTGCGCGGCCGCGTCGGCCGGGGCGCGGCGGAAAGCACCTGCCTTCTGCTCTACCAGGCCCCGCTCACCGAGGGAGGCGCGCGGCGATTGCAGATCCTGCGCGAGACCGAAGACGGCTTTCGCATCGCCGAGGAGGATCTCGCCATGCGCGGCGCGGGGGACCTGATCGGCACGGCGCAATCGGGCCTGCCGCGCTTTCGGGTGGGCGATCTGGAAACCCAGGCCGGGCTGATGGCGGTTGCCCAGACCGATGCCCGCAACCTGTTGCGGGAAGACCCGAAACTGACCTCGCAGCGCGGCGAGGCGGCGCGCGTTCTGCTGTGGTTGATGCGGCAGGACGAGGGGATTCGTTTGATTTCAGTGGGTTAATCGAAAATCCCTGAAAGTTCCGCTTTGTTCTCAAAAAGTTCTTTACAAGCCCGGGCCATTTGTGAGAACAAAAGGTTAACAAGAGAACACAGCCGGAACACCGGCGCCCCGAGAGCAGGAGCCTGACATGCTGAAAGAGATCAAGTCCGTTCTGTCCCGATCCTCGGCCACGATCTGGCAGGATATTGCCGGAGGCCTCGGCCTGATGGTGGTGCTCTACGGCGGGCTGCACCTGCCCGGGATGATCTGACCGAATTCTGCCTGCGGTTTTCCCGGTTCCCGCATCGTCTGTCCGCGATGCCGGCGGCCCCCACCGCCACCTGTCCACCCGGCCCCTGCCTACTGTCCCGGCCGGGCACCTGGAACCGACCGCACCACTGGCCGCCGCCTCCCCCCGGAGCGCGGCGGTTTTTTTCAGGGGATGCGGTAGGCCAGCCGCAGCCCGCCCCAGTGCCGCCCGTTCACCATGATCGGGGCGGAGGCATCCTTCATCATCGCGTATTCGCCGCCGCCCATGTCGCGCCGGTAGACCTGGACCAGGAACGGCGCGGTGTTGCGCCCGGCCTTGAGGCCGACCCGGTCGTCGAACATCCGGCGGTTTCGGGCATGGGCGGCATTCCACACCGGATCGCGCCTCTGCGGCTGCGAGAACTTGCGGTTATGCGTCGGCAGGTAGCCGTTCACATCGACGGCGGCACAGAACACGACCTGCGGGTCGAGCGAGAGCGCCGCCTCCTGGATCGCGGGAAGCAACCGGTCGGCCAGCGCGGTGAACGGGGCCATGAACTGCTCGGGGTCGGTGCCGGGAATCGGTGTATAGCGATGGTCGAACAGCGCGGCGGCCTCGATCTCCCCCTTTTCCAGCGCGGCCTCGAAGGCGGCGCCGATCCGCGCGGCGTCGGCCTGCACCCGCTCGATGAACGGCTGATCCCGGGTGCCGCCGCCGAGCGACACAGTGGCCTGCACCATCGCCTCGGCGTGGTTCGTCAGCCTGTGCATGGTTTTCGAGGCCTCCGAAATCGTCGCCGAGGCGGTATTGGCCCCCGCGCCGATGGTTGAGAACACGGCCCGAAACTGCTCGAAGGCTGCCGCCACGGCGGATTGGTGCCGGGTGAGATCATCGGCGCGCGTGGCGCTCGCCGCGCTTGCCTCGGACACCGAACGCACCGCTTCGTGCACCGACCCGGCCCGGTCGGCCACGTCGCCGGCGAGATCGACGACATCGCCCGAACTCGCCTGCATTTCGAGCACCCGCTCGGCCATCACCGAGATCCGCTCACCGATAACCTCGGCGGCGCGGGCCGTGCGCGCCGATAGCTCGTTGATCGCCTCGGCGACAACCGCGAAGCCGCGCCCGGCGTCGCCGGCGCGCGCCGCTTCGATCTTGGCGTTGATCGCGAGGATGTTGACCTGGGCGGCGATGGCGGAGATCTCGGCGTTCGATCCGGTGACCGCGTCGAGCGACTCGCGGATTTCGGTCATCTCGTCGGCCAGCGCCCGGGCCCGGGCGCCGATGTCGACGGCGTTGGTGCGATTGCTGGTGATCAAGGCTTCCGCGGCATTGGCCTGTTCGAGCGAGACGCGGGTCTCGGCCGTGACCGCGGCCATGCTCTCGGCCATGCGTGCGCTGGCGCCGGTCAGCCGGTCGATCGTGGTGGTGACCTCCTCGATCGTTTCGCGTTGCCGGGCCGCGATCTCGTCCACCCGGTCGAGGTTGGCGGACACCTCGACGATTTCGAAGCCGAGGTCAGCTGCCCTGCGGGCAAGACCCGACAGGCGCGCATCGGGCGCGGGAGTGATAAGGGGGTCGTGTTGCACGCGGGGCCTCCTGATTCCCCGCGCAGTCTGGCCCGGTCCGGGTTTCTTCCCGGTTAACGCGCCCCGGCCGCCGTCTCGGCCGAGGCCGCGTCGAAGGCGTCGAGGGTGGCGTCCCAGGCCAGCAGGATCGACGGATGCCGGTTCTTGTAATCGCGCGCCGGGCGCAGGGCCTCGAGCGCGTCGAACGGCGCCGGCGGGGTGGGGCCGTCTTCCTTCAGCATCGCCTCGAGCGCGTCCCGCCCGGCGGCGATGGTGGCGCGGTCGAGCCCGATCACCTGCCCGCCGAGCACCGCGGCCGAGGCCTGGCCGAGGGCGCAGGCCTTCACGTTCTGGGCGAACTCGGCCACCTTGCCATCGGCGAGGGTGAGATCGACGCTCACCGTCGAGCCGCAGAGCGGCGAGCGTTTGCGCGCGTGGCTCGCCGCCGTGGCGAGCTTGCCGGCATGGGGTATGTCGGCGGCGAGCGCGAGGATTCGCTTGGAGTAGAGCTGTTCGAGGCTTTGGTCGGTCATGGGTTTCCCCTCGGGTCTGCAGGTCCTAGATAGAGGTCGGGCACGGATTTGGAAAGGGAATGCCATGGGGTTCGATCCCGCAACTTTGCGTTACAACGAGGCGGGCCTCGTGCCGGTGATCGCGCAGGAGGCCGCCACCGGCGAGGTGCTGATGCTCGCCTGGATGAACGCCGAAGCCGTCGCCAAAACGCTCGAAACCGGCCGCGTCACCTACTGGAGCCGCTCCCGGCAGGCGTTCTGGATCAAGGGCGAAACCTCGGGCCACGTCCAGACCCTGGTCGAGATGCGGATCGACTGCGACCGCGACGCGCTCCTGGTGCGGGTCGCGCAGGAAGGCCCGGCCTGCCACACCAACCGCCGCTCGTGCTTTTATACCGCGATCCGCGATGGCGCCGAGGTGGTGATCATGGAGCCGATGGCGTGAGCGCCGGGGGCGCTCACAGCCCGAGCATGGCGCGCAGGCTCGCCACCGTCGCGCCCGCCTCGCGGTAGGCCCGGATCGCGCGCGCGTCGTCGCGCTTGGCAAGGCGCTTGCCGGTCTCGTCGCGGATCAGGCGGTGGTGATGATAGCGCGGGGTGGGCATCTCGAGCAGGCGCTGGAGCAACACGTGCAGCGGCGTGGCGGCGAACAGGTCTTCGCCGCGCACCACCTGGGTGATGCCCTGGGCCGCGTCGTCGACGACCACCGAGAGGTGGTAGGAGGTGGCGATATCCTTGCGCGCGAGCACCACGTCGCCGATGTTGGCAACCATCTCGTCCGGCCGGTATGCCTGCCGCCCCGCGCGCCCCGGCCCGCTCTCCTCGAACCGCACCGGCCCGGTCACGGCCACGGCGCGGGCGATGTCGAGCCGGATCGCGTCGCCCGGCCGGTGACTGGCCATCGCGCGGCCCCGGCAGGTTCCGGGATAGGGCGGACCATCGGGGCCGCTTGCGCCCTCCTGCGGGGCGGCGAGCGCGGCGCGGATGTCGGCGCGGGTGCAGGAACAGGGGTAGGTGAGCCCCATCTCCGCGAGCCGGGCCAGCGCATCGCCGTAGGCCGGCAGCCGCTCGGACTGGCGCATCACCGGCACCGGCCAGTCGAGGCCGAGCCAATGCAGATCGTCGTCGATCGCGTGCTCGAACTCGGGGCGGCAGCGCGGCCCGTCGATATCCTCGATCCGGAGCAGAAAGACGCCCCCCTCAGCGCGCGCCATGTCCCAGGCGGTCAGCGCCGAGAAGGCGTGGCCGAGGTGCAGAAGCCCGGTGGGCGAGGGGGCGAAGCGGGTGATCATGACCTGAAGCTACGGGCGAACCCCGGCGACAGCAAGACGCCCGCATTCTCCTTCATCCTGGCCAAAATACCTCGGGGGGCACGGGGGGCAGCGCCCCCCGCCCGGGTCGGCGCGCGCAGCGCGGCGAAATCCTCAGACGCCGGCCGCGAGCCAGCCCTGCCAATCGGCCTTGGCGCGGTCGGTATAGGCCTTGTAGCGGTCGCGCCGCCCGCGACGCCCCGCTTTCAGGCCCTCGACCGGGGGGAACAGGCCGAAGTTCACGTTCATCGGCTGGAAGGTCTTGGCCTCGGCGCCGCCGGTGATGTGGCTCACCAGCGCGCCCACCGCGGTGGTCGGCGGCACCGGCGGCAGGCTTCGGCCGGTGATCTCGGCCACCGCGAGGCGCCCGGCGAGCAGGCCCATGGCGGCGGATTCGACGTAGCCCTCCACCCCGGTGACCTGCCCGGCGAAGCGGATATTGGGCTTCGATTTCAGCCGCATCTCGGCGTCGAGCAGGGTGGGCGAGTTCATGAAGGTGTTGCGATGAATGCCGCCGAGGCGGGCGAAGCTGGCGCTCTCCAGACCGGGGATCATCCGGAACACCTCCGCCTGGGCGCCGTATTTCATCTTGGTCTGGAAACCGACGATATTGTAGAGCGTGCCCAAAGCGTTATCGCGCCGCAGCTGCACCACCGCGTGGGCCTTTTCATCCGGCTTGTGCGCGTTGGTCAGCCCCACCGGCTTCATCGGCCCGTGGCGCAGGGTTTCGCGGCCGCGCTCGGCCATCACCTCGATCGGCAGGCAGCCGTCAAAATAGCTGGCGGTTTCGCCGTCGTGGAACTCGGTCTTCTCGGCGGCGAGCAGCGCGTCGATGAAGGCCTCGTACTGCGCCTTGTCCATCGGGCAGTTGAGGTAGGCGCGGCGCTCGTCCTCGGTCTCGCCCTTGTCGTAGCGCGATTGCGCCCAGGCCACGCTCATGTCGATGCTCTCGGCATAGACGATCGGGGCGATGGCGTCGAAGAAGGCGAGCCGCTCGGCGCCGGTCTCGGCGATGATCGCGCGCCCGAGCGCCTCGGAGGTGAGCGGCCCGGTGGCGAAGATCCAGTGGCCCTCGCCGGGCAGCGCGGCGATCTCTTCATCCACGACGGTGACGTTGGGCAGCCCGCGCAGCCGGTCGTTGACGAATTGCGAGAACGCCTCCCGGTCGACCGCGAGCGCGCCGCCCGCGGGCAGGCGGTGGGTATCGGCGGCCTCCATGGTGAGCGATCCCGCCGCGCGCATCTCCCAGTGCAGCAGGCCCACGGCGTTCTGCTCGCTGTCGTCGGAGCGGAAGGAATTGGAACAGACCATCTCGGCGAGTTTGCCGGTCTGGTGCGCGAAGGTGGCGACGCGGGGGCGCATCTCGTGGATCACCACGTCGAGCCCGGCCCGGGCGGCGACCCAGGCGGCCTCGGATCCGGCCATGCCGCCGCCGACGATATGGAGTGTTTCGGTCATGGCCGGGATGTAGGCGAGCGCGGCGGGAAAGGGAAGGGGGCTATCCGCCCCCTCTTGGCCTCAAGGCCAATTCACCCCCGAAGGTATTTGCCGACCCAAGAAGCCGGGCCCGCGCCTCAGCCTTCGCTTTCGGCCTCCGCCTCGTCCACGTCGTCATCCTTCTCGGCGATCCAGGCCACCGAGACCACCTTTTCGCCGGGGCCGGTGTTGAACACCTTCACCCCGCCGGCGCCGCGCGAGCGGAACGAGATCCCCTCGATCGGGCAGCGGATCGACTGGCCGGTGGAGGTGGCGAGCATGACCTGGTCGTCCATCCCGACCGGGAAGGCCGCGACCAGCTCGCCGCCGCGCATCGCCTTGTCGGCGGCCTGCACGCCCTGGCCGCCACGACCGCGCACCGGGTAATCGTGGCTCGACGACAGCTTGCCGGTGCCGGCTTCGGTGATGGTGAGGATGAGGTCTTCGGCGGCGCGCATCTCCTCGAACCGCTCGGGGCTGATATCGCCCACGGGTTCGTCTTCGGCGCCCTCGTCGTCGGCCCCGGCCAGCGCGCGGCGCATCTTGAGATAGGCGGCGCGTTCGTCGGAACTGGCCTCGAAATGGCGGATCACCGCCATCGACACCACCCGGTCATCGGGCGAGCGCAGGCGGATGCCGCGCACGCCGGTGGAGGAGCGGCCCTGGAACACCCGCACGTCGGTGCTGGGGAAGCGGATCGCGCGGCCGGAGGCGGTGACCAGCATCACGTCGTCGTCCTCGGTGCAGATCCGGGCGTTCACCAGTTCGACCCCCTCGGGCAGTTTCATCGCGATCTTGCCGTTGCGCATCACGTTGGTGAAATCCGACAGCGCGTTGCGCCGCACGTCGCCGGTGGAGGTGGCGAAGACGATCTGGAGATTGCCCCACTCCTCCTCCGGCGCGTCCACCGGCATGATCGCGGCGATGCTCACGCCCTGCGGGATCGGCAGGATGTTGACGATCGCCTTGCCGCGCGCGGTGCGTCCGCCGAGCGGCAGGCGCCAGCACTTGAGCCGGTAGACCATGCCGTCGGTGGTGAAGAACAACAATTGAGTATGGGTATTGGCCACGAAGAGCGTGGTGACCACGTCTTCTTCCTTGGTGGCCATGCTGGAAAGGCCCTTGCCGCCGCGCCGCTGGGCGCGGAAATCGGCCAGCGGCGTGCGCTTGGCCCAGCCCGACTGGGTGATCGTCACCACCATGTCTTCGCGCTCGATCAGGTCTTCGTCGTCCATGTCGCCCGACCAGTCGACGATCTCGGTGCGGCGCGGCACGGCGTAGGCGTCCTTCACCGCGCGCAACTCGTCGGAGATGATCGCCATGATCCGTTCGCGCGAGCGCAGGATATCGAGGTAGTCCTTGATCTTCGCTGCCAGGTCCTCGAGCTCGTCGGTGACTTCCTTCACCCCCAGCTGGGTGAGGCGCTGCAGCCGCAGGTCGAGGATCGCGCGGGCCTGGGTTTCCGACAGGTTGTAGGTGCCGTCGTCGTTCATCTTGTGGGTCGGGTCGTCGATCAGCGCGATGAAGGGCGCGATCTCTCCCGCCGGCCAGCGCCGGGTCATCAGCTTTTCGCGCGCCTCGGCGGCGTCCGTCGAGCTGCGGATCGTCGCCACCACCTCGTCGACGTTCGACACCGCCACCGCGAGGCCGACCAGAACGTGGCTGCGCTCACGCGCCTTGCGCAACAGGAAGGCCGTGCGCCGCGCCACGACTTCCTCGCGGAAGCTGATGAAATAGCTCAGGAAATCGCGCAGCGTGAACTGCTCGGGGCGGCCGCCGTTGAGCGCCAGCATGTTGCAGCCGAAGGAGGTTTGCAGCGGGGTGAAACGGAACAGCTTGTTCAGCACCACCTCGGGCGTAGCGTCGCGCTTGAGTTCGATCACCACCCGCACGCCGACGCGGTCGCTCTCGTCCTGGATCGCCGAGATGCCGTCGAGCTTCTTTTCGCGCACGAGATCGGCCATCTTCTCGATCATCGTGGCCTTGTTGACCTGGTAGGGGATCTCGTCGACGACGATGGCGTAGCGGTCCTTGCGGATCTCCTCGATCCGGGTTTTCGCCCGGATGATCACCGAGCCGCGCCCCTCGGCATAGGCCTTGCGCGCGCCGGACCGGCCGAGCATCAGCGCCCCGGTGGGAAAATCGGGGCCGGGGATCCACTCCATCAGCTGCATCGAATCGAGATCGGGGTTCTCGATCAGCGCCAGCGTGGCGTCGACCACCTCGCCGAGGTTGTGCGGCGGGATGTTGGTGGCCATGCCCACGGCGATACCGCCGGCGCCGTTGACCAGCATGTTGGGGAAGCGGGCCGGGAGCACGGTGGGCTCGCTGTCCTTGCCGTCGTAGTTGTCCTGGAAATCGACGGTGTCTTTCTCGATATCCTCGAGCAGGGCCTGCGCCGGCTTGTCCATGCGCACTTCGGTGTAACGCATGGCCGCCGGTGGGTCGCCGTCCATCGAGCCGAAGTTGCCCTGGCCATCGAGCAGCGGCAGGCTCATCGAGAAATCCTGCGCCATCCGCACCAGCGCGTCGTAGATCGCGCTGTCGCCGTGCGGGTGATACTTGCCCATCGTGTCGCCCACCGCGCGGGCGGACTTGCGATAGGGTTTGTCGTGGCTGTTGCCGCCCTCGTGCATGGCGTAAAGAATGCGCCGGTGCACCGGTTTCAGACCGTCGCGCAGGTCGGGAATGGCGCGGCTCACGATCACGCTCATCGCGTAATCGAGGTAGGAGGTGCGCATTTCCTGCTCGATCGAGATCGAGGGGCCGTCGTGGACGGGGCGCTCGGGAGGGGTTTCGCCAGGCATTCCAGGTCTTTCCGGGGTGTCGTTCACGTTGTCCGCCGTATTGTTCTTGCTGTGGTTTCGCGCGTCGAGGACACACAGGATATGGGTCGGCCGCTTATACCACCCACAAGCCTTTGGGTGCAATGGAGGGGCGCGGTTTTTCCGCCCCGATCCGCCCGGGGACGGGCGATTTCGCGCATTCGTGCCTTGGCATTCCCGCCCCGCTCCGTAAATATCGCCGCAACCGCGAAAGGGGGGAGCCATGGCAGGCAAGCGCAGCATATTCCAGGAGGTGGACGAGGCGGGCACGGACCAGCGCAAGCCACCGCAAACCGGCATGATCGACAAGGGCGGCGCGCTCGGTGCGCGCAAGGCGATCCGGGCCTGGCTCGTCGCGCTCTTCGCGCTGGTCGTGGTGATGATCCTTGTCGGCGGCCTCACCCGGCTGACCGAGTCCGGTCTTTCGATCACCGAGTGGGCGCTGGTGATCGGCACCCTGCCGCCGCTGAGCCCGGAGGATTGGGCGCTGGCCTTCGCCAAGTACCAGGAAACGCCGGAGTTCCGGCTGGTGAACCACGCGATGACGCTCGACGAGTTCAAGGTGATCTTCTGGTGGGAATGGGGGCACCGCTTCCTCGGCCGGATCATCGGGCTGGTCTGGATCACGGGGTTCCTCGGCTTCTGGGCCGCGGGCCGGATACCCGCGGGCTGGGCGCGGCGGCTGCTCGCCATCGGCGTGCTGATCGGGGTGCAGGGCGCGGTGGGCTGGTGGATGGTGGCCTCCGGCCTCGTCGGCGACCGCACCTCGGTGGCCTCCTACCGGCTGGCGATTCACCTCGGGCTGGCCTTCGTGATCCTCGGCCTGCTGGCCTGGGGCGTACTCGAACTGTCGCGGACGCAGGCCGAGCTGTTGCAGGCGCGGCGGCTGCGCGAGACGCGCCTGTTCGGACTCGGCACCGGCCTGATGCATTTCACCCTGCTGCAGATCGTGCTCGGGGCACTGGTGGCGGGGATCGACGCCGGCCGCAGCTACACCGACTGGCCGCTGATGGCGGGGCAGATCATCCCGCCCGATCCCTTCGACATCGAGCCGCTGTGGCGCAACTTCTTCGAAAATCCCGGTCTGGTGCAGTTCATCCACCGGGTGGTGGGCTACCTGCTCATCATCTTCGCGCTGGTGGCGTTCCTGCGTTCGCGCGGCGCGGCTTCGCGGGCCGTGCGCACCGGCTTCACCGTGGCCGCGGTGGTGCTGGTGGCGCAGATGGTGCTGGGGATCGTCACCGTTCTCAACGGCGCGCATCTGCACGTGGCGATCACCCACCAGGCCGGGGCGATCCTTGCCTGGGTGGTGGTTCTCGTGGCACGGTTCCGCGCGGGCTATCCGCCGGCGCAATCGGTCCGGGGCCGGGGAGAGAAAGCATGAGCCATTATGACGACCTGATGGCCTTCGAGCGCCAGACCCAGGCGCTGGAGCAGATCGCCGGCAGGCTCGGCTGGGACCAGGAAACCGTGATGCCGCGCGGCGCGGCGCCGCAGCGGGCCGAGGAGGCCGAGGCGCTCAGCCACGTGCTGCACGCCCGCCACACCGATCCGCGGGTGGGCGAGTGGTTGCAGTCGATCGACGCGGCCAGCCTCGATCCGGTGGGGCAGGCCAACCTGCGCCACATCCGCCGCCGCTTCGATCGCCAGACCCGGGTGCCGGTGGCGCTCGCGGGCGAGTTGGCCCGGGTGACGGCGGAATCGCAGGGCCTGTGGGCCGAGGCGCGCGCGGCCGACGATTTCGCCGGGTTCGCGCCGACGTTGGCGCGGATCGTGGCGCTCAAGCGCGACGAAGCACAGGCGCTGGCCGCCGGGGGCGACCCCTACGACGCGCTGCTCGACGATTACGAGCCCGGCGCCAGCGCGGCGGAACTGGAGGCGATGTTCGCGGCGCTGCGCCCCCGGCTGGTGGCCTTGCGCGATCGGGTTCTGGGGGCGGAGCACCAGCCCGAGCCGCTCACCGGCAAGTTCAACGAAAAGGCGCAGATGAAGCTCACCCGCGATCTCGCCCGCGCCTTCGGCTACGACATGGCGCATGGCCGGGTCGACAAGGCGGTGCACCCGTTCTCCTCCGGCTCGGGGCTCGACGTGCGGATCACCACCCGCACCAGCCCGACCGACCCGTTCGGCGCGGTCTATTCCACGATCCACGAGACAGGCCACGCCTGTTACGAGCAGAACATCGACCGCGCCCACCTGCTGACGCCGCTGGGACAGGGCGTGTCGATGGGTGTGCACGAGAGCCAGAGCCGGATCTATGAAAATCAGCTCGGCCGCTCCCAGGCCTTCACCGGCTGGCTGTTCGAGCGCTTCCGGGTCGCCTTCGGCGAGATGAACGTGGCCGACGCGGAAAGCTTCTGGCGCGCCGCCAACCGGCTGCACCCGGGCTATATCCGCACCGAGTCGGACGAGGTGCAATATAACCTCCACGTGCTTCTGCGCTTCGACCTCGAACGCGACATGATCGCGGGCAAGCTCGCGGTGGCGGATCTGGAAGAGGCTTGGAACGCGCGTTTCGAGGCCGATTTCGGCGTGGCGGTCGACAAGGCCTCGCACGGTTGCCTGCAGGACGTGCACTGGTCGGTGGGATTGTTCGGCTATTTCCCGACCTACTCGCTCGGCAATGTCTACGCCGGCTGCCTCTACAAGACGATGAGCGCGGAGATGCCCGATCTCGACGAGCACCTCGCGCGGGGCGACGCCGGCAGGGTCACCGCCTGGCTTGGCGAGCGCGTGCAGCGCCACGGCGGACTCTACGAGCCGAAGGAGCTGATCACCCGCGCCTGCGGCAAAGCCCCCGACGAGGCGCCGCTGCTCGATTACCTCGAGGAGAAATTCGCGGCGCTCTACCGGCTGTGACGCAGGCCCGGAGCGCGTCGGCGCGGCGCAGAACCCCTGCGGGCGGCCTCAGCCGCCGGCGTGGGCGCGCCGCTTCTGCTCGAGCAAGGCGAGCGCCCGGCCTTCGGCGCGCCGCACCCGCACGGCCGTCATGTAGGCTTCTTCGAGCGTCGTCGAGGACGTGCCGATCACTTTCTTGATCTCTTCCACCACCTCCTCGTCGCCGGTTTCGGCCACCAGCGCGAGCACCTCCTGCGCGAGCTTGTCGGCAACGTCGTCCTGAAGCCCCATGTCGTTCTCCCGTTCCTCTGTCAGCGCGTGGATTCGGTGAGGCGGCGGCGCACGTAGCCATCGACCGCGCTGAGCATCGTGTCGAGATGATCGTTCTCGAAGAAGTGGCCCGCGCCCTCGACCTCGGTATGGGTGATGGTGATGCCCTTCTGCTCGTGCAGCTTGTCGACGAGGGCATGGGTATCGGCCGGCGGCGCCACACGGTCGGCGGTGCCGTTGATGATCAGCCCCGACGCCGGGCAGGGCGCCAGGAAGGAGAAATCATACATGTTGGCCGGCGGGCTCACGCTGATGAACCCGGTGATCTCCGGGCGGCGCATCAACAGTTGCATCCCGATCCAGGCCCCGAAGCTGAACCCCGCCACCCAGCAGTGCTTGGCGTTCTGGTTCATCGACTGCAGGTAATCGAGCGCGGAGGCGGCATCGGACAACTCGCCCACGCCCTGGTCATACTCGCCCTGGCTGCGGCCGACGCCGCGGAAGTTGAACCTGAGCACGTTGAAGCCCATCCGGTGGAAGGCATAGTGCAGGTTGTAGACAACCTTGTTGTTCATCGTGCCGCCGAACTGCGGATGCGGATGCAGGACGATGGCGATCGGCGCGTCCTTCTCACGCTGCGCGTGGTAGCGGCCTTCGAGCCGGCCCTCGGGGCCGGGAAAAATCACCTCGGGCATATTTTCTCGGTCTCTCCTCAAGCCCGCATTTCTTGACGGAAAAAGTCGGGCACCCTAATACGGTTCCATTCCCGCCGCGTGAGCGGAGAAGGCGTCCTTGTTCACATATTGGCGAGGGGGCCGAACGTCAATGTTCCGAGGGGTATGGGCATGAAGCTTTCCACCAAGGGCCGCTACGCGATGGTAGCGCTTTCCGATCTTGCGATGCAGGACGACGGCACGCTGCTTTCGCTCACCGATCTGTCGCAGCGCCAGAATATCTCGCTGCCCTACCTCGAACAGCTGTTCGTGAAACTGCGCCGGGCGGGGCTGGTCGAAAGCGTGCGCGGGCCGGGCGGCGGCTATCGCCTCGCCAAGCCCTGCGCCGAGATCCGGGTGTCGGAGGTGCTCGAAGCGGTCGACGAGACGGTGAGCGCGATGCACACCGGGGCAGGGGCTTCGGGTGCGCGCTCCGGCTCGAAGGCCCAGAGCCTCACCAACCGGCTGTGGGAAGGGCTCTCGGCGCATGTCTACGTCTTCCTGCACCAGACCCGGCTTTCCGACATCGTGCACAACGAGCTCGCGCCCTGTCCGGCGGTGCCGTCGATCTTCCATGTCGTCGACGAGGTGCATGCACCCGCCGAGGACGAGGCCTGAGGCCCGGGGTGGCGCGCAGCTATCTCGACTGGAACGCCACGGTGCCGCTGCGGCCCGAGGCGCAGGCAGCCATGCTCGCGGCGATGGAACTGGCGGGCAACCCCTCCAGCGTTCATGCCGAGGGGCGCGCGGCCAAGGCGCTGATCGAGAAGGCGCGCCGGCAGGTGGCCGCGGCGGTCGGCGCCGAGGGGGCGGATATCGTCTTCACCTCCGGCGCGACGGAAGCGGCGGCGCTGGCGCTGGCCGGGCGCGGCCTTGCCTGCGCCGGGGTTGAACATGACGCCGTCCGGGCCTGGTGCGAGGAAACGCTGGCTTGCGATGCCCAGGGCCGGGTGACGGTGCCCGACCCGGCGCGCGCCACGCTGCAACTGTCCAATTCCGAGACCGGGGTGATCCAGACTTTGCCCGAGGGCCTCGCCGTCACCGATGCGACACAGGCCTTCGGCAAGATCCCCTTCGCCTTCAACTGGTCGGGCGCCGACATGGCGCTGATCTCGGCCCACAAGATCGGCGGGCCGAAGGGGATCGGCGCGTTGATCCTGCGGCGCGGGCTGAACGTCGAACCCGGCATCCGCGGCGGCGGTCAGGAGATGGGGCGGCGCTCGGGCACGGAAAACCTCATAGGAATCGCGGGTTTCGGGGCCGCGGCCGAAGCAGCGGCGCGCGATCTGGAGGCCGGAGAATGGGATCGCGTGGCCGAACTTAGAAATATTCTAGAAAAAAATGTTGCCGAATCCACAAAAGAGACTATTTTTGTCGGGAAAGACGCGAACAGGCTCCCGAACACCTCGTGTTTCATCACCCCGGGGTGGAAAGGGGAGACACAAGTGATGGTGATGGACTTGGCGGGGTTCGCCGTTTCGGCGGGCTCCGCCTGTTCCTCGGGCAAGGTCCGTGCCAGTCGCGCGCTCAAGGCCATGGGCTTTGATGACGCGGCGGCGGCGAGCGCGATCCGCGTTTCGATCGGGCCGCAGACGTCGGAGGACGAGGTTCTGCGCTTCGTGGATGCGTGGCGCCGGGAACACGAGAAATTTCAAGCCCGTGCGCGGGTGCGTTGAAGTTGAAGGAGAGGCGAGACATGGCTGGGATTGACGACGTGGTCATCAAGGAAGGTGTCGAGGAGGATACCGTCGAGGCCGTTCGCTCGCTGGGCGAGAAATACAAGTACGGCTGGGAAACCGATATCGAGATGGATTACGCCCCCAAGGGCTTGACCGAGGATATCGTGCGGCTGATCAGCCGGAAGAACGAAGAGCCGGAATGGATGACCGATTGGCGCCTCCAGGCTTACCGGCGCTGGCTGGAGATGAAAGAGCCCGAATGGGCGATGGTCGACTACCCCGAGATCGACTTCCAGGACCAGTATTACTACGCCCGCCCGAAGAGCATGGAGACCAAGCCCCAGTCGCTCGACGATGTCGATCCGAAGCTGCTCGCGACTTACGAAAAACTCGGTATCCCTCTGAAAGAACAGATGATTCTCGCCGGTGTCGAGGGGGCCGACGAGGTGCCCGCCGACGGCGCGAATTCCGATCGCAAGGTTGCCGTCGACGCGGTGTTCGACAGCGTTTCCGTCGGCACGACCTTCAAGAAGGAACTCGAGCAGGCCGGGGTGATCTTCTGCTCGATCTCGGAAGCGATCCGCGAGCACCCCGAGCTGGTGAAGAAATACCTCGGCTCGGTCGTGCCGCAGTCCGACAACTTCTATGCCACGCTCAACTCGGCGGTGTTTTCCGACGGGTCGTTCGTCTATATCCCGCCCGGCGTGCGCTGCCCGATGGAGCTTTCGACCTATTTCCGGATCAACGCCGAAAACACCGGCCAGTTCGAGCGCACCCTCATCATCGCCGACAAGGGCTCCTTCGTCTCCTACCTCGAAGGCTGCACCGCGCCGCAGCGCGACAAGGCCCAGCTTCACGCCGCGGTGGTCGAGATCGTCATCCTCGAAGACGCCGAGGTGAAGTATTCCACCGTTCAGAACTGGTTCCCCGGCGACGAGAACGGCAAGGGCGGCATCTACAACTTCGTCACCAAGCGCGCCGATTGCCGCGGCGACCGCGCCAAGGTGATGTGGACGCAGGTGGAAACCGGCTCGGCGGTGACGTGGAAATACCCTTCCTGCGTGCTGCGCGGCGACGACAGCCAGGGCGAGTTCTATTCCATCGCGATCACCAACAACCACCAGCAGGCCGATACCGGCACCAAGATGGTGCACCTCGGCAAGAACACGAAGAGCCGGATCGTCTCCAAGGGCATCTCGGCGGGGGTGGCGCAAAACACCTATCGCGGGCTCGTCTCGATGCACCCCAAGGCCACCAACAGCCGCAACTACACCCAGTGCGACAGCCTTCTGATCGGCGGCACCTGCGGCGCGCATACCGTGCCCTACATCGAGGTGAAGAACAACTCGAGCCGGGTGGAACACGAGGCGACGACCTCGCGGGTCGACGAAGACCAGATGTTCTACTGCCGCAGCCGCGGCATGGACGAGGAAGAGGCGGTGGCGCTCATCGTCAACGGCTTCGCCCGCGAGGTGCTGCAGGCGCTGCCGATGGAATTCGCCATGGAAGCGCAGCAACTGGTGGCGATCTCGCTTGAAGGGAGTGTGGGCTGATGTTGGCGATCTGGACAAGCATCGTGTTCCTGGTGGCCGCCCTGGCCACGGCGATGACGCTGGGCTGGCGCCGCCACGTCGCGCGCCCCGAGCCGGTGCGCGCCGAGATAGAAGGGCCGACCTGTTACCCGAAAGTGCGCCGGCGCTGAGGCGCGAACCCGCGTCGCCCGGCAACGAACAACCGGCCTCCGGCCGCGCAAAGACAAGGTATGAACATGCTGAAAATCAATAACCTGCACGTCAAACTTGAAGAAGAAGACAAGGCGATCCTGAAGGGCGTCGACCTCGAGGTGCCCGATGGCGCGGTTCACGCGATCATGGGGCCGAACGGCTCGGGCAAGTCGACGCTGTCTTACGTGCTCTCCGGCCGTGACGGCTACGTGGTGACCGATGGCTCCGCCTCGCTCGACGGCGCCGACTTGCTCGACATGGAGCCCGAGGAACGCGCGGCGGCGGGGCTGTTTCTCGCGTTTCAATACCCGGTCGAGATCCCCGGCGTCGGCAACATGACCTTCCTGCGCACCGCGCTCAACGCGCAGCGCACGGCGCGCGGGCAGGAGGAAATGAGCGCCGCCGACTTCCTCAAGCTGGTGCGCGAGAAGGCCAAGACGCTCAAGATCGACGCCGACATGCTCAAGCGCCCGGTCAACATGGGTTTTTCGGGCGGCGAGAAGAAGCGCAACGAGATCCTGCAGATGGCGCTTCTCGAGCCGAAGATGTGCATCCTCGACGAAACCGATTCCGGTCTCGACGTGGACGCGATGAAGCTGGTGTCCGACGGGGTGAACGCGCTGCGTGACGCCGGCCGCAGCTTCCTCGTCATCACCCATTACCAGCGCCTGCTCGACCATATCGTGCCCGACGTGGTGCACATCATGTCCAATGGCCGCATCATCAAGACCGGCGGGCCGGATCTCGCGCTCGAGGTCGAGCACAACGGCTACGCCGACATCCTTTCGGAGACGGCATGATGGCGGCGGTGGCTCAACCCAAGCTCGACGCACTGTCCGAACGGCTCGCGGGCCACGCGCTGCCCGAGGGCGGCAAGTGGGCGACGGAGACGCGCAAGGCGGCGCTGGCCCGGCTCGAAGCGATGGGCCTGCCGGCCCCGCGCGACGAATACTGGCGCTTCACCCGGCCGACGACGCTCAACGCCCCCGATCCGCTGCCCGCGGCGGTGTTCGACCATGGCGGCGAGGCGCCGGTGTTCGGCCAGATCGACCGGCTGAAGATCGTCTTCGTCGACGGCGTGTTCGATGCCGAGGCCTCCGACCCGCTCGAATTGGCCGGGATCGAGATCGAGCGGCTGGAAGAGGCCGCCGGTGCCGATATCCACTGGGCGCGCGATCTCTACGGCGTGCTCGAGACCAGCGGGCAGAGCCCGGTCGAGCGCCCCTTTGCCGCGCTCAACACCGCGTTCGCGCGCGAGGGCCTGGTGATCCGCGTCACCGGCAAGGCCGCGCGCCCGGTCAACCTGATCTACCGTCACGGCGACGAAACCTCTGACGGGCTGGTGCACCACGTGGTCCGGCTCGAACCGGGGGCCGACCTGACGCTGCTCGAAAACGGCCCCTCGGCCGCCCGGCTCAACCAGGTGCTCGAAGTGGAGGTCGGCGACGGCGCGGCCTTTCACCACGTCCGCACCCAGGGGCGTGACCACGAGCGACAGGCGATCACCCATATCTTCGCCCGGCTCGGGCGCGAAAGCACCTTCAAGAGCTTCACCCTCACCGTGAACGGCCGGCTCACCCGCAACGAATGCGTGGTGGAGATGCGCGGCGACGACGCGTTGGCCCATATCGCGGGCGCCGCGATGGGCGACGGCGCGCGCGCCCCGTTCCACCATGACGATACCGTGTTCGTCACCCATGACGCGCTGCGCTGCGAAAGCCGCCAGGTGTTCAAGAAGGTGCTGCGCAATGGCGCCGTCGGCGTGTTCCAGGGCAAGATCCTGGTCAAACCCGGCGCGCAGAAGACCGACGGCTACCAGAAATCGCAATCGCTGCTGCTCGACGAAGACAGCCAGTTCCTGGCCAAGCCCGAGCTCGAGATCTACGCCGACGACGTGGCCTGCAGCCACGGCTCGACCTCCGGCGCGATCGACGAGGAGGGGCTGTTCTATCTTCGCTCGCGCGGTGTGCCGGAGCCGGAAGCGACCGACCTGCTGGTGCTCGCCTTCCTCGCCGATGCCATCGCCGAGATCGAGGACGGGGCCGTTGCCGAAGACATCACCGGCCGGCTCGAGGCCTGGCTGCGAAGGCGGCGCGGCTGAGGGTGGGCGTCGCCAGCGACATCCTGCGCGCTTACGTGGCGCCGCGCGCGGTGTTCGAAGCCCGCGTCGGCACGACCCCGCGTGAAGACCGCGCGCTCGCGGTTCTGATGGCGGCCTGCCTCCTGATCTTCGTTGCGCAATGGCCCCGGCTGCAGCGCGAGGCGTTCGAGACCGGGCAGGAGTTCCAGATGCTGGCCGGGGGCGCGCTGCTGGGCTGGCTCTTCATCGTGCCGCTCGTGGCCTACGCGCTGGGAAGCCTGAGCCACCTCGCCGCCCGCGCAATAGGCGGGCAGGGGAGCGGCTACGGCGCGCGCTTCGCGCTGTTCTGGGCGCTGCTGGTTGCCAGCCCGCTGTGGTTGCTGTGGGGCCTCGTCGCGGGCTTCATCGGCCCCGGTGCGCAGCTGACCGTGACCGGCGTGGTTGCACTCGCCGCCTTCGTGGTGCACTGGTCGCTCAACCTGTGGACGGTGGAGCGGTCATGAAACTCGAGTGGGGCTATCTCTTTGGCATGGCGTTGCAGACCGTGCCGGAACCGCGCAAGGTGGCGCGCGACGTGCAGAACCTCGATCTGTCGCGGGCGGTGCTTTGGCAGATCCTGGCACTGATCCTGGTGGTCACCACCATCCTCGGGGTGATCGCCTCGGTCCTGTTTCCCACCGATCCCGAAGCCTTCGGCGGCTTGTTCGCCAACCCCCTTGTCACCGGCATTGCCCAGGCGTCGATCTCGGTGCTCACGGTCTTCGGCATCTACTGGGTGGGCCGGATGGCCGGCGGCACCGGCAGCTTCGACCAGGCCATGCTCACGGTGATCTGGCTGCATTTCGTGCTTCTGAACATCGAGATCGGAATCCTCGTGCTGGGCCTCTTCGCGCCGGGGCTGGCGATGCTGCTCTGGGTGATCGGGCTGGTGCTGACGTTCTGGATCCTGAGCCATTTCATCGCCGAGATGCATGGCTTCAACAACGCCGGCATGGTGTTCGTCGGCATCCTTCTGACCATGTTCGCGGCGATGGTGGTGTTTTCCATCGTGCTGGCGATCATCGGTGTGGGCGTGCCGACCGAGACGGGAGAGTTCTGATGTATGACATCGACAAGGTCCGCGGCGATTTCCCGATCCTCGCCCGCGAGGTCAACGGCAAGCCGCTGGTCTACCTCGACAACGGCGCCTCGGCGCAGAAGCCGCGCGCGGTGATCGAGGCGGTGACGAAGGCCTATTCGGAAGAATACGCCAATGTTCACCGGGGCTTGCACTACCTCTCGAACCTCGCCACCGACAAGTACGAGGCGGTGCGCGGGATTATGGCGCGCTTCCTCGGCGCGGGCTCGGAGGAGGAGATCGTCTTCACCTCGGGCACCACCGAGGCGATCAACCTCGTGGCCTATGGTTGGGCGATGCCGCGCATGGGCGAGGGCGACGAGATCGTGCTCAGCGTGGCCGAACACCACGCCAACATCGTGCCGTGGCACTTCCTGCGCGAACGCCAGGGGGTGAAGCTGGTCTGGGTCGAGACCGAGCCCGACGGCTCGCTCGACGCCGAGAAGGTGATCGCCGCGATCACCCCGCGCACCAAGCTCGTGGCGGTCACCCACGTGTCGAACGTGCTGGGCACGGTGGTCGACGTGAAGCGGATCACCGAGGGCGCGCAGGCGCAGGGCGTGCCGGTGCTGGTCGACGGCAGCCAGGGCGCGGTGCACATGCCCGTCGACGTGCAGGAGATCGGCTGCGACTTCTACCCGGTGACGGGCCACAAGCTCTACGGCCCCTCGGGTTCCGGCGCGATCTACATCAAGCGCGAACGTATGGCCGAGATGCGCCCCTTCATGGGGGGCGGCGACATGATCCGCGAGGTCTCACGCGAGGCGGTGAGCTACAACGATCCGCCGATGATGTTCGAGGCCGGCACCCCTGGCATCGTGCAGACCATCGGCCTCGGCGTGGCGCTCGAGTACCTGATGGAGCTCGGCATGGACAATGTCGCCGCGCACGAGGCGCGGCTGGCGAGCTATGCCCGCGAACGGTTCAAGGAGATGAACTGGCTCAACGTGCAGGGCGATGCGCCGGGCAAGGCCGCGATCTTCTCGATGACGATCGAAGGCGCCGGCCACGCCCATGACATCTCCACCATCCTCGACCAGAAGGGCATCGCCGTGCGCGCGGGCCACCACTGCGCCCATCCGCTGATGACCCATCTCGGCCTCACCGCCACCGCGCGGGCGAGCTTCGGCCTCTACAACACCACCGAGGAGGTCGACAAGCTCGTCGAGGGGCTGGAACTGGCCCACCGTCTGCTGGGCTAGGCGGACGCCGCCGCGCGGCGGCGTGCCACGCGATCGCGCGATCGCTTGCGCACGTGGCTCAGCGGCGCGCGCGCAGCACCCACCAGAGCCCCTTGAGATCGGTGCGGAACCGGTCGATCACCAGCGCCACCGCGATGATCTCCAGCGCCGCCAGCGTGGCGAGGCTCATCGACAGCGCATAGGCCCAGGGCAGGAAATCGTAGAGAAACACCGCGATGAAGAAGGCGGTGAGCGCGAGGTCGGCCAGCTTGAACGAGTAGAGGTGGAAGGCGGGCAGCCGGCCGAACTTCACCAGGCTCACCGCCGTCGCGACGCCGAGCGCCGCGAGGAACATCAGCAGCCAGCCCGGCGACTCGAGGAAGGGCGCGCGCTCGAAGACCCAGACCCCCACAAGCCCCGCCCCCAGCGTGAGACTGTCGGCCAGCGAATCAAGACGGGCGCCGAGCCGGCTCTCCTGCTTCCAGCGCCGGGCGAGGAAGCCGTCGGCCGCGTCGGTGGCGAGGCTGACCAGCATGAGCACCGCGAATAACCCGCGATGGCCCGAAAGCGCGGCCCAGACGATCACCGGAGCGGCCAGCAGCCGGTAGAACGAGAGCGCGTTCACAAGGGTGGTGACGGGCGGGCGCGGAACCATTCTCAGGCGTCGGGCCGGATCAACCCCAGCCCCCTGAGATAGATCCCGATCCCGCTTTCGAGCAGGTCCTCGGGCGGGAACGGCGATGTCCGGCCCGGCGCACCGCGTCCGAACAGCTCGACCACGCCATGCGCCAGCGCCCAGATATGCGCCGAGACCATGCGGGCGGGCGGGCGCTTCTCGTCCGGCAACTCCGCCATCAATTCGCCCGCGGCTTTCTCCAGCACACCAAGGGCGCGGCCGGCCACGATCGCGAGATCGGGGTCGCGGTTCACCGAGATCCCGCTTTCGAACATCGCCACGTAGTGCCCCGGAAAGCGCCGGGCGAAGGCGAGATAGGCCCGCCCGGTGGCCTCCAGCGAGGCCAGCGGCGAGGGCCGGCCGGTTTCATAGGCATGTTCCAGCAGGTCGGCGAAAACCTCGAAACCCTGCCGCGCCGCCTCGGCGATCAGGTCTTCCCGGCCGGCGAAATGGCGGTAGACCGCGGCGGGCGTCACCCCGGCCGCCTTCGCGGCTTCGGAGAGCGTGAAGCCGGTGGGGCCCTTCTCCTCGATCAGCGCCAGCGCCGCTTCCACCAGCGCCTGACGCAGGTTGCCGTGATGGTAGCCGCGTTTCTTGGGGCCGGCAGCCATTACCACCACCCCCCCGGTTCGGCGGCTGTCCTGTCCGACCAGGCGCACTGGCGCGGGAATGGCGGTTCCATTTCAAGCCATTGCAGCGCGGTCAGGCGCAACTTCTGACGCCCCCGAAGGGCGCGGAGACGTGCACGCGCTTTGCCTGCGAAGGGGGCCACGCTCTGCCGCGCGTCGAACACGCCCTGCGCGCCATGTTCCGCGCTGAAGGCGTGTTGGGAATGGCGCCGCGCGCTAATCATTCCAGATGCCCGGCCCGCCCGCGATCAGCGGATCCGGCGGGGTGGCGACGTCGGCATCCTTGCCGGCAAAGTCGATCCCCGACAGCACGGTTTCGATCGCGGCGAGGCGGGCGCGATACTTGTCGTCGGCACGGATCACCGTCCAGGGCGCGCGCAGCCGGTGGCTCTGGGCGAAGGTCTCGCGGATCGCCGCGCTGTAGGCGTCCCAGCGGTTCAGCCCCTCAACATCGATCCACGACAGTTTCCACTGCTTGAGCGGGTCTCTTTCGCGGGCGAGGAAACGGCGCAACTGCTCGGCGCGGCTGACGTTGAGCCAGATCTTGAAGAAGTGGATACCCTCGTCGGCGAGCATGTCTTCGAACTCGGGCAATTGCCGGAAGAAGGCGGCGCGCGCATCGTCGGTGCAAAAGTCGAACACCTTTTCGACCACGCCGCGGTTATACCACGACCGATCGAACAGCACGATCTCTCCGGCGGTGGGCAACTGGCGGATGTAGCGCTGGAAATACCACTCGCCCGCCTCGCGGTCGGAGGGTTTGGGCAGCGCCACAACGCGGGCGACACGGGGGTTGAGGTTCTCGCGGAAGCGCTTGATCGCGCCGCCCTTGCCGGCCGCGTCGCGGCCCTCGAACACCACCACGACGCGCTTGCCGCTTGCCTTCACGTCGGCCTGCAGCTTGACGAGCTGACGCTGGAGCGCCTCTAGGCGGTCCTTGTAGTCGTCCTTCTTCAGCCAGCGGTCATAGGGGAAAGCCTCGGTGATGATGTCCTTCTTCTCGCCCTCGGCAATGGCCTCGCGCACGTGCTCCGGCGCGGTTTCGGCGTAGAAGCGCGAGATCGCGCCGTCGAAGGGTAACGTCATGCCTGCCTCCTTGTTTGCCCCAATGTAATGCTATTTCACATTGGCGCGCAATGCGGCGCGATCGATGGCGGCGATCACATCGTCTTGCGCCACGTGGTGCGGCATGTGGCCGATGCCGGGCAGGGTGGTCAGCCGCGCCCCGGGGTGGCGGTGGGCGAGCTGGACGGCGTGCAGTTCGTGGCTCACCACCGGGTCGGCGTCGCCGTGGATCACCTCGATCGGAACCTCGATCTCCGTCCAGCGCGGCGAAAGCGTCTCGATCTCGCCCGGCAACACGCGGCGCTGCATCGCGTTGATGCGCATCTGGCCCCGGCGCAGGGTCAGGTCCGGGCCGAAATGCGCGACGTAGCCGGGCGGCACCGGTTGCGGCGCGAAGACCTTGGCGATCTGGCCGGCGATCAGCGCGCGCGGCACGAAGGCGGTGAGCGCGGGGATGACGAGCGCGCGCCCGAGCGGGTGCGAAAGCACGGTGTAGAAAGCGCCGAGCCCGGTGGGCCAGGGGTAGGCCACGCCCGACACCGTCACCAGCGCGGCGAGCGTGCCCGGCAGGGTCAGGCCCCAGGCCAGCGCGACGGCGCCGCCGTAGGACTGGCCGAGCACGATCGGCCGCTCCGCCCCGAGCCGCGCAACCGCCGCCTGCAGGAGCCGGGCCTGCGCGTCCAGCCGGTGCCCCTCCGGGTGCGGATCGGACCATCCGAGCCCGGGGCGATCGACCACGAACACGCGGTATCGCTCCGCCAGTCGGCCGGCGAGCCGAAAGGTGAAATCGCGCGTATTGCCGGAGGCGCCATGGATCAGGACGAGATCGGGGCCGGCCTCGCCGAGCACCGCGACGTGAACCCGGGCGCCCTCGATCTCGACGTCAACGCCCTCCGGCGGCGTGAACCGGGCCGCCCGCGCCTCGCGCCGCGCGGCGAGCACCTGGGTGGCGCCGCCCAGCCCGGCAAGGGCGATCAACGCGGTGCTGGCGATACTCATGCAGGCCCTTCGCTCCGCCCAGGTCTCACCCGCGCCGGTCCTCGGTCACCGTGCCGATCCTGTCGACCTCGAACGGCGTGGTGAGATACATCTCGGCGATCCAGTTGCCGTAGAGCAGGTGGGCGTGGCTTTTCCAGCGGTTCTGCGGCGGCTTCGAGGGATCGTCGTCGGGGTAGTAGTTCATCGGCACGTTGATCGCCACGCCCTTGGCCACGTCGCGGTCATACTCGTTCTTCAGCGTGTCGCTGTCGTATTCGAAATGGTTGAAGATGTAGAGCGCGTGGTGGGCCGGGTCTTCCACCAGGCAGGCGCCGGTTTCGGGCGAGCCGAGCAGCGGCACCAGCCCGGGGTGGGCGTCGATGTCTTCCTGCTTGACCTCGGTCCAGCGGCTCACCGGGATGACAAAATTGTCGGAAAACCCGCGCAGGAACGGCGAGGTCGGAGCGAGGTTGCGCTGCGGGTAGCAGCCGAAGGCCTTTTTCTCGAGCATGTGCTTGGGGATGCCGTGGAAATGGTAGAGCATCGCCATGCCACCCCAGCAGACGCCGA
Organism: Sinisalibacter lacisalsi; assembly: GCF_014640115.1. Lineage (GTDB taxonomy): Bacteria > Pseudomonadota > Alphaproteobacteria > Rhodobacterales > Rhodobacteraceae > Sinisalibacter > Sinisalibacter lacisalsi. Next base: position 347,502 of record NZ_BMGI01000002.1, on the reverse strand, counting down.
AGGTGGAATGCACGTTGGTCTGGGTCCAGTCCATGATCTCGCGCATCTCGTCCCAGTAGGTGACCTCCTCGTAATCGAGGTGCTCGATCGGCGCGCCGGTGATGATCAAGCCGTCGAACTTCTGGTCCTTGATCTCCTGGAACGGCAGGTAATGCGCGCCGATATGGGCCTGGCTGGTGGTTTTCGAGATGTGCTCGGTCGGGCGCACCAGCGTCAGCTCCACCTGCAGCGGCGAGGCGGCGATGAGGCGGGCGAACTGGGTTTCCGTCTCGATCTTCTTCGGCATGAGGTTGAGCAGCGCGATCCGCATCGGGCGGATTTCCTGCTTCTCGGCCTGCTCCTCGCGCATCATCATGATGCCTTCCTCGCGCAGGGTGTTGTAGGCGGGAAGCGTGGCGGGGATCTTGATCGGCATGCGTTGTGTCCTCGGCTTGCGGGATCGGGCGGAAATGGGCTCTTGGTCAGCGCGCCTCAAGGGCGCGGGCAACGAGCTCGGTGAAGTCTTCGGCGGTCTTGACCCGGGCCACCTCGTCGGCGCAGACCTTCACGCCCCAGTGGTCCGCCATGGCGGCGTAGCGCGGCTGGCGATGGGCCAGGGCGCGGGCGTAGGTGGCGCGGATGAAGTCGTCGGGGTCAACCTTGTCGGGCCGCACGTCATGCGAGGCAAGGTAATCGTCCCAGGCGGCTTCGAGGAAGGCGGGCTGGTAATACATCGGCTTGGGCGCCTTGGCGAAGCGGCGGATCAACTCCTCGGTATGGGCCTCACTTCCCTCGATCCAGATCATAAGGTGATGCGCCGAAAGCTCGGTGAGCACCGGATCGGCCGGGTCTTCGGGATCGACCACTTCGCAGATCGAACCCGAGGTGTCGCAGACGAAATTGGAGTAGCCGTAGATCTCGCGCGCGCGGTCGATGAAGCGGGTGGTGTCGAGCATCGCCGCCACCTCGGCTTCGCGGTGCAGCGCCTGGCGCGCCATATATTCGTCGAACGCCAACCCGCCCTTGGCCGGATCGCCCGGCTTGCCGAGATAGGTGGAGAGCGGCGCGAGATTGTCGAAGGTGATGTTGGAGGCGATATAGACGCTGTCGGTCAGCAGCAGCTCGCGCAGGAACGGGTTTTTCATCGCCTCGCGCTTGAAGTTGTCGGCGATGTGCTCGCCCATGTAGCGCGTGCCGATGCGGTAATCGACCGAGTAGTGAAACCAGCCGCCCGAGTCGCGCAGCAGGTTGGCAAGGTAGGTCTTGCCCAGCCCCGACATGCCGAACAACAGCACCCGTTTCTCGCCCGCCGCGCGCCAGTTCTCGGCGCTTTCGTAGATCATCCCCGCCTCCATGCCTTTGCGCGCCTGAGTAGCGGGCGGGCGCGAGGTGGTCAAACCCTTCCGGGCGCGCGGCGTCGCAGCAGCCGGCCCTCGATCAGGATCAGCCCCAGCGCGATCAGGCCGAAGCCGGCGTAGGCGGACAGCGGCAGGGCCTCGGCGCGGACCACGGCGCCGAGCGAGACGGCGACGGGCACGATCAGGAGCGTCACCAGCATGGTGTTGCCGGCCCCGGCGGTGCGGATGAGCTGATAATAGATCAGGTAGGCAAGCGCGGTGACCACGCCGGCGTAATAGCCGATCGCTGCCAGGGTCGGGCCGGGCAGGGCGAGCGGCAGCGGCCCCGATACGAGCCAGGACAGCGGCAGCAGGGTCAGCGCGGAGGCGGTGAGCATCCCGAGCGCCGCCACCTCCGGGCGCAGATGCCCGAGATGCCGGCGCGCCCAAACCGACGAGAGCGCGTAGGACAACGTCGAGGCGAGCATGGCCAGTTGCGCCAGCGAGCGCGGGTCGATCCCCGAGAGCGCCGCCGGACCGATCACCACGACGATGCCGGCGAACCCGAGCGCGACCCCGGCGGCCCGGCCCGGGCGCAGCCGCTCGTCGGCGAGAAAGATCGCCGCCACCAGCGGGCCGAAGATCGCCGTGGTCGCGTTGAGAATTCCGGCGAGGCCCGACTCGATGGTGGTCTGGGCGAAGGCTTGAAGCGCGAAGGGCACCGCGTTGTTGCCAAGGCCCATGAGGAACAGCGCCCCCAGCGTGCGCGCATCGCGCGGCAGAGGGAACCGGCGCAGGAGCACGTATCCCCAAAGCAGCACCGCGGCCCAGAGCACCCGGTGGGTGACCACGTGCAGCGGGGCCATCACGTCGAGAAGTTCCGTCGTGGTCAGGAAGCTGGACCCCCAGATCAGCGACAGCGCCAGAAGCAGCGCCCAGGCGCGCGGGGAGAGAGCCATCTGTATCATGCGCAATGACTAGCCCGCGGCGCGCGCGGGCGCGACCCGGAACCTGCGGTTTCGCCTCATCGCCGCCGCGCCTCGACGCGCAGGTTGATCCAGTTCGCGGCGATGATCAGCGCGCCCCCGAGCAGCACCGCCGCCTCGAACCCCTCGTCGTAGAACACCCAGCCGATCACAGCGATCAGCGGCAGGCGGACGAAATCCACCGGCATCACCACGGCCGCCGGAGCGAGCCGAAGCGCCGAGGTCAGGCACAGATGCGCGAGCAGCCCCGCGAAGCCGATCAGCACCAGCCAGGGCAGGGCGGCGGCGGTCGGCGCGGCGAGGTCGCCGTCCCACCCGGCCATGACAAGGCCGAACACGGCCTGCATCGCGGTAAGCCAGAACAGGATGCTCAGCACGTTCTCGGTGCGGGTCAGCCGGCGGGTGAAGATCGCCGAGCCGGCAAAGCCGATCGCCGCCCCGGCGGCCGCGAGCACTCCCGGGGTAAGCGGCGCCGAAAACGGCTGGGTGACCACGAGGATACCGACGAATCCCACCAGCGCGGCCAGCGCGCGGCTGCGGGTGATCGCCTCGTTGAGGAAGATCGGCGCGAGCACCAGCGCCCACAGCGGCGCGCTGAACTCGAGCGCGAAGACCTGCGCCAGCGGCACCACGGTGATCGCGTAGAACCACAGGTTCTGGCCGGTGAAATGGCTGATGTTGCGCACCAGGTGCAGCCCGAGATGCCGCCGCCCGATCCGCGCCGGCCCACCCCTGAAACCGATCACCACGATCATGATGAACAGCCCCACGAGCGAGCGGTAGAGCATGAGTTCGAAGGTGTCGTGATCGAGGCTGACGGCCCGCCCCGCCAACGCCATGGTGGTGAACGAGGCGATCGCCCCGGACATCCACAGCGCCGCGCGCATGGTCGGGGTCATGGGGTGATTTCTCGGGTTTCGTATGCGCGGGGCAGGCCTTGGCCGATCCGCCTCCGGTCGCTCGCCGCCGTTCGGGCCTGGTGCGCCTCGAAGGCGGCGCGGCTCTCGAACAACCCGGCGACCTTGTAGCATCCCGGCGCTTCCTGGTCGGGCGTCTCATGGAACGCAAGGCACCCCGCCTCGGCCCGGGTGAACAAGATACGCCCGGGCAGGGCAGCCGCGATAGCATCGGCCCGGCCGGCAGGCACATCGAAATGCCCGGTGAGGCTGAAGCGCGGCGTCATGTCGGCATGTCGGCATCGGGTCCGGGCCGCGATGCCAGCACATCGAAGTGCCGACCCTTGCCAATCTGCTGAAACCGCGTGAAACCCCGGGCCGTCAGGAATCCCTGCAGAGTATCAGGGCAGACCCATCTTTCGTCGACTTCATAGAAAACATCGGTGATATCTTCGAACACGTCACAGGCTGCGAGTTGCTCGATCACCACGCCTTCGTGACCCTCGACGTCGATCTTCGTCACGACCCGCGCATTCTGACGCGGAACAATCGCATTCAACACCTCGGCGTCTATCGTGGCGATGGCGACGGCTTTTCCGGCGCCGGAATCTTTCTGTTCCCCCCGGCGGAGCGTCGTGACACCTGAGTGGCCGGGCTTCATGACGACGTTGATGCTTCCCACGCTGTCGGAGATCGCCTTCCGGATGAGCGTAATGCCGCGGCACTTGTTGAGCGCGATATTGCGGTCGAACGTCCCGGCCACGTCGTCGACGGGTTCGAAGGCATAGACGTGGCGGCAATTCTGATTGCGCGATGCGAGGATCGAATAGAGCCCCTGATTCGCACCTATATCGACAAAAACGAAAGGTTCGTCGATCCTTTCAATGAGGTCGGCAAGAAACCGTCCGTAGGCGCCGCGCACATAGAGCTCGAACGTCTTGTCGCCCCAGCGTGGCGATAGATCGATACCATAGGCCGATTTGACGACTTTCGGGGGCATGAGCCGGTGCCAGCGGCGACGCAGCCGTTTCCCGATGCCCGCTGCACCCTCTGTTCGAAGCACGTTGGCGACCCTGCGGAGGCTGCTCATAGGCTTCTCCTTCGGTAAAGACTTCTTGGCGCCGCCGTCAGGCCCGCTTATTCCCACTCGATCGTGCCCGGCGGCTTCGAGGTGATATCGTAGGTGACCCGGTTGATCCCCGGCACCTCGTTGATGATCCGGGTGGCGGTTTCGCCGAGGAACTCGTGGCTGAACGGGTAGTAATCCGCCGTCATCCCGTCGACGGAGGTCACCGCCCGCAGCGCACAGGCGTAATCGTAGGTGCGCCCGTCGCCCATCACGCCCACGGTGCGCACCGGCAGGATCGCCACGAAGGCCTGCCAGATCTCGTCGTAGAGCCCGTGCTTGCGGATCTGGTCGATGTAGACGGCATCGGCCTTGCGCAGGATCTCGAGCTTCTCGCGGGTGATCTCGCCGGGGCAGCGGATCGCGAGGCCGGGGCCGGGGAAGGGATGGCGGCCGATGAAACTCGCAGGCAGCCCCAGCTCGTGGCCGAGCGCGCGCACCTCGTCCTTGAACAGCTCGCGCAGGGGCTCGACCAGTTTCAGCCCCATCTTCTCGGGCAGACCGCCGACGTTGTGGTGGCTCTTGATCGTCACGCTCGGCCCGCCGGAGAAGCTCACGCTCTCGATCACGTCGGGGTAGAGGGTGCCCTGGGCGAGAAACGCGGCGCCCTCGATCTCGCTGGCGTATTTCTGGAACACGTCGACAAACAGCCGGCCGATGATCTTGCGCTTGGTCTCGGGGTCGCTCACGCCGTCCAGCTCGCCGAGGAACAACTCGGCCTCGTCGGCATGGATCAGCTTCATGTTGTAGTGATCGCGGAACATCCGCACCACGTCCTCGGCCTCGTTCTGCCGGAGCAAACCGTGGTCGACGAAAACGCAGGTGAGCTGGTCGCCGATCGCTTCGTGCAACAGCACCGCCGTTACCGAGGAATCGACGCCGCCGGAGAGGCCGCAGATCACGTGGGCGTCGCCCACCTGCGCGCGGATCGCGCGGATCGCTTCCTCCTTGTAGGCGTCCATCGTCCAGTCGCCGGTGAAGCCGGCGAGGCGGACGAAGTTCTCGTAGAAGGTCTTGCCGTTCGGGGTGTGGTGCACCTCGGGGTGGAACTGCACCGCGAAGAAGCGCCGGTCGAGATCGGCGGTGATCGCGAACGGGGCGTTCGGCGAGGTGCCGTAGACCTCGAAGCCGGGCGCGATGGCGCTCACGTGGTCGCCGTGGCTCATCCAGACCTGCTCGCGGCCCTCGAGGAACCAGCCGAACAACAGGTCGATCTCGCCGTTCTTCGGCGCAACGTAGGCCCGCCCGAACTCGGCGGTGCCGTGGCCGCGCTCGACCTTGCCGCCGAGGTCGGCCATCATCACCTGCTGGCCATAGCAGATCCCGAGGATCGGCACGCCGAGATCGTAGACCGATTGCGGCGGACGGGGCGAGCCTTCGTCGATCACCGAGGCCGGACCGCCGGAGAAGATCACCGCTTTCGGGGCGAAGTCCTCGAGGAAGGCGTCGGTGACGTTCTGGTAGGGATGGATTTCGCAGTAGACGTTGAGCTCGCGAAGGCGGCGGGCAATGAGCTGCGTCACCTGGGAGCCGAAGTCGATGATGAGGAGGCGATCATGCTGGGTCATGAGCGCTGATTAGGGCCGTGCGCGGCGCGTGGCAAGGGTGGAAGGGGGGCTGTCCGCCCCCCTCGCGCTGACGCGCTCACCCCCCGAAGGTATTTTTCGACCCAAGAAGCAACGAAACCTTAACCTCGACGGGCCATTCTGGCGCCGCGGTACAGGCTGAGGAGCCGATGGCCGTGACCCGAGAAGCCCCCCGTGCCCCGGCGCGGGGGGTGTCTTCTCGGCCCAGGTCTTCTTGGGTCCGGAAATACCTTCGGGGGGGTGAATGGCGCAGCCAGAGGGGGGCGGACAGACCCCCTTGCCCCGCCCGCCGCAGGCGCACCGGCCTGGTCATTGCTGCCCCCATGTCGTTTTCGCGCCCAAGATGCCGCAATCCCGCCGCACCGACGGGGCGCGTCGGGGTTATGTTTTCCCGACAGGCACGGGGAGAGTGAGCCATGACCGACACCGCAGCAGCACGCAAGCGGACACGAGGCGGCGGAGGGGCCGCGCGGCGGGCCGAGCGCACCTCCAAGCGGATCGACGGCACGCCGCCGATCCTGCGCCGCATCCCCGATCTGCCGATCCTCGACGAGGCCGCGCTCGAGATCATCGAGCACAACGCCGAGACGATTCTGGAGGAGATCGGCGTGGTCTTCACCGAGAACCCCGCCGCGCTCGAGCGCTGGCGGCAGGCCGGGGCCGACGTGCGCGGCGAGCGGGTGCACATCCCGCGCGGTCTGGCCCGCAAGCTCTGCGCCACGGCACCCTCGAGCTTCACCCAGGTCGCGCGCAACCCGGCGAAATCGGTCGAGATCGGGGGCAGGGGGCTGGTGCTCGCCCCGGTCTACGGACCGCCCTTCGTGCGCGATATCGATGGCGGGCGGCGCTACGCCACCATGGCCGATTTCGAAACCTTCGTGCGCCTCGGACAGATGTCGAAATGGCTGCACCATTCCGGCGGCACGGTCTGCGAGCCCACCGACGTGGCGGTGAACAAGCGCCACCTCGACATGCTGTTCGCCCACATGACGCTCAGCGACAAGCCCTACATGGGCTCGGTCACCGAGCCTTCGCGCGCCGCCGACAGCGTGGCGATGTCGAAGATCCTGTTCGGCGAGGATTTCGTCGACCAGAACACGGTGATGGTGAGCCTGATCAACATCAATTCGCCGCTCACCTTCGACGCCACCATGATGGGCGCGCTCGAGGTCTACGCCGCGGCGAACCAGGCCTGCATCATCTCGCCCTTCATCGTCGGCGGCGCGATGGCGCCGGTGAGCGTGGCGGGCACGCTGACCCAGGTGCTTGCGGAAGTGATGGCCGGGGTGGCCTATTCCCAGCTCGTGCGCCCCGGCGCGCCGGTGATCATGGGCGCCTTCGTCACCTCGATCGACATGAACTCGGGCGCGCCCACCTTCGGCACACCGGAAGCCAGCCAGATCACCTATGGTGCGGGCCAGCTCGCGCGCCGGCTCGGGTTGCCCTACCGTTCCGCCGGCGGCTTCACCGGCTCGAAACTGCCCGACGCGCAGGCCGGTTACGAATCGGCGAACTCGCTCAACATGGGCTTGCTCGCCGGGGTGAACTTCATGCTGCACGCCTGCGGCTGGCTCGAAGGCGGATTGGTGGCGAGCTTCGAGAAGTTCGTGATGGACGCCGATCAGCTGGGCACGCTGCACAAGATGGCCGCCGGCGTGGTCGTCGACGAAGAGGCGCAGGCGATGGACGCGATCCGCGAGGTGGGGCCGGGCGGCCACTACCTCGGCTGCGCCCATACCCAAGCCAATTTCAAGAGCGCGTTCTGGCGCTCCGACCTGCTCGATTATCGCCCCTACGAGACCTGGTACGAGGACGGGGCGCCCGACACGATGACGCTGGCCTCGGCGCGGGTGGCGAAGCTTCTCGCTGACTACGAAGAGCCGGCGATCGACCCGGGGATCCGCGAGGCGCTCAGGGCTTACGTCGAGGAGAAGAAGGCCTCGATGCCCGACAGTTTCAGCTGAGCGGTTCAGGCTTCGTGGCCGGGCCGGGGCAGCAGCCGCGCCTCGGCCATCAGGGCGATCAGGATCTCGACGTGGCGGGCCGGCGAATAGGCGGCCACGCCCTGTTTGCGGCGCGTCTCCATCTCGGCTTCCGCCCGCAGAAGCCGGTCGACGGCGATGCGCGGGCCGGGGGCTGCCGGCAGATGCATGAGGCGCTTGAGGTCGCGCTCGCGGTTGTAGTCGGCCAGTCCGAACCGGGCGGCGCGGATCAGCAGGCGTGGGCGGCGGAGCGCGGCGAGGAGGGCGGTGACATCGGTCATGGCTGGTCCTTTCTCGTTGATTCGCCTCATATTGCACAACCTGAGCGGGTGTTGCGGGCAACCGCCCTCCACCGTGCGCCGGCTTGATCCGCCCTTAGGACATTGGCCCCAGTCTCGGTTGGATCGTCTGCGGTTAACGTATCGGTAACCATTATCGGCTTAAGGAAAGATGAGCACTCGCCTTTAGGTTGTGTGGCAGCACAGCGCGAGGCGCGCGCCCAGCAGGGGGATGGACAGGGCATGGCGAACGCGACGCGTGCGCTCCGTTGGGACGGATTGCCGAACTGGCTGCCACGGCCGGTGCGGCTCTATCTTGCCCACACCGAGGGCGGCGAGAGCATTCGTGCCCTTGCCCGCGCCGCGGGATGCCATCCCTCCACCGTGCTGAGACAGGTCCGCCGAACCGAAACCCTGCGCGACGACCCGCTCACGGACACCGCGCTGGCCCGGCTGGGCCGACAGTGGCGGACCTGGGCGGGGGCAGTTTCACGCCCGTTCCCAGCACAGGATCACAGCCCCATGCCCGAATTCGACCCGATCGACGACGAGACGCTCGCCCGCGACATGCTGCGCGCCCTGAAGGCGCTGCTCGAGCCGCGCACGCTGATGGTGATCGCGCAAGGGGTCGAGGATGCGGTGGTGGTTCACAATGCCGGCGGCGACCGGCCGGTGCGGCGGGCGGTGGTGGGCCGGCCGGTCGCCGAGGCGCTGGTTCTGCGCGAGTTGATCGCGGGCGAACCCTCGGGGCGGATCGCGCGGTACACGATCACCGCGGCGGGCCGGGCCGAAGCCATCCGCCGGATCGCGGAGGCCGAATCGCGCCGCGCCGCGGGCACCGGGCTGGCGGAAGACGCCGATGCCGCTCCGGTGCCGCGCCCCCAGGCCCGGCGCCGCGCCGAACCCCGCAAGCGGGCCGTGGGCGCCGACGCGCCGCTGCACGTGCTCGCCCGCCGCCGCAGGACCGACGGCAGCGCCTTCCTGCCGCCCGAGCTGATCGCCGCCGCGCTGAAGTTTCGCGAGAGTTACGAACTGGCTCGCATCGGCGGCGGCCTCACCCGCGATTGGGGCCGGCTGGTGTCCGGGCGCACCGCATCCGGCCGGGTTGTCAACGGCGCCGGCCCGACCCGCCGGCTCGAAGCCGAGCAAAGCCTCGCCGCCGCGATTCGCGCGCTCGGGCCCGACCTTGCCGAGAGCGTGCTGCTCGCGGTCTGCCATGAGCGGGGCATGGAGGAGATCGAGGACCAGCTCGATTTTCCGGCCCGGTCGGGCAAGATCGTGCTTCGGATCGCGCTGCGCACGCTGCATCGGCACTATGCCGAGCACGGCTCCGGAGATGACGACCTGATCTACTGATCTGGGTCGCCCTGCACCGGGTTGGGGCCGGGCCGGTCGGTGACGATGATGTCGAAATCCAGACCCGGGCAGATCGCGGCGATCTCGCGCCTGACCAGCGCCGGATCGGGCAGGAAGCGGACCACCGCCCGCAACCGGCCGCGGTAGCCGGTCTCGCGCAAGGCGATCGCGACATCGAAACAATCAAAGCCCTCGTCCATGAGCGGGGTCAGGATCAGGTCGGGGCGGAGCGCGGTGAAACTCTCGCTGCGGATCTGGTCGAACGCGACGAAGACGGGATCGCGCGCATCGTCATGCCGCCACGCGCCGGGCAGGGCATCGCCGATGATCACGACCCGCGTTCTGGCAGCTGGTTCCGCCATTGTGAAGTTGCCTGCGTGGTTGCTCTGGCTTGGTGTTCTTCGCCCTTGGGTCATCGGTCCTGTCGCGGGTGTCTGCTCTTTGTGCCACATTCATCGCACTACAATCAGAAAGCGACATTGATGTGGAACAAGTATCGCAAAAGTGAAGCAGACGGCCGCCTTTCATTCGAGGCTTTACAGCCCCCCGAACCGAGGCGATGGTCTGCCCGAGTTTGGAGCCAGCGATGACCACACCGTCCGATATCGTCCCCGCGATCCCGATCCCTTGCGCCCATGTCGACGCCGAGGGGCGGATCATGGCGTTGAACGAGGGGCTCGCCGCGCTGTTCGGCGCCGATTGCCTCGGGAGGCATTACATCACGGTCTTCCGCCAGCCGACGCTGATCGACCGGATCGAGGTCGCCAGCCGGGAATCACGCCGCACCGTGGGCGAATTCATCGGCCGGGCCGCCGGGCGCGACACCACGCACAAGGTGACGATTTCGCCGATCGGGGGCGCCGCCGAGGGGCAGGGGGCGGGGCTGCTGGTCTTCTTCGAAGACGTCACCCACCTGGCCGAAGCCGGCGAGCGGCGCTCGGAATTCGTCGCCAATGTCAGCCACGAACTGCGCACGCCGCTGACCGCGATCGCCGGTTTCATCGAGACCCTGCGCGGCCCGGCGCGCGACGATGCCGAGGCGCGCGACCGGTTTCTCGAGATCATGGCGCGCGAAACCGGGCGGATGAACCGGCTGGTCGACGATCTCCTGTCGCTCGCGCGGGTCGAGGATGTCGAGCGGATGCGGCCGGAAGCGGATGTCGACGTGGCCGCATTGCTCAACCGTGCCGTCACCGGCCTTGCCCCGCAGGCCGCGCAACGCGCGGTGCGGCTCTCGGTCATTGGCTGCGACACCGTGGCCATGGCCCCGGGCGATCCCGATCAGCTCACCCAGGTTTTCACCAACCTGATCGAGAACTCGATCAAGTATGGCCGCGAGGCCGGTCAGGTCGAGGTCAGGCTCGAGCGGCTCGAGCACGCGCAGCTGTTGCGCGGTCCGGGCCTGCGGATCGTCGTGCGCGACGAGGGCGAAGGGATCGACGCGCGCCACCTTGGCCGGCTCACCGAACGCTTCTACCGGGTCGACAGCCACCGCTCGCGCGGTATGGGCGGCACCGGTCTTGGCCTGGCCATCGTCAAGCATATCGTCAATCGTCACCGCGGCCGCTTGCGGATCGAGAGCGAGCCGGGCCAGGGCAGCACTTTCTCGGTCTTCCTTCCGACGGGGTGACAGGCGCGGCGCACCGGGGGATTGCAACATGGGCCACGTATTGCGCATAATCAGTATTATGTAATATTTGGACGGTAGTCGTTTGGACGGTAGTCGGACGCTGTGTCGCATAGCTCCCGCCGCGTTGGGCTCGCCAAACACCTAGACACGGCATGGGGAATTCCGCATTAAGTGGCACACCTTTTTCAAAATAAGAATTGGATGCGGACGCTTGCGTCGAGATGCTCACCTTCTGGACTACCTTGACGGACTCGCACGCGCCTCGTCGGTGCGCCGAGTCTGGGAACTGCATTGCGCTGTCATGGCCGATTTCGGCTTCGATCGCCTGATCTACGGCTACACCCGCTTCGGCAAGCCCGGCGCGCTGGGCGACTTCGAAGACGCCGTGTTCCTCAACAACCACGATCCGGAATATTTCAATCGTTTCATCGGTGAACGGATGTTTCTTAAAGCGCCGATCCTGCGTTGGGCGCGTGATCACATCGGCGCTTGCAGTTGGGGCGAAATCTGGCGCGACGCGGAAAGCCTCAGCGAAGCCGAGCGGCGCGTGATCGCCTTCAACCGGGCCATGAACGTCTCCGCCGGCTATTCGATCAGCTTCCCTGCGCCCAGCCCACGGTCTTTCGCGCTGATCTCGCTGTCGGCCCGGCGCGGCCTCAGCCAGGACGACGTCGACGCGACATGGGCCAACCACGGGCGCGAGATCGAGGCGATGAACAACATGGCTCACCTCAAGATCCTCTCGCTGCCCAACACCACGCGGCGCGGTCGGTTGACGCGGCGGCAGCGGGAAGTTCTGGAATGGGTCGGTGACGGCAAATCGAACCAGGACATCGCGGTGATCCTCGGGGTCTCGGTCCCGACGGTGGAAAAGCACCTGCGGCTCGCGCGCGAAAAGCTGGGCGTCGACACCACCGCGCAGGCCATTCTCAAGGCCGCGTTTCTCAACCAGATCCACATCGGCGAATACGCCCTGGCGCGGTGACGTGCCCGGCTTTTTTCCAAACAGTAAGGTTTTCCTGACTTACACCGCGTGACGATTCGCGGTCTTGTCGGCCCGTTCCGTGAGTGGTGGTCGTGTGCCGATATTATCGGCCCCGGCCATGGTGTAACGAGCGCCTCGGGCCTGTTCCATCCCAACGTGCGGCCCGAAAAAAGCGGCGTCAGCTTTTGTGCTGGCGCCGCTTACATTTTCCGGGTTCGGCTGGCGTGGCCCGCCTGCCCCTCAGCTCTTGGCCATCGAGGCAACTTCGGCGGCGAAATCGTCTTCTTTCTTCTCGATCCCCTCGCCCACTTCCATGCGGACGAAAGCCACGATCTCCGCCCCGGCTTCCTCGGCGGCCTTGGCCACGGTCAGGTCGGGGTTGATCACGAAGTTCTGGCCCAGAAGCGTCACCTCGGAGAGGAACTTCTTCATCCGGCCCTCGATCATCTTCTCGATCACGGCCTCGGGCTTGCCCGATTCCCGCGCGATCTCGACCTGGATCTCGCGCTCGTGCTCGAGCACGGCCGGATCGAGGTCGGCGTCCGAAAGCGAGGCCGGGTTGGCCGCGGCGACGTGCATCGCCACCTGCTTGCCGAACGCTTCGTCACCGCCCTTGAGCGCGACGAGAACGCCGATCTTGCCCATGCCCTCGGCGGCGGCATTGTGCACGTAGGCGGCGACAACGTCGCCTTCCACGCGCGCCATGCGACGCAGGGTCATGTTCTCGCCGATCTTGGCGATCTTGTCGGTGATCGCGGCCTCGACGGTGGTGCCGCCCAGATCGGCGGCCTTCAGCGCCTCGACATCGCCCGCGCCAAGCGCGGCTTTCGCCACGCCCGCCACGAGCTCCTGGAACTCGGCGTTCTTGGCGACGAAGTCGGTCTCGGAGTTGATCTCCACGGCAACGCCCGTGCCCCCCTCGACGGCGACGCCGACGAGGCCCTCGGCGGCCACGCGGCCGGATTTCTTGGCGGCGGTGGCAAGGCCCTTGGTGCGCAGCCAGTCAACCGCGGCGTCCATGTCGCCGTCGGTCTCGGTCAGCGCGCGCTTGGCGTCCATCATGCCAGCGCCGGTCATCTCGCGCAGTTCTTTCACTTGTGCGGCGGTGATTGCCATCTCGGCTCTCCTTCCAATGGGAACTCCGGGAGCGGTCTGCCCGCCCCCGGTATCATCTGTATGACAAGAGGCTCAGGCCTCGGACTTGGGCTCTCCGGCGGCGGCGTCCTCGGCCTTGGGCGCCTCGGCGGGCGCCTCTTCGGCCACGGCCTCTTCGACGGGCAGCTCCTCGAGCGCACCCACGTCGATGCCGGCAGCTTCCATCTGGCCCGACATGCCGTCGAGCGCGGCGCGCGCGGCGAGATCGCAGTAGAGCGCGATGGCGCGCGCGGCGTCATCGTTGCCGGGGATGATGTAGTCCACACCGTCGGGCGAGCAGTTGGTATCGACCACGGCCACAACCGGGATGCCCAGCTTCTTGGCTTCCTTGATGGCGAGGTCTTCCTTGTTCACGTCGATCACGAACAACAGGTCCGGCACGCCGCCCATCTCGCGGATACCGCCGAGCGAGGCCTGCAGCTTGGCCTGCTCGCGCTCCATGCCGAGGCGCTCTTTCTTGGTCATGCCCTCGGCGCCCGAGGCAAGCCGCTCATCGAACTCGTTGAGACGCTTGATCGACTGCGACACGGTCTGCCAGTTGGTCAGCGTGCCACCGAGCCAGCGGTGGTTCATGTAATACTGCGCCGATTTCTCGGCGGCTTCGGCGATCGGCCGCTGCGCCTGGCGCTTGGTGCCGACGAAGAGCACCCGGCCGTTCTTGGCGACGGTCTCGCGGATCACGTTCAGCGCCGCGTCGAGCATCGGCACGGTCTGGGTGAGGTCGATGATGTGGATGCCGTTGCGATCGCCGTAGATGAACTCGCCCATGCGGGGGTTCCAGCGTTGCGTCTGGTGGCCGAAGTGAACGCCAGCTTCAAGCAGCTGACGCAGGGAAAACTCGGGGAGCGCCATGTCCATGTTCCTTTCCGGTTTGCGCCTCGGCGGGGCATCAGGGCATTCGCCCAACCGGCGGACCTTTGCGGGATGTCTCCCCGCAGGGCCCAACCCCGCCTGTGAAGTCCGCGCGTCCTACGCCCCTTTTCACCCTATTGCAAGCCCCGCGCGCGCCTGTATGAAGCGGCGCATGGCGCATGACCTCGACATCCTCTGCATCGGCTCCGTCCTGTGGGACGTGATCGGGCGCACGCAAGGCGCGATGCGGCTGGGCGCAGACATGCCCGGGCGGATCACCCGCCTGCCCGGCGGCGTGGCGATGAATATCGCCATGGGGCTCGCCCGCCGCCAGCTGCGCCCGGTTCTGCTCACCGCCATCGGCCTCGATGCCGAGGGCGAAGACCTGCTCGCCGCCTGCGCCGCCCTCGGGCTCGATACCCGCCACGTCCACCGCGCGCCGGACCTGCCCACCGACTGCTACATCGCGGTGGAGAGCCCCGAGGGGCTGGTCGCCGCCATCGCCGACGCGCATTCGCTCGAAGCCGCCGGCGCGGCGATCCTCGCACCGCTCGAAGACGGCACGCTGGGCAGCGCCGCCGCGCCCTGGCCCGGGCTGATCGCGCTCGACGGCAACCTGACCGGGACTCTCCTCGCCGAGATCGCCACCCGCCCGAGCTTCGCCGCCGCCGACCTGCGCATCGCCCCGGCCAGCCCCGGCAAGGCCGAGCGGCTGCGCCCGCTCATCGGCCATCCTGGCGCCACCTTCTACCTCAACCTCGAGGAAGCCGGCCTCGTCCTCGGCGCGTCCTTCAGCACCGCCCCAGAGGCCGCCGCCGCACTGGTGGCCGCCGGGGTCGCGCAGGCGCTCGTCACCGACGGCAACCGCGCCGCCGCCGAATGCACGCCCGAGCACATCGTCGTCGCCTGCCCGCCCAGCGTCGTCGCCACCCGCGTCACCGGCGCGGGCGATACCTTCATGGCCGCCCATATCGCCGCCGAGGCGCATGGGCACCGCGGGCAAGCGGCACTCGAAACCGCGCTCGCCGCGGCGGCGGCCTACGTCGCCGGACAAGACCCGACCTGAGCTTCTTGGGTCCACAAATACCTCGGGGGGGGTCACGCCAAAGGCGTGCCTTCGGCACGACGGCAGAGCCCCCGGCACCACCATCAGAATAAAGGCCGACAACATGATCCCGATCACCTACTCCCCCGAAGTCGCCGCCGCGCGCGATGCCCGCCAACCCCTCGTGGCGCTCGAAAGCACCATCATCACCCACGGCATGCCCTGGCCACAGAACGTCGAAACCGCCCGCAGCGTCGAGGCCGAGGTGCGCGCGGGCGGCGCGGTGCCCGCCACCATCGCGGTGCTCTCGGGCCGCCTGCACGTCGGCCTGACCGGGGCCGAGCTCGACGCGCTGGGGCAGGCAGAAGGTGTCGCCAAGCTCAGCCGCGCGGATTTCGCCGCCTGCCTCGCCACCGGCGGCACCGGCGCCACCACCGTCGCGGCGACGATGATCGCGGCCCGCCTTGCCGGGATCGAGGTCTTCGCCACCGGCGGCATCGGCGGCGTGCATCGCGGCGCCGAAACCTCCTTCGACATCTCCGCCGACCTCGCCGAACTGGCGCAGACCCCGGTGACCGTGGTCGCCGCCGGGGCCAAGGCAATCCTCGACCTGCCGAAAACCCTCGAAGTGCTCGAAACCTCCGGCGTGCCGGTGATCGCCTACGGGCAGGACGCCTTCCCCGCCTTCTGGTCGCGCTCCTCGGGCCTCCCCGCACCGCTCAGGATGGACAGCCCCGACGAAATCGCCCGCGCCGCCCGGCTCCGCGCCGCGATGGCGCTGCCCGGCGGCCAGCTCGTGGCCAACCCGATTCCCGAGGCCGACGAGATCCCGGCCGACACCCTCGCGCCGGTGATCGAGGCCGCGCTCGCCGAGGCCGAGGCGCGCGGGATCGCGGCGAAGGCGGTCACCCCCTTCCTGCTCGACCATATCTTCCACGCCACCGACGGTGCCTCGCTCGCCGCCAACATCGCGCTGGTGAAGAACAACGCCCGCCTCGCTGCGCGCATTTCCGCCGCCCTGCGCGCGCAGCCCGCCTGAACCGGGCCATTGCCGCGGTGCCGCAAAGGCCCTACATACGGCCCGTAGTTGGCTCCGGGATGCGCGACGGCGATGGATCTGAAAGACCTCAAAGACCTTGGCGAAGATATTGACGGTGCGCCGCGCCAGAAGCGGTTCCGCCCCTTCGCCGGTTTTCGCAACAACTTTCTCGCCGGGCTGGTCGTCGTCTTCCCGATCGCGATCACGATCTGGCTGATCTGGACCTTCGTCGGCTGGATCGACAGCTGGGTGATGCCGTTCATCCCGGGCTATTACCATCCCGACGTGGTCATCAATCGCTGGTTCGGCGAATCCGAATGGTTTCTCAGGCTGTTCGGCGAAAACTTCCAGGTCAACGTGCGCGGCCTCGGGGTGGTGTTCTTCCTGATCTTCACCTCCATCGTCGGTTTCGTCGCCAAGGGCGTGATCGGGCGCAGCCTGTTGCACTGGGGCGAGCGTGTCGTGAGCCGGATGCCGATCGTGCGCTCGCTCTACAGTGGCGTGAAGCAGATCGCCGAAACGATCTTCGCCCAGCAGGACTCGAAGTTCGACAAGGCCTGCCTGGTCGAATACCCCCGCCCCGGGATCTGGGCGATAGCCTTCATCTCGACCACCGCAAAGGGCGAGATCGACGCCAATATCGCCGTCGGCGAGCCGGTGGTCTCGGTGTTCCTGCCGACCACGCCCAACCCGACCTCGGGTTTCCTGCTGTTCCTGCCGCGCTCCTCGGTGATTGAGCTCGACATGTCGATCGAGGACGCCGCCAAGCTGGTGATCTCGGCGGGCCTGGTCTACCCGAGCGGTCAGGAACCAGTGCAACCGGGCACCGGTGATCCCGAACCGGCATGACGGCCGCCGCGCTGACCGGCTTCTTCACCGGCTTCTCCCTCATCCTCGCCATCGGCGCGCAGAATGCCTTTATCCTGCGACAGGGGTTGCTCAGGCTGCATGTGCTGCCGCTGGTGCTGTTCTGCGCCGTCTCCGACGCGGTTCTGATCGCCGCCGGCGTGGCCGGGTTCAGCGCGCTCACCACAGCAATGCCCGCGCTGCCGCTGGTGATGAGCCTCGGCGGCGCGGCCTTCCTCGTGGTCTACGGCGCGCTGCGGCTGCGGGCGGCCTGGGCCGGGGGACACGTGATGGGCCGTGGGGCCGAAGCCCAGAGCCTCGGCGCCGCCCTCGCCATGGCGGCGGCCTTCACCTGGCTCAACCCGCATGTCTACCTCGACACGCTGGGCCTGATCGGCGCGGTTTCGACCGGGTTCGCGCCGGGGTCCGAGCGCCTCGCCTTCGGCGGCGGCGCCGTTCTCGCCTCTTTCGTGTTCTTCTTCTCGCTCGGCTACGGCGCGCGGCTGCTCGCACCGCTGATGCGCTCGGCGCGGGCCTGGCGCATTCTCGATCTGATCATCGGCGTGGTGATGCTGGCGATCGCGGGAAAGCTGGTGGCGGGCGTCGCCCTCGGATGACCAAAAAAAAACGCCGGCACAAGGCCGGCGTTAAGTCATTGAGGCAGGTTTCATACAGGCAAGAAACCTATCGAGCAGTGCCCCTTTTATAGTCCTTCCACGCGAAGGTTCCAAGCTAAAAGTTTGAAAACCCAGCCGGCCCCCTCTAGCATCACCGGCAGCCAAACAAGGCCAGCGAAGGATTGTTGACCAGATGACACCAGAGTTTTTCAGCCGAATCTCCCGCCAAACAAGGGCAATCCTCGCCACCGGCGCCGTGATCGCGGCCACGGCCATCCCGGTGGGGGCCGAGCCGATGCACGGCATCGCGATGTATGGCGACCCGGCGCTTCCCGCCGATTTCACCCACCTGCCGCAGGTCAACCCCGATGCGCCCAAGGGCGGGCGAATCGTCTTCGCCGAATCGGGGAGCTACGATTCTCTCAACCCGGTGATCCGCAAGGGCCGCGCGCCCTGGCAACTGCCCTACATGATCTTCGAAACCCTGATGGGCCGTTCCTACGACGAACCCTTCACCCTCTACGGGCTTCTCGCCGAAAGCGTCGAGACCGCGCCCGACCGCTCCTGGGTCGAGTTCACCCTGCGCGAGGAGGCCCGCTTCTCCGACGGCAGCCCGGTGACGGTGGAGGACGTGATGTGGTCCTACGAGACGCTCGGCACCGAGGGCCACCCGCGCTACGCCGGCGCCTGGGCCAAGGTCGAGACGATGGAACAGACCGGGCCGCGCTCGGTGCGTTTCACCTTCAACGAGGCCGACCGCGAGCTTGCGCTGCTGATGGGGATGCGCCCGATCCTGCAAAAAGCGCAGTGGGACGGCGTGGACTTCGACGAATCCGGCGTCGATCTCATCCCGATCGGCTCGGCGCCCTACGTCATCGACCGGTTCGAAACCGGCCGTTACCTCATCCTGAAGCGCAATCCCGATTACTGGGGCCGGGATGTGCCCTACATGCGCGGCCAGGCCAATTTCGACGAGATCCGCTTCGATTACTACGGCGACGGCGACGTGGTGTTCGAGGCGTTCAAGGCGGGCGAAGCCTCGACCCATCGCGAAACCAACGAGGCCAAGTGGGACACCCAATACGATTTTCCCGCAGTGCAGTCGGGCGACGTGGTGCTTTCCGATATCCCCCACAAACGCCCCACCGGCATCAACGGCTTCGTGATGAACACACGGCGCGACCAGTTCGCCGACTGGCGGGTGCGCGAAGCGATGATCCATGCCTTCAACTTCGAGTTCATCAACCAGACGCTGAACGGCGGCACCCTGCCCCGCATCCGCAGCTATTTCGACAACTCGGTGCTGGGCGCCGATATCGAGAACCCCGCCGAGGGCCGCGTGGCCGAGCTGCTCGCGCCTCACGCCGGGGCTCTGCTGCCGGGGGCGATGGAGGGCTATGCCCTGCCCGCCTCGGACGGCACCGAGCGCAACCGCGCCGGCATCGCCGCGGCCCTTGACCTGATGGCGCAGGCCGGCTGGACGGTGCAGGACGGCGTGATGGCGAATGCCGCCGGCGAGCCCTTCACCTTCGAGATCCTGCTCAGCCAGAACGCCACCGAGAGCCGCCAGATCATCGACATCTACGCCTCCGCCCTCGGCCGCCTCGGGATCAGCCCGACGATCACCGCCGTCGACAGCGCGCAATACACCGAGCGCACCAAGGCCTTCGATTTCGACATGGCGCCCTATATCCGCGGGCTCTCGCTTTCGCCCGGCAACGAGCAGAAGCTCTACTGGGGGGCGGCGCTGGCCGACGAGCCGGGATCGCGCAACTGGATGGGGGTGAAAAGCCCGGCGATCGACGCGATGATCGACGCGATGCTGGAGGCGCCCGACCAGGAGGGGTTCCGCGCCGCCACCAAGGCGCTCGACCGGGTGCTGACCAGCGGCCGCTACGTGATCCCGATCTGGTACAACAACGTCAGCCACATCGCCCATGTGAAGGAGCTGCGCTTCCCCGACCACATCCCGATGTACGGCGACTGGCTCGGGTTCCAGCCCGAGGTCTGGTGGTGGGAGGAGTGATGTCGGATCGCGAGAGCGATCCGATCCGGGCGGGGGCTCCGCCCCCCGGACTCCTGGACGATCCGGCGTCAGCCGGATCGGTAACCCGGCAGGCGTTTCGGTGGCGAAACGCCGAGAGGGCCCGAGGTATTTCCGGACCCAAGAAGAACAGAGCGGGGCGCGTGGACTGTCCGTGAGCCGAGATCCGGGCGCGCTCAGTCCTCGTTCGGCAAGAGCAGGGAGGCGTCGCCGTAGCTGAAGAAGCGGTATTCGTTCGCGATGGCATGGGCATAGACCTCGCGCATCCGCCCGATCCCCATCAGCGCCGAGACCAGCATCATCAGCGTCGATTTCGGCAGGTGGAAATTGGTCATCAGCCCGTCGGTGACGCGGAAGGCGAAGCCGGGGCGGATGAAGATATCGGTCGGCCCGCGCCAGGGCGCGATCTGGCCCGGCACCTCGGCGGCACTTTCGATCAGTCTGAGCGCGGTGGTGCCCACCGGGATGATCCGCCCGCCCGCGGCCCTGGTGGCGTTGATCTCGCCCGCCGCCGCCGCGGTGACCTCGCCCCACTCGGCGTGCATCCGGTGATTGGTGAGATCGTCGGTCTTGACCGGCAGGAAGGTGCCCGCACCAACATGCAGCGTGACCCGCGTGGTCTCGACGCCACGGGCCGCGAGCGCGGCAAGCAGCGCGTCGTCGAAATGCAGCGAGGCGGTGGGCGCGGCGACCGCGCCGGGCTTCTCGGCCCAGACCGTCTGGTAATCTTCGCGGTCCTGCGCGTCGGCCTTGCGCTTGGCCTCGATATAGGGCGGCAGCGGCATCTGGCCGGCGGCATCGAGCGCGGCGTCGAAATCCGGGCCGGCGAGGTTGAAGGCGAGCCGGGCCTCGCCGTCGGCCTTCGCCACCAGCCTTGCCGAGAGTTGGTCGGAAAAGACGATCTCCTCGCCCTCGCGCAGCTTGCGCAGCGGCTTGAGCAGCGCCAACCAGGCGCCGTCGGGCATAGGTTCGAGCAGGGTCGCCTCGATCTGCGCCACCGCCTCGCCGCGCCGCCGGTGCCCGCGCAGCCGGGCGGGAATTACCCGAGTGTCGTTCAGCACCAGCCGGTCGCCGGGGCGCAGGAAACCGGGCAGGTCGATGGCGGTGGCATCGGTGAGCGTGGTCGGCGTGGCGACGAGCAGCCGCGCCGAGGAGCGCGGGCGCGCGGGCCGCGTGGCGATCAGGCGTTCGGGCAGATCGAAATCGTAGTCCGACAGGCGGCGGCCCTCGGGCTGGTCCTGGTCATTCATGCGGTCAGTCCTTCGGGGCCTCGGGCGGCGGGCGGCGGAAGATCTCGCGAAACACGCCGGGGGTGAGAATCGAGAGCGGGTTGATGCCGACCTCGGGATCGGAAACGTCCCCCTTGAGGGTGAAATTGAAGCCCACCAACCCCTCGCCGTCGCGGGCGCTGAAGATGCGCCCGAGCGAGTTGAGCAGGTAGAACGGCGAAAGCACGCCCTGCATGTCGATCTGGTCGTTCAGCAGGTCGTAATAGCCATC
Source organism: Sinisalibacter lacisalsi (assembly GCF_014640115.1). Classification (GTDB taxonomy): domain Bacteria; phylum Pseudomonadota; class Alphaproteobacteria; order Rhodobacterales; family Rhodobacteraceae; genus Sinisalibacter; species Sinisalibacter lacisalsi. The sequence goes on along the minus strand of NZ_BMGI01000002.1, from coordinate 326,263 downwards.
CAGCGAGACCCCGAGCGAGGCGCCGATGCCGGAGGACTGGTAGAGCGTCATCGCCTTCGGATCGAGCCGGAACCGGCCGCGCACTTCGGAGAAGCGGATCCCCTCGCCCTCGAGCTGTTCCAGCAGCCCGATGACCGAGACGGCCGAGAGCAGCTCGGCCATCGCCGGGGCATTGACCACCCGGGTGTCGGTGATGGTGAAGTCGCCCTCGTAGGTGCCCTCTTCCTTCACCGGCGCGAGGATCAGCTCGAGGTTGCCGCCGCGCGCCGTCTGGAACACGCCCGCGCCGCGCAGCACGGCGCCGGCCCGGGCGCTGGTGATGCGGAAGGCCGCCCCCTCCTGGCTCTGGGCGATGGTGCCGCGGATCGGCGCGTTGGCGGCGACGCGCCCGGTGAAGGTGCCGCTCAGGCCCCCCGACAGGTCGAGATCGGCGCGCAGATTGCTGATCGTGATCCCCTCGGAGACGATCAGCCGGTCGAGCGCGAGGGTGAGCGGCTGGCGCGGGCCGGCGGCGGCGGTGGAGCCACCGCTGTCGAGTTGGGCGCGGCGCATGTCTATGGTGCCGCCGGGGATCGAAATGCCGATCGGCTGGTTCAGCCCCCGGCCGGTCAACACCACCGGCGCGTCGAGCCAGCCGCCGATGGTGACGCGGTCGAAGCGCGCCTCACCCAGTCCACCGCCTTCGACGGTGGTGACCCGCCCGCGCGCGGTGAGGCCCGAGGCTTCAAGCGACAGCTCGGTAATCTCGGCGCGGTCGCCGAGGCGGGCGGTGAGCGCGAGGGCGCCGGTGGCGCGCGCGGGCTTGGTCCAGCCGGTGCCCGGGATCGACATCGTCAGCCCGCCGAGATCGGAGGTCAGCTCGAGCACCGGCGGCCCGGCGCCGGCGAGGTCGAGCGTGAACCGCCCGCGCGCGGCCCCGGTCACCATGCCCTCGAGCGCGTCGAGGCCGAACTCCGCGAGCGCGCGCTGGTTGATCTCGACGGTGCCCTCGGCGCTGGACCCGCCGCCCTTGCCCTTGTCGAGCGGCAGCCGCCAGACCCCGGCCGCCTCGGCCTGCCCGAGTCGGACCGGGCCGGAAATCTCGACCCCGGTGTCGCGCGCCTCGAGGCTCAGCGCGTCGGCGGTGAGCAGCGTGCCCGGCACGATCACGTCGGACGAGATGTCGGTCAGATCGCCGCGGACCGCGAAGCGCACCGCTTCGATCGGAATCTCGCCCTTCATCAGCGGGAAGCTGACCTGCCCGCGCGCCGTCACCCGTCCGCGCGCCATGTCGGGGCCGAATGCGCTGCCGTCCAGAACATTGAACGGCGGCCGGTCGAGCAACGACAGCGCCCCGCGCACCGGGCCCTCCATGACCAGATCGACGATCCCCCTGCCCTTGGCGCTGCCCCTGTGCGGGACCTGGTAGCTGACCCCGTCGAGCACCATCCGGCTGCCATCGGGCGCGGTGATCCCGGCGGTCTCGGCGGTTACGGTGAAGGCCGCGGGCATGATCGAAAGATAGCCGACCCCGAGTTCGACGGCCGGCCATTCGGGCAGCAGGTCGACCCGTGCGTCGCGCAGGCCGATCGTGCCGGTCATCTGCAGCCGCTCCCCCGGCGCCTTGCGAAACGAGAGCATGGCGTCGAACACCTCGCCGCCCGAGACGTTCTGCGCGACCCAGGCGCGCGAGGTCGGCTCTACGACCTGCGGCCAGAGCGCCAGCGCCTCGTCGCGCCCGGCCCCTGCCGACGCGCCGTCGAGGGCGATGCGCCAGCCTTCCGCCTCGGCCCCCAGCCGCCCGCTCACCTCGTAGCGATGGTCGCCGCGAAACATCACCGCCTGGCCGATATCAATGCTGAACGGGCTGAGGCGCACCCGAATATCGGCGACGCCGTGGTCAATGGTGAGCGGGGCGGCCAGGAGTTCGCCGGGGTCGAGCTGCGCGCCGGTCAGTTCCACCTGCCCGATCAGGCTGTTGGGCCAGCCGCCGCGCACTTCGTCGAGGTAGACGTGGCCCTCGGCCTGCGCCATGCCCAATTCGCTCTCCACCTTCGCGCCCTGGAAGTCGATGCGCTGGCGCACCGGGTCGAAGTCGATGTAGATCTTGCCGCCGTCGAACTTGGCCGGCTGAGCCCCGGGTTCCGGCGAGAGCGCGCCTTCGCCAACCTCCATCACCCCGACAAGCTCGGAGATCGCCCCGTCGACGTCGATCGACGAGCGCAGCGCACCGGAGATCGGCGCATCGATCACCGAAAGGAAGGCCAGCGCCGGCGATTGCGCCGCGATGTCGCGCGCGGCGGCGTTCTCGAACCGTGCCGCGATGCTGGCCTCGGAGGAGTCGCGCGCCGAGCGGAAACTGAACTCGGTGCTGGCCAGTTCCTCGGTCTGGTTGAAGACGTCGAAGCGCACGATGGTGTCGATCACCTTCTCGCCGGGCAGGATCTCCATGCGTCCGTCGGTCACCTGCCAGATCCGGCCCGAGCGGGCGTCTTCGAGGGTGATCGTCAGATCGCTGGCCTCGACAAGCCCGGCCGCGGCCAGCGGCCCGGTGGTGAACAGCGCGTCGATGCTGTCGAGCACCGAGGCGAGATTGCCCGCCGCGCCCAGGTCCTGCCCGAGGGTGATCGCGAACGACCCGTCGGTCAGTCGCCGCAGGGTGACCTGCGCGCCCTGCAGGCGCAGCGTCGACGGTTCGAGCCGGCCGGTCAGCGCCGCGCCGAGCCGGATGCCGCCCTCCACCCCGTTGAGCTGGCCCAGTTGCAGCCCCGAGGCGTCGCGAATCCCCAGATCGACCAGCCGGATCTTCGGCCGGCCGCGCGGGGTGACGCCGAACTCCATCTGCCGCAGGGTGAAATCGACCGCCGGAGACACCTCGTTGAGCCGGACAAGCGCCTGTTCTGTGGCCCACTTGGGCAGCACCACGACCCGGCCGGTGAGCGACATCGAGGCCAGCACCACGAACAGCGCGAGCAGGCCGCCCGAAACCAGCGTCCAGAAGCCCAGGTGCCAATGCAGACGCCGCGGCCGCCAACGTTGCCGTTGCGGGGCCGTGGACGCGTCGCGCTGATCGGTCTGGGGGCTCGTGGTTTCGCTCATCAAGGGTCTTGCCGGCACTGTGGTCCGGGTTCCATTTCCAACCGTATCCACTTAGACCAATGCCCTAAGGGATCAAGCAAGGGAATAACAGACATGACACAAAGCCCCATCGAGGTCGGCGCGAAAGCGCCTGAATTCACCCTGCCCCGCGACGGCGGCGGTGAGGTCTCGCTCGCGGACTACGCCGGCAAGCCGGTTGTGATCTTCTTCTATCCCAAGGCCAACACGCCGGGCTGCACCACCGAGGCGCGCGATTTCACCTCGCTTCTCGGCGCGTTCGAGGCGGCCGGCGCCGTGGTGCTCGGAATTTCCAAGGACAGCGTGAAGAAGCAGGAAAATTTCGCCGCCAAGCAGGAACTCGGCATGGCGCTGCTCTCCGACGCCGATGGCGATGTCTGCGAGCGTTACGGCGTCTGGGGCGAAAAGCAGATGTATGGCAAGACCTTCATGGGCATCACCCGCGCCACTTTCCTCGTCGGTCCCGACGGCACGGTGGCGCAGGCCTGGCCCAAGGTGAAGGTTTCCGGCCACGCCGAGGAGGTGCTCGACGCGGTGCGCGCGCTGTGAGCCTGCGCCTCGCGGCGATGGCCGAGGCGGTCCTGCGCACCGGCGACGGGCGGGCGAAGGCGGCGCTTTCGCTCGACTACGCGGCGCAATGGGCCGCCGCCCGCGCCGCCGGGGCACCCCTGGAAATCGGCACGGCCAGTCCGCCCGATCGCCCGGCCCGCCCCGCGCGGCCAGACCTGCTCGACCCGCGCGACGTGCCGCGCCGCCGCCCCGGCTCGCCGCAGGGGCGGATCGCCATGCTGCACGCCGTGGCCCATATCGAGCTGAACGCCGTCGATCTGCACTGGGATATCATCGCGCGCTTCACCGACACCCCGATGCCGCTGGGGTTCTATGACGACTGGGTGAAATCGGCAGGCGAAGAATCGAAGCATTTCAACCTTGTCTGCGACGTTCTTGAAGCCCATGGCAGCCATTACGGCGCCCTGCCTGCCCATGCCGGCATGTGGCGCGCCGCCGAGGACACCGCGACCGACCTGATGGGACGACTCGCGGTGGTGCCGATGGTGCTGGAGGCGCGCGGCCTCGACGTGACGCCCGACATGATCGCGCTGTTCGAGAAGGCGGGCGACGCGGGCGCGGTCGCGGCGCTGCGGACGATCTATGCCGAGGAGGTTGCCCACGTCGCCTATGGCTCGAAGTGGTTCCACTTCCTGTGCGGTCGCCACGAGCTTGATCCGAAGGACAATTTCCACGACCTCGTGCGGCGCTACTTCCGCGGCCCGCTGAAACCGCCGTTCAACGAGGCCAAGCGCGCCGAGGCCGGTTTGCCGCCCGATTTCTACTGGCCGTTGACGGAAACACAGGGGAAATAAGCGGTATCTCGCCACCTGCGGCAAAGCAACTCGATGAAAATTCGCGAAGATTCTTGCCTTCCCCTGTCCGCGCGGGCTATCCACTGTGCACGATGCGCGGGGTCGGAAGGGCCTGCGCGTTTTGGGATGGGGCAACCGGAACAGGGCCATTGCTTAAACAACTGGCACACAGACTCGACCACAAGCTTGAACGCAGCTTTCCCGAACAGCGGGTCTTCCTTCGATCGGAAGACGGCACGCGGTTCATCATTCTTTCTCCGCTGACACAGCTCATTGCCTGGACCGGCAGCGCCGCCTTCGTGGCCTGGGCGATCATCGCAACCGCGGTGCTGCTGATGGATTCGATCGGCGCCGGCAACGTCCGCGAACAGGCGATGCGCGAACAGCGGCTCTACGAAGAGCGGCTTCAGATCCTCGCCTCCGAGCGCGATGCGCGCGCGATGGAAGCGGTGGCGGCGCAGGAGCGATTCACCCTCGCGATGGACCAGATCTCGCGGATGCAGTCGGATCTGCTCGCCTCGGAAGACCGCCGCAAGGAGCTTGAAACCGGGATCAACGTGATCCAGGCGACGCTGCGGCGCACGATCAACCAGCGCGACGAGGCGCGCGAAACGGTCGAGACGATGCTGGCCGAAGCCACCGGCGAGAACGGGGCACCCCGGCCCGGCCTGCCCGCGGAGGCGAACGCAACCGTCAGCTTCCTCACCGCCGCGCTCGACCTCACCGCCGCCGAGCGCGACGCGGCGCTGGGCAAGGCGCGCGAGGCCGAGGACTTCGCCGAAAACCTCGTCTTCGAGCAACGGTTGCGCCAGGAGCGCAACGACCAGATCTTCCGCCAGCTCGAGGAGGCCGTGACCGTCTCGCTGGAGCCGCTCGACAAGATGTTCAGCGCCGCCGGGATGTCGACCGACAACATCCTCGAAACGGTGCGCCGGGGCTATTCCGGGCAAGGCGGCCCGTTGATGCCGCTGATCCTGTCGACCAAGGGCGAAGACCCCGACATCGACACGCTGCGGGCCAACCAGATCCTCGGCGAGCTCGACCGGATGAACCTCTACCGTATCGCCGCCGAGAAGCTGCCGTTCGGCATGCCGGTGAAAAGCTCGTTCCGCTACACCTCGTCCTTCGGCACCCGCTGGGGCCGCCTGCACGCGGGCGTCGACATGGCCGGGCCGGTGGGCACGCCGATCTACGCCCCCGCCGATGGCGTGATCACCCATGCCGGCTGGCAATCGGGCTATGGCCGGCTGATTACGATCAAGCACGACTTCGGAATCGAGACCCGCTATGGGCACCTTTCGGCCGTCAAAGTCAAAGTTGGACAAAGGGTCTCGCGCGGCGAGAGGATCGGTGATATGGGAAACACCGGCCGGTCGACCGGGCCCCATCTCCACTACGAGATCCGCGTCAGCGGCAAACCCATCGACCCAATGATCTATATCAAGGCAGCGAGACATGTTTTCTAAAAGCAGGATCAATGAACCGGGGCCCAAGCAGGCCTCTGCGAGCGACACCACGCCCACCGCCCCCGAGGCGCAGAAACCCGCGTCCGGCATGGCGGCTCCCGCCACCGCGCCCAAGGCCAAGCCGCCGGCATCCATGCTGTCGGCCGACCTCGTGGTGAAGGGCAACATGAAGTCCACCGGCGATATCGTCGTCGAGGGCACCATCGAAGGCGACATCCGCGCCCACATGCTCACCGTGGGCGAAAGCGCCACCGTGAAGGGCGAGGTGGTTGCCGATGACGTGGTGGTCAACGGGCGGATCATCGGCCGCCTGCGCGGCCTCAAGGTGCGCCTCACCGCCACCGCCCGCGTCGAGGGCGACATTGTCCACAAGACGATCGCGATCGAATCCGGCGCCCATTTCGAAGGTTCGGTTCAGCGCCAGGAAGACCCGCTGAGCAACTCGGGCGGCAAGAAGCCGATGCAGCTTCCGGGCGGCAACAGCGCGCCCACCGAGAAGAACTGATCCTCACAGCCACGCGCTGAAAAGGCCGCCTTGCCGGGCGGCCTTTTTCTTTGCGCAGACCTGTTTTGAAGGTGGCGCCGCAGCCGTCAGGCCGCGCCCGGGCTGTCGAAGGTCATCGCCCGCCGGTAGAGGTGCCAGGTGGCGTGACCGAGCACCGGCAGCACCACGAAGAGACCGAGGAAATACGGCAGCATCGCCAGCAGCGTCAGCGCCGCGATCACCAGCGCCCAGGCCAGCATCGGCACCAGGTTCGCCATCACGGTCTGGAACGAGTAGATCATGGCGCTGATGAAGTCGATCTCGCGGTCGAGCAGCAACGGCAGCCCCATCACCGTGATCGAGAACAGCACGAAGGCCAGCCCCGCCCCCACCGCGCCGCCGAAGGCGAGCATCGAAAGCCCGTTCGAGGTGAGGATCGTGGCCGCCCAATCCGTCGAGATATTGGTCATCGGCATGAAGCCGAGAAACAGTGCGAAGATCATGTGGGCGATGAACACCCAGAACAGGAAGATCACGATGATCACCGCCGCCATCGACGGGCATTGCCGGTCTTTCTGGCGGTAGACCACGCGCAACACCCCCGCGAGCGGCAGATCCCTGCCCTGCTCCAGCCGCCGGCTCACGTCGTAGAGCCCCATGGCAAGGAAGGGGGCGAGCAGCGGGAAGCCGAAGGCGAGTGGAATGATCGAATAGCTGCGTTCGATCCGGTCGAGTTGCAGGAAGATCAGCAGTCCCGCGATCACGAAAAAACTGGCGAAGAACAGCCCGTGCAGCGGCGCGCGGGTGAAATCACGCCAGCCGCTGCGCAGCACGGCGCCGATATCGGAAAACTGGACACGGCCGATATTCGGCGGTGACGACGGGGCGGTTGCGGTGGCGTCTGACATGTCTCTCCCTGGCGAGCTTGTTTTCGGTCGCTCTTGGGGAAAGTGTTGCGTCAGAATGACGCAACCGTCAAGCGGCTGGGCGGGCAGACCGCACCGGCGTTCGCGGCCCTATTCCTCCGCCGCTTCGCGCCCTTTGCCCGACATGCCCATGGCGAGCGTCGCCCCCATCAGCCCGTCGAGGTCGCCGTCGAGCACGCCTTGCGTGTCGGAGGTCTCGTAGCCGGTGCGCAGGTCTTTCACCATCTGGTAGGGCTGCAGCACGTAGGAGCGGATCTGGTTGCCCCAGCCCGCCTCGCCCTTGGCCTCGCGCTGGGCGTTGATCTCGGCGTTGCGCTTTTCGAGCTCCATCTGGTAGAGCCGCGATTTCAGGGCCTTCATCGCGATGTCGCGGTTCTGGTGCTGCGATTTTTCCGAACTCGTCACCACGATCCCGGTGGGCAGGTGGGTGATCCGCACCGCCGAGTCGGTGGTGTTGACGTGCTGGCCGCCGGCGCCGGAGGAGCGGTAGGTATCGAGCCGGATATCGGAGGGATTCACCTCGATCTCGATGTTGTCGTCGACCACCGGGTAAACCCAGACGCTCGAAAACGAGGTGTGCCGCCGCGCCGCGGAATCGTAGGGCGAGATCCGCACCAGCCGGTGCACGCCGCTTTCGGACTTCAGCCAGCCATAGGCGTTGTGCCCGGAGATCTTGTAAGCGGCCGAGCGGATGCCAGCCTCGTCGCCGGCGCTTTCGCTCAGAAGCTCCACCTTGTAGCCGTGCGCCTCGGCCCAGCGAACATACATCCGCGCCAGCATCGACGCCCAGTCGCAGCTTTCGGTGCCGCCGGCGCCGGCGTTGATCTCGAGGAAAGTGTCGTTGGAGTCGGCCTCGCCGTCGAGCAGGGCTTCGAGCTCGGCCGCCGCCGCCTTTTCCTTCAGCGCCTTGAGCGCCGCCTCGGCCTCGGAGATCACCTCGGCGTCGTCCTCCATCTCGCCCATCTCGATCAGCTCGATGTTGTCGGAAAGATCCTGTGCCATCGTCGTATAGGTTTCGATCGCATCGGCCAGCGCCTGGCGTTCACGCATGAGCTTCTGCGCCCGGTCGGGATCGTTCCACAACTCCGGGTCTTCGGTCATGGCGTTGAACTCTTCCAGCCGGTGCTCGGCGGTATCCATGCCGATCCGCTTGGAAAGCAGCTGCAGGGATTTCTCGATCGCCTCGACGGTGTTCTGCGTGTCCGCGCGCATTTTGGGCGCCTCTTGTTATAGCGTCTGTTCGAGGCATGTATCTCGCCCCGCCGCCCGGTTCAAGCGGCGGGGCGCGCGCTCGGCGCCCGGGAGGGTCAGCGCGTGCGCAGGGAGAGCCCGTCGTGGAACACCTGCACCTTGTTCGGGTCGGCGGTGAGCTTGACCGTCTGGCCGCGCAGGTCGTCATGGATGCCGGGCAATTTCGCGATGATCGGGTCGGAGTCGTCGCCTTGCGTCTTGAAATAGAGCAAGGTCACCTCGCCGATCGCCTCGACGTAATCCACCGTGCCCTCGAAGAACACGTGATCCCCCTCTTCGGCCATGCGGAAATCCTCCGGCCGCACCCCGACGTTGACCGCCCAGCCCTTCTCGGCGGTCTGGGTTTCCACGTCGGCCACGGCGTCGTGCCCGTGGTGCAGGTCGATCTTGGTTTGCTTGCCGGTGCCGACGATCTCGCCGGGCAGCAGGTTCATCGCGGGAGAGCCGATGAACTGGGCCACGAACTCGTTCTTGGGCCGCTCGTAAAGCTCCAGCGGCTTGCCCATCTGCGCGATCCCCTTGTCGGCGAGCACCACGATCTTGTCGGCCAGCGTCATCGCCTCGACCTGGTCGTGGGTGACGTAGATCATCGTGCTGTCCGGCATCGCTTCCTTCAGTTCGGCGATCTGGATGCGGGTGGCCACGCGCAGCGCCGCGTCGAGGTTGGAGAGCGGTTCGTCGAAGAGGTAGACCTTGGGATCGCGCACGATCGAGCGGCCGATGGCGACGCGCTGGCGCTGGCCGCCGGAAAGCTCCTTGGGCAGGCGGGCGAGATAATCGGTAAGCTGGAGCAGGCCGGCCACCCGGCGCACCGACTTGTCGATCTCCTCCTTCGACTTCTTGGCGATCTTCAGTGCGAAAGCCATGTTGTCGTAGACCGTCATGTGCGGGTAGAGCGCGTAGGACTGGAACACCATGGCGATGCCGCGCTGCGAGGGCGGCACGTCGTTCATCACCATGCCGTCGATCTCCAGCGTGCCGCCGGTGATCTTCTCGAGCCCCGCGATCATCCGCAGCAAGGTCGACTTGCCGCAGCCCGATGGACCGACGAACACGATCAGTTCGCCGGTCTTGATGTCCATGTTGATGTCTCTGAGAACCTCGACTTTGCCGCCGTAGGTCTTGTCGACATTCCTGAGTTTCAGCTCTGCCATTGTTCCCTCCCCTTACGCCTCTTCGTCCTGATCGCGGTTGCGCAGCATGATGCACGGCTGCCAATGCGCCAGGTGCAGATCGCCATCGACGCCCGGCTGGGCGCTGTTCAGTTCCAGCCCGATCGGGCGCCAGTCTCCCTCCGGCGGCGAGAACCTTGCCGGCTCGTCGCCCATGTTGAGGGCGAAGAAAACCTCTTCCGCCGCGTCGCGGCGGGTGAAACTCAGCACCGTGCCGGTCACCTGCATGTTCTCCATCACCCCCGTCTTCAGCGCCGGATGGGCATGGCGAAACGCGATGGCGCGGCGGTAATGATGCAGCAGCGCGCCCGGATCGGCCTCGGCCGCCTCGACCGAGAGGTGCAGATGCTCGCTCGCCACCGGCAGCCAGGTCCGGCTCGCGGCGGAGAACCCGCCCTGCCGGTTATCGGTCTCCCAGACCATCGGTGTGCGGCAGCCATCGCGGCCCTTGAACTCGGGCCAGAACTCGATGCCGTAAGGGTCTTGCAGGTCGTCGAACCCGACCTCCGCCTCGGGCAGCCCGAGTTCCTCGCCCTGGTAGATGCAGGCCGAGCCCTTGAGGAACATCATCAGCGTGGTGAAACCCTTGAGCGCGGAGGGCGAGAGCTGCCAGCGGGTGGCGTGGCGCTTCACGTCGTGGTTGGAATAGGCCCAGCAGGCCCAGCCATCGGCCGCCACCGCCTCGACCCGCGCCATGATGCCGGCCACGTCCTCGGCCCCGGGCTGCTCGCCCGACAGCAGCTCGAAGGCATAGCACATCTGCATCAGGTCATCGCCCGCGGTGTATTCGCCCATGATCTCGAGCCCGCGCTGCGCATCGCCCACCTCGCCCACGGCGGCGGCGTTGTAGGGCTCCATCACCGCGCGCAGTTTGCGCAGGAAATCAATGTTTTCCGGGCGGTTCTTGTCGTAGATGTGCTCCTGCCAGTTGTAGGGGTTCACCGCCGGCGCGATGGTGGCGTTGCGCGCCTCGGGCGGCAGCGCGGGATTGTCGCGCAACTCCTTGTCGCAGACGTAGAAGTTGATCGTATCGAGGCGGAAGCCGTCGACCCCGCGTTCGAGCCAGAACCGCGCCACGTCGAGCAGCGCCTCCTGCACCGCGGGCTCGTGGAAGTTGAGATCGGGCTGCGAGGTGAGGAAGTTGTGCATGTAATATTGCATGCGCCCGCCGTCCCACTGCCAGGCCGAGCCGCCGAAGATGCTGAGCCAGTTGTTCGGCGGCGTGCCATCGGGCTTGGCATCGGCCCAGACATACCAGTTGGCCCGCGGGTTGTCCTTCGATGCCCGGCTTTCCTTGAACCAGGGGTGCTGGTCGGAGGTGTGCGAGAGCACGAGGTCGATCATCACCTTCAGCCCGAGCGCGTGGGCGGTCTCGATCACCGCGTCGAAATCGGCGAGGCTGCCGAACATCGGGTCGACGTCGCAGTAATCCGACACGTCGTAACCGAAATCCTTCATCGGCGAAGTGAAGAACGGGCTGATCCAGACTGCGTCCACCCCGAGCGAGGCGATATAGGGCAGCCGGCGGACGATGCCGAGCAGATCGCCGACACCGTCGCCGTTCGAGTCCTGGTAGGAGCGCGGGTAGATCTGGTAGATCACCGCGCCGCGCCACCATTCGGGGTCTTTCGCCAGATGCGTCATCGCCGGCGCTTCCTGTTGTGCGGTCATGTCCTTTTCCTATTTCACCGAGCCGGCCAGCAGGCCGCGCACGAGGTAGCGCTGCATCGCGAAGAACACCCCGAGCGGCACCGCGATCGAGACGAAGGCGGCGGTGGCGAGGATTTCCCAGTTGCCACCGCGGGTGCCGAGGAGTTCGACGATCTGGTTGGTCATCACCGTAGTCTCGCCGGTGGCGTCGATCAGGAACACCTTGGCCACGAGCAGGTCGTTCCAGGTCCACAGGAACTGGAAGATCGCGAAACTCGCCAGCGCCGGGAACGACAGCGGCAGGATGATCCGGGTGAAGATCTGGAAGTCCGTCGCGCCGTCGACCTTGGCGTTCTCGATGATGTCGCGCGGCAGGCCGACCATGTAGTTGCGCAACAGGTAGATCGCCAGTGGCAGGCCGAATCCGGTATGCGCGAGCCAGACCCCGAGGTAGCCCTTGCCGATGCCGATGCCGTTGTGCAGCTTCAGAAGCGGGATCAGCGCCAGTTGCAAGGGCACCACGAGCAGGCCGACGATCACCGCGATCAGCAGCGCCCTGCCCTTGAAGTCCATCCACGCCAGCGCGTAGGCGGCGAAGGCGGCGATCAGGATCGGGATGATCGTGGCCGGAATGGTCACGGTGAGGGTGTTGAAGAAGGCTTTCGCCATCGAGTCGGTGTTGGAGCCGGAAAACAGCACCCGCTCGTAGTTGGCGAGGGTGAATTTCGGCGGCACCATGGCGGAGACGAACACCCTTTGCCCGCGTCCGCTGATCTGGTCTTCGCTGCCGGTCCAGCTATAAGCGCCATCGGCGCCGACGGTCATGGTTTCGCCGTCTCCGAGGTCGGCGACCTCGCCGGGAGTAAAGGCCGAAATCGCCTGCGACGAGGTGCCCCAGACGCGGATCTTGCCGGTGACGTCCTCGCCTTCGAACAGGTTGCCCTCGACCACGTAAACGCCGTCGCGTTCCACCCGGTTCTCGTCGGGATCGGCCGCGCGCAGCACGAGGTTCTGCTCGGCCGGGAACAGCGCCTTCCACCAGCCGGTGGTGGCGATCTGGTCGGCGGTGCGGAACGACGAGATCAGGAGCCCGACGGTGGGGAAGAGCCAGAGCACCACCAGCAGAACCACCGAGAGATTCACCGCCCAGGTCAGGCTGGATTTCTTACCTGCGATATTGTCCATCTGTGCCTCCCTCAGCGCATTTCGCGGCGCGCATTGCGCACGTTCCAGATCAGGATCGGCAGCACCAGGATCATGATGACCATGGCCGAGGCCGAGCCCACGCCCCAATCGTTGGAGGTGAACAGCTTGGCATACATGTAGTTGGCGAGCACCTGCGTCTCCCATTGACCATTGGTCATGGCGAAGACGATATCGAAGATCTTGAGCACCACGAGGGTGATCGTCGTCCAGACCACCACGATCGTGCCGGAGATCTGCGGCACCTTGATCTTGAAGAAGATCTGCAGCGGGTTGGCGCCGTCGACGATGGCGGCCTCGATGGTTTCCTCCGGAATGCCGCGCAGCGCGGCCGAGAGGATCACCATGGCAAAGCCGGTCTGGATCCAGATCAGCACGATCATCAGCAGGAAGCTGTTCCAGAACGGCACCGTGAGCCAGGTTTGCGGCTCGCCCCCGAGCGAGGTTACCAGCGCGTTGAGAATGCCGATCTGCTCGCTGCCGGCGGGGCGGAAATCATAGACCAGTTTCCAGATCACCGAGGCGCCGACGAAGCTGATCGCCATCGGCATGAAGATCATCGACTTGGCGATGTTGCCCCAGCTCAGCCGGTCGGTGAGCTGCGCCGCCAGCAGGCCGAACACGGTCGACATGGCCGGCACCACGAGAAGCCAGAAGAAGTTGTTGCGCAAGGCTTCCCAGAACTTCGGCTCGCCCATCATCTGGGTGTAGTTGTCGAGCCCGACGAACTGGTAGCGGAAAGCCCCGCCGCCGCCCGGGATCGGCACCCGGTCGGTCAGGCTGAGGCGCAGGGTTTCGATCACCGGGTAGGCGAGGTAGAGCCCGAGCGCGAAAAGTGCGGGGCCGAGAAAGAGCCAGGGCCGGATCAGGTTGGCGCGGTTGATGTTCTGGCCGATGCCGGAAAGATCGCCCGCGAGCAGGAGCCGCGTGGCGAGCGCCGCGATCACCGCGACGACGAGCACGTAAAGCCCCGAGATCGAGGTCGCCAGCGCCCAGACAGCGCCGAAACCGCCGAGCAGGGCGGCGGCCACATCGGACATGCTGCGGGCCACCAGCACCGGCAGCAGGAAGGTGGCGATCACCACCAGCGCGATCACCAGCAGGAAGGAAATCAGCGGCGCCTTGATCCGACGCGCGCGCAGCTCGTCCGCGGTCTGCGCCCGGGCCGGGAACACCACCTTGTCGAGGTAGACATTCGAGAAATAGAAATAGCCGACGGCTGCGCCAACACCGATCAGGATGACCAGCAGCCCCTGGAATGCCGCTTGCATGCCTTCCCCCCCTGTTCTTTTGCGTTATCGCCTGCCGAGCATCGTTGCCGCGCTTGGCCGGTTGGTCAAGGGGCGGCCCATGTGCGCCACGGGCCGCCCCCGGTGTTTTCGATGGTCCTGCCGGACCGGGCGCGCTTACTTCAGCGCTTCCCAGCTCGACTGGATCGTGTCGGCCACTTCTTCAGCATCGGCGCCGCCGGTGTAGTCGACCATGCCGGTCCAGAACGAACCCGCGCCCACGCCGCCGGGCATGAGGTCGGACCCGTCGAAACGGAAGGTGGTGGCTTCGAGCAGGATGTCGTTCATCTTCTTCAGCGTCGGGTCGGAGAACACGCTGGTGTCCACCCCGGTGTGCGGGGTCAGGAAGCCGCGCTGCGCCATCCAGGCCTCGTGCGCCTCCGGAGTCTTGAGGAACTCCATCAGGTCATGCGCCGCCTGGTTCTCGTTGGTGATCACCCAGGTCGTGCCAGCACCAAGCACCGGGGTGCCGAGATCCTTGTCGGCATAGGCCGGGAAGTAGAAGAAGTCGGCGTCCACGCCCACCTCGGTGCCTTCAGGGAAGAAGGCCGGGATGAACGAGGCCTGACGGTGCAGGTAGCACTGCGGCGGCGACTCGAACAGACCCTTCGGGCTGTCGCGGAAGTCGGTGGTGGCCACCGCGCCGGCGCCCCCGGCAACGTAAGCGTCGTTGCGCGCGAAATAACCGAATTCCTCGATCGCCGCGATCACTTTCGGGTCGTTGAACGGCATCTCGTTGGTCACCCAGGCGTCATAGACTTCCGGCGGGTGGATGCGCAGCATCATGTCTTCCACCCAGTCGGTGGCGGGCCAGCCGGTCGCCGCCCCCGAGCCGAGGCCGATGCACCAGGGCGTGCCGCCATCGGCGACGATCTGGTCGGTCAGGGCTTTCAGCTCTTCCATCGTGGCCGGGATCTCGTAGCCCGCGTCCTCGAAGTTTTCCGGCACGAACCAGACCAGCGATTTCAGGTCGACCTTGTAGGGGAAGCCGTAGAGCGAGGGTTCGCCGTCGGGCCCGTTGTAGGTGCCGAGATCCACCCAGGACTGGCCTGCGGCGTAGTTCTCGCGCATCCAGTCGGCGGTGCCGTCCTTCAGCGGGGTCAGGAAGCCACGGCCAGCCATGTCGGAAGCGAGGCCGGGCTGCGGGAACACCGCCACGTTCGGCGCCGACCCGGCTTCGAGATCGACCACGATCTGCTGCTCGAAGCTGTCCGAGCCGGTGTAGCGCACGTCATGGCCGGACTGTTCGGCGAAGATCGCGAGCACCTGCTCGACCATTTCCTGGTCCGGGCCAAGCCACGGGCCAAACACGGTAATCTGCTCGGCGGAAGCCGCACCGGCGGAAAGCGCCATCGCGGCCGCGCCAGTCATAAGAAGTTGTTTCATGATATCGGTATCCTCCCAGATGTGCGCCAAGACAGGCGCCTGAAACAATCCGAGCGCATCCGGGGCCGTCTGCCGACTCACCCCAAAGCGCTTTGGATGATCGAAGGGTCGCCCATGCCCCCTGCCCTGTCAATGATGCAGACATGAGTTGCTGAAAAATTCCTCTTTCTCAAAGCCGATCTGCCCGGTTTTCGGGATTCTTTTGACGCGGAAAATAATTCGCTCTAAGGTCGCCAAATCCGTCAAACCGCTTTGGACCCCCGCCCGAACCATGAAGCTGAAGGACCTCTCCGAGCTTCTGCACCTGTCGCAGACAACCGTCAGCCGGGCGCTGAACGGCTACCCGGAGGTGGCCGAGGCAACCCGCCGGCGCGTGCTCGCGGCCGCCGAGGCGCATGGCTACCGGCCCAACATGCGCGCGCGCAGCCTCGCCACCGGACGGGCGATGGCGATCGGCCACGTGATCCCGGTCACCGCCCGGCACGAGATGGTCAACCCGATCTTCGCCGACTTTCTCGCCGGGGCCGGCGAGGTCTATTCCCGGCGCGGTTATGACATGCTGATCTCGATCGTGCCCGACGAGGACCAGGAACAGGCCTACCGCGAGTTGCGCACCAAGGGGTCGGTCGACGGGCTGATCGTGCACGCCCCGAAGCTCGGCGATCCGCGGGTGCACCTGCTGACCGAGATCGGCATGCCCTTCGTGGTGCATGGCCGCGCCTCGGATGCCGTCGAACCCTATTCCTGGGTCGACATGAACAACACCCACGCCTTCCGCCGTGCCACCGATCTGCTGCTCGATCTCGGCCACCGGCGGATCGCGCTGGTCAACGGGCTCGAGAACATGGATTTCGCGATCCGCCGCCGCGCCGGGTTCGAGGAGGCTTTCGCCGCGCGCGGGCTGACGCCCGATCCCGCGCTGATGACCTCGGAGGAGATGACCGAGGTCTACGGCCACGACACCGCCCGCACCCTGCTCGCCACCGCGGCCCCGCCCACCGCCTTCCTGGTTTCCTCGATCCTTCCCGCCATCGGCGTGCGCCGGGCGATCGAGGAGGTCGGGCTTCGCATGGGGCGCGATGTTTCGGTCATCACCCATGACGACGATCTGAGCTATCTCAAGAACCGCGGCGACGTGCCGGTGTTCACCGCCACCCGCTCCTCGGTGCGCGCCGCCGGGCAGCGCGCCGCCGAGATGCTGCTCGATCTCGTCGAATCCCCCGGCAGCGGCCCGCGCGAGCAATTGCTCGAGGCCGACCTTATCCTCGGCCAGTCCACCGGCCCCCTGTTGCAAAGTGTCTCGCGATGAACTTCAGCTTCTCCCGATCCGATTTTCCCGCCGATTTCCAGTTCGGCACCGCCACCTCCGCCTACCAGATCGAGGGCCATGCCTTCGGCGGCGCCGGCGAAACCCACTGGGACAGCTTCGCCGCCACCCCCGGCAACGTCGCCAAGGCCGAGAACGGTGCCCGCGCCTGCGACCATTACCACCGCTGGGAGGAGGATCTCGATCTCGTCGCGGGCGGCAATTTCGACGTCTATCGCTTCTCCACCAGCTGGGCGCGTGTGATGCCGGACGGGATGAACATCAACCCGGAAGGACTTGATTTCTATGATCGTCTTGTCGACGGCCTGCTGGAGCGCGGACTCAAGCCCGCCGCCACGCTCTACCACTGGGAACTGCCCTCGGCGCTCGCCGATCTCGGCGGCTGGCGCAACCGCGACGTGGCCAGGTGGTTCGGCGATTTCACCGCCGCGATCATGGGCCGGATCGGTGACCGGGTCTGGTCGGCGGCACCCATCAACGAGCCGTGGTGCGTGAGCTGGCTGAGCCATTTCCTCGGCGCCCACGCGCCGGGCCTGCGCGACATCCGCGCCACCGCCCGCGCCATGCACCATGTCATGCTCGCCCACGGCACCGCCACCCAGGTGATGCGGGAGCTGGGGATGAGCAACCTCGGCGCGGTCTGCAACCTCGAATACGCCCAGCCCGCCGACCAGAGCGCCGAAGCCGGCCGCGTCGCGCGCACCTACGACGCGATCTACAACCGCTTCTTCCTTTCGGGCATCTTCAAGGGCGAATACCCCGAGGAGGTGATCGAAGGCCTCGGCGACCATTTGCCGGAAGGCTGGCAGGACGACATGGCGCTGATCTCGCAGCCGGTCGACTGGTGCGGGCTGAACTACTACACCCGCAAGCTCATCGCCCCGGCCCCCGGCCCCTGGCCCGGCCTCGCCGAGGTCGATGGCCCGCTGCCGAAAACCGAGATGGGGTGGGAGATCTTTCCCGACGGGCTTTACCACTTCCTCACCATGGTGGCGCGCGATTTTACCGGGGATACGCCGCTCTTTGTTACCGAAAACGGCATGGCGGCGCCCGACCGGCTGGAAAACGGCGCGGTGCAGGACGATGACCGGATCGCTTACGTCGACGCCCATGTCGCCGCCCTGCGCCGGGCGCTGGCCGAGGGCGTGCCGGTGAAGGGCTATTACGTGTGGTCCCTGATGGACAATTTCGAATGGGCGCTGGGCTACGACAAACGCTTCGGCCTCGTCCACGTCGATTTCGACAGCCTTGAACGCCGACCGAAGGCCTCGTATCACGCGCTGTCCGCCGCGCTCGCCCGGAGTTGACCATGGCCAAGGCTCCCGCCAACACCTACTCGCTGCTGGCCGATATCGGCGGCACCAACACCCGCGTGGCGCTGGCCCGCGGCACCGAGCTTCTGCCCGAGACGATCCGGCGCTACCGCAACGCCGACTACCCCGGGCTGGAGACGGTGCTGAGCGCCTTCCTCGCCGAGGAGGGCAACCCCGATTGCGTCGGCGCCTGCGTCGCCGCCGCCGGGCCGGTGCGCGATGGCGTCGCCAATCTCACCAACCTCGACTGGACGATCGACGCCGCCACCGTGGCGCGCGCGGCGCATGCCGAGACGGTGGCGGTTCTGAACGATCTGCAGGCCCAGGGCCACGCACTCGGCCATCTCGACGCCGGCGCGCTCACCACGCTGGTGGAGGGCCCAGAGGGCGGGCCGCAGGCCACGCGGCTGGTGATCGGGCTCGGCACCGGGTTCAACTGCGCGCCGGTCTACGAGGCGCCGGGGGGGCGCTTCGTGCCGCCGGCGGAAGCCGGCCACGCCAACCTGCCGATCCGCACCGAGGAAGAGCTGGAGCTGTGCCGCGAGCTGGAAACCGTGCACGGCTTCCCCTCGGTCGAAGAGGTGCTTTCGGGGCGCGGCCTCGTGCACACCTACAGCTGGCTCGCCCGCCGAGGCGGCCAGCCGCGCGAAGTGTCGAGCGCCGAGGTTTTCGCGGCGCTGGAGGCCGGCAACGACCCCGTCGCGGAGGAAACCATGCGGCTTTTCGTGAAGATCCTCGGCACGGTGACGGGAAACCTCTCGCTGATCCACCTGCCCTTCGGCGGCATCTTCCTGATCGGCGGCATGGCCCGCGCCGTCACGCCCTGGCTTGGTCGCTTCGGCTATGCCGAGGCGATGCGCGACAAGGGCCGCTTCGCCGGCTTCATGAAGAACTTCGCCGTTCACGTGATCGAGGACGATTACGCCGCCCTCACCGGCTGCGCCCATCACCTCGCCGCGCGGCTTCCGCGATGAACCTGCTTTCACGGTAAGCCAATCTTAACGCCCCCTGCCGTATGCCGGTGCGACCGGACGGATGAAGAAGGGGCAAATCGTGCAGCTTGAGCTTTCCGCAAGCCTTGGGGGTCGGCCATGAGCGGGCCGGTTCTCTCCCTCGAACCGCGCCTTGATCTGCGCGCCACCGCGCCGCTCGTCGAGGCGCTCAAGGCCCACCGCGGCGGCGATCTCGTGCTCGACGCCGCCGAGGTGACACAGATCGGCGCGCTGGCGGTGCAGGCGATTCGCGCCGCCGCGCGCGCATGGGCCGAGGACGGCCACGCGCTCGGCTTCGAAAACGCCTCGATAGATCTCGCCGATCAGCTGGGCCTACTCGGGTTCACGCCGGAAACCCTGACCACCTGGGAGGCGCAACCATGACCATGCGGGTGCTCGCGGTGGATGACAGCCGCACGATGCGCGACATGCTGCGCCTCGCCCTCACCGGCGCCGGGATCGAGGCGCACCTGGCGGAAGACGGTGTGCACGGGCTCGAACGGCTCGACGACCTACCGCCGCCCGACGCGATCATCACCGATATCAACATGCCGAGGATGGACGGCTTCGGCTTTATCGACGCGGTGCGCGGCCGCGAGGCGCTGCGCGCGGTGCCGATCCTCGTGCTCACCACCGAGAGCGCCACCGAACTCAAGGCCCGCGCCCGCGCCGCCGGCGCGACCGGCTGGATCGTCAAGCCCTTCGACCCGGAGAAACTGGTCAAGGCGCTCAGAATGGTCGCGGGGTGATGGCATGACCGATCCGATGGCAGAAATCCGCGCGTCGTTCTTCATCGAATGCGATGAGCTGCTCGAAGCGATGCAGGATGGCCTGCAGGCCATCGACGAGGGCAGCGGCGATGGCGAAACCGTCAACACCGTGTTTCGCGCGGTTCACTCGATCAAGGGCGGCGCCGGCGCCTTCGGCCTCGATGCGCTGGTCGGCTTCGCCCACCGGTTCGAAACCGCGCTCGACGAGGTGCGCAGCGGCCGCCTCACCGCCGACGGCGAGGTGCTGCGGCTGTTTTTCACCGGCAGCGACATCCTCGCCGATCTCGTCCGCGACAGCCGCGACGGCCTCGAAACCGACGAGGCCCGCATCTCGCCGGTGCGCGACGCGCTCGACCGGCTGGTGCCGGCCGCGGACGCGCCGGGCGAGGCGGACACCGACGCGCTCGATTTCCAGCC
Organism: Sinisalibacter lacisalsi; assembly: GCF_014640115.1. Lineage (GTDB taxonomy): Bacteria > Pseudomonadota > Alphaproteobacteria > Rhodobacterales > Rhodobacteraceae > Sinisalibacter > Sinisalibacter lacisalsi. The sequence goes on along the minus strand of NZ_BMGI01000002.1, from coordinate 306,157 downwards.
GCTGACCCTGGCGCTCGACCTCGGGCTCGACGACGGCGCCGAACAACAGGCCGACACCGCGACATGGTCGATCCGCTTCCACCCCACCAGGGCGCTGTTCGAAAGCGGCAACGAACCGCTCTTCCTGTTTCGCGCCCTGCGCGACCTCGGCGCGCTCACCGTGCTGTGCCACGACGACGAGGTGCCGCCGCTCGACGCGATCGAAGATCCCGAGGCGCCCCATGCCTGGTGGGCGTTCGAGCTTTCCACCACCGAAGGCGAGGCGGCGATCCGCGAATGCTTCGACTTCGTCGAAGACCTCTGCCAGCTCGAGATCCGCCCGCTTTCGGAGGCCCCGGTGATCGCCCTGCCCGATCCGGAGGCTCTCGGGGCCGCGCCCGACGCCGCGCCGCCCGGGACCGCGGGCCGGGAACCTCCGCCCGAAGCCGACCCCGCACCGCCGCCAGCCACCGCGACGCCCGAGGCCGGCAACCCCGGCCCCGCCGCCGCCACGCCGCGCGCCACGGTTCGGGTCGATCTCGAACGGATCGACCGGCTGGTGAACCTGGTGGGCGAGATCGTGATCAACCAGGCGATGCTGTCGCAAAGCGTCGAGGCGGCCGGTATCCCGCCGAACTCGCCGGTCCGCGCCGGGCTGGAGGAGTTTCTCCAGCTCACGCGCGACATCCAGGAAAGCGTTATGATGATCCGGGCGCAACCGGTCAAATCCCTGTTCCAGCGCATGGCCCGGATCGTGCGGGAGGCCTCGGCCACGATCGGCAAGGAGGTGCGGCTGCGCACCGAGGGCGAGAACACCGAGGTCGACAAGACGGTGATCGAACGGCTCGCGGACCCGCTCACCCACATGATCCGCAACGCCGTCGATCACGGGCTCGAAAGCGGCGAGGCCCGCGAGGCACAGGGCAAATCGCGCGTCGGCACGGTTCACCTGCGCGCCTTTCATCGCTCCGGCCGGATCGTGATCGAGGTCGCCGACGATGGCGGCGGGATCGACCGTGAAAAGGTTCTCGCCAAGGCCATCGCCCGCGGTTTGATCGAGCCCGACAGCCAGTTGTCGGACCAGGAGATCGACAACCTGCTCTTCCTGCCCGGCTTCTCCACCGCCGACGAGGTCTCCAGCCTGTCCGGGCGCGGCGTCGGGATGGACGTGGTGCGCAACGCGATCCAGGCGCTCGGCGGGCGGATATCGATCACCTCGGCGCGGGGCGAGGGAACCAGCTTCTCGATCTCGCTGCCGCTCACGCTCGCGGTTCTTGACGGGATGGTCGTGCGTGTCGCCGGCGAAACCATCGTGGTGCCGCTCAACGCCATCCTCGAAACCCTCGCCCTCGGCCCGCAGGATATCCGCAGCCTGGGCCCGACCACGCAAGTGGTGCGCATCCGGGAGCGTTTCCTGCCGCTGTTCGACCTCGGCGCCGAACTGGGCTACCGCGCGCCGCTCGACGACTACACCGGCCAGATCGTGCTGCTGATCGGGCAGGAAGACGGCGCCAGCGCCGCCGTGGTCGTCGATGCGATCGAAGACCAGAGGCAGGTGGTCATCAAGGGCCTGCACGACAGCTACGGCCGCGTGCCCCGGATCGCGGCCGCCACCATCCTCGGCGATGGCCAGATCGCCCTGATCCTCGACCCGGTCGATCTCGTCGCCCGCGCCGATGGGCGAACCCGCCAACCCAAACCCGCAACCGACCCCAAGCCCCTTCCCGAAAACACAGGTCTCACAGCATGAGTGATCCGATCAATCCACAAGAAAACCGGGCCGACGACACCGTCGTTGAATTGTTGTCGTTTCTCGTCGCCGGCCAGGATTACTGCGTCGACATCATGTCGGTGCGCGAGATCCGCGGCGGCACGCGGGCCACCCCCCTGCCGCACTCGCCGCCCTACATGCGCGGCGTGATCAACCTGCGCGGCGCGGTGCTTCCGATCATGGACCTCTCCTCGAGGCTCGAGATCGCCGCAGCCGAGGATGCGCCGCGCAGCGTCATCATCGTGGTCTCGACCAAGGGGCGCACCATGGGCCTGATGGTCGATGCCGTCTCCGACATTCTCGCCCTGCCCGAGGCCGAACTGCAGCCGCCGCCGGAAATGCCGGCGGATTCCGGGCGAGGCTTCGTCTCCGCGCTCACCATCGTCAACGACAGGATGATCCGGGTGCTCGATCTCGACAGCGTGCTGTCTTCGATCGGAGAGCAAGCCGCGTGATCGAGGCGCGCACAGACCATCGGCCCGGCGCCGGCAGCCACGAGCTCAACGCCGCGGCCCTCGCCCGGATCTCGGCGCTGGCCCGCCGCGAGGCCGGGCTCGACATCGCGCCGGGCAAATCCGCCATGGTGCGCACCCGGCTGTCGCGCCGGCTTCGCCTGCTCGGCCTGCCGGACTTCGACGCCTATTGCGACCTGGTGAGCGGCGCGGACGGCAAGGCCGAGCTCGCCGCGATGATCTCGGCGCTCACCACCAACGTGTCGCATTTCTTCCGCGAACAGCATCATTTCGACATCCTGCGCGAGGAAACCCTCGCCGCGCTCGCCGACGCGGCGCAAACCGGCGGCCGGGTGCGGATCTGGTCGGCCGGCTGCGCCAACGGGCAGGAACCCTATTCCATCGCCATGACCCTGCTCGAAGCCGGCATCTCGCCGGACGCGGATGTCCGGGTCCTGGCCACCGATATCGACGCAGCGGTGGTCTCCCACGCCCGGCTCGGCCGCTACCCGCAGGCGATGGTCGAAAACATTCCCGAATCCCTCCGCGCGGCCTATTTCGACCTTGGCGACAGTCCGACGGAGCCGTTCTGGACCGCCGGGCCCGCCCTGCGCCGCCTGACCCGGTTCCGCGTCCTCAACCTGCTCGACGACTGGCCGATGCGCGGCGCGTTCGACGCGATCTTCTGCCGCAACGTGGTGATCTATTTCGATGCGCCGACGCAGGAGCGGCTCTGGCCCCGCTTCGCCGCCGCCCTGCGCGCCGATGGCTGGCTCTTCCTGGGGCACTCGGAGCGGCTTTCGGCCAGCGCGCGCCCGTTTTTCGAGAACCGGGGCGTGACCGCCTACAGACGCTCCGGCGTGCCGGTATCCGCCGCCGCCCCCATCAAACCGACTTGACCGAAAGGACAGCGATTGGCCTTGCGCGACCAACTCAGGATCATCGTCGTTGACGACATGTCCACCAGCCGTGGCCTGATCACCCAGGCGCTCGACAGTTTCGGCATCCGCCAGGTCGAGAGCGCCCGCGATGGCCCCGAAGCCCTGGCGAAGATCGCGGCATGGCCGGTGCACCTGGTGGTCTCCGACATGAACATGCCCGGCATGAACGGGCTGCAATTGCTGCACGCCCTCAGAAGCGGCCCCGCGACCCGCACCGTCGGCTTCCTGTTGATCACCGGCAAGGCCGACCGGCAACTGATCGAACAGGGCAAGCAACTCGGGATGAACAATTTCGTGCCCAAGCCTTTCCAGCCGCCGCAATTGCGGGCGGCGATCGAGGCGATCGTGGGCAGATTGTAGGGGTCGACGATGCACCGGATGAACGATCTGCAGGGTCACACCGATCCGGGTGCCGATCTCGGCGCGACGCTGGCGCGGCTGTCGACCGAACTCGAGCGCGCGGCGATGAGCTGCGCCGGGCTGCAGCACGCCATGTCCAGCCTGTTGGCGAAACTGGACCACCCCGATCTCGGCGAGGAAATCCACATGCTGCAGGATGTCGATCGGCTGCAACAATCGCTCGAGGATGTCAGCCGGATCCTGGCGGTCGCCGCGCCCGCTGGCCGGGGCCGCGACCTCGACCTTGCCGCGGCCGGCCAGGCGATCCGGCTCGAAAGCCTGCGCGCCCGCCTCGGCTGGGGCGCGGATCCAGACCAGGCCGCGCCGCAAAGGTGGACCAGCCGCGATGGAATCGACTGGTTCTGAAGCATTCGGCAAGCCGCCCGTCCGCCCCCCGACGCCGGGCAGGCCGGGCGAACACCTCCGCACCGGTGGGTCCAACGCGTCGCAACCACTCTGGACACGCCGCATCCTCCAAGCGCCCTGTTGTTTCCGGACGCGCATGCCAGCTGCGGGACACGGGTTGCGTATCGGCCGCATGGTGCGCGGCGGCCTCCCCGAAATCACGCGATCCACCCGTGGCAGCATCGCCCCTGCTGCCTCCCGTGCGCGCGGCGTTGACCCGCGCCGCCAGGCCCGCCGGCGACTGCCCGGCCCGAGCGCACCGGCGGCCCGCGGCACGGCCCGACGGCGGGCTTGTCCGCGAAACGCGCCCGCACCGGTCGGGCGCGGTGTCAGAACAATTCCAGGTCTATTCCCGCAGGCGCCGTCACAACCCGTTCGACCGGAATTTCCCGCGCGAGGTACTTGACCCGTGCGCGGCCGGTTCCCGGCCAGAATTCCACGCGGCGCGCCCGCGTTCCCCCGATATCGCCGGCGACGTGATCGATGCCCTCGCGCGCGAGGTAGTCCTGCACGAAAGCGCCGTTCTTGGCCCCCGCATCGGACAGGCCCGCAACCATGCGCGCGCCGCCGAAGACCTTGGCGCGCAATCGGGCGCGATCCGCGCCGAGCCGAAGCAAGCCGTTGATGAGCAGTTCCATTCCGTTCACACCGTGCCCGAAGACCGAGGCGGCGTTTTCCGTGTCGTCGATGAACAGAACATGGTTCATTCCGCCGATACCGCGGTCGTGATCCCAGACGCAGGCGCTCACGCATGAGCCGAGCAGCGTCGCGATGACGGTGTTGCCACCGCCATCGATGGCGAATTCCCCCTGCGAGATGTATCTTCTCTGCTGCGCCATCATGCGGCCGCTTCCGCCGCCAGGTTCAGAACGTGGCGCGCGATCTTCTCGAGTGGCAGCGCCGCTTCGGCCGCGCCCAGTTCGCAGGCCACGCGCGGCATGCCGTAGACGACCGAGCTGGCGCGATCCTGAGCGATGCACCGCGCCCCGGCCTGGCGGAGCGCCTTCATCTGCTCGGCGCCGTCCCGCCCCATCCCGGTCAACAGCACCGCGATGGTCCGCCCGGCATCACCGATGGCCGATTCGAACAGCACGTCCACCGAAGGCCGATGCCCCGACTGCTTCGGCCCGGCGAGAAGGCGCAGCGTTTCGCCGCCTGGATCGATCGCCAGGTGGGTCGCGCCGCCGGGCGCGATGAAGACATGCCCGCGGCGCAGGCGATCCCCGGTCCGGGCCAGCCGCACCTGCGGGGCGACGAGGCCGCCAAGCCGCGCGGCGAACCCGGCAAGGAAGGGCGCCGGCATGTGTTGCGTGATCAGCGTTGGCGGGCAATCGGCGGGGAAGCTCGCCAGCACGGTCTCGATCGCCTCCACGCCGCCGGTCGAGGCGCCGATCAGGATCCTCTTGCCGTTCCAATCGCCCGCCAGCGGTTCCGGGGCGGCAGGGCGGGCCCGGGCCTGCTGCTCGCCGCGCACCCGTGCGGAGGCGGCGATCACGATCTTCTCTCGCAAGTCCCCGAACGTCTGCCGGGCCATGCCGAACCGCGGTTTCTCGACGCAATCCACGGCGCCCAGAGCCAGCGCGCGCAGCGCGGCCTGGCTGCCCGCGGAGGTCATCGACGAGATCATGATCACCGGCATCGGCCGGGCGCGCATGATCCGCTCGAGGAACTCAAGCCCGTCCATACCGGGCATTTCGATGTCCAGCGTGATCACGTCCGGGGCATGCTGCTTGATCGCCATGCGGGCCTCTTGCGCGCTGGCGGCCTCCGCCACGATCTCGATCCGGTCATCGGAGTCGAGCCCGAGGCGGATCAGCCGGCGCATCGACGCGGAATCATCCACGATCAGCACGCGCACCGGCGGGCCGGCGGTGCGCCCGCCCGTCGGCGTTGCGGGGTGGGTCAAAACTCGTCCCACCCTTCGTCCTCGTCGTCGACCGCGAGCGCCGCGCCGCCTTGCCGGCGCATCGCCTCGGCCCCTGATGCGGCGGCGGCCTTCGGCGGCTTGGTTTCGCTCCGCCGGGAGGCGAAGGTCGCCTCGACAACCTGGCCGCCGCCGGTGTGCGCGCGCGAAAGCTCGAACCGCGCCATCGACGCGGTCAGGGTTTCGGCCTCGCGTGTCAGCGCGTGACTGGCCGCCGTGGTCTGTTCGAACATCGCGGCGTTCTGCTGGGTCACCTGGTCGAGCTGGTTGACGGCTTCGTTGATCTCGGCGAGCCCGGCACTCTGTTCGCGCGAACTCACGGCGATTTCCGAGACGTTGCGGCTGATCTCCGTCACGCTCTCGAGGATACCCCGCAGCGCCTCGCCCGCGCGGTCCACCAGCTCGACGCCGCGTTGCACCTGCTGGCCCGAGGCCGAGATCAGCCCGTTGATCTCGCGCGCCGCGTCCGATGACCGCTGGGCCAGGGCGCGGACTTCCGAGGCCACCACCGCGAAGCCGCGCCCGGCGTCACCGGCGCGCGCGGCCTCGACCCCGGCATTGAGCGCCAGCAGGTTAGTCTGGAACGCGATATCGTCGATGACGCCGGTGATCTTCGAGATCTCCTGCGACGAGGTTTCGATCTCGCTCATCGCCTCGACGGCGCCGCGCACCACCTCGCCCGAGGATTCGGCGTTCTTGCGCGCGGTATCGACGAGGCCATTGGCGTGCTCGGCCCCCCCGGCCGCCGACTTGACCGACGAGGTGAGCTGGTCGAGCGCCGCGGCGGTCTGCTCGAGCGTCGCCGCCTGCCGTTCGGTGCGGACCGAAAGATCATCCGCGGCGTTGGAAATCTCGGCCGCCTCGCCGCGGATCAGGTCGGCGTTCTCGACGACCCCCCGCATGGCATCGTGCAGCCGATCGACCGCGCCGTTGAAATCCCGGCGCAATTGTTCGTAATCCTCCGGAAACGGCTCGTCGATGCTCTGGGTCAGGTCGCCTTCGGCGAGGCGCCCGAGGCCGTTGCGCAGGGCGTCGACCACCCGCGCCTGGGCCTCGGCCTGGCGCTGGCGCTCGGTCTCCGCCTGTTCGAGCTGGTGTCGCGCCTCGCTCACGTCGTTGCCGATCAGCACGGTCCGGATCAGGCGGTTGGCCTTGTCGAGCACGGGCGTGAAGCTGCCCTCGATCACCGCGCGCCCGCCATCGGCCCGTTTCAGGTCGAAACTGCCATAGACCGAGGTGGCCTTTCTGAGCCGGTCGAAAACCGTGCCCCGCGCGTCGTCGAGGGCCGTGTCGAAGGCGAAGAGCGCATCGCTGGAGGCCCCGACCAGGGTTTGGGGATCGGCCCCGAGCGCCTTGGCGAATTCCGCGTTGGACGACAGCAGCGTGCCGTCGAGGCTGAACTCGGCCCGCACCTGGTGGGCGTCGATCGCGCTCAGGATCGCATCGTTCATGTACTGAACTGTCACGTCAACCCATTCCACGACGAACCCCTCCAGCGCGCCGTCGGCGCCGGCCACCTGGGTGATCATCAGTTCGAAACGCGCCTCGCCGACGCGGATATGCGCCTTGTAGGGCATTCGCGCGGGATCGAAGAGGATCGCGCGCACCCGCTCGCGCAGCTCGGGCGTGTGAAAATCATCCATCTCCCGCCCGATGACGGACTCCGGCTCGAAGTCGGCAACCAGGGTCCTGAAATCGGCCAACCGCTCCTGCAGGATGGCCTTCAGCTTCTGATTCACGGCGGTGATCCTCAAGTCACGGTCGACCATCATGATCGCGGCGGAGGAGGCGCGAAACGCCGCACCGCGGAACCGGTTGAGGCGCTCGTGTTCGCGCCCTTCGCAGAGCCGCTTTCGGCAATATTCGACCGAGGTCGCGATATCCCCGATCTCGTCCTTGCGCCCGGCCATGGCAACGGGCCGGTCAAGCTCGTCTTCCGCCACCGCATCCACCGCCCGGGCCAGATCGAGCATCGGCCGGGTGATCCAGTGCCTGATGAACAGGAACATCACCGCGACGCCGAGGAAAATCGCGCCGAAGGCCATCGACACCACCAGAACCTGGGTTTTCAGCACCGCCGCGCGGGCGTATTGCGCCGTCCAGCTGGTGGCGATCGCCCCGACCGTGACCCCGCTCGACGGCGCGTGCGCCGGCGCGGCGACCATCAGCCCGTCGTCGGACACCACCAGCCCGCCGGTTTCGATCGCGCGCGCGGCAAGCCCGCGAAGCGCCGCCTCGTGCGCCGGCTCAAGCCCGATGGCGAGCATCGGCGCGCCGTCCGCGCTGATCGCCAGCGCGTGCAGCATCGCCGCCTCGTCGCGCCCCGTCATCTCCAGGAACCGCCGTTCCATCAGCCCGGTGGTGTTGAGCATGATCTGCTCGCCGAAGTCTTCGGCGAGCAGATCGGTGACGCTGCGCGCCTCGGCCGAGAGCTGGCTTTGCACGCTGGCGAGGTTGGCGCGCGTGTAATGCCAGGCCAGCACCGCGGTCAGCAGCATGGCGCTGACCCAGATGATCCCTGAGAGCTTGAGAAAGACCGAGTTCCACCTGATCTTGCGGTGGGGCTTGGTGACGTTTTGCTGCATGAAACAACCCCGTGAAAATTCGATTTCGCACGCCGGGGCGAACCGGGCCGCGAAGGCGCACGCCGGGGCAAGCTACGCCACCACTCCTTGCAGGAGCGTTAATGCCGATGGATCTCCCTGACGCCGCGCTGCGACGGTCAGACGCCGAGGTAGGTTTCGGCCAGCGCCGGGCTGAGCGCATCGAGCGGGCCGGTCCAGACCGAGCGGCCCTTCTCCAGCACCACCGCGCGATCGGCAACCCGGCGCAGTTCGGCCAGAGATTTGTCGATCACGAGGATGGCAAGCCCGGTCTCACCCCTGAGCCGGGCGATGGCGGCCCAGATTTCCTGCCGGATCACCGGGGCGAGGCCTTCGGTTGCCTCGTCGAGGATCAGCAGGCGCGGGTTGGTCATCAGCGCGCGGCCGATCGCCAGCATCTGCTGCTCGCCGCCCGAGAGCGAGCTTGCCCGTTGCCCCCAGCGTTCGCCGAGGCGGGGGAAGAGCGCAGCGACGGCGGCTTCATCCCACGGCCCCTTGCGGGCGGCGGCGATCAGGTTCTCGCGCACCGTGAGATTGCCGAAACAGCGCCGCCCCTCGGGCACGAGCCCGATCCCCGCGCGCGCCGCCCGGTGTGCGGGCACGCCGGCCATGTCGGCGCCGTCGAACAGCACCGTGCCGCCGCGATTGCGCAACAGCCGGCAGATCACCTTCACGGTGGTCGACTTGCCCATGCCGTTGCGCCCCATCAGCGCCACCACCTCGCCCGGCGCCACCGCGAGGCTCACGTCGAACAGCGCCTGGCTGGCGCCGTAGAAGGCCGAGACGTGATCGAGGCGCAACAGGCTCACGGGGTCGCCTCCCCGAGGTAGGCGCTGCGCACCGCGGCGTCGGCGCGGATCTCGTCGGGGCGGCCGGTGGCGACGATCTCACCGTAGACCAGAACGCTGATCCGGTCGGCGAGGCGGAATACCGCGTCCATGTCGTGCTCGACCAGCAGGATCGGGGCGCGCTGGCGCAGGGTATCGAGAAAGCCGGTCATCGCCGCGGTGCCCTCCATGCCGAGCCCGGCCATCGGCTCGTCCATCAGGAAGGCCCGCGGGCGGAGGGTGAGCGCCACGGCCACCTCGAGCTGGCGGCGCTGGCCGTGTGAAAGCTCGTCGGTGCGCAGGGCGCGGAACTCGGCCAGCCCCACCGCCTCGAGCGCGGCCTCGGCGGCCGCCACGAGCACCCGGTCCTTCATCACCGGACGCAGCAGCGAGAAGGCGGTGCGCGCCTGCCCCACCGCGCCGAGCACGGCGTTTTGCAAAACGGTGAACTCCATCGCCAGCGAAGAGATCTGGAAGGTGCGCCCCAGCCCCGCGCGCGCCCGCGCCACCGCGTCGAGCCCGGTCACGTCGCGGCCCTCGAACATCACCTGGCCCGCGTCGGAGGGCAGCGTGCCGGCGATCTGGGCGATCAGGGTGGACTTGCCCGCGCCGTTCGGGCCGATCAGCGCGTGGATCTCGCCGGGCCTGAGGTCGAGCGACACATCGTTGCTCGCCACAACCGCGCCGAAGCGCTTGCAGATGTTGCGAAGTTCGAGCACCGGGGTATCAGTCATGCGCCGTCTCCCGGCCAACGATCAGCCCGATCAGCCCGCCGCGCGCGAACAGCACCACGCCGAGCAGGATCGCCCCGAAATAGATCTGCCAATAGTCCGAAAGCCCGCCGAGATGGTGCTCCAGCGCCACGTAGAGTGCCGCCCCCAGCACCGGCCCCATCAACCGGCCGACGCCGCCGAGGATGATGAAGACGATCAACTCGCCGCTGGTGTGCCAGCTGAACATCACCGGGCTTACGAAACGGTTGAGATCGGCGAAGAGCGCGCCGGCGAGCCCGGTGATCGCGCCGGAGAGGGTGAAGGCCAGGAGCCGCACGCGGTAGGGGTCGATCCCCACCGCCCGCGTCCGCGCCTCGTTCTGCCGCGCCGCGCCGAGGGCGAGGCCGAAGGCGGAGGCACGCAGCCGGGTGACGAGGTAGAGCACCGCGCAGAGGATCGCGAAGCTGAGGGCGAAGAACTGGATCGGATCGAGCGTGTTCAGGCCGGGAAAGCCGTTGCGGACGTAGATCGACAGACCGTCTTCGCCGCCATAGGCCGGCCAGGAGATCATGAAGTAGTAGAACATCTGGCCGAAAGCCAATGTAATCATGATGAAATAAACGCCCGAGGTGCGCAGACTCAGGGCCCCGATCATCAGCGCGGCAAGGGCCGAGGCGGCGACGGCCAGGAGCCAGATCACCGGCATCGACTTGGTTCCCTCCAGCACGAAGGGCCACTCGAAGAGCGGCGTGTAAGTCTGCGCATGGCTTGCGAGAATCCCCATCGCGTAGCCGCCGATGCCGAAGAAGGCGGCATGGCCGAGGCTGACCAGCCCGCCGGTGCCGAGCGCGAGGTTCAGCCCGACGCCGGCGATGGCGAAGATCACCGCGCGGGTGGCCAGCGTGATGGTGAAGGGCTCGCTCGTGGCCCAGGCCCAGAGCGGCACGGCGAGCACGAGGCCGAGGATCAGCGCGTTCAGGCGGTGTTCACGGCGCATCTCAGGCCCTCCCGAACAGCCCGCGCGGGCGCAGGATCAGCACGGCGGCCATCAGGATGTAGATCGCCATCGAGGCGAGAGACGCCCCCGCCGACATCGCCGCGGCGGGCTCCATCACCAGCCCGAACAGCACCGGCAGCAGCGCCCGCCCCAGCGTGTCGGTCAGCCCGACGAGGATCGCCCCGACCAGCGCGCCGCGGATCGAGCCGATACCGCCGATCACGATCACCACGAAGGCGAGGATCAACACTGGCTCGCCCATGCCCACCTGCACCGACTGGATCGCGCCGATCAGCGCGCCGGCAAGGCCCGCGAGCGCCGCCCCGAGGGCGAACACCAGCGTGTAGAGCTTCGAGATATCCACCCCGAGCGCCGCGATCATCTCGCGGTCTTCCTCGCCGGCGCGGATCTGGATGCCGAGCCGGGTGCGCGAGATCAGCAGGAACAGCGCCGCCGCCACCGCGAGGCCGATGCCGATCAGTGCCAGCCGGTAGCGCGGGTAGTCGATGCCGAAGGGCAGCGCCACCGGCCCCGACAGCGCCGGCGGAATGTCGAGATACAGCGGGAAGGAGCCGAATAGCCAGCGCGTGCCCTCGGAGAAGATCAGGATCAGCGCGAAGGTGGCGAGCACCTGGTCGAGGTGGTCGCGCCCGTAGAGGCGGCGGATCACCGTCAGTTCCACCAGCGCGCCGGCCAGTGCCGCCGCCCCGAGGCTTGCCGCCAGCGCCAGCAGGAAAGAACCCGTCGCCCCCGCGACCGTCGCCGCGGCGAAGGCGCCGACCATGTAGAGCGAGCCGTGGGCGAGGTTGATCAGCCCCATCACGCCGAAGATCAGCGTGAGGCCCGCGGCCATCAGAAAGAGCATCACGCCGAACTGGAGCCCGTTCAGCACCTGTTCGACGAGGAGAACGAAGGTCATGCCGCCCCTGCCTCAGGTCGGGCGGGCCACCCGGAGGGGCGCCCGCCCGATGGGTTCACATCCCGCACTCGGCCGCGTAGGCGTCGGCGTGGTTTTCGATGGCGACGCCGATCGTCCGGTTGGTGTAGATGTCACCCTCCTTGATCACCTCGCGCACGTAGATGTTCTGGATCGGGTGGTTGTTCGGCCCGAAGGCGAAATCACCCCGCGTGGAGGCGAAATCGGCCGCCTTGAGCGCGGCGCGGAAGCCTTCCACGTCCGACACGTCGGCCTTTTCCAGCGCGCTGATCATCAGGTTGGCGGTGTCGAAGCCCTGGGAGGCATAGAGCGAGGGCAGACGGCCGTATTCGGCCGCGAAGCTCTCGACGAAAGCGGCGTTGGTCGGGTTGTCGAGATCCTTCGCCCACTGGCTGGTGTTGACCACGCCGAGGGCGGCATCGCCGACCGCCTGCAGGATGCCCTGGTCGAAGCTGAAGGCCGGTCCGATCAGCGGGATATCGACGCCCGAGTCGGCATATTGCTTCAGGAACGAAATCCCCATCCCGCCGGGCAGGAAGAAGAACACGCTGTCGGCGCCCGAGGCGCGGATCTGGGCGATCTCGGCGGCGTAGTCGGTCTGGCCGAGCTTGGTGTAGAGCTCGCCCGAAAGTTCGCCCTCGTAGAACCGCTTGTAGCCGGTGAGCGCGTCCTGCCCCGCCGGGTAGTTCGGCGCGAGGATGAAGGAATTCGTGTAACCGGCTGAATTCGCGTAAGCCCCCGCCGCTTCGTGCAGGTTGTCGTTCTGCCAGGCGACGTTGAAATAATTCGGGTGGCAGCCCTTGCCCGCCAGCGCCGAGGGGCCGGCGTTGGGCGAGAGGTAGAACTTGCCCTGCGCCACCGCGCCCGGCACCACCGCCATCGCGAGGTTCGACCAGATGATGCCGGTGAGCACGTCGACATCCTCGGCCTGGATCATCCGGTCGGCGATCTGCACCGCCACGTCGGGCTTTTGCTGGTCGTCCTCGATGATCATCTCGATATCGTCGCGGCCCGATTGCTTGAGCGCGAGCAGGAAACCGTCGCGCACGTCAAGCCCGAGCCCGGCGCCACCGCCCGAAAGCGTGGTGATCATCCCCACCTTGACCTCGGCTTGCGCCGTGCCGGCCAGCGCCGCGAGCGCGGCGGCCGCGATCAGCGATTTCATCTTCATCCCTTGTCCTCCTGTTGGCTGCGCCGGCCCCGGCTTCGTCGCGGGTTTGGCGTTCGATCGGGCTTATAGGGCACGATCGCGCCCCTCCTGTCCAGCCACCGGGGCGCAGGCACGCGCCTTTCGCGCCCGAAAGCGCGCGGCAATCGGGGCGGAACCCCTGCCCCTTGCCCTAGCCGACCTGCCGGCCGTGACACCAGACGCCGCGCACAACCGGGGTGTCCTGCACGCGGGCCACGCGCACGAGATCGCCGTGCAGCCCCGGCGCGATGCGGCCGCGATCGTCGAGCCCCGCGGCCCGGGCGGGGTTGGCGGTGACGGTAGCGATGGCGCGCGGGGTATCCTCCCACAGATCGGCGAGACCGAAGGCGGCGGTCATCAGCGCCGAGGGCACGTAATCCGACGAGAGGATGTCGAGCAGCCCCGCCTCGGCCAGATCCTTCGCGGCGACGTTGCCGGAATGCGACCCGCCCCGGATCAGGTTCGGCGCGCCCATCATCACCGCGATGCCGTGGTCCTGGCAGGCCGCCGCCGCCTCGTCGGTGGTGGGAAACTCGGCCAGCCGGATGCCGTGGGCGGCGCTCACAGCCACCTGCTCGCGGGTGGTGTCGTCATGGCTTGCCAGCACCGCGCCGTAGCGCCGCGCGGCCGCCACCGCCTCGGCCTCGTGCCGGTCGCCATGGGTTTCGCGCAGCGCCTTGAGTTCTTCCACGTGCGCGTCGAACTCGGGATCGCTCAGGCCAAGCTTGCCCTGCACGTAATGCCTGAGCTTGGAGACATCGCGAAACTGGCGCTGGCCGGGGGTGTGGTCCATCAGGCTGACGATCCCCACCCGGTCCTCGACGCCGAATTCGTCCAGCTCGTCCAGCAGCGTCTCGGAACAGACCTCGGCGCGCAGGTGCAGATAATGGTTGATCCGCAGCGCGCCGGCCTCGCGCAGCGCCCAAAGCTCGCTGGCGAGGTTGCGCGCGTATTTCACGAAACCGGCCTTGCCCTGCGGGATCGAGCCCACGCGCATCGCGTCGAACACCGTGGTGATGCCGACGCTGGCCAGCTCGCCGTCATGGGCGAGGATCGCGGCCGCATGCGGCCAGTCGACCTTGGGGCGCGGCTGGATGTGGCGTTCGAGGTTGTCGGTGTGCAGCTCGACGAGGCCGGGGATCAGCATGTCGCCGTCGAGGTCGATCGCGCCGGGGGCGCGCGTGCCGCCCGGTTCGATCGCCGCGATGCGCCCGTCGCGCAGCACCAGGCTGCCCGCGATCACCTCGTCGTCCAGCACGATCCGCGCGTTGCTCAGGATCATCTCGCTCATCTCTCTCTCCGCTGTTCGCCGCGCTTGACTGCCACTGCGGTGTCACCGAATTGTGACGAAACGCGGTTAGGCGGGGGCGCATGGAAAAATATTCTCGTTTCGCTGTCTACTACGCACCCGAGGCCGGGCCGCTGGCCGATTTCGCGGCCGAATGGCTGGGGTGGGATGCCGCGCGCGGCCGTCACGCCGGGCCGGTCACCCTGCCCGGCCTGCCGATGGCCGCCGCCGAGATCACCGCGACGCCGCGCAAATACGGCTTTCACGGAACCATCAAGCCGCCGTTCCGGCTTGCCACCGACCGCAGCGCGCTGGAAGGCGATCTCGCCGTGCTCTGCGCGCATCTCGCCCCGGTCACGCTCGACGGGCTCGCCCTGCGCCCGCTCGGCGGCTTTCTCGCGCTGGTGCCCGAGGGCGACACCACGCCGCTGGCCGCCCTCGCCGCCGAGGTCGTCAAGGGCCTCGACCGGCACCGCCTGCCGCCCACCGCCGCCGAGCTTGACCGACGCCGCGCGGCCGCACAGCTCACCCCGCGGCAGGAGGCCAACCTCGCCGCATGGGGCTATCCTTACGTGATGGAGGATTTCCGCTTTCATCTCACCCTCAGCGGACGACTCGCCGCGGCCGACCTCGACCAGACCGCGCGCGCGCTCGCGCCGGTGCTCGCGCCAATCCTGCCACGGCCGTTCCGGGTGGCCGATCTGTGCCTGTTCGGCGAGGATGAGGGCGGGATGTTCCATCTTCTGAACCGCTACGCGCTGGCCGGCTGAAGCAGCGCCACAAGCGCCTCCGCCGCCGTCTCCAGCGCGCCGGAATTGTCGATCTCCGCCACGTCGAGCCCGGCGGGCAAGGCCAGCCGCGCCCGCTCGAGCCGGGCCGCGATCTCGCCCGGGGTTTCGCGCCCCCGGCCGGCGAGCCGTGCCGCCAGAACCTCCGGCCGGGCGGTGACGTGGACCACCCGCAGCGCCGGAAACACCGCCGCCGCCTGCCCCAGCATGGCGCGCGAGCCGTTGAACAGCACCGTCTCGCCGCGCGTCAGCCGCAGTTCCACTTCGGCGGGGATGCCGTAGTGCAGCCCGTGCGCTTCCCAGTCGAGCGCGAAGGCCCCGTCCGCGCGCAGGCGTTGGAAGGCGTTGCGGCTGACCGCGTGGAAATCCTCGCCGCCGGCGTCGGGATCGCGGGTGATCACCCGGCGCACCAGGTGCAGCTCCGGCAAGCGCTCCGCCGCGGCGCGCATCAGGCTGTCCTTGCCCACGCCCGAGGGGCCGACGATGGCGAAGATACGGCTCATGCCGCCGCCTTCGGGGTGAAGGCGGAGACGTCGATCTCGCGGTCGGCCACCCGGGCGCGCGCCGCCTCGTCGTGGAAGATCCCGACGATCGCCGCGCCGCGCGCCTTGGCCTCCTCGATCAGCGCCAGCACGGTCTCGCGGTTGCCCGCGTCGAGCGAGGCGGTGGGCTCGTCGAGCAGCATCGCCGGGTAGTCGTGGGCGAAGCCGCGGGCGATGTTCACCCGCTGTTGCTCGCCGCCGGAAAAGGTGGTGGGCGACAGGCCCCACAGCGTTTCGGGAATGTTGAGCCGGGCCAGAAGCCCGCCGGCGCGCGCCAGCGCGGCCTCGCGCGGCGTGCCCACCGCGAGCAGCGGCTCGGCGACCACCTCGATCGTCGGCACCCGTGGCACCACCCGCAGGAACTGGCTGACATAGCCCAGGGTGGCGCGGCGCAGCGCGAGAATCTCGCGCGGCTCGGCGCGCGCCACGTCGACCGCGCCGACGAGGATCCTCCCCGATGCGGCGAGGTAATTGCCGTAGATCATCCGCATCAGCGTTGACTTGCCGGCGCCGGAATTGCCGGTGAGCGCGACGCATTCACCCGGCGCCACCGCGAGGCTGGCGCCGCGCATGACCTCGATCGTCGCGCTGCCCTGGTTGTGCAGGGTGAAGGACTTGGAGACGTTTTCGACGCGGATCATGGTCACACCTGCAGGACGGAGGAAACGAGAAGCTGGGTATAGGGATGCTGGGGGTCGTCGAGCACCTGGTCGGTCAGCCCGGCCTCGACCACGCGGCCCGATTTCATCACCATAAGGCGGTCGGCGAGCAGGCGCACCACGGCGAGATCGTGGGTGACGATGAGCACCGAAAGCCCCATTTCGCGCACCAGCCCGCGCAGCATGTCGAGAAGGCGCGCCTGCACGCTCACGTCGAGCCCGCCGGTGGGCTCGTCCATGAACACCAGCCGCGGTCCGGTCACCAGGTTGCGCGCGATCTGCAGCCGCTGCTGCATCCCGCCGGAAAAGGCGCGCGGGCGGTCGTCGATCCGCCCGGCCTCGATCTCGACCCGGTCGAGCCAGTCGAGCGCGGTGCCGCGGATCTCGCCGTAATGCCGCGCACCCACCGCCATCAGCCGTTCACCGACGTTGCCACCGGCGCTCACCCCCATGCGCAGCCCGTCGCGCGGGTTCTGGTGCACGAAGGCCCAGTCGGTGCGCGCGAGCATCCGCCGCTCGGACTCCGACATCGCCAGGGTGTCCTTCAACCCCTCGGCGCGGGTGTCGAACAGAACCTCGCCGCGATCGGCCGGCAGGTGCCCGGCGAGCACGTTCAGCAGCGTCGACTTGCCAGAGCCGGATTCGCCGACGATGCCCATCACCTCGCCGGGGTAGAGATCGAAGCCCACGCCCTCGCAGCCCACCCGGGGGCCGTAGAATTTCGCGATATCGCGCACCGAAAGCAGCGGGGTCATGCCGAGGCCTCCGGGCGGCCAGGGATTTTCGAAAATCCTTGGCAAATTTCTTCGAAGAAATCTGGCTGGGTCATTCCGCGGCCTCCGGGCTGAGGCGCCCGCGGTGGCCCTCGGCCTGCCGCGTGGCGCAGAAATCGGTGTCGGAACAGACGAACATCCGCCCGCCCGCATCATCGACGATCACCTCGTCGAGATAGCTGTGGTCCGCGCCGCACAGGTCGCAGGCGTGATCGGCCTTAGAGGCCACGAAGGGGTGATCCTCGAAATCGAGGCTGACCACCCTGGTATGCGGCGGGATCGCGTAGATCCGCTGCTCGCGGCCCGCGCCGAACAATTGGATCGCGGCGCTTTCGAGCTTGGGGTTGTCGAATTTCGGGATCGGCGAAGGGTCCATCACGTAACGCCCTTCCACCTTCACCGGGTAGGCATAGGAGGTGGCGATCGCGCCGTGGCGGGCGATGTCTTCGTAGAGCTTGACGTGCATCAGCCCGTATTCCTCCAGCGCGTGCATCCGCCGCGTCTCGGTCTCGCGCGGCTCCAGAAAGCGCAAGGGCTCCGGGATCGGCACCTGGTAGACGAGGATCTGGTCCTCCCCCAGCGGCTCTTCGGGGATCCGGTGGCGGGTCTGGATCACCGTCGCGGCGCGGGTGCGCTCGGTGGTTTCCACCCCCGCCGTGGTCTCGAAGAACTTGCGGATCGACACCGCGTTGGTGGTGTCGTCGGCGCCCTGGTCGATCACCTTGAGGCGGTCCTCCGGCGTCAGGCAGGCGGCGGTGACCTGCACGCCGCCGGTGCCCCAGCCATAGGGCATCGGCATTTCGCGGCTGGCGAAAGGCACCTGGTAGCCGGGAATGGCGATGCCCTTGAGCAGCGCGCGGCGGATCATCCGCTTGGTCTGCTCGTCGAGGTAGGCGAAGTTGTAGGCGCTCACAGCAGGCCCCTTTCGGTCAGGTCCGCCGCCAGCGCGGGCGGATCGGTGAACTGCACCGCGTCCATGCCGAAGGCGCGCGCGGCGGCGACGTTGCGGGGCGAATCGTCGATGAACAGGCAGGTGCCGGGCTGCACCCCGGCACGGCTGCAGAGCAGCGCGAAGATGCCCGGATCGGGCTTCGCGATGCCCTCCTGGCCCGAAACCACCGTCACCCCGAAGGCCGTGCCCAGGCGCGGGTGCATTTTCAGACCTTCCGGCCAGGTCTCGGCCGACCAGTTGGTGACCGCGTGCAGCGGCACGCCGCGCCCGCGCAGGTCTTCGAGCAGTGCCCAGGTGCCCTCGATCGCCGTCTCGACGCTGCGGGCGAAATGCCCGACGTAGGCCGCGAGGGCGCGCCGGTCGCCTTCATCGTCTAGCCCGGCGGTGAGATCGGTGAAACGCGCGCCCGCGTCGGCCTTGGCGTTGAGGTCATGAAAGCCGATCCGCGCGAGCAGCGCCTCGGCCTCGGCGCGGCCGCCCAGAAGCGGCTCGAACGCCCGCGCCGGGTCCCAGTCGACGAGTACGCCGCCGATGTCGAACACCACCACCGAAGGTTTCATTCCGCCGCCTCCCGTTCCTGCGACGCCCGGGCCTCGGCCCGCAGCCGGCGCACCAGTTCCAGCTCCGACTGGAAATCGACGTAATGCGGCAGCTTGATATGCTCCAGAAACCCGGTCGCCTGGATGTTGTCGGCGTGGGAGAGCACGAATTCCTCGTCCTGCGCCGGGGCGCCGAGGTTGTCCTCGCCCAGCTCCTGCCACCTCAGCGCCCGGTCGACCAGCGCCATCGAGATCGCCTTGCGCTCCGACTGGCCGAAGACGAGGCCATAGCCACGGGTGAATTGCGCCGGTTCGGTCTTCGAGCCGGTGAACTGGTTGACGGTTTCGCACTCGGTGAGCACCACCTCGCCGATCTCCACCGCGAAGCCAAGCTCGGGGATATCCACCTCCACCGCCACCGTGCCGATGCGCAGCTCGCCGACGAAGGGATGGTTCTTGGCGTAACCGCGCTGGGTGGAATAGGCCATGCCCAGCACGAAGCCCTCGTCGCCGCGGGTGAGCGCCTGCAGCCGCAGGGCGCGGCCGGCGGGGTATTCCATCGGCGCGCGGGTCATGTCGGGCGGGGTTTCGTCATCTTCCGGCTCGGGCTGGATCAGCCCGTCGAGGTTCAGGTAATCGGTGACGCGCGGCATCTCGCCGGCCTGCGCCTGCGCCTCGGCGGCGCGCGGCGGCTCGCCCTCGGCGGCGAGCGCGAAGTCGATCAGCCGGTGGGTGTAGTCGAAGGTCGGCCCCAGCACCTGCCCGCCGGGCACGTCCTTGAAGGTGGCGCTGATCCGCCGGTCGCAGACCATCGCGCCGGTGTTCACCGGGCGCGAGGTGCCGAAGCGCGGCAGCGTGGTGCGATAGGCGCGGATCAGGAAGATCGCCTCGATCATGTCGCCGCGCGCCTGCTTGATCGCCAGCGCGGCCAGGTCGGGATCGTAGAGCGAGCCCTCCGCCATCACCCGGTTCACCGCCAGCGCCAGTTGCTCGCGGATCTGCGGCACCGAAAGCTCGGCGACGCCCCGATCGCCGCGGCGTTCCTCGGCGAGCCAGGCATGGGCATTGTCGATGGCGCGTTCGCCCCCCTTGACGGCAACATACATCAGGCGTCCTCCACCACGGTGCTGCGCGGCAGGGCGGCGAGCGCCGTGCCGGCGGTGAAAAAGAAATCCCACCCGAGCGGGAAGCCCGCGCGGTTGGCGCGGAACGCCGCCACTTCGGGGAGGTTCAGCCGCGCCTCGGTCTCGATCCCGGGGCCGGTCAGGCGTTTGCCCTCGGGCGCGAGCCGCGGCACCTCGACGATCAGCGTGGTCGAGCGGTCGGGGTAATCGGACGTGCCGCGGGCGAAGGTATCGAGCGGCGCGAGCGCCTCCCAGGTGCCGAGCGCGAAGGCCGCCCCGGCGCGGTCGGTGAGTGGCGCGCCGATGTGGAAGGCGATCCACTCGCGCAAAGCCGGGCTGTCGTGGCTCGGGGCGAGATACAGCGGGGTTTCGCCATCGCAGAGGGTCAGCAAAAGGGTGGCGGCGGCCTCCGAGACCGGCGCGGGCGCCGCCGCCCCGCCGATGGTTTCGATCCGGCCGGGGCGCGCCAGCGCCGACAGCGCTGCGCGGAAGGCCCGCGCCGCCTCGACCGGGGCATCGGCGAATCCGCCGGTAAGTGCCTCGTCACGCATCAGTCTTCCCCCCGCACCATGGTGAAGAAATCCACCCGCGTTGCCGCCGCCTTGCCCGCGCGCGCAGCTTTCGCGGCCTCGGCCTCGGCTTCGAGCGGCGTCAGCACGGCGGCCTCGACGGCGCCCGCCCGCGGCGTCTGCATCAACGCGTCGACCAGCGCGGCGCGGGTGGCGTGGTCCTTGTCGCGCCCGCGCACATAGGCATGGCCCACCTCGCCGCTGTCGAGCCGGAGCGCGCAGCGCGTCACCGTCGTCTCGCCGAGGTTGAACCGCCCGCCGGTGCCGCCCATGCGGCCCTGCATCATCACGCCGCCGACCTCGGGGGCACGCAGCCAAGTGAAGCCGGGCGTCGGCCCCAGCGCCTCGACCAGCGCCGAAAGCCGCGCCGGCGGGGCCTTGGCCAGCAGGCCCATCCACCGCTTGCGCGCGGCGTGGTCTTGTATCGTCGGAGACATCAGACACCTTGCCATCGTTTCTATACAACTATACAAATGTTACCGGATGCTGGGACACCCCGGCAAGCCCATGCGTGTGAATTTTTGGTGACATATGCCCCGCACCCCGGTCTGGACCGCCATCGCCACGACGCTCGCCGCCGAGATCGGCGCGGGCCATTACCGGGCGGGCGACAAGCTGCCCACCGAGGCCGCCCTCGCCGCCCGCTTCGGGGTGAACCGCCACACCGTGCGCCGCGCGCTCGCCGACATGGCCGAGCGCGGGCTGGTGCGGTCGCGCCGGGGGGCGGGCGTGTTCGTCGCTGCCGCGCCGACCGATTACCCGATCGGGCGCCGGGTGCGGTTTCACCAGAATATCCGCGCCTCCGGGCGGTTGCCGGAGAAGCGCGTGCTGCGGGTCGAAACCCGCCCCTGCGATCCGCTCGAGGCGCGCGCCCTCGGCCTCGCCCCCGGCGCGCCGGTGGTCGTCTACGAGGGGCTTTCGCTCGCCAACGGCACCGCGCTCGCGCATTTCGTCAGCACCTTCCCGGCCGGCCTCCTGCCCGGCCTCGCCGACACTCTGGCCGAGGTATCCTCGGTCACCGAAGCCCTGCGGCGCAACGGCATCGCTGATTACCTGCGCGCCGAGACCAGGGTGAGCGCCGAGCGCGCCAGCCCGACCCAGGCGCTGCACCTCGGCCTGCGCGAGGGTGACCCGCTGTTGCGCACCGAGGCGATCAACGTCACGCCCGAGGGCGTGCGGATCGAGCGGGGGCTTACGTGGTTCGCCGGCGACAGGGTCACCCTCAGCCTCGCAAACGACTGATTTCACGTCACGATCCCGATACAATCCACAGCTATAAAGGCGTGATAAGACAACCGCAGGCTTCGTCATGTCCATGCTTCCACCGCTGCGCCTCACCGGCGCGACCCTTCTTCGCGACGGCGCGCTGCACCGCGAGGCGGTAACGGTGGCCGATGGCGTCTTCTCGGATGATCGCGCGCCCGAATGCGATTTTTCCGGCTACCTGCTCCTGCCCGGGATCATCGACCTGCATGGCGACGCCTTCGAGCGCCACATCGCGCCGCGCCCCAGCGCCCCGTTCCCGATCGAAAGCGGCTTGCGCGCCACCCAGCGCGACGCCGCCGCCCATGGCGTGACCACCGCCTGGCTGGCGCAGGGCTGGAGCTGGGAGGGCGGCATGCGCAGCCCCGACTTCGCCGAGGCGCTGATGTTCGAACTCGAGAGCTTCAGCCCCGGCGCGCTGATCGACCTGCGGCTGCAGGTTCGGGCCGAAACCCACATGCCCGAAACCCGCGACCGGCTGATCGCGGCGGTGCTGCGCCACGGCATCGACTACGTGGTGTTCAACAATCACCTGCCCGAAACCCTGACCATGGCCGCGCGCGCGCCGCACAAGCTGGCCGCCTGGGCCGAGCGCGAGGGCCGGCCGCTCGAAGCCCTGCGCCAGGGGCTGGAGCGGGCGCGCGCCGCCGAGGCGCAGGTGCCGCGCAACCTGCTTCGACTGGTCGAGGCCTTCGACCGCAACGGCATCGTTTACGGCAGCCACGACGACCCCGACGGCGAAACCCGCGAACGCTTCCACATCCTCGGGGCGCATGTCGCCGAGTTTCCCGCCGCCTTCGGTGCCGCCGCCGTGGCCCGGGCGATGGGCGACGTGGTGATCATGGGCGCGCCCAACGTGGTGCGCGGCGGCTCGCAGGCCGGGCGCATCCCGGCGATCTCGCTGATCACCAAGGGCCAGTGCGACGTGCTGGTGTCGGACTACCATTACCGCAGCCTCGCCGAGGCGGCCTGGACGCTGGCCGACCTCGGGGTGCGCAGCCTGCCGCGCGCCTGGGCGATGATCTCGACGGTGCCGGCGCGGATCATGCGCCTGCACGACCGCGGCGAGATCGCCGCCGGCAAACGCGCCGACTTCGTTCTGGTCAACGCCGAGAGCCGCAGCATCGAGGCGACGATCTCGGCCGGACGGATCGCCCATCTTTCCGGCGAGGCCGCGGTGCGCCTGCTCGGCGCGCGCACCACGCTGGGGATGGCGGCGGAATAATCAGCCGAATTTTTCGAGGAAGGCCTCGATCGGCAGGCGGCGGAACTCGTCGAGCCGCTCGCGCAGCGTTTCGTGGCTCCAATCCCACCACGCCATCTCCATGAGCCGCTCCGCCACGGCTTGCGGAAAACGCGCGCGCAGCGGCTTGGCCGGGATGCCGGCGACGATGGTATAGGGTGCCACGTCGCGGGTGACGACCGCCAGCGAGGCCACCACCGCGCCGTCGCCCACCGTCACCTCCGGGCGGATCACCGCCCCGTGGCCGATCCAGGTGTCATGCCCGATCCGCGAGCGGCGCGCCTTGCGCTGGGCGAAGAACCCGGCGTCGATATCGGCATCGTCCCAGTAATCGGGCGAGCGGTAGAGGAAGTGGTGCAGCGACGCTTGCGCCATCGGGTGATCGGTCGGGCCGATCCGGGCGAAACTGGCGATATTGGCGAACTTGCCGACCTCGGCATTGGCGATATCGGCGTAACGGTCACAGTAGGAATAATCGCCGATGGTCGAGAATTGCAGCCGCGAGCCGGCGCCGATCTCGACGAAACGGCCGAAATCGGTCGCGGTGATCTCGCAGCCTTCGTGCAGGAAGGGGTCGTCTCCGAGCCTGGGCATAGGGGTCCTTTCGCTGTCAGATCCGCCGCGACCGCAGGGTGGCGATCTGGGTGAGCGCCTCCCATGGCCGGATCGTGCGGAAGATATCGCCCATCATGTTCACATCGGCGCGCAATCCGGCGCGCAGCCCCTGTTTTGCCCCCTTCAGCGGGCTGGAGACCCCGGGCCAGGGCACCACGGCGATCTGCAGGCCGTTGGCGATCCAGAGCCGGTTCATGAACACCTCCAGCCCGAAGCGCGGCAGGGCGTCGAGCCGGTCGAGATGCGCCGCGAGCAGCGCGCGCGGCAAGACCCGCTCGCCGGAGATGTAGTCCAGCCCGATCACGCGCCAGGGCCAGGGCGCGTTGCGCCGCAGGCTGATCGCCGCCCCGGCCCGCCCGCCGATCACCGGATCGGCAAGGCTGGCGAGGTGATCCGGCGCCAGCCCGGCGAGATCGGCGTCGAGCAGCAGCAGGAACTCGCCCCGCGCCGCCGCCACGCCCGCCGCAACCGCCCGGGTCTTGCCGCCGTTCACCGGCTGGCGCAGCACCCGAAGGCCGGGATGGCGCACGGCGAAGCCGTCGGCGATCAGGGCGGTGGTATCGGTGGAGCCGTCATCGACCACGATCACCTCGTCGATCAGCGCGGTGGCGAGCGCGGTTTGCAGCACCGCGCCGATCCGGGGCGCCTCGTTGTAGGCGGGGATGATGCACGACAGCCGGGGTGAATACGTCATCGCCGCGCCCCCCGCGTGATCAGCCAGGTCACCCCGGCAAGCAGCGCCACGGCGAGCACCGCCAGCGAGGCGCGCGCGATCCAGTCGTCGATCCGCGCATAGGCCGCGCCGAAGCCATAGCCGATGCCCACGAAGGCGAGGCTTTTCGGCACCGTGCCAAGCAGGTTGAACCAGAAGAAGGTAAGCAGCGGCATCCGCGCCGCCCCGGCAGCGACCAGCACCGCGAAACCGAAACTGTGGGTCAGCTTGCCCAGGAGCAGCGTCCGCCCGCCCTTCACCTCGAAATGCCCCGCGAGCCGCGCGAGGCGGTCGGCGTTGAGGCCGAGCCGGGTGCGCCAGCGCAGCGGCAGCCGCGCCAGACCACCGCGCCCGAGGGCATAGAAGGCGAAATCACCCAGCAGGTCGGCCGCGATCACCACCGCCGCGACGCTCCAGACGTCGAACAGCCCACGGCTCGCGAGCCAGGCCGCGATCACCGTCACGATCGGCCCCTCGATCAGCGCAGCCGGGGCCAGCACCGCCAGCCCATGCTTGGCAAGGAGAAGCGAAAGCGCGTCAAGCCCGATCATGGAAGCCGTCAATACTCCCGCTCCTGCCCGCGCCATGTCCAGAACCGGCCGCTGCGCGCGGGCGTGAGCGTCTCGGCGAGCGCGAGGATGCCACGGGCCACCGCCGAGGGGTCTTCCTCGGCCTCGGCCCCGCCCATGTCGGTGCGCACCCAGCCCGGATCGACGACGCCGACGGCGATGCCCTCGGCGGCAAGATCGGTGGCGAGCCCCTGCATCACCTTGTTGAGCGCAACTTTCGAGGCGCGGTAGGCGATCCGGTCGGACTTGGCGTAGCCCATCCAGGCCATCTGCGACGAGACCGACAGGATGCGCGGGCGCTGGCCCCGGCGCAGGTTGGGCAGGAAGGCCTGCGCCACCGCGAGCGGCGCAAGGGTGTTGACTTCGAGCGTCTCGCGGAACCCGCCGAAATCCATGTCGAGCGTCGATTGCCGCGCCGGGCCGATGATGCCGGCGTTGTTGATCAGCACGTCGAGCGGGCCGAGGTCGGCCGCCGCACGGGCGAGCGCGGCGTGATCAGTGACATCGAAGATCACGTCGCCGCCCTGCCCCGGCCGCGTTGCCGCCAGTGCCTCGTGGCCCGCGGCGCGCGCCGCATCCACCAGCGCCGCGCCGATGCCGCGGTTCGCCCCCGTCACCAGGAGCCGCATCATGCGCCCTTGATCAAGCGGCGGCGCAGCCAGCCCGAGATCGTATCCATCGCCATCACCATCAGCACGATCAGCACGATGTAGTAGCTGACCTCTTCCCAATCCTTCTGGGTAATCATCGCCTGCGTCAACAGAAGGCCGATGCCGCCGCCGGTGATCGCGCCGATGATGGTGGCCGAGCGGGTGTTGGATTCGAGGTAGTAGAGCACCTGGCTGAGCAGCACCGGCGTGATCTGCGGGATCACCCCGAAGCGGTAGCGGTGCAGCGTCTTGGCCCCGGTCGAGGCGACGCCCTCGATCTGCCTGTCGTCGACATTCTCCAGCGCCTCGGAAAACATCTTGCCGAAAGAGCCGGTGTCGGTGATCAGGATCGCCAGCGCGCCGGTCATCGGGCCGGGGCCGAAGGCGCGGCTGAGGATGATCGTCCAGATCAGCCCGTCGACCCCGCGCACGAAATCGAACAGCCGGCGCATGGCAAAACGCACACTCATCAGGCGGCTGAAGTTCTTCGCCGCGAGGAAGGCCATCGGCAGCGCCACCAGGGCCGCGCCCATGGTGCCGAGGAAGGCCATCAGCACGGTCTCGAAGATCGCCCAGAGCACGTCGCTGTGGCGCCACATCTTGTTGGTCCAGACATCCTGCACGATGGCGGCCAGGTTGCTCTTGCCCTCGACGACGCGGTCGCCGGAAAGCACCAGCCCGGCCAGTTCGACGGGCGTCTTGCCGTGGAACGGGCTGTCGAGGGTGAACCAGAACAGCTCCCAGCCGAAGGAGTAGCGAAACACCTCGGTGCGCGCGCGGGTCACGCTGGCGCGGCCGCCCGCGCCGGTGATGTTGACCCGCGAGGAACTGGCGCTGATCCAGTCGGGCACCGCGCCATCGGGGGTATCGAGCAGGATCTCGCGCCCCTCCATCCGCACCGTGACGGTGCCGTAGTCGGGCACGATATAGCGCAAGGTCGAGCCGTTGATCTCGGCGCTCTCGCCTGCCTTCAACTCGATCCGGACGGCATCGTCACCGCTCATCGTCACGAACTCCGGCACCATGCCTTCGGGGTAGGTGCCCTTGGCCTCGCCCTCGACGGCAAAGCTCAGCCCGCCGTTCCGGTTGTCGTGGGTGACGTGGGTCTTGTAGCTGTAGCTGTCGGCGACGAGGATCGCGGCGTTATCCATCCGCGCGCGGTCCATCAGGCCGGGGATGTCGAAAGCGAAGAACAGGTAGCCGAAATAGGCGAGGATCACCCCCGGCACCGCGAAGGCGAGGATGCGCTTGCGCGCGATCAGCCGGGTGGCGGTGTCATGCAGGCTTTCGGTCTGCGGCATGTCGGCAATGGCGGTCATGGCTCAGGCCTTTCCCACGAGCTTGTTGCGGTAGTGGCTGGAAAGCTGGTCGAAGAACACGATGGTGAGGAACAGCAGGATGAAGATCGCCGCCACCTCGTCGTATCGTCCCTGCCCCCAGCTGAAGGCGTTTTTCAGGTCGTAGCCGATCCCGCCGGAGCCGACGAAACCCAGGATTGCCGAAGCGCGGATGTTGATCTCGAAGCGCAAGAGCGCGTAGCTCAGCCAGTTCGGCGCCACCTGCGGCACCACGCCGAGCAGCATCCGCTGCGCCCAGTTCGCGCCAACCGAAGCCAGCCCCTCGACCGGCTTGAGATCGGCGTTCTCGTTGACCTCGGAGAACAGCTTGCCGAGCGCGCCGGCGGTGTGGAAGGCGATGGCGATCATCGCCGGAACCGGGCCGCCGCCGAGGATGAAGATCAGCACCAGCGCAATGACGATCTCGGGCACCGCGCGCATGATGTCCATCATCCGCCGGAACAGCCCGATCAGGCGCGGGAACCGCGCGAGCCCCCGGGTGGAGAGGAGCGACAGCACGATCGCGAGCAAACCGCCCACCAGCGTCGAGGCGGCGGCGATATTCACCGTCTCCAGCAGCGACGGGAAGAACTTCACCATCAGCGCGGGCAGGTTCGCGGCCTTGGCGCTGGCCTCGGCCAGCACCTCACCGGGAAACTGGAAGATGTTGAGGATACCGTCCCAGAAACCGCCCGCGTTGCGGCTGTCGGCCAGCATGAAGCCCGACGTCATCAGCGCAATGAACACCACCAGCATGATGCCGCCATACATCCGCTTTGTGCGCGTCATCGCCATGT
The DNA here is from genome assembly GCF_014640115.1 of Sinisalibacter lacisalsi. Lineage (GTDB taxonomy): Bacteria > Pseudomonadota > Alphaproteobacteria > Rhodobacterales > Rhodobacteraceae > Sinisalibacter > Sinisalibacter lacisalsi. Next base: position 278,600 of record NZ_BMGI01000002.1, on the reverse strand, counting down.
AGGCGTCGCGGATCTCGGCCGTGCCCTCGGGCGAACCCTGGTTCAGCGTGGTGTCCGCCATGGCGATACCCCTTGTATTCCGGCGTCTTCATGAAGCGGCCCGGCCCCCGCGCGGGGACCGGGCCTCGGTCTTTGGTTGCGATCAGTTATCCTGCACCGCGAGGCGCGCGCCGATGATCGATTCATAGGCGTCGTGGTTGATCGGCATCATGCCGAGCGCATCGCCGGCCATGAAGTTGTAGGCGCAGTCGGCGTCCATGTAAGGCAGCGAGGCCATGAGCGCGGTCATGTCGACCTTGACGCGCTCGGGCAGCGCCTTGCGCAGAACGATCGGGCCTTCCGGGATCGGCTTCGACTTCCAGATCTCGACCAGCTCGTTCATGTCGACGATGCCGGCGTCGGAGGCCTTGCGCAGCGCGCCGGAGTTGTAGCCCTCTTCCCATTCGCCGAGGCCGTCGGCCCAGGTCACGCCGCCGTCGATGTCGCCGTTGAACACCGCGACAATGGTCTGCTCGTGACCGCCGGTGAACTTCACTTCGCCGAAGTAGTCACCCGAGTCCATCGAGCCACCGGTGATCTCGGGGATCTCGATCGAGGGGATCAGGAAGCCCGAAGTGGAGTTCGGGTCGCCGAAGCCGAAAACCTTGCCCTGCATGTCTTCGAGCGAGGTGATGCCGCTGTCGGCGCGGGCGAAGCCGATCGAGTGATAGCCGTAGGAGCCGTCGACGTTGACCTTCACGAGCACCGGCTCGACGGCCTCGGGATCGGTCAGGAAGGTCTTGGCATAGGCCGAGGCGCCGAGCCAGGCCATGTCGATGGTGCCGCCGAGCAGGCCCTGGATCACGCCGTCGTAATCGGCCGGGGTGAACAGCCTGGTGGGCACACCGAGCAGCTCCTCGGTGTGGGCGCGGAAGCACTCGTTCGAGGTCATCCGGTCCTGGGCGTTTTCGCCGCCGAGGATGCCGATGCGGAATTCGGTGATGCCGCCGCCGTGGTTGTCGGCGAGAACCGGGGTGGCGAGGGCGGTGGTGGCCAGGATGGCCGCAAGGGTGGTTTTCATCGTTTCTCTCTCTTCGGTGGTTGGGCCCGGCGCGGGGTGGCGGCGGGGATGGAAACTCAGACGATCGCCTCCGCCTCGTGCAAGGCGCGGGCGGCGGGGGTTTCGATGGCGTCGATGCTGGTGCTGGTCGCGGCTTCGGAAAAATCCGCGCCGGCGCCGTAGATGTCGCGCGCGGCGCCGGTGGTGAGCTGGTCGGGCGTGCCGTCGAACACGATCCGCCCGTCGCGCATCCCGATCACCCGGTCGCAGTAGCGCCGGGCGGTGTCGAGCGTGTGCAGGTTGGCGATCACCATGCGCCCGTCTTCCTCATGGATCCGCCGCAGCGCCTCCATGACGGTCTGGGCGTTCATCGGGTCGAGCGAGGCGATCGGCTCGTCGGCGAGGATGATCTTCGGGTCCTGCATCAGGGCGCGGGCGATCGCCACGCGCTGCTGCTGGCCGCCCGAGAGGGCCTCGGCCCGCTTCGGTCCGTGTCCGGCGATGCCGAGCCGTTCGAGGATGTCGATCGCCCGGTGAATGTCGTCGCGCGGGAACAGGTTGAACATCGTCGCCAGCGTCGAGCGGCGGCCGAGGGTGCCGTGCAGCACGTTCGACACCACGTCCATGCGCGGCACGAGGTTGAACTGCTGGAAGATCATCGCGCAGTCCGATTGCCAGTCGCGACGGGACCGCCCGGTCAGCCCGAGCACGTCGCGGCCCTCGAAGGCGAGCCGCCCCGAGGTGGCATCGGTGAGCCGGTTCATCATCCGCAGGAAGGTGGATTTGCCAGCGCCGGAACGGCCGATGACGCCGATCATCATCGGTTTTTCCACGGTGAACGACACCGCGTCCACGGCGATGTTCGCCCCGAACGTCTTGGTCAGGTCTTCAACGACAAGCATAAGGCCCCCTCGGTTCTGTCGCCGCGACAAGACCCCGTGAGGATCACCCTTTCGTGACGTTTCGCGAAAAGTTTTATGACATGAGCTCCCCTCGGCGCCGCCAGATGCGCCGCCTGGGGGTGCGACAGGATTTCGTTTGCCCGCCGCTGGCTGCAGCGTTAACGATTGATCGACTGCTGGAGTTGAGGGGGATTTGGCGATGGCCAAACTTGACAGCCAAGGCATGCTGTTCGCCGAGATCGACGAGAACGGCGAACTGGCCTGCGTCTGGATCAGATCCGCAGGCGCGCGATACCCACGCCCGATTCGCGCCCGCGATATCGCCGGCCGCGCCCGTGATCTGGACCATTACACGATCGTCGGCAGCTCGCGCGCCAGCATCGCCGCCTGGATGAAGCGCCGGACGCAAACGCTCGGCTGACCGCGCGGCCGAGGCCCCGCCAGACGCCCGCGTCGGGCGCGGGGCGCACGATCACCCCGCCGGTTGCGCGCCGCGCTCCGCCTGCCAGGTCAACCCCGGACGATAGCGCGCGGCGACGCGGCCCTCCTCCAGCGCGAAGAGATGAAGCCAGCCATTGTCGAACAGCGCGCGCACCGCGTCGTGGCGCGCCAGCACCCCGGCGATCGCGTCGCGGGGCGCCGCGATCATCACCGACAGGCGCAGGGGCTCGTGAACCAGGCTCTCGCCATCGTGCAGCGCCTGCCACGGCAGACCGGGCCGCAGGATGCCGCCGTTGCCCTGCACCACGCCGATGCCGCCGACGACGTTGTGGATCAGCTTGTTGCCGCCGCCGAACGCCTCGGGCGCCACCGCCGAGCCGTAGTATTGCAGGCTGATCCAGCTCGCCACCACCACCGGCGCGGTCAGGATCTGCTCCAGCGTGGCGAAATCGGCATCCTCGGCCCAGTCGTAGCAGTGCAGGAACGCCCTGCCCCCCAGGTCGACCCCGGCAGTGACCGCGCGCGGCGCCGCGACAAAGGCGGCACAGCCCGCCAGCCCCCATTCCGGCCTGAGTTCGGCCCAGTTCGTGGCGCGCGCCGCGATGCTCCCGGGCGTCGCCCCCGGCAGAGCAAGCGCGCGCTCGGCCCGGGCCTGTTCACCGGCGCGGGCGAGCCAGCCGCGCACCCGGGCAAGGTCGGCCGCGTGTTCGGGCGCGGGATCGTCGGCGAACAGTGCCACCGCATCGGTCGTGGTGTCGTGCAGCCCGGCGACGAAGCGCGTGTCGGCCGGCAGGTCGATCCCCTCGGCGGGCAATCCCGCGCGGGTTTCGGGATCGTTGAGCAAGTTGGCGAGCAGGCGGGCCGAAACCTCGCCGGTATGCCCGCCGCAGGCGCCGCAATGATAGGCGCTGGCATGCGGGTTGTTCACCAGCTGGGCGCCGTGCCCGATCAGCAGGACAAGCCGGGCATGGCCCCGGGTCAGGCTCATCGCCTTGAGCGCGGCGGCGGCGGTGGCGGCTTTCTCGGCCGGGCTCAGCCCGGTCTCGAACCGGGGTGCGGGGCCGGTCGCCAGCCCCTTGCCGCCGCGCCCGAGCGCGTCTTTCACCAGTTTCCAGGCATAGGTCGGCCCCGCTGCCTCGACGAAGGCGAAGGACGACACCGCCGCCTGCCGGAACCGGCCCCAGGCGCGGGCGGCGCGCGCGGCGATCCGCGCCCCCTGCTCGGCTTCCGCTGCGGCGTGGCTGCAGGTGGCAAGGCCCGGCGTCAGCAGCGCCGGCAGGTGCGCCTCGGCGATATCGGAGCCATGCGCGCGATGCGAAACAGGCAGGCCGAAGAACCCGGCGAAGCCGAGCGTGCGCACGCCCGCATCCTGCGCCTCCAGCGCGCGGCGGAACACCTCCGAGCGCACGTCGATGCAGAACGCCGCCTGCACGGCGGGGCGATCGTTCGTCCCCCCCGCGCCGGGCAGCGCCGCCGCCAGCCGCCGTTGCCCGGCCCTCTCGGCGGCATCCTGCAGGATCGCGTCGAGCGCCTCGTCGGGTCCGGGCGCGACCGGTTCGGCATGCGCGGCGCACACGTCGGCCCAGGCCTCGGCAACGTCCGGGCAGTGCTCCAGCAGTGCCTCCTCCCAGATCAGCCGGATCGCGATCAGGTCGGTGATCGTGGTGTCGGACCGGCCCGCAAGCTCGGCCTGCCAGAGCAGCCAGCGCGCGTGCTGCGCCCATCCGCCGAGATCCATCAACAGCCGGTGAAAGGCGGTTTCGGCCGCCGCGTCGGTGATGCCGAGACCCTCCGCCGCGCGCAGGATCGTCCGTTCTGCGGTGTCGGGGGCCGCCGCCACATGCGCGCAGAACCCGGTGAGCCCCGCGATCTCGGGCGCAAGATCATGCGTCGCCCATTCCCGCCAGGCGGCGAAGGCCGAGCGCCCCGGCGCCGGCGTCCAGAGCGCCTGGCCGCGGTCAAAATGCCCCGCCGCCCAAAGCCCGAAGGCGCGCGCGAGGATCGCCGGCCAGTCGATCCCGGTCGCCTCGGCGGCGAGATCGGCGATGCTCGGCAAGGCCCGTGGCGCCGGCCGTTCGCGGGCCAGCTTCGCCTTCAGCAGCGCCAGGTCCACCGGCTTGAGGGGCGACGTGCTGGCGATCAGCGCGGCGGCGAGATCATCGTCGGTGATGCGGCCCGCCGCCACCTCGGCGGCGTAGTCCGACCGCGGCCGGGTGAGACGCACCCCGGCCACGCGGGCAAGCCGGGCCGAGGCGGTGGCGAGATCCACCCCCGATTGGCCAAGGAACGGGTTGACCGCCACCGTTGCATCCAGCGGGAAGGCCGGCGGGATCGCCCGCGCCGCGGCCTCGGCGGCCACCAGCAGGCTCGACACCCGGGCGGGCGCGATCGTCTTGTGCTTGAGGAACATGGCAGAACCCTTTCGTTCAGCGCGATTTCACGACGCGCAGCCCGCCGATCAGACGATCGAAGACCGCGTTGAGATAGAGGCCGTTGGCCAGGTGCACCCTGATCCCGGCCGTCGACGGGTGATGCGCCCAGAGCGGAAACAGCGCCTGCCCCACGGCGACCACGGCAAAGGACAGCACCGCCAGCGCGATCAACGCCCATTCCAGCGGTCCGGGCGCGGGCGGGGCGGGCAGATGCGGCCCCCAGAGCGCCCCGGCGGCGGCGTGGAAGCCGAAATAGGCCACTGCCGCGGCGAAGGCGGCCCTGACCGTGCGCCGGGTCAGTGCCCGCGGCGCGGTATCGGCAAGCCCCTGTGCCACAAGGTAGGCCACGCCGAAGATAAGGATCGCGCCAAGGCTGAGCCCCTGCGCCGATTTCGGTCCGACCAGCACGGAGAACCCGGTGGCAACGACCGCGTAGAGCACCAGCGCGAGCGCGAAGGCCCGGATCACCGCCGCGATCCCCGGCACCGCGACCGGGCCGGGCCGCCGCAGCTGCGCCACCGCCGTCACCGCCCCGCCCGAGGACAGGAAGGCATGCGCCTTGTAGAGCGAATGGGCGACGATATGCAGAACCGCCAGCGGCCACAGCCCGAGCCCGATCTGCATCAACAGAAAGCCCATCTGGCTTACCGTCGACCAAGCCAGCGCCGTTTTCACCGCGCTCTGGGTCAGCATCACCACCGCACCGAACAGCGCCGTTATCCCCCCCAGCATGAGCAGGGCGGCCATCGCGCCGGGGCTGGCCTGAACCACCTCGGCGAGCCGGATCAACAGGAAGCCGCCGGCGTTGATGATCCCGGCGTGCAGCAGCGCCGAGACCGGCGTCGGCGCCTCCATCACCTCGGTCAGCCAGCCGTGCATCGGGAACGAGGCGGTCTTGAGCAGCGCCGCGATTACGAGCAAGACCACCCCGACCTGCGCCGCGAGCGGCAAGCCGTCGCGCGCGGCGGCGCCGAGGGCGGCAAGGTCGGCGGTAGCGAAGGCCCACCACAGCAGCGCCGAGGCCAGCACCAGCGCCACGTCGCCCATGCCCCAGACCAGCGCCAGCTTCGCCGCCGCCCGCCGCGCCTCGGCCCGCTCGCCGTGGAACAGGAGCAGCCGCCGCAGCGCGCGCCCGACCGCGAAGAAGGCCAGGATCAGCACCGCGAGGCTGCCCGCCTGCACCAGCACCAGCACCGCCGCCAGCGCGAGCGACATGAAGCCGTGAAACGCCCCCTCGCGCGCCGCGCCGTCGAGGTAGCTGCGCCCGTAGCGCATCACCACCCAGCCGACGAAGGCGACCAGCAGGGTCATCGTCGCGCTGATCGCGTCGAGCCGGATCGCGAGCCGCAGGGCGCCGTCGCCGAGCGCGACGGTGGAGGGCCCGGCGAGCAGGAGCTGCGCCACCCCGGCCAGCGCCAGCGCCAGCGCCGCCAGCGCGGCGGTTTCGGCGAGGCGCGGCAGATGCTTCGGGCGCGGGCCGGGGCGAACCATCGCCAGCGCCGCGGGGGCGAGAAACAGGATCGGCGCCATCAGGCCGAGGGGGGGAAGGGATATCATCGCGCAATCTCCGGTTCGGGCGGGTTGCCGCGGAGATACCGGTTGCGCTCCTTCTATAAAATTACATATATTATCACCAATCGTTCTACTGGCTAGAAGTATGTCCCGTCTCAATCTCCACCACCTGCGGCTGTTCCGCGCCGTTGCGATGGACGGAACCCTCACCGGCGCGGCGCGGCGGCTGAACCTGTCGCAATCGGCATTGTCGACCCAGATCAAGACGCTCGAAGCCGCGCTCGGTCACGACCTGTTCGAGCGGCGCGGGCGCGGCCTCTTGCTGACCGAGGCCGGGCGCATCGCGCTCGACCATGCCGAGGCGATCTTCCGCACCGCCGAAGACCTCACCGCCACCCTGCGCGAGACCGGCGGCGGCCGGCAGGCCCTGCGCGTCGGGGCGCTGGCCACGCTCTCGCGCAACTTCCAGATGCAGTTCCTGCGCCCGCTGATCGGCCGGCGCGATGTCGAGGTGGTGCTGCGCTCGGGCTCGCAGGGCGAGCTGCTGCGCATGCTCGACGCGCTCGCGCTCGACGTGATCCTCACCAACCTGCCCCCGGCGCGCGATGCCGCCAGTCCCTGGCTGATCCATCCGATCGCCGAGCAGCCGGTCAGCCTGATCGGCACGCCCGCCCGGGTTGGCCCGGCCCCGCGTGCCCTGCCCGACCTGCTCGCCGAGGAGCCGTTGATCCTGCCCACCCCGGAAACCGCGATCCGCGCCGGTTTCGATGCGCTGACCACCCGGCTCGGCGTCTCTCCCGCCATTGCCGCCGAGGCCGACGACATGGCGATGCTGCGCCTGCTTGCCCGCGAGAACGCCGGGCTCGCGGTGATCCCGCCGATCGTCGTGCGCGACGAGCTTGCGGCGGGCGTGCTGGTCGAGGCCGCGCAACTCGACGGGATCAAGGAAACCTTCCTCGCCATCACCCGCGCGCGCCGCTTTCCCAACGCCTTGCTGGCGGAAATCCTGTCGGGATAAGCCCCGCGCGGCCGCGGCAATGATCCCGATGGCATTCCCGGCGCTTTTCGCCGATGCTCGCCGGAAACCCGCACGGGCGGCGCGGCGCGGGGCGCCACCGGCCGCCCGCACCGATCGAGACTGGAGCCCGTCACATGGCGATGAAACAGATGTTTTCCGTGGTCACCGGGGCCGATGCCGACGACATCCGCCCCGGCGAGGCGCGCAACGGGGTGATCCACGTCGCGGCGCTCACCCTCACCAAGACCGCCGACGCCCTGATCGACCCGAAGCTTGTGCTGTCGTGGCTCCTGACGGCGCTGGGCGCGCCGGGCGCGATCATCGGCGCGCTGGTGCCGGTGCGCGAAGCCGGCGCGCTGCTGCCGCAACTTGCGCTCGCGCGCCGGGTCGAGGCCAGCCCGCAGCGCAAGCGGTTCTGGGCCGTGGGCAGCGCGGTGCAGGGGCTGGCGGCGCTGGGAATCGCGGCGGCGGCGTTGTTGTTCGAGGGCGCGCTCGCGGGCGGGTTGATCCTGGCCTCGCTCGCGGTTCTGGCGGTGGCGCGCTCGGCCGCCTCGGTCAGCTACAAGGACGCGCTGGCGCGCACCATCGCCAAGCGCCGGCGCGGCGCGATCACCGGGCTCGCCGCCTCGGTCGCCTCGGTTTCGGTTTTCGGCGTGGGCCTGCTGATGGCGACCGGGATTTTCGAGATCGCCGTCGCGCCGCTCGCCGCGATCATCGCGATCGCGGGGGCCGCCTTCCTGTTCGCCTCGGCCATATTCATCGCCCTGCGCGAACCGCGGAACGGCGCCGCAACCGGCAACGATGACGGCTCGTTCGCCGCGCTGGTCGCGCCGCTGTGGACCGATGCGCAACTGCGCCTGTTCGTCGCCGCGCGCGCCGCCCTCGCCGTCACCGCGCTGGCGCCGCCGTTCATCGTGATGCTGTCCACCGCCTCGGGACGCACCGCGCTGGACGAACTCGGCCCGCTGGTGATGGCCTCGACCGCCGCCTCGGTGCTGGCGTCCTACATCTGGGGGCGGTTCTCGGACCGCTCCAGCCGGCAGACGCTGATGGCGGCGGGCGGGCTGGGAGCGGCGGCCTTCGCCGTGATCGGCGGGCTCGGCCTGGCGTTCGACGGCCTTGGCGGGGCGCTCGGGGCCGCCGCCGCGATCTTCGCCGCGCAGATCGCCTACGAGGGCGTGCGCGCCGGCCGCAAGCTGCACCTGACCGACATGGCGGAGGATTCCTTCCGCGCCCGCTATACCGCCCTGTCCAACACCCTGATCGGGGCGGCGCTGCTGGCCGGTGGCCTGTTCGGGCTGGCCGCGGACCTGTTCGGCCCGGCCCCGGTGTTGCTCGCCTTCGCGGTGATCGCCGCGCTCGGCGCAGGCCTGGCGCGCGGCCTCGACGAGGTGCAAGCAGAATGAGCCGGCGCCGCCACCGCGGCGCGATCAATCGCTGCCCTCGGTCTCGATCTTCAGCGGCTCGCCGCAGTGCTTGCAGTGAATCGCGTCGGGTTCATGCCGGTTCAGCCCGCATTCGGGGCATTTGTACTTGATCTTCGACGGCTGGAAGATCGCCCGGGCGAGCTGCACGAACAGCGCCACCCCCACGACCATGATGAGCACGGCCAGCAACTTGCCGTGCGGCGTGGTCATGGTGATATCGCCGAACCCCGTCGTGGTCAGCGTCGCCACGGTGAAATAGAGCGCGTCGATATAGCCCTCCAGCCCCGACTCCTCCTCGAAGGCGAGGACGAAAACGAGAGATGTCGTCACGAAGAGGAAGACGAAGAGGTTCACCGCGGCCAGGATCGCGTCCTCGTGGCGCCGGAAAAACAGGCTCTCGCGCCGGAGGTCACGCAAGAGGTGGTAGGCATGGATCAGCCGCAGCCCCCTGAGCACCCGCAGGAAGCCGAGGCTCTCGGCCAGCAACGGGCCGAGCACCAGCGAGGTGATGACGATCAGGTCCGCGATGTTGTAGATCCGGGTCAATTCGCGCCGCCGGTTTTCCGAAATCCAGAACCGGGCCGCGAGATCCAGCAGGATCAGCAGGCCCAGACCGATGTTCACCGCCATCATGTAGTCTGTTGCGGGCAGCGCCGCCGTGCCGATGAAATAAAGGATCGTCACGGCATCGAAGGCGATCAACCCATAGCGGAACCTGCGGGCGCGCTGGCTCTGGCCTTTGTAGAGAAGGCGAATGGTGCGATGAAGTTCTTTCATGAGATGACGATAACGCAGATTCGGGCGACAAGGCACCATGGACTTGATCTTGAACAGCCTCGCGAAGTGCTTCGCGCGGCGGCGGCGCCGCGGCCCACCCGGCCGCGACCGATCGGCCGGGCCGGCGGGTGACCCCCGGTATCCTCACGAAAACAGGCGACGATGTCGTTTTTCCGGGGTATGCGGCGCAAATCGACGGCACCAGGCACCCTCGGGATGTCACAGGGTCGGCCAGAAGGCGTCCCTCCTCGCCCCCCGCAGCGGAACACAGCGATGCACAGGAAACCGACCGTCATAGGCTGGCGGGAACACGTTGCCCTGCCGGAGCTCGGCCTCGACCGGATCGACGCCAAGATCGACACCGGCGCGCGCACCACCGCGCTGCACGCCAGCCGCATCCGCATCTTCGAGCGGGACGGTGAGCCTTGGGTCGAGTTCCATCCCGAGCATGACCGGCTGGACGATGCACGGCTTTGCCGCCTGCGCCTGCATGACCGGCGCGCCATCACCAACACCAGCGGCGTGCCGCAGGACCGGGTTATCATCCGCACCCGGCTTCTGATCGCCGGGCACAGGATTCGCATCGAGGTGTCGCTCGCTGACCGGGCCGACATGACCTTCCCGATCATCATCGGGCGTTCCGCCTTGCGTCGCGCCCGGCTTCTGGTCGACAGTGGCCGCTCCTGGCTCACCACACCCGCACAAGGAGACTGAGATGAAAATCGCCATGCTTTCGCGCGCGCCGACCCTGTATTCGCACAAGCGGATCAAGGAAGCAGCGCTGGCTCGCGGGCACGAGCTGGACATCATCAACACCACCCGGTGTTACATGAACATCGCCTCGCGCCGGCCCGAGATCTATTACAACGGTGAAAAGCTGCCGCTCTACGACGCGGTGATCCCGCGGATCGGCGCCTCGGTCACGTTCTACGGCCTCGCGGTGCTGCGGCAGTTCGAGATGATGGGGGTCTACCCGGTCAATGAAAGCGTGGCGATCGGGCGCTCGCGCGACAAGCTGCGCTCGATGCAGCTGCTGGCGCGCGACGGGATCGGCCTGCCGGTGACAACCTTCGCGCATGATCCGAAACAGACCGACGAAGTGGTCAGGATCGCCGGCGGCGCGCCGATGGTGATCAAGCTGCTGGAAGGCACCCAGGGCATCGGCGTGGTGTTGGCCGATACCGACCGCTCGGCGAGGTCGGTGATCGAGGCGTTCCGCGGCGCCGGCATCAACATCCTCGTGCAGGAATTCATCAAGGAAGCCGGCGGCACCGACATCCGCGCCTTCGTGATCGGCGGCAAGGTGGTCGCCGCGATGAAACGCACCGGCGCCGAGGGCGATTTTCGCTCCAACCTGCATCGCGGCGGCAGCGCGCAGGTGATCAAGATCAGCCCCGAGGAACGCTCGACCGCGTTGCGGGCGGCCAAGGCGATGGGCCTCAACGTCTGCGGCGTCGACATGCTGCGCTCGAACCACGGGCCGGTGGTGATGGAGGTGAACTCCTCTCCCGGCCTTGAAGGCGTGGAGAAGGCCACCGGCAAGGACATCGCCGGCATGATCATCGAGCACATCGAGAAAACCGCCATCCCAGGCAAGACCCGGACCAAGGGCCGCGGCTGATGGCAAGGCGCAAGCCGTTCCAGATCGGCGATCAAACCGTCGCGCCGGGGACGCGGCGCACGATCGACCTGCCGGTCAGCGTGCTGTCGGACCACACGCCGGTGACGATCTCGGCCCATGTCATCCACGGCCGCCGCGACGGCCCGGTGGTGTTCGTCAGCGCCGGGGTTCACGGCGACGAGATCATCGGGGTCGAGATCGTGCGACGCCTGCTCGGGATGCCGAACCTGAAAAGCCTGCGTGGCACGCTGATCGCCGTGCCGATCGTCAACACCTTCGGCTTTCTCAACCATTCGCGCTACCTGCCCGACCGGCGCGACCTGAACCGCTGCTTTCCCGGCACCGAGGGCGGCTCGCTGGCGTCGCGGCTGGCGCGCATCTTCATGACCGAGATCGTCGCCCGCGCCGACCTCGGGATCGACCTGCACTCGGCCGCGGTGCACCGCACCAACATGCCGCAGGTCCGGATCTCGCCCGACAACCGGGAAACCCTGCGCCTGGCCCGGGTGTTCGGGGCGCCGGTCATCCTGCGCTCGCGGCTGCGCGAGGGCTCGCTGCGCGGCGCGGCCAAGGAGGCCGGGGTGGATGTTCTGCTGTTCGAGGCCGGCGAGGCGCTGCGGTTCGACGAAATGGCGGTGCGATCGGGGGTCAGCGGCATCCTGCGCGTGCTCAGGGACCAGGGGATGCTGCCGGCCAAGGGCATCTCCAAACCCAAGCGCAAGCCTTTGCTTTCCAAGTCCAGCCATTGGCTGCGCGCGCCGCAGGGCGGGTTGCTGAGGTCCTTCAAATCCGAGGGCGACATGGTCAAAGCCAGCGAAACCCTCGCGATCGTGTCCGATCCCTTCGGCGAGGTCGAAATCCCGGTGGTCACGGATCTCGCCGGGTTGATCGTCGGCCGCACGGTGTTTCCCAGCATCAACGAGGGCGACGCGCTGTTCCACGTCGCCCAGGTCGCCGATGCCGAAGAGGCCGAGGAAACCCTGGAATACCTGTCGTCCCAGCTGGAAGATGATCCGATGTTCGACGAGGACGGGATCATCTGAGGCCGAGCCCCGCGCGCCGCCGCGGGCGACCGCTCAGCCCGCCGGTCTCGGTCTCGGGCGCAGGAGCAGGAGCAGGCGCCCGTAGACGATGGCATAGCCGCCAAACGCCGCGATCCAGCCCAGCCCCGACAGAACATGCAGCGCCGTCGCCGCCTCCGGCCAGTGCCCGGCGGCGACCCGGCCCAGAACCGCGATGACGATGGCGGCATAGATCGCCACGGTTCCCGGTCCCGCCGTGAGGGCCTTCCCGGTATGGCCGAGTGTCGACCGCGTCATCACCGCCAGGGTCATCAACCCGACCGCCCCCGCCATCCAGACATGCTGCGCCGCGGCCATGCCGACCAGTCCGGGCGCGAGCGTCTCGGCGCCGAGCGCCAGCGCACCCAGCGGCAGGAACAGGTATCCGACATGAAGCACGGTCAGGAGGGGTTCGGCCATGGTCCGATCCCCCGCCCACCTGGCCAGCCGCAAGAGCTGCAGCGCCCCGGCGAGCAGCAGCACCGCCCCGGTCAGCGCATGGGCCGGCGCTGCGGTCCACAGCAGCAGCGCCGCCAGCAACACCGCGAGCGCCATCTTGTCGAACCCCTGCATCGGCGGCACCGGCAACCGCCCGCCGCGCCGCTGCATCAGCCAGTTGCGGGTGAAGGCCGGCACGATGCGCCCGCCGATCACCGCGATCATCATGATCGCGGCCGCCAGCCCGATGCGCAGCCCGGCGCCCTGGGCGGCGTAGTCCAGCCGCGCCGCCTCCCAGTGGAAGACCGCATTGGCGAGGGTGAAGACCGCGACCATGCCCAGCACGATCAGGTTGCGCCAATTCCGGCCCAGCACGATCTCACGCCCGGTGGTCAGCGCTAGGGCGAGCGGAAAGGCCAAGTCGACGAGCGCGACGAAGACCGGGGCAAACCAGGCCGAAACCGCCACCGCCAGCCGCCCCAGCAACCATAGCGCGGCCAACCCCGCCAGCGGCCAGCCCACGATCGGCAACCGCCCGGTCCAGTTCGGCACCGCGGTCAGCAGGAACCCCGCGACGACCGCGCCGAGGTAGCCGAAGAGAAATTCATGCGCGTGCCAGCTGACCGGATCGAAGGCCGTCGGCAGGGTCACCGCGCCGCTCAGCATCGGCAGCCACAGCGCCATGGCAAGCACGGCCCAGATCGCGGCACCGAGGAAGAACGGCCGGAAGCCGTAGCTGAAAAGCACCGGACCTTTCCAGGCCCGCATCCGATCGGCAGTCTGGGTCATGCGGGCGCGCCTTTCGGAGGGAGACCGGCGGTCAGGGCGCGGGCCTTGCCGCGGCGGTGGACCCTGCCAAGAGGGTCTTTCGTGGCGGCCATGCCTGCGGGGCGCGATCCCCGGCCTGATGCGGGATGTCTCATGCCGGATCCTTGCGAAAACCTGTTTGCAAACGAGTCTAGGGGCGCTAATAAGTATTGTAAATGCCTATTCCAACGGGATGCCAGCGACCATGCGCCTCACTTCCTTCACCGATTACGGGTTGCGCATGTTGATGCGCATGGCCAGCGACCCCGACCGGGCCTTCTCGACGGCGGACATGGCCGACGAGTTCGGCCTGTCGCGCAACCACCTGGCCAAGATCATGCAGCACCTCGCGCGCGCCGGCCTCGTCGAGACGCGCCGGGGCGGCGGCGGCGGCGCGGTGCTCGCCCGCGCGCCGGGGGAGATCCGGCTCGGTGCCCTGATCCGCCTGCTCGAGGAGGGCCAGGTGCTGGTCGAATGCCTCGCGCCCGGCACCAACGACTGCACGCTTGACGGCCGCTGCCGGTTGAAATCACGCCTGCGCTCGGCCGAAGCCGCGTTTCTCGCCGATCTCGACCGGTCCACCCTTGCCGATCTTGCCCTCGACCAGCCCACCGCGAATTGACGGGCCCTGCCCGTCCCGCCGCGCGGCCGCCGTCGAAGGCTCACCGCCCCGGGCGCATCGCGGGCCCTACCCCTGCGCCGCCCAGAGATAGCCGGCGTAGCCCGACAGCATCGCCAGCCCGATCCAGCGCCCGATCACCGGTCGGGTCAACAGCAGGACGGTGAGCACCAGCCCGACCGCGATCATCGCCGGCAGGTCGAAGGTCAGGAACCGCGACGCCACCGGGATCGGCGTGATCAGCGCGGTGACGCCGAGGATGCCCAGCAGGTTGAAGATGTTCGACCCGACGATATTTCCGATCGCGATCTCGGATTGTCGCCGGAAGGCCGCGATCAGCGATGTTGCCAGTTCCGGCAGCGAGGTGCCGACGGCGACGATGCTCAGGCCGATGAAGGCTTCCGAAACGCCATATCCGCGGGCCACCGCGACCGCGCCATCGACCAGGAACCGCGCGCCGAACATCAGCGCGACGAGGCCGGCGACGACCCACAGGACCGAGTTCAGCGTGGAAGGCGGGATGGGCATCTCGATCTCCGGCGCCAGCGCCGCGCCGGAACTGCGGTAGGCCCGGACCAGGTAGGCCACCAGACCCGCCACCAGGATCAGCCCCGCGAGCCGGCCCACCTGCCCAAGGGCGAAGGCCGGCACCAGTGCCAGCGCCGCCGCCATCATCACCAGGGTATCGCGGCGCAGGGTCGAGCCGGTGACGCGGATCGGCCAGACCATCGCCGAAATGCCGACGATCAGCAGCGAGTTGGCGATGTTCGACCCGATCACGTTACCGAGCGCGATGTCGGGCACGCCGCGCCACGCCGCGTCGACCGAAACGAGCAGCTCGGGCGTCGAGGTGCCGAAACCCACCACGGTGAGGCCGATCAGCAGCGGCGAGATCTCGAGGCGCCGGGCGATCCCGACGCTGCCGCGCACCAGGGCCTCGCCGCCGAAGAACAGGCCGATCAACCCGGCAAGAATATAGAGATAATCCACGACACCCCCGCGCGGGCGGCCGATCCACCCTCGCGCTCGACTTGTGCACGCCCGCCCGCGCCCGCAAGGTGCCGGTCCGACAAAAGCGGCCGCGCGACCGGGGCCGGCGCCCCATGCCCTCGCGGCAGGGCGATCGCCCCGGCCCTCTGCCCGGGTGACCGAAGCGGTTGTTGCGCAGGCCCCCGGCGGCCCCGGCCTAGCCGAGCGTGACGCCGAAAACCATGCCCACCCCCGCGGTCGCCGCCATGGCAAGCGCGCCCCAGAAGGTAACCCGTATGGCGCCCTTGACGATGCCCGCGCCCCCGACGGATGCGCCAAGCCCGCCCAGCACCGCCAGCGCGACCAGGGTCGTGACCGCGACGCTGAGGGTGATCGAGGCGGCCGGCACGAAGGCGGCGATGAGGACCGGGATCACGGCCCCGACAGCGAAGGTTCCCGCCGACACCAGGGCCGCCTGGATCGGACGCGCGGTCACCGTTTCCGAGATACCGAGCTCGTCGCGCGCATGGGCGCCGAGCGCGTCTGCCTCGGTCAGCTGGATCGCGACCTCGCGGGCGAGCCCTTCATCGAGCCCCCGGCCAACGTAGATCCGCGTCAGCTCCTCGAGTTCCGCCTCGGGCGTTTCCTCCAGCTCGCGGGTTTCGCGCGCAATGTCGGCCTGCTCCGAATCCGCCTGCGAACTGACCGAGACGTATTCGCCGGCGGCCATCGACATCGCTCCGGCCACGAGCCCGGCAAGACCGGCGATCAGGATCTCCTCGCGCCCGGACCCCGCCGCGGCGACCCCGACCACGAGGCTCGCGGTGGAGACGAGGCCATCGTTCGCCCCGAGGACGGCGGCGCGCAGCCAGCCGATGCGATGCACCATGTGAATTTCTGAGTGGGGCAACTTGTTCATCTGAATGGGCCTTTCGGGCTATGCGGCGGTGGGTGTCGGCCCGGCCGACTGGCGGGGCTCTGAATCGGCCGGGCCGGCGATGAGCTGATCCGCCTGCGCCGGAACGATCCGCAGCGCCCGCAATGCATTCAGGATGACCGCCACGTCGATCACCTCCTGCAGGAGCGCGCCCTGCACCGGGGTCAGGTAGCCGAAGGCGGCGGCGATCATGCCGAGCACCGACAGGCCGATCCCGGCCACGACGCTCTCGAGCGCGATCCGGCGGGCGCGTTGCGCGATTTCGATCCCCGGCAGAAGGCGATCGAGGTGATCGACCAGCAGCACGACGTCGGCGGCCTCGGCCGACGCCGCAGCGCCGCGCGCGCCCATCGCCACGCCGATATCGGCGGCGGCCAGCGCGGGCGCATCGTTGACGCCATCGCCCACCATCATCACCGGGCCGTTCTTGCGCTCGGTCAGAACCAGGAGCACCTTCTGATCGGGGGTCAGGCCGGCGCGCAGGGCATCGAGCCCGAGCCCCTCCGTCACCGCCTCGGCCACGGCGCGACGATCCCCCGTCGCCAGCAGGATCCGGTCGATCCCGAGGCCGCGCAGCCCCGAAAGCAGGTCGGTCGTGCCCGCGCGCAGCGTGTCGGCCATCACCAGGTGGCCCGCGAGCTTGCCGTCCAGCGCGAGCGACACGACCACCGCCCCCTCGTCGACAACCGCGCCGTCCGGATCGGCAACGCCCACCTGCGCGGCGACGAACCCGGCGCCCCCGACGACAACGCTTCGCCCGTCGACGCTGCCCGCAACGCCTTCGCCGGGCGTTTCGACCACGTTTTCGGGCACCGGCAAGGTAATGCCGCGCGCCGCCGCCGCCTCGACGATCGCCTGCGCGATCGGATGTTTCGAGGCCTGGTCGAGCGCGGCGGCGAAATAGAGCACCTCGTCCCCGGACAGCGCGCCGAGCCGGTCGATTGACACGATCTGCGGCCGCCCGCCGGTCAGAGTGCCGGTCTTGTCCAGCACCAGCGTGTTGATCCGGGCCAGCGCTTCGAGCGGTTTCGCCCCCTTGATGAGAACTCCGAAATGCGCCGCCCGCGAGAGCCCGGCGACCAGCGCCACCGGAACCGCGAGGATCAGCGGACAGGGGGTGGCAACCACCAGCACCGCGACCGCGCGGATCGGGTCGCCGGTGAACCACCAGGCGGCCGTTGCCAGCGCCACGGTGACGGCGAGGAACAGCAGCGAATAGCGATCGGCCAGCCGGGCCATCGGCGCCTTTGACTTCTGCGCCGCCTCGACCAGCCGGACGATCCCGGCATAGGTGCTGTCGGCCGCCCGCCGCGTGACGCGCAGATCAAAGGCCTCGCCCGCGTTGGTGGCGCCGCTCAACACCTCCTGCCCCTGCTCGAGCCGCACCGGCATCGACTCGCCGGTCAGGGCCGACTGGTCGAGCATCGCGCGCGCGCTCTCCACCGTCCCGTCCACCGGCGCCACCTCGCCCTGCCGGATCAGGAGCAGCTCGCCCGGCGCGATCTCGTCCAGCGGCACCTCGTCGAGCGCGCCGTTGCGGTGGCGGGTGGCGGTGCGCGGCACGCGCGACAACAGATCGCTCATCTCTCGCCGGGCGCGGCCTTGCGCGAAACTCTCCAGGAATGTCCCGCCCGAATACATCAGCGCCACGACCGCCGCCGCCAGCGTTTCGCCGAACACGAGCGCGGCCGACATCGACAGCGCCGCCACGATATCCAGCCCCACTTCGCCCTGCCGCAGGCTGCGCACGATCTCGACGCAAAGCGCCGCCAGAACGGGCACGACGCCCGCCGTCCAGGCGATCCCGGCAAGGCCCGGCGGCCCGACGAGCCAAAGCACGAGGCCCGCCACCAGGCCAAGCAGCGCCAGCCCCAGCAGGGCGAGGTGCAGGCGATCACCAAAGAGGGGCGTCATCATGGCGGGCATGTCCCGGCGTTAACCCACGCGCTCGGGGGCGGGGTGGGTCTCGAACAGCGGCCCCACCCGCGTTTCGCGAAGCTCGTCGCCCTCCCGGTCGATGAAGAGCGCGTTCAGCCCATGTCTACGCGCCAATGCCCTGCCCTCCAAGCTTCCTTTCACCATCAGGGCCGTCGCCCAGGCATCGGCCTCGGCGCAGCTTCGGGCAACGACCGTGACCGAGGCGGGCACGGCGGGCACCGGCGCGCCGCGCTGCGGATGCATGGTGTGCGACAGGCGGCGGCCCTGCACCTCGACCCAGTGGCGGTAATCGCCCGAGGTCGCCACGGCGGCATCCTCAAGCGCGAGAACCGCATGGGGCGCGCGGCGGTCGGGATCGGGCGCCTCCACCGCGATGGTCCAGGCGTGCCCGTCGGGGCGAAGCCCGAGCGCGCGCATCTCGCCGTCGATGCCGACGAGCCCGGCGTCGAGGCCGAAGGCGCCGAGCGTCTCGGCCAGCCGGTCGACGCCATGGCCCTTGGCGATGCCGTTCAGGTCAAGCGCAAGCGGCCGCGTCTTTCGCACCAGGCCGGTCGTCGCGTTGATCTCCAGCGCGAAATGGGCCGGCACCCTTTCGGCCGTCATCGCGGCGCGAATATGCTCGGATCTGGCCGCGCCCGGTCCGAAGCCCCAAGCCGTCACCGCGTCGCCCAGACCGATGTCGAAGGCCCCGTCCGAGGCGCGCCCGATCTCGAGCCCGCGCCGCAAGACCGCGCCCAGTTGCCCGGGCACCGCCAGCCACGCACCCACCGGCGCCGCGTTGAGACGCATGAGGTCGCTGTCGGGCTTCCAGGTCGACATCTGCCCGTCCACCTCGTCGACGGCCGCCTGCAGCGCCGCGCGCAGCGGCGCCGGGTCGAACCCCGGCGGCGCGAAGACCGTGGCCTGCCAGCGCGTGCCCATGGTCGGGCCGTTCAGCGCGTGGCGCACCCAATCAGTAGACATCCTCGACATATCGCCCCTCCGCCTTCAGCCCCGCGGGCGTGAGCCCCGCCGGGGCAAGGATCTCGGCCATCGCGTCGGACACGCCCGCCGCCATCTCGCGCCCGCCGCAGACCATCACCCGCGCGCCGTCGCGAATCAGCCGGGCCACCTCGCTGGCCTCGGTGCGCAGCGCGTCCTGCACATAATGCCGCCGGGCACCGCGGGAGGCGGCGGTGACAAGCCGGGCCAGCTGGCCATCGTCCTGCCAGGCGGGCATCTCTTCGCCGTAGAGAAAATCGCTGTCGTGGTGGCGCATCCCGAAGAAAAGGTGGATGGGCCGCCGCCGCGCATTGCCGCGCACGAACCCCGCCAGCGGGCCGATGCCGGTGCCTGCGCCGATCAGGATCAGCGGCGCGCGGCCCCGGTCCGGCCGGAACCCCGGGTTGCGGCGCAGGAAGGCGGTGACCGTGTCGCCGCGCTCCAGTGCCGTGAGCTGGCCCGAGCAGAGCCCGCCCGGCTGCTTCTTCACCACGATCTCGACGAACCCGTCGCGGCGCGCCGAGGCAAGCGAGTAGAGCCGTGGCACGGCGCTGCCTTCGGGCAGGATCCCGATCAGGTCGCCCGCGTTGAAGCGCGCAAAGCCCACCCCGGTCAGACGCTGCCAGGGGCGCGCCCTCGGCAGGGCGAAGCGCAGGATCGCGGTCGGGGCCTGCATCGCGGCGCCGTAATCGCGGCGCGAAACCAGCGTAAGCGTCTCGGTCGCGGGCGGAACCGGCTGGTGGTCGAGGTTCAGGTCGATCCCCAGAGCATTCCCGAGCGCCCGCCCCCAGCGCGCGAAATCCTGCGGCGACTGGCGATCAACGGTGTCGAGCGGCAGGAGTGCGCGCCACCCCTTCGCCTCCGCGGCCGCCGCGACGGCCTTGGCGAAGCCGCAAAAGGCGGGGAAGCTCCGGTCGCCGAAGCCGAGCACGGCCAGCGCCGCGCCGGGCGCGCGGTCGCGCGCCGCCAGACGGTCGAGGAAGCCCTTGGCCGAGGCCGGTGCGTCGCCATCGCCGTAGGTTGCGGCGAGGACGATGATCCGCTCGGCGCGCGCGTAGCGGTCCGGCGCGAAAGCCGACATCGGCGCCGCATGCACGCTCTGCCCGGCTTGCGTCAGCGCGGCGTGGAGCGTGGCGGCAAAGCCCCAGGTGCTGCCGCCCTCGCTGCCGACGAGCAGGATCGTATCGGCCCGGCCCGCGGGCTGGTTGGCGCGAATGCGCGGCCGGGCGCGCCGCCCGGCGAGCCAGATCAGCACCCCGGTCGCGCCCATCAGCGGCACGCCGAGCGCCATCAGCCCGAGCACCAGCCCGAGCGTGGCGGCGCCCTGCCCGGTGTGCAGCATGTAGATGGTTTCCGACACGCGCGCCCACCCGGTCGGCGCGGCCCAGCTCAGCAGCGCCCCGGTGCCCTGGTCGAGATACCCGGTCCCCCGATCCGTTTTCAGCTTGAACACGTCGGTCGCGTCGCCGGGATAGGGAAAGCTCAGCGCCCGCAGCTCGGCGACCGGCGTCACGGCAAGCGTGGCAAGGTCGTTCAGCGCCACCCCCGTCTCACCGCTCACGTCGGCCGGGAACGCGGGCGTCGCGCCGGCATCGGGCAGGAGATCGAAGGTTGACGCCGTCATCCACAAGGCGGTGGCCGACGACAGGGCGAGGCCGATCACCGCAATCCGCGCGATCTCGACGTGCAGCCGGCCCGAAAGCGGCCCGCGCAACCGCGCGAACCAGTGCCGCCAGCCGCCAGCGCGCCTTGCCACCAGCGCCGCGCCCGAGAGCGCCAGCACCAGCATCGCCGCCGCGCCCGCCGCCATGGCGATGCGCCCGCCGTCGCCGAGAAACAGCGACCGGTGCAGGTTGGTGAGCCAGCGTTCCGCCGGGTTGGGGTCGGCCGAGGCCACGCCCCGGCCGGTCGCGGGGTCGATCACGGCGGCGCCGGGCGCGCCCTGATCGAACCAGTAGGCGGTGATCCGCCCCGAGGGCGCGCGGCGGATCTGCTCGAGGCCCGGATAAGCGGCCTTGATGCGTGTCGCGAGCGCGGCGACGGTCTGGCCCGCCTCGGCGCGCGGCGCGGCAAGCCGCTCGGCGGCGGGGAAGACCGACAGCGCCGCGCCGCTCAGGCTGAGCACGGTGATGAGCGCCAGGGCCAGCAGACCCGGCCAGCGATGAAGAGCGCGGATCATGGCCTGTCTCCTCACATGTCGTAGGCGAAGCTTGCGACGTAGCGCCGCCCGGCCACGGCTTTGCCCGCGCCATCGGTCGTCAGAGGCACCGCGACCTCGTTGGGGCTGTCGCGCATGTCTTCGACGGCGGCGTCGATGTGCAGGCTGTAGCCCGCATCGAACAGGGCGTCGGCGAGGTCGAGCGTGATTTCGAGCGTCCGGCCCGCGCCCACGCTGGCCCCGGAGATGCCATTGATCTGGGCGGTGTCGCCGCCGGTGGCGCGGTGCCAGTCGGTCAGGTGCTCGTAGTATTTCGATTTGCCGCCGGCCATCCAGAGGCTGCCCAGGTAGGCGCCGGACGCGTCGGTGACGTAGAGCGCGAGGTATGCGCCATCGCCGCCATAATTGTTGAGGGTCGTGGTCAGGGTGACCGGCCGCGCCATGGCGAGGCCGGGCAGCGTCAGCGCCGTGGTGAGCGCGAGCGTTGAGAGGAGCGTTTTCATCGGGTCGGTCCTTGTTCGTTGCGGTGCGTCGGGGAAGCTCAGTTCACCTGAACCTGCGGCGCGGCGCCGGTTGCGAAGAGCCCGTTCTGCGGCGGTTCGACGGTGCCGGCCGGCGCGGCGTTGGCGGCGGCATCGCCACAATCGTCGTCATCCTCGCCATGCTCATCATCGTCGTCGTCGTCATCGTCGTCATCATCATCGTCGTCGTCGTCGCAGTCGTCGTCATCGTGGTCGTCGTCGTGACCACGCCGCGTGTTTTCGCGGTAGCCGCGCTCGTCATCGTCATCATCATCGTCGTCGCTGGCGAGGACGAAGGGCAGCGCCTGCGCCGCGTCTTCGAAGATCGCCGTGAAGGACCGGGGGCTGCCGTCGGCGGGCGCGTGCATCGCGCTCCAGGCCGGCAGTCCGACTGCGGCCGTCAGCGCGGTGGAGGCAACGAGAAGGGTGAGGGTTTTTCGCATGACAGGATCTCCTTTTTCATCTGCTGAACCCAATCTGCGGAGTCGACCTGAGTGGTTCCTGACGGCGCGACGATTCCTTCTTCAGCTTGCTGTCAGGAAGCGAAACGCCCCGCCGCAATGGCGGGGCGCGTGGCGCTGTGCGAGCTTGCGAGCCGGGCGCCACTTCTCAAGCGAAGTCGAAATGCTCAAAGCGCACCCGTCGCGGCGACTGGCCAAGGGCCTTCAGCCGCTTGAGGAGTCCGTCCTTCAGACCCGTCGGGCCGCAGAACCACAGATCGGCCTCGGCGATCGTGAACGGGACCGTTTCGATCATGTGCTCGGCCGTGAGGCGCCCATCGCGCGCGGTCGCGACCACCTGATAGCTGAACCGCGGGTTGCGCGCCGCGGCCGCTTGCAGGATCTCCACCCCGATCGCGTCCTCGGGGTTGCGAACACTGTAGACGAGGTGAATATCGCGCCGCTCCGCCGCCACCAGGCTCTCTGCCCAGGCCAGGAACGGCGTGATGCCGATGCCGCCTGCCAGCCAGACCTGGCGCGCGCCGCCCTTGCGGAAGTCGAACCGGCCATAGGGGCCTTCGAGGTGCACGCTCATGCCCTCGCGCAGGTGGTCGGGCAGACGCCGGGTCCAGCCACCGGCCGCCTTGATCGAGAGGGTCAGCGCACCGTCGGGGCGCGGCGCGCTGGCGATGGTGAAGGGGTGCGGCTCGGACAGACCCGCCTGCGGCGCGCGCATGAAGGCGAACTGCCCCGGCCGCCAGCGCATCGCCCGGCCTTTTGGGCTGAGCGTCACCGAGGTGGTGTCGCCGTGGCGGCTGATCGCGCTGACCGTGAACGCCCTGCGCCGCAGCTGCGGGGCGACGAACTCGGTATGGACCCAGGCGATTATCCCGGCGAGGCCGAAGCCGTTCAGCAGCAGCGAAAGCGACGTGTCGGCCCCGGCCGGCATGTCGACGAAAAACTGGTGAAACACCACGATGGCGAACAGGACGCCCATGAACCGATGGCTGAACCGCCAGAGCTGGTAGGGAATCTCCAGCCCGATCAACGGCAGGCGCCGGAACCAGCTGATCGCGATCAGGGCCAGCAGCGCGTTGAAGGCGACCTCGCCGGCTTCTTCGGCCAACTCGCCCAACCCGGTCTCGCGCACCGTGCGCTCGAAATCGGGTTCGACCTGCTGGTGCAGGATCATCAGCACCAACGCAGAGATGCCCAGCCACTTGTGGATCCGGTAGATCCGGTCGAGCCCGCCGAACAGGGGCTCCAGCAGCCGCGGGCGTGCCGCGAGGATCAGAGTCTGGCCCATGGCCACCACGGCGGCGGCCCCCAGGCCGATGCCAATCGCCGCCTCCGATCCGTAGGCTGCGTAGGTGGTGAACCCGAGACCGCCCGCCAGAATGCACGGCAGCGCGACCAGCAGGATACCAACCAGGTTCAGGCCGCGCCCAAGGGCGGGAAACCACGGGATCAGCCGGCCGGCGGACGCAAGGCGCATGGTCCTCGCCTGGTCCGGCGCATCAGTCATCTTCTGGCTCGTCCCGATCCCCGTGACCGCGATCGTCGTCCTCCTCGTCCTCGTCGTGATCCTCGTATTCGAACTCGATCACCTCCAGCGTGGCGGGATGAACCGTCACCTCGATCCGGCGCCCTTCGGCATCAAGGCCGTCGATCTCGTAGCAGCCGTCGTCGATCTTGATGCGGCGCACCTCCCAGCCGTTCTCCTCGGCAAGGCGCGCAACGGCATCGCGCGGCTGCCAGTCGGCCATCGGAACGAAGCAATCATCGTCGGCCAGCGCCGCGCCGGTCGGGAAGACCGCCAGAAAGCCGAGAATTGTCAATGTCTTCTTCATGGGCCAAACTCCTCGTTGCGGCCATCTTGAGCCCCCTTCTGCGCGGTGAAGCTGACAGGAGCCTGAAGCGGCGCACCGGCCGGCGTCAGTTTCGCGTCAGCCTGACGGTTCATGGAGGGGCACAGAGCAAGGAACGGGAACAGCCATGCGCATTCTGCTGATCGAGGACGACACGGTTCTGGGCACCGCCGTGCGCGACCAGATCGCCGGCGATGGCCAGTCGGTCGATTGGGTCACACGGCTCGACTCGGCGACCGACGCGGTGCGCGGCACGGCCTATGACCTGATCCTGCTCGACCTGATGCTGCCGGACGGCCGCGGCATCGGCTTTCTGAAAAGCCTGCGCGCGCGCGGCGAGGTGACCCCCGTCATCATCCTGACCGCGCTCGACCAGGTTTCGGACCGGATCGAGGGCCTCAACGCGGGCGCCGACGACTACCTGGTGAAACCCTTCGACCTTGCCGAGCTTTCCGCCCGGATCGGATCGGTCGCCCGGCGTTACAGCGGCAACCCCAACCCGATCGTCACCCATGGGCCGCTCGAGATCGACCTCGCGGCGCGCAGCATCCGCCGCGATGGCAAGCCGGTGCAGTTGACGGCGCGCGAATGGGCGCTGTTCGAGGCCTTCCTGTCGCGCCCCGGCCAGTTGCTGTCCAAGGCGCAGCTGGAGGAAAAGCTCTACGCGTTCAACGCCGAGGTGGAGAGCAACACCATCGAGGTTCATGTCAGCCGGCTACGCAAGAAGCTGGGGCCGCAGTTCATCGAGACCGAGCGCGGCATGGGCTATCGGCTGGGCAAACCATGAGGCTGCCGCGAAGCCTGCAGGCCCGGCTCGGGCTGTCGCTCGGTGTTCTGCTGACCGTGCTGTGGATCGCCGCGGCCTCGGTCACATCGCTTGTCCTGCGCGGCGAGATCGACGAGGTCTTCGATTCCTCGCTTCAGGAAACCGCGCAGCGCCTGCTGCCGCTGGCGGTGGTGGATATCGTGGGGCGCGAAGACGATGGCGTGACGCAACGGCTCGGCGCGATCCGCGCGCATGAAGAATACTTCACCTACATCGTGCGTGACGCCGAGGGGCGGATCCTGCTGCAGTCCCATGCCGCGGACCCCGCGGTGTTCCCCGCCTATGACGGCCCCGGCTTTCGCCAGACCGCGACCCACCGGATTTACAACGACGACGCCCTGCAGGGCACGATCCGGATCACCGTCGCCGAGCCGCTGGAGCACCGCGCCGCCGTCGTGCGCGAGATACAGATGGGCCTCGGGCTGCCGCTGCTGATCGTGGTGCCGCTGGCGCTCTTGTCGATCGTCGTCGCGGTCCGGGCCAGCCTCGCGCCGCTCAGACGTTTTCGCGAACGGCTGGACGCGCGCCATGCCCGCGACATGTCGCCCGTGCCGGGCGATGACATCCCCTCCGAGATCGCGCCGGTCGCGGCCACCCTGAACAGGCTGCTCGACCGGCTCAAGGCCACGTTCGACGCCGAACGCAGCTTCGCCGCGAACGCCGCGCATGAGCTGCGCACGCCGCTGGCCGGCGCCATCGCGCAGGCACAGCGGCTGCAGTCGGAAACCCGCGATCCGGCCGCGGCGGCGCGGGCGGCCGATATCGAGGCCACGCTGAAGCGACTGACCCGGACCTCCGAACGCCTCATGCAGCTGGCAAGAGCGGAAGGCGGACAGCTTCGGCTGGATCGCAGCACCGACCTCGGGATCGTGCTGCGCATCGTGGTCGAAGACATCGCGCGCGGACTTGCGCCCGGCCGCATCGCGCTGTCGCTGCCGCCGGCGCCGGTGATGTCGGACCTAGACCCGGATGCCTTCGGGATCCTGTGCCGAAACCTGGTGGAGAATGCCGTGCGTCACGGCGCGCAAACCGCCCCGGTCGAGGTGCGCCTGTCCGAGGAAGGCGAGTTGATCGTCGCGAACGAGGGGCCGGTGCTGCCCGTCGAGACCCTTGACCGCCTGACCACCCGCTTCGAGCGCGCCGGGGCCAGCCCCGACGGCAGCGGGCTGGGCCTCGCGATCGTCGCCGCCATCGCCGATCGTATCGAGAGCCGGCTGGTTCTGAGGTCGCCCCGCTCCGGCGCGTCCTCGGGGTTCGAGGCCTCCATCAAGGTGCCGGTCGACGATCTGACCACTTAGGCACCGGGCGGGAGCCTCGGCGCAGGCCGTGAGGCGGTGGCTCAGTTCTTCAGCGTGAGATCCGTCGGCAGGGTCGCGCCCTGCACGCGCTCGGCGTTTCGCAGATCGTTCCCCCGCGCCTTGGCTTCCGCGGCCGCCCGGTCGAACCCGTGCGACAGCCACCGCTCGACAAGTCGCTGTTCGAGGGTTGCAACCGGCACATCGAGGAATACCGACAGATCCCACAGCGGCGCGAGGGCGCGCCACGGCTCTTCATCGAGGCAAAGATAATTGCCCTCGACGATCACGATCGCGGTTTCGGGCCCGATCTCCGCCGCGCCGGCGATGGCGATCTCGCGCGACCGGTCGAACACCGGGATCACCACCGACGCTTCGCCGCGCACCCGGCGGATGGTGGACAGGAAGCCGCCGAAATCGAAGGTTTCCGGGGCGCCCTTGCGCGCCAGCAGGCCGCGCGGATCGAGCAGCCGGTTATCG
This sequence comes from Sinisalibacter lacisalsi, assembly GCF_014640115.1. Lineage (GTDB taxonomy): Bacteria > Pseudomonadota > Alphaproteobacteria > Rhodobacterales > Rhodobacteraceae > Sinisalibacter > Sinisalibacter lacisalsi. Next base: position 252,093 of record NZ_BMGI01000002.1, on the reverse strand, counting down.
AGGTGGAAGCCGTCCATCGGCATCAGCACGGCTTGCTCCCCGCGCGCCACCAGGGCCGCGACGACCGCCTCTGCCACCGTCGACTTTCCCGACCCGGGGGCGCCGGCAATGGCGACAAGCGTGCGCCCGGAATGCTCCGGCAGGGCGTCGATTCGCGCGACGATCCGGTCCACGTTCTGCGCAAGCCTCGTTGAAACATCCTGCATCACGCGGTCTCTCCCGTCATCTTTGCGCCGACCGCGGATGCGGCGCGGCGCCTGCGCATCGCGCGCACGAACCGGCCGGATCCACCGCGTTCCGGGTTGGAAAACAGGGCGATCATGGCCAGGGCCCTGCCTCACTCATGCCTTGAGATAGGCCCCGATCGCCGCCTCGACCCCCTTGGCCCATATCATTTTCAGCCACTTGTCGAAGGCATCCGCGAAGCGGGGCGCATCGGCAAGATCGCCGTAGGTCTGGCGCTGTTCGAGCCAGGCGCGGGGCGTGGTTTTCGCCTTTCGCGCCGCCGCCTGCAGATCGTCCCAGAACGGGTCATTGGGCGCGATCGTGCTGCCGTCCTCGCGGGTGCCGAAGCACATGCGCGCCCAGGCGGCTTGCACCAGCGCGAGGCCCTCGACCGGTGCGCCGGCGGCCAGCGCATCGCGCACCGTGGGCAGGACGAAGCCGGGATGGCGCGAAGAGCCGTCGAAGGCGACCCGGCGCACGGTGTCGACGATCGCGGGGTTGGCGAAGCGCCGCTCGATCAGGTCGACGTATTGCGGCGGCGTCATTCCCGGCACCGGCACCACGTGCGGCACGATCTCCTCGCGCTCGACCTTGCCGAACAGCGCATGGATCGAGGGATGCGCCATCGCGCCCGAGATCGTCTCGACGCCCAGCAGTTCGGCGGCGTTCACGATCACCTGGTGGCCGGCGTTGAGAATGCGCAGCTTCTGCGTCTCGTAGCCGTGCACGTTGTCGGTGAACTGTGCCCCGACCCGGTCCCAGTCGGGACGGCCGGCGCAGAAGTTGTCCTCGATCACCCATTGCCGGAAGTTCTCGTGGGTCACGGGGGCCGCGTCGTCGATGCCGAAGCCGCGGGCAAGCTCGATCTCCTTCGGCCCGGTGGCGGGCACGATGCAGTCCACCATGGCGTTGGGGAAGCTGCAGTTGGCCTCGATCCAGCCGGCCAGCTCCGGATCGGAGAGCCGGGCGAGCGACACCACCGCCTGGCGCAACACGTCGCCGTTGTGCTGGAGGTTGTCGCAGCACATGCCGGTGAACGGGCCGATCCCCGCGTCGCGCCGCCGTTTCAGCGCCGCCACCATCGCCCCGAAGGCGGTGCGCGGGCTGTCGGGATGGGCGGCATCGTGGACGATGTCGGGGTGGTGCGCGTCGAAGCCGCCGGTGGCGGGGTCGATGTAATAGCCGCCCTCGGTGACGGTGAGCGACACGATGCGGATATCGGGCCGGGCCATGCGGGCGATCAGCGGGCCGTTGCCCGCCTCGATCGACAGGTAGTCGATCATCGGGCCGATCACCTCGGCGGAGGTGCCGGACGGATCGAGCTCGATCAGCGTGGTGAGGTAGTCCTGCGCGGCCAGCTTGCGGCGCATGTCCTCGTCGTAGGCGCGCACGCCGGCGCCGATGATGGCCCAATCCCGCGCCAGCCCCTCGTTCATCAGCCGGTGCAGATACCACGCCTGGTGCGCGCGGTGGAAGTTGCCCAGACCGATATGAACGATGCCCGGCGTCAGCCGAGCGCGGTCATAGGTGGGGCGCATTACGGCGTCGGGCAGCCGCGCGAGGGTCTTGTCGGAGAGGTTCATCTCAGCTCATCCATTGGCCGCCGTCGACGTTGTAGGTCTGGGCGACGATGTAGTCGGCCTCGTCGCTGGCGAGGAAGATCGCCATGCCGGTGAGGTCTTCCGCCCGCCCCATGCGGCCATAGGGCACCGCCTCGCCGACCTCACGCTTCTTCTGGCCGAGCGGCTTGTTTTCATACTTGGCAAAGAAGGCGTCGACCCCGTCCCAGTGCTCGCCCTCGACCACGCCGGGGGCGATGGCGTTGACGTTGATGCCGTGTTCGATCAGGTTCAGCCCGGCCGACTGGGTCAGGCTGATCACCGCGGCTTTCGTGGCGCAGTAGACCGCCACCAGCGCCTCGCCGCGCCGCCCGGCCTGGCTGGCCATGTTGATGATCTTGCCGCCACCGCCGCGCGCGATCATGTGGCGCGCCACCGCCTGCAGGGTGAACAGCGTGCCGGCCACGTTGATCGCGAAGGCCGCGTCGAAATCCTTGCGCTCGATCTCGACGATCGGCGCGGCGGTGAAGATCGCGGCGTTGTTGATCAGGATGTCGATCCGGCCGAAAGCCTCGACGGTTTCGGCCACCGCCGCCTCGATGCTGTCCTGCCGGGTGACGTCCATCTCGACCGCGAAGGCCGCCTCGCCCAGTTCCCGCGCACTCGCCCGGGCCCGGGTGATGTCGATATCGGCAATCGCCACCCGCGCGCCCTCGGCGATATACGCCTTGGCGAAGGCCAGCCCGATGCCCCGCGCCGCGCCGGTGATCAGCGCGGTCTTGCCCGCCAGTCGTGTCATGCGATCCTCAGCCCCTTGTCGTCGAACCGGTGTAGGTGTTCAGGGCGCGGCGTAAGCCAGACCTCGGCCCCGTAATGCAGCGCAAGCTCACCGGTGGCGCGCACCGTGATCGGCTCGGACGAGGCGTTGCACTGGACGTGGAAAAACGTGTCGGACCCGAGGTGCTCCGACACGCCCACGGTGCCCTTCCAGGTGCCCTCGCTTTGCGAGATCTCGATATGCTCGGGGCGGATGCCGATCGTCGCCGCGTCGTGCTTCGCCGCTTCCGCGCCGCTGATCAGGTTCATCTTCGGCGAGCCGATGAAGCCCGCCACGAAGACGTTGCGCGGGCGCTGGTAGAGCTCCAGCGGGCTGCCGACCTGTTCGATCACGCCCGCCTGCAGCACAACGATCTTGTCGGCCATGGTCATCGCCTCGACCTGGTCGTGGGTGACGTAGATCATCGTGGTCTTCAGCCGCTTGTGCAGTTCGGAGATCTCCAGCCGCATCCCCACCCGCAGTGCCGCATCGAGGTTCGAGAGCGGCTCGTCGAACAGGAAGGCGGCCGGTTCGCGCACGATCGCCCGGCCGATGGCCACGCGCTGGCGCTGGCCGCCCGAGAGCTGGCCCGGCCGGCGATCGAGGTAGTCGGTGAGGTTGAGCACGCTGGCGGCGTTTTCGACCCGGCGATCCTGCTCGGCCTTGTCCATCCCCGCCATGCGCAGCGGGAAGGCGATGTTCTTGCGCACGCTCATGTGCGGGTAGAGCGCATAGCTCTGGAACACCATCGCCAGCCCGCGCCGGGCCGGCACCGTCTCGGTGGCGTCGCGCCCGTCGATCAGCACGTGGCCGCCCGAGACGTCTTCGAGCCCCGCGATGAGCCGCAGCAGCGTGGACTTGCCGCAGCCCGAGGGGCCGACGAAGACCACGAACTCGCCATCCTCGATGGTGAGGTCGAGCGGCGGAATGACCTCGACCTTGCCGAAGCTCTTGGAGACCTGGTTGAGCTGGATCTGTCCCATGACCGTTTCCTTATTTCACCGCGCCGAAGGTCAGGCCCCGGACAAGTTGTTTCTGGCTGAACCACCCCATCACCAGGATCGGGGCGATGGCCATCACCGAGGCCGCGCTGAGCTTGGCGTAAAACAGCCCCTCCGGGCTCGAATAGGAGGCGATGAAGGCGGTCAGCGGAGCCGCCTTGGCCGCCGTGAGGTTCAACGTCCAGAACGCCTCGTTCCAGGCCAGAATGATGTTGAGCAGCACCGTCGAGGCCATCCCCGGGATCGCCATCGGCGTCAGGACATAGAGGATTTCCTTGCGCAGGTTGGCGCCGTCCATCCGCGCCGCCTCGAGGATCTCGCCGGGGATTTCCCTGAAATAGGTGTAGAGCATCCAGACGATGATCGGCAGGTTGATCAGCATCAGCACGATCACCAGGCCGGCGCGGCTGTCGAGCAGGCCGAGCTGGATGAACAGAAGGTAGATCGGGTAGAGCACCCCGACCGCGGGCAGCATCTTGGTCGAGAGCATCCACAGCAGGATGTCCTTGGTCCGCTTCGAGGGCACGAAGGCCATCGCCCAGGCCGCCGGCACCGCCACGATCAGGCCGAGCAGGGTCGAGCCGAAGGCGAGCAGGACAGAGTTGAAGAAGTGGCGCGAATAGTTCGACCGCTCCTGCACCACGCCGTAGTTTTCGAAGGTCCAGGCCGAGGTGAGCACGTCGAGCGGCGCCTTGATCGCGTCGCCCTCCGACTTGAACGACATGATGATGATCCACAGGATCGGGAAGAAGATCAGCAGGCCGATCGCCCAGGCGATGGCGGTGTTGAGTGCCTTGCGGCGGGTGGTGACGGCGCGGGCCATGGGGTTACCTCCTCACGCGTCCAGGTTCTTGCCAACGATGCGCATCAGGAAGATCGCGACGATGTTGGCGAGAATGATGGCATAGACCCCGCCGGCCGAACCGAGACCGACGTTCTGGCTCTCCAGCACCCGCTGGTAGATCAGGTAGGTCAGCGTCTTGGTGCCGAACGAACCCTGGGTGGTGACGAAGATCTCGGCGAAGATCGACAGCAGGAAGATCGTCTGGATCAGAAGCACCACGGTGATCGCGCGGCTGAGGTGCGGCAGGACGATGAACACGAAGCGTTGCGGCCAGCGCGCGCCGTCCATCTCGGCCGCCTCAAGCTGCTCCTGATCGAGCGACTGGAACGCGGTGAGCAGGATCAGCGTGGCGAAGGGCAGCCATTGCCACGACACGATCAGCACCAGCGAGGGCAGCGAGGCCTGGCTGAGCCATTCGATCGGCGTTGCGCCGACACTGCGCCAGACATGCGCGAAGAACCCGTTGACCGGGTCCATGAACAGGTTTTTCCAGACCAGCGCCGAGACCGTCGGCATCACGAAGAAGGGGGCGATGACAAGGATCCGCACCACGCCCTGGCCCCACATCGGCTGGTCGAGCAGCATCGCCAGCGCCACGCCGAGCACAATGGTGACCAGGAGCACGCCGCCGACGAGAACCAGCGTCGCCTGGACCGAGGGCCAGAAGGCACTGGACGAGATGAAGCGGGCGTAGTTGTCGAAGCCGACCCAGTCGAGGCCGTTCGCCATCGAGTCGCCCCGCATCGGCAGGAACTTCTTGAACGAGAAGAACACCGTCATCGACAGCGGAATGAGCATCCAGCCAAGAAGCAGCACCACGGCCGGGGCCATCATCAGGCGGGCGGCGGATCGGGAATGCTGGGTAGCCATTGCGACATCCCTTCTCGAAGAGCGAAAGACGGTGGCTTCACGCCCACAGGATCACGGTTTTGGAACACAAGGCAAGTCCGGAGGGCGGCGCGTGCCGCCCCCCGGTCCGGGAGGAGGGCTCAGTAGCCCGCAGCTTCCATCGCGTCCGTGGTCAGCGCCTGCGCCTTTTCAAGCGCCTCGTCCACCGACTGCTGGCCGGCGTAGACCGCCGAGAACTCCTGGCTCACCTCGGTGGCGATACCGGCGAACTCGGGGATGGCGACGAACTGGATGCCGACGTAGGGCACCGGGTCCACGGTCGGGTTCGTCGGATCGGCCGCCCTGATCGAGTCCAGCGTCATTTTCGCGAACGGCACTTCCTGGTACTCGGCCGTCTCGTAGAGCGAGGTCCGGGCACCCGGGGGCACGTTGGCCCAGCCTTCGTTCGCCGCGACGAGCTCGATGTAGTCCTTCGAGGTCGCCCACTCGATGAAGGCCTTGGCCGCGCCTTCCTTCTGCGTGCCGGCCGGGATCGCCAGCGCCCAGGCCCAGAGCCAGTTCGAGCGCTTCTCGACGCCGTCCTTGTTCGGCGCCAGCGCGAAGCCGACGCTATCGGCGACGGCCGACTCGTCGGGGTTGGTCACGAAGGACGCCGCCACGGTGGCGTCGATCCACATGCCGCACTTGCCCTGCTGGAACAGCGACAGGTTCTCGTTGAAGCCGTTGGTGGCATAGCCCTGCGGGCCGTAGTCGTTCATCAGGTTGACGAAGAAGGTCAACGCCTCTTTCCACTCGGGCTGATCGAACTGTGCGTTCCAGTCCTCGTCGAACCAGCGCGCGCCGAAGGAGTTGCCGGTAACCGTGATGAAGGCGCCGCCTTCGCCCCAGCCGGCCTTGCCGCGCAGGCAGATACCGTTGATGTCGTTTTCCGGATCATCCATCGCCGCGGCGGCTTCGCGGATGAATTCCCAGGTCGGCGCGTCGGGCATCTCGAGCCCGGCCTTTTCCATCAGGTCGGTGCGATACATCACCATCGAGCTTTCGCCGTAGAACGGCGCGGCATAGAGCGTGCCGTCGTGGCTGAGGCCGTCCCGCATCGCCGGCAGGATGTCGTCCACGTCATACTCGGCCGAAAGATCGTCCAGCGGCACCAGCCAGCCGTTGGCGCCCCAGATCGGCGTTTCATACATGCCGATGGTCATGATGTCGAACTGGCCACCCTTGGTCGAGATGTCGGTGGTCACGCGCTGGCGCAGGACGTTCTCCTCCAGCGTCACCCACTCGACTTCATGGCCGGTCTTGGCGGTGAAGTCGTCGGTGTAGCCCTGCATGCGGATCATGTCGCCGTTGTTCACGGTGGCGATGGTGATGGTTTCCGCGAATGCGCCGGTCGAGGTGACAAGCGCCATCGCAGACGCGGCAAAAAGCGTCTTCTTGAGTTTCATCTGATTCCTCCCTTGGTGCGAAGATGTACCAAGCACGAGTGAACCGAGAAAATGTCTTTGCGTCAATAAAAAGTTTTACGCGCGCATAGTTTTCGGAATCGCTCAGGCGGAATCCCGAAGGACCAAACGAGCCGAAAGAAGCTCCTCCGTGCGGATCTCGAAGCGCCCGCCGCACTCGATCAGTTCGAGCAGACGCTCGACGCCGCGTGCGGCAAGAACATCGTAGTCGTGCCCCACGGTGGTGAGCGAGGGGCAGGTAAAGCGCGCATTCGGATGGTCGTCATGAGACGCAACGCGCAGTGCACAGCCGCTGCCCCGCCCCACCCTTCGGCCCTTCTCGTAGCAGGCCGCGAGAAGGCCGATCGCGAGCCGATCATTGCTGCACAGGATGGTGTCGGTCGGGAAGCGCCGCTCGGCAAAGGCGCGCAGGGCACCGTTGTAGCCGATCTCCTCGAATGCCCAGCCCTCGCCGTCGACACTGACGAGCATCGGCTCGAGCCCAAGCCCCTCCATGATCTCGATATATTGGCGCCTCCGGCTGAACGCGTTCGGGGGGGACGGGTTCTTCATCTCGAAGAAGCAGGGCGCCTCGCCGGTGCGCGTGAGATACTCGACGCTTTGCGAAACAAAGCTGAAATTGTCTGATCCGACAAAGGCTTCGCCGATTCCGTCGATTGGCCTGTCGAGCAGGACGGTGGGCACTTCTTCGCAAAAGCGCGCCAGTTCGTCGATGTCGGACTTCCTGCCCAGGGGGGCCAGCAACACGCCTGCCGGGCGCAGCGCGCGCAGGTTGTCGAGCACCTCGATCTCAAGCTCGCGCTCACCGTGGGAGCTGAACAGCGTGGTATGGAATCCCGCCTCGATGCAGCGCCGCTCGACGCTGCGCGCGATCTCGGCGAAAACCGGGTCGGCGAGGAAGGGAACCACGATGCCGATGTTCTTCGTCAGCCGGCGATTCTGGTTCATCGCGAAGATATTCGGCCGGAACCCGTGCTTTTCGAGCGCATCCTCGATCTTGGTTCTGGTCGACTTCCGCACGCTTGCCGGATCGTTGAAGTATTTCGACACGGTCGGCCTCGACACGCCGACGACCGCGGCGAATTCCTCCATGTTTCGAATTCTTTTCTCGCCCATGAACAAACTCCACTGGAGGCGCGTCGCGCCCTGCCCCCCTCAAAACACCCTAATCTGTCCCGTGCATTCGATGGCCGCAAGCAGGCTTTAAGTTGTCGCGGGTAAAGTTTTGAATTGACACTAGCGATCCCGCGGGGCGATGGTCAAGAGGGACGGGTCTGCGCGGCGCCGCAACCGGGATTGCGCTGATAAACCCCGCGGCGCGGACCGCCTCACCCCTGCGCCCGCGAAGAAGGAGGGTGCCTGATGGCCAAGGTTCTCTGTGTCGGTTCCGCCGTGATCGACTTCGTCTTCCACCTCGAAACCCTGCCGCGCCAACCCCGCAAATACGGCACCGAGGAAGCCGCTGTCGTGGGCGGGGGCTGCGCCGCCAACGCCGCCGTCGCGGTGGCGCGGCTCGGAGGGCGCGCGGTGCTCGGCGCCCGGGTCGGCGACGACCGGATCGGTGACATGATCCTTGCCGATCTCGAGGCCGAAGGGGTCGACACCACCCGTGTCACCCGCAACGCGGGCGGGCGTTCGTCCTTTTCCTCGGTGTATATCGACGCCCGCGGCGAGCGGCAGATCGTCAACTTCCGCGGCACCGGGCTGGTGCTCGACACGAGCTGGTTCGGCGATCTCGACGGCCTCGACGCGGTGCTGACCGATACCCGCCGCGTCGAGGCAGCGATCGACGCCCTCAAGCTCGCGCGGGCTCGCGGCGTGCCGGGGATCGTCGACGGCGAGGAGCCGATCGACCCGGAGATCCTGGCGCAGGCCAGCCACGTGGCGTTTTCCCTGCAGGGGTTGAGATCGCTCCTGCCCGATACCGGCCTCGAGGAGGCGCTGGCCGCCCTCGCCCGGGAGCATGACATCTGGGCGGCCGTCACCGATGGCGAAAAGGGGGTTTGGTATACCACGCCGCGCGGTGTTGCCCATGTGCCGGCCTACCCGGTGCGCGCCGTCGACACGCTCGGCGCGGGCGACATCTGGCACGGGGCCTTTGCGCTGGGGCTGGCGGAGGGGCAGAGCGAGGCCGAGGCCGTTGTTTTCGCCAACGCGACGGCGGCGCTCAAGTGCATGCAACCCGGCGGCCGCGAGGGCTGCCCCGACCGCGCGGCGGTCGAGGGCTTTCTCGCCCGACATGCGCAGACCGGCGCGCGCTAGCCACCACCATGCGGACGGCGACCGCACCTTGCGACATCTACGCCGAATTATCATCCCGACTTGCTGGAAATGGCTGCCGAATCAAAGACCGCAAGCCAGTGGCGGAGAGACAGGGATTCGAACCCTGGAGACGGTTTCCCGCCTACACGCGTTCCAGGCGTGCGCCTTCGACCACTCGGCCACCTCTCCGTTGGGCGCTATCTATCCCCGCTGCGACCCGGCTGGCAAGGGGGGCACGACAAAAATCAATCGACCCCGCAGACCAGTCCCTGGGCGGCGCGAACCGCGTCGCGCGCGGCACGGGTCGGCCGGTCGGTGGGCGCGGTTCGCGCCATCCACTGGTTGAAGGCGAACTGGGCCTGCGCCGAGCCCGCCCCCACTTGCCGTCGACCGATCCGGCGTAGCAGCCCACGCGGGCAAGCTCGGTCGCGCGCTCGAGCAACGCGATCGGCTCACGCGCGGCGGCGTTCCATTCGGCTGGCGGGCGGGTGAAAAGCGCGTCGAGCTGCGTCATCGCGGTGGAATAGAGCGCCTGCGGATTGTCCGGCCCCCGTGCCGGCGCGGCGGTCACGCCTGCGAGCGCGCGCAGGCGTGCTTGGGCGATCGGGCGGAAGGTGCCGGCGGGGAACTGCGCCAGGTAGGCCTCGAACAGCGCCGGATTGTCGCCGCCGTCGATGGCCTGCCAGAGGGCGAGATCGAGGGCCGCATCCAGCGCCGGCGCAGGCGGGCGGAAGGTCGGGTGCCTTGCCGGGCCCACCCTGCCCCAGCGTCGTGCCGCCGGGCTGGCTGGTCTCGCAGCGCGCCACGAGATCGGGATCATCGGGCGCGGGCCAACCGCCGGTGACGAGGATGTGGTAATTCATGCACGCATTGGTCAGCCGCACCGGACCAAGCTCCTCGCGAACCCGTCCTGCACCGCCGCCGGCAAGGCGCACAGCAGCGCCACTGCGCCGCAGATGGATCGCACCGAAGCGCGCCGGGCGGGGCCGGTCACCGCGCTTTTCGGTGCGCGGTTTGACCCAAATCATGTTCCTCTGAGCCATGGTTTGTTAGTGATAACAAGGGATGGAGGATTGCCTGCCGTCCCGTCATCAAGTTGGGAGGATTGATCGATGAAACGCTCCTACAGAAACACATGCAAAACGGCCACAACCGTCTCCGCACTTGCCGTGGCGGCACTGATCGCCTCGGGCGGGGCCTTGTCGGCGCAAACCACCTTCACCGTGCCGACAGACATCTGCACCTGGGACTGGACCAGCCCGGCGACCGGGCAACTTCTCCTCGCGTTGAAAGACCAGGATCTGCTGACTCACACGACGATGGAGATGGCCAAGACCTGCCCGGAAAAACTCTGCGAGATCAACTGGCAGGGCTACGCGGTGGCGAATGGAACCCTGCCCGGCGAGATGCTGTGCGAACTGGGCCACCGCCAGCTCTTCTTCGAGCCCCTGATCGAGGGCCTCGCGGCCACCTGCCCCGCCGTGGCGCAGACGATGACCGAGCGGCTGCCGGAAGTCTACGACAGCTGCGGAACCTGGCCGCGGGTCGAGCCGGGTGGCACGGGTGCCCCGCGCGAGAACGGCAAGCTGCCAAATGATGACTTTGAGAATGGCTTCAACGGCGATTCTGAACCCGCAGACGAGGAGCCTCCGGAACTTAAGCCGAACGATTGAAGCCTTGATGGGCCACGCTGGTGACGACGGCCCGTCGGTCGAGTCAGCATAAGATCGCTGGGGCCGGCGGATCGTCGGCCCCAGCTGTGGGTTCCGTGAGCTGGCCGTTACTCTGGCAAGACGCGCAAGGCGACGGCGTTGCGCGGCTTCAGTCGTCGCCCTCCTCGGACCCGAGCGCCTCGGCGATTTCCGACTCGTCGAGATGCGCCCCGGCGCGTTCGGCGTCGGTCTCCACCGCGCCCTTCCCGGCCTTCTTCGGCGGCTTGGGGGCGGTGGCACCGGCAGCCAGCACCTCGGGGTTGCGCAGCCAGATATCGCGCTGCGCGAAGGGAATTTCGATGCCCTCCTCGGCGAAGCGGCGCGCGATCTCGTGGTTCATGTCGCTGCGCACCGACAAGACGAAGTTCACATCCCGCAGGATTGCGCGGATCTCGAAATCGAGGCTGTCGGCGCCGAAGCCGCTGAACAGCACCGTCGGCGGCGGGGTGATCGCCACCAGCGGATGGTTTTCGGCCACCTCGCGCAGGATCGCCTCCACGCGTTTGGTATCGGACCCGTAGGCCACGCCCACCGGCACGATCACCCGGCCGGTGAGATTGCCGCGGGTGTAGTTCGTCACCACGCCCGAGATCAGGTCGGAGTTCGGCAGGATCACGTCGGTCCGGTCGAAGGTTTCGATCCGGGTGGAGCGCACCGAGATGTCGCGCACGTAACCCATCTGCCCGCCGACCTCGATCCAGTCGCCCTCGCTGATCGGCCGCTCGATCAGCAGGATGATTCCCGAGACGAAGTTCGACACGATGTTCTGCAGACCGAAACCGATGCCGACCGAGAGCGCACCGGCGACGATGGCGAGCGAGGAGAGGTCGATCCCGGCGGAGGTGATGGCGAACACCGCGGCGAGGAAGATCCCGACATACCCGAGCCCGGAAACGATCGCGGTCTGGCCGCCGACGTCGATCTTTGTCTTCGGCAGCACGGTGGTCTTGAGCGTGCCCTGCACCAGCCGGGTGGCGGCGAAACCGATGGCGAACACCAGCCCGAAAGTAACGATGTCGCCCGGCGAGATCACCGTTTCGCCGAGCGTCACGCCCTCGCCGATGCGCCGCCAGATCTCGGTCAGGTCGGTGGTCCGCGCACCCCAGATCAGCGCGAAGACCGGAATCCCGAAGGCCGTCACCACCAGCGAGGCCAGCACCGGGAGCAGCGCCTCGCCCGATTGCTCCTCGCCGACCTTGAAGACCATGCCGTGCAGGTCGATGAAGAACCGGTGCAGCACCAGCAGCCCGCCGACGAGCCCGGCGGTGAGCACGGTGGGAAACACGAAACTGTCGGCAAGCCGGGCATAGCCCACCGCTGCCGCCAGCGGCCCCAGGAGGCCAAGCAGGATCAGGGCAAGCCCCGCGAGCGACAGCGTGCGCGCCATGAAGCCCGCGCCATCCTCGGCGTCCAGCGCCTCGGCCCGGGCATGGTTGCGCAGCAACTGGCCAAGCCGGAAAAGCAGGAACCCGGCGAAGGCGACGACAGGGAAAGACAGCACCGCGCGGGTGGCATCGGAATAGGATTCATACTCCGCCACCCGCCCCAGCAGCATCGACAGACCGAACAGCAAGCCCAGCGTCGCCACCTCGAACCGGCCCTCCGAGCGCGTGCCCTCGGGCAGGTTCAGGATCGCGGATTCACCGCCGACCTGGCCAAACAGCCGGTTGCCGAGCCAGTGCGCCACGAAGAGCGCGACCCCGAGCAGCGGCAGTTGCTCGACGATCACCTGCGCGCGCAGCCCCAGAATCCCGGCCTGGCGCAGCGCCTCAACCAGCGCGTAGACCCCGGCGAGCGGCGCCGCCACCTGCCCCAGCGACAGCAGGAAATCCCACACTCCACGCCCCGGCCCGGTGGCGCGCGCGCCCAGCCGCGAGCGCACCCGCATCACCCAGACCCGGCCGCGCGCGAGCAGCACGATGGCGATGACAAGCAGCAGCAGCGCCGCGGGCAGGTTCTGGCGCAGCGCGGCGCGCTGGGTTTCGGTGCGGAAGGTCGCGAGCACGCCGCGCCAGGCCAGTTTGAGCGTGAGCGTGGCGTCCTCGATCGCGCCCGGCCAGTGCGCCGGGTTGAGCGGCGTCGGGCCGATCGCCAGGAGCGCGTCGGTCTGGCGCGCGCGCAGGGTCTGGTCGACCGTCGCGATCAGCGCCCCGGCCCGGGCATGGGCAAGTTCCGCCGCCTTCACGGGGGCCTCCAGCTCCTCGAGCTGCGCCTGCAACTCGGCGCGCCGGGTGGTGATCACGGCCGGTTCGCTGCCGCCTTCGGCCGGCGGCGGCCCGAGCGTCGAGATCTGGGTTTTCAGCGTGTTGATCCGCACCTGGTTTTCGCTGCGCGCGCCCGCGAACCGGTCTCGCCAGCTCACCAGCTCGCTGCGCAGGGCTTCGAGCGCCTGGTTCGAGGCCCGTCCCGCCTCCAGCGCGCGCTCGGCCCGTTCGGCGACCATCTCCCAGCTGCGGTAGTCGACGGCCTCTTCCGGCGCGCTGACGGGAGCGGCCGGCGCCGGCGCCGGCGCCACATCGGCCTGCTGGGCCCGTATCTCGCCGGGGGTGGCACTCAGCGCCAGCGCCAGCAGCGCGGCAAGAAGGGCGCGGACCGGCTTCATTCGGCGTCTTCGAAAACCTGCGGGATATCCGCGGGCGCGCGGGTGAGCCAGCCCGGCAGCGGCAGGCCCTTCTCGCGCAGGAAATCGGGGTTGAACAGTTTCGACTGGTAGCGCGTGCCGTAATCGCACAGCACGGTGACGATGGTGTGCCCCGGCCCCATCTCGCGCGCCATCCGCACCGCCCCGGCGATGTTGATGCCGGAAGAGCCGCCGAGCACGAGGCCCTCGGATTCCACCAGATCGAAGATGTAGGGCAAGGCTTCCTCGTCGGGCACCTGGCAGGCGAAGTCGGGGGTGAGGCCTTCGAGGTTCTTCGTGATCCGCACCTGGCCGATGCCTTCCGCGATCGAGCCGCCCTCCATGGCGATCTGGCCGGTGGTGTAGTAGCTGTAGAGCCCCGCGCCCATCGGGTCGCTGATGCCGATCTTCACGCCCTTGGGCTGCAGCGCCATCGCCACGCCCGCGAGCGTGCCGCCCGAGCCCACGGCGCAGATGAAGCCGTCCACCTTGCCGCCGGTCTGTTCCCAGATTTCCGGGCCGGTGGTCTCGACATGGGCCTGCCGGTTGGCGACATTGTCGAACTGGTTGGCCCAGATCGCGCCGTTCGGCTCGGTCTTCGCCAGTTCCTTCGCCAGCCGCTCGGAATAGCGCACGAAGTTGTTGGGGTTGCGGTAGGGCCGCGCCGGCACCTCGACAAGCTGGGCGCCCGCGAGCCGGATCATGTCTTTCTTCTCCTGGCTCTGGGTGTCGGGGATCACGATCACGGTCCTGAACCCCATCGACGCCCCGACGAGCGCCAGCCCGATGCCGGTGTTGCCGGCGGTGCCCTCGACGATGGTGCCGCCCGGCGCCAGCTCGCCCCGCGCGATGGCGTCGCGGATGATCCACAGCGCGGCGCGGTCCTTCACCGACTGGCCGGGGTTCATGAACTCCGCCTTGCCCCAGATCTCGCAGCCCGTCGCCTCCGACGCCGCGCGCAGCCGCACCAGTGGCGTGTTGCCGATCAACTGGGAGAGATCACTTGCCATCGTCATCGAACTGCCTTTCCGCCGGTTTTCCCCTGTGTAGGCCCGGCACGGGGCGAACTCAAGCAACGCGCGCGTGAGGGGGGGGGGACAGCGTACTGTCAGCCCAAACGCGACATTCAGCCCTTGATCTGAGCCAGCGATAGTCGACCTTCACAGCGCAGGTCTCGAACTGCTAAGATCCAGGACGATCTGTAAGTTCGCAATGGCGAAATCAATGACCGCTCTGGTCCCCAGAGCGAATGCATGTGCGTTGCAGGAGGCTGTCAGCTTTGAGTTCACGCGGAGAGTCTTTGGTATGACTATGCTGCTCGCAGGGTTCAATACAGAGTCTTGATCAGTATTGCCAAATCGTCTCCTCTGCGGTGCAGAGCACATTAAAGCAAGAATTGGATGAAAGTGGATGGTCGTTAGCCTTGAGACGCACGAAAAGCCAAGTGGAACGTTTAGCGCTCAAGACTACAGGGAACGCTTACAAGCATTTGACGCCGCAGTCTGCGAAGCAATAGCCGTAAGTCAAGCGTGTGCGGAACGATTTGAAGCCCCTGCCGTCGGATATTCCACCCACGTATTCACAAGGGTATGCGCGCATGCGCAAGCTATGATGTGTGCCGCACCAAAATCGCGCTGGGTCAGGCGTGAATTTGATATTTGGGACGTCTCCACAGTCGCTTCACACGCGCGCTCAATTTTGGAGGGCTACCTCCTTTTCCGTTATCTTGCTGACGCCCCCGACGATTTGGACACCCAGAGAGCTTATGTGCAAGTGATGCACCTTTATGACTGCATGAAGCGGATCAAGATCCTGCCACATGTGCTTTCGGACGAAGATATTGATGGTTTTCAGAAGCAAGCAACGGAGATTAAGGCTAGGCTTGAAGGGATCGGTTACTTCGCCAGTTTGGACCCAAAGCTCAAGAAAGAGCTTCTTGCCGGGAAATGGCTAATGATTACCCCTCAGAAAGAAGTAATCTCTAATCTGGAAATCAACCAATCCGATTTTGATTTTTTCTGGAATTTCCTGTCGCAATACACGCACGTTCTATCATTCACGTTTTACCAAATTGAGCCCAACGGCCGAGGGACCGGG
The DNA here is from genome assembly GCF_014640115.1 of Sinisalibacter lacisalsi. GTDB lineage: Bacteria > Pseudomonadota > Alphaproteobacteria > Rhodobacterales > Rhodobacteraceae > Sinisalibacter > Sinisalibacter lacisalsi. The sequence continues at coordinate 236,644 of NZ_BMGI01000002.1, read as the reverse complement.
CTGGAGAACGACTTTGACCGCGATGCCTTATGCATGGTGCTCGAGTTTTGTAACGGCTTGCTTGTCGGTGCGGTTGATCGTCTAATCGAATTATTCCCTGACGCCGCCGAAGCACGACAAGGCTTAGAATCCAAATTTGCGCCCGGTCCGGCTAAAAACCTTCCCAGGAAAATCAAACGTGAGCGGAAGAAGAGGCGATGGCGATAACTGCGCATTGCTCCCTGCGCACCCCCTACCCCCGCAACCGCCCCCGGTTCGCCGCCAGCCAGAACGCCGTGAGCACAAGCGGGCCGGTGCCGGCTTCGCCGCTGGAGATCAGCCGCATCAGGGTTTCGAACGGCAGCACGTGGGCGCGGATGTCCTCGTCCTCGTGGTCCGCCCCGCCGATCTCGCCGCCGCGGCCCGAAAGCCGGGCCTCGCCGACGAAGGAGAACAGGAACTCGCTCACCGCGCCGGGGGTCGGGTAGTAGTCGGCGACGTGGTGCAGGCGGCCGAGCTTCAGCCCCGCCTCCTCGCGCGCCTCGCGCCGGAGCGCCTGGTCGACGCTCTCGCCGGGGTCGATCCGCCCGGCGATCGGCTCCAGCGTCCAGGGCCAGGGGTCGCCGCGCAGGAACGGGCCGGCGCGGAATTGTTCCACCACCAGCACCGCGTCGAGTTCGGGGTCGTAGGGCAGCACCGTCGCCGCGTCGCCGCCGATGAACCCCGCCCGGCGCACCGGCGCGCTCATCGTGCCGTCGAAGCGGCGGAACCGCAGGTCGTGGTCTTCGAGGGCGAAATACTCGGTGTAGGGGTGGCGCGCGCGGATCACCTCGACATCGCGCGCCGCGGTGTGGTCGGCGCGCAGGACGGCGCCGGGGGCGCGGGCGGCGCGCAGGCGGGTGGCGGCGCGCAGCTTCATCATCGGCCAGCGCCGGGCCAGCGCCGCGGCGTCGTGATCGCCGGCCAGCGCCTCGCGCGCCGCATCCACCCAGATCGCGCCCCAGTTCTCGACCCATGACGCGAGGTCCCAGGCCGGGCCAGGCGCCATTTCCACCTCGGGCATGTAGGCGAGGGCCGCCACCGCCCCGCCGCCCTCGACCTCGACCGACACCTCGCGCAGTTCGTAGCCGAAGCCGCGTTCGAACAGGTCGGCCCGGGCCCGGGCCTCGGCGTCGAGCCCCTCGACGAGAAGCCCCGTCGCTTGCCCCGCGCCCGGCACGATCACCGGGTAATCGCCGCCCTCGGCCCAATGCACCCGGTAGCCCGGCAGCGCCGCCTCGCGCACCAGGTGGCCAAGCCCCAGCACCACCTCGCGCAGCGGCGCATGACACAGCGTGCCATAAAGAAACAATGGTGCGCTCACCGGAACCTCGCCGCCACCCATTGCGTCACCGTGCCGACCACCAGCCCGCCCAGCACCAGCACCGCGATCACCTCCACCTGGGCGGCGAGGATGGCATGGTCGAGCCCGATGGCGAACACATCCACCAGCCCCTCCATCGGCCCGTCGTAGGATTTGCGCAGGGCGCGCTCCAGCATGTCGTATCCGGCGAAGACGAAGATCACCCAGAACACCAGCAGCGCCGCGCTGGAAAGCCCGATCCCCGCCGCCGAGCCGGCGCCGCCGTGCAGCTTGCGGCCGGTGAAGATCCAGCCAACGCCGAACCCGATCGCCGCCGAGATCGGCGAGAACAGGCCAACCGGCCGCGCCTCGGGCAGATAGGGCTTCACGAGATCGGCGGTGAACCAGCCGAGCGCCGCCAGCAACAGGGCGGCGACGAGACGTGCCATCGTGGGCATGAACGCACTCCGTCGTCACGCCCCCCGGAAGGAGGGCCATGCCCGGCATTGTCGAACCCCCGCGCCCCGGGCGCAAGGGGGCTTGGGTTATTTCGCCCGCGCATCAAAGGCCGCGAGCGCCCGCGCCCGGCCCTGCGCGAGGTCGACCACCGGTGCCGGGTAGGCCATCTCGGGCGAAAGCCCCCAGGCCCGCGGCACCGCGTCGAAATAGGCGCGCGCAGTGGCTGGCGGGCGGGCCTGCCCCTCGGCGATCCAGGCGCGGCGATAGGCGCCGGCGGGGTCGAACTTCTCCAGCTGCGTCGCCGGGTTGAAGACCCGGAAATAGGGGGCGGCATCCGGCCCCGAGCCCGCCACCCATTGCCAGCCCATGGCGTTCGCTGCCACGTCCCAGTCGGTGAGATGGTCCGCGAACCAGTCGCGCCCGATCTTCCAGTGCGTCATCAGGTGCTTGGTGAGGTAGCTCGCGGCGATCATCCGGGCGCGGTTGTGCATCCGCCCGGTCACGTGCATCTCGCGCATCGCGGCATCGACAAAGGGCTCGCCGGTGCGGCCCTGTTTCCATGCCACGACCTCGGGCGCATCCTCGTCGGTGTTCCACGGGAAGGCGTCCCACTCCGGGCGCCAGTTGCCGGTGAGGATCCCGGGGGTGTGGAACATCAGGTGATAGGCGAACTCGCGCCAGACCAGCTCTTTCAGGAAATGCTCGGCCCCGGCCTTGCCCTCCTCCATCGCGCGCTGGCCAGCGGCCCAGATCTGCCGCGGGCTGATTTCACCGTAGGTAAGATTTTCCGACAGGTTGGAGGTGGCGTCGACTCCCGGAAAATCGCGCTTCGCCTTGTAGTCTTGCGCCTTCTCCTCGATGAACTCCGCCAACCGGTCGGCGGCGGCGGCCTCGCCCGGGCGGGCATGGGCGGCGACCACCTCGGCCCCCCGGTTCATCGCCGCGCCCAGCCGCCAGTCGGCCAGCCGTTCGCCCCCGGGCCAGGCCTCCGGCGCCGGCAGGCGACCGGGGCGGGCAAGTGGCTCCCCCGGTTCGCGCCCGCGCACCCCGCGCCAGAACGGCGAATAGACCCGGTAGGGCCCGCCCTGCCCCGTCTCCACCGTCCACGGCTCGAACAACACGTGGCCGGGGAAGCTCTCGGCCGCCACGCCGCGCGCCTTCAGCGCCGCCTTCACCGCGCTGTCGCGCACGATGGCCTCGGGGTCGTAGAGCCGCGACCAGTGCACCGCCCCGGCGCCGGTCTCGTCGACCAGCGCGTCGAGCACCGCCGACGCCGGGCCGCTGCGCAGCACCAGCCGGCTGCCGTGGTCGGCCAGTTCCTTGCCCAGTGCCGCAACCGACAGGCCAAGACGGAACTTCGCCGCCGCGCCGAGGTTGTCGACGCTGTCGTCGCGGATGAACACCGGGATCACCGGCCGGCCGCTGCGGGCGGCGGCGTCGAGGGCGGGGTGGTCGGCCAGCCGCAGATCGCGGCGCAACCACAGAAGGATCGGTGCTGTATCGGTCATGCACCCGATACGCCGAAGGTTTCGCCTTGGATCACAAAGCCTTGTCGAGCGCCGCGATGAGGTGCTGCACCTCGGTCTCGTTGGTGTAATGCACGAAGGAGAGCCGCAGCACGCCCTTGTCGAGGTCCACCCCCATCGCTTCCAGCGGGCGCACGGCGTAGAAATCCCCGCCGCCCGCCATGATCCCTTCGAGCGCCAGCGCCGCGGCAACACCGGCACCGGGCACGGCCAGTTCCAGCGCCACCGTCGGCGCGCGGATTTCGGCCCGGTTGGGGCCGAGCAGGCGCACATCGTTGCGCGCCGAGAGGTAATCGAGCAGCGGCTGGAGCAGCGCGGTTTCGTGCCCCCGCATCAGGTCATGCGCGCGGCGCGCCGCCGCCGCGCCGTGGGCCGGGCCGCCATGATGGGCCGAGAGCGCCTCGATGTAGTCGGCGATGCCCGCGCTCGCCGCCACCTGCGCGTGGTCGGGCCCCGCCGGGGTGAAGCGTTTGTAGAGCACGTCGGCGTTGAAATGATGCGCCTGGTTCGGCAGCCACTCGCCAAGCGCGCGGCGGATCACCATCAGCCCCTGGTGGGGGCCGTAGGTCTTGTAGGCCGAGAACAGGTAGATATCGGGGCCGAGCGCGCCCACGTCGGGCAGCCCGTGCGGCGCGTAGCTCACCCCGTCGACGCAGACGAAGGCGCCGGCCGACTGGGCCATCGCGGTGATCGTGGCCACGTCGTTGACCTCGCCGACCACGTTGGAGACATGCGGGAAAACCACGAGCCGCACCTTCTCGTCGAGCAGCGGCTCCAGCGCCTCGGGGTCGAGGTGGCCGGTGTCGGGGTCGATCCGCCATTCGCGGATCTCGATACCCTCCTCCGCCAGCCGCCGCCACGGGCCGGAATTGGCCTCGTGATCCTGATTACTCACCACGATCGCCTCGCCGGGCTGCATCGCCCCGGCGAAGGCACGGGCCAGAACATAGGTGTTCTGCGTGGTCGAGGGGCCGAAGGAAAGCTCGTCGGTCTCCACCCCGAGCATGGTGGCGAGCCGGGCGCGCGCCTCGTCCATCTCGGCGCCGCCCAGCCGGCTGGCCTCGTAAGGCGCGTAGGGCTGCACCTTGCGGCTGCGATAGAACCGCGTGAGCCGGTCGATCACCGGCCCGCAGGCATAGCTGCCGCCGGCGTTTTCGAAAAAGGCCTGCCCCGCGAGGGACGGCTCGGCGAAAGCGGGGAACTGGCCCCGCACCCATGTCGTGTTCAATGTCATGGCGGCACGATCACGCCAAAGCCCGGGGGCGTCAAGCACCTGCCCAACGGCATCCGGCCCCGACGCTTGCGCGCCGGGGCCGGGTCATTCACGCCTGTGCGCGGCTTCAGTGGCTGCGCTTCTCGCTGATCAGGCCCTTCAGGATCGAAAAGCACATCACCAGCAACACCACGGTGAAGAACAGACCCGTGGAGATCACCATCGCCTGCAGGCTGTCGAGGCCCGCGGTTCCGGCCGCGCCCAGGAGCAGCACGGCGGCCACGGCGCCCTCGAAGATGCACCAGAACACCCGCTGGATGACCGGCGCATCGACCTTGCCGCCGGCGGTGATCGTGTCGATCACGAGGCTGCCGGAGTCCGACGAGGTGACGAAGAACACCACCACCAGAACCACGGCGAGCATCGAGGTGATCGAGGCGAGCGGCAGTTCACCCAGCATCGCAAAGAGCGAAAGCTCGGGGCTGTAATTGGCGATCACGGTCTGGAAAACGCCGCTTTCGGTCGCGCCTTCCACCACCTGGCTGATCGCGGTGCCGCCAAAGGTGGCCATCCAGAACACGCAGACCAGCGAGGGCACCAGCAGCACGGCGATGAGGAATTCCCGCACCGTGCGGCCCCGGCTGACGCGGGCGATGAACATGCCCACGAAGGGTGACCAGGAGATCCACCAGGCCCAGTAGAAGGTGGTCCAGCCATGCAGGAAGCCGGTGTCTTCACGCCCGACCGGGTTCGACAGCGGCACGATATCGCGGGCATAGCCCATGAGCCCCTTGAAGAAATCGCCGATGATGTCGAGCGACGGGCCGACGAGGAACACGAACACCAGCAGCAGCGCCGCGAAGCCCATGTTGATCTCCGACAGCACCTTCACCCCGCCATCGAGGCCGCGCAGCACCGAGACCAGCGCGATCGCGGTGATGAAGGCGATGATCAGGACCAGCAACAACGAGCTGTCGCTGCTCGAATCCGCGTTGCCCCAGAGGAAGCCGAGGAAGTTGCGGGTGCCGTCCGCGGCCTCGCCCGAGCCGAACACCTCGGTGAGACCGGAGGCGACCTGCGTCGCGCCGATGCCGAGCGAGGTGGCGAGACCGAACAGGGTGGCGAAGGCGGCGATCGTGTCGATCGCGTTGCCCCAGGCGCCCCAGACCCGTTCGCCGAGAATCGGGTAGAAGGCCGAGCGGATGGTGAGCGGCAGGCCCTTGTTGTAGCTGAACAAAGCCAGCGCCAGCGCCACGATGGCATAGATCGCCCAGGGGTGCAGGCCCCAGTGGAAGATCGTGGCCGCCATCGCCCGCTGCCGGGCTTCGGCCACGGCCGCCTCGCTGGCGACGACGCCATCGACGATCCCGAGTTCGCCGCCCAGAGGCTGATCGCCCCACGGCGTGCCGAAATAATAGACCGGTTCCAACACCCCGAAGAACATCAGCCCGATGCCCATGCCGGCGGCGAAGAGCATCGAGAACCACGCAATGTAGCTGTAGTCGGGTGTCGCCTCCGTGCCACCCAGCCGCACCGAGCCCCAGGGGGACACGATCAGCAGCAGCGCGAAGATGACGAAGAGATTGGCCGACATCAGGAAAAACCAGTCGAACTGGCTTTTCACGAAGTCGCGCATCGACAGGAAGGTATCGCGTGCGCCTTCCGGCCAGATCAGCGCGATGGCGACGAACAGGATCACGGCGATCCCGGAGATCGCGAACACGGGGTTGTGGATGTCGATCCGGAACGGACCGAGCTTGGTTTCTAGATTGTCCTGACCGATCTCGTAATCGGTCTCGATGATATCGGCACGTCCCTCTGGTTCGGGAATGCCCTGGTTGTCGGTGTCACTCATACCGGTCTCCCTGGAATGACGTTGTTATCGTTGCGGACGCGCGGATCAGCCGCGCACCACCAGAACCGAGGCCTTGGCGTGACCGGCGATCTTGCCGCCGTTCGACGGCCAGACATAATCGAGCAGACCGGGCAGGTGGCTTTGCATCACCACGAGGTCGGCGCCGATCTCGTCGATGGCGTGCAGCAGCACGTCGTCGACATCCGTGGTCGGATCGTGGGCGATGGTCGCATGGGCATCGGCTTCGATCGCGTGAGCGACGGCCTGCGCCTTGGCGAAGGCCTTGAGTTTTTCCGCGAATTCCTTGGGGTTGTGCGCCAGTTTGCCCGGCGTCGTGGTGCCCACGCCCACGTAAGTCACCTTCGCGCCCCAATGCGCGGCAAGGTCGGCGGCGGTGTCGAGCGCATGACCGAGGCTTTCGGTATGCGCCAGATCGACCGGCACCATGAGATGTTTGAACATGATCCCTCCCGTCTCGCGCGAGGTGACCCGGACCAAGCAGACGCCGCAGCGTCGCTCGGGGCGCGGTGCCCTCGCGTCGTTTTGGCCTTGGGGGGTGATGCGGGGAATCCGCATCACGTCCACCCTGACGATGAGCGTAACGGCAATGTTACCGGAAATGCAAAGGGCCGCGTCGCTACGCGGCCCGAAAACGACATCCGGTCCGGCTCAGGCGTTCACGTCCACCACCACCCGGCCCTTGACCTGACCCTTGAGAATATCGGCGCCGAGGCGGGGCAGATCGGCCAGCGTGGCGGGCTGGATCATCGCCTCGAGCTTGTCCATCGGCAGATCGCGCGCGATCCGGGCCCAGGCGCGCTGGCGCGACTCGTAGGGCTGCATCACCGAATCGATCCCCAGCAGGTTCACCCCGCGCAACAGGAACGGCACCACCGTGGCGGGCAAGGCCGCGCCGCCCGCAAGCCCCACGGCGGCGACGGAGGCGCCGTATTTCATCTGCCCCAGCACGCGCGCGAGCATCGCGCCGCCCACGGCATCGACGCAGCCCGCCCAGGTCTCACTCTCGAGCGGGCGCTTGACGGTTTCGGCCAGCTCCTCGCGCGGCACGATCCGCGTGGCGCCGAGGCCCTTGAGGTAATCCGCCTGCTCCGGCCGCCCGGTCACGCCGGCAACCTCGTAGCCAAGACGGGCCAGGATCGCGGTCGCCACGGAGCCGACACCGCCGGCCGCGCCGGTGACCAGAACCTCGCCCTTGTCGGGGCTGAGCCCGTGGTCTTCCAGGGCCATGACCGCCAGCATCGCGGTGAACCCGGCGGTGCCCACCGCCATCGCCGCGCGGGTGGACAGCCCCTCCGGAAGGGGCACCAGCCAGTCGGCCTTCACCCTGGCCTTCTGGGCGTAGCCGCCCCAATGCACCTCGCCGACGCGCCAGCCTGTGAGCACGACCTTGTCGCCGGGCTCGTAACGTGGATCGTCGGAGGCCTCGACGGTGCCGGCGAAGTCGATCCCGCCGACATGGGGATAGCTGCGCACCAGCCCGCCGCCCTTGGGCGAGAGGCAGAGCCCGTCCTTGTAGTTTACGGTGGAATATTCCACCGCCACGGTCACCTCGCCCTCGGGCAAGCGATCCTCGCCGATCTCCTGAATGCCGGCCTCGGCCAGCCCGTCGTCGCCCTGTTCCAGAATGAGTGCCTTGAACATGATCGCCTCCCTGCGGTTTCGCCCGTGATAGGACGCGCGGCGCGGGAATTGAACCCCGTTTACCACCGGTTAACCATCTCAATGGCAGCTTGATGAGATGGATCAGATGCCGCTCGACTTCGACCGCCCGATCGTGCCGACCCTGCGCGACCCCGACCTGTGGCTGCGCGAGCTGTTCTCGTCGCAGGCGGCGCGGGACGGGCTGGTGATCCGCCGCAAGGTGCGCGACATTGAGCGTTTCGCCGGCTGGGACAGGTTCACCGCCGAACTGACGCGACGCGGCTACCGCGCGTTCGAGAACTCCGGCCAGGTCATCATCTTCTGCAACCACGCCCCGATCCAGCCGATCGCTCCGGCGCGCGACCGATGACGTTTTCCGTACGGAAAACGCTCCGATTTCCATACGGAAATCGCCCCGAAATCCGTACGGATTTCGCCCGCGCCCCCTTCACAGCCGCCGGTGGCGGCCCTATATAGTTCCTGTCGGGCAACCGACTATGGACATAAACGCGCTCGTAATAAGCGGATCGGACCCGGGGGCGGTACCCGGCGGCTCCACCAAACACCCGGCGTTGGCGGGACATGGGGCCGAAACAGGATCGACGAACGTGTAAAAGGGTATGCTTTGTCCCGGTGAGGTACCACCGTTATCGGTCCGTAAAGCATAATTGCCAACGACAATCGTGCTCCGGTTGCTCTTGCCGCGTAAGCGGTACGAAAAACCGAAACTTAAGCCCTTGCGCCTAGCCGCGTAAGGCGGGGTTCGCAGGCACCTGGCAACAGAAGCCTGCACTTAATTTTTCGGGCGCTAAGCATCTGATTTGTAATCCCTTTCATTTTCCAGTTTTGCAGCGTTTTACAGTTTTGTCCTGCTTGCGTTCCCGTAGGTCGCGCAGGACCGCCTGCCCCCCCGCCTTGCGATCTGCGTATCGGCTATAGCGTTCGATCATCTCGACCGACATTCCGACCATGTCGGATATCTGTTGGCCCGTGTATCCAGACTGCCGAAGGCGGATCACGGCGTTAGCCCGAAGTCCGTGCCAGACTGCGCCCTCAAGCTCCGGGTGCGCCTCTCGGGCCTTGTCGAATATCTTCCACATCTGGTTCGTGGTGACAGGTTTCCCTGCATTCTTGCCGGTCTCTTGCAACAGAAACGGGCCGGGTCGCTTCTCCCAACCGCGCATCTCGGCTTCCAGTTCGGGGAAAATCGGACACCATGGCTGCACACCGGTTTTCTTTTGAGGCAGATTGAAACCGCCCTCGTCAACATCGGTCCATCCCAGCCGCACAACGTCGCTGATCCGCTGGCCGGTCCATCGGCCCAGCAAGTAGGCACGGCGCAGAGTGCCGGTGAAATGCTCGTCAGCGATCTTCAACTGTTCGGGCGTCCAGGGCTTGTGCCCTTCACCCTTATCGAAGTGCGGAACACCCTGTGTCGGATCCCGATCCAGCATCTCACGCGGTCCCATGGCCCAACGGCACATGGCGCGCAGCGCGTCCAGTGTGTTGTTCGCAGTGCCCGGTCGATCCGCGCCGATCTTCTCGATCAAGGCCAGAACGTGCGACGGGCGCAGGCTGGCCGCTTGCAGATCACCCCAAGCGGTGCGGACGTGCTTGAGGTGCCGGCGGTATTGGGTTTGCGTGCCCGTGGACAGCTTGCGAGGCAGGCCGGGCCATGCAGCTTCGTAGGCGTCTATCAGTGCGCCGATGGTGTCGGTCGTGACCGGCCCGGCCAATCCCTGCGCCTGCCGTATTGCATTCCAAAATTCTGGCGAAGTCGGATCGTTCGGAAGGCGGATACGCTCACCCGCGTGCGGAGTGCCGCGCCCAGTCTGGAAATAGTAATACTCCCGCCCTCTGGAGACGACGACATGAACGTGCCGCGGAAGCGATACCTTAGGAGACATTCGACACCCCCTTCATGAACGGGTCTGCCTCAGGCGCGGTATTGGCCGCAGCGAGAGAGGCATCGACCTGCGCCCAACTCCAGCGGACGGAACCACCCACCTTGACAGGTTTTGGCAGGACGCCGCGCTGCACCAGCGTGTCAACGGTCGTCTCGGAAATATCCAGTTCAGCCGCCAGCGTGGCCTTACTGACATATGAGGGGGGCCGATCACCGAGTATGCCGCGTTGCCGTGCCATCACGCCTCGCGCGTCATGTCGCCGATAAACCGCAGCGTGCGCGTGCCAACCTCAGCGACCCGCCTCATGTCACCGGCGATCGACTCATTGTCTCTCGTGCCCGTGAATATCATGCTTACGCTCGCTCCGAAGCCCTCGATGACCACCGTGGCAGGCAATCCAGCGCCCACCATCAAGCGTACCTCAACGTCAGCGCTCGTAGCATCAGCGAGTTGGCGCGAGATCCGTTCGAGGGCGTCGATCAAGGTCATTCCATCAAGATCATCAACCGTGAGTCCGACGAGATCGGGCAGCACTACTTCGTCGCCATCGACCTCGATGAACGAAGTGTGAGTACGGAAGCGCTCGATCTGGGCCACGTCATCGGCCGCCCGAACAAGCCGTCTTGCCGCCATAACGCCAATGAGAATGCGCAGTCCTTCGCGCGGCGTGATCGGGGGAGGATAGCGACCTTGACCACGGCGCCGAAGCCCAGCGGCCGCAAGCGCCTTGCTCACGGTGGTGAGTTCAGTTTCTTCGATTCCAAGGACTTGCGCCATCTTGCTCACGAATTCACTCGGCTTCATGGAGACCCCCGATAGAATGACTTTCTTTTCAATACGCGATATCGAATACAAATTCAAGTCTATTTGACACCTTATCCCTAATAGCGAAGCACATCTTTGATGTTCATTGCGCTAAAGGCGATCTACTGATTTCATGCAGAGTGCAACGGAACCGGGGGAGCCGATGAGTACCGCTCAGATAATCACATCGACGGTTTCCGTCCTGGCTCTCTTCATTTCCGTAGCCAGCTTTTTGAATAGCGCCGCCACGGATAAGCGTAACCGGCGCCGCGACGCGAATCTCCTTGTCTTGCAAGTTGAAGATGCATTGCACGGCTTGGAGGCGAAGCGGATTGAGGTGCTTGCGAATTGGAATGCGCTATACGCTGCCCTCGGGATGCTCGAATCTGGCGCCCGTCAAGGCAAGGAGATGCGACTCGATAAGGTCCGCGTTGAAATTGCGGTCTGTAATAAGGATCTGGAAAAGGCAAAGACTGGTATCGACAAACTGTCTGGGAAACGACTTGAACAACGGCTAATTGACCTCAGGCAGCTGCTCTTCGATGCTATCCGTCAAAGGCAATTGATCTCCGATCTCGCCGCCGAACATGCCCAATTGGCCGAAAAGAAGCTCCCTCACAAGTGACCGCTGTAAGAGGCGGGCGACGGCCGGGCAGTATCCACCGCCCGGCCCTGGGCTATCCAGCCCGTGCTCTGGCCGCCGCGTCCTACCCTTACTGGTCGGACCGCAGCCCCTCGGGGTTTGCCCACTCGCCGAGTAACGGGGCTGGCTTCGGGGGATCTCAAACCCTGGCGCCAGCCTGCCAGTTCGCTATTCGCCAGTATTCCAGTCGACCAGGCTCAGAGCCTTCTGCACATCGGCCGGGTCGATCCCGGCGCCCTTCGCCGCTGCAAGCGCCCCGATCACGTTCGAGAGCGCCCGCGCCCGTCCGCCGGCGTCGTAGGCTTGAAGCGGGCGCAGCAGGTCGATCTTCACTTCGGAGCCGAGCTTGAGCGTCGCCTCTTCGGTGAGAAGCGCAGCGATCGGCTGAAGCGTCCATTGCGCAAGGTGCCGCTGTGCCTCGCGCACGAGCGGTCCCGTGGTGGCGGGGGACGCCAGACCAGGCAAAACACCGAAGGCCATCGAGATCGCGTTGCGAGCCGCGTCGAGCGTTTCCTTGGTCATCGCCCGTTGAAGGTCCGGCGTGAGGTCGTTGCCCCGCCAATCCGCCTGGGGCGCCGGGCCGCCCGCCGCTGTCACGTTGACGCTTTCGCGAAGCACAATCCGACCGCGCCGGCCGCGGAATCCACGGGCGAGCTCGTCCATATCGGTTTCAGGGCTTTCGGGAAACGGCACAACGGACGTGCCGAGCGGTGCCATCTCGAAGATCTCCGACAGGGCAGATTCGACCGCCTGGAGCAACCCGGCCGTGAGCTGCGCCCGCTTCAACGGCGCGGTGCCGTAATAGGGTGCCGCCACGTCGGCGCCGATCCGCAGGTGAAGCACCTCGGCGGCAAGCGCCGTCTCAGTTGTTCCACCTCCCGCCTCGCTGATCGACACCCGGTAGGCCGTTGGCCGTCCATGTCGGGTGCGCAAGTCCCAATCCGAGCAAGGCACCAGGCCATGCTCGCGGATCAGGAACACCGCTTCGCCCCTGAGCGCCGCAGAGCGGCCCGCCAGCGCCATGCTTCGCCGGTCCAGCAGATCGGTGCCCTCAACATCGGCAAGGGCCATGGCGCCTTCCCACAGCGAGACGCAGGCTTGCGCTGTGGCGGTGAGCTCCGCGATGCCGCGCCGGCCGCTCACATAGGCTTCCCGCGCCGCCATGATTTCGGCGGTGAAGCCGCTCGCCGCCGAGCGCGTTTCGGTTTCAGGCTTGCGCCGGAACAGGTCCAGAATGCCCATCTTCACGCCCTCCGATATGGGCGAAGCAGGTCCGCCGCGCCCGAGTGCTGCATTGCGCGCGCCACCCAGGTCGGCGCGCGTGTCTCGTTCAGGTCGAGAGTCCCGACACTCGTTGCGAATGCCGAGGCGCCCGGATGCTTTTCCTCAACCGCCCAGTATTCCGCGAGGCGCCGAAAGGCCTGGTCGACCACCTCGGGCACCGTCCCGCCGCCAACGCTTGCCGTGATCCGGTAAGGACCTTCGCCTGGCAACTCGTAGCCGCCCAGGGGCGAAGGAAGCGGCACGGTCTCCACCCATGCCGAGGCTTCCCATACCTCTACCGTCGAGACGGCTGCGGGCGTGAGAGGGGGCGTCCATTCCCCGTCGCCTTCCACGATCCAGATCACATCGCGCGCGGTCCACCGATGCGCGACATAGGCTTCGATCCGCTGCCAGATCATCGCCGCGTCAAGAGCGGCCGCCGCTGCCGAGAGGCCCGAGGGCGCATCGGGATAGCTCTCCGGTGCGTTCTCGGTCTGCTTGATCGTTTCTGCCATGTCAGGCCCTCCACCGGTTGAGCGTGCGCACAAGGCCGGCGTCGGGCGTGTAGGCGCCGCCCTTGGTCTTTGCCCAGGACCGCGCCTCAATCTGCGCCTCGGAATAGGCCGGCCGGGTCACGATCGACAGCTCGTAGAGCAACGCCGCATGAACCGTGCGGATGATCGCGTTGTGCGCGCCGTTCTCCGGGTCGTGGCCCTCGTCTTCGATCGTCTCGGCGTCCTTCACGGCGCGCTTCGGCGGGATTCTGAAACCGGGGCTCAACCCGACCATGAGGCCGGCAGAGACCGCAGCCAGCGCATCGCGTGCCCAGGTCGTCTCGGCGATCTCCGGGGCGATCGTCGCCTCGAAGGTGAGCGCGTCGTCGCCGTCGGTGAGCTTGAGAGACCCTGCCGCTCGCGATGAGATTGGTTTTGAGTAGTCATGCCCGACCAGGAAGTGGATATTTTCCTCGGGCCGTTCGACACGATATGAAAACGCCCGAGGCGCGATGACTTCCTTGCGAGGCCGCCCGGTGCGGCCGCCGTCCGATAGGACAGCGGCCTTGCCGTAGGGAAACCGGCCCGCCAAGGCGAGCGCCCCCGAGGCGCGCTTGCGCACCTCGAGGTCGCCCTGAGTTGCGGCCCAGAGCATCAGGCCGCCTCGAGTTCAAGGCCGGTCAGGAGCTCGAGCTGCGCCGGGCGCGCAACCGTCACATCCAGCGTAGCCAGCGCCGTAATTCGCAACCCGCCCGACTGAGCGTCGGAATACGGATCGCGGATCATGTCGACCGCGCCCCAGGCGCCGACGAAGATCGGTGCAACGCCACCGACCGCCGTGGTCAGGAGCGCGGAGGTCGCCGAGGGCGTGCCGCTGGGGTCTGCGAGCGCGTTAGCGCTCATCGCGATGTTGGCGGGCGGGATGTTCTTGACCAGGCGATCCCACTGCGAAACCGCTGTGCCGCTGATCAGCGCGCCGTCGAGATAATCCCACAGTTCCGGCCGAATCAACGCGCGCACCTCGCCGGGCGAGCCCGCCGCGTTCGCCGCCATGAAGCGACTGACGCCCGCGCGCATCGCCGCCCAATCGGCTAGTGCATCAACCGCCGTCGAGGTGATGCCATAGGTCGCCGCGCCGGTGATTACGCCAAGCGGCTGCCCGTTCGCGCCGGTGCCCAGGAAAGCGGCCGCATCCACTGCCGCGCCCATCGCGCCGTTCATGTCGCGGCGCACCGCCTGTTCCATCGCCGCGCCCGACTGTTTCAGAGCCTTGCGGGTGATCCGCATTTGGATGCCGAGGTTACTGTCGGGCGACATGCTGCGATCCGTGGTCGCGTAGGTCGTCGGCCCAGCGACGTTCGCCGTCTCGCCATCGGCCCAGCCTGCCGACACGCTCGAGGTCGTCACCGGCCACTCGATTGCGCCCGCATCGATGCTGATCATCTGGGCACCCATCCGAGCGGCCACGCTGCCGGGGAAAAGACGGTCGATAATCGGACGCGTCTGCACCGGGTCCGGCGTGCCGCTGGCGACGGTTTCACCGGCCCGAACCTCGAGCGCCTGCCACGGCACCGGGACACCCCGGAAGCCGCCCGCGCTTCGAAGCTCCTGCACGATCTCGGCGGTTTGGCCCTCGAGCTGGCGACCAGTTCCCTTCGGGTCCAGTTGATCAACAACCTGGCGCATCTCAAAGCCCGCCATCATCTCCGCCCATTCACGATCCGAGCGGGTTTCGAGATCGGCACCGGCTTCGCGGCGTTCCTCGTCTTCGGCAATGAGCGCCGCGCGATACCGGGTCTCGTTCTGCCGATATTCCGCGTCGAGGGATTCCATCGCGCGGGTTTCGTCTTCGGAGGGCTTGTCCTTGCCCACCAAGGCGGCCAGCTCCTGCCGGATTTCCGACTGGCGCCGGCTGATCTTCACTGAATCAAGCATCTGATTTCCTTTCGTGTTCATGTCGGCCCGTCTCACGGACCAGCTTTTTCCAAGCCTCACGGGCTGGATCTTCACGGCCGAGGCCGATTTCCACTCGGGTCTTTCGGGTGTGGCAACTCGGGCAGAGCGCCTGGAGATTGCCCAGGTCAAAGGAGAGCTCCGGGTGCGACCGCACCGGCTTGATGTGGTCGACCTCGAGCCGTCCGCGTGCCCCGCACATGACGCAGGCGAAGCCGTCCCGGCGCAGCACCTCGAGCCGCAGCCCCTTCCAGCGGCGCGAGCGCGTCACCTTGTCGGAGTGCCTATGATGTTTTACGACCATCCGATGCGGCCTCCTTTGCGTTTCGGGCGCGCGGTTTGCCGGGCACCTTCTGCCACCGCGAGCACGGTCGCCGAGGCCGCGTCGATCCGGCCCTTCGATCGGGCTTTCGCGATCTTGATGTTGTTCGCTGGGTCGCGCAGGCAGACGGTATCCGCGAAGGCGGAGCGCAGAAGCAGGCTTGGCGCGGTCTTCACGCGTCCGTCGAAAACGGCCCGACGCAGCCGCTCAGCGTCTTCGCCACCGTCGCGGAAACCTTGCCCGCGCCATACGAGCGGCGCCTGGATGCCGGCCCGGTCGATCGCCTCGCCAAGCTCCGCCTGCTTGTAGCGGTCCATCGTCAGCCCGGTGACATGCTCGCCCGCGACGTGATCCATCACCTTGGTGAGCCAAGCCGCCACGGGCACCGTCTTGTCGCCGAGCGTCGAGAGCTCGCCCCGGTCGTGCATCTGCACGTAGCGATCGCCCACACCGTCAGCCTGCCCCCGGTCCAGGAGCGCAGGCTGCGAGGGGAAAGTGCCGAGACATTCGAGACGGGCGGTCTCGGGCCAATAGAACGCCGCCCCCGTCATCGAAGCCGAGCCGCCCAGGTCAATCCCGATCACCACCCCGCCTTCCCGCGGAGGCGGATCGTCTGTCTCGCAGGCCAGCCATTCGTCGACGGTCAGCAGCATGTCGCGCGTCTCGCCCGAAACCCGTTCGTTGCGGTTGTAGAGGCGGAAGCTCGTGAGGCTCGAGCCGCCCCGCGCGATCGCCCGGCGAGCCTGGGATTGCAGCCATTCGAGCGAAGAGCCGATCCCGTGTTGCGCGCCCGGATTGGCGATCTTGAGGCTTTCGAGATCATCGGCCGGGAGGCCAGGCGCGGGCCGATGCTCCTGCCGGAAGACGCCCGGCACATCCTCGTCGAGCCAGACCGAGAACGGGTGCGCATCATCCGCCGCCGAAGTCGAAATGATCAGCGCACGGCCGGCGCGCTTACCGAGGCCGGAGAGCAGCGCGTGCTCGAGCGCGTCGCCCTGATCCTTGGCCCAATGGCCGCGTTCATCCATCAGCACCAGCGTCGGCGCCGAGCCCAGGGCCGACTTGCCGTCCGCCGCGATCACCCGCAGGACGTGCTCGCCCGCATATTCGATCTCGAGCCTGGGCGAATAGCGATACTTGAGGCGCGCCTGGTCCTCCTCGGGCAAGGACCGGGCGAAGCCCTCGGCGAAGTCGAACGCTTCGCGCCCCTGGTCCCGTGTCCTGGCCGCGATGATCACATCCCGCCGAGGCTGATCATCCCACTTGCCCAGGAGCGCTCCGAGCGCCAGCCCGGCCGAGAGCGCCGTCTTGGCGTTGCCCCGGCCGATCGACAGCACCGCGACGTTGATCCCGTCCGCCAGAGCACCGCGAACAAATTGCTTCTGGAACGGCGCCAGCTTCAGAAGCTCGCCCGCCTTCGGCCCTTCGGGGATCCGCAGAGTCTCGAGGAAACAGATTGCCTTCTTGGAACAACTCATACACGCTTCCCCCAAAGGATTGAGGTGGTCAGTTTGTTGCAACCCATGCGAATTGTTTTTGCGGCGGCATGCGGAGCGCTTTTCGTTTTTCCGTCCGGCAGCGATGCGCAGCAAAGCGTCAATTGCAGATCGCTTACTTCCAAGCTCATCGCAGCGAACACTGAGATCACGAAAGAGACGTTTGATTTGGTGGGGTTGATAGTATGGGACCTCGCTGAAAAAGCCGGCGAGGAAGACCCGGAGATGTTTGCAGAAATCCTGAAGTCACTTTTTGATGAGATGACGCACCGCCAGATGTTGGAAACTGTTTTCGCGGTCACGGAATACTGCGAATGAAACCTCGCTTGCCGCAGCGCGAAGAGAAAACTCCCCCCCTCGCCCCCCCGGGAATTTCGATCGCCGGGCATTGGGACCAACGGCCCTCTCATCGCCAGTCTCCGTGATTTTTCGCGACCCGATCGAGCAGCCCTCGCCCAACGCTGTTGCCGTTGGCGACTGGACCTGCTTTGCGGAGCTCGTCGTCGCGATATTTCTTGGCGCGGAGCATCCAGGTCTTCCAGGCTGCGCCGAGGTCTTTGAAGGTCGTTCCCTTGGCGATGTGGTGCAACGCGCAGAGCTTGGCCTGGGCTTCGATGTCTTCGTCAGTGAAGCCCTGCGACTTGGCCCAACGTCGAAGCTCGTTGTCGGGCTTCCAGTTCTCATCGAATCCGATTTTCTTCGATGGTTGGCCTTCAATAATTTGGTCTTCTTTTCTTCTTGGTCTTCTTATGGGGCCGGATTTACCGGCTGTCGGTTTTACCAACGGTCGGTTTTTCCGGTTCTCGGTGTCACCGATAACCGTGTTTTCCGGTTCTCGGTCGCTGTCGGGCTCGTCGTGGATGATCCAGCGCGTGCCGAATAACTTGCCCGTCTCGCTGCACCGAATGGGCTCGCGCGTGACGAAACCGGCAGCGGTGAGTTCGCGCATTATCCTTTGAAACCGATCGGGTTTAACGCCGGCGACCCGCATCAGGTGCGGTGAGTGGAATTCCCAATCGTCCGCGTATGTCATCAGCAGTGCGAGCATCCCTCGCGCCTCGATCGACAGATTCTCATCACGCATCACAGCATTGGGAATCGCTGCATATCGACGATCGGGCCGGTGGCTGCGGTGTCTCATGACGCCACCTCGAGGTTCAGATCCGTTTTACAGTTGGCCGATTCGTTCTGGAGCTGTTCGGCTTCTGTCCGGTTTCCGCTGGAAAACGCATTCGATTGATATCCAACGAAACCTTGCGAATACTGCGGAAGCCTGCACCTTCCCCCAATTGGACCAAGATCGCCGGAAACACGGCTTGCCATCTGCCCGCCGGTTTGGCTAACCTCCCGGTATTGGACCGAAACCGCATTTCGAAACGGGGAAACAGGTGTTCCGCACTGCCCATAGTCTGCTTGCCGGCGCAAGCATCCTGTGCGCCACCGCCGCCAGCGCTGAGAGCATCACCTGCGCATTCACTCAGCAAACAGACACCACCACCCTGAACGTCACGATTTCGGGCGAGCCCGGAACGGCCACGCCCTGGATCTGGCATGCGACAATGCTGCAGGATTCCGAACATGCCCTCTATGACGGCACATGGGCCGGGGCGGCGCGCGACGTCGAGGATTTCCTTCTCGCTCAGTTGCGTGTCGACGTCATCGAGTATCAGGGCGAAACCGCGTCCAGCGTCGAAATTCTAACCGGCGGGCTTGTGGTCGAGCCCCTGCCGATCCACGACTTCGAGGCACTCACCGCCGAGGCACAGCCGGTCTGGGGCCGGCTGACGATGCCCATCAATGCCAAGGGCCTGTTCAATCCGGTTTTGGCGGAGGGCGTGATGGAACCGATGGCCTTCGGCCCCGGGGTCTTCCCGGTGATGTGGCAAGGCAGCATCGCCGCCGCTCCCGGAACGCCGGACTTCGCTGCCACGCCGGAGACTCTGCTGGCAATCGAGAACTTCCGGGCCCCCGCGACCAGGGCCACGCTCTCAATCTACCCGATCCGCGACCCCGAAAACCCGAAACCCACCGAACACACGATTGCGCTCGCGGAGTTCCGATGGAACGAAGGCGCGCTGAAGGAGACCTTCACCTGGGTCGACCGGGAACTGCCCGGCTATCTCGCGCTGTTCCGCCAAGGCTGCCCGGACAACCGTCAGCAATAGCGCCCCCGCGCGCTTTTCGTCTTGCGCGCATTACATCACCTTGCGCATATCCGCGCATGCGGCCGAGCCTTCGCACCCTTGTCACCTGTTTTGCCCGGATCGGCCTGATGTCATTCGGCGGGCCAGTGGCGCAGATCGGCGTGATGCACCGCGAGTTGGTGGACAGGCGCGGCTGGATGACCGAGGCCGAGTTCCTGAAGGGGCTGAGCTTTTCCATGCTGCTGCCGGGGCCGGAGGCGATGCAGCTCAGCACCTATGCCGGCTGGCGGCTGCGCGGCGTCGCGGGCGGGCTGGTCGCGGGCCTGCTTTTCATCCTGCCCGGCGCGCTGGTCATGGCGCTGCTGGCCTGGGCCTACGGGCGCTGGGGCGCGTTGCCCGCGCTCGCACCCGCCTTTCTCGGGATCAAGGCGCTGGTGATCGTGGTGCTGGTCCAGGCGCTCTGGCGGCTCGGTTCGCGGGCGCTGCGCCGCCCGCTGCACCTCCTGCTCGCGCTCTCGGCACTGGTCGCGATTGCCGTCGCCGGGCTGCCTTTCCCGCTGGTGGTGGCTGTTGCCGCGCTCGCCGGGCTTGCCCGCGGCCGCGCCCCGGGCGGCGCCCCCCTCAGCGCCGGCACCCTGCCGGGTCTGCGCGCGCCGCTCGCGGCGGGGCTCGGCTTCCTCGCGCTCTGGCTCGCCCCCCTCGCCGTGCTCTGGGCGGCCGGGGCCACGCGCCTCCTTGATGTCGGGCTGTTCTTCTCGCGCCTCGCGGTGGTCAGCTTCGGCGGCGCCTACGCCGCGCTCGCCTATACCGCGCAAGCCGCCGTCGAGGCCGAGGGCTGGCTGACCGCCGCGCAGATGGTTGACGGCCTCGGCCTGGCCGAAACCACGCCCGGCCCGCTCATCCTCGTCACCCAGTTCGTGGGCTACCTCGCCGGGCTCGGCGCGGGCGGCCCGGCGCTCGGCTTCGCCGCCGCCGCCCTCACGCTCTGGGCGGTGTTCCTGCCCAGTTTCCTCCTCGTCTTCACCCTTGCGCCCTTCCTCGAACGCCTCACCGCCCTGCCCCGGGTCACCGCCGCGATGGAGGGCGTGTCGGCCGCCGTCGTCGGGGTGATCGCCGCGCTCGGGCTCTACTTCGCAAGCCACGTGCTGTTCACCCGCGTAACCCCGGCGGGCCTGCCGGACCCGGCAAGCCTTTCGCCCACCGCGCTCGGGCTGGTCGCCGTTGCGGCGCTCTTGCTGGGACGCCTGCGCCTGCCGTTGCCGGCGGCGCTGGCGACGATGGCGCTCGCCGGCACCCTCTCCGGGCTGATCGTCTGACGGCCGCCATTCCCGCCTTTTCTTCCCTCCCGAATCCCGTATGGTGTGGAAAACAATGCCCCCCGGGAGTTTCGATGTCGCGCTCGATCGACTACGGCAATCTGATGCACGACGCCATGCGGCGCCTCATCCGCCAGGTTCTTTCCGACGTGGCCGAGCACGGGCTGCCAGGCGCGCACCACTTCTTCATCAGCTTCGATACCAGCCACCCCGACGTCGAGCTGGCCGACTGGCTGTCCGACCGCTTCCCCGACGACATGACCATCGTGATCCAGCATTGGTTCGAGAATCTGAAGGTGGACGACGAGGGCTTCGCGATCACGCTCAACTTCGGCAACAGCCCCGAGCCGATGTATATTCCCTACGACGCGATCCGCACCTTCGTCGATCCCTCGGTCGAGTTCGGCCTGCGCTTCGAGAGCCAGGACGCGCAGGATGACGAGCCCGATCCGCTGCCGCCCGGCGGGCCCGACGAGGAAGAGGAGGCCGGGGCGAAGGACGCCGAGGTCGTCCGTCTCGACCAGTTCCGCAAGTAGACCGTTAGCGCCACCGCGATTGCGCGGGCGCGAAAGCTTCGCTAGACGGCATGCAGCCGTATACAAGGGAGCACGCGATGACCACCACCCGCACCGAAACCGACAGCTTCGGCCCGCTCGAAGTGCCCGCCGACAAGTATTGGGGGGCGCAGACGCAGCGCTCGCTGCTCAACTTCCCGATCGGCTGGGAGACCCAGCCGGTGTCCATCGTGCGCGCGCTCGGGGTGATCAAGCAGGCCTGCGCAGAGGCCAACAAGGCGGCCGGCGCGCTCGACGCACGGATCGCCGACGCCATCGTCGAAGCGGCGGGCGAGGTGATCGCGGGCAAGTTCGACGACAATTTCCCGCTCGTGGTCTGGCAGACCGGCTCGGGCACGCAATCGAACATGAACGCCAACGAGGTGATCGCCAACCGCGCGATCAAGATCCTCGGCGGCGAGATCGGCTCGAAAGACCCGGTGCACCCGAACGATCACTGCAACATGGGGCAGTCGTCGAACGACACCTTCCCCACCGCGATGCACATCGCCACCGCCATGAGCCTGCGCGACGTGGCCCTGCCCGGCCTCGACAAGCTCGCCGCCGGGCTCGAGGCGAAATCAGCCGAGTTCAAGGACATCATCAAGATCGGCCGCACCCATACGCAGGACGCCACGCCGCTCACGCTGGGCCAGGAGTTCTCCGGCTATGCCATGCAGATCCGCAACGGCATCAGGCGCATCGAGGCGGCGCTTCCGGGGATCTACGAACTGGCGCAAGGCGGCACCGCCGTCGGCACCGGGCTGAACACCCGGCCCGGCTGGGGCGAGGAGGTGGCGGCCAACATGGCGCGGATCACCGGGTTGCCCTTCGTCACCGCGCCCAACAAGTTCGAGGCGCTGGCGGCGCATGACGCGATGGTGTTCATGTCCGGCGCGCTCGCCACGGTCGCCGGTGCGATGTACAAGATCGCCAACGACATCCGCTTCCTCGGCTCCGGCCCGCGCTCGGGGCTGGGCGAGCTGATCCTGCCGGAAAACGAGCCCGGCTCCTCGATCATGCCCGGCAAGGTCAACCCGACCCAGGCCGAGGCGATGACGCAGGTGGCCGCGCACGTGATGGGCAACGACGCGGCGATCAAGTTCGCCGGCTCCCAGGGCCATTTCGAGCTGAACGTCTACAACCCGATGATGGCCTACAACCTCTTGCAGTCGATCCAGCTCATCGGCGACGCCGCCGACAGCTTCACCGAGCGCATGCTTCTGGGCATCAGGGCCAACGAGGAGCGCATCGAGAAGCTGATGAAGGAAAGCCTGATGCTGGTGACGGCGCTGGCCCCGACCATCGGCTATGACAACGCCACCAAGGTGGCCAAGACCGCGCACAAGAACGGGACCACCCTGCGCGAGGAGGCGATCGCGCTCGGGTTTGTCGATGGCGAGACCTTCGACCGCGTGGTACGGCCCGAAGACATGATCGGCCCGAAGGGCTGAGATCGCCGGGGGCTGTCTGCCCGTCGTGGCGGAGGCACGCCGCTGGAGCGTCGGGGGGCTGTCTGCCCCCCGAACCCCCCGAAGGTATTTTCGGACCCAAGAAGAGGGGCGCGGGGCTTTCTCCCTGCGGCCCGTTCAGGCATGATGCGGCCATGGGCGACGTCACCAACCTCAACCGCTTCCGCAAGGACAAGGCCCGCGCCGGCAAACGCGCGAAGGCCGATGAGAACGCCGTGAAACACGGCCGCACCCGTGCGCAGAAGGAGGCGGAACGCGCGCGGGCCGAAAAGGCCGCGCGGGCGCTGGAGGCCCATCGCAAGGCGCCGGACACATGAGCAGCGCCCGCCCGGTGAAGCGTTCGCTCACGCTCCGCGGCCACCGCACGTCGGTTTCGCTCGAAGATGCCTTCTGGCGCGCGTTCCGCGAGATCGCCGCGGCCGAGGGCAAGGGCATCAACGAACTGGCCGCCGAGATCGACGAGGCGCGCGGGGTTTCGGCCGGGCTCGCCTCGGCGATCCGGGTTTTCGTGCTGGAACGCTACCGAAACGCCCCGCCGGGTTGACGCTCGCGCCCAGAGCCGCCATCCCCGCCCCCGCCAGGCCAAGGAATGACCCCATGCCCTACCTCATCCTGCTTATCGCCGTGGCCTTCGAAACCATCGGCACCACCGCGCTCCAGGCCAGCCAGCAGTTCACAAGGGCCGGCCCCTCGATCATCGTGGTCGGCGCCTACGCGGTGAGCTTTTTCCTGCTCGGCTGGGTGCTGAAGTTCCTGCCCGTCGGCGTGGCATACGCGATGTGGTCGGGGCTTGGCATCGTGATGATCGCGCTGATCGGGCTGGCGGTGTTCGGCCAGCGGCTCGATCTGCCCGCGCTCCTCGGCATGGCGATGATCCTCGGCGGCATCCTGGTGATTCACCTGTTTTCGAACGCGGCGCCGCACTGAGGCTGGCCTTTCCGCGCGCCCGGCGCTACCGATGCGCCGATCCAAAGCCCGAGGCCCGACATGCTGCTGCTTTCCGCACCTCCCGACCGCCACACCCGGCTTGAAGACGCGCTCGCCTTTCTCACCGGCACCGCGCTGGTGGCGCTCTCGGTGCTGTTCCTGCGCGCCGCGGGGCTGATCACCGGCCAGATCGCGGGGCTTTCGCTGGTGTTTTCCTATGCCTCGGGTTGGCCGTTCGGGGTGCTGTTCTTCGTGCTGAACCTGCCGTTCTACGGCTTCGCCATCGCCCGCATGGGCTGGCGCTTCACGGTCAAAACCTTCGTCGCGGTGGCGCTGCTCTCGGTGATGGTGGAGGGGCTCGACCGGCTGGTGACGCTGGAGGTCTCGCACCCCGCGCCCGCCGCCTTCCTCGCCGGGATCATCGCCGGCACCGGGCTTTTGGTGCTGTTTCGCCACGGCGCCACGCTCGGCGGCGTGGGCATCCTCGCGCTCTACGTCCAGGACCGGTTCGGCCTGCGCGCCGGCGTGATCCAGCTCGGCTTCGACGCGGCGGTCTTCGCCGTCGCCTTCTTCCTGTTTCCCGCCGCCATCGTCGGCTGGTCGCTGGCCGGGGCGGTGCTCCTGAACCTGCTGATCACGCTCAACCACCGGCGCGACCGCTACATCGCGCGCTGAGCCCGGCCCTTGACGAAGGCCACGGCGCGGCGCATGTAAAAGGTCATGACTGCTGACCCGAACACCACGCCCCGCTACGCCCCGCACGAGGATGCGCAAGGCCTGCTCGTGGCCTCGATCGAGGCCGCGCTCGGCATCCACCTGCTGCGCGCGGCGGGATTGGTCACCGGCGGCACCGCCGGCTTCGCGCTGATCCTGTCCTACATCGGCGGCTGGTCGTTCGGGCTGGTCTTCTTCCTCGTCAACATCCCGTTCTTCGCGCTGGCGCTCTGGGCGCGGGGCCGGGTGTTCTTCGTCAAGTCACTGGCCACGGTCACGCTCGTTTCAGTGCTGGCCGAGGCGCTGAAACCGCTGTTCGAGGTCGGCCAGATCCACCCCGGCGTGGCGGCGCTGCTGTTCGGGGTCACCGCCGGGGTCGGACTTCTGGGCCTGTTTCGCCATTCCGGCAGCCTCGGCGGGATGTCCATCGTGGCGCTGATCCTGCAGGACCGCTTCGGCATCCGCGCCGGCTACGTCCAGATCGCGCATGACGCCGCCCTCTTCGCCGTTGCCGCCTTCATCCTGCCCGCCGACCGCGTCGCCTGGTCGCTGGTCGGGGCGCTGGTGCTCAACCTCGTGATCGCTTTCAACCACCGGCGCGACTGGTACGTGGTCAGCTGACAGCCCCACGGCCCGGTTTCGCCGATCGCCGCTTTCAGGGCTGGTGTTTCGTCCGGGGGCAGGCTATGGCCCAGCGACTCCAGTCATGAGGAACCCAATGGATCTGCGCAACATCGCCATCATCGCCCACGTCGACCACGGCAAGACCACGCTCGTCGACGAGCTTCTGAAGCAATCGGGCGCGTTCCGTGAAAACCAGGCGGTGGCGGAACGGGCGATGGATTCCAACGATCTCGAGCGCGAGCGCGGCATCACCATCCTCGCCAAGGCCACCAGCGTCGAGTGGAAGGGCACGCGGATCAACATCGTCGACACGCCCGGCCACGCCGATTTCGGCGGCGAGGTGGAGCGGATCCTGAGCATGGTCGACGGCGTGGTGCTTCTGGTCGACGCCGCCGAAGGGCCGATGCCGCAGACCAAGTTCGTCACCTCGAAGGCGCTGGCGCTTGGCCTGCGCCCGATCGTCGTGCTCAACAAGGTCGACAAGCCCGACGCCGAGCCCGATCGCGCGCTCGACGAGGTGTTCGACCTGTTCGCCAACCTCGGCGCCGACGATGACCAACTCGACTTTCCGCATCTTTACGCCTCCGGGCGCTCGGGCTGGGCCGATCCCGAGCTCGACGGGCCGCGCAAGGACCTGCACGCGCTGTTTCAACTCGTCGTCAACCACGTGCCCGCGCCGCACCAGATCAAGCGCCAGGGCGAGGATTTCACCATGCTCGCCACCACCCTCGGGGCCGACCCCTTCGTCGGGCGCATCCTCACCGGGCGGATCGAGAGCGGCAAGGTCAAGGTCGGCCAGACGGTGCAGGCGCTCAGCCGCATCGGCCAGAAGATCGAGCAGTTCCGCGTCACCCGGGTGCAGGCCTTCCGCGGCCTTGGCCAGCAGGATATCGAGATCGGCGAAGCCGGCGACATCGTCTCGCTCGCCGGGATGCAGAAGGCCACCGTGGCCGACACGATCTGCGCCCTCGCGGTCGACACCCCGATCGATTCCCAGCCGATCGACCCGCCCACCATCACTGTCACCTTCGGGATCAACGACAGCCCGCTGGCGGGCCGCGACGGCAAGAAGGTGCAAAGCCGGGTGATCCGCGAGCGGCTGATGAAAGAGGCCGAGAGCAACGTCGCGATCAAGATCGCCGACACGCCGGGCGGCGAGGCCTTCGAGGTTTCGGGCCGGGGCGAACTGCAGATGGGCGTGCTGATCGAGAACATGCGCCGCGAGGGCTTCGAGCTTTCGATCTCGCGCCCGCAGGTGATCATGCGCGAAGGTGAAAACGGCGAGACGCTGGAGCCGGTCGAGGAAGTCACCATCGACGTCGACGACGAATACACCGGCGCGGTGATCGAGAAGATCACCGGCCCGCGCAAGGGCGACCTTGTCGAGATGAAGCCGGCCGGCACGGGCAAGACCCGGATCATCGCCCACGTGCCGTCGCGCGGGCTGATCGGCTACCACGGCGAGTTTCTCACCGACACCCGCGGCACCGGCGTGCTCAACCGCGTCTTCCACGGCCATACCCCGCACAAGGGGCCGATCGAGGGCCGCCGCGCCGGCGTGCTGATCTCGATGGAAGACGGCGAGGCGGTGGCCTACGCGCTGTGGAACCTCGAGGAGCGCGGCAAGATGTTCGTCGAGCCGCAGGACAAGATCTACCAGGGCATGATCATTGGCGAGCACAGCCGCGAGAACGATCTCGAGGTCAACCCGCTGAAGGGCAAGAAGCTCACCAACGTGCGCGCCAGCGGCACCGACGAAGCGGTGCGCCTCACCCCGGTCAGCAAGATGAGCCTCGAACAGGCGATCGCCTATATCAACGACGACGAGCTCGTCGAGGTGACTCCGAACGCGATCCGGCTGCGCAAACGCCACCTTGACCCGCACGAGCGCAAGCGCGCCGCCCGCAGCGGGGCCTGACGCTGCCGCGGTTGGCGCCGGGGCCATAAAGGCGCTAGGCTGGTCCGAAGGAGGGCCAGCCATGCACAAGCTCCAGGTTCAGGGCGTGCATCACATCACGCTCAACGGCGCCGACCGTCAGACCTCGATAGATTTCTGGGAGGCAGTGCTCGGCATGCCTTTCATCTTCGAGCAACCCAACCTCGACAACCCCGACGAAGGGCATCTCTACTTCGATCCGGGCGACGGGCGGTTGATCACGATTTTCACGAACGAGGCGCGAAAGCCCGATCCGCGGCCGACCGCGCGCGAGCCGGGCAACGTGCACCACATCGCGTTCAACGTCTCGAGGGCGGTGTTTGCGCAGGCCGTCGACCGGCTTGATGCGCGCGGGATCTCGCACTCCGGGCCGAAAGACCGCGGGTTCATGGATTCGATCTACTTTCGCGATCCGCTGGGATTGCTGATCGAGCTGGCGTGTTACCGGTTCGAACCGCCCACCGGCCATACCCACGCCGAGGTGCTGGCCGAGGCACACCGCATCCGCGTCTCGCGCGGCGACCGGGCGATCGCCGACATCCATCTCGCCGATGCGATCGAGCGGCTTGTCGAGGCGCGCCACAACGGGGATTCGAGCTGAGGGGCCGCGACAGGCTCTGTCGCGCAGACGTGATCGCGCGCCGGAGACGATAGCGCGCGGAGCCGGGCGTCAGCCCGCGATCACCGCTTCGGCCGCGGCGATCGCCGCCTCGGCCTGCGCCGGATCGGCGCCACCGCCCTGTGCCATGTCGGGCCGTCCGCCGCCACCCTTGCCGCCGAGCGCCGCCACCGCCGCGCGCACCAGGTCGACGGCCGAAACCGTCGCGGTGAGATCGTCGCTCACCCCCGCCGCGACCGCCGCCTTGCCGCCCACATCGGCGATCAGCAGCACCGCGCCGGAGCCCATGCTGGCCTTGTGGGCGTCGATCAGCGGTGGCAGATCCTTGCCCGATACCCCGGAGAGCACCTGAGCGAGGAAGGGCACACCGTTGATATCCTTGGGTTTCGGCGTTTCCTGCCCGCCGCCCGACATCGCCAGTTCGCGGCGCAGTTGCGCCACCTCGGCCTGCAGCGCCTTGCGTTCGTCCATCAGCGCGCGCACCCGTGCGACGAGATCGTCGGGCTGGGTTTTCAGCGCGTCCGAAAGCTCCGCCACGCGGCCGGCCTCGCGCTCGAGCCAGGCGAAGGCGTCCTTGCCGGTGAGCGCCTCGACCCGGCGCACGCCGGCCGCGGAAGCACTGTCGCCGAGCAGAACGAAGAGCCCGATATCACCGGTGCGGCCGACGTGGGTGCCGCCGCAGAGCTCGATCGAATAGGTCTCGCCGCCGCTGCCCTTGCCGGTCGGCGCGCGGCCCATCGAGACCACGCGCACCTCGTCGCCGTATTTCTCGCCGAACAGCGCCTGGGCGCCGATGGCGCGGGCGTCATCGGGGGTCATCACCCGGGTTTCAACGGGCGCGTTCTGGCGGATATAGGCGTTCACCTCGCGCGCCACGTTGTGCAGCTCCTGCGCGGTGAGCGCCTTGTTGTGGCTGAAATCGAAGCGCAGCCGGTCGGGCGCGTTGAGCGACCCGCGTTGCGCCACGTGCTCGCCCAGTTCCTGGCGCAGCGCCTCGTGCAGCAGGTGCGTGGCCGAGTGATTGGCCCGGATCGCCGTCCGGCGCAGGTGATCGACGGCAAGCTCCGCCCCCTGCCCGCGCGCGATCTCGCCCGACTCGACCTCGGCGAAATGGATGAACACCCCCGCCACCTTCTGGCAATCGGTCACCCGCGCGCTGCCGGTCTCGGTGCGGATCAGCCCGGTATCGCCCACCTGGCCACCGGATTCCGCGTAGAACGGCGTCTGGTTGACCACGATCTGAACCTTGGCGCCCTTGGTCGCGGCATCGACCTCGGCGCCGTCCTTGACGACGGCCAGCACCTGGCCCTCGGCATGTTCGGTGTCATAGCCAAGGAACTCGGTGACGCCCTTCGCCTCGGCGATGTCGAACCAGATCGTCGCGTCCGCCGCCTCGCCCGAGCCCGACCATGCCGCGCGGGCCTTGGCCTTCTGCTCGGCCATGGCCGCATCGAACCCCTCGGTATCGACGCCGCGCCCTTTTTCGCGCAGCGCATCCTGGGTGAGATCGAGCGGGAAGCCGTAGGTATCGTAAAGTTTGAACGCGGTCCGCCCGGGCAGATCGGCATCCTCGGGCAAATCCGCCAGTTCCTCGTCAAGCAGCTTCAGGCCGCGGTCGAGCGTGGCCTTGAAGCGGGTTTCCTCGGTGAGCAGCGTTTCCTCGATCAGCACCTGCGCGCGGCCGAGTTCCGGGTAGGCCTGCCCCATCTGGCGGACAAGCTCGGGCACCAGGCGGTGCATCACCGGGTCCTGGCTGCCGAGGAGGTGCGCGTGGCGCATCGCCCGGCGCATGATCCGGCGCAGCACGTAGCCGCGCCCCTCGTTCGAGGGCATCACCCCGTCGGCGATCAGGAACGAGGTCGAGCGCAGGTGGTCGGCGATAACCCGGTGGTGGACGTTGCCCGGCCCGTCGGGATCGGCGTTGTTGACATGCGCCGAAGCCTCGATCAGCGCGCGCATCAGGTCGGTGTCGTAGTTGTCGTGCTTGCCCTGCAGCAGCGCGCCGATCCGTTCCAGCCCCATGCCGGTGTCGATCGACTGCATGTCGAGCGCGCGCATCGAGCCGTCTTCGAACTGCTCGTTCTGCATGAACACGAGGTTCCAGATCTCGATGAACCGGTCGCCGTCTTCCTCCGGGCTGCCCGGCGGGCCGCCCCAGATATGCTCGCCGTGGTCGAAAAAGATCTCGGTGCAGGGGCCGCAAGGGCCGGTGGGGCCCATCTGCCAGAAATTGTCGCTCGTCGGAATGCGGATGATCTTCTCGTCGGGCAGCCCGGCGACCTTCTTCCAGATCTCCGCCGCCTCGTCGTCGGTGTGGTAGATGGTGACGAGCAGCTTGTCTTTCGGAATCCCGAATTCCTTGGTCAGCAGCTCCCAGGCATAGGGAATCGCCTGCTCCTTGAAGTAATCGCCGAAGGAGAAGTTGCCCAGCATCTCGAAGAAGGTGTGGTGGCGCGCGGTGTAGCCGACGTTGTCGAGATCGTTGTGCTTGCCGCCGGCGCGCACGCATTTCTGCGCGGTGGTGGCGCGGGTGTAGTCGCGGTGCTCGACCCCGGTGAACAGGTTCTTGAACTGGACCATGCCCGAGTTCGTGAACATCAGGGTGGGATCGTTGCGCGGCACGAGCGGCGAGCTGTCGACCACCTCGTGGCCGTTGCGCTCGAAGAAGCTCAGGAAGGTGGAGCGGATGTCGTTCAGGCTGGCCATATGTCTTTTCGGGGTCCGAGCGTGGGTTTGAAGGCCGCGAGGGCCGGTCGCCCCGGTTTAATTGCGGCTCGGGCGCGTGTCCACAGCAGAACGGCCGGGGCGTGGCGCGCCCCGGCCGTGATGTGCGTTCAAAGCCCTTGGTCTCAGGCTTCCATCAGGTCGTCGCCGTCACCGTCGTTGCCGGATTCGCCCTCGGGCATGTTGAACTCGAGGCCGTGGGCGGCGCGGATCTTGTCCTCGATCTCGAGCGCCATCGCCTTGTTTTCCTTGAGGAAGGTCTTGGCGTTCTCGCGGCCCTGGCCGATCCGTTCGTCGCCGTAGGAGAACCAGGCGCCGGACTTGTCCACCACGCCGGCTTTCACGCCGAGATCGAGCAACTCGCCGGTTTTCGAGATGCCTTCGCCATACATGATGTCGAATTCCACCTGCTTGAACGGCGGGGCCACCTTGTTTTTCACCACCTTCACCCGGGTCGCGTTGCCGACCACCTCGTCGCGATCCTTGATCGCGCCGATGCGGCGGATGTCGAGCCGGACGGAGGAGTAGAACTTGAGCGCGTTGCCGCCGGTGGTGGTTTCGGGGCTGCCGAACATCACCCCGATCTTCATCCGGATCTGGTTGATGAAGATCACCGTGCAATGCGACCGCGAGATCGAGCCGGTGAGCTTGCGCATCGCCTGGCTCATCAGCCGGGCCTGCACACCGACGTTCGAATCGCCCATGTCGCCCTCGAGCTCCGATTTGGGTGTCAGCGCCGCGACCGAGTCCACCACCACCATGCTGACCGCGCCCGAGCGCACCAGCGTGTCGACGATCTCGAGCCCCTGCTCGCCGGTGTCGGGCTGCGAGATCAGCAACTCGTCGAGGTCGACCCCGAGCTTCCTGGCATAGAGCGGGTCGAGCGCGTGTTCGGCGTCGACGAAGGCGCAGACGCCGCCCTTCTTCTGCTCCTCGGCCACGCAGTGCAGCGTGAGCGTGGTCTTGCCCGAGCTTTCCGGGCCGTAGACCTCGATGATCCGCCCGTTCGGCAGGCCGCCGATGCCGAGCGCGATGTCGAGCCCGAGCGAGCCGGTCGAGGTCGACGCGATCTCGGCCACCGGGTTGTCGGCGCCGAGCTTCATGATCGACCCCTTGCCGAACTGCCGCTCGATCTGGGCAAGCGCCGAGTCGAGCGCCTTCTGCTTTTCGCTGTCACGCTTGGTCGTCATATCGAGGAGATCCGCCGTTGCCATCTTTGCCATCCTTATTTCACACCCTTGCCCGCGCAGCAATCACTGCTCTGTTCGCCTCTTGTTCTGCGCGGCACCATGCGCACAAAAAGAGAACATTTCAAGACCAATCTTCTCCCCCGATGGTGGCCGGCAATGGTTAACACTTCGTTGACGGCGCCGGAAAAGCCCCCGGGCCGCGCGAAAAGGGCGTGGCCGGGCCTCAGTGCAATTGCCGCGAAACGGTCTCGGTCAGTTCCGTGAGCGAGAACGGCTTGGGCAGGAAGACCGAGTTGGGAATCCGGTTCTGGTGTTCGCTCACCGAATCCTCGGCATAGCCCGAGACGAAGATCACCCGCACCCCCGGACGCCGGCGCAGGGCCTCGCTCACCCATGTCGGCCCGTCCATGCCGGGCATCACCACGTCGGTGACGAAGACATCCACCTCGAGGCTCTCGTCTTCGAGCGTCTTGAGCGCGTCTTCGGCGCTTTCGGCCTCGAGCACGGTGAAGCCGCGAAGCCTCAGCGCGCGCGAGGCGAAGGCGCGCACCGGTGCCTCGTCTTCCACCAGCAGCACGATGCCGCCGTCGCGCGGCGGGGCGCCATGGGTCGGACGGGGAAGGCCCTCGGTAACGGCGGCGAGAGCGCCATTCGGCGCCGGGGCCGCACCGGCCACCAAATCGCGCGGCGGCGCCGCATCGGCGCCATCAGGCTGCCATGCCGGCGCGTCCGCGCTTCCCCCGGTGCGCGCCACGAGGTCTTCGCGATACACCGGGAAATACAGCGTGAAGGTCGTGCCCGATCCCTCGACCGAATCGACGAAGACGAAGGCGCCCGATTGCTTGACGATCCCGTAAACCATGCTCAGGCCGAGCCCGGTGCCCTTGCCGGCCCCCTTGGTGGTGAAGAACGGCTCGAAGATCTTCGCCCGCAGCTCGGCGCTGATGCCGCAGCCCTCGTCGATCACCCGGATGGTGACGTAATCGCCGGGCGGAACGACGGCGCGATCGCGCGCGAGGGGACGGTCGAGCGAGCAGTTTTCGAGCACCAGCCGGATCTTCCCCCCGGCCGGCATCATCGCGTCGCGGGCATTGACCACGAGGTTCATCAGCACCTGCTCGAGCTGCCGCTTGTCGGCGCGCACCGGCCGGATCGCCGCGCCGGTTTCCAGCGAGAGCTGCACCCGTTCGCCGACAAGGCGGCCCAGCAGATGGGTCAGGTCGCCGAGCGCGTCGGCCAGGTCGAGCCGGTCGAGCCGCAGCGTCTGCTTGCGCGAAAAGGCCAGCAGCTGGTTCACCAGCGCCGCCGCCCGGTTGGCGTTCTGCGAGATCTGGCTGAGATCGGCGAAATCGGGGTCGCCCTCGTCGTGGCGCAGCAAGAGCAGGTCGCAATGCCCCGAGATCGCGGTGAGCAGGTTGTTGAAATCATGTGCCACGCCGCCGGCGAGCTGGCCGATCGCCTGCATCTTCTGGCTCTGGACGAATTGCGTCTCGAGCGATTTCAGTTCGGTGGCGTCATTGAGCACGGCGACGAGCGCGGGGCCGCTTTCGTCGTGGTAGTGTTCGAGCGAGACCTGCAGGAACCGCTCCTCGGCCCTGGAGGCGCGCATGGTTTCGATGCGCCCCAGGTTGCGCCCCTCCCAGGCTTCGCGCAGCCAGTCCGAAAGCGGCCGACCGAGGCCTTCGAGCTGGTCGGCGAGGTGGCTGCCGATCACCGCGTCATCGCCCAGCAAGCGCCGCGCCCGCGCCGTCGCCATGGTGATCGCGCCGTCGCGGTTGAGCCGCAGCAGCGGCAGCGGCAGGCTTTCGAGCACGCCCCACTCGCCGGGGCCGACGCGGTGCTGCCGCGCGTCGGGCACGAGGTAGATTTCGCGCCGCCCGCCGGTGAGCGGCACCTCGACCGGCATCACCGAAACCGGGCCATGCGCGCCGGTGATCCGGTGGTTCTCTCCGGGGCGCAGCGGCAACTCGCCGAACACCCTGTCGAGCGTGGTTTCGCGCCCTCCGAGCAACCGGCGCAGGGCCTCGTTCATGAACAGGATCGCGCCGTTCTGCGCCACCGTCATCATCGGCAACGAGATCGCCTCGCCGCCCTGCCCGGCCGCAAGCCGATCACCGATATCCTCGCAGCGCCACAGGAACCCCTGCTGGCCGACGCGGTGCACCGAAAGCCGCATGTGGCCCTGGCGCAGCACCACGTCCTCGCGCGCCGCGCCGGTGGCAAGCGCCTTGTTCTGCAAGCGGTAGACCAGCGTCGCCGGCGCGGCAAAGAGATCGGCGAAGGCCGACACCAGCGTGCCACCCGGCGACGCGGCGGCGAACCGCGCGCGCGCCGCGTCGTTGAGATAAAAGATCTCGCCGTCGCGATCGGTGATGACCCCCGGCGCGGCATCGAGCGCGATGGTTTCGGCCAGCGCCGCGCGCAGCCTGGCCCGGGCGACGCCGTGGCGCAGCCCCAGCCCCTTCACCAGCAGCGCCAGCGCGATGAACGTGGCGCCGAGCAGGACGAGGCCGAGCGCCGCCACGCCGACCGGCACGGCCCAGGCCAGCCCGAGCAGCCCCGCGCCGAGCATCACAAGCAGCAGGGCCCTGGGCCCAAGCTCGAGCGCGGCCTGCGTGGCAGGACCTGGTGACAACGCCGGGTGCGACAAGGCGGCCCCCTGTTGGTGATTCGATCTCCCGCATTAGGTCGCGCCGTCGTTAACAGGTGATTAACGCCGGCTTGAACGCCATGGGCGGGATGCAACCTTGCGTTGAGTAGAGCCGCGCCGGCTTACCGCGTCAAGAGCGCGAGGAAAAAACCGTCGCCGCCATCGAGCGGCGTGAACCGACGCGCGAAATCGCAGCGCCAGCCGGGGTGGCGGGCGAGAAAGGCCTCGATCTGGGCGCCGTTCTCGGCCTCCAGCAGCGAACAGGTGGCATAGGCAAGCTGCCCGCCGGGCGCAACGTAATCGGTGATTTCATCGAGAATTCCGGCTTGTATCGCGCAAAGCTCATCGAGTCTCTCGGGCGTCAGATCCCACTTTCCCTGCGGGTTGCGCCGCCATGCGCCGGAGCCGGAACAGGGCGCGTCGGCGAGCACGAGGTCGAACCGCCCGCCCTCCGGCCCGAGCCTGCCAACCTGCACCCCGGCCCGCGTCGCGCGGGCGGGCAGATCGCGCATACGCCCAGGATCAACGTCATGCGCCGTCACTTGCGCGCCACGGGCAGCCAGCCCAAGGCTCTTGCCGCCGCCGCCGGCGCAATAGTCCAGCACCCGGGTGCCGGGGCCGACCGGCAAGAGATCGACAACCGCCTGGCTCGCGGCATCCTGCAATTCCACGAGGCCGGCGCGAAACGCCGCACTTGCCTGCACCCGGCGCGCGCCCTCGGTCACCTCCAGCGCGGTCGGCGAAAGCGGGTGCGGGCGGGTCTCGATCCCCTCCTCCGCCAGCGCGGCGCGCGCGGCTTCGGGGCTGGTGCGCGCGAAGTTGGCGCGCAGGAACACCGGCGCGCGGTGGCGCAGCGCCTCCATCACCGGGGCGAAATCGTCGCCGAGGCTTGCGCGCAGCGGAGCTTCGAGCCAGTCGGGACAATCGAGCCGCACCGTCTCGGGCAGAGCCGCAAGCACCGGCCCCTCGCCCTCGCCCGAGCCAAGCGGCGCGGGCGCGTGGCCCACGCCGGTGAACCATCCGCGCGGGTCTTCGCCCCGCGCCTTCAGCGCCCCGATCATCAGCCCGCGCCCGCTCTCGGCGCCGCCAAGCGCGGCAAAGCTCCGCCGGCACCGGGCCGCGTCGAACACGTGATCGCGGATCGCCGCGCGGTCTTTCGATCCGGCAAAGCGGTGGTTGCGGCCCCAGTTGGTGAGCGCACGTTCCAGCGGCGCGCCATCGAGCCAGGCGTCGAGCACCTCGATGGCGGCGGCGATCCGTGCGGACGGAGTCACGCCATCACCTCAAGAACAACGGGCAAGGCATTGAAAACCTTAGCCACCCCGGTAGTTCGGGCTTTCGCGGGTGATCTGCACGTCATGCACGTGGCTTTCCTTCAGCCCGGCCCCGGTGATCTTCACGAACCGCGCACCGCCGCGCATCTCTTCGATCGTGGCGTTGCCGGTGTAGCCCATCGCGGCGCGCAGGCCCCCGACCATCTGGTGGATCACGTTCGCCACCGAGCCCTTGTAGGCCACCTGCCCCTCGATGCCTTCGGGCACCAGCTTGTCGGAGGCGGCATCCTTCTGGAAGTAGCGATCCGCCGAGCCGCGCGCCATGGCGCCAAGCGAGCCCATGCCGCGGTAGCTCTTGAAGCTGCGGCCCTGGTAGAGAATGATCTCGCCAGGGCTTTCGTCGGTGCCGGCGATCATGCTGCCCACCATCGCGGCGGAGGCGCCCGCGGCGATCGCCTTGGCGAAATCGCCAGAGAACTTGATACCGCCATCGGCGATCACCGGAACGTCGCCCGCGGCCTCGGCGCAATCCATGATCGCGGTGAACTGCGGCACGCCCACGCCGGCGACCATCCGGGTGGTGCAGATCGAGCCCGGCCCGATCCCCACCTTGACCGCGTCGGCGCCCGCGTCGATCAACGCGCGGGTGGCCTCGGCGGTGGCGACGTTGCCGGCGATCACCTGCACCCCGCCGGGCAGGGCCTTAACCCGGCGCACCGCGTCGATCACGCCCTGCGAATGGCCATGCGCGGTGTCGATCACCACGATGTCCACGCCCGCGTCGATCAGCGCCTCGGAGCGTTCGAAGCCGGCATCGCCCACCGAGGTCGCCGCCGCCACGCGCAGACGCCCGAGATCGTCCTTGCAGGCGGTGGGGTTGAGCACGGCCTGCTCGGTATCCTTCAAGGTCAGAAGCCCGGTGAGCTTGCCGGCGCCGTCGGTGACCAGCAGCTTCTCGATCCGGCGCGACTTCATCAGGTTCTTGGCCTCTTCCAGCTCCGCCGGTTCGGTGAGCATGGCGAGGTTGTCGCGCGTCATCATCGCCTTGACCGGGGTATCGTCGGAGGTGGCGAAGCGCATGTCGCGGTTGGTGAGGATGCCAACGACGTGGCCGTGCGCGTCCACCACCGGGAAGCCGGTGAAATTGTAGCGTTCGATCAATGCCTTGGCGTCGGCCAGCGTCTGGTCGGGGGTGAGCGTGATCGGGTTGTAGACGATCCCGCTCTCGAACCGCTTGACCCGGCGCACCTCGCGCGCCTGCGCCTCGATGTCGAGGTTCTTGTGGATCACCCCGAGGCCGCCCGATTGCGCCATGGCGATCGCCATGCGCGCCTCGGTCACCGTGTCCATCGCCGCGGCGAGAAGCGGGATGTTCATGCTGATCTCGCGGGTGACGCGGGTGCGGGTATCGGCCGTCGAAGGCAGCACCGAACTGGCCGCGGGCACCAAGAGCACGTCGTCGAAGGTGAGGGCCTCGCGAATCTCCATGGGGGATCTCCTTGGATACATCGTTTGGCGCTTCCCTATTTCACGCATGGTGAGGTTTGGAAAGAGGGGTGGCGCAATTTCTTGCGCCGCGCGCCACGGGCGGGCCGTTTGCTCAGGGTTTGGTCACGTCGTGCTCGTAGATCCAGTCGTACCGCCGCAGCACCCGACCGGGGGCAAACCGCCCGGCGAGGCGCAGGGCGTTGTGGCCGATGAATTTCAGCGCCGGGTTGGCGTAGTGGTAGTTGCGCGCGTTGCGGTTGGCGGCCTCGACCACGTTGATCACCCGGTGACGCCGCCGCGCCTGGTAGAGCGCCGGCCCCTCCTCTAGCCCGGAGACCGAGAGGCACTCGGCCAGCACCCAGGCGTCTTCCAGCGCCATCACCGCGCCCTGCGCCATGAACGGCAGCGTCGGGTGGGCCGCATCGCCGAGGATGACCGCCCCGCCCCGGTGCCATTGCTCGGCCACCGGGTGTTGGAACAGGCCCCAGAGATTGACCGCCTCGACCCGGTCGAGCAGCGCCCGCGCCTCGGGCGCATACATCTCGAAGGCCTTGCGCAGGTTCGCCGGGTCGTCGTCATGGTTCCAGCCCTCGGCAACCCAGCCGGCGCGTTCCTGCACCGCGACGATGTTGACGATCTGGCCGCCGCGCAGCGGGTAGGTGACCATGTGCCGGCCCGGGCCCATCCAGATCGTTGCCTCCGCCGCCTCGTCGCCCCGCGCGGGAACCAGCGCGCGCCAGGCCACCTGGCCGGTGAACAGCGGCTCGCGCGGCACGTTGAGGGCGCGATACATCAGCGAATGCAGCCCCTCGGCCCCGACCACGAAATGCGCCTCGCGGGTTTCCTGGCCCTCGATCTCGATCAGCGTCGAATGCTGGCCGACATCGACGCGGGCAACCTTCGCCCCGGTCTCGATCGTCACGCCCAGTTCGCGCGCGGCCTCGAGCAGAATGTCGATCAGGTCGGCGCGGTGAAACAGCAGGAACTCGCGGCCCGGCTTCAGCGCCTCGAAATCCAGCCGCAGCACGTCGCGCCCGGTGAGCCCGTCCCTGAGCAGCACCGCCCGGCTCGCCACCGATCGCGCCCGCGCCGTGGCGCCGAGCCCGAGCGCATCGAGCACCGCCACGCCGTTGGGGCTGATCTGGATGCCCGCCCCCACCTCGCGAATCGCCGGGGTCTGTTCCAGCACGGTGACTTTCGCCCCCCGCATCGCCAGCGCGGCGGCGGCGGCGAGCCCGCCGATCCCGCCCCCGAGAATGGTGACCTCCTGCCCCGTCAGCATCGCGATCCTCCCCCGCAACATGAAAACACCGGGGCGTCGCCACCCCGGTGCCAGTTAACCCAAATCCAGGCCAAGCGCGCGCATCAGTCGTCCCGGTGCACTTTCTCGCGCCGCTCGTGGCGCTCCTGCGCCTCGAGGCTCAGCGTGGCGATCGGACGGGCGTCGAGGCGCTTGAGCGAGATCGGTTCGCCGGTCTCCTCGCAGTAGCCGTATTCGCCCTCCTCGATCCGCCTGAGCGCCGCGTCGATCTTCGAGACGAGCTTGCGCTGGCGGTCGCGGGTGCGCAGTTCCAGCGCCCGGTCGGTCTCTTCCGAGGCGCGGTCGGCGATATCGGGAATATTGCGCGCGCCCTCCTGCAATCCCTCGATCGTGGTCTTGCTGTCGTCGAGCAGATCGGCCTTCCACGCCAAGAGCTTGCGGCGGAAGTACTCGAGCTGGCGATCGTTCATGAAAGGCTCGTCCTCGGCCGGACGATAATCCTCTGGCAGGAACACTTCAGCTTTCATCCCAGGCTCCTTGTGCTCGCCGGCGGCCACTCCATTTTCGACTGTCTCGACCATCCGGTGTCCTCCTGCGCGCCCCTTTAGCCCACCCTAGGTGGGTTGTCACTAGCCAATGCGCCCAAGCCAATGCGCTTGCCCCCGCCTGCGGCTTCGGGGCATATGGGCGCGAAACGCCAAGCCCCAACCAGCCCCCGGGAAGACCGATGCAGTTCAGCTCCACCGAGACCTACGTCGCCACCGAAGATCTCACCGTCGCCGTCAACGCCGCGGTGACGCTCGAGCGCCCGTTGCTGGTCAAGGGCGAGCCCGGCACCGGCAAGACCGAGCTGGCCCGCCAGGTCGCCATGAGCCTCGGGATGGAGATCATCGAGTGGCACATCAAGTCCACCACCCGCGCCCAGCAGGGCCTCTACGAATACGACGCGGTGAGCCGGCTGCGCGACAGCCAGCTCGGTGATGAACGGGTGCACGACGTCTCAAACTACATTCGGCGCGGCAAGCTCTGGCAGGCCTTCGCGGCGCCCGAGCGGGTGGTGCTGCTGATCGACGAGGTCGACAAGGCCGACATCGAGTTTCCCAACGACCTGCTGCAGGAACTCGACCGGATGGAGTTCCACGTCTACGAAACCGGCGAAACCGTGCGCGCGCGCCAGCGCCCGGTGGTGATCATCACCTCGAACAACGAGAAGGAATTGCCCGACGCCTTCCTGCGCCGCTGCTTCTTCCACTACATCCGCTTTCCCGACATGGAAACGATGCGGCGCATCGTCGAGGTCCACCACCCCGGCATCAAGGAGCGGCTGCTGACCACCGCGCTCACCCAGTTCTACGAGATCCGCGACCAGGCCGGGCTGAAGAAAAAGCCCTCCACCTCCGAGGTGCTCGACTGGCTCAAGCTCCTGCTCGCCGAGGATCTCGACCCCGAAGATCTCGCGCGCGAGGGCGCCTCGTCGCTGCCGAAACTGCACGGCGCGCTCTTGAAGAACGAGCAGGACGTCCACCTCTTTGAACGCCTCGCCTTCATGGCCCGGCGCGAACGCTGAGCCGGCCCCGCGCGCGCCGGCCGACCTCTTTCATCTCTTGAAAAAAATCCCGGGGGTCCGGCGGCACAGCCCCCGGGCGGGTCGGCCCGGGCGCAGCCCGGGGCGATCCCCCTATTCCGGAACGTCCAGCGCGATCCCGAGCCGCTGGGCCATGAAGGCCAGCGCCACCGAGAGCCCGTCAGGCGAAATGCCATGGCCGGTGCCCTCCATGACATGGCCATAGGCCTCGAACCCGGCCTTCTCCAGCGCCTGCCCGGCCTCGTTGAAATGCCCCGGCGGCACCATTTCGTCCTGGTCGCCGTGGATCAGCAGAACCGGCGGCTTAGACAGCACCGTGTCGGCGAAACTGTCGGGGTCGAGCAGCCGGCCGGAGCTGGAGACGATCCCGGCGACGGGCACGTCGCGCAGGGGCAGCGCCCGCAGCGCCAGCATCGCGCCCTGGCTGAAGCCGAACACCATCAGCTTGTCGGCGGTGATGCCCTCCTGCGCGAGCACCTGGTCGACGAAGGCGTCGATGTCCCTGACCGCCTGGAACGCGCCTTCCGAGGCCTCCTCGTCCGACGAGCCGTCGAGCCAGGGGATCGGGAACCACTGGAAGCCGAAGGGGTTGCCGGCGCATTTTTCCGGCGCATCTGGCGCGATGAAGGCGGTGTCGGGCATGTGCGGGGCGAGCGGATCGGCCAGCCCGAGCAAATCGTCGCCATCGGCGCCGTAGCCGTGCAGGAACAATACCACCGATTTCACCTCGCCCGACATCGGTGGCCGGCGCTTGAACTTCAACTCGCGCGTCATGAACGGATCCCTTCCCTGTTTGTCGCCACCCGGTAATAGGCCCACAGCAGCCGCGCCGCAACGCCCCGCCAGGGCGACCAGTCCGCGGCCATCCGGCGCAGCGCCGCCTCGCGCGGGCGCGCCTCCAGCCCGAACAGCCCGCGCACCGCCTCCTGCAGGGCGAGATCGCCTGGGGCGAAAACATCCGCCCGCCCGAGGCTGAACATCGCGTAGATCTCCGCCGTCCAGCGGCCGATCCCCGGCACCTCGGTGAGCCGGGCCACCACCGCCTCGTCGGGCAGATCGCGCAACGCCTCGAAATCTATCCCGGCCTCGGCCAGCGCCCGGGCATAGCGTGCTTTCTGGCGGCTGAGCCCGGCG
Organism: Sinisalibacter lacisalsi; assembly: GCF_014640115.1. GTDB lineage: Bacteria > Pseudomonadota > Alphaproteobacteria > Rhodobacterales > Rhodobacteraceae > Sinisalibacter > Sinisalibacter lacisalsi. The sequence goes on along the minus strand of NZ_BMGI01000002.1, from coordinate 196,114 downwards.
GCGCGCAGGGTGTCGTCTTCGGCCGTGGCCACACGGGCGGGATCGGTCAGCCCCGCCGCCTGCACGCGCGCCCAGATCGCCGCCGCGCTCGCGGTGCTCACCTGCTGGCCGACGATCACCCACAAAAGCTGGGCGAACCCCTCCGGCCGGCGGCGCAGCGGCAGCGGCCCGACCACCTCAAGCGCCTCGGCGAACCGCGGCTCGCGCGCGGCGAGCCAGTCCGCGCCTTCGCCGAGGTCCGCCGCCGTCTCGATGATCCGCCCGCTCATAACCGGCGCTCCAGCCAGTCGAGCGCCGCCGCGACGCTGGCGGCCTTGTCGCCCGGCGGCTGCGGCGGGCGGCGGATCAGCACCACCGGCAGCCCCAATTCGCGCGCGGCGACGAGCTTGGCATCCGCCGTCCCGCCGGCGTCCTTCACCACCAGCGCGGTCACGCCCAGCCGCCGGAACAGCGCGACCTCGTCGGCAACGCTGAACGGCGCGCGGCCGACAACCCAGCGCCCCTGCGGCAGCGGGCATGGCCCCTCGGCCCGGTCGATCCGGCGGCAATAGACCCGGTGCGCCGCAAGCCCGCTGAGCCGGTCGAGCGTCTTGCGCCCGGTGGCGAGAAACACCACCGCCCCCGCCGGCAGCGCCGCCGCCACCTCCTCCTCGCGGTCTACAAAGGTCCAGCGGTCGCCGGCGCCGGGCACCCACCCGGGGCGCAGGATCTGCAGATAGGGCAGCCCCAGCCGCGCGCAGAGCGCCGCGCTGCGGGCCGAAATCTGCGCCGCGAACGGATGCGTTGCATCCATAACCGCTTCTATCCCCTCGTCCTGCATGAATTTTTCCTGCGCCTCATCGCCGCCGAATCCGCCGACCCGAACCGGCACCGCAAGCCGATGCGGCGTGCGCGTCTCGCCCGCGAGCGAGGCCAGAACCGCGACGCGCGGATCCTGCGCCAGCCGATCGGCCAGCGCCCGCGCCTCCGCCGTGCCGGCCATCAGCAGGATCTTCACGGCCCGGCGCGCGCGATCACCGCGCCCTCCCGGTCGACCACCACCACGTCATAGCCGATCTCGGCCCCGAACCGCGCCCTGACCTGCTCTAGCGCGGCCTCGGCCACCTTTTTCGCCAAGGGTTCTCCAACGATTCCATAGGCTTCCAGCACGGTGTTCGCCTGCGCCACCCGGGCGTCGCCGACCATCTCCGCCAGCCGGGCGAAATCGACCTGGCTGCGCGCCGAGTGCAGGTCGATCGCGCCCTGCGCCAGCTTGGCCAGCTTGGCGAGGCCGCCGCCGATGGTCACCCGCGCCACCGGGTGGCGGGCGAGGTATTTCAGCATCCCGCCCGCGAAATCGCCCATGTCGAGCATCGCATGATCGGGCAGCCCGTAGAGCGCCTGCACCGCGCGTTCGCTGGTCGCCCCGGTGCAGCCGGCAACGTGGCTCAGCCCCGTGGCGCGTGCCACGTCGACGCCGCGGTGGATCGAGGCGATCCACGCCGCGCAAGAGAACGGCCGCACGATCCCGGTGGTGCCGAGCACCGACAGCCCGCCCTCGATGCCAAGGCGCGGGTTCCAGGTTTTCGCCGCGAGCTTTTCGCCGCCGGGGATCGAGATGGTGATCTCGACGCCGGGCAACCCGGCGGCGACCCAGCTTTCCGCCAGCCCGGCCACATCAGGAACCGGCTGCGCTGTCCGGCCGGTCTCCAGCCCCGCCTCCCACGCCGCGCGCAGCATCATCTCGCGCGGCACCGGGTTGATCGCGGGCTCGCCCGGCGGGATCGGCAGGCCCGGCTTCGTCACCGTGCCAACCCCGGCGCCGGCGCGGAAGGTCACGCCCGCAGCGGATTCGCGCACCCGAGCCAGGATCAGCGCGCCGTGGGTAACGTCCGGGTCGTCGCCCGCATCCTTGACGATCCCCGCCTCGGCCCAGTCCGACCCCCTGGCGCTGCGGGCCAGCGCGAAGCCGGGCCGCTCGCCGCGCGGCAGCGTGATCGTTACCGTTTCGGGAAAGGCCCCGCCCCACAGCCGCAGCAGCGCCGCCTTGACGGCCGCCGTGGCGCAGGCGCCCGTGGTCCAGCCCCGGCGCAGGTCTCGCTTCTCGTGATCCATCACCGCGAACTATACGCCGCCTGCCCGGCCCGACAAGCCGGCGCTCAGATCTCCTGCTCCGGCGTCAGCCCGGCCAGCGCCTCGGCCAGCGCCTCGTAGCGTTCCGCCATCACCTGGAACTGGATCGCGTTCAGGATCTCGTAGACCTGCATCATCGCCGGGTCTTCGAGCGCGGCGCGGTAGGCTTCGATATCCGCGTCCGACATGTCGCGGTAGGTATAGGCCGCGCCCAGCATCGAGTAGAGCGCGATGTTGCTGCGAATCTCCGGCGCCTGCTCTTCGAGCAAGGCGCGCAGTTCGGCCTCGGAATAGTCGATATCGACGCTGCCCGCCGCCATCGCCGCCAGCAGGTAGCGCAGCTGCACCTCGATCACCGCGCGCAGGCTGGATTCGACCCCGCCGATCGCATCCATCATCGCGCTGTAATCCTCCAGCCGCGCCGGGTTGGTCTCGCCAAGCCGCTCGACGATCTCGCGCCCCTGCTCGTGGCGGACATCATCCTCGGTCACGTGGCTCTCGTTTTCCACCGCGACCAGCCGCCGGCCAAGCTCGGAGCCGTAGAAATCCATGCCGTGCTCGAGCAGCGGCTCGGGCAGAACCGCCTCCATCATCTCCACCGCGCGATCCAGCATCAGCTCTGGATCAAACACCCGCCGGGCCAGCGCGGTGTATTGCCGGCCGAAGGCGTCCGGCGCATCGCCGGCGATGCCGGGGCCGGCCATGGCGCCCTGCTGCATCGAGGTGATCGCCACGTCGAACCCGGTCACCTCGAGAAACTGTCGGTACTCCGCGCGATCGGCCGCGCCGGCGACGACCCCCCAGAGGGTGGCGAACGCCAGCACGAGTGCCCCGGCCATGTTTCCTTGAACCCGCATGATTGCCTCCTCGCGCATGCCTGACTTTCAAAAGACTAGGCATGCCGCCGAGGCGCCACAAGAGCCGCGGCGCAAACCCAGCTCCGATCGGCGGAAATGAGGGGTTGCGCCCCGCTCGCGCTGGCATTATGTCACCCGCCAGACCCCCGCGGAGAGGTGCCGGAGTGGTCGAACGGGGCGGTCTCGAAAACCGTTGTCCCTTCACGGGGACCCAGGGTTCGAATCCCTGTCTCTCCGCCACTTTCCCACCGGAAAGTCTGCGCTTTCGCGTCCATGTCATGGAACTGACAAATCGCCGTGATTATCTGATCGGTGTCGAGACCCGGCCCTGCCGGGTTCGGGCCGGAGGCGATCATGGACCAGACCGACAGAGCGATCAGTGCCGCCGATGCGCAAGGCCTCGCGGCGGAGCTGCAGGAACGGCTCATCGAGGTGCGCGCGGAAGCGCGGGCGAGCGCGGCGGTCACCCTCGAAGGCTGGCAACCGGCGCTGGCAGGGTCCGCCTTCGCCGCCTCCGCCGAGAACCTCGCGCTGTTTCTCGCCCTGCGCCGGATCGACCTCACCGCCGAACAGGGGGCGTTGGCGCGGCTTGGCCTGTCGTCGCTCGGGCGCAGCGAATCCCACATGCTGGCCACGCTCGACGCGGTGATCGCCGCGCTTGACGCGATGGCGGGCGGCGGGCCGCTCGCCGGGCCGCTGCCGCCCCCGGTCGACGCCACGCGGGCCGTGATCGAAGCCCGGCGCGACGCGCTCTTCGGCTCCGAACCCACCGGGCGCAGCGCGCGGATTCTCGTCACCCTGCCAAGCGAGGCGGCGACCGCGCCGGAGCTGATCACCGAGCTGATCGCGGCGGGGGCAAACGCGGTGCGGATCAACTGCGCCCACGATGGCCCCGAGGCCTGGGCGGCGATGATCGCCTTCGCCCGTGACGCCGCCGCCGCCGCGGGCCGGCGTGTGCCGGTGCTGATGGATCTCGGCGGGCCGAAGGTGCGCACCACCACGGTATCGGTGCCGCCCATCTTCCTCGCACGGGAGAAGAAAAAGAAGCTCAAGGCGCTCGCCCGCGACGGCATCGCCCCCGAAACGCGCGGGCCGCGGCTGATGAAGGGCGACCGGCTGATGCTCACCCGCGCGCCCACCGGGGCGGAGGTGGAGCGCGTCGAGATCACCCTGAGCCACCCCAACCTGATCGACGCCTTGCGCCCCGGCGCGATCGTGCATTTCGACGACGGCAAGCTCGGCGCGCGGGTGCTGGAGGTGGCCGAGGGCCGGGCCGAGCTGCAGGTCACCGAAGCCCGCGCCAAGGGCGCCCGGCTCGCGCCGGAGAAGGGCGTGAACCTGCCCGGCGTCGATATCGACATCCCCGCGCTCACCGAGGCCGATCTCGCCGCGCTCGACTTCGCCGTCGGGCGCGCCGACCTGATCGGCTATTCCTTCGTCCAGACGGTGCGCGATGTGCGCGCCCTGCAGGACGCGATCGCCGAACGCCTGCCCGCGGGCGCGCAAAGCCCCGCGATCGTGCTCAAGGTGGAAACCGACCTGGCGCTGCGCAACCTGCCCCGGCTGATCGTTCAGGCCGGCGCCCGCGGCCCGGTGGCGGTGATGATCGCGCGCGGCGATCTCGCCGTCGAGATCGGGCTCGAGCGGCTGGCGGAGATCCAGGAAGAGATCCTGTGGCTCTGCGAAGCGGCGGAAGTGCCCGCGATCTGGGCCACGCAGGTGCTGGAAGGGCTCGCCAAGGAGGGCTTTGCCAGCCGCGCCGAGGCGACCGACGCGGCGATGAGCCAGCGCGCCGAATGCGTCATGCTCAACAAGGGCCCCTATGCCGCGCAGGCGGTGGGTTTCCTCGACCGGGTGCTGCGCCGGATGGATCGGCACCAGGCCAAGAAAACCCCGCGCCTCGCCCCGCTCAAGGCATGGGCCGCGCCACAGGCGCTCTGAGCCGGGCCGCCCTGCGCGCGGCCGCGCCCGGGATCGCTGTTTTGTGCCCTCCGCCGATGCCGATTTGATCGACTTGAACGCCTTTCTCGTGTAGCCGACGAGCTTTGAAGCGGCCCACGACTCGGGGCCGCATCGCCCGCGCATGGCGAGGCGTCAGGGTGAATTGGCGGGCACCGGGACTGGACGAGTGGAGGAGAGCGTCATGCAGCAGGCAGAGCAGATCGACGATGTGACCGAGGTGCTCGACGAAATCACCTCCGAGCAATGGGATGTGATCCTCGCCGCGATGGAGGCCGAGGATCCGCAGGCGCTGAAAACCGCGCTGGAAACCGTGCATGCCGCCGATATCGCCGACATCCTCGAACAATTGTCGTCCGACCAGCGCGACCGGTTCGTGCAGCTCTACGGCTCCGAATTCGACGGCGATATCCTGTCGGAGATCGACGAGTCGATCCGTGAGCAGGTGATCGAGGCGCTGCCGCGCGAGGTGGTCGCCGAAGCCGTGCGCGAACTCGATTCCGACGACGTGGTCGACATTCTCGAAGACCTCGAACAGGACGGCCAGGACTTCATCCTGCAATCGCTCGAAAGCGACGACCGCGAGGCGGTGCAGAGCGCCATGTCGTGGCCCGAGGGCTCGGCCGGCCGCCTGATGCAGTCCGAAACCGTCACCGTGCCCGAAGACTACACCGTCGGCGAGACGATTGACTTCCTGCGCGCCGCCGAATGGCTGCCGGCGCAGTTCTACCACATCATCCTCGTCGATCTCGAGGGCAGGCCCACGGGCTACGGCACGCTGGGGCGCATCCTCGCGGCGCGGCGCGACGTGCACCTCACCGATCTCAGCGAAGACAGTTTCCGCACCGTCTCGGCCACCGAGGACGAGGGCGAGGTGGCGCGGCTGTTCAACAAGTATCACCTGATCTCGATGCCGGTGGTCGACGAAGCGGAAAAACTCGTCGGCGTCATCACCATCGACGACGCCATGATCGTGCTCGACGAGGAAGCCGAGGAAGACCTTCTCCGCCTCGCCGGCGTGAGCGAGGAGAGCTCGCTCTCCGACCGGATCTGGGACACCGTGCGCGGCCGCTTCGTGTGGCTGTTCGTCAACTTGCTGACCGCGATCCTCGCCTCGATCGTGATCTCGATGTTCGAGGAAGAGCTCGAAGCCATGGTCGCGCTGGCGGTGCTGATGCCGATCGTGGCCTCGATGGGCGGCAACGCCGGCACCCAGACGATGACCGTGGCGGTGCGCGCGCTCGCCACCCGCGAACTGACCGGGCAGAACGCCCGGCGGGTGCTTTCGCGCGAACTCATGGTCGGCACGATCAACGGCCTCGCCTTCGGCGTGATCATGTCCGCCGTCGCGGCGTTCTGGTTCGGCGTGCCGATGCTGGCGGCGGTGATCGCGATGGCGATGGTGCTCACCCTCGCCTCGGCCGCGCTGTCGGGCATCGTGCTGCCGCTGCTGCTTGACCGGGCGGGGATCGACCCGGCGCTGGCCTCGGGGCCCTTCGTCACCACCGTCACCGACGTGGTCGGCTTTTTCGCCTTCCTCGGGCTGGCCTCGGTGGTGCTGCTGTAACGCGGGGCGCGGGGGCCCCGCGCGAAATCACCCCGGTTCCGCCCCATTCCGGCGTCATTCCTGCCACGAATCCGTGGACAATCCGAGCCATGGACACCGATTGAACAGGGAATTAAACCAATGCACATCACCCAGACCGGGCTTTCCGCCGTCTCCGAAGCCCTTGCCTTCGCGCTCGATGAGCGCCGCACCTGCCTGTCGGACCGCGAGTGGCGCTTCCGCCTGCGCGGCTATGGCTACGATATTCGCCACACCGCGCGCGGCCGGATGCTGACGCAAGTGACCAGCGGCCGCGACCTGGGCCTGATCGACGGTTGATCTAGCCGCGGAACCCCGTTGCCACGACGAATTTTTCCGACGAGTCCGAGCGGCTTGCGGGGGGTTTGACGTTCACCACCTTGGTGAATTTCTGCTTGAGCAGCTTCTGAAGGTCGCCCTCGGCGCCACCGGCCAGAACCTTGGCGACGAAGGTGCCGCCCTCTTCCAGCACGTCGAAGGCGAGAAAGGCCGCCGCTTCGCCGAGCGCGATGATGCGCAGATGGTCGGTCTGCTTGTGGCCCGACGAGGCCGCCGCCATGTCGCTCATCACCACGTCGGCCTTGCCGCCGAGCCAGGCCTTGACCTGGTCGTCCGCGCCATCCGCCATGAAATCGAGCTGATGCGTCTCGGCACCGGCCACCGGCTCGATCTCCTGAAGATCGACGCCGAGCACGGTGCCTTTGGGCTTTCCCGCGATCTCTCCCAAGGCGTTGACCCGCGCCACCGCCACCTGCAGCCAGCCGCCCGGCGCGCAGCCGAGATCAACCACCCGACCGCCGGGCTTGAGAAAGCCGAAACGGTCGTCCAGTTCGAGGATCTTGAACGCGGCCCGGCCCCGATACCCTTCGGCCTTGGCGCGCTTCACGTAAGGATCGTTGAGCTGGCGCTGGAGCCAGAGCGTCGACGAGAGCTTGCGCCCGCGCGCGGATTTCACCTTGACCTTGAGGTCACGCTCCCCCCGGCCCGATGTGCCCTTGGTTGGTTGTTTGGCCACCTGCGCCTCCTTTTGCGCCGGGATATACCGAAAGCCATGCGCGCCGCAACGCCTCGCGATGCGTCCGGCGCGGGGCCAGAGGTTCACGCCGGCCGGGGCCAGCCGCCCGATCCGGCAGCGCCCGCCTCAGAACGGCCCGTCTTCCAGCACCCCGTCCGACGACATCTGCGCGTAGAGCAGCCCCTCGCGCAGCCCCCTGTCGGCGACGCTGAGGCGATCGGTGGGCCAGATCCGCAGGAGCGCCTGCAGAATCGCCGCGCCCGACATGATCAGCGCCTGCCGGTCGCGCCCGATCCGGGGATCGGCGCGCCGCCCCTCGGGCCCGGCGGCAAGGTAGCCCCGGATCACCCGGTCGATCTGGTCGGAGGTCATCCGCAGCCCGTCGACCTTGTTGCGGTCATAGCGTTTCAGCCCGAGATGGGTGGCGGCCACGGTGGTGACGGTGCCGGAGGTGCCGATGATCTGGAACCCCTCGCGGTTGTTCTCGCGGTGGAACGGGGAGAACCCGCCCAGTTGTTCCTCGAAATACCAGCTCATAAGGGCGAAGCGCGCCGAGTCGTCGTCGACGTCGTCATAGGCCTCGCGCAGCGTCGCCACCCCGAGCGGCACGCTGATCCAGTCCACCACCCGGGCGGTCGGAAACGGCCCCAGATCGCCCTTGAACCCCGTCCGCAGCCGCATGATCGAGCGCGGCCGCTCCAGCGGCGGCACCGCCGAGAGGTCGATCCACACCAGTTCCGTCGAGCCGCCGCCGATATCGACCACCAGAAGCTGCTCGGTGCGGGTCGAGACCAGCGGCGCGCAGGAGATCACCGCCAGCATCGCCTCTTCCTCGGGCTTGATGATCTCGAGGCTGAGGCCGGTTTCGCGCTCGACGATGCGCATGAAATCGCGGCTGTTGGTGGCGCGGCGGCAGGCCTCGGTGGCCACCAGCCGCATGTGCCCGACATCGTGCTTTGCCAGCTTGCGCTTGCAGATCCTCAGTGCCTGGATCGTGCGCGCCATCGACGACCGGCTCAGCCGGCCCGAGCCGCCGAGGCCCTGGCCGAGTCCGACGGATTTCGAGAAACTGTCGACAACATGAAACTGGCTGCCCTTGGGCTGGGCAATCAGCATGCGACAACTGTTGGTGCCGAGATCCAGCGCCGCATAGAGGCTGTCCGGATCCGGCCGTTTCGGCGCGGGTGGCTCGACCGCTTTCGGGAACGCGCCCACGCCATCGGGACGCCTGGGCGCCATTTTCACGCCCTCCATTCAAAGTTGCCTTAAAGGTAGGGCAGGATTGCCCACCGCGCAAGCTCTGTGCCGCCGGCCGCCCGGCGACCCTGCGGTCAACAAGCGGTGAAGATGATCATGAAGACAATTCAAGCCCCGCCCCCTTGGCCCGGCGCGGCCGGGCGGGTATCGAGGCGCGAGCCCCGAGGTCGCATCCCGCGCGCGTCACGTCGCCATTGGCGCGGTCGGGCGGGCGGCGCTGGCCTATCGGGAAGGAAACCAAGGAGAACGCCCATGCCCGGCCTCACCATCGTCTACTGGCGCGACATCCCCGCCCAGGTCATCGTCGGCAAGGGCCGCGCGGCCGCCAAGGTGCAGCTGTCGGAACGCTTCGAACAGGCGATCGACCGCGCCGCGATGAAGGCGGGCATGGCGGGCACCGACGACTACCTCGCGCAGTGGCACCGCGAAGGCCCGGTGGAAACGCCGGGCGAACCGGGCGAGATCGCCAGCGCCGAGGCCGCGCGGATCGAGGCCGACTACACCCCCGAGCGGCTCCGGCAGCTCATCGACAATCACGGCCGGGCCTGAGCCCCGCCGCCCCGAGGAGAGACCCATGACCCGCACCGTTCTCGAAAGCAAGACCAAGACCGTCACCATCGGCTTCGACGAGCCGTTCTGCGTGATCGGCGAGCGCATCAACCCGACCGGGCGCAAGAAGCTGGCCGCCGAGCTCGAGGCCGGCGACTTTTCCACCGTCGAGCGCGACGCGGTGGCGCAGGTCGCCGCCGGGGCCACCGTGCTCGATGTCAACGCGGGCGTCGTGTTCAACACCAACCCCGACCCGAACGTCACCGAGCCGCCGCTGATGCGCAAGGTGATCGGGCTGGTGCAGGGGCTTGTCGATGTGCCGCTCTGCATCGACAGTTCGGTGCCCGGGGCGCTGGAGGCCGGGCTGGAGGTGGCCGAGGGCCGCCCGCTGGTCAACTCCGTCACCGGCGAGGAGGAGCGGCTCGAACTGGTGCTGCCGCTGGTGAAGAAATACAACGTGCCGGTGGTGGCGATCTCGAACGACGACACCGGCATTTCCGAAGACCCCGAGGTGCGCTTCGCGGTGGCGAAGAAGATCGTCGAACGCGCCGCCGATTTCGGCATCCCGGCGCATGATATCGTGGTTGATCCGCTGGTGATGCCGATCGGCGCCATGGCCACCGCCGGCAAGCAGGTGTTCACCCTCGTGCGCCGGTTGCGCGACGAGCTGGGCGTCAACACCACCTGCGGCGCGTCGAATATCTCCTTCGGCCTGCCCAACCGCCACGGCATCAACAACGCCTTCCTGCCGATGGCCTATGCCTCGGGCATGACCAGCGCGATCATGAACCCGCTGGCGCTGCCGGTGCCCGCTGCAAAGATCGCCGAGAAGCGGGCCGAGGTCGCCGCGCTCGGGGTGGTGCTGCCGGAAGACATGGACGATGAAACCTTCGTCACCCTGTTCGGCCTGGGCTCCACCCGCTACCGCCCGGGCAAGGAGATGGAAGCGATCCGCGCCGCGAACCTGTTGCTCGACAACGATGCCCATGGCGCCGACTGGATCAAGTTCAACCACGCCGCCTCGGGCGGGGGCAGCCGCGGCGGCCGGGGCGGGCGCGACGGCGGACGCCGCCGCCGGGGCTGACGCGCAAGGATCTCCGGGGTGCCGGCCTGCCCCCCGGAGCTGCCATCCGCGCTAGCGCGCCGTGTGGCGCACGATGGTGAGTCCCTCGCCCTCGGCAGGCGGCACGAAGTGCTCAAGAAGCCGGGCGAACTGCTCCCTGGTGACGGAAAACGGGTGATCCCCCCGGGCATTGCGCGCCTGCAGCCGCACCCAGCACGCCTCGTCGGACACATCCAGATAGTGCAAGCGGTGGTCCGCACCCGCGCTCTGCACGATCTCGCGCATCCATTGCCGAGTTTCGACCGTGTTGGCGGGGAAATCCAAGACGACGGACAGCCCGGCCTTCAGTAGCGCGATGATATGCGGGCGCATGGCGACACGCAGCCGCGCCGCGCACCGGACGTAGTCCGGCAGCGACTGCATCTGGTCGCCATAAAGGGCGGACAGCCAGTCGTCCTCGGCGACGACGACAGTTCCCGCCGCCTCGCCGAGCCGCGCGGTCAGGGTGGATTTGCCCGATGCGGCCTTGCCGCAGACGAGGTGCAACATGGGTATGGTTCGAGACATGGGATTACCTTGGGGCTGTGCGCCGCAGTATGGACGTGAAACAACGCGCGGGACGCAACCAGCGCCTTCACGCCTCCAGTTCGGCGTCCCAGTAGAGAAAGTCGGTCCAGCTGTCGTGCAGGTAGCCCGGCGGGAACTTGCGCCCGAGGTTCTTGAGCTCCTCCGCCCCCGGCTGGCGCGGCGGCTTGCGCAGGCTGAGACCCGAGTGGCGCAGCGAGCGCGAGCCCTTGCGCAGGTTGCACTTCGAACAGGCGGCGACGACGTTTTCCCAGCTCGTCACCCCGCCCCGCGCGCGCGGCACCACGTGGTCGAAGGTCAGATCGCCAGTGGCGCCGCAATACTGGCAGCAGAATTCGTCGCGCAGGAACAGGTTGAACCGGGTGAAGGCGACGCGTTTTTGCGGCTTCACATAGTCCTTGAGCACCACCACCGAGGGGATGCGCAGCGCCATCGAGGGCGAGTGCACCACCTCGTCGTATTCGGCGACGATGTTGACCCGGTCGAGAAACACCGCCTTCACCGCCTCCTGCCATGGCCAGAGCGAGAGCGGGTAGTAGGAGAGCGGGCGGAAATCGGCGTTGAGCACCAATGCCGGGTGCGCCCTCGGGTTGGCCTGCTCGCGCACGAATGATGTTCTGAACTCGCCGTCCATGATCGGTGACTCCGCCCTCGCCCTGTCTCGAACCCGCAGGGCGGGGACATCCCGCCCCATGATCTTTTCGATGACTATATCTGGGAAAGAGTTCCAGACAAGCCCCACGATATGGGCCCATCCTGACGGCGATTCATGACAGCGTCGTGACGAAGCGGCGCATCGGCGGCAAGCCGGGTTCAGCGCGCCTTGAACAGCGTGCCGAGCACCCCGCGCACGATGCGCCTGCCGGTGGTGCCCTTGAGTTCCTTGATCACCACTTTCGCCACTTCCTCGCCGAAGGACGAGCCGCGCCCCGAGGCCTTGCGCGGTGCGGCCGGGCTGGCGTTCGCGCTGTAGCGGCGCGCGGCGCTGAATTCGCGCGCCTGACCCTCAGCCTCGGCGCGCTCGGCCGCCAGCGCCGCCGCTTCGGCCCGGGCCGCCAGCATCTCGTGGGCACTGTCGCGGTCGATGAGGGTGTCGTACTTGCCGGCGAAGGGCGACGCGGCATTGACCGCGGCGCGCACCTCTCGCGAGATCGGCCCGAGCTGCGACGACGGCGGGCGGATCAAGGTGCGCTCGGCCACCCCCGGCGCGCCCTTGGCTTCCAGCATCGAGGTCACCGCTTCGCCCGTGCCCACCTCGCGGATCGCCTGCTCGATGTCGAAGCGGGGATTGTCGCGGTAGGTTTCGGCGGCGTGGCGCAGCTCGCGGCGATCCTTCGCGGTGAAGGCCCGCAGCGCGTGCTGAATGCGGTTGCCGAGCTGGCCGAGCACGGTATCGGGCACGTCGGCGGGATTCTGGGTGACGAAATAGACCCCGACCCCCTTGGAGCGGATCAGCCGCGCCACCTGCTCGACCTTGGCGATCAGCGCGCGCGGGGCATCGTCGAACAGCAGGTGCGCCTCGTCGAAGAAGAAAACCAGCTTCGGCTTGTCGGGGTCGCCCACCTCGGGCAGGTCCTCGAAGAGCTCCGACAGCAGCCAGAGCAGGAAGGTGGCGTAGAGCCGGGGCGATTGCATCAGCTTGTCGGCGGCGAGGATCGAGATCCGGCCGCGCCCGTCTGGCTCCACCCGCATCAGGTCGGCCAGGTCCAGCGCCGGCTCGCCGAACAGGTTCTGGCCGCCCTGGTTGTCGAGCACCAGAAGCGCGCGCTGGATCGCCGCCACCGACGACCCGGCGACATTGCCGTAGCGCAACGACAGTTCGGAGGCGTTCTGGCCAACCCAGAGCAGGAGCGATTGCAGGTCTTTCAGGTCGAGAAGCGGCATCCCCTCCTCGTCGGCGACGCGGAAGGCGACGTTGAGCACCCCCTCCTGCACGTCGGTCAGCTCGAGCAGGCGCGAGAGCAGCAAGGGGCCGACCTCGGCCACCGTAGTGCGCACCGGGTGGCCCTGCTCCCCGAACAGATCCCAGAAGGTCACCGGGAACTGCTCGTAGGCGTAATCGTCGAAGCCGATCTTGCCGGCACGCGCCATGAACGCGTCATGCAGCTTGAACCCGGCCGACCCGGCGGCCGCGAGCCCGGCCATGTCGCCCTTCACGTCGGAGAGGAACACCGGCACCCCGGCCTTGGAAAACCCTTCTGCCAGGATCTGCAGCGTCACCGACTTTCCGGTGCCGGTCGCCCCGGCGATCAGCCCGTGCCGGTTGGCGTATTTCAGCAGCAGCCCTTGCTTGACGCCGTAGTTCTCGCCGCCTCCGCCGATGAACACCTGGTCGTCCATGCTGCCTGCCTCCCTCGGAACCCTTTGCGATGAAAATACATTTTTAAGGATTTCGTGCCAGTGTGAATCCGTCCGGGCCATGTCCTCTTTCGCCCGGGCGACTTCCTCCCTGTCAGACTGGCCGCGCCTTCGGGCGCGGCTCTTTTCGCCCGATCACCCTTCGCCGGGCCGGCTCGCGCCATGCGTGTGCGGCCTTTCCAGCCTGTTGACCGCTGCGACAATCCGTCGTAGCGTCGCGCCCACAAGTCGGCCAGTCCGGCAGGGAGAAAAAATTACACCAAAGGGTCCGGTCCAACCGGGCCCTTTATCAATTCACGGCCCTCCTTGCCTGCGCGCGGCGGGTTTCGCACATCCGGCGCGGCGCGTGAATTTCGCGCCTGACACGGTCGGCGCCCCATGTTAATCAACATCGCGAATGGAAACGAAAAACGGGAATTCGATCATGGCAAATCTGCTCAAACCCCTCGGCCTCGCGCTGCTGGTCGCGCTTGCCGGTCCCGCCGCGGCGCAAGACGCCGAGGTGCCGGAGAATGCCGAAGCCCCCGTTGCGGCCACCGCGGCGGACGACGCGACCTACGTCGACGAGGTGTTCACCGACTGGCAGCGCGAATGCCTGCGCACCGAGGATGGCAACGATCCCTGCCGCATGGCGCAGATCCTCTACGACGCCGAGCGCAACCCGGTGGGCAAGATCGCCCTCGCCCGCCAGGCCGCCGACAGCCCGGCGGTTTCGATGGGCGAGCTGGCCCTGCCGATCGACCTTGGCATCCTGCTGCCGCAGGGCCTCACCATCGGCGTCGACCGCGGTCTCTCGAAGCAATACGATTTCTACATGTGCCTGCCCGACGGCTGCATCGCCCGGCTTCTCTTCGGCGCCGATGACGTCGCGGCCTTCAAGGCCGGCGAGGTGATGAACCTCGGCCTCGTCGCCTTCCTGCCGCCCGACCGGGAGCCGACGCGGATCCAGATCCCGGTGTCGCTCAAGGGCTTCACCGCGGCCTACGATTCGCTCTCGGTTCCGGTTCGCCCCGCGGCCGCGCCCGAGGCCGAGACCGAGGCCGAGACCGAGACCGAGACCGAGACCGCGCCTGCCGCGGAAGAATAATCCGGCGCAATACACCGGACCCGACGCCGCGCGATCTTCGCGCGGCGTTTTTTGTTGCCCAGGGTGTCGAGAAAACGCCGGCCGGCCTTACGGCGCCGATCTCAGCGCGATGACCGCGTTGAGCCCGCCGAAGGCGAAGGCGTTCGACAGCACCGCCCCGACGCGGGCCTCGCGCGCCTCGTTCGGCACCACGTCGAGCGCGCAATCGGGATCGGGCGCCTCGTAGCCGATGGTCGGCGCGATCACCCCATCGGTGAGCGCCATCACCGCGGCCAGAAGTTCCACCGCCCCGGTGCCGCCGATCAGGTGTCCGTGCATCGACTTGGTGGACGAGATCATCAACCCCGCGGTTGCCGCGCCGAAAACCTCGGCCACGGCGGCGCATTCGGTCTTGTCGTTGGCGGCGGTGCCGGTGCCGTGGGCGTTGATGTAGCCCACGTCCTCGGGGTTCAGCCGGGCGTCGCGCAGCGCGCCGGCGATCGCGCGTGCCGCGCCCTCGCGCGACGGCATCACGATGTCAGAGGCGTCGGCCGTCATCGAGAACCCGGCCACCTCGGCGAGAATCTCGGCGCCGCGCGCCTTCGCGTGTTCCATTTCCTCGAAGACGAATACGGCCGCGCCCTCGCCCTGCACCATGCCGTTGCGGTTGGCCGAGAACGGCCGGCAGGCGTCGCGCGACATCACCCGCAGCCCCTCCCAGGCCTTGATCCCGCCGAAACACAGCATCGCCTCGGAGCCGCCGGTGAGCATCACCTCGGCCATCCCCGACCGGATCAGCATCAGCGCCTGGCCCATCGCGTGGTTCGACGAAGCGCAGGCGGAAGCGACGGTATAGGACGGCCCGCGCAGGTTATGCGCCATCGACACCTGGCTGGCGGCGGCGTTGCTCATCAGCCGGGGCACGACGAAGGGATGCACCCGGTTCTTGCCCTCTTCGAAGACGGTGCGGTAATTGTCTTCGACGGTGCCCAGCCCGCCACCGGAATTGCCCAGCACCACGCCCGCGCGCTCGGCCAGCGCGCCCTCGACGGTCAGCCCCGCCCGCCCCATCGCTTCGCGCGCGGCCAGCAGCGCGAACTGGGTGAAGCGGTCGAACAGCACCAGTTCCTGGCGGCTGAAATGCGTCTGCGGGTCGTAATTCTTCACCTGCGCGCCGATGCGGATCGACAGCCGGTCGGCATCGCGGAAATCGAGCGTGCCGATCCCCGACCGGCCCGCCTTCATCGCCGCGAAGGTTTCGGGAAGATCATGGCCAAGGGGGTTGATCGTGCCCGCCCCGGTGATCACGACACGCCGCATCCCGCCTCAGGCCTTCTGCGCGGCGACAAGCCCGGTAACGGCCTCGACGATGGCGCCGACGGAGGAAATGTCGAACTCGCTTTCCTCGGGCGCGTTGGCGTTGAAAGGCACGGAAATATCGAAGCTTTCCTCGATGGCGAAGATCGCCTCGACCAGTCCGAGACTGTCGATCCCGAGGTCTTCGAGGCTTTGCTCCATCGACACGTCGGACGGCTCGATCACCGCCTGTTCGGCGATGATCTCGATGATACGGTTACGGATATCCTCGGACATCGTGCTCCCTGGCGTCAGACAACGGGCGCACTCCGTTTATTCGGTTTGGAACCGCAAGAAAACCCAAATATGCGAGGCGCGTCGTTTCGCGCGCCGAGGCTCAGCTTTCGTAACCCGGCAGCCGCACTCCCGCCGCCTCGAGCGCGGCCCAGACCTTGGCGTCGCGGCCGTAAATGTCGGCCCGGTAGCTCATCTGGCCGCGCAGGTCGGAATAGGCGGTGCGGTAGACGAGGTGCACCGGCACCGGGTTCACCAGGTTGACCTGCGTCTCCCGCCCGGTGTCGAGCACGCTGTGGAAGTAGGTCTTGGGATCGGCCTCCTGCGGCGCCAGCAGGGTGTAGGCGAATTCGAAGGGCTTCTGCAGGCGCACGCAGCCGTGCGAATAGGCCCGCACCTCGTTGTTGAACAGGCTCTTCGAGGGCGTGTCGTGCAAGTAGATGTTGTACTTGTTCGGGAACATGAACTTCACCAGCCCCAGCGCATTGCCGCGCGAGGGCGGCTGCTTGAGGTCGTAGGGAAAGTTGCGCGGGCTGTAAGCTTCCCAGTTCACCGCCGAACGCGGAACCACGTTGCCGCGCCCGTCGATCAGCTGCAGGTGACCGGCGCTGCCGCCGCCGGAGGCGATCATGCCCGGCAGGTATTCGTTCACCGAGATCGAGCGCGGCACGTACCAGCTCGGGTTGATCACCATGTGTTCCATCGTGTCGGAGAACTCGGGCGTGCGGGTATCGCCCCGGTTCTGGCCGACCACCGCGCGGGTCTCGAATGTGATTTTGCCGCCATCGACGATCCGAGCGGTGAAATCGGTCAGGTTGACCCAGACGTAACGGTTCTGGCGGTCGATGCTGAGCCAGCGCTCGCGCTCCATCGCCACGATGATCGACTTCAGCCGCTCCTCGGGGGCGACGTTGAGCGCGCGGATCGTCGAGGGCCCGGCCACGCCGTCGGCGCTCAGCCCGGCGTTTTCCTGGAACCGCTGCACCGCGCGCTGGATGTCGGCGTCGTAGGTGATGGTGGCCGAGCGATCGAGATAGCCCATCGCCACGAGACGGTTGCGCAGGGCCACCACGGTCATCCCCACGTCGCCCGGCCGCAGCGCGCTGGCGGGCACCGTCGGCCCCCAGCCCCCCGCGGAGATCAGGCGTTCGAGCTCGAACTTCTTGTGCATCAGGCGGGCGTATTCATCCGAGGTGGGCACCAGGGTATGCAGGAAGGCGTCCGGGTTCTCGGCCCCGACGAAGCTGGTGAGCAGGTCGGTGCTGTCGCGCCGATCGGGCCGGCGGACCATGCCGGCATCGATCTGGCTGGGCGTGAGAATGCCGCTCTGCAACTGGTGCGCATAGGTCAGAAACAGCCGCGTGAGTTCCACCTCGACGCGTCCCCGGTCGCGCGGCGAAGACACCGCCCGCATCATCGCCTGAAGCTCGGTGGTGTCATAGGCCGAGACCGGCAGCGCGTGGTCGCCGGCCGAGAGGATCGCCTTCAGCAGCGCCTCGAGCCGCGCGCGCTCGCCGGGTTCCTGCCCGGTCCAGATCGGCTGGTAACCGGTCTCGCGGTAGAAGGCGGCCACCTCGTCGTGACCCACCGCCGCCTCGGCCACCGCCTGGGCGAAGGCCGGGAAGCGCAAGTCGGTGGAAACGGCTCCGGCGGGCGGGGTGAGCCCGATCAGGGCGGCGGCGGCAATCGAGTAAATGAAGGTCTTGCGAAGGCGCGGCAGCGGCATCTTGAATCTTCCTCGCTTCAAAGGCGGAAACCGGGAGAAATCCCCCGAATTCCACCCATTTTGCCATGGCTACGGGCCGAGTCCATTCACAAACGCGCCAAATTGCGTCTTTCGTCGCCGCCGAACGGGCGGGTGCGACACTGTAGCCACAGTTAACCCGGTGTTGGGGCTTTTCAGCAAATTTCTGCCGATTCTTCTTGTCTGTGGCCGCCATGGCAACGCGGGGGGTTGGAGGACGATTCGTTGTATGACATAACGGGATGGCGCCGAGGGCTGAGGCGCAAAAAGCAACCGTGCCGCGCAGAGCAGTGCGACGCGGAGTAAAAAACAAGATACGGGACGAACTGGGACAGATGACAAGCACGAGCTCCAATGGACTGAGCCGCCGCGCTCTGCTGGGTGCCTTCGCGGCCACCGCCGTCAGCGCCGCCCCCACTTTCGCCAATGCCGCCGGGTTCCTCCGCGGTGGCGGCGACATCCGCCGCATCGTGATGCATTCGGGCCGGACCGGCGAGCGGATCGACACGATCTACTGGATCGAGGGGGAGTACATCCCCGAGGCGATCGCGGAAATCAACCATTTCATGCGCGACTGGCGCAACAACAAGATGGTCCAGATCGACACCCGCACGCTCGACATCATGGCCGCCGCGCACGGGCTACTGGACGTGAACGAACCCTACATGCTGCTGTCGGGCTACCGCAGCCCCGAAACCAACGCGATGCTGCGTTCGCGTTCGCGCGGCGTGGCGAAAAACTCGCTGCACCTCAAGGGCCAGGCCGCCGACCTGCGGCTGAAGAGCCGCTCGGTCGGCCAGATGTTCAAGGCCGCGACCGCCTGCAAGGCCGGCGGTGTTGGCAAGTATTCCGGCTCCAACTTCGTGCACATGGATTGCGGTGCGGTGCGCACCTGGGGCAGCTGAGCCTCTTTTCCCACGATCGATGACGACATCGCCCCGGCCCCGCGCCGGGGTTTGTCTTTTCAGGTCAGCGGCCCGTCTCAGCGGCGGTATTCGGGGTTGTCGTGGTCGAAGCGGCAGCCCGCGCCCCAGGCGTTGCGGTCGTTGCCATGGCTGGAATAGCCGCCCGCGTCCTTCAGCATCCGCGCCAGATGCAGCAGGTTCCATGTCATGATCGTGGTGTTGCGCTGGGTGAACTCATTGTCGAACCCGGCCGGCTCACCATCGACCATGTCGCCGTAGGACGGGCCCGGCCCGGCCTCGCCGATCCAGCCGCAATCGGCCTGCGGCGGGATCGTGCAGCCCAGATGCGACAGCGCGTAGCCGATCGTCATCGCCGCGTGTTTCACCCCGTCCTCGTTGCCGGTGATCACACTGCCCGCGACCTTGCCGTAATAGATCGACTGGCCCTTGTCGTTGAGCAGGCCCGACATGCCGTAGAGCCGTTCGATCAACACCCGGCAGACGCTGCTTTCCTCACCCAGCCAGAGCGGCGTTCCGACAACGAGGATGTCGGCGGCCTTCACCCGCTCCCACAGCGCCGGCCAGTCATCGGCCTCCCAGCCGTGATCGGTCATGTCCGGGTAAACCCCCGGCGGAACCCGGTGCGACAGCATGTGCAGGTGATCCACCGTGACGCCGTTGCGCTCCATGATCGTGGCGGAGACGTTCATCAGGAGCCGGGTGTGGCTCTCGTTCGGATCGCGTTTCAGCGAGGTATTGATGAACAGCGCGGTGAGATCGGAGAAATCGGTATTATTCTCGCGGCAGAGCGTCTCCTGATGTTCGTTGAGGGGCATGGTCTGGCCTTTCCTGTCGGGGGTGCGGGCACAGCACCAGCCTCAACCAACCGCCCCCATCCGATCAACCCCGCCGCCGCCGTCTCACCGAGGTGTGACACGCAGGTGAACCCGATCGGGCCGCTGTCCGCGCAGGCACCGCCCGTCACCGCGCCCGGTCACCGGTCAGTGCTTCAGCCGCCAGGGTTCGTTCTGTTCGAGGTAGGCCTCCTGCTCCGGTGTCAGGTCGATCTCGTCGAACCCGGTCACCATCGGCTTGACGTGCTCACGGAAGCCGTGACCGACGGTCAGCAGGTAGACGTGGATGATCACGAACGACACGATCACGTAGGCCGCCAGCAGGTGCAGGTTGGCGACGATCTCGAGCCAGAACACCGCGTTCGGCAGCGGCTCCCAGAAGTTGTAGGTCAGATAGACCAGACCGGTGCTCCAGATCGCCGGAAAGATCATCCATTTCAACACGAAATAGGTCGCCGCCTGGAGCGGGTTGTGCTTGCGCCAGAACAGTTTCCGATAGGGGTGATCCTCGCCCCGGAACACGCCCCAGGCATAGAAGCGGGCAACCTCGAACATGCCGTCGGCCCGTGGCAGGAACTGCTTCCACGTGCCCGTGGTGAAGAGCCAGAAGGTGGCGAAGAGCCAGACCCCGAGCAGCACCAGCGCCGCGAGTGTGTGCAACATCACCGCGATCTTGAAGCCGATCAGACCATGCAGCCCGTTCAGCCCGAAGCCGGTGAAGATCAGGGTGAAGATCAGCGCCATCTGGGTCCAGTGCCAGAACCGCTCGAATCGCGGGAAAACCTTGACGATGCGGTTAGCCATGGTGGCTTCCTCCCTTCCTGCGGGTGACCAGGCGCAACAGGCCGTGACCGAGCACGCCGAGGATCACGGCGAGCACCATCAACCGGCCGAGGATGCCGACCCACGACATCGTTTCGGTGCCCGGCATGTAGATCCCCGCAAGCCCGGCAAGGCGCGCGTCCTGCGCGTGGCATTCGGCGCAGGCCACCGCGTCGGAGGCCGGTGCGACCATGTGGGTGATCGGCCAGTACATGTGGGTGTCGACGAAGCCGTAATCGCCCGAATACTCCGAGCCGGCGGCCTTCATCCCCGCCTCGATCGCCCGCGACCAGTCGAAATTCGTCCAGAAGGCGGTGTCGGTGGTCGGGCCCCAGACGTGGGAATAGGCCAGCTTGTCGAAGCCCGCGTCATAGGCCTGCCGGCCCTCCATGAGCTTGAACGGCCAGATCCGGCTCTTGCCGTCGTCGCGCGCACCGTGGATGCGGTTGACCTCGACTACCTTCTCGGGGTCGATGGTCTGGTCGCCGGTGGTGTATTCCACCTGCCCGTCGAACCAGGCGTAGTGCGGCACGACATCCTCGCCCCACTCGAAATCGCCCTTGGTGGAGAGGTAGGTGTGCAGCGCCGTGCCGTCGCTCTGGATGTAGTTCTCCTCGTGCATCGGCTTGCCCTCGGGCGAGAGCCTGCCCGCCGTCGACCAGTCCCACATCGTCTTGGTGGCCACGCCGCCACGGGCGAATTCGGGGATGTGGCAGGTCTGGCAGGCGACCACGTCGACGTGGTCGTTGAGCTTCATGCCGATCAGCGTCGAGGGGTGCGGGTCGTTCGAGTGGCAGCTTTCGCAGGTGGCCAGGTCGCGCCGCGCGCCGGGCTTGCCGGTGCCCGTGGGGTCGGAGGCGTGCACGTCGTAGCGCGAGCCGGCCCATTCGTGCTGGTCCGAGACGTGGCAGGTCGAACAGGTGAAGTTCTCGCCCTCGGGCGACATGTGCACGTCGACCGCCAGCGGCGGCTCGTAGAGCACCGACGAAAGATCGCCGTGTTTCACGTTGTCGCCGCCGCCGCCGTAGAAATGGCAGTTGCCGCAGTTGTCGCGCCCGGGCTGGCCCACGCTCTGCGCCGCCTTGGCGAGGTCCACGGCCCAGGCGGGCTGGCCGGTGATCGTCATCGCACCGGCTTTCACCGGTTCCAGCGGCGGGTGACCGGCGGCGTCGGCGAGCTTGGTGTATTGCCCCGAACGGTCATGGCAGGCAAGGCAGTCGACGGCGGTCGATTGCGCCGGGGGCGGCTGGTTCATGTTGTCCCAGCCGTAGCCGGCGTGGCAGGAGGTGCAGCGCGGCTCGTTGCCGGCGACGTTGCCGCAGAAGGCGTTGAGCACGTTCTTCTTGCCCAGCATCTGGCCGGCGGAGCTTTCGTATTCCCACTGGAAGTGGATCGTGTGCATGAACTGGTCGTCGGCCTCGGTGTGGCACGACAGGCAGGCCGCCGTCACCTCGGGGCCGGATGCGAAGCTCTGCTGGAGGATCTCGAATTTCGAGTGATCCGCGGTCGAGGTGTTGGGCGCGGTCACCCGGTCGGGCGGCGGCGTCGCCCCGGTTTCGTCCTGTGCCAGTCCGTTGCCGGCAAGGCCGAGCCAGACCCCCAGCCCGAGCACCAGCCAGACGATGCTTGCCAGTCTCCGCATTGCCGTCTCCTCCGTTCCGGCCCCCTTGCGAGGACCAAGGATAACATATCTGTTATCTGTTATGTTACTTTTGCCCGCCCCGAGGCGAGGGCACGAATTGCCGCAGGAGCGCGCCCTGGGGCGGAGTTTGCCCTTGCCCCACGGCGGGCCGCGCCGCAAAGTCGCCACCGATCCACCCGCCGAGGACCCTGCATGACCGCTCGCGCCCTGCCCCCCGTCTGGCTTCTCGTCGCGCTTCAAGGCGCGGTTTCGGCCGCCTCTCTCGTGGTCGAGATCGTCGCGGGCCGGCTGCTCGCGCCTTACGTCGGCATGTCGCTCTACACCTGGACCTCGGTGATCGCGGTGGTGCTCGCGGGGTTCTCCGCCGGCCACTGGATCGGCGGCATCATCGCCGAGCGCCAGCCCGCGCGCGCCCTTGTCGCCACCGGTTGGGCGCTGGCGGCGGCGGCGCTGACCACGGCGGGCGCGGTCTTCCTCTTGCGCTGGGGCGCCGATGTCGTGCTGCCCGCCACCGACAACGCGGTAACCGCCATCGTCGCGCTCAGCATGATCGCCTTCTTCCTGCCCTCGCTCTTCGCCGGCATCCCCGCCCCGGTGCTGGCCGCCATCGCCGTGGCCGCCGCCCCCGACCGGCAGGGACGCGCGCTCGGCGCGATGTTCGCCGCCGGGGCGATCGGGGCGATCGCCGGCACGCTGCTTGCGGGGTTCGTGTTCATCGCCTGGCTCGGCTCGATCGGCACGCTCGCCGCGGTCACCGTCGCCTATGCGCTGGCCACGCTTCTCCTGCTCGCGCTCGGCCGCCGGGCGGGGCACCCGCCGCCGCTGGCACTGGCGGCGGGCGCACTGATCGCGCCGCTGGCGCTGGCCGCAGCCACGCTGGCCGCGCCCAACCCCTGCACCATGGAAAGCCGGTATTTCTGCCTGCGCAGCCTCGATGTTTCGACCGATCCGCAGGCGCCGGTGCGGCTGATGGTGCTCGATCACCTCGCCCACGGCATTTCCGCGCGCGACGCGCCGGGGGTGATGCACACCGACCACGCCGCGCTCCTTGAGGTCATCGCCCGCCACCGCATGGGCACGCGGGCTTTCCACGCCTTCTTCATCGGCGGTGGCACCTACTCGATCCCCCGCGCCTGGGGCGCGCGCGCGCCGCGCCCGGAAATGACCGTGGCCGAGATAGACCCGGCGGTGACCGCGATGGCGATCTCCGATTTCTGGTTCGACCCTGAGGGCGTCGAGATCCTGCACGAGGACGCACGCCGCGCCCTCGCCCGCCGGCCCGATAGATACGACGTGATCATCGGCGATGCCTTCACCGACATCGCGGTGCCGCAACACCTGATCACCCGCGAGTTCTTCGAGCTTGCGGCTTCACGCCTCGCCCCCGGCGGGGTTTTCCTGATGAACGTGATCGACCATGCCGACAGCCTCGCCGCCCTCGCCGCGATCCTGGCGACGGCCGAGGCGGTGTTTCCCGTCGTTGAGGTCTGGACGAGTGCCGAGCGGCTGGAACCGGGCGCGCAACGGGTTTTCGTGCTGGCGGCGGGCGACGGCGCCAGCCCGGCCGGGTTTCTCGAAACCCGCGCGCCCGCGCCCAAGGGCTTCGGCCGCCTGCCAGAGAGCTTCCTTGCCGCCCTGCGCGCCGAACACGGCCAACTCGTGCTCACCGACGATTTCGCCCCGATCGACCGCCTTCTCGGCGCGACGTTCTGATCTGTGCCGCCTGCCCGCTTTGGCTTGACCGACCGCGCCCCGCGGGCTAGCGGACAGGCCATGAAACCGTTTCTCATCCTGCAGCTGCGCCCCGAGGCGCAGGCCGCCGACAACGAGTTCGCCGCCATTCTCGCCAAGGGCGGGCTCTCGGCCGGCGACGTGCACCGCATCCGGCTCGACCAGGAGCGCCTGCCGGCCGAGCTTTCGCTCGACGCCTACAGCGGCGTGATCGTCGGCGGCGGCCCGGGCTGCGTCTCCGACCCCGAGGACGAGAAAGACCCGGTGGAAAAACGTATCGAGGACGCGATCATGGGGCTGATGCCCGAGATCTGCGCCCGCGACCTGCCCTATCTCGGCTGCTGCTACGGCATCGGCATTCTCGGCCATCACCTGAGCCCCGGGATCGTGTCGAAGGACGCCTACGGCGAGCCGGTGGGCGCGGTCGATTGCACCCTCACGGCAGAGGGCCGCGCCGATCCGATGCTCGCCGGGGTGCCCGACAGCTTCCGTGCCTTCGTCGGCCACAAGGAGGCGGTGCAGGCGCTGCCGCCCGGCACGGTGCGGCTGGTCGGCTCCGGCCCCACGCCGTTCCAGATGCTGCGCTACGGCCAGAACGTCTATGCCACGCAGTTTCACCCCGAGGCCGACGCCGAAGGGTTCGAGACCCGCATCCACATCTACAAGCACAAGGGCTATTTCCCGCCCGAGACGGCGGCGGCGCTGATCGAGGAGGTGCGCGGCCAGGACGTGCGTTATCCAGAGCTGATCCTGCGCAACTTCGTGGCGCGCTACGGCGGCTGAACCGCCGGTGGGCTCTGGCCTTCGGCGCGGCTGCGTGAGAAAACGGGTGGGAACAACTCCGGGGGAGACGGCGATGTCGGTTGACGGCACCTTGCGCAAGGCAGCGAAGCTGGCGAAGAAGGGCGATCGCGCCGGCGCGGCGGCGCTCTACCGCAAGGTTCTGGCGAAGTTTCCCGGCAATGCCACCGCCCGCAAGGGGCTGGAGGCGCTCGCCACAGCACGCCCGGCCCGCCCTGGTGCAATGCCCGGCGCCGCCCGGCAGGCCGCCGCACCCCGCGCCCCCGGCCCGGCGCCGCAGCAGATGCAGGCGCTCCAGCGGCTGATGGAACGCGGCGACCTTGCCAGCGTGCTGGCCGAGGGCCAGCGCCTCGCGCTGCTGTTTCCGAAGGATCCGGCGCTGATCAACCTTTTGTCGCTGGCGCAGATGCGGGCCGGCAAGCTGGAGGCCGCCGTCCAGGGCTTCGACCGGGTGATCGCGCTCGATCCGGGCTTTGCCGGAGCGCCGGCCAACAAGGCCACCGCCCTCGCCCAGCTCGGGCGCTACGACGAGGCCGAGGCCGCCGCCCGCGTCGCGCTGAAGCTCGATCCCGATTTCGTCCAGGCGCAGCTGATGCTGGGCTATGCGCTGGTCAACACCGAGCGGGCGAAAGAGGCGGTGCCAGTGTTCGAACGGGCCGTCGCCCGCGCGCCGAAGCTGCCGCAGGCGCATATCGGCCTCGGGAATGCCCACGCCGCGCTGGGCCAGGCGCAAAAGGCGCTCGCCACTTTCGAGGCGGCCCAGGCGCTCGATCCGGGCAACGTCGACGTGCTCAACAACCTCGGCAACGCGCTCAACGCGCTGGGCCGGGTCGACGAGGCGGTGGAGGCGCTGGGCCGCGCCGCCGCGCTCAAGCCCGAGCTGGCGGTGCTGCACACCAACCACGCCCGCGCGCTCGGCGACGTGAACCGCCCCGAAGAGGCGCTCGCCGCCTGCGAGACGGCGCTGGCGCGTGATCCGAAGGATGCCCGGGCGTGGAACCTCATCGGCAAGTTCCACCGCGAGCTGGGCGACAAGGACAGCGCAGTGGCGGCGCTCGACAAGGCCTACGCGCTCGATCCGTCGACGCCCGAGCCGCTGGCCTTGCGCTGGCAGATGGAGACCCTGACGCTCGATCACCCCGACTACGCCCGCATGGAGGCGATGTTGGAAGACCCGGGGGTAAGCCCGGGGCAGCGCACGATCATCGGCTTCACCCTGTTCAAGGCGCTGGACAAGGCCGGCGACGCGGCGGCGGCCTTCGCCCGGCTCGACCGCGCCAACCGCCTGCGGCGCGAGGCCGAACCCTACGATATCAACGCCCACCTCGCCATGTTCGCGGCGATGAAGGCGCAATTCGCGGACGGGATCGCCCCGCTCGACGCGGCGGCGCTGGCCGAGGTGCCGGCACCGCACCGCCCGGTGTTCATCGTCGGGATGCCGCGCTCGGGCACCTCGCTCGTCGAGCAGATCCTCGCCAGCCACAGCCAGGTGCACGGCGCCGGCGAGCTGCCCGCGATCGACGCCGGCATGGCGCGGCTGGGCTGGCGCGATGCCGAGGTCGGCGCGGCGCCCGACCGCGAGACGCTGATCGCGCTGCGGCGCGATTACTTCGGCGCGCTCGAACGGCTCGGGGCCGACAAGCCCGTGGTCACCGACAAGACCCCGCTCAACTTCCGCCACCTCGGCCACGCCCTCGCCGCGATGCCCGAGGCGCGGGTTCTGTTCATGCGCCGCGATGCCCGCGCCACCTGCTGGTCGAACTATTCCAACACCTTCATCGGGCGGGCCAACAATTTCGGCACCGACATGGCCGATACCGCCGCGATGTATCTCGCGCATCTCGATCTGATGGATTTCTGGTCGGGCCTCTACCCGGGGCGGATCACCACCGTGCCCTACGAGCGCCTCACCGAGCACCAGGAAGAAGAGACCCGCAAGCTCCTCGCCGCCGCCGGGCTCGACTGGGAAGAGGCCTGCCTCGACTTCCACCAGACCAGGCGCGCGGTGCGCACGGTGTCGGCGACGCAGGTGCGCCAGAAGATGTATACCGGAAGTTCCGAAGCCTGGCGGCCCTACGAGCCCTTCCTCGCGCCGATGCTGGAGCGGCTCGGCGGGGTGGTCTGACCCCGCCGCCGGCGGGTCAGAAGATCTCGAACAGCCCCGCCGCGCCCTGCCCGCCACCGACGCACATGCTCACCACGCCGAGTTTCGCCCCGCGCCTGCGGCCCTCCAGCAACAGGTGGCCCGCCATGCGCGCGCCCGACATGCCGTAGGGATGGCCGATCGAGATCGCGCCACCGTTCACGTTGAGGATCTCGTCCGGAATGCCAAGGTGATCGCGGCAGGGGATGAGCTGGGCGGCGAAGGCCTCGTTGATCTCCCACAGGTCAATGTCGTCGACGCTGAGGCCGTGGCGCTTGAGAAGGCGCGGGATCGCGACCATCGGGCCGATGCCCATTTCCTCCGGCGCCACGCCGGCCACGGCGAAGCCCCTGAGCCGGCCCAAGGGCTCCAGCCCGCGCCGCGCCGCCTCGCCCGCTTCCATCACCACCAGCGCCGAAGCACCGTCGGAAAGCTGGCTGGCGTTGCCCGCCGTCACCGTCTTGCCCTCGCCCTGCACCGGGGCCAGCCCGGCGAGCCCTTCGAGCGTTGTGGCCGGGCGGTTGCACTCGTCAGCCTCCAGAACGACGCGCTCCTCGCGGGCCTCGCCGGTGGCCTTGTCGAGCACCAGTTTCACCGCCTCGACCGGCACGATCTCGTCGTCGAACCGCCCCGCCGCCTGCGCGCCCGCCGTGCGGCGCTGGCTTTGCAGCGCGTAGGCGTCCTGCGCCGCGCGGCTCACCCCGTAGCGCGCCGCCACCACCTCGGCGGTGTCGAGCATCGAGAAATAATAGCCCTCGGCCACCCCCGGCGTGTGGTAGCGATGGCCGTTCCAGTGCTTGTTCTGGACCAGCGAGATGGTTTCCAGCCCGCCCGCCAGCGCCACGTCGACGCCCTCGGCGCGGATCATGTGGCCGGCGCTGGCGATGGCGTTCAGCCCCGAGGCGCATTGCCGGTCGAGCGTCACCGCCGCGACGCTGGCGGGCAGCCCGGCCGCGAGGGCGACGTGGCGCGCGGTGTTCACCCCGGTGGAGCCTTGCGTGAGCGCCGAGCCGAAGATCGCCTCCTCGATCTGGCCGCCTTCCAGGCCGGCGCGCGCCACCGCGGCGCGCACCGCCTGCGCCCCGAGCGCCGGACCTTCGAGGTTGTTGAACGCGCCGCGATAGGCCTTGCCGATCGGGGTGCGGGCGGTGGAGACGATGACGGCGTCGCGCATGGTTGGTCCTTTCAGAGTAGTTCCAGCCCGCACCAGTCGGCGATGAACAGGGCGGTGGCCTGCGTCACCCGGCGCATGCTTTCCAGTTCCACGCGCTCGTTGAAGCCGTGGATCGCCTCGGCCCTGGGGCCATAGACCAGCGCGGGCGTGTCGGCGTAGAGGCCGAAGAACCGCGCATCGGTGGTGGCGGTGATCGACAGCCGGTCGAGCGCGCCGCCGCTGTTGACGGCGCCGTGGGCGGCCTCCAGCGCCCCGATGGCGGCCTGCGCCGTGGCGCTTTCGTCCTCCCCGAGCGCATAGCCCTCGGCCTGGAAGCCGTGATACACGACCTCCGGCAAGCTGTTGCGCAGAAAAGCGTTTTCGCGCGCGGCCTCGGCCAGAACCGCCTCGATCTCGGCCTTGGCGGCCGCCATGTCCTGCCCCGGAAACAGCCCCATGCGCACGTCGAAGACGCACCAGGCGGGCACCGAGCTCGTCCAGTCGCCGCCGACGATCTTGCCGACGTTGAGGTTGAGCGGGTGGTGCACATGGGCAAAGGCGGGGTGGCGGTGCTCCTCGGCGTTCCAGCGGTCTTCCAGCCCGTGCAGCGCCGCGATCAGCGGGATCGCCGCCTCGATCGCGTTGGCGCCGGTGCCGGCATAGGCAACGTGGGTGGGCAGCCCCTTGAGGTGGACCTGGAACCACAGAACCCCCACCTGCGCGGTGACGAGGTTTTCGGCGAAGGGTTCGGGGATCAGCGCGGCCTCGGCCCGGTAGCCGCGCGCGAGGCAGGCCAGCGCGCCGTTGCCGGTGCATTCCTCCTCGACCACCGACTGCACGAAGACATCCGCCGCCGGGCCGAAGCCGCAGGCGGCGAGCGCATCGAGCGCGAAGAGGTTGGAGGCCAGCCCCGCCTTCATGTCGCCCGCGCCACGGCCATACATCCAGCCGTCATCCACCCGGGGATCGAACGGCGGGCTGTCCCACATCTCGTGCGGCCCCTCGGGCACCACGTCGATATGACCGTTGAGGATCAGCGAGCGGCCCTTGCCGCTCTGGCTCACCCGCGTGCCGACCACGTTCACCGCATCCTCGTAGGGGCCGATGACGGGGGAGAACCCCGGCAGGTGCCGGATCTCGTCCACGTCGATCTGCCAGCGGTCGACGCCAAGCCCGCGCGCCGCCATCTCGGCGGCCATGAAATCCTGCGCGCCCTGCTCGTTGCCGCGCGTCGACGGGTGGCGGGTCAACTCCGCGAGAAACTCCACCTGCGCGTCGAAGCGCGTGTCGACGGCCTTCAGAATGCGGCTGCTGGTCTCTGCGTCCATCTCGGCTCCTCAGAAGGTGGGAACATCGCCATCGGGCAGCACAAGCGCCGCGCCGGTGGCCTCGGTCACTTCCGCGATGCTCACGCCCTCGGCCAGTTCGCGCAAGGCGAAACCCTGCGGCGTGATGTCGATCACCGCGAGATCGGTGAATACGCGATTGACGCAGGCGCGCGCGGTGATCGGCAGCGCGCAGGCGGCCTTGAGCTTGGGGTTGCCCGCACGGTCGGTATGGGTGGTGAGCACGATCACGCGCCGGGCTTTCTGCGCCAGTTCGATCCCGCCGCCCGCGCCGGGCGAGAACTTGCCGGGGATCTTCCAGTTCGCCAGATCGCCGGTTTCGGCCACCTCGAAAGCGCCCAGCATGGTCAGGTCGAGCCGGCCCGAACGCACGAGGGCGAAGCTCACCGCGCTGTCGAAGAAGGCCGAGCCGGGCACGGTGGAGACGTAAGCCCCGCCGGCGTCGATCAGGTTACGGTTGGCGGCCTCCGGCGGCAGCGTCGGGCCGATGCCCGAAAGCCCGTTCTCGGTGTGCAGGCAGACCGGGAAATCGGCGGCGAGATGGTCCACCACCTTGGTCGGCAAGCCGATCCCGAGGTTGACGACCATGCCCGGCGCGATCTCGCGGGCGGCGCGGGCCACCATTCTATGCCTGGCGTCGGACAACCTGATATTCCTCGCTGATCTCGGTGAGGCCGACGACGTGATCGACGAACGGCCCCGGCGTGTGCACCTCGTCGGCGGCAAGGTCGCCCAGCGGCATCACCGCCTCGGCCTCGGCGATCACCAGGTCGGAGGCCATCGCCATGAGCGGATTGAAATTGCGTGCGGTGGCGACGTAATCGAGATTGCCGAACACATCCGCGCGGTGGGCGTGGATCAGCGCCGCATCGGCGCGCAGCGCGGTTTCGACCATCGCGGGCTGGCCGCCGATCTCGATGCGCGGCTTGCCGTGGGCCAGCTCGGTGTCGAGCCCGATATCGGTGACGATCGCCTTCAGCCCCGCGCCCCCGGCCCGCACCCGCTCGGCAAGGATGCCTTGCGCGTTGAATTCCACCGCGAGGTGACCCGCGTTCAGCATCTCGATGGCGCGGGGATTGAGGCCGATATGGGTGGTGATCAGCCGCGCGACCTGGCCGTTGGCGATCAGGTGGTCGATCCCCATGCCCTTCTCGTTGGCGTCGTTCTTGATGATGGTGAGGTTGCGCTGGCCCTGCCGAACGAGCTCGCGGATCAGGGTGAAGGGCGTGCCAGGCACGCCGAAGCCGCCCACCATCACCGTCGCCCCCTCGGGAATGCGGGCGATGGCGTCTTCGATGGCACAAGTCTTGTCGGGCAGCCTCATGTTACCGCCCCCGCCGCCAGCGCGGTGAAGCGCGCCCCGGTCAGCGCCATCGGGCGCAGGCCGCGGTCGGGGGTGAAGCCGAGCCGGGCGTAGAGCCGTTCGGCGCCGGCGTTGTGGCCGTGAACGCTGAGCGCGAGATAGCCCGCGCCCCAGTCGCGCGCCGCGCGCGCGGCGACCGCGGCGAGCAATGCCGCACCCAGCCCCTGCCCGCGCTGTTCCGGCGCGGTCCAGACATCCTGCACGTAGGCCCCCGGGCCGCCGCGGGTGGTGGAATAATGCGGAAAATAGAGCGCGAACCCCACCGGGCGGCCACCCGCCTCGGCGATCAGGGTGGAGAACCGCGCCGCCGGCCCGAAACCATCGGCGCGGATGCTGGCCTCGGTGGCGGAAGGCGGATCGTTCAGATCCTCCCCCATGCGCACCAGCATCTCGGCGATCGCGGGCGCGTCGTCGGGCCGCGCGGGCCGGATATCGGCCGGTGCCGTCATGCCGCGACCGCCAGCCCGGCATCGAGCGCGAAGGCATCGAGCGCGTCTTCGAGGATCGCCATCATCTCGTCCACCTGCGCCTCGGTGATGATCAGCGGCGGCGCGATCATGAAATGGTCGCCGGTGATCCCGCCGCGGGTGCGGCGCGAATAGATGATAAGCCCGCGCTCGTAGGCGAGTTCGACCAGCCGGGAATGGGCGTTGAGCGCGGTCGGCAGCGGCTCCATCGTGTCGCGGTCGGACACCATCTCGAAGGCGAGCAGCAGCCCCTTGCCGCGCACGTCGCCGATGAAGGCATAGCGCGCCATCAGGCCCTCGAGCCGGGCTTTCAGCACCTCGCCCATGCGCGCGGCGTTGCCGGTAAGGTCGGCGCGTTCGATTTCGTCGATCACGGCGAGCCCGGCGGCGCAGGCGAGTGGGTTGCCGGCATAGGTGAAGCCGTGCAGGAAGCCGCCCGAATCGAGCACCGCCTCGACGATGTCGTTGCGCGCCACCATCGCGCCGAGTGGCGCATAACCGGCGGCGAAGCCCTTGGAGAGCGCGATGATGTCGGGGGTGATGCCCCAATGCTCGGCGGCGAGGAACTTGCCGGTGCGCCCCGCGCCCGTCATCACCTCGTCGTAGATCAGGAGGATGCCGAACTCGTCGCAGATCTCGCGGATGCGGCCGTAATAGCTTTCGGGCGCCACCAGCGCGCCGGTGGAAGCGCCGCCCACCGGCTCCATGATGAAGGCGAGCACTGTGTCGGGGCCCTGGGCGGTGATCTCGTCGCGCAGAAGCTCGGCATATTTCAGCCCGCGTTCCTCTTCGCTGAGGTTGTCGCGGTCGAGGTAGGTGGTGGGGGCCGCGATCTTGGGCATATCGCGCATCATCGGGTCGAAGGGCCGCGCCAGCGGGTCGTAGCCGGTGAGCGCCAGCGCGCCGAGGGTGCAGCCGTGGTAGGAGGGAAAGCGCGAGATCACCTTCCAGCGACTGTCCTGCCCCTGGGTGAGCGCATATTGCCGGGCGAGCTTGATCGCGCTCTCCACCGCCTCGGAGCCGCCCGAGACGAAGAACACCCGGTCGATCCCTTCGGGCATCAGGGCGGCGGTCTTCGCCGCCAGCGCCTCGGAGGCCTCGGTGCGGAAATGCAGCCGGTAGCCGAAGGTGGCCTTGTCCATCTGCGCCCGCATCGCGGCGAGCACGCGCGGGTTGGAATGGCCGACGTTGGAGACCATCGCGCCCGACGAGCCGTCGATGTAGCGCTTGCCGTCCACGTCGAAGAGATAGATGCCTTCGCCACGGTCCAGAAAAGGCCGCGGCTGGCGCGACTGGTAGAATAGGTTCGACATCGGGCAGTTACCTGTTGGCGTTGGCGAGGTGTTTTTTCAGGAAGTTCTGGGTGCGTTCGTTGTCGGGGTTGCGGAACATCTTCGAGGGCGGCCCCTCTTCCACCACCACGCCCTGATCCATGAACAGCACCCGGTCGCAGACCGCCTCGGCAAAGCCCATCTCGTGGGTGACGATGACCATGGTCATGTGCTCCTCGGCGAGCTTCTTCATCACCAGGTTGACCTCCTCGACCAGTTCCGGGTCGAGCGCCGAGGTGGCCTCGTCGAACAGCATCACCTTGGGCTTCATCGCCAGCGCCCGGGCGATCGCCACGCGCTGCTTCTGGCCGCCCGAAAGCTGGCTTGGGTAATAGTCGATCCGGTCGAGCATGCCGACCTTGTCGAGCTGCTCCTCGGCGAGCTTGTCGCACTCGGCATCCGACAGGCCCTTGAGCATCTTCGGCGCCAGCGTGACGTTGCCGCGCACCGAGAGGTGCGGGAACAGGTTGAAGTGCTGGAACACCATGCCGATGTTCTGGCGCACCTGGTTGATGTGCTTTTCATATTGCCGGTGCGGCAGCTTCTTGTTGATCTGCATGTCTTCGAGCCAGACCTCGCCGCCGGTGAGCGGATCGAGATCGTTGATCGCGCGCAGCAGGGTCGATTTGCCCGACCCCGAGGGGCCGATGATGGCGACGATCTGGCCGCGCTGCACCTGCAGGCTGATATCCTTCAGCACCTCGAGGTCGCCGTAGCTCTTCTGGGCGTTGCGGATATCGAGGAAGGGTGTCTGGTCGTCGGTCATGGTGAGTTCTTCCTTCGCTCAGCGGGCGGCCTGGACGCGGCGCTCGATCCGGCGCAGCACCCATTCCATGCCGAGGTTGATGACGTAGTAGAAAGCGGCGGCGACGACGTAGAACTCGAACGGCCGGTAGGTGTTGCCGATCGCGCGCTGGGCCGAGAGCGTCAGCTCCGACACCCCGATCACCGAAACCAGCGCCGAGTCCTTGAGCAGCGCGATCATGTTGTTGCCGATCGGCGGGATCACATCGCGCACCGCCTGCGGCACCACCACCTTGCGCAGCGCTTGCCCGCGCGAAAGCCCGAGCGTGCGCGCCGCCTCCATCTGGCCGCGGTCGACGGCGATGATCGCGGTCTGGATCAGCTCGGAGTTGTAGACCGCGAAGTGCAGACCCAACCCGATCACCCCGGCCACGAAAGCGGGAAGGTCAATGCCGATCTGGACGAGGCCGAAGTAGATCAGGAACAGCTGCAGGAGCAGCGGCGTGCCCATGAACAGCCACTCGAAGGCGCGGAACGGCAGCCGGACGAACCAGGGGCCGTAGAGCGCGATCACGGCGAAGAAGATGCCGCCGAAGAAGCTCAGGATTGCCGCGCCGAGGGTGATCGCGATGGTCCAGACCACCCCGAGCAGGATGATGTCGAGGTAGCCGGGGACAACGGTGAAATCAAGACCCATGGCGGCCTCCCTTGTGACGCGCGCGGCTCATACGATCCGCGCCCTGCGGTCGAGCCACTTGATGGCCTGACCGGTGCCGTAGATGATGATCATGTAGAGAACGCCCGAGAGCAGGAACATCTCGAACGGCTTGTAGGTCGAGCCGATGTAGCGCTGCGCGGTGTAGGTCAGTTCCACCACCGAAATCGCCGCCACCAGCGCCGTGCCCTTGATCAGCGCGTTGATGTTGACGCCGAGCGGGCGGATCATCAGCCGCGCCGCCTGCGGCAGGATCACCTTGCGCATCGCCTGCCAGCCGCTCAGGCCCAGCGTGCGGGCGGCCTCGCGCTGGCCCTTGTCGATGGCGATGATCGAGCCGCGGATGGTTTCGGTCATGTAGGCGCCGATGTTGACGCCGAGCCCGATCACCCCGGCCTCGAAGGCGTTGAGCTGGATGCCGATCTGCGGCCCGCCGAAATAGAGGATGAAAAGCTGGATCAGCGCCGGCGTGCCGCGGAACACGCTCACGTAGGCGGCGCCGAGAAAGCGCAGAACGGCGAGGCGCGAGAGCCGCATCGAGGCACCGAGCGCCCCGCAGGCAAGGCCGAGGATCGCGGTATAAATCGAAAGCTGGACGGTGACCCAGGCCGCCTTGAGGAAGAAGGGATAGACCCGCATCATCAGATCGATGTCCATCAGGCGGTCTCCTAGTGGTGGTCCTTGCGCGGCAGTATCGGCAGCGCGCGGATCTCGCGCACCAGCGCGGTGGTTTCCTCGATCGCGGCGCGCAGGAAGGCCGCGCCGGTTTCCGGGTCGGCCACCGTCGGGTCGCCCATGGTGCCGTCGGGCGACACCGCCGACCACCAGCGCATCAGCATCGCCTTGCCGCCGCCCCGTGCCAGATCGAGGTTGAAGAAACGGCTGTCGGGATCGTGCAGGTTCTGGTTCGCCGCCTTGTCGAGGTTGACGTGCTCGGGCTCGAGATGGGCATACATCGCCGCCTCGAACTCGCCGGCATGGGCGATGCCGCCGATATCCGACTTGCGGTGCTCGTTGATCCGGTCGGCACAAAGGTTCCAGTAGGACGCCGAAACGCAGATGATCTCGGTCTCGATCACCGTCTTGCGCGCGGCGAGATCGAGCACCGGGTGGTTCGAGCCGTGCGAATTGAGCAGGAGGATGCGGCGGAAGCCGTGATGGGCGAGCGATTTGGTCACGTCGGTGACGAAGGCGATCAGGGTTTCGGGCTGGATCCAGATCACGCCCGGGAAATCCTTGTGGTGCTCGTTGAAGCCGTAGGCGATCGGCGGCATCACGAAAACCTCGTCGGGCGCGAGTTCGGCCACGCCGTTGGCCACCGCCATGCCGAGCACGGTATCGGTGTCGAGCGGCATGTGGGGCCCGTGGTCCTCGGTTGCCGAGACGTTGAGAATCACCACGCGATCCTTGTCGGCGTCGCGCACCTGTTCCCAGGTCAGTTTGCCATACTGAGAGGTCATGTTACCGCCATGTCGGAGAAGTGGCGGCCCGCCGGGGTGCCCGGCGGGCCGAAGAAGCTGGCTCAGCGGATGTCGGCGCCGATCCATTCCATCGCGATGTCGACGTAGGTGCCGTCTTCCATCATCGCGTCGAGCGCGGCCTGCATCTCGGCGGCCAGCGCCGGGTTGCCTTCGCGGATCGCGATGCCGGCACCGAACTCCTCGGTCTCGAACTCGATCGTCTCGAATTCCTGGCCCTTCTCGCCCATCGCGAGGATCGCGGCGATCGAATCGTTCACGATCACGTCGACGCGGCCGTTTTCGAGTTCGAGCAGAAGCTCGGGCAGGCCCTTGTAGGTGCGCACGCTCCAGCCCCGCTCGCGCGCCCATTCCTCGTGGGTCTCGCCGAGCGTCACGCCGACCTCGGCATCACCGAGCTGATCAATCGAGGTGAATTCGCTGCCGGGCTTGGTGAAGATGGCCCGCTTGGTGGTGTAGTAGGGGCCGACGAAATCGACCACTTCGTCGCGCTCCTCGGTGATCGTCATCGAGCCGACGATCGCGTCGTACTTGTTGGCGAGCAGCCCGCCGATGATGCCATCCCAGTTGGTGGTGATGATCTCGGCCTCGAGGCCCATGCGCTTGGCGATCTCGACGCCGATCGCCGGGTCGAAGCCGACGACCTCGTTCTGGTCGTTGACGAAGTTGAACGGCGGGTAAGCGCCGCTCATGGCGATGCGCAACACGCCCTTTTCCTTGATCGTGTCGAGTTCCTCGGCAACGGCAACGGAGGCCAGGCCAAGGCCCATGGCGGCGATCCCCGCCGCGGCCACCGATTTCACAAGTGTTCTACGCGTAGTCATATGTATCTCCCATGTCGGTCGCGTTGGTTGTTCTTTCGGCCCGCACCATCGCGACAATCGTCCGGCGCGCGCCCTGCGGGAAACGCTTGCATGGTCTCAACCATCATGCAAATAGATAATCGAAATTTCCAACATAGACGATATCAATGCTGCGTCCCTACGAGCAACGCTTTCCCTGGACCCTCGACTGGAACCTGTTGCGCACCTTCATGGTGGTGGTCGAACAAGGCGGCGTCACCCGCGCCGCCACCTTCCTCGGGCTCAAGCAGCCGACGATCTCGAGCGCGCTGAAGCGGCTCGAAGACAGCGTTGGCCAGCGCCTCGTCGAGCGCAAACCCAACGGTTTCCGTGTCACCCAGGCCGGCCGCGTGCTCTACTCGGAGTGCTCCACCATCTTCGGATCGGTCT
Source organism: Sinisalibacter lacisalsi (assembly GCF_014640115.1). GTDB lineage: Bacteria > Pseudomonadota > Alphaproteobacteria > Rhodobacterales > Rhodobacteraceae > Sinisalibacter > Sinisalibacter lacisalsi. Next base: position 159,647 of record NZ_BMGI01000002.1, on the reverse strand, counting down.
CGCAGATCCCGGCGCTGCTGCAGGCCGGCGGCGAGGAGATGACCGGGCATATCAGCATCGTCACCGCGAGCCACGTGGTCAGCCCCCATGTCGACGGCGTGCTCGAAGTCTTCGCGCAGGAAAACCCCAAGGTGACCTTCTCGGTCGTGGTCGCCGAGAGCACCGAGGTGGTGGGGCTGATCGAGCAGAACCGCGCGAGCTTCGGCATCTGCCTGCTGCGGGCGTCGCCCAAGACGCTCGACGCGCGCGTGCTCTACCGCGAGTATTTCGGCCTCTACTGCGGCCCGCGCCACCGGTTGTTCGAAAAGCCCGAGATCGCCATGGCCGATCTGCGCGGCGAGGCTTCGGTTTCGTTCCAGACCGAGCTCGACGGCGGGCCGCTCGACGCCGTCACGCGGCTGCGCGAACGGGCGAAACTGGCGCCGGGGCTGCGCGGTGTTTCGGCCAACCTGCCCGAGATTCGCCGCATGATCATCGCCAATATCGGCATCGGCGCCCTGCCCGTTCACGTTGCCGCGCGCGACGTGAAACTGGGCCTCCTGCGCCAGCTGCCGCCGATGACCCGCCTGCCCGCGATCGACATCTTCCTGCTGTCGAACCCGCGCCGCAAACTGGCCGCCGCCGAGGCCGCGCTGCTGGCCCGTTTTCACGCCCTGATCGACGCCAGCCCGCTGGACGAGCGGACCTACGGCGGCGCGCCGAACGGCTGAGGCGGACAGGCGGCGCCCGGTTCACCTAACGGAACCGTGAGGACCGGTTTGAAAAGGAATTGACTCCTTGATCAGATCTCTCGAACCTCAACCCATGCTCCAACCGGCTCCTCGAGGCCGGGGAAACGAAACCTAAACAGGGAGACAGAAATGTCCATGCACCACATTCTGAAGATGCCGCGCTCGCGGCTGATGCTCGGCGCGGCGGCGGTGTCGCTGGCGCTGACCAGCGCGGCAAGCGCCGAAACCCTGCGCTGGGCGCGCGTCGGCGATGCGCTGACGATGGACCCGCACAGCCAGAACGAGGGGCCGACCCATACCCTCAACCACCACATCTACGAAACCCTCGTGGGCCGCGACGTTGACGGCAAGCTCCTGCCCCGCCTCGCCACCGAATGGGGCATCAGCGAAGAGGACGACAGCGTCTGGGTGTTCAAGATCCGCGAAGGCGTGACCTTCCACGACGGCACCGCGATGACCGCCGAAGACGTCGTCTTCTCGCTCGACCGCGCCCGCACCCCGCCCTCGGGCATGGCCGCGCTGCACGCCGCGGTCGAGGAAGTGACGGCGGTGGACGACACCACCGTGCACGTGCGCATGTCCGGCCCCGCGCCGCTCTACGTGCAGAACCTGACCAACACCTTCATCATGTCAAAGGCCTGGGCCGAAGCCAACGGCGTCGAGACCGCGCCCAACTTCGCCGCCGGCGAAGAGGCCTATTCGGTGCGCAACACCAACGGCACCGGCCCCTACAAGCTGGTCGAGCGCGATCCCGAAGTGCGCACCGTGCTCGAGGTGTTCGAGGGCCATTGGGGCGATGCGCCGGAAGTCACCGAGATCATCTACACCCCGATCTCCGAGGCCGCGACCCGGGTGGCCGCGCTGCTCTCGGGCGAGGTCGACGTGGTGCAGGACGTGCCGGTGCAGGACATCGCGCGGCTTGAGCAGACCGACGGCATCAAGGTCGTGCGCGGCCCGGAAAACCGCAACATCTTCTTCTCCTACGACATGACCTCGGAGAAGCTGGCCTCCTCCGACGCGGCCGACAACCCCTTCGCCAAGCCCGAAGTGCGTGAAGCGATGGCGATGGTGATCGACCGCGAGGCGATCCGCCAGGTGGTGATGCGGGGCGAATCGCAGCCCTCCGCCGCGCCGCTGCCGCCCTTCGTGAACGGCTGGACCGAAGAGATGCACGCCTTCCCGTCGCCGGACGTGGAGCGCGCCGCGGAACTCGTCGCCGAGGCCGGCTATCCCGATGGCTTCTCGGTCACGCTCAACTGCCCGAACGATCGCTACCTGAACGACGAGGCGATCTGCCAGGCGCTGGTGGGCATGCTGTCGCGGATCAACATCAAGGCCAACCTCGTGGCCCAGACCCGCTCGCTGCACTTCCCGCTTATCGAGAACTGGGAAACCGATTTCTACATGCTGGGCTGGGGTGTTCCGACCTTCGACAGCCAGTATATCTTCGATTTCCTCGTGCACAGCCGCGGTGGTGCCTACGGCGCGTTCAACGGCTCGCGCTACGCCAACCCGGAGCTCGACGCCAAGATCGAGTCGCTCGCCACGATGACCGACCTCGAGGCGCGCAACGCGGTGATCGCCGAGATCTGGGACCAGGTGATGGAAGACCGCGTTTTCCTGAACGTGCACAACCAGGTGCTGGCCTACGCCATGCGCGACGACATCAACCTCGACGTGCACCCCGAAAACCAGCCGCGGATGACCACCGTCACCTTCGACTGACAAGCACGTGACCATGACGTCCGCGCGGCTTTCGTCGCGCGGGCGTTGTCTTTAGGGCGGCAACGATGACCACTGCCACCACAACCGGGGTTCAGCCATGATCGCCTTCATCATCCGACGGCTGTTGCAATCCATCCTCGTGATGCTGACCGTTGCGCTGGTGGCTTTTGCGCTGTTTCGCTTCGTCGGCGACCCGATCGCCTCGATGGTGGGGCAGGAAACGACGCTGGCCGAACGCGCCGAACTGCGCGACGCGCTGGGGCTGAACGATCCCTTCGTCGTCCAGTTCTTCACCTTCGTCAGCCGCGCGCTGGTGGGGGATTTCGGCATTTCCTACCGCCTGCAGCAACCGGTGATGGAGCTGATCCTGTCGCGCCTGCCCGCCACGCTCGAGCTTGCGCTGGTGTCCGGCATCCTCGCCTTTGTCCTCGGCGTGGGCTTCGGGGTCTACACCGCGCTGCGCCGGGGCGGCTGGCTGTCGAGCTCGATCATGACCGTTTCGCTGATCGGCGTGTCGCTGCCCACCTTCCTGATCGGCGTGCTCCTGATCTGGGTCTTCGCCGTCGAGCTGCAATGGCTGCCGTCGTTCGGCCGCGGCGACGTGGTCGACCTTGGCGGCTGGTGGCGCACCGGGCTTCTGACCGAAAGCGGCCGGGCCTCGCTCGTGCTGCCGGCGATCACGCTGGGGCTCTACCAGATGACCCTGATCATGCGCCTGGTGCGGGCCGAGATGCTGGAGGTGCTGCGCACCGATTACATCAAGTTCGCCCGCGCCCGCGGGCTGACCAACCGCGCGGTGAACTTCGGCCACGCGCTGAAGAACACGCTGGTGCCGGTGATCACCATTACCGGCCTGCAGCTGGGCTCGATCATCGCCTTCGCGATCATCACCGAAACCGTGTTCCAGTGGCCCGGGGTCGGCGCCCTGTTCATCAACTCGGTGCGCTTCGTCGACGTGCCGGTGATGGCCGCCTACCTGATGCTGATCGCGCTGGTCTTCGTGGTGATCAACCTGATCGTCGATCTTCTCTATTACGTGGTCGATCCGCGCTTGCGGATGGATCGCACCACCGCCGGGCACTAGGGGGCAGAGCCATGAGCCTATCCGATCAAAGCAAAACCCCCGGCCGCCTCGCCCGCGCCTGGGACAGCGATATCGCCTGGTCTTTCCGCCACTCGCCGGTGGCGCTGGTGGCGGGCGCGGTCTCGCTGCTGATCATCCTCGCCGCCGCCTTCGCGCCGCTGATCGCGCCGCATGACCCGTTCGACCCCTCAACGCTGAACCTGATGGACGGCTTCAGCGCGCCGATGGAGCCCAACGCCTTCACCGGCAACGTCTACTGGCTGGGCACCGACAACCAGGGGCGCGACGTGTTTTCCACCATCCTCTACGGCGCGCGGATCTCGCTCTTCGTGGGCTTCGCCGCGGTGCTGCTCGCCATGGTGCTCGGCATCGCCGCGGGGCTGGTGGCGGGTTATCGCGGCGGCTGGGTCGACGGGCTTTTGATGCGCGTAGCCGACGTGCAGCTCACCTTCCCCTCGATCCTGCTGGCGCTCCTGATCTTCGGTATCGCGCGCGGCTTCATCCCGCCCGCCTACCGCGAGGAAATGGCGATCTGGGTGCTGATCGTCGCGATCGGGCTGTCGGACTGGGTGCAATACGCCCGCGTCGTGCGCGGCGCGACGATGGTGGAGAAAAACAAGGAATACGTGCAGGCCGCCAAGCTGATCGGCGCCCATCCGGCAAAGATCGTCCTGCGCCACATCCTGCCCAACGTGCTCGGTCCGGTGCTGGTGATCGCCACCATCGGGCTGGCGCTGGCGATCATCGCCGAGGCCACGCTGAGCTTCCTCGGCGTCGGCGTGCCGCCGACCCAGCCCAGCCTCGGCACATTGATCCGCATCGGCCAGGGCTTCCTGTTCTCCGGCGAATGGTGGATCCTGCTGTTCCCCTCGATCACGCTGCTGGCGCTGGCGCTCTCGGTCAACCTGCTGGGCGACTGGCTGCGCGACGCCCTGAACCCGAGGCTGCGCTGATGACCACGCCCCCGCTTCTTTCCGTGCGCGACCTCGTGGTCGAGTTTCCCACCCGGCGCGGCACGCTGCGCGCCATCGACAAGGTGTCGTTCGACATCGCCGAGGGCGAGGTGCTGGGCATGGTGGGCGAATCCGGCGCCGGCAAATCGCTGATCGGCGCCGCGATCATCGGCCTGCTGGAGCCGCCGGGCCGCATCGCGGGCGGTGAAATCCTGCTGCGCGGCGAACGGATCGACAGCCTCGCCGCCGAGCCGATGCGCCGCATTCGCGGCAAGCGCATCGGCATGGTGTTCCAGGATCCGCTGACCAGCCTGAACCCGCTCTACACCGTGGCCGAGCAACTGATCGAAACCATCCGCACCCATATCGACTGCAACGACCGCGAGGCGCGCGAGCGCGCCGTGGCCCTGCTCGACCGGGTCGGTATTCCCGCCGCCGCGCGGCGGATCAACGACTACCCGCACCATTTCTCCGGCGGCATGCGCCAGCGTGTGGTGATCGCGCTCGCGCTCGCGGCCGAGCCGGAACTGGTGATCGCCGACGAGCCCACCACCGCGCTCGACGTGTCGGTGCAGGCCCAGATCATCGACGTGCTCAAGGAAATCTGCGCCGAGCGTGGCGCCTCGGTGATGCTGATCACCCACGACATGGGCGTGATCGCCGAAACCGCCGACCGCGTGGCCGTGCTCTATGCCGGGCGGCTGGCTGAGATCGGCCCGGTGCGCGACGTGATCCAGCACGCCGAACACCCCTACACCCAGGGCTTGATGGGCTCGATCCCCACCCTGACCCAAACCTCGAGCCGGCTTGTCCAGATCCCCGGCTCGATGCCCCGGCTCGACGCGATCCCGCAAGGATGCGCCTTCAACCCGCGCTGCCCGCACGCGATGGAGCGCTGCCGCCGCGACCGGCCTGGGCTGTTGCCGCGGGGCGCGGACCGCGAGGTGGCCTGCTGGCTCTACGAGGCGGCCGAGGAGGAGGTGCGACATGGCTGATACCGTCCTGCAGGTCGCGGGCCTGACCCGCTATTTCGATGTCTCCAAACCCTGGCTCAACCGCGTGCTTGAGCGCGAGGAAAGGCAGTTCCTCACCGCCGTCGACGACGCGAGCTTCGAGATCGAGCGCGGCGAAACCTTCGCCCTCGTCGGTGAATCGGGGTCGGGCAAATCGACCATCGCGAAGATGATCGTCGGGCTGCTCGCCCCCTCGCGCGGCACCATCGCCTTCGACGGCGAGCCGATGCACATCCAGCAAGGCGCGGCCATGCGCAACCTGCGCCGTCGCTTCCAGATGATCTTTCAGGACCCCTTCGCCAGCCTCAACCCGCGCTGGCGGGTGGGCGAGATCATCGCCGAGCCGATCCGCACCTTCGGCATTGCCAGCGGCGCCGAGGTCGAACGCGAGGTGGCGCGGCTGCTCGAGGTTGTCGGGCTGTCGGCGACCGACGCGGGCAAGTTCCCGCACGAGTTCTCGGGCGGCCAGCGCCAGCGCATCGCGATCGCGCGCGCGCTCTCGTCGAAGCCCGAGTTCATCGTCTGCGACGAGCCGACCTCGGCGCTCGACGTGTCGGTGCAGGCGCAGATCCTCAACCTGATGCGCGATCTGCAGGACGAATTCGGCCTGACCTACCTGCTCATCAGCCACGATCTCAGCGTCGTGCGCCACATGGCCAACCGGATCGGCGTGCTCTACCTCGGGCGGCTGGTGGAGATTGCCGACAGCAAGCGGCTGTTCACCGATCCGCAGCACCCCTACACCCGGATGCTGCTCGACGCGGTGCCCGACCTCGCCCTGTCGGGGCGCCGGCGCACGCCGGTGACCGGCGAGATCCCCAACCCGATCAACCCGCCATCGGGCTGCGCCTTCCACCCGCGCTGCCCGCACGTGATGGAGCGGTGCAAACGCGAGATCCCGCTCTCCCGCCCGACGGCCACCGGCACCGCCGCCTGCCACCTGCTCGAAGACGCCCCGGTGGCGTGAGGCCGCCACCGCGCGGCGCGCCGACGCAAAGCGCACCAAGGACGCACCGGATCTTCTTGACCGCGCCCGCGCCATTGATTAATTGCCATCGCAACAGGCGGGTATGATGTAATGGTAGCCTGTCAGCTTCCCAAGCTGAACGCGCGGGTTCGATTCCCGCTACCCGCTCCAATTTGCCCCAAAATTCACAAAAAAATGCCGGTCAAGTACCTGTCAAAACGCAATATTCATCCATACGTTAATTAATTCATATTATATTAATGTTTCACCTTTTGGTTGGTTTTGGGGTAAGATTTCGGGTTCTTACCCCAGGCCGCCTTGACAAGTTCGATTCTCGAAAGCGTTTTCTAACTCAAAAGTTGATAGCAGGCTGAACAGATGAAACTCACTGAATCCGATGTCCGCAACGCCCGCCCGTCTGACAAGCTCCGCCGCATATCCGACGGCGGGGGTCTGTACCTGGAGGTCGCACCGACGGGGGCGAAGACCTTCCGAATCAAGTGCCGCTTCGAGGGCTCTCAGCCGACACTCAAGGTCGGGCCGTATCCCGAGGTCTCGCTGCGCCAGGCCCGCAGCGCCCGCGCCCGGGTGCTTGCCGCGCTCGACGAGGGCGTGGATCCCCGCACCCTGCCTGTCGTCAAGGGCGGCCGCCCGGCGACGGTGCACCGCGCCCGCCCGGAAGGCCGAACCGCGCGTGCCCGGGCGGACGCCTGGTCGGTGCTGGCCGAGGACTACCGCACCTTCCGTTTCGCGGAGGCCCCCCACCCGAGCACGGTGCGCAAAGTCGGACGCCAGATCGACGTGACGATTGACGCCTTACGCGCGAAGCCGGTGGGCAAGATCACCGCGCAGGACGTGCTGGACATGGTGGACCCCTACGTCAGGTCGGGGAAGATCGAGACCGCGCACGAGATCCGGGCGCGCGCGGCCGACATGTTCGACTTTTTCTCCGCCAAGGGATACCCCAACGCGAACCCGGCCCGGGTCGTCCTGCGCGCCATGCCGAAGCGCAGGCGCGGCCATTTCCCGGGCTTCACCAACCCGGCTGACGTGGCTGACCTCCTGCAATCCATCCGGGGTTACCGCGGCAGCCCCCAGGCCCGGCTCGGCCTTCTCCTCTCCGCCTACCTGTTCCCGAGGAACGCCATGCTGCGCGGCATGACATGGGCGGAAATCAACGAGGCGGATTACGAAGTGCCGATGTGGGAAGTTCCGGCCGACCGGATGAAAGGGGAGAACGGGATCCGGGCTTTCGAGTTCCTCGTCCCCCTGCCCCGGCAAGCGGTCGCGCTGCTGGATGAGTTGAAGGGCTGCGCCGGGCAAAGCCCGTTCGTCTTCCCGGCCCCGCGCAACGGCACGAAGACCATCTTGGACATGACCTGGAACAAGGCCCTGCGGGCGCTCGGCTACGACACCCGCACCGAGCATTGCCACCACGGGTTCCGGATCACCGCATCCACCAACCTGAACGAAATGGGCTTCAACCGGGACTGGATCGAGCGCCAGCTTGCCCACATCGACGGGCGCTCGGTGCGCGGCACCTACAACAAGGCGCAGTATCTCGACGGAAGAATCGAGATGATGCAGCGATACGCCGACTGGCTAGACGGGTTGAAAAGCTGACCCAACGCAAGCACGAGCACAGGAGAGCCGAGCCAAACCGACCGCGGCGGAACGATTTGGTTTCGGAAAAGCGCCTTATGTTGATTGGGCGAATACTCAGCCAGGGATTCCCGAACCCTCGCTGTCGCATCATGCGCGCCGCCGCAACCACCTCAAACAACCCATTCTTATCTCAGGCAAGCAGAGCAATAATCCATCGGGATTCGGGCTCCGTAGAATGAAAGTTCCGTGGCATGTCGGCACACCAAGGTGGAGTGTTCCAATGCGGAATGGTTCCCAAGCTATGACTCACAGGCGGGCTCAGAATGAGAAGTCGATCCTGCCGCCCACGCCACGCGAACTCACCACGGGCACGAACGAACCCTGCAGCCCGCCACGCTTCCGGTCTTCATAATTGCGCAGGACAATGTTGCCGATCCCGGTGCCGATCAGGGCACCCGCAACCATGTCGGAGACCCAGTGGTTGTGGCCTTCGGCAGACTGCAGGGCGAGTGCCCCCGCGAGCGTGTAGGGAACGAGGTAGTTGTCGTAGACACCGGAATAGACGCGGGCCATCGAAAAATAGGCCGTGAAATGAAACGACGGCATCGCCGTGCCGCGAGTCGTGGACCGGAAATTGATCGCGTTGCCCTTGAAGAAATCAAACGGGCTGGTGCTGTAATCACCGGTCGGGCCGGTGTAATTCGCAAGGTCCGGCTCGGGGCGCATGCGGCCGAAGCCGGCTTTGAGGACGATATGCGAAGTGAGATAGGAATAGGCGAGGGCCTTGCCGGAAAGCATTGCCGCAACCTGCGCGCGCTCGTCGTTTGCAAGGATACCGAAGGCGTAGGTGCCGGCGACGGCACCCACCATGTATTGGCCGTCGCGCCCCATCCAGCTGAGCCATGGGTTGCGCGAAAGAGGCGGCAGCGAGAGCTTCTCGCCGATCGGCACGAGGGTCTTCTGATAGGCCGTGGTCAGCGGCACATCGACGAGGACAAGCGCGCCCACGCCGAGCGCGGCGGCGCCGAATGTCCGGGGATCGCGGACCGGGAAGGTGGCGATATCGGCAAGCTCGTCGCCGATGCCCGACATCGCCTCGCCGAACACGCGCGTCGCCTTTTCGAAACGCAACTCATCGGTTCTGGCGAACAGATCGTCCGACAACGTCAGGGCGAAGGGGTTCTCGCTCCAGACCGGTAGACCTGGTGCGTTGTCCGCGAAAGCAGGCGACCCCGCGACGACGCTGCCAGCCAGGGCCAAAGCAAGACCAAGACTCTTCAGGGTCGAAAAAGATTTGTGCATGCCCGCCCACCTCGGATTACGCCCTGAATTCACCGGATCATCACCCGACATGCAACCCAATACGAGTCCTGCGACGAACCCCTAGGGTCCATCGCCCGCAACCTCGATCAGAACCGGAGGCCAAGGCCGGCCTTGACATTGTAACGGGTCGGGAGGCCCGCCGCGAACGGGTCGGCGCGTTCAACCTCGCCACGCATGAAATAATCATCGGCGATCGGTACATCAGCCCCACCACCGACGTTCCAGGCAGCAGTGCCAGCCGTGGAATAGCCCACACCGGCCTTGCCATAAACCAAGGCCGCGCCCGCATCGACACCTGCCCGCAGGTTCGCCGATGCTGTCAGATCATCGTCACCTGGCGCTCCCCATTCGGAATTGAAATCATAATCTAGTTCGCCCTCGACGCCCATGATCATCCCGTTACCCACGTCCATGTTGTAACCGGCGAAAGCCCCAACCGAGGCATCATTGTTGAACGTGCCGTTGGGGTTGATCCGACCATAGGCCCCACCATAGGCGCCGTCGAAATCCTGTGCATTTGCAATGCCCGTCATGCCGAGGCAAAGCCCCGCCGCGAGAAGAGGTGAAAGATACGTGCGCATGGTGCTCTGCCTTTTGCCTGTGATCGTTTCTTTTTTTGTTTTTTCCCGACCTGATCAGATCAAGGTAACATCGAAGTTTACCCAAATTGTGAACCAATTGCAAAAACCAAGAAAACCAAAGCGCCATACCCGTTGCACAAATGCACGGCTGTTAGCGGCCGCTCAACGTCAGAATTTATGAAATCAACGCTTGCCACCGTGATCAGGATCTCCAACCGAAGGAAACCAGCGCCGATCGATTGCTCGGCTGACCCGTGAGAAACCAAACGTTCGGCACCACGGCGGGCTTGCCGACTCCGCGGATCGCGTCCCCGCACTTGATGAAAGCACACCGCACTTGAGACAAGACCAAGGGCGGTAGAAGGTCCGGGGTCGGACCGGGACAGAACTTTGTGGCGCAGCCGACGAGAGAGGTCCGGGTCGGTGCGGATTTGATAGTCTATCGCAACAGTCAGTTTCGCACCAATTACTGGTTATCTAGGCGCGAGCATCTTGGCTAAGGACAGGGACACCGGGTTAGCGCAGTCGGCAACGGACGCGACAGGGAGATCCAAAAGTGTACCGGATCGAAGTAATAGCCGCGAGCGAGTTGGATATCGGGCTGGAGGACGCCGAGCTATGCGGGAATTTGGGTGACGCGGCCTGATCAGGCGGCGCGGCTTTCGGTGTCGTTCGCGGCGACACCGTGGGTGAATGTGACGCCTTCGATGACCAAAGGCAACTGATTGGCACCCTTCAGGCGCCGCCACGTCTTTGCGGCGGCCTGAGCAATCTTGAAGACCATGAGCTTCGCCGTCTTCTGCGAGAGCGCGCCCTTGGTTCGCATGGTCCGGTGCCGAACGGTGGCAAAGACGCTTCGATGGGGTTGTCGGTGCGTAGATGATCCCAATGCACGGCGGGGAAGTCTTAGAAGGCGAGCAGCGCCTCGCGTTTTTTTGGTCAGGCAGGTCAGTGCCTTCTCGTATTTGGCGCCGTATTTCTCGGCGAAGGTCTCCATGGCGGTTTCCGCCGCGGCGCGGGTCTTCGCCTGCCAGATCTCGCGCAAATCGGTCTTTACCGTCGGCTGCATGGATTTCGGGAACTTGTTCAGCACATTCGCGGTCTTGTGAACCCAGCATCTTTGATGGCGCGTGCCTGGGAAGTTCTCGTCGAGCGCCTTCCAGAACCCCATGGCTCCGTCGCCAACGGTGATCTCGGGCGGCACATTGAGGCCACCGGCCTAGATGTCGATCAGGAGCTCGCGCCAGCTCTGCGTGCTCTCACGCACACCAACCTGGAAGCCGACGAGTTCCTTCTTTCCTTCGGGCGTGGCACCGAGAATGATCAGGATGGATTCGGCCTGTGGTTCCATCCGGGCCTGAAGATAAACACCGTCCGCCCAGATGTAGGCATACCGCCGCGCCGAGAGATCCCAGCGCTGCCAGCGGTCATATTCCCGCTGCCACTCCCCGGTCAGGCGCGAGATCACACTCGGTGACAGGTTGGGCGCGTCCTTCCCGAGGATTGCGGCCAGCGCCTCTTGGAAGTCCCCCGTCGAGATGCCGCGCAAATAAAGCACGGGCAGCAGGGCATCGAGGCTGCGCGAGCGCCGCGCCCATCTCGGCAGGATGCCTGAGGTGAAACGGATCCTCTTCTCGGCCGGCACATCGGTGGCACGGTCGCGCACCTTCGGGCGCTGCACGTCGAGCGCGCCGATCCCGGTCTGGATGCTACGCTCCGGCCCGTAACCGTGTCGGACTACCCGCTGGCGGCCGTCAGGCAGGATCTCTTCGGCATGCTGCGCGACGAAGGCGTCGGCCTCTGCCCGCAGCCGCAGCCGCCAGCATCCGGCGTGCCCCGTCACGCGCGATCTCGGTCAGCGGGTCATCCACATATTCCGGCTGACGCAGGGCGATGATGTCTGTATCGTTGGTCATGGCGTATCGTTCCTTTTGGAAGTTATGGCAGGCTTCAGCACCCGCCACGATACGCCGCCTTCTCAAACCCCGTCACCCATTTCCCAGCATAACTCACAAGACCACCGATACCGCCTGATCCGACCGATCAGGGCCTGGCCGCGTCGCCGCCGACTGGTGCGCGTTGCGCGCGAACCCGACGTGGCCCGTTCACGCACCGCCGTTGAAAGCCATTATCCTTAACGCCAAGCGGCCTTGTGCCGGGTCGTCAAGGGTCAGGAACCTACCAGAGCATGCGGGCGAGAGTGATCGGGCGGCCATGTCGGCGACATACGACCAGGTCGGGCATGCCGCGGCATTCGACCCCGGCAAGTGGCGCCCGGTCCTGTCGGAGCGTGAGCGCATTATCCCGGCTGGCGCTCAAGCAGCTACGCCGCCCATCGGATCAGGCTTTCGCCTGACAGACCAGCCACCTGTGTCCCTTGCGGTAGGCGTTATCGGACATTTGGCCGCTTGTCGGAAGAAATCGACACGTAAGGTTTGCGCAATCGGCGCACGTCAACCGCGCATGTCGCCCTAAGAGACATTCCGCTTGACTCTCCCAAAGATGTCTCCCATAGCTACATCATGAAGCAGGTCAGCTACACGAAAGCCGCGATCAGGGCGTTAAGGCGAATGCCCGCGAACACGTCCATGCTGATCCGCTCCAAGATCGAGGCTTATGCGCAGGACCCCGGCTCGCAGGCCAACAACGTGAAGTCCCTGAAAGGCCGAGAGGGTATCCGACTGCGGGTGGGCAATTGGCGGGTCATCATGGATGATCAGGGCAACGTACTGGCAATCCTGGATATCGGTCCCCGCAGCGGCATCTATGACTGAAAGGGCATGACATGAACGAGATGGTGACAATTCCCCGCGAAGAATATGACCGCCTGCGGGCCGCGGCCGAGGATCTGGCTGACCTCCAGACCTACGACCGGGCCAAGGTGGCTCTGGCCGCAGGTAAGGACGAGCTGATCCCAGCGTACTATGTGAACCGCCTGCTGAATGGCGAAAGCCCCCTGCGCGTCTATCGCGACCTGCGCGGCCTAACGCAGGCAGCACTCGCCGAAAAGGCGGGTGTGAACCGCGTGACCGTGGCCGAAATCGAGACCGGCCGCAAAAAAGGCTCAATCGCAACCTTACGCGCATTGGCGGGTGCCCTGGGCGTCGCGCTCGATGATCTGGTAGAGTAAGGCCGGCTCAACGTCGTCTTTGCCGTCATGGGGCACGAACGGCCATGGGCGTTACCGGGCTTTGTCATATTCACGTTCAAGTTTTGTCTGGCTTCGTTTCGGGAATTTGACCTTGCGAGACCGCGATCCAGCGCCGGCGCGCCTCCGCCTCGCGCTGGTAGCGATCGAGCCACCGCAACTGATCCGCGAGATCGCGGTACTCCCGGGCGAAATCGGCCATGAATTTCCTGATGAACCTGGATTGCACGAAGTCGAAGGCAAGCGGCATGATCTGCACCTGACGCTGCAAGTCCTCAAGGGCCCGGGTGCTTTTTTGGCGCGGCCCCGACGTTCCGCGCGACCAGACGGCCAAAGCGTGTCAGCTCGATTTCCTCCCCCGCTTGCGCGCGGCGAATGAGTTCGGCCAGATTGGCCTTGGCTTCGGCAATGGCGATCTACATGGATGCCCTCACCGTGTTGTACAACATGTAGGTCACAACTCATGGTCCTGTAATACGCCGTCGCCCCGGCGTCTCACCTCTCGTCGAAAGCAGATGAGGTTGCCCTGACGCGTCCACGCATCGTCGGACACTTGACACCGCGCGACCCCACACAGATGCGAAGGGATCCGGGCAAGCGCGACCGCGGCGGCCCGAAAGCATGCAAGACCGCTCAGGGCGACACGCGTCGCAGGGCGCTCACACCATCCGTCCTCGCAAAATCATCACCGACACAGAGCAACGGCACGCCGCGCGCCTGGGCTGCGTGTTGCTTTTCGTGCTCTGACGAGCCGCGCGCTCGAGCCGGTTGCCGGGCCTTTGCCGTGATCAATCACGCATTTGCGGGTTGGCGTTGTCGGCCGACCACTTCGCGACCTGAAGGCAGGCGGTATCGTTCGCGACGGGGCCGCACCCCGGCGTCGGTCTGGTCCTCGGGCGGGAAGGACCGCTGATATTTGGGGGATATTCCAGCTTCGTTTCGCAAAAAAGGATCCCGTCTGTCGCCTGTGACGCGCGCCTCGGCCCCGAGCGGACCGGACGGACGGAGGACGCCCGGCGGGGGCGCGCGCGCCCCCGCACCCGACCGGCGCGCTGCGCCATCTCGAACGCTGCGCGCGCCGGTCGGGCGCCTGAGGTCGCCTTGAACTTATTCAATTGTCAAAGAGCGTGGCGGATCAGACCGCCATCGCGCCGGGGCGCGAGCGCCGGCGCTTGCCGGGCGCGAGCGGACCTGCCGGCCCGTCGATCTGGCCCCATTGGCGCAGGGCATCGGCAAAATGGGTGTGGCGGTCGCGCACGGGACGATCGCGGAACACCTCCTGGCGGGGATCGAAGGCCTTGCGGTAGTTGCGCAGCGCCTCGATGCCGAACGCGGTCTTCTCCTTGTCGAAATACACCTTGCCGCCGAGCTTGAGGCGGGTGGCGTTGATGCCGGCAAGCAGACCGCTCACCCGCGGCACGACGTCGAACACCAGCCCCGGCAGCAGCTCTTCGAGCATCTGGCGGTTGGTCTTGCCGGTATGCAGGCTGCGCACTTCGGCGTCATGCGGCAGGTAATGCACGCCGCCGAGGTTGTAGCCGCGCGCGAGGAGGATCTGGGCATAATGCTCGAGGCTTTCGCCGCTGGCCTCGTAACAGTCGATGAAACGGTCCTCGCTTCCAACCCGCTGGTGGAACCAGATCGCGGTCTGGTCGTTCATGCCGAGATCCCAGAAGGTGTTGACCGGCAGGCCCGGGTCGTAAGGCACCGCACAGAGCCGCCCCTCGCGCGAGAGGCGCTCCATCTCCCCGGCGTAGTACGCCCCCTCCGGCAGGGACGGCTGCCAGCGCCCCTCGAGAAGAGCCGCGCGCTCGGCCGGCGGCAGCATGAGCAGGTTCTTGCGGTAGCCGGTCTCATCAAGCGTGGGATTGTCCTGCAACCGCGCCGGGATGAAGCGCCGGTAGAGCCTGGACCGGACCCCGCGCGCCTTGTCGATCACCTCGATCTCCCGGCGCACCGCCCCGCCATCCTCCCCGATCCCGAAATACCTCATCACCCAGGCCTGGCCCGGCCCGTCGGGGTTCGTGGTCGCGCGCATGTACAGGGCCAACTCCGGCGCGGAGGTGCGACAGCGCGTCGACAGGACCCGCCAGACCTGCTCGGCAAACAGCGTCAGCTCGTCGAACCCGATGTAATTCCACTGCCGCCCCTTGAAGCGCTGCGCGTCCTGGCCGTCACGCACGTGGTTGAACTCCACCCGCGCGCCGCTGGGGAAAAACCAGCAATACTCCGACTTTCGGTAGATCGCGCCGGGGATGATCGCCGGGTAGAGCGCATTTGCGCGCACGATCAGCTCCTGGAGCTCCGGCTTCGACCGGCGCAGAATGACCGCCGCATGTTTGGGATGCTGCACGCCGCCGCTCGGGTGACCAAGACAGAGCGCATCGACCAGAAGCGCATCGGTCTTGCCGCCCCCGACGGCGCCGCCGTAGAGCACCTCCGCCTCGTCGGCCGCCAGGAACTCGGCCTGGCGGGAATGCGGTTGCCAGATGATCCTAGCCTCCATCCGCGTCATCCTCCCGCTCGTCACCGCGCAACGGCACGTCGCGCGGCGCGAGAACCTCGGTCAGTGGGATCATCACGATCGACGTCCCGGCGTCTTCCCCCCCGTCCGCGCTCTTGAGGCCGCGGACCTCCGACGCGATCCGGGCAAGCTCCGCGCGAGACTGGGCCTTGATCTCGAGGCCGCGGGGGCCCTCGCGGACCCCGGCGATCAGCGCCCGCCCGGCGCCGGGGATCCGCGCGAAATCGCGCAGCCGGACCCTGTCTTCGCCAAGCCCGCAGCATTAGGGACACGCCGAATTGGGCGCGCCGTCCGCGCGATAGCCAAAGCCACCATCGGCATGCGGGCGGGGCACCCCGCGTGCAACCGCGCGCTCCAGCGCCTCGTGGTATTCTCGCCGGGTTGTCCACTGATAGAGATGCGCCCTGCCCCAGCAATAGCGACAGGGCGCGCGCCAGACCTCGTAGAGACCGGCAGGGCCGATCTCGAGCGCGTCGAGGAGCTCCGCCTCGATCCCGGCCAGCCTATCCTCGACCCCGCGGTCATCCCGGGTCTGCGGCTGCGGCCCGGCCCCGCGGCTGGCGGTCTTGCGCCTGGCTGCCATCAGTCCACCTCCCCGAGATCGAACCACGCGGCAAGCGCGCGCGACTGGGCACGCCAGGCCGCGGTGCGGTAGCGCTGCATCCGCGCGCGCATCACGAAGGCCTCCGCCAGCACCGCGCTGCACGCCCCCGCCCCCTCCCCGGCGCTCGCCTCCGACAGCATGGCAACGGCCCCGTCGGAAAAAACCGCCTCGATCACGTCAAGCTGGACTTGCGCCTGCGCCAGCTGCCAGGCGATCCGGCGGCGCTCGGGGTCGCGCAGCTTCGGTGGAAGGGCGGCCCGATCGCCGAGGATCGCGCGGTACATCGCAAGAACCCGCGCCGGTTCCGGCACGATCCGCGCGAGCCCGTGACGGCGGGCATTGGCGGCGCTGCGCGCCTTGCCGCCGGGCGTCTTCGGCCCCGTGCTCTTGCGGGCATTGCGCCGGCGCGCGGCATCGGCCCGTTCATTGGCCTGTTGCGGATCACGCGCCATCGATGACCTCCGCGTCCTCGATCTCCCCCGCCGCCAGGCCATTCGCCCGCCCGTAATCCTCCAGGAGCTTGCGACGGCGCCCCTCTAGGCGTTCCTCGTCGCGCCGCGCAAGGCTCAGGACCTCCGCCAGCGCGGCGTGGGTCCTGGCCAGCACCTCCGCCTCGTTCACGCCAAGAGCCGCGATCTCGCGACGGGCCTTTCCCTGCGCCCTGCCCGATCCAAGCGCCCAGCTTCGCGCCAGCGCCCGGGCCTCGGCCGCCGAGAGCCCCGGCGCGCTGCGCATCAGATGCAACTCCATGTGGTCCGCGGCGTGCGTGTTGATCAGCATCTGGCCGCTGCGCTCGAGGCGGTCCAGCTCGAGCTGGACCTGCAGGATGTCTCGGAGGATGAGATCGGCGACCACGCCCGTCGGCGCAAACTCGGCCTTGAGCGCCGCGCGCAGCGCTGCAACCTCCGCGGCGTTCTCGTCCGGCGCCAGCGCGACCCTGGCCGACACCCTGTCGAGCACCTGCGCCGCGCGGGTGGTTACGGGCAGCGTCGAGCGGGACTTCGAGGTTTTGCGGGCAGGCATCAGGCACCCCCCGCCGCGGCGTCGCGCGGCTCAACGCGGTAAGGATCACCCCGCGCGCCAGAACGGGCGCGGGAAAGGTCGCGGCGCTGCGGGTCGGCCGCGAGGGTGAAAGCCGAACGGGAGATTGCGCACATGGATCTCGTCCCCTGGATCTGAATACAGATTGGACAAGCACATCCTGCGCTTTGGAAAAATGGTTAACGCAACATTTAGACAAGGACAAGTAAAAAACACCAGATCTGGTAATCCGCACTCGGCGCGCCTCCCTCCTCCGGCCGGGGAGGTGTGCGGGGCGCGCGCGCGAAGGGCGCGATCTCAGCGAGACCGATCGCTCTCGCGGCGCAACAGGTGGCGGCGCAGCGCGAGACCGAGCCCGGCCCCCGCCAGCGCGCCGAGCGCATCGGCGAAGAGGTCGGCCCGTTCGGCGGAACGTCCGACCAGCGGCTGGATCAGCTCGATGAGCCCACCATAGGCAATCGCGAGAAGAAGGACGGCCGGAAGGCGGTCCGGGCGCAGCAGCGCCACGGGCAACACCAGCACGCCGAAGGCAAGGGCGTGGAAGACCTTGTCCAGCCCCGCGGGCCCCTGCGGCACGCGATCCTGTGGCGTCAGCGTGGCCACGGCGATGATCCCGGCCATGCCGAGGAAGAGCACGAGCCAGGACCACCGGGCGTGCAGGAGAACGGAGCGCAGGAAGGTCATTCCGCGCGGTCGGGCCTGGTGCGGTGGATGCGGATGCCGGGGCCGTCGTCGGGTGTGCCGATGAACTCGATGCCGGCGGATTCCAGGAATTTCCGAAGAGTCTCCAGGTGACCCTTCCTCGATTTGGGCACACCTTCGACTGCCTCATAGCGTTTCAAAGTTGCAAGACCAATCCCCGTATCGATGGCCAATTGGCTAATAGTCAATCCAAGCACCGCGCGCGCGGCGCGAATTTGACCTGCCGTCAACACATCGTCTTGCATTATGATCCCTCTGGTATCATATTTGGGGAATGGACGGTTGTTTCACAATTCCGGATTGGAGATCCCAGTTCGCTCGTCTCGAAGGCGCTTATGCCCCCTCGACGATGAAGTCATACTACGCGGACGTGCAGGTCTTTGTCGACTGGTGCGCCGGCGAAGGACAGCCGCCCTTCCCCGCCGATGTCGCGACCGTCTGCGCCTTCCTCGAAGCCCAGGGCAAGGAAAAAGCGGCGTCCACCGTGCGACGCCGCCTCTACGCGATCCGCAAGGCCCACAGGCTCTTGCGCCTGCCCGATCCGACCCAGGATGAAGACATCAATCTGTCGCTTCGGCGCGTCCGGCGCGCCAGGCCCATCCGCCCGAAACAGGCCAAGGGCCTTACCCGGGATTTTCTCGACGCGTTCATCGCCGGCGAGCCCGACACGCCCTGGGGCCTGCGCAACAAGGCGATGCTCTCGCTCGGCTACGAGTTGCTCTCGCGCCGCTCGGAACTCGTGGCACTCAAGACCGACGACATCGAGGTCCGCCCGGACGGCACGCTGCAGGTGATCGTGCGTCGCTCGAAGGCCGACCCCTTCGGCCAGGGCCGCCTCGCCTTCACCTCGCGCGCCACCGCCACCCGGATCGCGGACTGGCTCGCCTGGCGCGGGCCCGACATCTCGCCCCTGTTCTGCCCGATCTACCAGGACCACCCGATCGACCGCGACCTCAGCACCACCACGGTCAAACGCCTGATCAAGACCGCGGCGACACGCGCAGGCCTCGATCCCTCGGTCGTCGGGGAGTTCAGCGGCCACTCGTTGCGCGTCGGCGCGGCGCAGGACCTGCTGAAGAAAGGCTTCGACACCGCCGCGATCATGCGCGCGGGCGGGTGGAAGTCGGTGAATGTGCTTTCGCGCTATCTTGAGCAGGCGGAACATAATGTGTGGGCGTAGAGAGGCGCCGTCATGGTGCATGACCGGGATGGATCAAACGATTGACGATCATCGCCGATGATCGGCCGTCCACCGGCCCGGTCTAACCCGCCCGGCAATTACGCCTCGATCAATACGCGAAGGTCCTCCACACGGGCCGCGAGCTGGTCCGCGTTTCCTTTCGCCTCGACGTTCAGCCTGAGCAGCGGCTCGGTGTTCGAGGCGCGCAGGTTGAAGCGCCAATCGGGGAAGGCGAGGCTGAGCCCGTCGGTGTCGTCGCGGGCCGTGGCGTCGGGGGCATAGGCCGCTTCGATGCAGGAAATCACGGTGGCAACATCTTCGACGCGGAAATTAATCTCGCCCGACGAGGGAAAGGCGGCGCGGCGGGCGTCGACGAGGGCGGCGAGCGGTGCGCCGCGCCGGCTCATGAGTTCGAGGACGAGGAGCCAGGGGATCATCCCTGAATCGCAGGCCATGAAGTCGCGAAAATAGTGGTGCGCCGACATCTCGCCGCCGTAGACGGCCCCCGTCTCGCGCATCACCTGCTTGACGAAGGCGTGGCCGGTGCGCGATTGCACGGCCTCGCCGCCGAGGCGGGCAACGATCTCTTGCGTGTTCCAGACCACGCGGGGGTCGTGGACGATCTTGGCCCCCGGTTCCTTGACGAGGAAGGCCTCGGCGAGCAGGCCCACCACGTATTCGCCGGGGATGAAGCGCCCCTTGGCGTCGAACAGGAAGCAGCGGTCGAAGTCGCCATCCCAGGCGATGCCGATATCGGCGCCATGGGCGCGGACGGCCTCGCCGGTGACGGGTTGGTTATCTTCGAGCAGCGGGTTCGGGATGCCCTTCGGGAAGCTCGGGTCGGGGTCGTGGTGCAGGCGCACGACATCGAGCGGCGCGCCCTGTGCGACCAGCGCCTCAAGGATCGCGTCGAAGGTCGGCCCCGCCGCGCCGTTGCCTGCGTTCACGAGGAGCTTGAGCGGCTTCAGGGCCGCGATATCGACGAAGGAGAGCACGCGGGCGACGTAAGCCGCGCGCGCACCATCTGCTGCGTGCACCGCGCCGCGCGTGGCCGCCGGTGCAAGCTCGGCCTCGGCCATCGCCTTGACCTGCGCGAGTTCCTTGGCCGGATCGAGCGGGGCCGATCCCGCCTTCACCATCTTCATCCCGTTGTAATCCATCGGGTTGTGCGAGGCGGTCACGCAGATGCCGCCATCCGCCCCGAAATGCGTGGTCGCGAAATACATCTCCTCGGTGCCCGACAGGCCGAGATTGAGCACCTCTACCCCCTGCCCTGTCAGCCCCTCGGCAACGGCGGCCGAAAGCGCCTCTGACGAGGCGCGGATATCGCGCCCGAGCACGACTTTTCGCGCGCCGAGCGCCCTGGCAAACCCCGCCCCGATCC
The DNA here is from genome assembly GCF_014640115.1 of Sinisalibacter lacisalsi. Lineage (GTDB taxonomy): Bacteria > Pseudomonadota > Alphaproteobacteria > Rhodobacterales > Rhodobacteraceae > Sinisalibacter > Sinisalibacter lacisalsi. The sequence continues at coordinate 139,082 of NZ_BMGI01000002.1, read as the reverse complement.
GCCGCGCGATGCCTTCGTCGAGGTTCTCGCCCAGACGCCCGCGGATATCATAGGCCTTGAAACAGCTCAGCTCAGTCACGGGCGTAGACGTCCTCGTAGCGAATGATGTCGTCTTCGCCGAGGTAGGAGCCGGTCTGCACCTCGATCAGCACCATCGGCAGCTTGCCGGGGTTCTCCAGCCGGTGCTTATGGCCCAGCGGGATGTAGACCGACTGGTTCTCGCTCACGAGAGTCTCGGTCTCGCCGATCGTCACCTTCGCCGTGCCACTCACCACGATCCAGTGCTCGGCGCGGTGGTGGTGCGATTGCAGGCTCAGGGCCGCACCCGGATGCACCACGATGCGCTTGACCTGGAACCGATCCCCGATCGCCAGGCTTTCAAACCAGCCCCAGGGCCGGTGATCGCGCGGGAAAGCCTCCGCTTGGCGCGCGTTCCGGGCTTTCAGCGCCGCCACCGCCGCCTTCACTTCCTGGGCGCGGTCCTTGTGGGCGACCAGCACAGCGTCGGGCATGGCCACGGCGATGACGTTGTCCAGCCCGAGGCCCACCATCTCGAGGTTCTCGTCCTCCGAGCGCAGAAGCGTGTTGCGGCAATCGATCGCCGTGGCGTTGCCCGCTGTGGCCACACCATCGCCGTTCGGCCCGCTCTCGCGCCAGACCGCGTCCCAGCCGCCGAGATCGGACCAGCCGGCGGCGAAGGGCACCACGGCGAGGTTGGCCGCCCGCTCCATCACCGCGTAGTCGATCGAGATATCCGCGAGCATGCCCCAGGCCGCTGGATCGAGCCGGTGGAAGCCCAGATCGGCCCGGCCCTTCGCAACCGCCTCGCCCACTGGTGCCACCAACTCCGGCGCATGGGCCTTGAACGCATCGATGATCGCGCGGACCGAGAACAGGAAGATGCCTGCGTTCCACAAGTGCCGGCCGGTGGCGACCATCTCGGCGGCGCTTGCCGCGTCGGGTTTTTCCACGAACCGCACAAGATCCATCAGCCGCGGCGCGCCCGGATCGAGGCGCTCGCCAAGCTCGAGGTAGCCATAGCCGGTCTCGGCGCGGTCGGGGGTGATCCCGAAGGTCACCAGCTTGCCCGCCTCCGCGGCCGCGCGGCCGATCTCCACCGCCGCGCGGAAGGCCGCCGCATCGGGCACCACGTGGTCGGAGGGGGCGACGAGCATCAGCCCGTCCGGGTCGGCCTGCTCGAGCCAGAGCGCGGCGGCGAGCGCGGCGGGTGCTGTGTTGCGTCCCTCGGGTTCGATCAGAACCGCGCCGGGGTCGATCCCGATGCCCGCGAGCTGCTCGGTGACGATGAAGCGGAAATCGGCATTGGTAAGCACCAGCGGTGCCGCGAACCCTGCCCCCGACAGCCGCCGCGCGGAGGCCTGGAACAGCGTCTCGTCGCCGACCAGCGGCACGAATTGCTTCGGGTAGGACTTGCGCGACAGCGGCCAGAGCCGGGTGCCGGAGCCGCCGCTGAGCAGGACGGGGGTGATCATCGGGAATACTCCTTCCTGTTCTGTACCATCCGAAGTGAACAACCTCTCTCTGCGCAGGGTCCACTGTTGAAGACCTGCTCGCCCCAATCCGGTCAAGGGGTCGCCCCGAGACTATCCCGATCGCGTCATCGAAGCACAGCGGAAACACCGTGGGAAAGTGGAACTAGTGTTCACCACCTTACGAATGGCTCCGGGTCTGCCTCTGGTACGCCCAAGGATGATCGGACGAAGATCCGATGGGAAGCTACAAGGGACGGAGCGGCCGCTGGCAGCGAGAGCCAGGCGACCGACCTGAGCGGCGGCAATGCGCAGATAATGATCTTTGCGAGGTTACAGACGCCAAGCGGACTGCAACGGACCGATCGGCCCGATAGAGAAATGCGCAGGCAGCGATGGCAAAGCGCCGCTGTATACCAAAAGGAACCATTGGCGGCATGTGTGAATCACGCCACCACCGAAAAAGCCTGTTCCTTCCCGAACGAAGAATCGAAAGAACTGCGACCGGGTGGCTCGGCTCCGCGACGCGCGCTTGGCGGCCATTGGTGATTGCAACTTGCTCACCTGGCGTCACAAGCTGGCGAGGAAGAACGATCGGGCTCAGACCATTGATTCGACTACAACAAAAACCGCTGCTTGGCCTCCTGGTGAACCCATTCGGCAAGACGGCTCGTCGGATTGAGCTCGATGCGGACTCCCTACGGATCATCGGCCGGGGGCGAACACGGGTGGTGTCGCTCGATGCGGTCAGCGCTCCGCCGATCGCAAGGAAGGGGGCGTTCGGAACGACGCTGGCGATCCCGTCGGGCGATCCGTTTGCTATTGTGATGAAGGGCGCGCGCTATTCCGAAGCCCAGGCTTTCTCGGAGGGTCTGCGAGGTGCTTGGGTCGCGTTCAACCTGGACAGGCTCGCCAAGGAGGCGGCACGCTTCGAGCGGATGCACGCAGCCGTGGAAGCACTGGCGCAACCAAGCCGTTATCCCGCGGCTTGCCTGGTCGCACCCTTCGTCGATGACGCACGAACCCTCGATGCCGCGCTCCTGTCGAAGCTCCAGCCCGAAGCCATCGGCCCGGAGATGGCGGCGCGTGTCGCCCAGGTGAGGAACTTCGTGGCCGATCCTCGAAACGCACGGGCCGGGGGTATCGAAGCCTATGTCTCGGCCGAATTGGAAAGGTGGAAGGATTTCTTCGACACGATCGAGAGCAAGCCCCTCACAGCCGAGCAGCGCCTTTCAGTGGTCGTCGATGAGGATGCAACCCTGGTCCTTGCCGGAGCAGGCTCAGGCAAGACCAGCGTGATCACCGCGAAAGCGGCCTACCTCGTCAAATCCGGGATCCGCCAGCCAGAGGAGATCCTGCTGCTCGCCTTTGCCAAGAACGCCGCCGAAGAGATGTCGGTAAGGGTTGAGGCACGCTCCGGTGTTCCGATCGTCGCGCGGACGTTTCACGCGCTCGCCTATGACATCATCGGCGTGGTGGAGGGCTCGAAGCCGGCGCTGGCTGATCACGCCACGGACGATCTGGCCTTCACCAACCTGATCAAACAGATCCTGAAAGACCTCGTGCGTGCGGTTTCCGATGTGTCGCGAGCCATCATCCAGTGGTTCGCGCATTTCCTGGTGGAGCCGAAAACCGAGTGGGATTTCAAGACCAAGCACGAGTTCTACACCCATCTGGAGAGCCAGGACCTGCGCACGCTTCAGGGCGAAAAGGTCAAGAGCTACGAGGAACTGCAGATCGCCAACTGGCTCTATGAAAACGGGATCGAGTACGAATACGAGCCGGACTACGAGCACAAGCTCGACGGGGCTGGGCGGCGGGACTACACGCCGGATTTCCGGCTGACCGAAAGCGGGATCTACATCGAGCACTTCGGGGTGCGGCGCCAGAAGACGGCCGATGGTGGCGAGCGCCTGGTGACGGCGCCTTTCGTGGACCGCGAGGAATACCTGGCCGGAATGACGTGGAAGCGCGAGGTTCATGCCGAGCACGACACCACGCTCATCGAGACCTACAGCTACGAACGTCAGGAGGGCCGGCTGCTCACCGGCCTCGCCGAAAAACTGGCACCCCACGTGACGCTGAAGCCCCGAGCTATGGAGACGATCTACGACCGCGTCCTCGAGCTCAACCAGGTCGACACCTTCTCGCAGTTGCTCGGGACGTTCCTGCGCAAGTTCAAGAGCGGCGGCTACAGCCTTGCCGAGTGCGAGGCCAGGTCCGAGCAGAGGAAGCTTGGCAAACGGGCCAAGGCATTCCTCGACGTGTTTGCGCCTGTCTACGAGGAATACGAAAAGCGCCTCGGCGGCCGGATCGATTTCGAGGACATGATCCTGCGGGCGGCGCGCCATGCTGAAACCGGCCGGTACGCCAGCCCGTTTCGCCATATCCTCGTCGACGAGTTTCAGGACATCTCTCAGAGCCGGGCCCGGCTGGTAAAGGCGCTGAAGGCCCAGCATGCCGATGCACGGATATTTGCCGTCGGCGATGACTGGCAGTCGATCTTCCGCTTTGCGGGCTCGGACATCCACCTGATGCGCCATTTCGGGGAGGAGTTCGGCGGAGAGTTCGACGGCGCGCGCGGCGTGCACAGAACCGTGGACCTTGGTCGCACGTTCCGTTCCGTCGATCAGATCGCCTATGCCGCCCGGACCTTCGTACTGCGGAACCCGGCACAGCTCGACAAGCAGATCATCCCGGCCGGCACCGCGAGCGAACCGGCGATCAGGGTGGTGATGACCGCGAAGGACGAGGATGGGCAGAAACTGTCCGAGGTTCTGGCCACCATCTCTGCAACCCGGCCCGAAGGGGCAAAGGCGCCGACCGTGCTCCTGCTGGGGCGATACCGGTTCCTGGAACCGGACATGCGCGACCTAAAGCGCCAGTTCCCACGGCTTCGCCTCACCTACAAGACCATCCATGCGTCCAAGGGCCTCGAGGCCGACCACGTCGTGCTCCTGGCGGCCAACAGTGGGCGAACCGGCTTCCCCTCGGAAATCGTGGACGACCCACTCCTGGACCTCGTCTCGCCCGAGGCAGAGCCATACGAGCACGCAGAAGAGCGACGCGTGATGTATGTCGCGATGACGCGAGCCCGCCACACGCTCACGATCCTGGCCTCGAACTCACGACCATCGTCCTTCGTCACCGAACTCAAAAAGGAACCCGGCTATGGTGTTGCCGCGGTGACCGATGAGGCCGAGGAAGACCACGAATGCGGGGAGTGCGGAGGGCGATTGCTGCGCGTGCAGGGCAAGGACGGCCGCACATGGTACCGCTGCGAGCACGCCCAGCATTGCGAAAACCTGCTGCCGGCTTGTCCTTCCTGTGGCGCTGCGCTTCCCCGGAAGGTCGACGGGACCGCTGAAGTCCGATGCACCTGCGGGGCCGTTTACCCAGCATGCCCGAACTGCACCGACGGATGGCTTGTCGAGCGAAGCGGGCGGTTCGGGGCATTTCTCGGTTGTGTTCGTTATCCCAGGTGCACCGGCAAGGACAAACTGGCGAAACCGGACCATCAGCCTTCCAAGCCCCGCCGAAAGGGCAGAGGGCGCCGCTGACATGCAGTGCGCGGCCGCGCCGTCCCGTCGCAATCAGCCATACGCCCGTGCCGGACCCCTCATTCGCGCGCGCTGTTGAACGCCTACGCCACGGTCGCGCCTTCGAGCAGTTGGTTGACCCCTTGGCGCGACCAACGATGTCCTTCGTCAGATCACAAAGACAGAGTGTTGGTGGCGACGGGCTTCGCCGCCGCCGCAATTGTGCGAGGGCGATTGATAGCCAGTGAATGTGATGCCACGCTATCGGGAGAAGGCGATTACCAAGTTGCGCGTAGTGGCTGGGTCGCAGTCGCACACACTGGCTGGGGACAGGCCCTCACGCATCACGCGCCGTCGCATGATCCGGGCGGCAATAGCCATCAACCCTCGCCTCGATCACCTTGCGCACCCGATCCGGGTTCTGATGCTCGATCGCCCCCTCGATCTCGCGGATCACCGCCTTGACCTCGATCTCGCTGAGCATGGGTTCATCGGCACGCAGGATCTTGGGATGCGGGGTGTCGCAGAGGTTGTCGTGGTCGATCAGAAGCTCTTCATAGCGCTTTTCGCCAGGCCGCAGGCCGGTGATCTCGATCCGGATATCACCGCAACCGGTTTCAGGATCATAGACCCGCCGACCGGAGAGCTCGATCATTCGCCGGGCCACGTCGATGATCTTCACCGGCCGCCCCATGTCGAGCACGAAAACATCGCCCCCCCGCGAATAGGAGCCCGCGAGCAGCACCAGCCGGGCCGCCTCGGGTATGGTCATGAAAAAGCGCGTCACCTCGGGGTCAGTCACCGTCACTGGTCCACCGGCCAGAATCTGGCGCTGGAACAGCGGCAGGACCGAACCCGATGAGCCCAGGACATTGCCGAACCGCACCATGGAGAATTTGGTCTTGGCACTGCGCGTGGCGAGATCCTGGATCACCAGTTCGGCCAGCCGCTTCGTCGCCCCCATCACGTTGGTGGGGCGCACCGCCTTGTCGGTCGAGACCAGAACGAACCGCTCCACGCCGGCGGCCTGTGCTGCAAGCGCCACCGTTCGGGTGCCCAGCACGTTGGTGCGCGCACCCTCTATCTCGTTTTCCTCCACCATCGGCACGTGCTTGTAGGCGGCCGCGTGCAGGATCACATTGACCTTCTGCTCGGCGAGCACGTAGTCGACACGGTTGCGGTCGATCACCGACCCGAGCCGTGCGACAAGCTCGACCCCCGCGCGCTCGGCCAATTGCGTCAGCTCGTTGTGGATCGAATAGAGTGCGAACTCGCTTTGTTCGTAGAGGACCAGCTTTTCCAGGCCGCATTCCAGCAATTGACGGCACAGCTCCGAGCCGATCGACCCCCCTGCCCCGGTCACCATCACGATCCGACCGGCATAGGTGCTCGTGATATCCGGGGCGTCGAGGTTCACCATGGCCCGGCCAAGCAGCTCGTCCGGCGCCACGGTACGCACACCAATGCCTTCGTTCCGCGCAATGATATCGACGTAGGACGGCAGCGACCGCACCTCGACCCCGAGATCTGCAACCTTGTCGGCAATCGCTTTGACCCGGTGCGGTTCCACCGATGGCATCGCAAGAAGCACGTGGCTCACCTGGTGGCGCTCCAGTTTTTCCGCGAGGAGCCCCGGCGCAAAAACCGGCAACCCCCCGACCATCAACCCGCGTAGTTTCGGATCATCATCGACGAAGAAGATCGGGCGCAATTCACGGGCCTGGCGCAGCGACGAGGCCAGCTGGATCCCGGCGGCCCCGGCCCCATAGATCGCAACCCTATCGGCGGCGGCATCGTGATGCGCGGCCCTTGTGACCAGCTGCACCGCAACGATGCGCATCAACAGCGCGGCCGCAAAGAATATCGCGGCGAAGCCAAAGGGTACAGAGCGCGGCAAGAGCGCCTGAAGCAGGAAGCCGACCGCGATCAGTACCAAACCGAGAACGCCGGCCGCGAGGGCAATCCGCGATGTACCCCGTCCTTCCAGTGCCCCAAGCTTGATTCTCGGAACGTGCAGAAAGATAAGAACAATTGGCGTCGCGACCGTCATGGCGGCAAAAAGCGCCGCGTACCCCCACGGCGCCCGGGTCGCAAACATGAGATCTTCAAACCGAAGGGCCAGAACCGTGTAGAGGCTGACGAGAACGAGCACGGTGTCGAGGCCGAGCAGGAGACGCCCTTTCACCTGCCGGGGCGCATCGGCCAGTTCGAGCAACAAGCTGATCAACTTGGAAATCATCTGGAAAATCCCTTCAACCGAAAGGTCGCCGGTACGGCACAATCTCCGGTCGCAAGACCATAGCCCCGACATGCACGGATAACCAAAAGTTAAAAAGGATATATGCCAGCTATTGTGATTGGTACCGAGGCCTGGCGCACCGAGCGCAGCCTGAACGCGGGCAACGGGTTCGGGCCTCACTCCTGTTGCAGCAAGTGCAGCCTTCAGCGCTGCCCATCGAGCAAGGCCAGAATGCGCCCGATGACCTCGTCTTGCTGGGCGTCGCTCATGTCGCTGCCCGATGGCAGGCAGAGACCTATCTCGAACAGACGCTCATCAACGCCCGTCCCGTGGTAGGGCGCACCCGCATAAAGGGGCTGCATGTGCATGGGCTTCTACTCTGATCCCCGCAAACTGGACCGTTTCAAGCTGGAATTTTCCGCTACGATTTCCCGGCTGAGAGAGGAGTGGAATCACATGAAGGCATCGAAGTTTTCGGACGCGCAGAAGGCGTTCATCATCAAGCAGGGCGAGGAAGGCACGCCAGTGGCTGAGATCTGCCGCAAGGCCGGGATCCGTTGACCGGCAGGTGATTGCGCAGCAATCGCCGAGAGGTGGCCAGGCGACCTACTTCAACTGGAAGAAAAAGTATGCCGGCTTGCTGCCGACCGAGATGAAGCGGCTGAAGCAGCTCGAGGATGAGAACAGCCGGTTGAAGAAGATCGTGGCTGACCTGACGCTGGACCGCGAGATGTTGCAGGATGTCATCCGGCGAAAGATCTGAGGCCCCCCTCTCGCGCATGCATGCATGCGCTGCCGGGCAACGGGATCGGATGCGCGAACTGGTTCGCGGGATGTGCAGCGATTGGGCGGTCTCGATCCGGACGGCGTGTGGGGCCATCGGATTCGACCGCTCGTCGTTTCACTACAAATCCCGCCGCACCCGCTGCCCGGCAGGGCATTGCGGAGCAATGTCCCGAGAGGGATCAGGCTGCTGTCGAGAAGCGGATCAAGGAGATCTGCGAGACGCGGGTGCGCTACGGCTACCGCCGGGTTCATGTCCTTCTGGACCGCGAGGGCTGGGGCATCAACATCAAGAAAGTCTATCGCATTTACAGGGAGTTGGGGATGCAGCTCAGGAACAAAACGCCCAAGAGGCGGGTGAAGGCCAAACTTCGCGATGACCGCGCCGAGGCGGTCGGGCCGAATGATGTCTGGGCGATGGATTTTGTCCATGACCAACTGGCGACCGGCAAGAAGCTGCGGGTGCTGACAGTCGTCGATACCTTCTCGCGATACGTGCCTGTTCTCGATGCGCGGTTCAGCTATCGCGGCGAGGACGTGGTCGCGACGTTGGATCGGGTTTGCCGTGGAACCGGCTATCCGAAGACGATCCGGGTCGACCAGGGCAGCGAGTTCATCTCCCGCGACATGGACCTCTGGGCCTATCAGCGCGGCGTCGTGTTGGACTTCTCAAGGCCGGGGGAAACCAACCGACAACGCCTTCATTGAAGCCTTCAACGGCAGGTTCCGAGCGGAATGTCTGAACGCGCACTGGTTCTTGACGCTTGCAGATGCGGGCGAAAAGTTGGAGGCTTGGCGTAGATACTACAACGAGGAACGGCCACACAGCGCGATCGGCAACAAAGCCCCGATCACGCTGACGAAATCGGGGGACACCACCAGCCTGTCACCCTGATCGAAGCCGGAAAACTCTCGCCAAGGGCGGTAGAAGGTTCGGGGGCGGACCAACAATTCTGGCTGGATGAAAGTTCAGTGGCAGGTCACCGGGCATTGCCGGCTATGACAGTCCGGCACTTTGGGGGCGCGAGCATTTCGGTGCGGTTCTTGCAAGACAGGGTCTGATACACGTTGCGACGTGACGCGTAGATTCAATTATTGTTGTAGCTCGGCAAGCTGCCACGACAGGTGTGCCTTGATGCTTCTATCTGCGTACAACATGGCTGCCATTGTGCCGCCCTATAATTGGATCATGTTCTTGACGCTCAACGGAACTGCTCGCTGAAAATATCAAGATAAAGTTGACTGCGCGCCTCGCCAGTTGACTCGCTTCCGGTCAGCCAAAGAGCGACCCCATTCTGATATGGAACGAATGCCAAATCAAAAGGATCCTGAAAGTACAGTCTTGTCTGGACAATCAACCCGAAACCAATGATCGCAGCCGCAACAGTAATTCTGGATTTCACGAATCTAGTCGACAAAAAGATACTGAACAAAAGCAGAACCTCATAACTTATCCGCTCCCTCAAGACGGAAAAGAAAAAACTTCCAACTGCAATAGCTGACAAAGCAGAAATCAGGCAGAGCAACTCATTTGGAAGTCCGTCAGGAGCATTGCTTCGCCGCATTAGGAGGTGCGCAGTCATTAAGCCAATCAAATAGACCAAAATCAGCATACCAGTTGTCATTATTCCAAAATATGACGAAAACGATAGCCCTCTATAGAAGGCAATCTTTGATTCAACAAAGGGAACAGCCATCGCAATCAGTTCTATCAAAAATGGAAAGCTGAGCATGAACATCAATGAAAAAAATGAATACGGAATGGGCCTAAAAAGTCTTCTTGACATGCTTGATCTACTCACCAGAAAGCCCGCAAAATAGAGCAAAGAACTGATTTGTGACATGGCCGCTAATGTCATGAAGACGTATGCGCTCCATCGTCCTCCACGGAGATATGAAGCAAGTCCCCAATTGAATAGACTTATCGCCAGGGTCTGCCGAACTGTCGAGAAGCCGATTGATGTCAGGTAAAATGAGAAAAAGACCGCCAGCGCCAGAACGGGACGCGACCCAGGAATGGCATTTGCAAGCCTGAAAAACGATAACAAGAAAAAGAGCGTAAAAATAGCCTGTACATATTCATAGCTGGGAAGAACTTGAGCGATTGAGCCAAGAAAGGCGACGAATGTAACCTCATGAGATCTGATGAGGCTCTGAAATAGAATGCTCTCCCAAGAATAGTTTTCACCGAGAGATTCGAAAATTCCCTTGTAAACGGGCCAATCAAAACCCGTCTCGTATCGCAACCCGACAAAAAAGAATGAAACCAAAATCGCGAGAAAAGAGCCAACTTTCCTGCCCTTAAGGGCGGAGAAAAGCAGCAAAACGGCGATGAATGAGAAATACACCAGCATATCAGACTCGCGGCGGCCATGGCCTAGATGAATGGTTGGTGCTGAAACCCAATTTTGTCTTTTCCAACTCTAGTTTACATTTCGAAAAATTAGACCCAATTCAGTTCGATACCGTTAACCTCGGGCTTTTGTGATGGCAAGCTGCAAGATGCGCGGGGTTACGCAGACGGCGTAGGCGGCAGTCGTGATCCAGGGAACCCACCAGGTTGTTTCGGGTGTCACCATAAGGGTTTTGGCCACCAGGCACAGGCCAACGAAACCGGCCCATGGTAGGATCTGTTGTCTGGCCATCCCGGCCGCGTTCAGGATCATGTTGAACGGTGATGTAAGGGCGATCACCGTTGCCGATGCCACCATCCCCATGAGCACGAGTTGTTGATCCGGAAAACTGCGCCCCATCCATAACAGGATGATTGGGTCTGCCAGCAGGACCATTGTCAGTCCGACAATCAGCACCGCAAGCGCGCCTACCGCGCTCATCTTCATGGCGGTCTGCAACAGCCACTCGCGGTCGCCCCGTGCCAGCGCATTCCCGAACAGGGTCCAGAGCGGCATGAAGACCGTGAAGACGATCAGCATCAGCAACGAGCCTAGCCGTGCCGGAACGCCGAAATCCGTTACGGCTTCGGCCCCGGCCCGCGCGGCGATGATCAGGTTATCCATGTTCATTCCGACCGCGGTGAGGATCGACACCACGAAGAACGCTCCGCCAATCCCCGTCCAGGCCCGGATCGACGTCCGGTCCAGCTTGTCGAAGGCGGGTCTCTGCGCTGGTCGGGCGGCAAAATAGACCGCGCTCCACGCGGCCTGGGTCAGGGGCGACGCCAGCGTGTAGAGCAGCACCACGATCACCGGATCAAAGCCCGCCGAAATCGCCCACAGACTGACCGACAAGGCCACGATCGGGCCAATGATCTGGACCAGCTGGGCATGAACATATGCTTGGCGTGCTTGCAGTGTTTTGACGAGCAACCCGGTTACGAAGGTCAGGAACAAGGCGCTCAGGACAATCGCCACGACGGCCGCCTGCGCCTGCGACTCGAAAACGCCGGGCAGAACGACGGTGATTAGCCCAGTCCCCAAGATCGTCACGGCGATGAATCCGGCGGCAAGCCCCGCTAGAAGTACATAGGCCTGCCCCAATAGTGACCGTGCGCCACCCAGATCGCCCCGACCGAACGCCTCGCTGAGACGGGTCAACGCGGCATTTCCGATACCGAAATCGAGAAAGTTCGCGAGCGCTGCCAGGGACACGGCAGTCAGCCAGATGCCGAACAGGATGGGACCCAGGTGATCTAGCATCGGCCCCATGACCAGCAGCGGCGCTATCAGCGCCACGGCGCGCCCGGCGAGGCCCGAGATCACCGCGACGAACAACGTTTTTGTGCGGGCGTTGATCATGCCCGGCGTCCGGCGGTCCCTCGCGCCGGCTTGCCGTCCCGCAATTGCGCCCATTTGTCGAGGACCCGCGCCACTTGCGCCTCGGGCGACTTGCTGGCCAGGATGAATGCCCGCGCCCGGGCACCGCGTGTCGCGCGCTCGTCTCGGCTCAGGGCGGACACGGCGCGCAAGGTTTGTGCCAGTCCGGCCGCGTCGGGCGTCGCGGGGATCGTCAAGTGCTCCAGGTATTCGGGCGGGACACCCGGCAACCCGTGCATGATCACCTGCTTGCCGGACGCAAGATATTCCATGGTCTTTGACGGGAAGGAATATTTAGTGAATTCCCCTTCCGGTCGGCGCGGGTTCACCAAGACGTTGGCCGCGCGCTGCAATTCCAGGGCGCGGGATCGGGGCACCTGACCGAAATACTGCAGGCGCGGTTCGCGCCCGGCCATCGATTCGATCATCGGACGGGTGTCACCGTCGCCGCAGATCCAGAGCCGAGCCTCGGAGGCGTTGAGGTCCTCGAAAGCCTCCAGAAGATCGACTATGCCATATCGGGCCGCGAGCGTGCCGGTGTATAGGATGGTGAACGTGTTGTCGCCCTCGCTCGCAGCCTCGGTAGATGGCGGATCATCCTGCGGGTCATAGATGCCTTCGACCACCATGCGTTTGTCAACGGGAATCCCGATGCGGTCGCCCATGGCGTCGGTGAGAAATACGAACGAATCGAATCCCCGGACGATCTTCCTGAACAGAAACGACTCGACCGTCTTGTATGTCGTGTAAAGGCGACCACCAACGCCCATGAACTCCGGCAGGTCGGGCAGGATCGCGCAGAGAAACACATCACGCCGAACGATCCGCGTTAGCCACGCCGCCGCGAGAAACGGCAAATGAGCGGAATAGACCACCACAATCGGCGCCTCGACATCCTTGCTGGCGCGGCGCAGTCCGCGAAAGGCGGACACGAACCGCGACCAGAAGCGAATGAAGCGCAGGTTCAGGAAACCCTCGCCGAGGGCCCTGATCCCGGGCGGCAACGTGTCTTCACAGGCCGGGAACGTCACCGTGTCATACATCTGGGGATAACTTCCGACGAAGGGAAGGTTGACGAGCTGGATGTTGTCGCCGACATGCCCTGCGAAGCCGCGCAGGAATGCCTTTTGCAGCGCATCGGCCGCGTTCTGGACGACGCCGCGCGAATGCTTGAGGATAGTTTCGCGCTGGGACGGCAGGAAAACACCGCCGAGGAAGATGATGGACGGTTGCTCGTCCAGGTGGGGTGTCGTCATCGGCAGTCGCTCCTCAGCGCATCAACGATCTGCCCCCAAGACGCCGATGCCCATTGATCGTGTCGGCTGTTCGGGATCGGCATCGGCGCGGCGATGAGCCTTTCCAGCGCCACAGCGATGGCGGGCGGCGTGGCGGCTGCGGGGACGGCGCCTTCCCCGCAGCGTTCAAGGTCCCGCGCCAACTGGCTTTCGGGTTCGACCAGCGCCAGGATTCTGAGGCCCAACTTGTGATAGGTCGCGATCTTGGACGGGTAGGCAACACGGTATATGTTCGGGCTCAGCGACACCAGTCCGACATCGGCGTCGGCGATGATCCCGCGTGCCTGCGCAAAGGGCAGGAACGGAGCGAAACGTACCTGCGGGTGATCGCCCCAGCATGCATTCAGCTCGGGCAGCGCCACGCCGTGGCCCATGAACATTAGCTCCAGTTCGGGGTGATCGTCAAAACACAGCGCTACGCCCTCGGCCAACAGCGGCAGATTCTGAAACCGGCCCAGGTTTCCGGCGAAAATCACCCGGACCGTGCCATCGTGCTTGCGCAGATCGGCGGGCGGCGCGACCGCCTCGCCGTCTGCGTCCAGCGGCGGATTGTTGATGATATGGATCGGCAGCGCGCCCAGCCCGCGCGCGCGCAGGGTCTCTGCCATGTCCTCGGACAGGGTCACGATGGCGAAGGCGCGGCGCAGGGTTTGATTATCCAGCCAGCGTAGAATTTGGGCAGGAAGGCCTCGCCCAAGGCGCCCTCCGGAATAGGTGGACACCTCGGGGTGAATGTCCTGCATGTGGTAGATGAAGCGCGCACCGGTCAGCCGGGCGGCAAGGCTAGCACTCCAGGCCGCCAGAACTGGCGGGAAGGTGCAGGCGGTCACAACATCGGCGCGGCTGCGCAGGACGTGAACGAACAGTGCGATGCAGTAGATCAGAACGTTGAGTACCCGGATCAGTGGATTGCGGCGGGCCTCGGACGGAACCCAGATACGCCGGACCGTCATCTCTCCGAGCTGCTGATGCGCGGGAGCATCCGGAGCGTCCTTGCCGTAGGACGGTTTCGAGGTGAAGATCTGCACCTCGTGCCCGGCTGCCGTCAGCTCTTCGCCGATCTGGCGAAGGATTACGCCATAAGGCGAGCTGTCGGGCCAGAAATAGCGGTGGGTCAGAAGGATCCGCATGAACTGGCCCTTCACTCAGGGAAAGGGCCCTCAGGGGCCCATCGGCGCGCCAGCTCGACATCGCCGGCCGGCAATCCGACCTTTCGCCCAACGACAGTCGCGAGAATGGCCGCGACGGTCAGCACGATGTAGATCATGTCACGCCACAACCCCGCCCGCTCGACATAGGCGCGTTCAAGCGCCAGCTTTGGTGTCAGCATCCGGTTAACATAGCTACCCTCGGGATCTTCCGGATCCAACAGGGTATCCGACATCACGTAGTTGTAGATTGCCCCCGGACTGGTCGCCCCCGGAGCGACCCTCAGGGTCTCCATCATCCAGTCGGTGTAATGCTCCTCGACGACGCCGGGTGCCTCCCCGCGCGGGCCGACAACCGACATGTCGCCGACCAGAATATTCCAGAATTGCGGGATTTCGTCGATTTTGGTGCGCCGCAGCAGGTTGCCAAACGCAAAGATGCGTGCGTCTCCTGGCGCAGTGATCGACGACCCCGACTCTGACGCCACATGCATCGAGCGCAGCTTCAGCATGTCAAAAATCTCGCCGTTCCGCCCGATGCGCCGCGCCCGGTAGAAAACCGGCCCCGGAGATGACAAGCTGATCCCGATTACCCCGAAGGCGAGGAACGGCGCGGTGATCACCAAGGCAAAGAGCGCGAAAAGGATGTCAAACAGGCGTTTTGCCATTACGGGTCACTCTCCTGATCGTCATGAAGGCTTCTGCCGCCGGACACACAACCTGCGATCCGGCGCTTTCCGCCTTGACCCGCAACGAACGCAGCGAACGCGGATGGGGCCAGTCGCGCAGCTCGGTCTCATAGCAGGCCATCGCGGCGATCTTCTGCTCAAGCGTCTCGGTGATATCGACCCAGGTATCCGGATTGAAACTGCGGGGATAAGCCCATTCGGTAGAGCTGACCGTGTCAAAGGCATAGACCGCCTCAATGTAGGCCTCCATCGGCCGCGTGGCCACCAAAGCCGCCTGAAACAGGAGCTGGTGGTCGCGGTTGATGTCATATCCGTATTGCACATAAACGATGTTCGGCTGAACCTGCTCAACGATTTCTTCGATGGGCGTGATTACCTCAGTCAGTGAGAAGGTATCCAACGCCTGATCCGGGAAATCCAGCAATCGCAGGTCATCACAGCCCAGTTCTGCAGCGGCGGCATGCGCCTGATTCCAAACGCCCCTGGCGCCGTCGGGATCGTGCTTGAGGTTACCGGCACAGACCACAACACAGGTCACCTGGTGTCCGGCCCGCGCGTGCAGGGCAATCGTCCCGCCAACCCCCAGCAATTCGTCATCCGGATGCGCGGCGATCACCAACACACGTTTTTCCTCAGTCAAGGCAAGGTTCTCCCTCTGACCATTTTCCACTCAGACCTTCCGTGGCAAGGCTCTGGCCAGTGAATTGGGTTCCGTCATCCCTCTCGATTTCGTGCAGGACAATTGCCCCCCGCTGACACGCCACGGCGATGCCGCAGCCAGTGTCGTCATCCGAGACCACCGGCCCCAAGATCGTTCCCGCCGGCGCCAACGCAGCATCCATAGGCAGCAGGGCAGACCGCCAGACGAAATACCGCTTCCCGGCTATAAACGAGAAAGCGCCGGGATACGGGCGCGTCAGGGCGCGGATGAAATCATACACCGCTGTCGCCGGTTGGTGCCAGTCGATCTGCCCATGCTCGGGGCGGCGACGCGGTAGCGGCGGCGAGCCGTCGTCGACTTGCGGCGTGGACTGCACCGGTTGCCCGGAAACCAGCTCTTGCGCCAATTCCAGCAGCATTTCGCTGTTGCTGCGTCCAACCTTGTCGTACAGCGTCGCAACATTGTCGAACGGCGTGATGTCGAATGCCCGTTGCGCAACGATGTCGCCCCCGTCGACCTCAACCGACAGCTTTATCAAGGTGTTGCCGGTCTGCTTCTCGCCCTTGATCAACGCCCAGTTGATCGGTGCGCTGCCTCGATTGGCCGGCAGCAAGGACGCGTGCGCCCCAAAGCATCCGACTTTCACCAGCGACAGGGCATCCTTGCGCAAGATCTGCGACCAGCCAATCACGAACAGCACATCCAGATGCAGGCGTTCGAGTAGCGCCAGCGAGTCCGGGTTGTTGACGTTTCGGATCCGGTGCAGCGCCAGGCCATGCAGTGCGGCGATTTCTTCATACGCCGCCGCACCCGACCGTTTGGCGAGCAGATCGGGCTCCAGCGTGATGATACCGGCGATCGGGATACCGGCAGCCAGCAGGTCCAGCAGCGGCTTCATCCCTTCAACGTGGTGGCTCATCCAACCGATGCGGAGTGTCTGCTCTGTTGACGTCATCTCGCCTCGCAAGTGGCAGTTGGAAACCGTTTCATCCGCCCAGGACTCCGCGCACCACCGCGATCACCCGATCCTGCTCATCCTCGGTCATCGCCATAAACAGTGGCAGGCTGACGCAGCGTCTGAAATAGGCGTCCGCGGCCGGGAAATCCTGCCCCTCCGTCATCGTCGCCCAATAGGTCATCTGGTGCAGCGGACGGTAGTGCACCGATGTGGCAACGCCCTGCTCCTGCAGTTGCTGAATGAAACCATCGCGCGTTACCGGAGCCTCATTTCTGATCTGCACGATATAGAGGTGCCACGAGTGCTCGTCGCCCTCGGCGGCATGGGGCGGCAGGCTCAGGGGCAGGTCGCCGAAAGCGTCGTCGAACCGGGCCGCTATCCGGGCTCGTGCATCCCGGAACTCATCAATGCGGCGCAACTGGACTCGGCCCATCGCTGAGGCAAGGTCAGTCAAGTTGTATTTGTAGCCCGCCTCAACCACATCGTAGGCCCAACTGGCCCTGACGTTGGTGAACCGGTCGAACACGTCGCGGTCGATGCCATGCAGCCGCATCTTGCGTGCCCGTTGGGCAATTATTTCATCGGCGGTCACCAGCATGCCGCCCTCACCAGTAGTCATCGTCTTGTTCGCGTAGAAGCTGAAGGCGGTGACGTCGGCCCCGGCTGCACGGCTGCCGATCAAATGCCCGCGATGCCGGGTCGGCAGTGCGTGCGCGGCGTCGTCCAGAATGGCGAGGCCGTGTTCATCGGCAAGGTTGCGCAATGTGGTCATGTCACAGGAGCGACCGGCGAAATGCACCGGCATGATTGCTTTGGTCCGACTGGTCATCGCCGCCGCCACGGTTTGCGCATCGACACAGATCATGTCCGGGTCCATGTCGACAAAGACCGGCGTCGCACCCAGATAGCGGATCACCTCGGCCGTGGCGGTGAAGGTCATCGTAGGAACGATGACCTCATCTCCCGGACCAACTCCCAGTGCATCGAGCCCAAGATGAAGCGCCGCCGTCGCTGAATTCACCGCGATCGCATGCACATCACCACCCAGTAGTTCGCGGAACTCGGCCTCGAAAGCGGTGGTCTGCGGCCCGGTGGTCAGCCAGCCACTACGCAGGCTCTCGACAACGGCGGCAATCTCGTCCTCGCCAACGCTGGGCCGGAAGAAGGGAACATTCCGTGTCATTCCAAGTATCCGAGTTCCTTGAGCGCGGGGGTCAAGACCTGATCAAGGATCGCCAGGTCCGCTTGCGGCAGCTTGCGCCACATCTGCGGCTCGTTCGGGCGCAGCTTCTTGCGGAAATTGGCAAGGATCGTGTCTTTGTCGGGCAGGTCCAGCCGATTCAGAAGCGTCGACAGCGCAGTCTCGTCGCGGATCAGGTCTTCGTATCGGGTCGTGAAGACCCGGGTTTCGGCATTGGCGATGCCGCACAGGTCTGCGCTCGCCCGGCTATAGGATTCCAGCCATTGCTGGGCGCAGACCCGTGATAGCGGCCCTTCTTTGGCCATCGTATCGATCCCCGGGAACCGCGGCCCCCAGACCTTGCCCCCCTTGCGCCCCGAGAGCAGACCCTGGACCAAATTCCAACCGTACCAGGCCACATAGCCAAGGTTTTGAATGGGTAGTTCGCGCACCTTGCGAGACAGCGCCGACCAGTTCGGCGGCGCATGCCATTGGCGCATCGCGCTCTCCGCCACTTCGCGCCCGTCGCGGATCAGGTGAATATAGCGCGCACCTGGAAAGACAGCCTCGATGAAGGGCACGCGCAGGGTGCTGGCCACTGTCTTCTCGATCAAAATATCTTCCGGACGGGCCTTGCTCAGTGTCTGTAATGAATTGCGAATGAACCGCTTGCGCTTGTCGGTCAACATTGCCGGATCGAGAATATCGCTTTCAGCTCCCTCGGCACCATATCGCCAGACATAATTGACGTCATAAGGCACAGCAGCCGTGCCTGAACCCGAGGCCAACACATCACGCAGGAACTTGGTCCCAGAGCGCGCCGCGCCGATCAGAAATATGGGAGAAGCCTCAGTCATTTGTCATTTGTCCGGATCCCGTCCCACGCATTCGAGAGCCGCGCCGTGCCCAGGATGAGATTGACCACCCTCTCGGACGTGTTGGTCACGCAATAGTCGGCGGGAACCGGGTGATCCAACCCCGCCGCCTGGCGCTCGGCAAAGCCTTGAGTGATCGCCGCGATCGCGTCCAGGATGGTAGCGGGGTTGAGGCCGGTCATGATCAAGCAACCGACATCCAGCCCCTCGGGGCGTTCGATCGCGTCGCGTGGGGAGATCGCCGGAAAGCTGAGGATCGAGCTCTCCTCGGCGATCGTGCCGCTGTCGGAAATCGCGCAGAAGGCCTGCATCTGCAAGTGGTTGTAGTCATGGAAACCGAACGGTTTCAGCCATCGCACCCGCGTGTCCAAAGACAGGCCTTCAAGCGCGTCCAGCCGTTTGCGCGTGCGCGGATGGGTCGAGACGATGATCGGCATGTCATACTGCGTGGCGATCAGGTTCAGAGCTTCGACCAAGGCGGTGAGGCGCGGCGAGCTGTCGACGTTTTCCTCGCGGTGCAGCGAGACAATGAAGTATTCGCGAGCCTTGAGTTGCAGCCGGCCTAGCACATCCGACGTCTCGATCCGGGCGCGGTAATGGTCCAGAACCTCCCGCATCGGCGACCCGGTCAGGTAAATGCGGCGGTGCTGGATGCCCTCCGACAAGAGATGGCGGCGGGCATGTTCGGTGTAAACCAGATTGAAATCCGAGATATGATCGACCAGCTTGCGGTTGGTTTCTTCAGGCACGTTGCGGTCGAAAGACCGGTTGCCCGCTTCCATGTGATAGATCGGAATTTTCAACCGCCGCGCCATGATGGCCGAAATGGCCGAATTCGTGTCGCCCAGAACCACCACTGCATCGGGCTTTTCGTCAAGAAGGACGCGCTCACTTTCCGAGAGGATCTTGCCAAGTGTGTCCCCCAGAGTTCCGCCGCCGGCACCTAGGAAGTGATCGGGCTTGCGCACCCCAAGATCCTCGAAAAAGACCTCGTTGAGTTCGTAGTCCCAGTTCTGACCGGTATGAACGATCACGTGGTCAGTGTATCTGTCGAGCCGATCCATCACACGCGACAAACGAATGATCTCGGGGCGGGTCCCGAGGATTGTCATGACCTTGAGTTTTTTCATTTCAGCACCTTGTCGGCAAATGTGTCGGGCGCAGCGGGATCGAAAAGCTCATGGGTCCAGAACAAGGTCAGCAAATCGGTCTCGCCGACATTCTCTATGGAGTGCGTGTGCAACGTGGGCATGTCGACCGGTGCAGGGACATCGCCTGAGACCCTGTATTCCCAGACCTCGTCGGAGATCACCTTTCGAACCCGGATGATCGCTTCGCCCTGAATGACAAGGAAACGCTCAACTTTCCGCAAGTGGAAGTGATCGCCTCGGGTCACGCCGGGTTTTGTCGTGGACAGGAATGCCTGACCGCCACCACCACCTTTCACCGCCTCGAATAGGGTGCCGCGCGCATCCGAGTTGAGCTTGAGGGGCCGCGGCCAGCCATCGGGATAGGTGGCGGCACGGTAGGTGTTGAACAGGTCGCGGTCGAACGGGACGGCAAGATCAGGGTAGATGTTTGCCGAATAGTTGTCGTGGAAGCCCCGAAGTTTTTCGTGGAGCGCCGTCACCGAAATATCCGTGGCCTCGGGGTCGATCCGGCCCGTCGCACCATCAGTCACGGCATCGATCGCCATCTGCGCAGCGGCGCCCGCGTGCAGGAGTTGCACCCGGCCCTCGGGATTGATGCTCGGCGTTTCGCCAGCCAGGATCTGGGCGATCAGTGTTGCCGTGACGTTATTGTAAAATGGGCGTGCTTCCTCGCCAAAGATATGCGGCAGCACCAAATCAGTGTAGCGCGTCGTGGCCTCGGACAGGATCTCTCCCGCCATTCGCTTCGAGCGGCCATAGGTCGTGTCACCGGCCGCATGGGTCGAATTCGCGTAGACGATATGGGGCGCGGCCCCAGCAGCACGGCAGGCATCGGTAAGGCGCCTCGCAATGGCCGGGTTGACCGCTTCAACAACCGCCTCAGAAGCCCGGTTCACGCCAGCGAAATGCAGTAGCCCATCGGCGGCGCCAAGAGCCGACTCGAGTGTGGCATCTTCGTCAAAGCCGGCGTGGTCCAACACAACGATCTCGAAGGGTTCCGCCTCGCCCCGAAAACGCGCCGCGCAATTGGCCGCGTGAAGCCGAACATGGGCATGCCAGCCGATCAACCCCTTTGCGCCGGTGATTACAATCCGCATCACTTCACCTCGGTCCATGCCTGAAGTTCGGTCTGGATTTCCGGAAGGGTCAGCAGCAGCTCTTTGACGCCAGCGACATCGAGCCGATCGGTGTTATGGGAATGATAGTCGTCGAGACGCGCGGTCACCTCCTCGCCTTCGGAAAAATACGGCTTGTAGTTCAGATCCCGCATGTCGAGCACGATACGATAATAGTCGCCCATGTCTTCCGAACTTGCCAGTTCCTGCGCGCTCGCGAGGGTCTCATAGAGCTTTTCCGCGTGGCGCCAGCCGATGAACTCGACCGGATGATCCGGGACGTTGAAAAGCTCTTTCAAGGCCGACACCAGGTCCGCGATCGTCGAAGCCGGGGCCTTCTTGATGAACAGGTCGCCCTGGTTAGCATTCTCGAACGCATGGTGCACCAGCGCCACGCTGTCGCGTAGCGGCATCAAAAACCGGGTCATAGTAGGTTCTGTTACCGTGATCGGTTTGCCGGCCTTGATCTGGCGCACAAACAGCGGAATCGCCGAGCCACGAGAATACATGACGTTTCCGTACCTTACCGCAGAAACGGACGTATCAGACCCCGGCCCCAACTCCCGCGCGGTGGCCTGCGCCGTCTTTTCCATCAGTGCCTTGGTCATGCCCATGGCATTCACGGGGAAGACCGCCTTGTCAGTCGACAGGCAGACAACGCTCTGCACACCCGCCGCAACAGCTGATCGTATGACATTTTCCGATCCGATGATATTCGTCAAAACCGCTTCGTGTGGAAAGAACTCGCAACTCGGTACCTGCTTCAGAGCCGCAGCATGGAAAACAGCATCGACACCATGCATGGCCCGGTCAACCGCCCCGCGATCGCGTATGTCACCAATGTAATACCGAACCCTGTCATCTCGAAGTTCAGCGCGCAGAGCGTCCTGTTTTTCTTCGTCCCGACTGACAATCCGGACCTCATCTGCACCCCGTGCAAGAAGATCCTTTAACATGGTCTTGCCGAATGAGCCGGTCCCACCGGTGATAAGAACTCTTTCAATCGACCTTTTTTTCTCGTGGTTCATTTGATACCCTTTTCAGCGCCGGTTCGCTGTCAATCAACTATCTGGGTCCGGTTTATTTGCGCAGCGGGCGCCGTTGCAGTCCTCAACCTTCGTGGCTTCGTCGGACAATTTGGGGCCGCAGGTTCACAACGAGACCGGTTGCCCCCTCAAAGGTGGGCGTTTTGCCCTTACAGCGTGACACGCACGCCCCGCCGCCCGGCGACGGGTCTTCACGACAGATTGTCGAAGGCCTGCCGCTCAACGCTACGAGCCTTTGTGGCACCCCTACTCCACCGTCACCGACTTCGCCAGGTTACGCGGCTGGTCCACATCCGTGCCCTTCTCCAGCGCCACGAAGTACGACAGGAGCTGGGCCACGACCGCGTTCGCGAACAGCGATCCGACCGGGCCGGCGGCGGGCGTGACCAGGTCGCAGGCCCCGGATGGGCCGATGCGCACCACGTCGGCGCCCCTTGCGGCCACCTCGGCAACGTTCGACGCGGTTTTTTCGTTCAGATCGTCGACATTCTCGAACACGACCACGGGCGTGCCGGTGTCGATCAGCGCGATCGGGCCGTGCTTGAGTTCGCCAGCCGGGTAGGCCTCGGCGTGGATGTAGGAGATTTCCTTCATCTTGAGCGCGGCCTCGAGCGCCATCGGGTGGTTAACCCCGCGCCCGAGGAAGAACATGTCGCGCGCGGGGCTGAGGCGGCGCGCGAGGCGCTCGATGTCATCCGATCCGCACAGGGTTTCTGCGACGATGCGCGGCACGGACACCAGGTCCGCAAGGATCTCGCCCAAACGGTCGTCCGACAGCATCCCGCGGTCGCGCGCGGCTTTCAGCGCGATGGCCAGCAGCCCCATCGCCTGCCCGGAATACGCCTTCGTCGAGGCCACGCCGATCTCGGGGCCGGCAAGGATGTCGAGGATCGCATCGGCCTCGCGCGCGATCGAGCTGGTGGCGACATTCACCACCGCAACCCGCGCGGCCACCCGGC
Organism: Sinisalibacter lacisalsi; assembly: GCF_014640115.1. Lineage (GTDB taxonomy): Bacteria > Pseudomonadota > Alphaproteobacteria > Rhodobacterales > Rhodobacteraceae > Sinisalibacter > Sinisalibacter lacisalsi. The sequence goes on along the minus strand of NZ_BMGI01000002.1, from coordinate 116,181 downwards.
CGGCCAGCGCCTTCAGCGCCGAGAGCGTGTCGGCCGTCTCGCCCGACTGGCTGACCGCGATCACGATTTCACGGCCCGTGAGCGGGCGGTTGCGGTAGCGATATTCGCTGGCGATATCGACCTCGACGGGAAGGCGCGCGATCTCCTCGATCCAGTAGCTCGCGAGAAGACAGGCATAATGCGCCGTGCCGCAGGCGATGAGCACGATGCGATCCGCAGACGCGAAATCGATCCCGGGCAGGATCGGTTTGAGGCTGCCGGCGGCGGGATCGACGAGCGCGCCCAGAAGCCGCGCGAGGCTTTCGGGCTGTTCCTCGATCTCCTTGCGCATGAAGTGAGGCCAGGGGCCTTTGTCGGCCGCGGGAAGCACCCCGGTGATCGAGACCACGTCGCGGGTGACACCGCGCCCGGCGCGGTCGAAGACCTGCACCCGGTCGGGACGGATCACCGCCCAGTCGCCGTCCTCGAGGTAGCTCACCTGCCCGGTGAAGGGGGCGAGCGCCAGGGCATCGGAGCCGACGAACATTTCCGCCGAACCATCCGCTTCCATCTCGCCGTAGCCGATCGCGAGGGGCGAGCCGTTGCGGGCGACGAACATCAGGTCGGGGTAGCCCTCGAACACCACCGCGAGCGCGTAGCTGCCGACCAGCTTGTCGAGGAGCGCGATGAAGGCCTCGTCGAGCGTGCGGGCCCGCCGCAAGAGGTACTCGAGCTGGGCCGCGATGATCTCGCTGTCGGTCTGCGATGTCAGCCGCGCGCCGCGGGCCTCGACCTCATCGCGCAGCGCGGCGTGGTTCTCGATGATCCCGTTGTGCACCAGCGTCACCGCGCCGAAGCGGTGCGGATGGGCATTCGCCTCGGTGGCAGCCCCATACGTCGCCCAGCGGGTGTGGCCGATCCCGACCCGGCCGCGCGGGGCATGCGCGTCAACGGCGACCCGGAGGTTGTCGAGCTTGCCCACCGCCCGGCGCAGCTCGACCCGCCCGCCATCGGCCACGGCGATGCCGGCGCTGTCGTAGCCGCGATACTCCAGCCGCGCCAGCCCTTCGACCAGGCGCGACGCGACGTCGGCCTTGCCGAGAATGCCCACGATCCCACACATCTACCCTGTACTCCCCTCGACTTCCACACCAGCCCGCGCCCCCACGACGCGGCCGGTCACCCCATCCACCGCGCCGGCGCGACCCTGACGCTTCTCGACGTCTGCGCTCGACCGGATTTCTCCATTCGAGACGCGAACCACGCCAAATGCCCGATAACGCAAGCAACCGGCCTCAAGCAGCGAAGCGGTAGGCCCCCTAAAACGGCCTCAAGTCGCGCAGCGGTAGGCCATCAAACATGCCTCAAGTCGCGCAGCGGTCAGCCAATCAAACCAGCCTCAAGCAGCGCAGCGGTCGGCCCCGGACCCCGTCCCGAGGCACCCCGGCGCCGGATCGAGACCGCATCCTCGCCGGGGGCCGGACCGCGGCCGGAACACCGCCGGGCCATGGCTACCGCACGGAACGTGGCCACGCCTCGCTCCGCTCGCCGACATGTCTGGAGGAAGAGTGCACCACCCCCGTTCCCACACGCAAGAGGTGATCCGCGTGCGCCCTCGCGCCCTTGCTAGACCATCGCGCCCGGCTTCACGACCCCTACCATCGAAGGTATCACCGGGACCGGTCCGGGGGAGCCGCCGCCGGCCGGAACGCGCGCGGCGCAACGCCCCGTCGGGGCGCCGGGCACGCCACCAGCCCCCTTCGGCGCCTCATCACGCCGGCCCCGGGCGGGCCCGGGCCCCGCGAAGGTTGCACCGCGCGCCCCGCCCCCCCTATACCGGGGGCGTGACTAGCAAGGCGCGCCGATGACATCTTCCCCCGACGACAAGAGCTGGTATCTCGCCCAGGTCAAGCCGAACGGCTTCCGGATCGCCGAGCGCGACCTCGCCCGGCAGGGCTTCGAGACCTTCGTGCCGCTGGTCGACCAGACCCGGCGCGGCCGCGGCGGGTTCGTCACCCGCCAGGCGCTCCTGTTCCCCGGATACCTGTTCGTCGCCTTCGACCCGGCCGCCGCGGGCTGGCGCGCGGTGATGTCGACCCACGGCATCAGCCGCCTCGTCAGCACCGGCGACACCCCCACCGCGGTGCCGCCAGACCTCGTCGAGGCGATCCGTGCGCGCGGCTTTCAGCGCGATGGCAAGCAGCGCCATCGCCTGCCCGGAGTACGCCTTGGTCGAGGCCACGCCGATCTCGGGGCCGGCAAGGATGTCGAGGATCGCGTCGGCCTCGCGCGCGATCGAGCTGGTGGCGACATTCACCACCGCGACCCGCGCGGCCACCCGGCCCGCCAGCGCCTTCAGCGCCGAGAGCGTGTCGGCGGTCTCGCCCGACTGGCTGACTGCGATCACGATTTCACGGCCCGTAAGCGGGCGGTTGCGGTAGCGATATTCGCTGGCGATATCGACCTCGACGGGAAGGCGCGCGAACTCCTCAATCCAGTAGCTCGCAAGATGGCAGGCATAATGCGCCGTGCCGCAGGCGATGAGCACGATGCGATTCGCAGCCGAAAAGCCGATCGCGGGCAGGATCGGTTTGAGAGCCCCGGCGGCGGGATCGACGAGCGCACTCAGAAGCCGCGCGCAGCGAGCCGACAATGCGGGCACCCTTGAGCGGCTTGGCCGCTTCGAATTCCTCGCGCAGCGCCATCAGACCGGGCATTTCCGTCTCCGCAATGTCGAGCTCCTTGCGGCGTACTCCGCGAGCGAAATAGCCTTCACAACGTAGTCAGTCACACCAATTTCATTTCGCGGCCGGCTAACCATTACTGACAGCTGAAATCGACAAGTCACCGATCACTCGTCCAGCTCCGCCAAGTAGCGTCCATAGCTGTTCTTGTTGTACTTGGTCGCGCGGCGTGCCAGGTCGGCGCCTGAGATGAATCCCATCCGAAACGCAATCTCATCGGGGGAGCCGACCTGTTGGCCTTGCCGCTCGGTGAGGGTTCGCACGAAGTTCGCCGCGTCGAGCAGGCTGCCGTGGGTGCCGGTGTCGAGCCAGGCGTAGCCGCGGCCCATCTTTTCGACCCTGAGTGATCCCTCGTCGAGGTAGGTCGACAACAGGTCGGCGATCTCCAATTCGCCGCGGGCCGAGGGAGTAATGCAGGCCGCCCGTGCCGGGGCGTCGCCGTCGAGGAAGTAGAGCCCGGTCACCGCGTAGTTCGAGGCAGGCTTCTCCGGCTTCTCCACGATCGATTGGGCGCGGCCCTCGGCGTCGAAGTGCACAACGCCGTAGCGTTCCGGGTCCACTACCCGGTAGCCGAACACCGTGCCACCGGCTTGTCTTGCATTGGCGGACGCCAGCACGTCGGGCAAGCCGTGACCAAAGAAAATGTTGTCGCCAAGCACCAGCGCCGAGGGCGCGCCGGCGAGGAAATCCTCGGCCAGCAGATAGGCCTGAGCGAGCCCGTCCGGCGAGGGTTGGGCAATGAAGGTGAACGTGAGCCCCCATTGGCTGCCGTCGCCGACCAGCCGCTGGAACTGCGCCTGGTCCTCGGGGGTGGTGATGATCGCGATCTCGCGGATCCCGGCGAGCATGAGCGTGCTCAGTGGGTAGTAGATCATCGGCTTGTCATAGACCGGCAAGAGCTGCTTCGACACGCCCATGGTGATCGGGTAGAGCCGTGTGCCGGAACCACCGGCGAGAATGATGCCCTTGCGCGTCATGACAGTTCCTTCAGGTCTTTGAGCACCTCGGCGAGACCCGCGCGCCACTCGGGGCGGTCGATCCCGAAGACCTCCCGCGTGCGGCTGCAGTCGAGCCGCGAATTGAGCGGTCGCTGGGCGGGCGTCGGATAAGTCGAGGTCGGGATGTCTTGGACACCAACGGACCGCCCGGCTTGGCGGAAGATCTCGCGGGCGAAGTCCGCCCAGCTCACGTCGGGCGCGCCGGTGAAATGGTACGTGCCGAACTTGGTCGGGTCGTCGCGGAGCGCTTGGCCAATTGCAAGAACGGCGCGGGCGATGGGGCGCGCGGGTGTCGGGCCGCCGATTTGGTCGGCGACGACGTTGAGCCGGTCGCGGGTCTGGGACAGACGCAGCATGGACTTCACAAAGTTTGTGCCATGCGCCGAAAACACCCAGCTCGTGCGCAGGATCGCATGAACGCCCCCCGCCGCGCGCACCGCCTCTTCGCCCGCCAGCTTGGTGCGGCCATAGGCACCTAACGGCGCGGTGGGTGCGTCGACCAGCCAAGGTGTGCTGCCCGAGCCGTCGAAAACGTAGTCGGTGGAGATCTGGACCAAGGCCGCTCCGATCTCGACGGCAGCCTCCGCAATCGCGCCCGGCGCCGCGCCATTGACCAACGCCGCCATGGCCTCGTCCGCTTCAGCCTGGTCGACCGCGGTATAGGCAGCGGCGTTGATCACCAGATCCGCGCCGCTCGCCCGGACGATCCCGCCGCAGGCCGCCGGATCGGTCAGATCGGCCTCATCCCGGCCCAGGAACCGCGCCTCGGGGACCAGCGCCGCCAGGTCCCGCGCAACCTGGCCGGTCTTGCCGAAAACAAGCACGCCGCTCATGCCCGCATCCCCAGCCGTTCGCCGACACCGTCACGATCCAGCAACGGGCGCCACCAGGCCTCGTTGTCGAGATACCAGCGCACGGTGCGGGCGATCCCCTCCTCCAGGGTCACCGAGGGCCGCCAGCCAAGCTCAGACCGGATGCGCTCCGGGTCGATCGCGTAGCGCCGGTCATGGCCGGGCCGATCCGGGACAAAGGTGATCAATTGGTCATGCGGCGCGCCATCGGGCCGCAATGCGTCGAGCTCGGCACAAATCATGCGGACGAGATCGATGTTCGTCGCCTCGTTCTCACCACCGATATTGTAGGTCCGCCCCAGTTCCCCGCGCTCCAGCACCGTGAGTAGCGCATCCGCGTGGTCCTCGACATACAGCCAGTCACGGATGTTGCCGCCGTCGCCATAGACCGGGATAGGCTCCCCTGCCAGAGCCCGCAGGATCACCACCGGAATCAGCTTCTCGGGGAAGTGGAAGGGCCCGTAATTGTTAGAACAATTGGTCACGACGACCGGCAGGCCATAGGTCTCACCCCAGGCCCGCACCAAGTGATCCGAGGCCGCCTTCGAGGCCGAATAGGGTGAGCGCGGATCGTAGGGCGTATCTTCGGTGAATAGGCCCGTGGCTCTGAGGCTGCCATAGACCTCGTCGGTGGAGACATGGTGAAAGCGGAACCCCGCGGGCTTGCTCTTACCCGCCCAATAACTTCGCACCGCTTCCAGGAGTTTGAAGGTGCCGGTGACATTGGTCTCGATGAAATCCGCCGGGCCATCGATCGAGCGGTCGACATGGCTCTCAGCCGCCAGATGCATCACCGCATCCGGTTCGCGGTTCGCGAACACCCGATCCAGCGCCGCGCGGTCACGGATATCTGCTTGTTCGAAGGCATAAAGCGGGCTGTCCGCCACCTCGGCCACGTTGGCAAGGTTGGCGGCATAGGTCAGCGCATCGAGGTTCACCACCGCGTGGCCCCGCGCCACTGCGAGCCGCACCACGGCAGACCCAATGAACCCAGCCCCGCCTGTGACGAGGATCTTCACGCCCCCGCCTCCCAGGTGAAGGGCGATTGCCAGTCGGCGAAGGAGGGCGCCGCGGCGTCCTTGTCCGACAGAACCGGCGCGCCCGCGAGCCCCCAGTCGATGCCCACGGAGTCCCAGCGGACCGAGCCATCACACTCCGGCGCGTAGATATCGGTGACCTTGTATTGCACCTCACTGTCCGGCGCGCAGGTGACGAATCCATGCAAAAAGCCTTTGGTAACGTACAACTGCTTGCCGTTCTCCGCCGTCAGCTCGACCCCGAACCACTCGCCATAGCTTGGCGACCCGACCCGCGCATCCACCACCACATCAAAGATCGCCCCGCGCGAACACCGCACCAGTTTGTCCTGCGCATGCGGCGGCGCCTGGTAGTGCAAGCCGCGCAACGTGCCCGCTTCAGCCGAAAACGAGTGGTTATCTTGCACAAAGTCGAGATCCAACCCCGCCTCCGCCATGCGCGGCGCGCTCCAAGTCTCGCAAAACCACCCGCGATCGTCGCCAAACCGGCGCGGCGTCAGAACCACGACGCCGTCGAGTTTTGTTCGTTCAGTCTGCATTCAGATGACCACCACGCAAGTGCATGTGCATGTAGCTATTTTTGTTTGAAGGTATGAAAGTGAAATTTCCCTGCTCTCGCCTGTTTTTTCCTGTTGTTTTGACGTGAGCCACGCCAAATGCGCGACACCGCAAGGGCAGAGCGCGCAGGCACCCTATTGCGGCTGTCCGCTGCCAATCCACTCCACCCCGTCCAGGCGAGCGGCTTTCTTGTCAAAGGTCTTCAGACCATCGGCGCCCGCGCGCCGGGCGGCCTGGCGGATCATCAGGTCGGAAAACCCGAACCCTTTCGCCTCGTAGAGCTGTAGGATTGCGCCAACATTGTCGCCTTCCTCAATGTCCAGTTCGGACGCAGACAACAGGCCCTCCAGAACCCGCGCGATCGCCGCACGCTCGTATCTGTAGCTCCGCTCCAACACCCAGACCAGCTCCACAAGCACGTCCCGGGCCACGAACCCGGGCTCTTGTTCCGTGAGCCCGCCGATGAGATCGGTTGCCAAGCGCCCCTGATCCGGATCGTCCCGGGTCAGGAAGCGCACAAGGACGTTTGTGTCGAGGGCGATCATTCCGCCCGGTCAACCGCGCCCGCCGCGATGGCCTCGTCCATCTCATCCAGCGCGACCGGTTTTTGGCCCGGGCGCTTCAGGGCGCCCTCAAGAGCCAGCACCGGTCGGGCCCTCAAGATGCGCACTTCACCATCGAGCAGAATGTAGCGCACCTTGTCACCCGCCTGCAGGCGCAGCACCTTGCGCACGTCTTTCGGCAGGGTCGTCTGGCCTTTCGAGGTCACTGTCGATTCCCGCATGCCAGGGGCTCATTTTCCGTTTCGACTTACTCTTCAAGAGAGCGGTGCGCCCTTTGGGGAAAGACAAGGCATATTCAAAAATTCCTTACCAATACCCGATAACGCCAACCCCCGGCCTGAAGTAGCGCAGCGTTACCCCCTTCAAACCAGCCTCAAGCAGCGCAGCGGTCGGCCCCGGCGGACCCCGTCCCGAGGCACCCCGGCGCCGGATCGAGACCGCATCCTCGCCGGGGGCCGGACCGCGGCCGGAACACCGCCGGGCCATGGCTACCGCACGGAACGTGGCCACGCCTCGCTCCGCTCGCCGACATGTCTGGAGGAAGATTGCACCACCCCCGTTCCCACACGCAAGAGGTGATCCGCGTGCGCCCTCGCGCCCTTGCTAGACCATCGCGCCCGGCTTCACGACCCCTACCATCGAATGTATCGCCGGGACCGGCCCCGGGGGCGGCGCCGCCGGCCAGAACCCGCGCGGCGCAACGCCCCGTCGGGGCGCCGGGCTCGCCACCAGCCCCCTTCGGCGCCTCATCACGCCGGCCCCGGGCGGGCCCGGGCCCCGCGAAGGTTGCACCGCGCGCCCCGCCCCCCCTATACCGGGGGCGTGACTAGCAAGGCGCGCCGATGACATCTTCCCCCGACGACAAGAGCTGGTATCTCGCCCAGGTCAAGCCGAACGGCTTCCGAATCGCCGAGCGCAACCTCGCCCGGCAGGGCTTCGAGACCTTCGTGCCGCTGGTCGACCAGACCCGGCGCGGCCGCGGCGGGTTCGTCACCCGCCAGGCGCTCCTGTTCCCCGGATACCTGTTCGTCGCCTTCGACCCGGCCGCCGCGGGCTGGCGCGCGGTGATGTCGACCCACGGCATCAGCCGCCTCGTCAGCACCGGCGACACCCCCACCGCGGTGCCGCCCGACCTCGTCGAGGCGATCCGCGCGCGCTGCCGGCCCGACGGGGTGCTGGGCGCGCCGGAGGATCTGCCGCAAGGCGCGGCGGTGCGCATCACCACCGGGCCGTTCGCCGAGTTCGTCGCCCGGGTGGAGCAGATGGCGCCCGACCAGCGCGTCTGGGTCCTGATCGAGCTGATGGGGCGCAAGACTCGAATCGCGGTGCCGCGCGACGGGGTGCGGCCGCTCTGACCCGCCGCCCCGGGGCCGCCGGGGCGCGGTGCGCGCCCGCCGCCCCCTCCTTTTGAACCGGGCGGGGAGCCGGATCTTGGATTGCAAACAGGGGTTGAACGCTTTAACCAAGACGACCATTGAGTTTCCACAGGTGAAAGAACGCGTGACCCAGACCAGCGCAGCCTTGGCCGAGGCGGCCAGTCCGAACCGACCGGCCGACCCGGCGTTCGAGGACGACGAGATCGACCTCCTCGAACTCGCGCGCACGCTGTGGCGCGGCAAGCTCTGGATCGTGCTCGCCACGCTGCTCGCCGGCGCCCTGGCCTGGACTTACGCCACCCAGGTCGCGGTGCCGAAATACACCGCCAGCGCCACGGTGGCGCTCGACAACCGCCAGGGCACGATGGTCGACTTCGAGAACGTGCTGTCGGGGCTGTCGGGCGACCAGGCCACGATCAACACCGAGGTCGAGGTGCTGCGCTCGCGCAACCTGCTGGACAAGCTCGTCGAGGACATGGGGCTCATCGACGATCCCGAGTTCAACCCGTTCCTGGCCCCCGACACCCCCGCGCCCGCGCCGCAGCGCGCGCGCAACACGGTGGTGGATCGCGTGGCGGAGGCGATCTCGATCTCGAACGTGCGCTCGAGCTACGTCTTCACCATCACCACCGTCACCACCGATCCGGTCAAGTCCGCCGACATGGCCAACCGGCTGGCCGAGCTCTACATGGCCGACCAGCTCGCGGTGAAGTTCGAGGCGATGGAGACCGCCACCGAGTGGCTCTCGGAACGCGTGGCCACGCTCAGGGTCGAGCTCGAGACCGCGGAGGCGCGGATCAAGAGTTTCGCAACCAATACCGATCTCGTCTCGGTCGAGGCGCTCGAAGGGCTCAACCGCCAGATCAAGGACACCCGCAACCGCCTCGACGGGCTGGTGATGTCCCGCGACGCGTTGTCGGAGAGGGTAACGGCGCTGGTGGCGACCCAGGACACCGGCGATCCCGACGCGATGGCCGCCATCGCCGGGGACCCGGCGCTCGAGCGGCTGGCCGGGGAGTTCGACAGCGGCAACAACGCCGAGCTCTTCGCGGCGCGCTACGCCACCCTCCTCGAGCGGGCCCGGGCCGACCTCGGGCGGACCCGCGCGCAGGTCGCCTCGCTGAGCCAGTCGCTCGGGCGGCTCGAAGCCGATTATGCCCGCCAGGCCGAGGATCTCGTCCAGCTGCAACAGCTCGAGCGCGAAACCCAGGCGCTGCGCGCGATCTACGAGTATTTCCTCACCCGGATGCAGGAAACCTCCGTCCAGCGCGGCATCCAGCAGGCCGACAGCCGGATATTGTCCCACGCCGTGGCGCCGGTGCGGCCCTCCGAGCCGCGCCGCTCGATGATCCTGGCGCTCGGGCTCCTGCTCGGGCTGATCGCCGGGGCGGGGGTCGTGCTGCTGCGCGAGATGATGCACAGCGGGTTCCGCACCGCCGAAGAACTCGAACGCGAGACCGGCCTCACGGTGATGGGGCAACTGCCGAAGATTGCGGCGCGCGAGCGCAAGGCTGTCATCCAGTATCTCGTCGACAAGCCGACCTCGGCCGCAGCCGAAGCCGTGCGCAACCTGCGCACCTCGCTGATGCTGTCCAACCTCGACCGCCCGCCGCAGGTGATCCTGTCGACCTCCTCGCTCCCGGGCGAAGGCAAGACCACCACGGCGATCTCGCTGGCGCATAATTATTCCGGCCTCGGCAAGAAGGTGTTGCTGATCGAGGGCGATATCCGCCGGCGGGTGTTCTCGGAGTATTTCGACTACGAAAAGAACGAGGGGCTGTTGTCGATCCTGTCGGGTTCCGTGCGCCTCGAGGACGTGGTGCAGCGGCTCGACCTGATCGGCGTCGACATGCTAATCGGCGAACAGAGCTCGACCAACGCCGCCGACGTCTTCTCGTCGGAGCGTTTCGCGAGTTTCATGGAAGACGTGCGCCGCACCTATGACACCATCATCATCGACACGCCGCCGGTGCTGCTGGTACCCGATTCGCGCATCATCGCGCACGCCGTCGACGCAGTGCTGTTCACGGTCAAATGGGATGCCACGTCGCGCGCCCAGGTCCGCGAAGCCATGCGCCAGTTCGCAACCGCCGGGATATCGATGACCGGCACAGTGCTCAACCAGATCGACCCCAAGGGCATGAAACGCTATGGCTATGGCGGCCAATACGGTGCCTATGCCGCCTATGGCCACAACAAGTATTACAACAATTGATCCCCCCGATCTTGGCCGGGCGGGGCTGCGAGCCTAGACTGACCGCATGAAGCTATTGTCACGGATCTTTCGCGGTGCGGCGCGCCCTGTCCGCTTCGATGCAGCCCTCGCGCCGGATGAGCGGCTTGCGGTGGTCGGCGACATCCACGGCTGCGCCGCCCTGCTCGACCGGCTCCTGGACCTGATCGGGGCAGACGCCCCCGCGCGCCTCGTCTTCGTGGGCGATTACATCGACCGCGGCGAGGACAGCGCAGGGGTGCTCGAGCGCCTCCACGCCCTGGCCCGCGACGACGGCGCGCCCGCGATGTTCCTCAAGGGCAACCACGAGGAGATGATGCTGCGCTTCCTCGATGACCCGGGCGCGCAGGCGGCCGGCTGGCTGCGCAACGGCGGGCTGCAAACGCTGGCGAGCTACGGCATCGGCGGGCTGGGGGCGGCGCCGGACGAATCGCGCGCGCTGAAGGCCCGCGACGACCTCGCCCGCGCGCTCGGGCCCGAGAAGCTGGCCTGGCTGCGCGGCTTGCCGCTGTCATTCGTGAGCGGCAACGTCGCCGTGGTCCATGCCGCCGCCAACCCGTCCAAGTCGATCGATGCGCAATCCGAACAGGCGCTGCTCTGGGGCCACCCGGATTTTGCCCGGACCCCGCGCCGCGATGGTCTCTGGGTGGTGCATGGCCACACCATCGTCGACGCAGTGACGGCGGAGGCCGGGCGTATCGGGGTCGATACCGGGGCCTATGCCACCGGCCGGTTGTCGGCGGCGGTGCTCGAGCGCGGCGACATGCGCGTGCTCACCGCGTCGCGTTGAGCGCGCGACTGTGACCGCATGGCCTCACCTGGCGACTTAGGCCTTTGCGCGGTTCCGAAGTCGAGCCAGGATCTGGTATGGACGTAATCACGATCCTGCGATATCGGGTATCGTAAAAGATGTGGCGAGGGCACGTGCACGGCCTCAACCAGGGGGAGATAGATGGGTAGAGTACTGGCGTTCCTGGCATTGATCGGCCTCGCGGGTTGCGGCGGGCTTTATTCCTCGCCGCATGTCGCCACCGGCGCGGCCGAGGTCGGCGAGGTCAAGGTCGTCGCGATCGACGCCAACAGCCTGTCCGCGGCCAATGCCTCCCCCTACCGCCCACGTACGCTCCCCGCGATCTTCGCCCGCAGCGCCGGGCTGAGCGGCGGCGCGGTCGGTGCCGGAGCCCCGCCCGCGCCGGCCTTCACGCCCGAACCCCGGCCCGCCTCGATGCCCACCCGCCTGCCCGACCCGTTTACACCGGGCAGTTACCGGATCGGCACCGGCGACGTGATTCTGCTTGCCACGCCCAACACCGCCAGCACCGTCGAAGCGCTCACCGGCCTGCTCGCCGCGCAAAGCCGCAGGCAGGGCTACACCGTGCAGGACGACGGCGCGATCACCATACCCGAGGTCGGCCGGGTCCGGCTCGCCGGGCTCACGCTGGAGGAGGCCGAGGCGGAGGTGTTCCAGGCGCTCGTCGGCCAGCAGATCGACCCGACCTTCTCGATCGAGATCGCCGAGTTCAACTCTCAGCGCGTCTCCATCGGTGGCGCCGTGCGCGCCGCCAAGACCCTGCCGATCACGCTCAAGACCCTCAACCTTTCCGAGGCGCTCACCGCCGCGGGCGGCATCACCGTGAAGGATCAGGCCTTCGCCTCGATCCGGCTCTACCGCGACGGCTCGCTCTACCAGATCCCGCTCAGGAGCTACCTCGATGATGCGAAGATCCAGAAGCTCGCGCTGAAGGACGGCGATGCCGTCTACGTCGACACCGCCTTCGATCTCGACAAGGCCGAGGGCTACTTCGCCCAGCAGATCCAGCTCGCCAATTTCCGCCAGACCTCGCGCGACCTCGCGCTGCGCCAGCTTCAGACCGAGGTGTCCCTGCGGCGCGGCGAGCTCGAGGAGCAGCGCGAGAACTTCCGCGCCCGCGTCGATCTCGACGCGGTCGAACGCGATTACGTCTACATCGCGGGCGAAGTCGGGGTGCAGAACCGCTTCACCCTGCCGTTCGAGCGCAAGGCCACGCTCGCCGATGCGCTGTTCGAGAAAACCGAAGGCGTGCCGAACCGGACCGGGAACATCTCCGAGCTCTACGTGCTGCGTGCCAGCGCGGATGGCACCGGCGTCACCGCCTGGCGCCTCAACGCGGTCAACGCCGCCAACCTGGTGCTCGCCACCCGGTTCGAACTGCGCCCCAACGACGTCGTCTTCGTCGCCGAACAGCCCGTCACCGCGCTCGACCGCCTGGTGAGCCAGATCGCCCCCTCCATCGCCCTCGCGGGTGCGCTCTGACGCGGCAGGACTGACGCCCGACCGCGCCGACGCTGCCATACGGGCCCCCGTGCGGCCAGGCAAAATGCGCTGAGCCATCCCTGGGCGCCGCTCCCGGCGGACCAGCACCCGCAAGACAGATCACCCGATCCGCCTTCGCATGGCGATGGGGTCGGGTCACCGCGCGCGGGCAGCGGGGAAACCGACATCAATGGCACGAAACGCCAATCGGCCCGCCCGTTCCGACAACCTCGGCCTCGCTCGGCGGATCACCTGGGCCATCGGGTAATAGACCTATCCCTATTGGTAGGTGGTCTGGCTGGGCTCTGCGTGTAACTCTTCAAGCGGGGTTCCCTTGAAAAAAACGGGTACATAGAAAAAAAATAGGGGATCGGCGCATGCAGGTGATGTTGGCAATCGAAAAGGGTGCGACCAACGGCCATCCACTTGATGACGTTCTGCGAAAACAGGATGAGCGAATACAGGTCGAGACCATCGCGGATCGCGTTCTGGAGCGGCTGCAGGTCAACGACAAACCGGATGTGCTGCTGTTGGATTTTCGTTTTCCCGGCCTTTCCGGCCTGGAGGGCATTCGGACGGTGCTGAAATACCTGGGCGACAGGCCCCTTGGCGTGCTGGTTGACCGAACCGCCTCTATTCACACAGGGAACGCCTTCGTGGCCGGCGCCAGCGGTGTTCTGCCGCTGGACCTTACCGCGGAGGCCTTCGACGCGGCGGTCACGCTTCTGTTGAGCGGTTTCTCGTTCGCCATCATCAATCAAAAGCAGGCCTGCGATCGCCTCAAGGCCATCAGCACCCTTTCGGATCGCGAGATCCAGGTGCTGAAAGGGATCTGCAACGGATTGCAGAACAAGGAAATCGGGCACGCGTTCGACATCCAGGAAGTCACGGTGAAGATGCATGTGCGCGCGATCATTCAAAAACTCGGCGCGCGCAACCGCACCCACGCGGCCATGCTCGCGCGCGATCTCGGGGTCGTCTGAGCCCGGTCAGGCGCCGGTTTCGCTCACAAAGCAGCAGCCACTCATCGAGACGAGCCAGAATAAGAGCGGACCGGCTGTGGCTCAAGGCCGGTGTCGTCGCCTGCGCGATTGCACAGAGCATCGGTCCAGGCAGCAAACGCCAAGATGAGACCTCTTGCGGGGTGCTCCCCGCTGCCCAACCTGGTCCGCATCCACATGAGGGCGGCGCCAGAAAACTCGCGACTCCGCTCCGTCACAGACGCAAACCGATCAAAGCAGAAGCTCGAGGTATGCGGAACACAGGCCAAGGGATCGATCCGCACATATACCCCCGGCAGGTCGCCACCGCCGATGCCCCGTCTGACGCCCCCTGACGCGACAGCGCCGACGCGCGGCGGCTTTCGTTCAACCCGACAACGGCTCTGTAGCGGTGTGGGCCCGGAACTGATGGAGGTTTCAACAAATGAGGAATGCTCTTTCCCCGCAAGCTTGCGCGCTCGGGAAACCCTGAAACCCTGAAACCCTGAAACCCGCCCCCCGTGGCGGGTTTCCTGATTCCGGCGCCCTCCTGCCCCCTGCCGTGCCGTGTGGTGCCCTCCTGCCGATCTGGCGGCCGTGTGGTGCCGTCCTGCCCCTATCGAGCGGCGCGCCGATCTGGATTCCACGCACCTGGGCGGAATCCTGGTGGCCTGGTCGCGCCGATCCGGTGCCGCGCCCTGCCCTCGGCTGGTGGCCTACCGATCTGCCCTCGGCTGGTGCCGTGCCCTGCCCTCGGCTGATCCGGTGCCGGTCTGCCCCCGGCTGGTGGCCTGCCGGTCTGCCCTCGGCTGGTGGCCTGCCGATCTGCCCTCGGCTGGTGCCGTGACTCCGTGCGGCGATTCCTCCCGGCCGAATCGGCATGGCGATTCCGCCTGCCGATCTGCCCCGCGCCGATCTGCCCCCGTGCCGATCTGGTGGCCGTGGTGCCGTGGCGGATGTGAGCCCGGCGGCCGTGCGTGGTGGTGCCGTGCGGCCGTGCGATCTGGTGGCCGTGGTGCCGTCCGATCTGGTGGCCGTGGTGCCGTGCGCGAGGGCGCGGCCGGGCGATCTGGTGGCCGTGGTGCCGGGGGGCCGGGTCTAGCTGTTGTTGACTATTCGGAAACCGCTCCGGGTCCTTCTGGAAACAATGGCCCTGTCGCGGGGGGCGCGGAGCGCGACGTTAGAGAGTCCTGCAAATGCTCTATAGGCCCCTCATGCAGATGGGTTGATAGTTGAACGATTTCAGGCATCCGGGCGCCTGCGGAAACAGCGACTCCGATCTGGCTGTGTGACCCCTCGATCTCGGCGGTGCCCGGGCTTCACACCACGGAGCCACCTTCCTTGCCGCTCACGGCAAAAGCCGTCTGGACCGCGCTGCCGGGTGGGGCGTATGCCGTTATCGACAATGACGGGTTTCGGCGGCCCGTTCAGACCGGGAGATGAACGTGACTATTCAAGCTATGGCAGAACACAAACATTGCCGTTGACCCTTCTATTCCAAATGGAAACCGCACCGGTGAGCCTACGCCGGGGCCGGCACGGCATGCGGGAGCGGATCACCCACGTGAATTAGCTTCACCTAAATGGTTGGGGTCCGCTCAATCGGACGCTTGCAGACTCAACATTTCATGCCAAAAGGTTACCCCACACCTTTCATCAGGCAAGGGTAGAAATGACACCTTCTTTCTACTAACTGTTGAATATTCTAATCGGCACAGTGCCAGGGAGCGAACGTCATCGCACAGGCAACGACAAGGGAATTCGGCCTCCGGCTGGAGCAGGCCATCGCGGCGTCGCCCCACGCCCCGCCAACCTCGCACGGCAGGCTGACCTGGCTCAAGCACGAGCTGGACAAGATCGGCGTGCGCGTGAGCGTGAACACCGTGCACAAGTGGGTGCACGGCGTAAGCCGTCCGCGGGAGGACAACATCCGGGCCCTCGCCGGCTTGTTGCAGGTCGATGAAGTCTGGCTCGCGCTTGGCCGGACACCGACGCCCGCAGCGACCGGCGCGAACGCCGGCGCGGATGCTGCCCACGGCGCGGCGCTTCTCGTGGCCGGACTGATCGAGGTCCGGGGCGGCCGCGTGACCTTCGCCTCCGCCAGCCAGGACGTGCCGCACTTCACCGCGAATTTCCGGGGCGACCGCTTCGACGTGATCGCGGTGTCGCCACAGACGGCAAGCGGGGAGGCCCTGAGCTTCGTCGTGCCCGAGCCGGTGGGCGATTGCCGGGTCATGGCGGTCGTCGCCAAGGAGCACGGGCCGGTGGCAGTCCTTGACATAACCAAAGCGGAGCGCCACAACTTTGGCGGGTTCTCAGTGATCGAACTGACCCGGGATCCGGAGGGGCGCCTCCACGATGCCGTCGGCGCAGTCATACCGGTCCAACAGGAGATCGCCTAGATGGCTTACCCCATCTTACCCCAGCGCGCGGCGGGAATTACGCCGGATTTTGGGGTAAATCCGGGGCCATTCGGTAAAAATGATCGTAACCGATTGATATCATTGATGTTAGAATTACGCTACCCGCTCCAATTTGCCCCATAAGTCACGGCAACGCAGCGGGCCATTGCCCGAAACGCGCGCCGGTGCGAAAAACCGCGCCGTATCCCGCACGCCGGAGGCTTTGCCATTGGTGGGCACGGCGCCGACGCTGAAAGACTGGATTCCGGAAGCCCCCACGCCCTTCCCCGCGGTTGGCCCGATCCGTCGGGCGACCGGCAGGCGCTACCGCTTGGTCCGACCGAACAGGATTGCATCCACCTCCCGCGAAATCACCGGCATCTTGTTCTGCTTGGCTGTTTTCACCAGACCGGCGAAGCCGCGGGGCAGAAAGAACGCGTTGATGACGTGACGGGACTCCGAATAGCTGAACTTCTCCACGTGAATGCAGACCAGCCGGAGCTGCCGCAGCAGTCCGTCCACCTCGGATTCCGACGCATCAAGGGGTATTCGGCGGTGAATCCAGCCTTTTTCGATCCTCTTGCAGGCGAGGCTTCGGAACTGTCCCGAGGCGAGGGCCGATTTCACCGCCGCGATGTCGATCACCAGCTCGGGAAACCTCTCGTTCCGGGCGGAACGCGGGAAGTAGTGATCGAGGATCGCGTCCGCCACGGCGTTCCCTGCGCCTGCCCCGAGCGACGGGAAGCTGTGAGCGCCGAGATGCGGGCGCGAGTTGACTTCGAGAACATATGCGACGTCGGCGGCTTCATCGTGAATGATGTCCACGCCGCAATTGGGCAGCCCCGTCGCGTTACAGGCCATCACCGCAGCTTTTCCCACGAGCCCGGGAAGCGTATCGGTGACGTCCCGGTTGTCGCCTCCCGCCGAGATGTTCCTGACGAACGAGAGCGTGACCGGCTCGAAGGCATGGGGAATGTCGTCGAGCGACCGACCGGTGCGCGACAGGGTCGCGGCCACCTCCAGCTTGTCAATCAGGCTGCTGCGCGTGCGCGGGTTGAGCGCGCGCTGGCGGTTCCTGGCGTCGATCAGGGCCTCGATGCTTGAAATGCCATCCCCCCTGACCTGGAGTGCCGGCCGTTCGTAGGCCGCGACGCAACGGTCCCCGACCACGAACACCCGGTATTCCGAGCCGGAAATATGCTCTTCAATGACGAAAGCCGCTTTCTGTCTGGTCGAGACGCTGCGTGTGTCCTCCGCCGTCAGGCCGACGTGCACACCCCGCCCAAGCGACCCCTGCTCCGGCTTGACGACGAACCTGTCGGCGCTGCTGGAGGCCAGGAAACGAGAAACGCCAGCCTCGTTCCCCGGCTTGAAGCTCGCGCCTCGCGGGGTCTTGATATTCCCGTGTTCGAAGAGCTTTTTCGACAGCGTCTTTGAATCGGCGGCGCTTGTGTGCACCCGCTTCGACAGATCCCCACGCGACTTGTCGAAAACATGAACCGATTTGCCGTCGGATATCCTGAGGTAGTTGCCGTTATAGTCGGGATGGCTTCCAAGGTATTCCCTGTCATCGCCGAGGAAGGTCTCGAAACTCACGTCGAGCCCACGTTGATAGGCCGCAAGCGCGATCAGGTAGGCGCACAATCCGGTTTCGCCGGCCTTGTGCGCAGCCTGAAGATGTGACTGCGCCGCCATCAGGTGGCTGTCGAGACGCTTGGGAGCGGTCATGCGGCAATCGCCTTTGCATATTGGCCCTGTCGGGGCGCAGGTCATCATTCGGACGTATCCGTATGAAATTGCAAAGACACCAACAACGTATCTTTCGTGAACGAGGCAAGGATGCGGACGGGTCGAGGACCACCATGCAGCGATCGCCCCGCATCTCGGCCATCCGGCCCCGTGCTCCGGCGACATGGATGCCCGGCCGCGCAGGGTGGAGCACCGAGGCAGGGCCCAGATGAGGGCACCAAACCGGCCGCATGCTGCGCGCACAGTGGATCCCGGGCGACCGCGCATCGGAGAACCGCGCCATCCATCCCGGTAATCCGCGTTCAGGCTTGTGCGGGCCCTTGCTTGTCTCATAGGCTGAAAGGCGACGGGGTGTTGCGCGCGTGCCGGTTCGTCCGGGACAGGATCGGGGAGAGGGGTTCAGATTGGTCGCACAAGATGGACTGTCCCACGCATTGCGTGGGCTGAAGCAGCGCTATGGCGCGAACATCGCGCTGTCTGACGGCAGCGCCGGCCCCGAGGTCACGTTCGCGGACCTGGTCGATGCCGCGGCTTCGATGCAGCACGACCTGTCGCGCACCGGCGTGCCCTCAGGTGGATTGATCGCGTATCGCTCGGCGTCCGCTTTCCTCTGCGCGAGGCTGGCCCTCAGCCTTGCGCCGCATTACCCCGCCGCGCCGATCCCGGCCAATGCCAAGCCGGCGGAGGTCCGCAAACTGATCGCGCTTCTGCGGCCGGCGGCGCTGGTGCTCACCGAGGACGACAAGGAGATTGCCGGCCTGGCCGGCGAACTGGGCATCGCAGTCCTGGTTGCGCGTCCGGACGGGGCGGATCGGTTCATCCTCTCCGCCGTGTCCGCGCCGGTGCCGCATGGCACGCCCGCACGGTGTCTCGACGGTGCGGGGGTCGTCCTGACCACATCGGGCACCACCGGTGCGCCCAAACTGGTGGCGCTCGATGAACATCGCCTCCTCCTGTCGGCAAGGAACATCGGACGATCCATCGCGCTGGATGAGGCCGATACGGCGGTCGAGATCATGCCGCTTCACCATATCCACGGCGTCGTCGCCGGGCTGCTCGCTCCGCTGCTTGCCGGCGCGAAGAACATCATCCAGCCCAGTCCCGATCCGGGCGCCTTCCTGAAAACCGCCGCGGCGGCGGGCGCGCGCTGGTACACGGCGGTTCCGACGATGCATCGCGCCATCCTCGACGAAGCGCGCAGGCAGCCCGACCGCGCCGCGCAATGCCGGTTCCGGTTTGCCCGTTCCGCCTCGTCGGCGCTGCCGCGCGAGGTGCGCCACGGCATCGAGCGCGTCTTCGGCTGCCCGCTCGTCGAGGCCTATGGCATGACGGAAACCACCAACCTGATCTGCACGCAAAGCCCGGAACCCGCGGGCCACTCCGGCAATGTCGGCCTGCCCTGCGGCGTGGACCTGGAGGTTCGCGGCGCCGACGGGGCGGCTCTCGGCGCTGGACGGCAGGGCGAAATCTGGGTCAAGGGCCCCTCGGTGATCGACGGGTATCTCGACAACCCGCAGGCCAACGCCGAAACCTTCGACGGTGCCTGGATGCGCACCGGCGACATCGGCCTTGTGAATCCCGACGGCACGGTCACGATCGTCGCCCGCGCCAAGGAGATCGTCAAACGCGGCGGCGCGCAGATCGCGCCCACGGAAATCGAGGATGTTCTGCTCGACCAGCCGGGCGTCGTCGACGCGATTGCCTTCGGCGTCACCCATCCCACGCTTGGCCAGGACCTCGCCGCCGCCGTCGTGATCGACCCCGCGTCCGACAACAACCCGCGCCTGCTGCGCGCGGCGCTGCTCGATGTCTTGTCGGATCACAAGGTTCCAAGCAGGATCGTTGCGGTTGAAGAAATCCCGAAGGGGCCGACCGGAAAACCGCGCCGGCTTGACATGGAGCACCTTCTTGCCGGCGAGCTGACCCCGAAACCCACGGCGCCGCAGAGCTTGAGCGAGGAAGTCCTGACCGCCCTATTCGCAGAGGCATTGCGCTGGGACGATGTCGGCCCGGACCATGATTTCTTTCTTTCCGGCGGGGATTCCCTTTCGGGCACGAGCATGGTGCTGGAAATGAACACCCTGCTCGGCCTGGGCCTCTCGCCGGAAGTGCTGTTTCGGTATTCGACCCCGGGCGAGCTGGCTGCCTATATCGACACCCTGGACGACGGCCGCGCGAAACGCATCATCGAATCGCTCCACGGCACCGAGACCGCGCCCACCGACGGCCATGGATGATCAGGCCCATGGCGCGAGATCTGCGCACCGATCCCACGTCGCCCGCCCGCCCCGTCACGGCGGTGATCGCTGCGTCACTGGCGCGCGCCGGTGTGCGCCGGGTCTACACGGTGCCGGGAGACATGGCCTACGGCATCCTGCGGGCCTGCGACGCTGCCGGGCTGGGCGTGTTTTCGTTGAGATCCCAGGCCACCGCGGTATTCGCGTCGGCGGCTGACAATCTCGCGTCCGGTCGGCTCGCGAGCGCGGTTCTGGTCACCCGCGGACCGGCGCTCGCGAATACCCTTTCGGCGCTTTCCTCGGTGGTCGCGCATGGCACGCCGGTCTTTCTGCTGGCCCCTTGCGAAAGCCCCGAGGATGCACGAGACGGGGCCTTCCAGGGGGCGATCCCGTTGCCCCTCGACGGTGATGCGCCCTTCGAAACCCTGCGGCTCGCGCAGCCGGAAGACCTGGCGGAAAAGATCGAGCAGGCGCTTGCCCGTGCCACGGGGCCGGGCCGGCGCTCCACGGTCGCGCTCGTCGAACGGGCGCTGCTCTCAAGCACCGCGGGTCCGTCCTGCGGGCAGGTTGCGCGGCTCTCGGACGATCGTGCGGGCGTCGCCCAAACCGCCGATCTGAAGGCCGCCGCCGCGATCCTCGGCGCGGCGGAAAACCCGGTGATCGTGGTCGGCCACCGTGCCCGCTGGTCCGCCCGCGAAACGGTTCTGGCGGAGCTGGCCACGCGGCTGAATGCCCCGCTCTGCCCAACCGGGCTTTCGATCGGTTTCGGTGGCGGCGCGCTTGCAAGCGTCCGGCAAGACCAGGTTCATCGCACCCTGGCCGCGGCGGATGCGGTCGTGCTGGTCGGGGCCGCCCTCGACTGGACGCTGCGCTTCGGCGCCGCTGTCGGCGATAGCGCACGCGTGATCGCGCTCCGCGACAGGGGTGACCACCCTGCCGAAAAACGCGCGCCCGAGATCATTCTGAAGGGCGAGATCGGCGAAAACCTCGAGGCGCTTCTGGCGCACCTGGCGCAGCGCACCGGCAGGGCGATGGACGGGACCGGGCCGGTTCATCCGGCGATCATTCGCCCGGATGCCGGGGCGCACCGCCCGCTCTTCGAGCGCATCGTCACGGCGCTTGCGGACGACTTTCCGGCCGGGGCCGGCCTCGTTCTCGACGGGAGCAGCGCCTTGATCCATGCCGCGCGGATCATCACGCCGACGGTGCCCTGGGCCCGGATCACGCCCGGGATCATGGGCCATCTCGGCTCCGGGATAGGCCACGCGCTCGGCGCCTGGGCGGGCGGGCGGTTCGGACGGGTCTTCCTTCTGAGCGGGGATTTCAGCCTCGGTCTTGCGCTGGCCGACCTGGAAAGCCTGGTCCGGTACAAGGCACCGGTCACGCTCCTTGTGTGCAATAACAACGGCCTCGCATCGGAGAACAACCAGCTCAGGGGCGGCGACGAGAGGATCGCACGTTACTCGGCAGCAACGGATTACGCCCGGGTGATGGACGGCCTCGGCGGTGCGGGGCACCGGGTGGAAAACCTCGAGGCCTGGGATGCTATCCGCCCGCGCGCGCTTGCCGGTGATGGCCCCTGCCTCATCGACATCGCCGACCGGGATGGATTGCCCGCGTGACGCTCGAAACCGCTTCCACCACGGCGCGCCGCAAGGCGATGCTCGACAGGCTGAGGCAATCCGCCGAGCCGCGGCCCCGCCCGGGGCCGGGCGCAGGGGTCGACTTTTCACCCGAGCAGCGAGCCCTCCTGAGCTCGGAGATGCTGCACAAGGCGCAACCGGTGGCGAACCTGGTGCGAAGCTGGTCCGTGGTCGGGCCGCTGGACGTGGCGGCGCTGGAACAGGCCTTCGCCCGGTTGGTGGATCGTCACGATGCGCTGCGGATGTCGGTCGTGCGCGACGGCAAGGGCGCAAGGCCGGTCTTCGCGCCTCACGTCGATGCCGCACTCCTCCAGCCGTCGGTCACTGGACGCACCGCCGATGAGCGCCTGGCGGAGATCGACGCGCAGATCGCGCGCGAAACCCTCGTCCCCTTCGCTCGGGACGGGTCAAATCTGTGGCGCGCAAGGCTCTACCGGGTGGACGAGACCCGTCACGTTCTCGCCGTCTTCATCCACCACCTGATCGCGGACGACTGGTCGTGGCGGATCCTCGCGCGAGATCTGTTCCGGTTCTACGAAGGCGCGATCACCGACAGCGACACCGGCCTGCCCCCGGCGGCGAGCTTCGCTGAGCATCTGTCCGCGCGAACGAGCCCCGAGCGCGCGCCAGTCGGGGCACCGCATCCGGAGATTCATTGGCCAGACACGGCTTTCGAACTGGATGGAGCCGAGGCGGTGCGCCGTGACATCGCCGAGCGCGCCCTCGACGCGGCACAAGCCGAGGCGCTGCGCGACGTCGCGCGCATACACGGCTGCACGCCGTTTCACTTCTTGCTGGCTTGCTACGCGTTTCTGCTCGCCACCTACTGCGATCAGGACGCCTTCGGCATTTCACTTTCGCCCGACAATCGAACCGGGCCCGCCGAGGCGAACGCCATCGGCCTTTTCGTGCGCAATGTCGAGGTCGGCGCCGACATCGGAGCCGCGCATACCTTCGCCGACCTGCTGCGCAACGCCCGGCACGAGCTCCGCAGCACGCTGGCGCGGACAACCGATCCGATCCATCTCGGGCGAGCGGTTATCGGCTATTACAATGCCCCCGATCCGGGGCTCGACGCGGGCAGGCTTTCGGTGACGGAACGCCCAACCCCGCAAGCCACGCAATCGGCCAATCTCCACCTGAGCCTCCATCCCGGCCCGACGGGGATCGCAGTCACCTTCGCCGGGCAACGGTCTCGGTTCAGCCGCGACATGCTCGAGCGGCTCGCCGATTGCTACCTTCTGATCGCCCGCCAGGCCATCGCCAACCCGCAAATCCCGCTCGCGGAGATCGACCTCGTCGCCCCGGCACAAGCCGCCGCGCAGGCCGACCGGTCGAACGCCGTGACCACGCCCGCCGATGGTGACGACATCACCACGCTGTTCGCCGGGATCGCCGCCGCCCATCCCGAGGAGGAGGCGCTGACGACGCCGAGCGCCACCCTGAGCTATGCCGCCCTCGACCGGAAGACCAACGCGCTTGCGCATTGGCTGCAACGCCAGGGCCTTGGCGAAGGCGATCGGATCGGCGTGGCCATGCCGCGCAGCGCCGCCGTATTCATGACCTGGCTCGCGGTGCTGAAGGCGGGGTTGACGGTGGTTCCGGTCGATCCCGATCTTCCGCTGCTGCGGGTCCGGCACATCCTCGACGCGGCCAACTGCAAGGCCCTGATATCGGGGCCGGGACCGGACGCCACTCTCGCGGACGAGGGCGCGCGGCTTCTGCACATGCCTGCCGCGTTTGAACTGGACGCGCTGCCCCAAACCCCTCCCCGGGTGATCGCCCGCAGCCCCGATCACGAAGCCTTCGTGATGTTCACGTCCGGCACCACCGGGCCGCCCAAGAGCATCCCCGTGCCCCATGCCGCGCTGGTCCGGCTCGCACGAGGCGCGCGGCACCTGCCGGTCGGCCCCGGCGACAGGATGATCCAGCTCGCCTCGCCCGGTTTCGACGGTAGTTTCGTCGAGGTCTGGGGCGCCTGGCTGCGTGGCGCCGCCCTTGTCCTTTTCGAGAAGAACATCTTTGCCGAAGGCGGCCTTGCGATCGAACTGCGCAAGCTGAAGCCGACCGCGTCGTTCATGACCACCAGCCTGTTCAACATGCTTGTCGATGCCGATCCCGCGGTGCTGTCGCCGCTGAAGTATCTCGCCATCGGCGGTGAAGCCGCATCGGCCTCGCATTGCCGCCGCGCGCGTGCGGCGAACCCTTCGCTGCGGTTGAGCAACGCCTACGGGCCGACGGAAAACGGTGCATTGACGACGAGCCACGAGATCCCGCCCGATCTGCGCGGCAAGGTCCCGATCGGCCGGCCGCTGCCCGGCAACATGGCGTTCGTTCTGTCGACCCATCAGCGCCCCGTGCCGGAGGGCTTCGCCGGAGAGCTCTGCGTCGGTGGGCCCGGCCTGTCGCCGGGTTACGAGAACCCGCCACAGGCGCGCGCGGAAACCTTCATCCGTCTCAACGCAGGGCGCCTCGGGCTGGGGGCCGGTGATCCGGTCACCCTTTATCGCACCGGCGACCGCGCGTGCTGGAACCCGGCCGGCGAAATCGAGTTTCTCGGGCGGCGCGATTCCCAGTTCAAGTTTCACGGGTTCCGCATCGAACCGTCGGAAATCGACTCCGCCCTGACCGACCACCCCGCCGTTGGCCGCGCGGCGACCATCCCCGACCGGCGCGGCGATGGAACGGTGTGCGGGATCACCGCCTATATCGAACCGGTCGGCGGCGTGATGCCAAGCGAGCGGGACCTGCGGGCTTTTCTCGCCAAGCGCCTGCCGCGGCCTGCCCTGCCCTCGCGCTATGTCCGCATCGACGCGATCCCACTCACCCCCAACGGCAAGGCGGATATCCCCGCGCTCGTGCAAAGCCAGCCCGCGGCGCAAGAGGAGCCGGGGGCGCGGTCCGACGATCCTCTCACCAGGATCTGGGAAGACGTCCTGCAGCGCAACGTGCCGGCCGGCGAAGCGGATTTCCACGCCCTCGGCGGCACCTCGCTGCAACTGGTGCAGATGATCCTCGAGGTCGAGAAGGTGTTCGGGGTCGAGGTGGATTTCGGGTCGTTCGCCGACGATCCGACCATCCAGCGTCTGCGCACCCTTATCGCCCTCAGCCCTTCCCGACAGGACGGCGATCGCCGTCATCTTCGGGTGCTGCGCGAGGGGCGGGCCGAGCTGCCGGCGATCGTTCTGCTGCCGGTGGCGACGGGCCAGGTGGCCTGGGCGATCGATCTCCTCGGGGCCCTGTCGGTGGAGAACCCGGTTCTCGCGCTGCGGTTCGAACCGCCGAGCGGCGTCCCGCTCGCCAGCACCCATTTCGCCGATCTCATCGAAAGCCTTCTCGATGATCTCGCCGGCCGCGACCCGGCCGGCCCCTTCACCCTCGTCGGTTTCTCCTTCGGCGGCACGCTCGCGGGCTACCTCGCGGGGCGCGCGGCGGAACGCGGGATCGACATCGACCGGATCATCGTGATCGACAGCAGCAGCCCGCTGGCGCGCCTGCCGCTGCCCGGGCCGGAACAGAAAACCGCCAAGCGGGCCCTGGTCGATCAGCTTTTTCTCTACCCCGCGGGCCCAATCACCTGCGAGTTCCACCTCCTGACATCGACGCGGCGCTTTCCCTTCGCCGGTGCGGACAACGGGTTGGGCTGGGCGCATTTCGCAACCGGCGCCGTGTCCGAATACGTATTCGATACCGATCACGGCGCGATGGTCACCCCGCCCGTCGCAGACCGCGTCGCGCGGCTGATCGAAGACATCCTCGCGCACCGGGCTCGGCCCGACCGCGCTCGGGAAAGTCGCTGCCAGCCCGCGCTCCTCGAGCAGATCCACCGGATCAAGGGCCACGCCCTGGCGGGGCGCCGGAGTGATGCGGCGCGGCTTCTCGAGCGCCTTGTGCCCGACAGCGGCGACATCCCCGCCTGGATCGTCGTGGGGCTGATCAGGATCTACCGCGAGACCGGCCAGGCCGATCGCCTGCGGGCTCTCGGCGCGATGTCCGACCGGTTCGCATCGCCATTGATCTGGGAAGCCCTCGCCCCCATCCCCGGCTACCAGAAACGCCGCATGCTCAGAGCCTGCTTGAGACATCCGGGCGCGCGCGCAGCGGCGCCCTGCCCCTGGTCGAGCTGCTCGCGCGCGCCGGTGAGGAGGCGCAGGTGAACGCCATCATCGACACCCTGCGCGCGGATCCGCGCTTACAGGTCGAGGCGGCGATCGCCGAGGCGATGCGGCGCGGCTTCTCCGGCGATCACGCGGCGGCGCGGGCGGCGATGCAAACCACGCTCGCCGCGTCCGAAGCCTATGCCGCCCACGCGCGCTGGTGCGCCCTGTTCCTGGCCCGCCTGGGCGCGGGTGGTGAAGCCGAGGCCATCCTCGCCAGCCAGAGCGCCCGGTTCGCCGATGCCATGAGCACGGTCAGACCTGTTGTCGACCGGATCGCCCGGAAAAAGGCAGCCCGGAAAGCCAAGGCGGCCGCCGCCGCCCGCCCGGCCGGCGACGCGTCGGGGCACCGAGGGCGCCCCTTCTGGCGGCGGCGGGCACTCACCGCGATGCGGGCGCGCCTGCTTCGGCTCGCCTGGCGTCTGCGCACCCGAATGCAGCGCCTGTGAGCCGCAAGGAGCCCCCTGACCCGGCTGCGCCATCATACCGCGCCGCGCCCCCGGTCCGGGCCGACCCTGTGCATCACCCGCCAGGCAGGCGTTTCCGCGCGTTCGGCCCAGGTCTCGTTTCGGCTGTGGCCGGCTTCGTCGGGCACATCAGGCACGCGCGGATCGCGATGAGACGGAAGGGCCGCGGCAAGGCCCCGCCTGCCGGCGCGCGGCCACCCGGACGCCGTGCCGGCGGCAGGCATGAGGCGGCCCGGGGGGATCAGAACCGGTAGGTCACGCCCAGGCCGGGTGCGATGATACCGGAATGGCCGAACACCGGTGGCACCGCGCGCAGGCCCCCGAACACGGTCATGTTCGTGCGCGGGATATCGTACAGGACACCCCCCTTGAGGTTACCGGCAAGCGTGAATGGACCGACCATGCGGTCGGCGGGGAAAAACCCCTCGTAGCCGACGATGACCCCGCCATCGAGGCCGGCGTAGAGGCCGAAATTCTCCATCGTCTCGAAACGGTATTGCACCTCCACGGAGGCGCCCACGGCATAGCTTTGCACGTCGAAGCTGTTGACGAAGGACATCGCGCTGAACCCGGTGACCAGGCTGAACCGGTCCGACAGCGGGAGGGCGACGCCGCAGGACACCACGAGCCCGTTCGACTTGACGTCGAGGCCCGAGAAGCCCTTCCAGTGCGCGGTTCTCGGGAACACCTCGAGGGAGACCTGGTCGCAGGGCAGAGGGCCGGCGACCTGGGCGGTCGCGGGTTCCGCGATCAAGGCGCACAGAACAAGCGCGCCGAGGCTTCGTCTTGACCGCGTGATGATGGAAAATCGGGTCATGGTGCCACATACCGCGGCGTTTCAAGCGGAATTCCTAGGGCGGCTCGCCGCGTGCCCCCAAGGTGGCCTGATCTCACCGAGGGATCAAGCGGTTTCGCGCCCCTCCCCTGCGCGGCGGCCGCGACCGCCGGGCTGGGCGCGGGCTGGCCACTCGGGCGGAAACCCGAAGCCCCAGATCCCTCGCTGCTACGCCCTCGCCAATGCCTTTGCGTGAAACTCGACATGGTCGCGCATGAAGGAGGCCACGAAGAAATAGCTGTGGTCATATCCCGGCTGGATCCGGAGCACGCTGTCTTGCCGGCGCGCGGCCATGGCCTCGGCCAGGGCTTCGGGGCGCAGGAGGTCGAGAAACTGGTCCGCGCCGCCCTGATCGACGAGCACCGGCCCTTCAAAGCCGCGCGCCCGCATCAGCAAGGTGGCATCATGGGCGGCCCACGCGCCCTCGTCCGACCCCAGATAGGCGGTGAACTGCTTGCGCCCCCAGTCGCTCTGCGTCGGGTTGGTAATGGGCGAGAAGGCCGACACGGACGCGAACCGCCCCGGCAGCCCCATCGCGATGGTCAGCGCGCCATGCCCGCCCATGGAATGGCCCGTGATCGCCTGCCGTCCCTCGTCCAATGGAAAGTTGTCGAAGAGCAGGCGCGTCAGGTCAACGGTCAGGTAATCCCACATCCGGAAATGCGGCGCCCAGGGGGCTTCAGTCGCGTTCACGTAGAACCCCGCCCCCTGCCCCATGTCGAAGGCCGCGTCATCGGCTACCTCCGGCCCGCGCGGCGAGGTGTCGGGAAAGACCAGCGCGATCCCGGCCTCCGCCGCCCAGCCCTGGGCCGCGGCCTTGGTCATGGCGTTCTCATGCGTGCAGGTCAGCCCCGACAGATACCACAGCAGCGGCACTTTGCCCTGCGCCGCCTGCGGCGGCAGGAACAGCCCGAAGGTCATGTCGGTGCCCGTGGCGGCGGAGGCGTGGGAATAAACCCCCTGCACACCGCCGAAACAGCCGGTCTCGGACTGGGTTTTCATCGCACGCCCTCTCAATACTCGACGACGGCACGGATCGACTTGCCCTCGTGCATCAGCTCGAAGCCCTCGTTGATCTGATCGAGGGTGAGCTTGTGCGTGATCATCGGGTCGATCTCGATCTTGCCGTTCATGTACCAGTCGACGAATTTCGGCACGTCCGTGCGCCCTTTCGCGCCGCCGAAGGCCGTGCCTTTCCACACGCGGCCGGTGACGAGCTGGAAAGGCCGGGTCGAGATTTCCGCCCCCGCGGGCGCGACGCCGATGATCACCGACACCCCCCAGCCGCGATGGCTGCATTCCAGCGCATCACGCATAACCTGCACGTTGCCGGTGGCGTCGAAGCTGTAGTCGACCCCGCCGATCAGGTCGTCGCCGCGTTGCGTCAGCTTGACGATTTCCTGAACCGTGTTTTCGACCTTCGAGGGGTTGATGAAATGCGTCATCCCGAACTTGCGCGCCATCTCTTCCTTACCATCATTCAGGTCGACCCCGATGATCATGTCCGCGCCCGCCATGCGCAGGCCCTGGATGACGTTCAGGCCGATCCCGCCCAGCCCGAAGACGGCCGCCGTCGATCCGATCTCGACCCCGGCGGTGTTGATCACCGCGCCGATGCCGGTCGTCACGCCGCAGCCGATGTAGCAGATCTTGTCGAAGGGGGCGTCGTCGCGCACCTTGGCCAGGGCGATCTCGGGCATGACCGTGTGATTGGCGAAGGTCGAGCAGCCCATGTAGTGGTAGATCGGCGTGCCATCGAGCATGGAAAACCGCGTGGTGCCATCGGGCATCAGGCCCTTGCCCTGGGTGCCCCGAATGGCCGTGCACAGGTTGGTCTTGCCCGACCGGCACGAGTAGCACTCGCGGCATTCGGGCGTGTAAAGCGGGATCACGTGGTCACCGGGTTTGAGCGTCGTGACACCTTCGCCCACTTCCAGCACGATGCCCGCGCCCTCGTGGCCGAGGATCGACGGGAACAGCCCTTCGGGGTCGGCGCCCGAGCGGGTGAACTCGTCGGTGTGGCAGATGCCCGTGGCCTTGATCTCGATCAGCACTTCGCCCGCCTTGGGACCGTCCAGATTGACCTCCATCACTTGCAGCGGTTGTCCGGCCTCAAGGGCGACTGCGGCGCGCGTTCTCATCCGATTGATCCTTCCCGAAAACTGATTTGCTCCAGTGTCGGGACAGCGGCGATGCAGCGCAAGGGGCCAAATGGGTCTGCAGCGATGCTTTCTATTGCTGGGCTATTCGATCAGGGCCGCGCCGGAAGGCGGCGGACTCGCGACGGAGGGCTATCCGCAAAGACAGACCGGCCGCAGATCGCTATCGGGCCAGCGCATCGAAGGTCCAGTCGGTGTCAGCATCGGCCGAAGCGCTGAGCATGATCGCGAGCGCGCCGCTGTCGAGGTCAAGCCGGACATCGGAGGAAAAGCCCAGATCCCCTCCGGAATGGCCGACGATCTCGTCGTCCACCTCGATCCCCATGCCGTAGCCCTCGTCGTGCGGATCGTGAAGAAACTCCCTCATCATCGCGCGCGGCAAGAGAGACCTTTCGAGGAACAGCGCGTGGTAAAATCGGGCCAGGTCGTTGGCCGAGGCGATCACGCCGCCATCGCCGAAGCCTTGCGACATGTAATAGGCGCGATAATGCTTCCCGTCCTCGTGGCCGTTCGGGATGCTGTCCGGCAGCGGGGCCGAACCGAACACGAAAGACCCGGTCATCCCGGCTGGGCCGATCACGAGACGATCCATGGCTGCGGCGTATGTCGCGCCGGTCACCTCTTCGAGGATCAGGCCGAGCAGCACGTAATTGGTGTTGGAATAATCAAAGCCCTGCCCCGGCGGAAACAATTGCGTTTCGCCATAGGCGTAGCTGAGGGCGGTGAGCGGGTTTTGCACGGCCCCCGGATCTTCGAGGGCATCCTCGATATAGGCGTCGTCAAGATAATCGGGCAGCCCGCTGGTCATGGTCAGGAGATGGCGGAGCGTGACATCGGAAAGTTCGGGCAGACCCGACAGGACTTCGTCAGGCAAATGCGCGGTGAACCCGCCATCGAGGGTGAGCTTTCCATCGGCGACGAGGCGCAGCACCGCAACCGCGGTCATGGTCTTGCCGATCGAGGCGATCGCGAAAGGCGTGTCCGGGGAGGCTCCACCTTCCACGGCGATGGAAACGGTGCCGTCGGCCTCAAGATATTGAACCGAAGCGATTTCGTCGGCGTGGGCCAACACGGGCAGCAGAAGCGCGAGGACGGCGAACCGGATCACTGGGTGACCGCTGGCGGCTTGGAGCCCGGCGCGCCGGATGAAAAGCCTGCTCCTGAGGTCATGTCTCCCCCCTTGCCCCGCGTGAGTGACCGCGAGACGTCAAGATCAACTGATTTTCTGCCACGGATCAAGTGTTTCGCTCGGCAAGTGACATTGGGGGCCGTTGGAGCGCCAAGCAACACAACGGGCGCAGGTTACGGCTGCATGAAAACTCAGTGGCAGGACATGCCCGATCTGCCGGAACCACCCGACCGACCGCGACCTCAGCACCACCACGGTGAAACGCCGGATCAAGACCGCTGCCATCATGCGCGCGGACGGCTGGAAGTCGGTAAACGTGCTCGCGCGCTATCTTGAGAAGGCCGAGCATAATGTCTGGGGGTGAGGGAGGCGCGTCGAAACGGGCTGCCTCCCTCACCTTGTGGACGAACCGGACTCGCTCGCAGAGGTCCAGTCCCCCTCGACGGCATCGCACCCTGCGCTTGCATTGGAGACCAAAAGAACACGCGAACGTCTTTGGACCCAAATTCTGATTTTCGAAGGCGCGGCAAAAACCGCTTGCGGTCGTGCGGTTGCGCAACCTTTTGGATCGGCCCTTGGATCAGGTCTCTGCGTCGTCAGAGACGCGGCATGGCCAGCCCATCTGGGCAGTTCTTGGCGGGCGCGAAGCATGATAGTGTCCGCCGATCGACATTCATTGGATTCCATACCTTTGGCTTTTTCAGCCCAGAAAAGATCGGAGATGAATGTGGATCATGAATTGCGCTTTGACGGTCGCTGACGGTCTGGAAGTCCGTTTCTCGACGGAGTTGGCAAGCGCAGCATTTTACGCTCGCGAAATGCAACCCGGCTGAAAGCTTCGGATCAGCGCCAACATCTTCGAAGCCTGATCCAGGAAAATTTCTTGATATCTGCCCCAATCACACGAACGAAACCAAGGATAATCGGAATGCCCGTGCGGTTCGCCAAAATAGCAAGACATCTCGCGGCCAACACCAAAGGTGGCGTTGCGGTTATCGTGGCCTTGTCTCTCCCGGTCATTCTGGGCTTTGGGGCCCTGGCGCTCGAATATGGAGCAGCCCTTGGGGTGAAATCGGAGAATCAGCGGACGTCCGATATCGCGGCGTTTGCGGCGGCTTTCGCGTACAAGAATACAATGTCAGGTGAAAAGGCGGCGGCTGCAACAGCCGCCGCAGAGGCCGTCGCGTCCTTGAATGGCGTGTCATCCGGCATCACTGTCAGCTTTGATGACCCCGCGGACGCAACATATGTCGATGTGGACATTTCCGAGGATAGACCGGTTTACTTGTCACGCCTCATCCGCCGCAACGACAGCGTGACAATCAACACGACGTCGCGAGTGTCTCTGGGGGACGCAGGCTTCACGCCGTGCGTTCTGTCTCTTGGAGACTTCAAGCATGACGGATTCACCGTGCACGGTAACGCGGGGACGTATAATGTGACGGGCTGCGGCATCGGATCGAATGGCGCGTTCGAGGCGACCGGGGTATTCATCGACACGCGCTGTGCGGCGCCAAGCTTCAACAAATCCGATGCATGCGCAGAACAGACGATACAAGGCGGCTTCACCGATCCCCTTGCCGACATCACGAATTGGCCGAATGACTCCACCGATGACGCCGTGTGTGATTTTACCGGATCCCTCCTGAGCGACCTGTCGACAAATGTCGGTGGCGAGGACTACCAGCTCAAGCCGGGGGTGCTGTGCGTGAGTGAATCTTCAGACAAGTTCGACTCCGTTTTTTCCGATCCTTACGGAAGCGGCAACACGCTGATCGTCAAGGCAGGCGTTCATTTGAAGATGAGCGGTGGCGAGCAAAGCTTTTCCGTGACGCCTTCAACAAGTGGCAATTTTGCAGGGGTGGGAATGTACGCTCCAATGTCTGACGTAACCACCAGCGGAAACGCGTCATTTTCGATTGATGGGTTGAGCTGTTTTGGCCTTGTTGTGAACTCCATGACGTTCAACGGCAATGTGACGTTGAACGCTGAATGCGACAAAGACGATATCAACTTCGGCGCTGGCAGTAATGCTGGCCAACCACGGCTCATTCGGTAGTGACGTGGTCCCGGATTCCAGGGGCTTTTGGGCTTCGACAACTCCGCTCAACTTGCCCGGCCATCACGTCTGGATCAGAGCGCGCCCGAGGTTGCTCGGACGAAGGTCCGAGGGGCTGCTATCCCCGAGCGAGTGGACGATGGCAGCTGGCTCTGGGCGGCCCTGCCTGAGCGGCGGCAATGCGCAGGAACCCGGCTTTGCAAGGCCCCATTTTTTTCCACACCCGCTGAACCCATCCCGCCCATTGGCGGGATCCGGCTGCGTGTCCGTCTCCGCCGTGAATTCACCGGGAAGCGAGCGTTCATCACAAACGCTTCGGTCTTATTTGAATGAGGTCGGCATCGCGGGATATTGCAGCCAATCGATGTTCCGGCACATGTGACCGGTTTGCGGATTGTCACGATCGCACGGCTTGAAGCATCTGCCACTGTTTCGAACGCAGGGTTTCATGCCAACGACGCCGGGAGGGAACGTGCAGCCGGTCCACTGGCCGGCGGCGGCCGCGCCCGACCTCTCACTGTCCTGATGACCGGCACGGTGCGCGGGCGACTTCGCCGCGGACCAGCTCATCAGCCGATCCGGGGGGCGGCCGTCACGAGGCCTGGCTGTAACGCGCTCCGTTGGCGATATAGGCGTCATAGGCGCTGGCGATGATCCGGGTCAGGGGTTTGCCCTCGGGCTGAATCGACAGCGATCCTTCCTCCATGACCACGTAATCGGCATATTGTGCCGCCACCAGCGAGTGGGTCGGGTCCAGCCGCGAGGCCGCTGGTCCGAAGTCCCGCTCGAGCGCCGCGCGGTCGATGCGGAAATCGCACATCAGCATTTCGATCGCCCGGCCGCGCAACCTGTCGTCCTCCGTCAGGACGTGCCCCTTGGTTCCCGCGAGGATGCCGGCGGCAACCCGCTGCGAATAGGCCGCCGTTGCGGGCGCGTTCTGCAGGTAGCCGCCGGGCAGTCGCGAGATCGACGAGGCGCCAAGGCCGATCAGCGTCGCGCAGTCGTCGGCGGTGTAGCCCTGGAAGTTGCGCCGGAGCCTGCCTTCCTGCTGCGCGCGGGCCAGGTCGTCCTCTGCCTTGGCGAAATGGTCGATGCCGATCGGGGTCATCCCGGCCGCCTCGAAACGCGCACCGGCAAGCCGGGCGAGCGCATGGCGCGCGTGATCGCCGGGCAACGCGGCCTCGTCGATCAGCTTCTGGCGTTTCGACATCCACGGCACATGCGCATATCCAAACAGCGCCACGCGGTCCGGGTCGAGTGTCAGCACCTTGGCGACCGTGTCGGCCTGACGGGCCTGGCTCTGGTGCGGCAGGCCGTAGACCAGGTCGGTGTTGAGCGAGGTGACACCGGCGGCGCGCAGATCGTCGACACAGGCGCGCGTGACATCGAAAGGTTGCTCGCGTCCGATCGCCGCCTGAACCACGGGGTCGAAATCCTGAATGCCGATCGAGGCCCGGTTCATGCCCTGCTCGGCAAGGGCCGCGATCTTGGCGCGATCCACCATGGTCGGGTCGATCTCGACCGAGAACTCCCAGTCTTGGATTGGCGGAAAAACCCGCTTCACGGCTTCAGCGAGGCGGTGGATCATCTGGGGCGGCAGGATGGTGGGTGTGCCGCCCCCCCAATGCAGACGCCCCATGCGCAGGTCTTCGGGGATCGTGTCGCGCACGATGGCAAGTTCTGCTTCGAGGGCGTCGAGATAGCTTTCCACCGGGCTCAGCGTCTTGGTGCCCTGCGTCCGGCAGGCACAGAACCAGCAGAGCCGTTCGCAAAACGGAATGTGGAGATAGACCGAAACGGCCTCGGCCGGGTCAAGACCGGCCAGGGCTTCGTGCTGGAACGCCGCGCCGGTCTTCGTGGAGAACACCGGCGCGGTTGGATAAGACGTGTAGCGGGGCACCCGGGCGTCAAAGAGGCCGAGGGATTCGAGGCGTTCGATCTGTTTCATGCCCTCCACATGCGCCCAAGGGCGCCGGTGGACTTTGCGCCGCGACAAACTCGTCGGTGTTTTCGCGACACCGCGCCGGATGGCAGGACGAGGAACCCTGCCCCGTCACCGAGCCACGCCGCGGACGGGGATCGCGGGTTTTCCCGGTTCAGATCGCCGAGACGCCGATCACGTAAGGGTGCGCCCAGAGCAGGCCCAGGAAGGCGCCCAGACCGATCACGACGCGCAGGATCAACCAGGGCCACGACCCCGGCACATGCAGCCTTGGCCCCGCGCGGCGCAGGTCATCCAGAGCGCGCCACCGCGCTTCGCCCAGCACACGCCGCTTGCGCCGGTCGATCAGGCCGCGGCCGGCGATCGCGAACAGGCCCAGCACGCCGAACAGGATGACATGGGCCAGATCCCCGTTCGGCACGAGATGGACACCGGCCCAAAGCGCAAGCGCGGCGAGGATCGGGTGGCGCGTCCAGCGCGTGATCCCGGGCCGCGTGGGATCGTATCGGTCGTTCCCTGACCCTCCGAACGAAAACGGGTTGGGCCGCGCGATGCTGAGCGCCAGAAGCAGGCAGACCGTGAGCATGCCGAGGTGCGTCACGTGCCGCTGCCATGACATCTGGGGCCAGAGCTGGACGTAAGGCGCCTCGCCGGCCGACCAGATCAGGAGCGTGAGCATCGCAAGCGACAGGATCGAATATCCCACCCCGAATCCCCGCGCCCCGAATGCTGCGGTCAGGCGCGATTTCACCCCCGGCCGCACGGGGATCGAGTGGGTCAGGAAGAACGCCGCGAAGACGGCGGCAAAGCCGGCCCAGCTCATCGGTTCTTCTCCGGCCTCGGGCGCAGCAGCAAGGGGCCGTAGACCACGGCGAAGCCTGCGAACGCGGCGAGCCACAAGAGCCCCGACACGTAGCTCAAATCGGGATACACCGACGCCCAGAAACGCGCGATCGCCGCTGCGAAAAGGCACAGGTAGATGGCCACCGTCGCCCGCCCCGCGACCAGCGCCCGCCCCGCATGTCCCAGCGTCGCCCGTGTCATCACCGCCAGCGTCATCGCGCCGATCCCCCCCGCCATCCACAGGTGCTGCGCGCCGGCGGTGCCGGGATTGCCGAAGAGCTGGTCGAGCCCGAGAGCGAAGGCGCCCAGCGGAATGAACCCGTAGGAAACATGCAGCGCCCAGACCAGCGGCTCGCCGAGCACGCGATGCCCCTGCCACCGGGCCAGGCGGGCCAGGTGCAGGAAGCCGAGCGCCACCAGCGCCGCTCCGGTGATGTACGCGAAGGGCCAGACGACCCAGAGCAGGAGCACCGGCAGGCTCAGCAAGAGCACCAGCTTGTCGAAGCGCTGCATCGGCGGTGCCGGGCGCGCTGGCATGTTCTCGCGCGCCAGCCAGTTGCGCGTGAAGGACGGAATGATGCGCCCGCCGATCACGGCGATCATCATGACCGCCGTCGCGACCCCCAGCCGAAGGCCGATACCGTGCGCGGCGTAGTCGCCGTTCAGCGCCTCCAGGTGGAAAAGGGCGTTCGCGATGGTGAAGACAGCCAGCAGCGCCAGAACGGTCAGGTTATGCCAGTTCTTCCCGGCGATGATCTCGCGCAGGATCAATGCGCCCAACAACAGCGGAAACGCGAGATCGACGACCGGCGCGACCGCGAGAGGCAGGCCGGCCGAGACCATCACCGCGATGCGGCCGGCGACCCAGAGAGCAAACAGGCCGGCCAATCGCCAACCCACCATCGGCAGGCGCCCGGTCCAGTTCGGCACCGCCGTCAGCAGGAAGCCCGCGAGAACGGCGCCGAGATAGCCGAAGAGAAATTCATGCGCGTGCCATGACGCGTGATCAAACCGCGTCGGCAGCTCGATCCCGCCCAGCAAGGTCGCCAGCCACAGGAGCATGGCCACGACCAGCCAGATCGGCCCGAACAGAAAGAAGGGGCGAAACCCGAAGCTGAACAGCGCCGGCCCCTGCCAGGCGCGCATTTGCTCTGCCGATGTCTGTGCCATTACCGGTCTCCATACCCTTGGTGCTGCGTCTTGGGAACCGTGCCGTCGGCCACGTCCATCAGGTGGCGGATGTGGCGGGCGAAGTACCACGTGGCCGGCGCGCCGATGACGCAGCCGATCGCGATCGACCACGTGGTTGACGCGACAGGCCCCCCGACCCAGCTGAAGATCAGCGAGGCGAAGAACACGTTGACCGCCGCCGCCCCTGCCCCAAACGGGTAAAGCGCGAAGGCGATCCGGGTCGTGGACCACCCCTGCCCGGTCACTTGCGCGCCACGAGCCGCTGGACCAGCACGAGCGCCGCGATCAGCGCGACGCTGCTCAATGCGAACCAGAACTCCGCGGTGGCGGACTGGGACTGCGGAATGGGCCGGTCGAAGCTCTTGGCCAGTGTCGGGGATGCCAGCACGGTTGCAAGGATCGAGGTGAGAATACGCATGTCAGGTCTCCTGTGTCAGCGTGCGGTAGATGTCGGGCAGTGACTTGGTCAGGCGCTCGGGGTGCGGCAGCAGGGTGAAACCGCCACGGCCGAAGATCCGCGCGAACCAGTCCTGCCCGTCCTCGTCGATGATGATGCCATGCAGGCTCTGCCCAGCGTTGCGGGCTTCGCGGACAGCCTTGTGACTGTCTTCGATGCCGTGCTGGCCCTCGTAATGGTCGAGATCGTTGGGCTTGCCGTCGGTCAGGACGATCAGCAGCTTTCGCGCGCTGGGGGCTTCGGCCAGTTGCGCGCTCACATGGCGGATGGCGGCGCCCAGCCGGGTGTAATGGCCGGGTTTCAACGCGCCGATATTGGCGGTGATCTCGGGCGACATCGGGTCCTTGAAATCCTTGCAGCGGGTCAGGAACACCCGGTCGCGGCGCAGCGACGAAAACCCCCAGATCGCAAGCCGGTCCCCCGCGGCGTCGATCCCGCCGGCCAGCGCCGCCATCGCCTCGCGGGCGACCTCGATCACCGAGGTGTCGCCGATGCTGGCCTCGGTCGAGCGCGAGGTGTCGATCAGGAAGGCCACCGACAGATCCCGCTCGGTTTGCCGCGCCGATTGCCAGATACGGTCGGAGCCGCGCCCTGTCGCCATCAGATCGGCACGCGCGGTCAGCAACGCATCGAGATCAAGCTCGGTGCCGTCGACCTGGCGCGGCTGCAGGATGCGGCGCGGGCGCAGCGCCTCGAACTGGCGGCGCACTTCGCGCATCCGGCGTTCGTCCGGCACGAAGGGCGGGCCTTCGGGCCTGGCAGGTGTATCCAGCACGCGGCAATGGCCTTCCATGTAGCTGCGCGACCGGTGGTTCCATTCGGGGTATGTATGCTCTCCGGCCAAGGCCTCGTGATCGGCATCGGCGGGCGACAGGTCGAGATGCAGGCGCAGCCGCGTAGCCGCCTTGCGGTCCTGTTTCGAAAGGGTGATCTCGTCCTGGTCGTCCGCCGCCTTCTGGGCGTTCTCGTCGTCGTCATCGTCGACGCTGCGGTTGATGTTCATCGACTCGACCCAGGACAGGATCGATTCAAACCGGTGGATGATGAAGCTGTCCTTGCGGTTGTGCTGGTCCTGATCCTTGCGCTTGCCCAGCTTGCGGGTGGTGTGGGCCGCGTTGGGCGGCGGGGCCGCCGGTTCGGCCCGTTCCTCCCCTGCCGCCTTGCCCGAGGACGGCTGGGCAAAGCGCAACCAGATCGGCACCGGGGCGAACGGCATGTAGGCCTTGGCGACCGGGTCCGCCGTCAGCATCGGGGAAGCGCCGCCGAGCTGGTCGCGGATGGCGCTTTCGAAGATCGCCTCCTGGCGTGGCCGCACGATGTCGAACCGGGCGTCTAGGCAGCGTTGCGCCATCTCCGTGTAGGAGGCGCGCAAGCCCGGACAGGCGGCGTAGACCGCATCGGAGGCCGCGACGTTGGCCCGGATCTGGGCGCAGTCCTGCAAGGGGCCATCGCCGTCCAGGTCGTCACTGTCGAGCGCGCTGTTGGCGGCCATGGCAGTCAGCCAGAAATAGGCCGCCCGGTTCAGGTCCGGGTCTGGAAAGGCGGCGAGAAACGGCGGCAGGGTGAGCCGTTCGCCGTCGAAACCCGCCACCCATTCGCGGTCCCGCTCCGCCCCCAGCTTGCGGCGCAGGGGGCGGCGGTGGCGCGCCAGCGTCGGCGCGGCCTCGGCCAGTTCGACACCCGCCGCGCCGCCCAACGCGCGAAACAGGACGGCAAGGCTGGGCCGGACCGAGGCCAGCGACACGGCCGCCTCGGGATAGCTGACCTCCGCCCCGATCCGGCTGGCCATGTCGTGCCAGATGTGTCCGACCGTTTCTTCCGGGTCCATCAGATCGAGAAGGTGCATGGTCATTACCCGTAGATCGTCGCGATCAGGTCGCGCAGCGCCTGCTGCACGTCCGGCTCGTCGCTCAGCGGCTCGATGACGGCGGCCTCCAGCGCCTGCTCGACCCCCATGGACCCGGCGATCAAGGTTGCCGCGTAGGTCAGAAGCCGGGTCGAGACGCCCTCTTCCAGGTCCATGCCCGACAGGTTGCGAATGGACTGGGCCAAGCGCACCAACGGGGCCACCCGCGCCGGATCCAGCCGGCTTTCCCGGGCGACGACGGCGATCTCGGTCTCGGCATCGGGAAAGTCGAACGAGATCGACAGGAACCGCTGCCGCGTCGAGGGCTTCAGCCGTTTGAGCACGTTCTGGTAGCCGGGGTTGTAGCTGGCCACCAACATGAAGTCGCGGGGTGCGACGAGCTCTTCGCCGGTGCGGTCGATCATCAGCGTGCGGCGCGTGTCGGTCAGCGGGTGCAGCACCACGGTGACGTCCTTGCGCGCCTCGACCACCTCGTCGAGATAGCAGATGCCCCCTTCGCGCACCGCGCGGGTGAGCGGCCCATCGACCCAGACGGTCTCGCCCCCCTTGAGAAGGTAGCGCCCGATCAGGTCCGCCGCCGACAGGTCGTCGTGACAGGCCACGGTATAGAGCGGCTTGCCCAGGCGCGCCGCCATGTGCTCGACGAAGCGGGTTTTGCCGCAGCCGGTCGGCCCCTTCAGAAGAAGGGGCAAACCGTGGTCATAGGCCGTTTCGAACAACTCGCATTCGCGGCCGGTGGGGTGATAGAACGGCAGGGTTGGCGAGACTTGCATGTTCATCGCTTATTCCCCCGGAACGCGGTTGGCGGCACCGGGCGTGATAACCTCGGATTTGCGCACAACCAGCGTGGAATAGATGAACAGGATCGCACCGATCACCACGGCCAGTCCGGCCCCCCAGCGCATCAGGTAGAACACCGACAGGCTGTCCTGCACTTCCATGTAGTAGTCACCGACGACGCGCTGCATATGCGTCTGGATGGTGCCCGCGAAGGTCAGCACGAAGGTCATGAAGGCCATGCCGCCGGTCATCAGCCAGAAGGACGCCATGTTGAGCACCTGATTGTAGGGCGCGCGTTGACGCAGCATCGGCATCGCGTAGGTGAAGACCGCGAGGTTCAGGGCCACGTAGGCGCCGTAGAAGGCAAGGTGCCCGTGGGCGGCGGTGATCTGCGTGCCGTGGCTGTAGAAGTTCACCCCGTGCAGCGTGTGCAGGAAGCCCCAGACACCGGCGCCGAAGAAGGCCACGGTGGACGACCCCAGCGACCACAGCAGCGCCGCCTTGTTGGGGTGGTTCCTGCGGCCCTTCCAGACCATGACGAAAGCGAACGACATCATCAGGAAGAACGGGATCACCTCGAAGGTCGAGAAGATCGAGCCAACCCACTGCCAGTAGCCCGGCAGGCCGATCCAGTAGAAGTGGTGCCCGGTGCCGAGGATGCCCGAGAAAAGGGCGGTGGCGACGATGACGTAGAGCCACTTTTCCACCACTTCGCGGTCAACGCCGGTCAGCTTGAGGAGCAGGAAGGCCAGGATCGCCGCCATCACCAGTTCCCAGGTCGCCTCGACCCAGAGGTGCACGACGAACCACCAGTACATCTTGTCCAGCGACAGGTTGTCGGGGTTGATGAAGGCAAAGACCCAGAGCAGCGACAACAGCCACAGCCCCAGCAGGAGCACGTTGGTGATCGCGGTCTTCTTGCCTGCAAGCACGGTCATCGACACGTTAAGCAGGAACATGAGCGCGGCCACGAGGATGCCGAACTTGACCCAGAGCGGCTGTTCGAGGAACTCGCGCCCTCCGTGGATGCCGACAAGGTAGGAGCCGACGGCCCCGAGCGCGCCGACGACGAGGATGATCAACTGCAAATAGGCCAGTTTGGGCGACCATATCTCGCGTTCCGATTCCTCGGGAATTAGGAAATAGGCAGCGCCGAAGAAGCCCAGCAGAAGCCAGACGATCAGCGCGTTGGTGTGGATCATGCGGATGACGCTGAAGGGCACGATCTCGGCCAGGAAATTCGGCGAGACGTAGACCCAGCCCGCCAGCAGACCGCCCAGCACCTGGATGGCAAACAATGCGAGCGCGGCGAGGAAGTACCAGTACGCCACTTTCTGAGATTGGTATTTCATCGGTTTGCCTCCTTAACCGGCGTCGTTGGGCGGCCAGCCCTGCGTGTCTGTCTGATCGGCCCAGCGCAGGAATTCCGCGAGACCGCGAATGTCTTCGTCGCTGAGATTGAAGTTCGGCATTTGGCGCCGGCCTTCTACGCCGCTGGGTTGGCTCTCCATCCAGCTCTTGAGGATTTCGAACGCGTCCTCTGGGCTGTCCTGCACCCCCCAGCGGGTCATCACGTTGCCGACCTCGGGGGCGAAATAGGCGCCCTCGCCATGCAGGCTGTGACAGTTGATGCAGGAGTTCTCCTCCCACACATGCTTGCCGTGAACGACCTCCTCGCTCAGCGGCATGCCCGCTGTCGATGCGTTCACCACGTATCGGTGGGAATGGACGGTCATCCCCACGAAGATCACGACAAAGAAGATCGAGCCTCCGTAGAAGATGTTGCGCGCCCGCGATTTCGTTAAGATTTCAGCCATGCTTCGGCCTCCTGGAATTCGGGATGACCCCGTCCTAGGCAGGCTGGAGGCGGCGAAGTTTGCGCCAGCGCAACGTTTGGCGCGATTGAGGCTCTAGGGTTGAGCGGGAAAGGAGCCTGCCATGCGCGCCCCCCGACTGGACGATCCGGACCTGCCGCTGGCGGACCTGATGACCCACTGGCCGGCAACGGTCCCGGTCTTCGTGCGTCACAGGATGCTGTGCGTCGGGTGCCTGATCAGCCCGTTCCACACGGTCACCGATGCCTGCGCCGAGTACCACCTGGATGAAGAGCTGTTTCTCGCCGAATTGCGCATCGCCGCCGACGCACAATAATGCCGCTCAGCCTTGGCCGAGAAGCACCAGCGCGTGCGGATCGCACACGGTGATGCGCTTGCGTTTGCTCAGCACCAGCCCGCGCTTTTCCCAGCCGCTCAACAGGCGGCTCACGGTGTGAAGCGTGGTTGCCGTCAGTTCCGAAAGGTCGTGGCGGGTGATCGGGAAATCGATCTCGATCCCGCCCTCGACCTTGCGTCCGGTCTGGTTGATCAGGCGCAGGAGCGCGTTGGCGACGCGCTGTTCCACCTGTTGGGTGGCCAGCTCCACGATCCGCGTGTTCATTTCGCCCACCCGGTGGCCCAGGGTCTTGTAGGTCTCGGTGGCGAACCCGTCATACTCGGCGACGAAGGTGTCCCACAGCCGCGTTGGCCAGCTGAGAACAATCGATTCGGTCGCCGTCATCGCCGTTGCCGGGTAGGTGACGCGCCCGAGCGCACGCGCGATGCCGAGCAGTTGGCCTGCCGGAATATGCAGCGCGGTCACCTGCTCGCCCGTCGGCGTGATGCGGATGACGCGGACATAGCCGTCGAGCAACATATAGAAGCGCTCGGCGGGATGCCCCTCTTCGAAGATCGCGACCCCGGAATCGTAACGGCGCGAGGTTGCCTGATCCAGAATCGTGCGGATCTGCCGTTTCTCGAGGCGCGAGAACGGCGGCAGGTGCGTCAGCAGGCTTTCATCAAGCCGCGGCAGGGTCTTGCGAGAAGCAGGTTCGTTCATGGCGAATCTCTTGCCACAGATCGGATGCCAAGACCACGGCCAGATCATCCGGCGACGCGGCGGCAATCGTGCGGAAGTTTGCTCCAGAGCAAATTCCGACGCCGCACAATGAATAGTCTTCAGGTCAAGCAATCAAGCGATCTGAAAGGACAAGACATGATCCGCACATTGGCAACCAGCCTCGCACTCGCCACCCTGATGGGCACATCCGCCTTCGCGGAAACCTTCGAAGTCCAGATGTTGAACAAGGGATCGGACGGCGAACGCATGGTGTTCGACCCGGCCTTCGTTCAGGCCGCCCCCGGCGACACGATCAGGTTCGTGGCCGGCGACAAGAGCCACAATGCCGAAGTCAACAAGGGCATGCTGCCCGAGGGCGCCGAGGCGTTCGCCGGCAAGGTCAACGAGGAATTCGAAGTCACGCTGGATGTCGAAGGCGTCTACGGCGTGATCTGCAAGCCGCACTACGCCATGGGCATGGTGATGACCATCGCCGTCGGCGACGTCGACGTGCCCGCCGATTTCTTCGAAGGCCGCGTGCCCCCGAAAGCCAAGGCCCGCTTCGAAGCGCAGCTTGGCAATCTCTGACCCTTTTCCGGCGCGCAGGCGCGTTGCCTGCCGCCACACTCAACCCCACGGAGGGAACCATGACCAAATCCATCAACCCCGGCACCGCCAAGACCAGCCGCCGCAACGTGCTGTGGGGCTCCGTTCTTGCCGGCGCCGCCGCGATGACCGGGGCTGGCGCAATGAGCGCGGTGCGCGCACCGAGAATGACCGGCATCAATGCAAGCTCGGCGAAGCTCTACAAGGCCGCGGCGGAGAAAGCGGTCGAAACCACCGCCAAACCGGCGAACCTGTCCGGCTACACCCGCGTGAAGCAGGAACTGGTCGCGCCGCCCTTCGCCCCGGCGCACGAACAGGTTGCAACCGGCGGGCCGAAGATCATCGAGATCACCATGGAAACCACCGAACGCCTGATGGTGGTGGACGAAGACACCGGCGCGTCGGTCTGGGCGCTGACCTTCAATGGCTCGGTCCCCGGCCCCCTGATCATCTGCCACGAGGGCGACATGGTCGAACTGACCCTGCGCAACCCGGCCGACAGCATGATGGAGCACAATATCGACTTTCACGCCTCGACCGGGGCCCTGGGCGGCGGTGGCCTGACCCACGTCTATCCCGGCGAGGAAGCCGTGCTGCGCTGGAAGGCGACCAAACCCGGCTGCTTCACCTATCACTGTGCCCCCGGCGGTGCGATGATCCCCTATCACGTCGCCCACGGCATGAACGGCGCGGTGATGGTGCTGCCGCGCGACGGGCTGAAGGACAAGGACGGCAACCCGCTTCGCTATGACAGCATCGCCTATATCGGCGAGCAGGATTACTACCTGCCGAAAGACGAGAACGGCGAATACAAATACTACGAGACCGCTGGCGATGACTATGCCGACAGTATCGAGGCGATGCGCACCCTGACCCCGACGCATTGCGTCTTCAACGGCGCCGTGGGAGCCCTGACCGGTGAAAACGCGCTGCGAGCCAAGGTCGGTGAAACCGTCCTGATGATCCACAACCAGGCCAACCGGGACTCGCGCCCGCACCTGATCGGCGGACA
Organism: Sinisalibacter lacisalsi; assembly: GCF_014640115.1. Taxonomy (GTDB): domain Bacteria; phylum Pseudomonadota; class Alphaproteobacteria; order Rhodobacterales; family Rhodobacteraceae; genus Sinisalibacter; species Sinisalibacter lacisalsi. The sequence goes on along the minus strand of NZ_BMGI01000002.1, from coordinate 72,160 downwards.
CGGCAACTATGTCTGGGAAGCGTCCTTCACCGAATCCCCGATGCAGGACATGGAAACCTGGTTCGTGCGCGGCGGCTGTGCGGTGGCGGCGATGTACACCTTCGAACAGCCGGGTGTGTACGCCTACGTCAACCACAACCTGATCGAAGGCGTGCTGCTGGGTGCGACCGCGCACTTCGTGGTCGACGGTGAGTGGGACAACGAACTGATGGAACAGGTGGTGGCGCCTCGGGCCTTCTCGACCTGAGCCAGTCCAGCATCCTGAAAGGAACGACCGATGACCGCCGCTGACAGACCTGCACCGCGTTTCAAAACGTCCCTCCGTTTGGTGCTCCTGGGGCTGTTGGCGGCCGTCCCTCTCTGGGGCGCGCTCACGCAGCGCGCCCCAGACCCTGTTTTCAAACCCGTCATGGCGGAGCGACCCGTCGTGCTGCCGGACGGCGCGACGCTGCATGTCCAGCGCCACGAAGTGACGATTGCGGAATGGAACACCTGCCACGCGCAGAAGGCCTGCACCCTGGAACTGCGCGCCCGCGCCGACCAGGACTCCGCCACCACACCGGCAACCGGCCTCAGCTATGTCGACGTGCAGGAATACCTCCGCTGGATCAATGCCGAGACGGGGCATGACTTCCGGCTGCCCACGGCGGATGAATGGGATCTCATGGCGGCCCCGGTGCTGCCCGACGAGCCCGACCCGCTCTTCACCGACCCCTCGCTGAGCTGGGCCTCGTCCTACCTGACCGAAGGCGTGGCGCCACGTGCGCTCAAACCCCAGGGCAGTTTTTCGACCTCACCCGAAGGCATCGCCGATCTGGATGGCAGTGTCTGGGAATGGACGCAAGACTGCTACGCCGGCGTCTCCGAAGGCATCGACCCGGCCCGCTGCCCGGCGTTTTTCGTCGGCGGGGAACACCTTGCCGCGGTGCCCTTCCTGGTCCGCGACCCGGCCCGCGGCGGCTGCGCCGTCGGCACACCGCCTGCGCACCTCGGGATGCGGCTGGTCACCGACGAAGCGTACTGACCGGCACGATCGGCTTGACCTCCGCGGGTTGCGGAACAACGGATCCTGCGCTTGGCTGACGCGGCGGGGTAACGCGGCAGGCAGTGAAACAGCCTTGGCCCAGCTGGGGCAACGCAGAGCCCGCGCGCCTTCAAGATCAACCGAATGTTGGTTTCCCGAGTATCGCCACGGCCACCCAGCACTTGCAGAGCACGTGCAATCCCCGCCCCTTGCGCAGGCGACTTCTGGATCGACGCAGGGCGACACGCACCAAATCGCAGCTTCCAGATCAAAAGATAGGGGCGTTCATACCGACGCCCGCTTTCACAGATGCCTGGCGGCGGTGGATAACTGAACCCGTCGTGTCGGGCCGCCGCGGTTGCGCATGGCCGAAAAGAAAAAGAAAGGTCCGCAATGCATCGTTTCACTTCTGTTTTGGTGGCCCTGAGCCTGAGCACGACCGGCGCTTCCGCGCAATCCGTCCTTGAGCGTGTGCTCGGACAGATCGATGGGGCTTCCAACCTCGCCCAGGTGAATGGGACCTTTGCCAACATCGCGGAAAACATCGGGACGTCGATGATCTCGCCCACGGAAACCGTATTGATAACCGAAAGCCAGGTTGGGTCGCTGTCAAACGCGCCTGGAGACACGCAGCTTTTCCGCACGGGAACCGCACCCATCACTGTGAGCGATATTGGGAAGACATTCACGGCAGGCGACGGCACGGCCGTGGGGAACCAACTTGACCCAGGCCAGAGCATTACCGTGAATGCGGATGGGAGCTTGTCTACGATTGTTCCCGAATCCACGACCCTTATGTTCAGCACACCCGATGGTTTTGTAACACTCCAGCCCGGAGATACCGCTGTTGCGTTTCCCGAAGACGCCAAGGTCTACTTCAAGGAAAATGTAGGTTTTAGCCTGTTTTTGAACGACGCTGGCACAGAATTCTGGGGGTATGATGAAGCGCATTTGGTGTTTTTTGATGTGGTGACCGATATAGATATTTCACCCGGCAGTGTTTCTGAAGTCGGCACCACGATCGACGGTTCGATCACGAACATCGTCACCGGTGTGGCCACGGCGACGGAAGAGGCATTTGCGGGTGTTGCTACTGCAACTGAGTTCACTCTCCCGACCCTTGACCTCGGCGACATGGCCACCACGGCCCTGGGGGCTGTGAACACCGGCGACATCACGCTTGGGGTGAACGCGGCGGTGGATGAGGCCAGCACCAGGTCCACACGCGCCATTTCCGTCACCATGAGGCAGATCGGCGGCGCCGCGGATACCGGCGCGCTGGTGCTGAACGTGGCGAGCAACACTTCCGCGGTGAATGGATCGATCCAGACCACGCTGCTCACCGTGGACGGCTCGATCGGCAACCTGTCGACGACCGCCCTTGGCGCGGTCAACACCGGCACCATCACCTCGGGCGTGAACGCCGCCGTGCAGGGCCTCGTGGGACTGTCGGGGCAGTAACGCCCCCGCCCGGCGCGGACCCGGCATCGCGCGGATGGTCCGCCCGATCTTCCACGGCAAGCCCATCGACCGGGGCCTCGATCACCTTGCGCACCCGATCCGGGTTCTGATGCTCGATCGCCCAAGATCGTGCACATGGTCGACGCGCTTGCGGTCGATTGGGGGGAGATCCTGAACCACGCGGTGAATGCCCGCGGAAACGCGTGAATTCGGAGGGGATGGACCGGCGCTTCCCGCGCCCAGGTTTCCGCGAACCCGGTCGAAACGCGACTGCCCGGCCTCAGGCTTCCGAGGCTTCGGCTTTTTCCATCAGCGCGAGCCATTCTTCCTCGGCCGCGGCGAGTTTTTCCTGCCGTTCGACGAGCGCCTCGGTCCCCTTCTTGAACTTCACCGGCTCCCTGGTGAACAGCTCCGGATCGGAGAGGAAGGCCTCGAGCTTGCCGATTTCGGCGGTCAGCTTGTCGATCTCGGCCGGCAGCGTTTCCAGCCGGTGCGATTCGGTGAAGGTCAGGCCCGGCGTTGCGGACTTTTTCGCCCCGGGCCCGGGTTTCGGCTTCGGTTTCGCCGCCGGTTTGCCCACCGGGGCTTCGCCCGTCGCCGCGCCGCGCTGCGCCACGTAATCCGACCAGCCGCCGGCATAGATCGTCGCCCGCCCGTCGCCCTCCATCGCGATGGTGGTGGCGGCCACCCGGTCGAGGAAATCGCGGTCGTGGCTCACCAGGAGCACGGTGCCCTCGTAATCGGAAATGATCTCCTGCAGCAGATCGAGCGTTTCCACGTCGAGATCGTTGGTGGGTTCGTCGAGCACCAGCAGGTTGGAGGGCTGCGCCATGATCTTGGCGAGGATCAGCCGCGCCTTCTCGCCGCCGGAAAGCGTCGAAACCGGCGCGCGGGCCTGCGATTCGTCGAACAGGAATTCCTTGAGATAGCCCACCACGTGCTTGGGCTGCCCGCGCACCATCACCTGGTCGGCCTTGCCGGAGACGCGCAGGGTCTTGTCGCCCGCGAGATTCTCCCACAGCGAGGCGCTGTCATCCAGCGCGGTGCGGTTCTGGTCGAACACCGCCATCTCGAGGCCGGTGCCGAGCTTGACCGTGCCGCTGTCGGGCGCGATCTCGCCGGTGAGCAGCTTCAGCAGCGTCGTCTTGCCCGCGCCGTTGGGGCCGACCAGCGCCACGCGGTCGCCGCGATTGATCAGGACCGAGAAGTCCGACAGGATGATCTTGTCGCCGTAAGCCTTTGAAATCCCTTTAGCCTCGATCACCCGCTTGCCGGATTTCGGGGCCGTTTCCAGCGCCATGGCGGCGGCGCCCTGACGGCGGATCTGGGCCGCGCGGTCTTCGCGCATGGCCTGCAGCGCGCGCACCCGTCCCTGGTTGCGCTTGCGCCGGGCGCTGATGCCCTCCACCGCCCAACGCGCCTCGGCCTTGATCTTGCGATCGAGCTTGTGGCGGGCGGTGTCTTCTTCCTCCCAGATCTTGTCGCGCCAGGCCTCGAAGCCGGCGAATCCCTCTTCCTGCCGCCGCACCTTGCCGCGGTCGATCCAGAGCGTGGCGCGGGTGAGCGCGCGCAGGAAGGCGCGGTCGTGGCTGATGATGACGAAGCCCGCGCGGGTGCCTTCCAGTTCCGCCTCGAGCCAGGCGATGGCCTCGATGTCGAGGTGGTTGGTCGGCTCGTCGAGCAGCATCAGGTCGGGCGCCTCGGCGATCAGCTTGGCCAGCGCGGCACGCCGCCGCTCGCCGCCCGAGGCGCTGCTGCAGGGCGTTTCGGGCGCGAATTTCAGCCCCTCGGCCGCGCGCGCCACCCGGTATTCCTCGCCCGGCGCGAGGCCGCTGGCGGCGAAATCGCCCAGGGTATCGAAGCCGGTGAGATCGGGGTGCTGCTCCATGTAGCCCACCGAGATGCCCGCGGGCAGAACCCGCGCGCCGCGGTCGGGTTCGACCAGCCCGGCCATCACCTTCATCAGCGTCGATTTGCCCGAGCCGTTGCGGCCCACGAGTGCCACCCGGTCGCCGGGCTGGATTACCAGGTCGAGCCCGTCGAACACGGGATCGCCCCCGAAGGTGAGCGAGATATCATTGAGTTGCAGAAGCGGTGCGCGAGCCATGGGCGGGAGGTAGTCCGGGGCGCGCGCGGCGTCAACGGCTGTTGCCGCCGGTCAGGCGCCCACCAGCCCGCGCAGCGCACGCTGGCGGCCTTCCGGCACCCGTCCGACCTCGAGCCCGGTGAACACGTGCAAGGTGCCGAGGTCACGGTCGATCACCGCGTGGTCGGAGACGAAACCGCCCATCAGGAGATAGGTGCGCAAGAGCGGCGGCATCGCCTTGACGGCGCGCTTGAGGTCGGGGGCGAGCCGGGGCCTCTGGCAGAACCGGAACACGTCGGGCGCCTTGATACGGGGCAGCCAGCGCGGCGGCGCGACGTGGCGCGCGCCGAGCAGGGCGAAAACATCGAGGTAGGCCTCGGGCTCGGTGCCGGCGAAGGAGGAACAGCCGAACAGCATCTGCACCTGCTCCTCGGCCACGATTCGGGTGAGCGCGCCCCAGGCGAGGCGGAGCACATCCGGCCCCCGCGCCTCGGGCGCCACGCAGAACCGCCCCACTTCGAGCATCCGCCCGGACTGGTCGGCAAGCCCGTCGAGCGCGTAGAACTGCGCCGAGTAGCTCTCGCCGATCCCGCCGCCGTCGTCGATGCCGAGCAGGCGGCAGCTCGCCACCACCGCGCCGGTCGCCTTGTCTTCGACGATGAGGTGGCGGCAGCGCGCGTCGAACCGGTCTTCGTCCGCCGCCTCCGGGTCGCCGCGAAACACCCGGGCGCGCAGCGCCAGCGAGCGGGCAACGTCTTCGCGGTCTGCGGCCAGTCGGGCGCGATATCCCGCGGATTCGATCAAGGCTTCGTGAGCCATTCCCCTCTCCCGCCCCCTTGGCGCAGCTGGGGGCCTCGCATAACTATCGAACAACGCGATTATGGCCGCAAGCCATGTCAGGACGATGACAGCGGAGAGACCGAATGGACAAGATCGAAAAGACCGACGACGAATGGCGCGCGCTTCTGAGCCCACTCGCCTTCGAGGTCACCCGCAAACGCGGCACCGAGCGCCCCTTCACCCATGACGATTTTCCGGCGGCCCCGGGACGCTTCCACTGCACCTGCTGCGGCGCGGAACTGTTCGACCAGTCCGACAAGTTCGATGCCGGCTGCGGCTGGCCGAGCTTCACCCGCCCCAGAGGTGAGGACGCGCCGGTTGGCGAAAGCGTCGATCTGAGCCACGGCATGCGACGCACCGAGGTGCATTGCACCAACTGCGGCGCGCACCTGGGCCACGTCTTCCCCGACGGGCCCGCGCCCACGGGCCTGCGCTACTGCATCAACGGCGTGGCGCTGGATTTTCACGAAGAGAGCTGAGGGGCCGGCGCGCGCCGGCCCTAGCGGAAGGCGTTGGCGAGATTGTCGAGGCCAACGCCGCGGCCGAAGAGCTGCCGCAGGAAGCCCATGCCCTCGATGTTGGAATCCGTCACCCGCCGCGACAGCACCACCACCTCGCCGCGCTCGAGCCCGAAGCGTTCGATGTTCTCGACCACGTCGTTGTCGTCGAAGCTGATCGCCACCACCTCGCGGCTGATCTCCTCGGGCGCGCGGAAGGTGTCGTGCTTGAATTCGGAGCGCACGTAATACCACGCGCTTTCCTCGAGCAGGCCCGAGGCGCCCGGATCACCGATGATCGAGGCCACGGTCGTGCGGGTATCGAGGCCGACCGCGATCTCTTCGAGATCCTCGTCGGTCGGGGTGAAGCCGTGGTAATTGTAGACCGGCGAACAAGCTGTCAACGCGGCCAGAGCCACGAGCGCTGCGATGCTCTTGATCCATGCACCCGGTTTCGCCATGCTGCCCCCCTTGCCTTGCGCGGCCTGTTCTGTCACTCGGCTTACAGAAGGATAGCATCTGTTTCAAGAAACGAAAGCGCGCGTTGCGATGACATCTGAGCCCCGCCCCGCCCGTTTCGGCCCGGTTCTGCGCGTGGCCGAACTCACGCCCGGCCAGAACCGGCATATCCTGATCGAGCCGGACGCTGCGGTTTGCGCCGAAATCGCCGCCGCGCTTGACCTTCTCGATCTGCGAAAGCTCCGGCTTGAAGGCGAGCTCGCCCCCCTCGGCCGGCGCGACTGGCGGTTCACCGGCCGCCTCGGCGCCACCGTGGTTCAGCCCTGCGTCGTCACCCTCGCGCCGGTCACCACCCGGATCGACGAAGACGTCAGCCGCACCTGGCTTGCCGATTTCACCGAGCCCGAGGCCGACGAGATGGAGATTCCCGAAAGCGTCGACGATGAACCGCTCGGCCCCGGGATCGACCTCGGGTCGCTGATGGTCGAGGCGCTGGCGCTGGCACTGCCCGACTACCCGCGCGCCGAGGGGGCGGAACTGGGCGAGGCGGTCTTCGCCGCGCCCGGCGAAGAGCCGATGACCGACGACGACGCCAAGCCCTTCGCCGGGCTGGCCGACCTGCGCCGGAAGCTCGCCGACGACGATGATGCCGGCAACACCTGAGCGCAGCGGCGCCGCGCGGCAGAAACCCCTTGAAACGCCGCGGAATCGCAGTATGTTCCGCCGCTCAGATTGAAGATGGGTTGGACAGCGGGCGCTTTTGCGCATAAGACGCGGTCAGACTCAGAAAACACCGGGTGACGCAGACGCTGACGGAGCCCCCGAATATCGAGGTTTGGACATATGGCTGTCCCCCAGAATAAGATCACGCGGTCGCGCCGCAACATGCGCCGCAGCCACGATGCACTCGTTGCCGGCAACCCCAACGAATGCCCCTCCTGCGGCGAGCTCAAGCGCCCGCACCATGTCTGCCCCTCCTGCGGTACGTATAACGACCGCGAAGTGGTTGCCGTGGTCGACGAGGCCGTGTTCGACGACGAAGACGCGGCGTAAGCCGTCTGTCGCGACCCGGGACAGGAATGTCGGTACGGACGGATCATCCGCAGACCGCCGCGACCGGCAAGGGGCCGCGCAGAACCGTGATTTCGGTCGACGCCATGGGTGGCGACCGCGGGCCGGAGGCTGTTGTCTCCGGCCTTGCCAAATCCGCGCGCAAGAACCCCGACATCGCCTTCATCCTGCACGGTAACGAGGCCGAGCTGTCCGCGCTCGTGGCCAAGCGCCCCGAGCTGGCGGGCCGGGTCGACATCCGCCATGCCGACGGCGTGGTGTCGATGGAAGACAAGCCGGCACAGGTGCTGCGCAACGGCAAGGGCAGCTCGATGTGGTCGGCGATCGAGGCGGTGCGCGATCGCGAGGCGGAGGTGGCGGTGTCATGCGGCAACACCGGTGCGCTGATGGTGCTGTCGATGATGCGGCTGCGCAAGCTGCCGGGCGTGAACCGGCCCGCCATCGCCTGCTACTGGCCTTCGAAGAATCCCGCCGGTTTCAACGTGATGCTCGACGTCGGCGCCGATGTGCGCGCCGATGAGCACGACCTTTTGCAATATGCCCTGATGGGCACCAGCTACGCCCGCAACTCGCTGGGGCTCAAGCGCCCGCGCGTCGGGCTGCTCAACGTCGGCACCGAGGAGCACAAGGGGCGCAGCGAGATCAAGGCCGCCGCCGAACTGATCGCCGACGCCGCCGGAGCCGGCGAGTTCGAGTTCATCGGCAACGTCGAAGGCTCCGACATTCCCTCCGACAAGCTCGACGTCATCGTGACCGACGGCTTCACCGGCAATGTCGCGCTGAAGACGGCCGAGGGCACGGCGGGGCTGTTCAAGAGCTTCTTCATGGAGGCCTTCCGCGCCACCCTGCCCGCCCGGATCGGCGCGCTCTTCGCCGCGCGACAGCTCAAGATCCTGAACCGCCGCACCGATCCCCGGCGGGTCAACGGCGGGGTGTTTCTCGGCCTCAACGGCACGGTGATCAAGAGCCACGGCGCCGCCGACGCAACCGGCTTCGCCGCCGCCGTCAACCTCGCCTTCGACCTCGCCCGCCACGACTTCAACCACAAGCTCGCCGCCCGGGTTGCGTCCGTGCCTTCCCATGGACAGGATGGCGCCACCTCAAACGACGAACAGGACGGCAAACAGGAATGACGAAACGCGCGGTGGTCAAGGGCGTTGGCCATTACCTGCCCGAAACGATTATCCCCAACGCCTGGTTCGAGGCTCGTCTCGATACCTCGGACGAATGGATTCGCACCCGCAGCGGGATCGAGCGGCGTCACTTCGCCGCCGAGGGCGAAACCACGTCCTCGATGGCGCTCGCCGCCGCCCGGGCGGCCCTCGCCGATTCCGGGTTGGTGGCGGACGATATCGACGCGATCATCCTCGCCACCTCGACCCCCGATCTCACCTTCCCCGCCACCGCCACGATGGTGCAGGCCGGGCTCGGGATGACGCGCGGCTTCGCCTTCGACGTGCAGGCGGTCTGCGCCGGCTTCGTCTTCGCGCTGGCCAATGCCAACGCGCTGATCCTCGCCGGCCAGGCCGAGCGCGTGCTGGTGATCGGCGCCGAAACCTTCAGCCGCATCCTCGACATGGACGACCGCGCCACCTGCGTGCTGTTCGGCGACGGCGCGGGCGCGCTGGTGCTGGAGGCGCAGGAGGGCACCGGCGCCTCAACCGATCGCGGCATCCTCTCGGCCGATCTCAACTCCGACGGGCGTCATCGCGATATGCTCTACGTCGATGGCGGCGTCTCCACCACCGGCACCGCCGGCGTGGTGAAGATGCAGGGCAACGCGCTGTTCCGCCAGGCCGTCGAGAAACTCGCCGCCACCGCCGACGCGGCGCTGGCCAAGGCCGGGCTCGGGCATGACGATGTCGACTGGATCGTGCCGCACCAGGCCAACATCCGCATCATCCAGGGCACCGCGAAAAAGCTGGGCATGTCGATGGACAACGTGGTGGTGACGGTGCAGGACCACGGCAACACCTCCGCCGCGTCGATCCCGCTGGCGCTTTCGGTGGGCAAGGCGCGCGGCCAGATCAACCCCGGCGACCTGGTCGTCACCGAGGCGATCGGCGGCGGGCTGGCTTGGGGCGCCGTCGTGCTGCGCTGGTAGCGCGCCGCATCCCGCCCCGGATCAAACCCAAGTGCCAAACCGTTGATCTTGACTTGAAAACCATGTGCGCCCATGCTGCCTCCAAGCCAAAACCGGGGGGACCGAATGAGCGACAAGACACTGACCCGCATGGACCTCAGCGAAGCGGTGTTTCGCGAAGTCGGGCTTTCCCGTAATGAGAGCGCGCAACTCGTCGAAAGCGTGCTCGGCCATATGTCCGATGCCCTCGTGCGCGGCGAAACGGTGAAAATCTCGTCTTTCGGCACCTTTTCGGTGCGTGACAAGGCCGCCCGCGTGGGCCGCAACCCGAAGACCGGCGAAGAAGTGCCGATCCTGCCGCGGCGGGTGCTGACCTTCCGCCCCTCGCACCTGATGAAAGACAGGGTCGCGGCGGGCAACAAGGGCTGAACCGCCCGCACCGGGCGAAGCCCCGGGCAGAGCAACGAAAAACAGGCGCAACCATGGACCAGAAATCCCCCGAGGCCTTCCGCACGATCAGCGAAGTCGCCGAATGGCTGGGGGTGCCCACGCATGTGCTGCGGTTCTGGGAAAGCCGGTTCAGCCAGGTCAAACCGGTCAAGCGCGCCGGTGGGCGGCGCTACTACCGGCCCGCCGACATGGAATTGCTCGGCGGTATCCGCAAGCTCCTGCACGAAGACGGGATGACGATCCGCGGGGTGCAGAAACTGCTGCGCGAAAAGGGCGTGCGCCACGTCGCCGAGATGTCGCCCGCGCTCGATCTCGCCGCCGACACCAGGGACGTGACCCCCGACAACGTCGTCGATCTCTCGGACCGGCGGGAAGCGGGAACCGAGCCGAAGCCCGCCGAGCCGGAAGCGGACCAGGGCGACGCCCCGTGGTATGACAGCGGCATCTTCGCCGAAGCGCCCGGGGCAACGCCCGAGGCCGAAACCGGGCAAGCGGACCCCTCCGAGCCCACGGCCGACGCGCCGGACCCGACGCCCGCGCCGCCGTCAGGCGAGGGCGAAAGCGCCGACCGCGAACCGGCGGCACCCCCGACGGATGCCGAGCCGACCGAGCCGCTGGCGGAGGATACCGAGGCGAACATGTTCCGCGCGCCACCCGCCGCGCAAGAACCGGAAGCCGAACCCGAAGACGCGCGCACGAAGGACGCCCACGATGCCGCCGCTTCGGCGGAAGAGTCCGACCCGGCCGATCCGGTTTCGAGCCCCGACGCACTGGAATTCGCCGCCCACGACGCCGAGCCCGCCACGGATGAGGCGGAAGCCGAACCCGAGGGCGCGCGCGCGCAGGACACTCACGAGGTCGCTGCTTCGGCGGAGGAGCCCGACCCGGCCGATCCGATGTCGAGCCCCGAGGCGCTGGAATTCGCCGCCCACGAGGCGGAACCCGACACCCACGAGCCGGCCGAACCCGCCGCGCCGGAGACCACACCGCAGGGCACGCAAGCCGCGCCGGACGCGTCACCGGAGCCCACCCCGGAGGCCGCCGCTCTACCGGCCGCCCCGCGCCCGGCCCTGGTGATGCCCGCGATCGGCCCCGACCCGGACGACGACGCCTTCGCGCCCGACGCGCCCCTGATCGCGGCCCGTCTGCGCGCGGCCCGCGCCTCGCGCGCCGGGCTTGCGGTTGCCAACCTGCGCGCCCTCAGCGACCGGCTCGATGAAATCGCCCAGAGGATGCGCGAAGATGGCACCGGTTCGAGCGGGATTTAGGTCGGATTCATGTGTATTCCCGCTTGCCCCTGCTGGCAAAAACGCTATGTAGAGCGTCACGTCGGGCTATGGCGCAGTCTGGTAGCGCGTCCGTCTGGGGGACGGAAGGTCGCAGGTTCAAGTCCTGCTAGCCCGACCATCGCATTCTCTCCCCCAGCACCCAACCGGAGGCCCTCATGATCCCCGGCACCGGCGTTCTTCCCGGCCAGACCCTGCGCGCCATGGTCGCCGCCAATATCATCGCCGCCGAGCCCGCGGTGCTGCCCGACCAGATCCAGCCCGCCTCGCTCGACCTTCGTCTCGGCACCGTCGCCTACCGCGTGCGCGCCTCCTTCCTCGCGGGCGAGGGCGCGCGGGTGAAAGACCGGCTATCCGAGTTCGAAATGCACCGGATCGACCTGACCGACGGCGCAGTGCTGGAAAAGGGCGCGGTCTATGTCGTGCCGCTGATGGAGCGGCTGGCGCTGCCCGAGGGCATCCAGGCGGTGGCGAACGCGAAGAGCTCGACCGGCCGGCTCGACCTGCTGACCCGCCTGATCGCCGATTCCGGCGTCGAGTTCGACCGCGTCGGCCCGGGCTACCACGGTCCGCTCTACGCCGAGATCTGCCCGCAAAGCTTTTCGGTGCTGGTCCGCCCGGGAATGCGGCTCAACCAGCTTCGGTTCCGCGCCGGCAAGGCGGTGCTGAGCGACGACACGCTCGAGGCGCGCCACCGCGCCCACCGGCTGGTCGACGGCCCGGCGGTGATCGACCACGGGCTGGCCTTCTCGGTCGATCTCAAGCCGCGCGAGGGCGACCTCGTCGGCTACCGCGCCAAGCCGCATGCCGGCGTGATCGACCTCGACCGCATCGGCTATTACGAGCCGGGGGATTACTGGGAACCGATCCGCACCACCGCGGGCCGGATCATCCTCGATCCGGGGGCGTTCTACATCCTCGTCAGCCGGGAGGCGGTGCATATCCCGCCCGATTGCGCCGCCGAGATGGCCCCCTACCTCGCGATGGTGGGCGAGTTCCGGGTGCATTACGCCGGCTTCTTCGATCCCGGCTTCGGCCATGACGCCGCCGGCGGCGCGGGCTCGCGCGGGGTGCTGGAAGTGCGCTGCCACGAGGCCCCCTTCGTGCTCGAACACGGCCAGGTGGTGGGGCGGCTGGTCTACGAACAGATGGCCGAGATCCCCGAAACCCTCTATGGCGAGGGGATCAAGTCGAATTACCAAGGCCAGGGCCTGAAACTTTCCAAGCATTTCAAGCCCGTCGAAGGCTGAGCCGCCGTCGCGTTGCGTGGCGCGAGGTCACGCCCCCCGCACCGTGATCGGGGCACCCCGGTCAGCGCATCCGGCGGGTCAGGCGCGCGGCCTTGCGGGCGCGCCGCGCGGCCTGCTTGGCAGCCTTGGCGCGCTGGCGCTCCTCGGGGGTCATCTGTGCCTCGGGCGTATCCGCCTCGCCCTGCCCGCCGCGCTTGCGCCGCGCCGCCATGTCGATCCCGGCGTCAACCCCGCGGTTGATCGCCCGGCCCATCACCCGGCGCAGGACCATGGAAATAATGCGTTCGATGTTCATGCCTGCCTCGTCGTTTTCACGATCCTAGCAGATATTCGCCGCCGCCCCAAGCCACCGCCGCGCGCGCGGCGATGCCGCGCGTCAATCCTCGAAAAGCTCCGATTGCCCTTCGTCCTCCGCCTCGCTCTCGTCGTCCTCCTCGCCCAGCCCGGCGCCGGGGGGTGGGCGGTTGTCGAGCAACCCGGCGGCGCGCAGTTCCTTCAGCCCCGGCAGGTCGCGCGCCGACTCGAGCCCGAAATGGTCGAGGAAGCCTTGCGTCACCACGAAGGTGACCGGGTGGCCCGGTGTCATCCGCCGCCGCCCGAAGCGGATCCACTCCAGTTCGAGCAACTGGTCGACGGTGCCGCGCGACACGCTGACCCCCCGGATCTCCTCGATCTCGGCCCGCGTCACCGGCTGGTGATAGGCCACGATCGCCAGCGTCTCGATCGCGGCGCGGCTGAGCTTGCGGGTTTCCACCGTTTCCTTCTGCATCAGGAAGCCGAGGTCGGGTGCGGTTCGGATCGCCCAGGCGTCGCCGACCTTCACGACCTGCACGCCGCGGCCCTCGTAGCGGCGGCGCAGGTGCACCAGCGCCTCGGCCGGATCGGCGCCATGCGGCATCCGCGCCGCCAGTTCGGCCACGCTCACCGGCTCGGCGGATGCAAACAGGATCGCCTCTACCATGCGCTCCTGCTCGCCCATCGGCGGGGCTTCGAACAGGCTCTGTTCCACTTCCATCGGCGCGGTTTCGTCAGCCATGAGGTCGTTTCCGTATCTGGATCGGGGCGAAGGTTTCGCCCTGGCGCATGTCGATCTGGCCTTCCTTGGCCAGTTGCAGGGTGGCCGCGAAGGTGGCGGCGGTGGCCGAGCGGCGGCGGGCGGGGTCGATCTCCCAGCCCTCGGGGATGTAGCTGGAAAGCTCGGTCCACTCGCCGGCATAGCCGATCAGCCCGCGCATCCGGTCGAGCGCCTGTTCCAGCGTCATCACCGCGTCGCGGTCCATCACGTAGGGGCGAAACTCGTCCTTGGTGCGGATCCGGGCATAGGCCTGCATCAGGTCCATCAGCGTGGCGGTATAGGTGATCCGGCGGGTCCGGGCGACATCCTCGGGCAGACCACGCACGAAGAAGTCGCGCCCCAGCTGGTCGCGCGCCATCAGCCGGGCGGCCACGTCGCGCATCGCCTGCAGGCGTTCGAGCTGGAAGGCGAGGTGCGCCGCCAGTTCCTCGCCGCTCGGCCCCTCTTCCGACGGGTCGGGCGGCAACAGCAGGCGCGACTTCAGGAAAGCGAGCCAGGCCGCCATCACGAGGTAGTCGGCCGCCAGTTCGAGCCGCAGGTCGCGCGCCTTTTCGACGAAGGCGAGGTATTGCTCGGCCAGCCCCAGCACCGACACCTTGCGCAGATCGACCTTCTGGGTGCGCGCCAGGGTCAGCAAGAGATCGAGCGGCCCCTCGTAGCCGTCGACATCGACGATCAACGCCTCGGCGGCAAGCCGCTCGCTGACGCTGAGCGCGTCTGGCTGGAAATCGTCGTTCGTCACGGAAGGCCCCTACACCGCACCGGTCATCAGGGCCTCAAACTCGGCTTCGAGCGCGGCAATGTCAACGGGGACGGGGGCGGCGCGCCAGCCGAGCGCGGCATCGGCGCGGGCCTGCGCCGGCGGGCTCATGCCGCCCGCCTCGCTCGCGATCGCCTCCATCTCGGCGATCTCGCCATTGCAGTGCAAGACGAGGTCGCAGCCGGCGTCGAGCGCGGCGCGGCTGCGCGCGGCCACCGACCCGCTGAGGGCCTGCATCGAGACGTCGTCGCTCATCAACAGCCCCGAAAAGCCGATGGTTTCGCGGATGATCTCGATCATGCGCGGCGACGTTGTGGCCGGACGGTCGGGGTCGATCGCCTCGTAGACCACGTGCGCCGTCATCGCGATCGGCAGGCCGGCCACCGCCTGGAAAGCGAGAAAATCCGAAACCCGCAACACCTTTTCCTTCGCCGTCACCCGCGGCAGTTCGAGGTGGCTGTCGGCGGTGGCGCGGCCATGTCCGGGGATATGCTTGATCACCGGCAGCACGCCGCCGGAAATCAGCCCCTCGGCGGCGGCGGCGGCGATCTCGGCCACCTGCACGACGTCGTCGCCGTAGCAGCGGTTGCGCAGGATCGGGTGGGTGTCGGGCTGGGCGAGGTCGAGCACCGGGGCGCAGTTGCCGTCGATCCCGACGCGGTGCAGCTCGTCGGCGATCAGCCGGTAGCGGATCTGCATCGCCCGCGCGGCGTGGCGGCGGTTCTGCGCCACCTGGTCGAGCGGTGCGAGCCAGGCGCGCCAGTGCGGCGGCGTGAGCCGCGCCACGCGCCCGCCCTCCTGGTCGATGAAGATCGGCACGTCGCGCCCCGCCGCCTCGCGCAACTCGGTGGTGAGCCAGCGCAGTTGCTCGGGGTCTTCGACGTTGCGCGAAAACAGGATGAAGCCCCAGGGGGCCGTCGTCCGGAAGAAGGCGCGCTCATCGCGCGTGAGCCGGGGGCCGGCGCATCCGAAGATGAAGGCGCCCTGCCCGCTCACCGGGTCACGACCGGGATACATTCCGCCTGCCCCGCGGAAAGCGCGGCGCAGAAATGGCGGGTATCGGCGACTTCCTCGAAGCCCATCGCGCGCAGCCGGTAGAAGGTCTTGCCGCCCGATTGCGCCTTCTCGATCACCCTGTCCTTGCCGTCGAGGAAATCGGGGAACCGGCCCGCGATCCGGCGCCATTCGCCGCGGGCGACCTCGGCGCTCTCGTAGGCGCCAAGCTGGACGAGCGGCGTGCCCACCGGCACCGCCCCGGCATCGACCTCGCGCACCGACCGACCGGCGGCGGCGCTCGCCGAGGCCAGCGCGATCTCGACCGGCGAGGCGGCGGCGCGGGCCACGATCTCGTTCGGCCGGGGCGCCGGGCGCGGACTGCGCGACACGCCGGGCACGCTGGCCGGGATCGTGGCCGCGGCAAGGCGCGCTTCGGCCTCGGGCTCGATCGCGAGATCTGTTTCCTCGCCCGAAAGCGGCGCCGCCCCGGCGGAGGCGGCCTCGGCCATCGCCAGCGCGGCGGCGGTGGCATCGTCGGTGTCGGTTTCATCCATCGCTTCGGTCGGGGAGAGCGACACGTTTTCGGCGGCGAGATCGGGCTCGGGTGCATCGTCGCGCTCGGCCTCGCGCAGCGCCGAAACCTCGGCCGCCGCCGCGCCGACGCGCGCCGGTGCATCCTCCTCGGCGAGCGCGAGCGGACCGGGGGCCAGCGCCACCTGGTCGGCCGGGCCTTCCGCCTGCCCCTCGGCGGCAACGGTGTTGACCGCGAGCCCCTGGTGCGCCGCCGCGACCCCGCCCGGCTCTTCCGGCTGGATCCGCATCGGCCCTTCCAGAGCGCGCACCACCGGAACCCCGGTCACGTCGCGCATCGCCAGCTGGTAGCCCCAGACCGCAAGCCCGGCGATCAGCGCCAGCGACAGCAGGGCCCCGACGCCATGCAGCGCCCGGCCAAACGCCGAACCGACACCCTCGGGCGCGCCGCCATCGCCGCCCTCCGGGCCCGGCTGGGCCGGCTGGTCGTGAAACCGCGGCTCGGGCGCCGGCCCGCCATGGGCGGGGTGCACGTAGGGCGAGCCGTAGTGGCCCGGTGCCGGTCGGTGCTGCCTGTGCTGCTGGTAGGGGTAGGACTCCTGCGGGTAGGCGGCATGGCTGCCGCTCCAAGGTGCGTCTGACATCTGCCTGCTCCGCCCGGCGTTCAAGCGTTCGGGGCGCTCCCGCCGGTTCTCGTGTTGCCTCGAACTCCGGCCCGTGCACGCCTTGTGGTCAGCGCATCTCCTCGGCCGGGGTGACACCAAGAATACCAAGGCCTGCGGAAATCACAACGGAAACGGCTTTCGGCAACAGGATTTTCGCCGCTGTTGCATCCCGGTCACCCTCCTGGACAAATCTGAGTCCGGCCGCATCATTGCCCTTGTTCCACAGCGCGTGGAAGGCCGAGGCGAGATCGTAGAGGTAGAAGGCGATGCGGTGCGGTTCGTGCCCGCGCGCGGCGATCTCGACGAGGCGGGGCCATTCGGCGAGCTTTTTCGCCACCGCCAGCTCGGCGTCGTCCTCGACCCGCGGCAGGGTGGCGTGCTCCACGCCCAATTCGGCCGCCTTGCGCAGCACCGAGTGGATCCGGGCGGAGGCGTATTGCACGTAGAACACCGGGTTGTCGCGGCTCTGCTCCAGCACCTTGTCGAAGTCGAAATCGAGCGGCGCGTCGTTCTTGCGGGTGAGCATGTGGAAGCGGGTCACGTCCTTGCCCACCGCCTCGACCACGTCGCGCAGGGTGACGAAATTGCCCGCGCGCTTCGACATCTTGAACGGCTCGCCGTTCTTGTAGAGCTTCACCAGTTGGGTGAGCTTGATATCGAGCGGCACGCGGCCGTCGCTGAGCGCCGCCACGGCCGCCTTCATGCGCTTCACGTAACCGCCGTGATCGGCCCCGAAGACGTCGATCAGCTGGTCGTAACCCCTTGAAATCTTGTCGTAATGATAGGCGATATCGGGGGCAAAATAGGTCCAGGCTCCGTCCGACTTCATGATCGGCCGGTCCACGTCGTCGCCATGTTCGGTCGACCGGAACAGCGTCTGCTCGCGCGGCTCCCAGTCCTCCGGCACCTTGCCCTTGGGCGGCTCCAGCACGCCCTTGTAGATCAGGCCCTTGCTGCGCAGGCTCTCGATCGCGGCCTCGATCAACCCGGTGCCGTAGAGCGACTTTTCGGAGAAGAACACATCCATCTTCACGCCGAGCGCGGCGAGATCCTCGCGGATCATCTCCATCATCTTCTCGATCGCGAAATCGCGCAGCTCGGCGAGCCAGACCGCCTCGGGCTGGTCGAGCCACCGGTCGCCCACCTCCGCCGCCAGCGCCTCGCCCACCGGCACGAGATAATCGCCCGGATAGAGTCCTTCCTCGATCTCCGGCGCGTGACCGAGTGCCTCGCGGTAGCGCTCGTAGGCCGAGCGCGCCAGCACGTCGACCTGCGCGCCGCCGTCGTTGATGTAGTATTCCCGCGTCACCTCGTGGCCGGCGTATTCCAGCAGCGACGCCAGCGCATCGCCGAACACCGCGCCCCGGGTGTGGCCGACGTGCAGCGGCCCGGTCGGATTGGCCGAGACGTATTCGACGTTGACCTTCTGCCCCTGCCCCAGCGCGCTGCGGCCGTATTCGGCATCCTGCAGGACGGCCGAAACGAGCCCGGCCCAGACATCCGGCGCAAGGTCGATGTTGATGAACCCCGGCCCCGCCACCGAAGCCAGCACCACGCGCGCGTCGGCCACCAGCTTTTCGGCCAGCGCCTCGGCGATGTCGCGCGGCTTGCGGCCGGCGGGCTTGGCCAGCACCATCGCGGCATTGGTGGCCATGTCGCCATGCGCGGCGTCGCGCGGCGGCTCGACCGTCACGGCATCGTAGGCCAGGCCCGCGGGCAGCACGCCCTCGGCCACCAGCTCGTCAAGCGCCACGATCACGAGGCCACGAATATCGGCAAACAGGTTCATCTTTCTCACCTCTGCGGGGATAGGCGCGGTCTAGCACACCCCCCGCGAAGGTCAACGCCCCGGGCGGACGGCGGCGAATTCCGTACGGAATTCGGATCGTTTTCCGTGCGGAAAACGGGGCGGTTTCCGCACGGAAACCGCGCCTAGCCCAACAGCCGCGCGTGGGTTTCGAGCGCGAAGCGGTCGGTCATACCGGCGATGTAGTCGCCGACGATCCGCGCCAGCGCGATCTCGTCGCGCGCGCGCGCCACGTCCTCGCGCCATTCGGGCGGCAGGAGCGTGGTGTCGGCGAGGAACAGCGGGAACAACTCCTCGATCACCTTCGTCACCCGCTGGCGCATTTCCAGCACGGCGGGCGCGCGGTACATCCGGGCAAACAGGAAGGCGCGGATCTGCTGGAGGTCGCGCCACAGGTGGTCCGAGAACCGGATCACCGGCGCGCCCGCGTCGCGGATCGCCTGCGCCGAGGCCGGGTTGAGCGCCTGCAGGTGCCGGCGCGAGGTGACCAGCACGTCCTCCACCATCACCCCGAACACCCGGCGCAGCGCCTCGTGGCGGCGGCGGCTTTCCTCCAGCCCGGGGTATTTCGTGTCGACCGCCGCGAAGGCCGGGCCGACGATCGGCAGGGCGCGGATCTCGTCGACCGTGAACAGCCCCGCGCGCAGCCCGTCGTGCAAGTCGTGGTTGTTGTAAGCGATATCGTCGGCAAGCGCGGCCACCTGCGCCTCGCCGCCGGCATGGGTGTGCAGTTCCAGATCGTGGCGGGCGTTGTAGTCGGTCAGCGCGAAGGGCAGATCGCCGGTGGCCGGGTCATCGCCGCCGGGACGGGTCACCGGGCCGTTGTGTTTGGCAATGCCTTCAAGGGTTTCCCAGGTCAGGTTCAACCCGTCCCACTCGGCATAATGGCGTTCCAGCGAGGTGACGATCTTCAGCGCCTGGGCGTTGTGGTCGAAGCCGCCATAAGGTTTCATCAGCGCGTCGAGCGCGTCTTCGCCGGTATGGCCGAAGGGGGTGTGGCCGAGGTCATGCGCCAGTGCCACCGCCTCGGTGAGGTATTCGTTGAACCCCAGCGCGCCGGCGATGGTGCGCGCCACCTGCGCCACCTCGATCGAATGGGTCAGCCGGGTGCGGTAGTAATCGCCCTCATGTTCGACGAAGACCTGCGTCTTGTGCTTGAGGCGGCGGAAGGCCGAGGAATGGATGATCCGGTCGCGATCGCGCTGGAACGGCGAGCGGAAGGCGCTCTCGTCCTCCGCGAATAGCCGGCCGCGCGTTTCGGCCGGGGTGCAGGCGAATGTGGCCAGCATGGCGCTCCCTTTTCGCGGCGGTGGTTGCCGCGCTGCTATGCTATCCATATATTCAAACCTGCGAACAGATGAAACCGAGGATGCCATGGATCTGCAGCTTCCCCCGAAAGTGACCGACCGCGCCTTCACCCGTCTTGCCGAGATCGGCGCGGGCGACAGCGGAAAGGCCCTGCGCGTCGCCGTCGAAGGCGGCGGTTGCTCGGGCTTTCAATACGATATCTCGCTCGACGACCCGACCGACGGCGACGTGGTGTTCGAAAGCAGCGATGGCCATGAACGCGTGGTGATCGACGAGGTTTCGCTGCCCTTCCTGTCGAACGCGGTGATCGACTTCACCGAGGAGCTGATCGGCGCGCGCTTCGTGATCGAAAACCCCAACGCCACCAGTTCCTGCGGCTGCGGCACCTCGTTCTCGATGTAAGCCCCCGGGAGGCAAGCTGCGCGGCGGGCGCAAGACCGCTTGCCGCGGCAACGCGAGGCCAGAGGGCGCGCGCGATGAGCGATTTCGACAGCCACGACGCCTATCTCGCCACCCTGCCGCCGGACCAGCGCGCGGCGCTCGAAGCCCTGCGCGGCCAGATCGCGGCCGCCGCGCCGCAGGCGCGCGAGGTCTTCGCCTACGGCATCCCCGCCTTCCGCGCCGGCCCTGGAAAGGGCAGGATCCTCCTCGGTTACGCCGCGATGAAGGCGCATCTTGGGCTTTACGTCTTCGAGGGAGACCTGCTCGCCCGGCTCGAAGACCGGCTGGCCGGCTTCTCCACCTCCAAAGGCACGCTGCGCTTCACCCCCGAGCACCCGCTGCCCGACGCGCTGGTGCGCGAGATCGTCGCCGCGCGGCTGACCGAGATCGGCGCGGCAGAAGCTCAATAACCTTCGAAATCGACTTGCAGCGCGGTGACGCAGGTATCGGTCCATTTCGCGCCCGGGTAGACGTCGACGATGGTGAGCGACACCCAGTCCACCCAGTCGTCCGGCAGCGTCAGCGATTGCCACGAGGTGGTGTCGGCAAGCTGGGTGCGCCAGGCTGCGCCGGCCGAGGTGCGGATCTCGACGCTGCGCGGGCGGGCGTTGTTGAAGTAGACATCGGCGCTCTTGGCGTAGCCGTTCTTGACCAGCAGCCGAAGCGGCATCGCCGATCCGCCGAAGCTCACGGTGATGCGCTCGCCGGCGCCGTTGCCTGCAACGCCCTCGCACCAGGCGGTGCGGTCGGAGCCGTCGAACAGGTTTTCCACCCCGTAGGAATTGCCCGATTGCGGCGGCAGAACCGAGCTGGCCCAATAGCGCAATTCGTCGAAATACTGCCCGGCCCCGGCGGCGCGGACGGAAACATCGGCAACGACCGGCGCGGCCGCCGCGAGCAGCGTCGCCAAGGCAAGCGCGGGACCGGTGAAAAGGCGTGGCATGTGTTCCCCCCTTTCTTGATGCGGCGCGGGTGGCGCCATGCCCCGAGCCTAGCGGATCGCCGCCGCGCCGGGCCATGACCTGCGTCAACCGCGGTTGGCGGGCGCCGCCCGGCGCCGGCTGCCCTTGACCGGGCGGCGGCGACGGCGCAGATAGGCGGCATGGAAAAGATCGCTCTCATCACCGGCGCATCGCGCGGCCTCGGCGCCGCGCTCGCCGTCGCCCTGGCGCCCACCCATCACATCGTCGCCGTGGCCCGCACCACCGGCGCGCTCGAGGAGGTGGACGACCGGATCAAGGCCGCCGGCGGCGAGGCCACGCTGGCGCCGATGGACATCACCAACGGCGACGCCATGGCGCAGCTCTGCCGCGCCATCTTCGACCGCTGGGGCGCGGTGGATATCTGGGCGCATACCGCGATCGAGGCGATGCAACTCACCCCGACGCATCACCTCGCGCTGCAGGAGGCCGACCTCGAGAAATCGCTCAAGGTCAACGTCGAGGCCACCGCGCGGCTGATCGCCTATGTCGCGCCGCTGCTGGGCGAGACCGGCCGGGCGGCGTTCTTCCGCGACGACCACGCCGGCGAGAAGTTCTTCGGCGGCTACGGCGCCACCAAGGCGGCGCAGATGGCGCTGGCCGAAAGCTGGCGGAACGAAGCCGGCAAGATCGGCCCGGTGGTGAAAATCCTCGAACCGCGCCCGCTCGCCACCGCGATGCGCGCGCGCTTCTTCCCGTCCGAAGACCGCGCGGGCCTCACCCCGCCCGCCGAGGAAGCCGCCCGCTTCCTGCCCGATCTTCTCGCCTGAGCGGGCGCGGTTTCCGCTCGGAAACCGGCGCGAAATCCGCCACCGATTTCGTCGGCGCAAAACGCAGGTTTTGCGCCCGCGCGCAGCCGGGTCAGGCGCCGCTTGCCCCGCCCGCGCCCCTCGCCTATTGAGGGGCGAAGCAAGGACGGACAGATGCGCATTCTCATCACCAACGACGACGGTATCAACGCGCCGGGGCTCAAGGCGCTCGAGGAGATCGCCGCCGAGATCGCCGGGCCCGAAGGCGAGGTCTGGACCGTCGCGCCCGCCTTCGAGCAATCCGGCGTGGGCCATTGCATCAGCTATTCCAAACCGATGATGCTGGCGGAGCTGGCGCCGCGCCGCTACGCCGCCGAAGGCACCCCCGCCGATTGCGTGCTGGCGGCCCTCGGCGACGCGATGCCGGGGCGGCCCGACCTCGTGCTCTCCGGCGTGAACCGGGGCAACAACGCGGCCGAGAACACGCTCTATTCCGGCACCATCGGCGCTGCGCTAGAGGCAGCGCTGCAGGGCCTCCCGGCGATCGCGCTGAGCCAGTTCCTCGGCCCCCGGATCATTGAGCGCGAGGATATCTTCGAAGCCGCGCGGGTGCATGGCGCGGCGGTGGTGCGCGCCCTCGTCGAGCGCGCGCCGTGGGACGAGAGCGCCGATTACCAATTGTTCTACAGCGTCAATTTTCCGCCCGTTCCGGGCGCGGAGGTGAAGGGCGTGCGCGCCACCGCGCAGGGCTGGCGGCGCGATGCCTTCTTTTCCACCGAGGCGACCAACTCGCCCTCGGGGCGGCGCTTTCTCTGGGTCAAGGGCGGCCCGCAGCACACCCCCACGCTGCCCGGCACCGACGCCGTGGCCAACCTCGAGGGCTATGTCTCGGTCACGCCGATGCGGGCCGATTTCACCGCGCATGACCGCCTCGCGGAGCTTGGCGGGATCTTTTCATGACCACGCCCCCGCTCACCGAGGCGGAACGCAAGATGCAGTTCCTCTTCGCGCTGCGTTCGAAGGGGGTGACCAACGCCCGCGTGCTGGCGGCGATGGAGGCGGTTGACCGGGGGCGCTTCGTCAAGGGCATCTTCGAAGACCGCGCCTACGAGGACATGCCGCTGCCGATCGCCTCGGGCCAGACCATCAGCCAGCCCTCGGTGGTGGGGCTGATGACACAGGCGCTCGACGTGCAACCGAAATCGAAGGTGCTCGAAGTGGGCACCGGCTCGGGCTACCAGGCCGCGATCCTCGCCAAGCTCGCGCGCCGGGTCTACACCGTCGACCGCCACCGCGCGCTGGTGCGCGAGGCGCGGGCGCTGTTCGACGAGATGGGGCTGCACAATATCACCGTGATCGTCGGCGACGGCAGCCACGGCCTGCCCGAACAGGCCCCGTTCGACCGGATCATCGTGACCGCCGCCGCCGAAGACCCGCCGGGGCCACTCTTGGCTCAGATGGCGATCGGGGGTATCATGGTGCTGCCGGTGGGCCAGTCCGACGCGGTGCAGACGCTGATCAAGGTGACGCGACGGGCGGAGGGTTACGACTACCAGGAGCTGATGCCGGTGCGCTTCGTGCCCCTGCTGGAGGGCCTGGGCTGAGCGCGCGGGAACGGTGACGATGTGAACGAGGGACGCCGGCAGGCACCCGCAAGGCGGCAGCAGACCGCCCGGGGCAGGCCAAGGGCACGTAAAGCAAGACAAGGCCCCGGGGCGGGCCGCGAGAGGACGAGAGCATGATTTTTCCAACCATTCGAAACGCGCGCATGGGGCTCGTCTCCGTGTCGCTGCTGGCGCTGGCCGGTTGCACCGGCGGCGGCGACGGGCTGAACGACCTCGACTTCGACCTGCGCGGGCTCGCCGGCGGCTTCACCACCGCCGATGCGGCCCGCGAGGCGCGGATCGCCGCCAAGCCGCAGCCGGATGGCCGCGGCGTGATCTCCTACCCGACCTATGACGTCGCGGTGGCGCGCGAGGGCGAAACCGTCGGCCAGATGGCGGCGCGCCTCGGCTTCGGCGCGAACCAGCTCGGCCGCTACAACGGGTTGCCGCCCGAAACCCCGCTGCGCGGCGGCGAGATCCTCGCCCTGCCCGCCCGGGTCGGCGGCGGCACCGCCGCAACGCCCGGATCGGCCACCGCCGCCGGCACGATCGACGTCACCACGCTTGCCGGCTCCGCGCTCGACCGCGTCGGCACCGACACCCCCGCGCCGGCCACCGGAACCGCCGGCCCGGAACCGGTTCGCCACCAGGTCGCGCGCGGCGAAACTGCCTATTCCATCGCCCGGCGCTACGGCGTTTCGGTGCGGGCGCTGGCGGAGTGGAACAGCCTCGACAGCGCGCTTTCGGTGCGCGAGGGCCAATACCTGCTGATCCCGGTGGTGCTCGAAGAACGCAGCGCCGCGCTCGCCAGCGGCACCGAGGCGCCCGGCACCGGCTCGGCCACGCCGCTGCCGCCATCCGCCGCCGCACCGCTCCCAGACACCGACGAAACCGCGACACCGGCCGCCGCCCCGGCCTCGCCGGCCCTCGCCGAGAACCGCACCGCGGCCTCCGGCGCGCGCATGGCGCTGCCGGTCGACGGCAAGGTGGTGCGCGCCTTCCAGAAGGGCAAGACCGACGGCATCGACATCTCCGCCCCCGCCGGCAGCACGGTGCGGGCCGCCGCCGCGGGCACCGTCGCCGCGATCACCCGCGACACCGACCAGGTGCCGATCCTGGTGATTCGCCACAGCGGCAACCTGCTGACCGTCTATGCCGGGATCGACAAAATCCAGGTCGAGAAGGGCGACAGCGTGAGCCAGGGCCAGGCGCTCGCCAAGGTCCGCGCCGCCGACCCGGCGTTCCTGCACTTCCAGGTCCGCGAGGGCACGCTCAGCGTCGACCCGATGACCTACCTGAACTGAGGCGTCGCCCCCGGCTTTGCCGGGGACGACGCGAAAGGGGGGCGCTGCCCCCCTCTTGGCCTGCGGCCAATTCACCCCCCGAGGTATTTGCCGACCCAAGAAGCCCGGGGTCAGCCCTTCGCCTTGGGGCTGGGCTTGCCGAGGTGCTTGCGCAGCCGCGAGGGGGTGGACTTCTTCTTGTCCTTGTAGGGGTTCTTGTCGGCTTGGGAGCGCATGTAGAGCCGGATCGGCGTTCCCGGCATGTCAAAATCATCGCGCAAGCCATTGATAAGGTAGCGCGAATAGCTTTCGGGAAGCTTTTCTGGATGGGAGCACATCACGACGAAGCCGGGCGGGCGGCTCTTGACCTGCGTCATGTAGCGCAGCCGGATCCGCCGGCCACCGGGCGCCGGTGGCGGATGCGCCGCCAGCATGCCTTCGAGCCAGCGGTTGAGCCGGGCGGTGGAGACGCGGATGTTCCATTTTTCATGTGCCCGCAGGACGGCGGTGTGGAGCCGGTCGAGCCCCTTGCCGGTCTTGGCCGAAACCGTCACCAGCGGCGCGCCGCGCAGCTGCGGCAGCAGCCGTTCGAAGGCTTCGCGCAGCTCGGCGAGCTTGGCGTTCTTCTCCGGCTCGGCGTCCCACTTGTTGACCGCCACCACCACCGCGCGGCCCTCGCGCTCGGCGAGGTCGGCGATGCGCAGATCCTGGCTTTCGAACGGGATCGCGGCGTCGAGCAGGACCACCACGACCTCGGCGAACTTGACCGCACGCAGGCCATCGGCGACGGAAAGTTTTTCAAGCTTTTCCTGCACTTTCGCGCGCTTCCTCATCCCCGCCGTATCGAAGATGCGAGTCGGCGTGCCAGCCCAGTCGAAGCTCAGCGAGATCGCGTCGCGGGTGATGCCCGCCTCGGGGCCGGTGAGCAGCCGCTCCTCGCCGATCAGGGCGTTGATCAGCGTCGACTTGCCGGCGTTGGGCCGGCCCACCACCGCGACCTGCAGCGGGCGCGCCCTGGTCGGCTTGCGCGGGGCGTCGTCGTCGGCATCGTCGTCGCTGACCGCGACGTCCGTTTCCGGCGCCTCGGCCTCGATCCGGGCGGTGCGCTCGGCCATTTCCTCGGCGATCGGTTCCAGTGCGGCGGCCAGCTCGGCCATGCCCTCGCCATGTTCGGCCGAGAGCTGGATCGGCTCGCCCAGGCCCAGCGAATAGGCCTCGAGCAGGCCCGATTCGCCCGCCCGGCCCTCGGCCTTGTTGGCGGCGAGGATCACGTGGGCGTTCTTGCGGCGCAGGATATCGGCAAACACCTCGTCGGTCGGCAGCACCCCCGCGCGGGCGTCGATCATGAACAGGCAGGCATCGGCCATTTCCACCGCCCGCTCGGTGAGCTTGCGCATCCGGCCCTGCAGGCTCTCGTCGGTCGCCTCCTCGAGCCCGGCGGTGTCGATCACGGTGAAGTGCAGCCCGCCGAGACGGGCCTCGCCCTCGCGCAGATCGCGTGTCACGCCCGGCTGGTCGTCGACCAGCGCCAGGCGTCTGCCTACAAGGCGGTTGAAGAGCGTGGACTTGCCCACGTTGGGCCGCCCCACGATGGCGAGGGTGAAACTCATCGGCATGTCCTCAGGCGTCAGAGCGCCCGCTTACACCCAAAGCCCGCCCGTATCAACGCAAGCCGATCAGATCGCCGCTCTCGCCCATGAACATCATCATGCCGGAGGCCACGATCGGCCGGCTCGCCGCGCCGGTGGGCAGTTCGCTCGCGCCCAGGGCGGCACCGTCGGCCGGGTTGAAGGCGCGCAGGATGCCATCGCCCGAGGCGATCCAGAGCCGCCCGCCCGCCAGCACCGGCCCGTAGGCGGGCCAGATCGACTTGAGCTTGCGCGGCTTGTCGGCCTTCTCGTAGCGCGGCAGCGCCACTTCCCAGACCTTCGACCCATCGCGCGCCGAAAGCCGGACCAGCTTCGCCTCGTCGGTGACGAAGAACACCGCGTCGCCGGCGACCGCCATCGTGCCCTGTGCGCCCTCGCCGGCTTCCCAGCGCAGCTGGCCGTCGTTCAGGCCCACGGCCACGGCCTGTCCCGAGGCGGTGGCAGCGTAGACCACGCCATCGGCCACCACCGGCTCGCCGGTGAAGGCGGACAGCACCGCGCGGGCGCTCCCGGCGCGGTTGCCGGCCACGCGCACGATCCATTTCACATCGCCCGCGGTGACATCGACCGCCACCAGGCTCTGGTTGGCGATCGGGAAGACAACGGTGTTGCCGGATACCGCCGGGGCGGCGACGCCGGAGACGCCGACATGCGCCGCGACGCCCGCGAGCCGCCAAGCGATCCGGCCGGTGTCGGCATTGATCGCGTAGGCCACCGATGCGGCGGAGGTGACGAAGACCTGCCCGCCCGCCACCGTCGGCGCGCCGTTCACCGCCGCGTCGAGCTTCTGGCGCCACAGCACCTGGCCCGAGGCCGGATCGAGCGCCACCAGCTCGCCTTGCGTGGTGGTGGCGAAGAGTTTGCCCGCGCCGAGCGCGAGCCCGCCGCCCATGGCGCTGCCGTCGCGCTCGCCGGGCGCATTGATCCCGGCGCTCCACAGCACGCCGCCGCCGACGGCATGGGCGGTGACGTTGGCGTGGCTGTCCATGGTGAAGACGCGCCCGGCATCGGCCACCGGCTCGGCGGTGATGCGGAACTTGCGCTCGTTGCCGGCGCCGGCCTTCGACGACCAGACCGGCGCTGGGTTGGCCGCGAGCTGCGCGTGCGGCGGGCGGTTCATCGCGTTGGCGCCGCGCTGCGGCCAGCTAGCGATCGCCTGCGCCGCACCGAGGGAAACCGGGCGCGACTGGTTGACGAAGGCGGCATCGGCCTCGGCGGCGCGCGCACTGGCCGCCGCCACGGCGCCGGCATCGGTGGTGTCGTAGCCCGGGCTGCGCGGATCCTCGCGCATGCCGTCGAGGATCAGTTCCGGGCGCGAACACCCGGCCACTGCCAGCGCCAGCGTGGATACCATGATCAGGTTCCGCATCGCCTTGGTCTGTTTCACGCGCTTGCCCCCCACGCTTTGTCTCGTTCCCGCGCCCCTCTCAGAGCGCGGCTCCGGGCGCCGTGCCGCCCAATGCCACAATCAACTGCGAAACGCGCCGACGCAAGGGCTGGCTCGCCTCGGTATCGTTCAGAAGCGCTTCCAGCCGTGTCCGCGCCGCATCAGTGCGGCCGAGCTCGATCTCGGCCAGCGCGATCTGTTCCTCCGCCAGCACCCGGAACGCGCCGCCCGGCGCGGTGAGCGGCGTCAGCACCTCGACGCGCGCCTCGGCATCCAGCGCCCCGGGAAGGAGCGCGCGCTTGAGCTGGGCGAGATCGCGGTAGAGCGCGGGCTGGCCGGCGTCTTCGGCCAGCGTGCGCAGCCTGCGGTCGGCCTCCTGCGGGTCTTCCGCCACCGCCGCCGCGATCAGCGCGATCAGTGCTGCGCGGTCACCCTCGGCGTCGATGCCGTCGAGCGTGGCGAGGCGCGCGGCGGCATCGTCCAGTTCGACGGCGGCGAGAATCGCATCGCCCGTCGCCTCCGCCTCCGCCCGGTCGCGCGCCTTGATCCATTCGTTGACCGTGGCGCCGCCGACGAGCAACAGCACCGCGACCACGCCGATCCAGCCGTATTTCTTCAGCTGACCATACAGCTTGTCGCGGCGGACCTCTTCGGTCACCTCGTCGATGAAGGATTCGGGGTTGCTCACGGGCCATGCCTCCGGCTGCGATTTGCCCCCTCTTTAGCCTGAAGCCGTGTTCTTTGCCAAGAGTTGCGCAAAAAGTGATCCGATCACGCAACATATGCCTATCAGACACAGAGTTTGTATTGAGGGCGCTGCTGCCAGCGCCTATCTCAGAGCCAGTTGTTTGCTGCGGGCATTGCCCGAACATGGGGAACCGATGCGTATCATCCCGATCCTGACCGCGACCTTTGCGGCTATTGTCCTTTTCATGCTCGTTTTCGAACGCGACATGGTGCGCGAATTCGCCGGCTTCGCCCCGGCCGAAACCGACCAGACGGATACGACGACACTGGCCGAGGAGGCCGCCGAGACGGCCACCGCCGCGGCCGCGCCCGGCGGGGGCGTTTCTGTCATCGCCGTCGAGAGCACGGCGCGCGAGATCGACAGCGCGGTGGTGATCCGCGGCCGCACCGAGGCGGTGCGCGCGGTCGATCTGCTTGCCGAGACCTCCGGGCGCAGCGTGGCGGCGCCAATCCAGAAAGGCGCGCTGGTCTCCACCGGCGACGTGCTTTGCGAGATCGACATGGGCACCCGCGCCGAGGCGCTGGCCGAAGCCCGCGCGCGGCTCGCGGAAGCCCAGGCCAACGCACCCACGGCAAGCGCGCGGGTGGCCGAGGCGCAGGCCCGGCTCGACGAGGCCGAAACCAACCTGAACAACACCGAATCGCTGGCCTCGGGCGGCTTCGCCGCCGAGACCCGGGTGATCGCCGCGCGCGCCGCCCTGCGCACGGCCGAGGCCGTCCTTGCCGCCGCCAGGGGTGGCGCGGCCAGCGCCGAGGCAGCGATCGAGGCCGCGCGCTCCGCCGTCGCCAATGCCGAACGCGAGATCGAACGCACCCGAATCACCGCGCCCTTCGACGGCGTGCTCGAAACCGACACAGCCGAGCTCGGCAGCCTGCTCCAGCCCGGCGCGCTCTGCGCCCGGGTGCTCGATCTTGACCCGATCCACCTTGTCGGCTTCGTCTCCGAGGTCGACATCGAGCGCGTCGAGATCGGGGCGATGGCCGGGGCGCGGCTTTCGTCGGGGCGGGAAGTGATGGGGCAGGTCACCTTCGTGTCGCGCTCGGCCGATCCCACCACCCGCACCTTCCGCGTCGAGGCCGAGGTGGCCAACCCCGATCTCTCGATCCGCGACGGGCAGGCGGCCGAGATCCTCGTGCGCGCCGCCGGGCGGATGGCGCACCTCCTGCCGCAGAGCGCGCTCACGCTCGACGACGCCGGCAGCCTCGGGGTGCGGATCGCGGTGGCGGACGGCGACGGCGACGTGGCCCGCTTCGCGCCGGTGGAGCTTCTGCGCGACAGCCCCGAGGGCGTCTGGGTTGCGGGCCTGCCCGAGGTGGCGCGGGTGATCGTCGTCGGCCAGAACTACGTCACCGACGGCGTGGCCATCGCGGTCACGATGCAGGAGGGCGGATCATGAGCCACATCGTCGACTATGCCGCCTCCCGGGCGCGGATGATCATCGCCTTCATCGTGCTGACCCTGGTCGCCGGGGCGGCCGCCTACGTCGGGCTGCCCAAGGAGGGCGAACCGGATATCGAGATCCCCGCGCTCTTCGTCTCGGTGCCCTTCCCCGGCATTTCCGCCGAGGATTCCGAACGCCTGCTGGTCAAGCCGATGGAAACCGAGCTGGCAGACATCGACTTTCTCAAGAAGATGACCGGCACCGCGGCGGAAAACTACGCCGGCGTGGCGATGGAATTCGAGTTCGGCTGGGACCGCTCCAAGGTCATCGCCGACGTGCGCGACGCGATGAACGCGGTCGAGGCCAAGTTTCCCGAAGGCGCCGACAAGTATTCGGTCAACGAGATCAACTTCTCCGAGTTCCCCTTCGTGGTCGTCAACCTTACCGGCGACGTGCCCGAGCGCAGCCTGGTGCAGCTTGCCCAGGAGTTGCAGCGCGAGGTCGAGGGCATCGACGCGGTGCTGGAGGCCAAGCTCACCGGCTACCGCGACGAGATGGTCGAGGTCACCATCGACCCGCTGCGGCTGGAGGCCTACAACGTCACCGCCGGCGAGCTGATCGACGTCATCACCCAGAACAACCAGCTGATCGCGGCCGGCGAAGTGGTGACGAGCGGCGGCGCCAACGCCGTCAAGATTCCGTCGAGCTTCTCCGAAGTCTCCGACATCTACGCGCTGCCGGTGAAGGTCAACGGCGACCGGGTGGTCACGCTCGGCGACCTGGCCGATATCCGCCTCACCTTCGAAGACCGCGCCGGCACCGCCCGGTTCAACGGCGAAACCACGGTGTCGCTGCAGGTGGTCAAGCGCAAGGGCTTCAACATCATCGAATCGGCCGGCCTCGTGCGCAGCGCCGTGGAGAGCGCCCGGGCGGAGTGGCCCGAGGCCCTGCAGGACGCGGTGACGGTGCAGTTCTCGAACGATTCCTCCTACCAGGTCGAGAGCATGGTGAGCCAGCTCGAGGGCTCGGTGATCACCGCCATCGCGCTGGTGATGGTGGTGGTGCTGGCCAGCCTCGGGATGCGCTCGGCGCTGCTTGTGGGCTTTGCCATTCCCACCTCCTTCCTGCTCACCTTCGCGCTCTTCGCGGTGCTCGGCTACGCGGTGAACAACATCGTGATGTTCGGCCTGATCCTCGCGGTGGGCATCCTCGTCGACGGCGCCATCGTGGTGGTCGAATACGCCGACAAGCGGATCAAGGAAGGCGTCGGCCCGATGCATTCCTACGTCGAGGCGGGCAAGCGGATGTTCTGGCCCATCGTCAGTTCCACCGCCACCACGCTCTGCGCCTTCCTGCCGATGCTGTTCTGGCCCGGCGTGGCCGGCGAGTTCATGGAGATGCTGCCGAAAACGCTGATCTTCGTGCTCAGCGCCTCGCTCGTCGTGGCGCTGGTCTACCTGCCGATCGTCGGCGGCGTGGCCGGGCGCTGGAGCCGGGCGCTCGACCATGCCAGCGAAGTGCTGCGCCCGCTGCCCTGGGTGGTGCGCGCGGGGCTGGTGATCCCGGCCGCCTACGGGCTCTTCCTCGCCGCGATGCAGGTGTTCAACCCCGACTATCTCTTCGCCGAGGGCAACCCCCTGCCCGCCACCGCCGCGATGCTGCTCGGCATCGCCGGCTTCGTGGTGATGGCCACGGTCACGACGGTTCTGATCGACGCCGCGAAGATTCACCGGGCGCCGAAGCGGATCAAGTCGGGCTACCGCCGCACGCTGTTCGGGCACTTCATCAAGTTCATCTCCGGCAACCCGGTGATGCCGGTGGTCACCATCGCCGCCGTGCTCGCCCTCGTCGCCGGAACCTTCGTGCTCTACGGCAAGAACAACAACGGCGTCGAGTTCTTCGCCGAGATCGAGGCCGAACAGGCGATCGTTTACGTGCGGGCGCGCGGCAACCTCTCGGTCGAGGAAAAGGACGCGCTGGTGGCCGAGGTCGAACGCGTGGTGCTGGAAACGCCCGGCGTGATGAATGCCTTCGCCTTCGCCGGCGAGGGCGGCCTGAACCAGAACACCGCCGGCGCCTCCGGCCCGCGCGACCAGATCGGCCAGGTGCAGATCGAGCTCGCCACCTGGGAAGATCGCCCGGTGACGGTGGAGCGCGCCAGGTTCTTCGACCTGATCCCCTACGAGAAACGCACCGTCGACCCGACCTGGGCCGGCTCCTACGTGCTCGACGAGATCGAGCGCCGCCTCGAAACGGTTCCCGGCGTGCGCTTCGAGATCCTGCCCGTCGCCATGGGTCCGGCCTCGGCCAAGCCCGTCCACCTGCGGCTCAAGGGCAACGACTGGGACAGCCTGATGGCGGCGACCGAAGCCGCCCGCACGCGCTTCGACTCCACCGAGGGGCTCACCGCGATCGAGGATACCCGCCCCCTGCCCGGGGTCGACTGGCAGCTCGATGTCGATGTCGCCGCCGCCGGGCGCTACGGCACCAACGTCGCCACCGTCGGCGGCATGGTTCAGCTCGTCACCAACGGCCTTTTGCTCGATACCATGCGCGTCGACAGCTCCGACGAGGAAATCGAGATCCGCGTCCGCCTGCCCGAGCAGGACCGCGTGCTCTCTACCCTCGACAGCCTCAAGCTGCGCACCAATGACGGGCTGGTGCCGCTGTCGAACTTCGTGACCCGCACCGCCGTGCCCACCCTCGCCCAGATCGACCGTGTCGACCAGATGCGGTATTTCGACGTGAAGGCGGGCGTGGCGAGCGATCTCGTCGTGCTGCGCGAAGGCGAGGATGGCCCCGGCCGGGTGATGCCCGCCGCCGAGGCCGACGCCATCATTGCCGCGGCCGAACCGGGCACCTATACCAGCACGCCGGTGACCCCGACCGAGCGCATCGAGGCCATCACCGACTGGCTCGAAACCAGCCCCCTGCCCGCCGGGATCGCCTGGGAATGGACCGGCGACCAGCAGGAGCAGGCCGAAAGCTCCGCCTTCCTCGGCCAGGCCTTCGCCGGGGCGCTATTCCTTATGTTCATCATCCTGCTGGCGCAGTTCAACAGCGTCTACAATTCGGTGCTTGTGCTGCTCGCGGTGGTGTTGTCGACCGCCGGTGTGCTGGTCGGGATGATGGTGATGGGCCAGCCCTTCTCGATCGTGATGACCGGCACCGGCATTGTCGCGCTCGCGGGGATCGTGGTGAACAACAACATCGTGCTGATCGACACCTACCAGGAGTATTCCAAGTTCATGCCGCGCGCCGAGGCCATCGCGCGCACCGCCGAAGACCGGATCCGCCCGGTGCTGCTCACCACGATCACCACCATGGCGGGCCTCGCGCCGATGATGTTCGGCCTGTCGCTCGACTTCATCGGCGGCGGCTACTCGATCGACGCCCCCGCCGCGCTGTGGTGGAAGCAGCTCGCCACCGCCGTGGTCTTCGGCCTCGGCATCGCCACCGTGCTCACGCTGGTGTTCACGCCCTCGATGCTGGCGCTCAGGGTCTGGGCCTCGGCGGGCGCCTATGCCTCCCTGCGCGGCATCGCGGCGCTCGCGCTCGGGCGCGGCAGCCGCCCAGCGCGCGACATCGCGTTGGGCCGCCGCGCGCGCAAGGCGCAGATCGACGATCTGGTCTGGGATTTCGATACCCGGCCCGAAGCCGCCGAGGGCGACGGCGCGCCCAACCTTGGCGATGTGCGCGCCGTGCTGAGGGAAAGTGGCCTTGCGCTGGAGCAGGACGCGGACCGCTTCGCCGAAGGGCTCGACGCCGACGGCAAACCGCTCAGGGCCGCCGAGTAGCCGGCGCGGGTGGTCGCCCCGAGGCGCGGCCAGGCCGGACGCGGGCTCAGGCCGCCTCGTCTTCCTCCGCCGCCTGCCGCGCCCACATCGCGGCGTATTTCCCGCCCCTGGCGAGCAGATCCTCGTGGTTGCCCTCCTCGGTCACCACGCCGTTTTCCAGAACCACGATCCGGTCGGCGTCGGCGATGGTGGAGAGCCGGTGCGCGATGGTGATGACGGTGCGGCCCTCGCCCATCGCCTTGAGGCTTTCCTGGATGTCGCGCTCGGTTTCGGTGTCGAGCGCGCTGGTGGCCTCGTCGAGCAGCAGGATCGGCGGGTTCTTCAGCACCGTGCGGGCAATGCCCACGCGCTGCTTCTCGCCGCCCGAGAGCTTCAGCCCGCGCTCGCCCACGGTGGTGTCGTAGCCATCGGGGAGGCTGACGATGAAATCGTGGATCTTCGCCGCCTTCGCCGCCGCCTCGATCTCGGAGAAGCTGGCATCGGCGCGGCCGTAGGCGATATTGTAACGGATCGTGTCGTTGAACAGCACGGTATCCTGCGGCACCACGCCGATGGCATCGTGCACGCTCGCCTGGGTGACGTCGCGCAGATCCTGCCCGTCGATGCGGATCGCACCACCGCTCACGTCGTAGAACCGGAACATGAGCCGCCCGATGGTCGACTTGCCCGAGCCGGAAGGGCCGACCAGCGCCACCGTCTGCCCCGCCGGCACATCCACCGAGATCCCGTGCAGGATCGGCCGCGCCGCCTCGTAGCCGAAGCTCACCGCGTCGAATTCGACGTGCCCGCCGCGCACCTTCAGATCGGGGGCGCCGGGCTTGTCGGTCACCTCCGCGGGCTGTTCGAGCAAGGTGAACATTTCGCCCATGTCCACCAGCGCCTGGCGGATCTCGCGGTAGACGCTGCCGAGGAAGTTGAGCGGCATGGTGATCTGCACCATGTAGGCGTTGACCATCACGAAATCGCCCACCGTGAGCGCGCCCTGCTGCACCCCCCAGGCCGCCAGCAGCATCACCGCGATGAGGCCGGCGGTGATGATGAAACTTTGCCCCGCGTTGAGCAGGGCGAGCGATTGCGAGGTCTTGATCGCCGCGCTCTCGTAGCCCTTCATCGAAACGTCGTAGCGTTCGGCCTCGCGGCTCTCGGCGCCGAAATACTTCACCGTTTCGAAATTGAGCAGCGAATCCACAGCCTTCTGGTTGGCGTCGGTATCCTGGTCGTTCATCTCCTTGCGGATCCTCACCCGCCACTCGGTCACCAGGAAGGTGAACCAGACGTATATCGCGATGGTGCCGACGACGACGGCCAGATACCACACGTCGAACAGCACGAAGAAGATCGCCGCGACCATGGCCAGCTCAAGAAACAGCGGCCCGATGTTGAACAGCAGGAAGCGCAGCAGGAACTCGACGCCCTTGACCCCGCGCTCCATGATCCGGCTGAGGCCGCCGGTCTTGCGTGTGATGTGGTAGCGCAGCGAAAGCGCGTGGATGTGCTGGAAGGTCTCCAGCGCCAGCGCCCTCAGCGCGCGCTGCGCCACCTTGGCGAAGGCCGCGTCGCGCAACTGCTGGAAGCCCACCGAAAGAAACCGCGCCACGCCGTAGGCCACGGTGAGCCCGATCGCCCCCATCCCCAGCATCCAGGCGGCGTCGACCTCGCCCTCGCCGGTGAGCTTGTCGACCGCGGCCTTGTAGAACAGCGGGGTGACCACGGCGATCAGCTTGGCGCCGAAGAGAAAGGCCATGGCGATGACGACACGAGCCTTGATCGCGGGCTGGCCCCTGGGCCAGAGGTAGGGCACGACACGCCGGATCGTGCGCATTCCCTGCCCCTTGCCTTCGCCCGACATCATCGCCTCGGAAACCGTCGTTCGTCCGCCACCGCGCTGTCGCATGCCTGTCCCCTTGCCTGATCCGTCTCAGATAGGCCCGTCGCGGCGAAAAGGCCAGAGGCCGGGCCGGTCATGCCGATGTATCGCGGCTCGAACACGCCGGGCCCGCGCGCCTCGGTCGCCGCGCGATCGGGTCTACGGGGAATGGGGCGGGCGGCCTTTGTCAGTCCGCGTCGGGGAGCGTGAACACCTGGCCGGGGTAGATCCAGTCCGGATCGCGGATCAGGTCGCGGTTGGCACGGAAGATCCGCACGTACTGGATCCCCTCGCCATAGCGGTCCTCGGCGATGGCCCAGAGAGTATGGCCGGGCTGGATCGTGACCGCCGCGAGTTTGCGCCCCGACGCCACCGCCTCGGCCGCCTGTTTCCCGGCCGCCTCCAGCACCTCGGGCTCCTCGCGCTTGAACGGGGTCTCGACCCGCGAGGTCACCGCGCCATCGGGGGCGATGCTGTCGACGCGCAGGGTATAGACTCCTGTATCCACCCCCGGCAGAGGCACCCGCCATTGCCCGTCAGGGCCGACTCGGGCGCTGCGCACCGGCGCGTTGTCGAGGTAGATCCGCACGGTTTCCTCCCCAGCGCCGCGCCCGGCGAGCGCGACCTCGCCGGTGGCATCATAGGAGATCGTGTCGATCGACAGCGGCGGCGCGGGCCCAGGGTCCTGCAACACGGTGATGCCCTCGGGACCGGCCAGAAGCACGCGCGGCGCGGCCGGTTCGGGCGCGGGTTGCGGCGCCGGCGGCGCCTCGGTCGCCACCACCGGGCCGGGCGGCAGGGCGGGCGGCGCCTCGCCCGGTTGCGCGTCTGCAGCGGTCTCGACGCCGGTCGCCCCTCCAGGCGCTACCTCGGCCACCTGCGGCGCGGCCGGGGCCTGCGGCGCGGCCGGGGTCTGGGGCGCAGGCGCGGGTTCGGTGGCCGGCGTGGGCGCGGGTTCCGGCGCAGGTGACGGCGCGGGCGCGGGTTCGGGTTCGGTGGTCGGCGTGGGCGCGGGTTCGGGTTCGGGCGAAGAGGCTACCGGACCTTCCGGCGCCGGCGCGGGATCAGGCCCGGCCGATGGCTGCGGCGCCGCCTCGGGTACTGGCGCTGGTGCTGCCTCGGGCTCTGGTGCCGTCTCGGGGGCGCGTTCGGGCGTCGGCGCAGGCGCGGGCTGCGGCGCTGGTGCTGCCTCGGCGACCACCTCCGGCATCGCCACCCCCTCGATGATCACGCTGCGGGTGGAAACCAGCCGCTCGCCGTCGTCGAGCGTTGCCTCGAGCCGCATCACCCGGTCGTTCCCCGAGGGGGGCAGGGAGAACATGGCGACGAAATTCGCCCCCCGGTCCGCCAGCGTCTCGACCATCTCCTCGCCCTCGACCAGCACCGAGATCCGCGCGCCGGGCTCGGCGCGTCCGGCCACCAGCGCACCGCCATCGGGACGGATCCGCACGATGTCGAAATCGGGGGCGAGCGGCGGCGGTGCCTCGGCCTCGGGCTGCGACGCCGGCTCGGGCGCCGCGTCCGGCTCCGGCTCGGTTTCGGGTGCCGGCTGGGCCTCGGGTGCCGGCTCGGTTTCGGTTGCCGGTTCCGGCGCGGCGTCGGGTTCGGTCTCCGGCGCGGGTTCTGGCGCGGGTTCGGTCTCCGGCGCGGGCTCCGGCTCCGGTGACGGCTCGGGCGCGGCGTCGGGCTGCGGCGCCGGCTCCGGTGACGGCTCGGGATCGGGTGCCGGCACGACCGATTGCGGCGGCACTTCCGGCGGCGCCGGTGGCCGCAACAGGAAAAACCCCGCGATCGCAACCGCGATCACGGCGAGGCCGCCCAGGATCCAAGCTCCCCAGCCCGAGAAAGAACCGCCCATGTTTTCGTCCCCTTCACCCCTCCGCTCTGGTGGCGGAAGCTTGTGGCAGCTTATCAACCGGTCTAGACCCGGTCAAAAGCTTCTGTGAAAGGTCATCCATGGGTGTGTCGAATTTCTCCGTCTGCGTCTATTGCGGCTCTCGCTTCGGGGCCGATCCGGCCTATCGCGCCGAGGCCGCGGCGCTCGGGCAGGCGCTGGCGGAGGAGGGCTGGCAACTGGTCTATGGCGCCGGCGATGTCGGCCTGATGGGCGCCGTCGCCAATGCCGCGCAGACGGCGGGGGGCGAGACCTTCGGGGTGATCCCGGTGCACCTGCTCAACCACGAAGTCGGCAAGCGCGATCTCACTTCCTTCGTCGTCACCGAGACCATGCACGAGCGCAAGAAGGTGATGTTCATGAACGCCCACGCCATCGTGGTGCTGCCTGGCGGCGCGGGCAGCCTCGACGAGTTCTTCGAAGTGCTCACCTGGCGCCAGCTCGGCCTGCATGAAAAGCCGGTGTTCCTGCTCAACACCAATGGCTACTGGGATCCGCTGATCGGCCTGATCGACCACGTGATCGACCAGGGCTTCGCCGATGCGACCTTGCGCGGCTACGTCTCGGTGGTGGCGGATGTGGCCACGCTGCGCGCAAGCCTGCGCGACACCCTGTCCTGACGGAAGGTCTCGGCCGAGTAGAGCGCCAGCGCCGTCCAGATCAGCGGCAGCGCGATCCAGTGCCAGCGGGTGACCACCTCGCCGAAGGCGATGGCGGCAACGGCGAATTGCAGCGACGGGTTGATGTATTGCAGCACGCCAACGCTGCCCAGCGGCAGGCTGCGCGAGGCCTTGGCGAAGAGCACCAGCGGCGTGCCGGTGAGCACGCCGGAAAAGGCCAGCAGCAGCGAGGTTGAAAGATCGCTGCCGAAGACGCCGAGGTTACGCCCCACCAGCCCCTCCCAGCCGAGCTTGTGCACGCCGAAAAGCCAGACCGCGGCGAGCGGCGCGAGCAGCAGCACCTCCGCCGTCACCGAGGCGATCGGCCCGGCGGCGAGTCCCTTCTTGACAACGCCGTAGAGCCCGAAGGTGAAGGCCAGCCCGAGCGAGATCCACGGCCCGACGCCGAGCCCCCAGGTCAGCACCACCACCGCGACGGCAGCGAGCGCGACCGCCAGCCACTTCAGCCGCGACAGCGCCTCGCGATAGATCACCACGCCCATCAGCACCGCCACCAGCGGGAACATGTAATAGCCAAGGCTTGCCTCGACCGCGTGGCCGACCTGGATCGAGTAGATGAACAGGAACCAGTTGGTCGAGATCATCACCGCCGCGAAGGCCACCAGCGCGAGATCACGCGGCCGGCGCAGCAATCGCAGGATGTCGCCCGCCCGGCGCTGCGCGAGGATGAGTCCGCCGAAGAACAGCAGCGACCACAGCGTGCGATGGGCCAGAACCTCGAGCGGTGGCACATGCGCGAGCAGCTTGTAATAGAGCCCCGAAAGGCCCCAGATCACGGTCGCCGCGATCATCGCGCTCATACCCCTTGCCGTCTCGCTCATCATGCCTGCCCCTTTCCCGCGCTCAAAGGGCAGGAATGCGGCGCGCGGTCAAGCAGGTTTCCCCCGCACCCGCCCCCCCTGCGTGCCCGACCCGGCGCGCGCGGCGGTCACTCGACCGCTGGCCGGGCCGGCGTTACACTCGCCGCCAGCGCCGCACGCCGCCGCGCGCGGCCCCGAACCTTGCAAGGGGGGCAAAGAGATGACCGCGATAGATTTCTGGTTCTCGATCGGCAGCACCTACAGCTACCTCACCGTCATGCGCCTCGGCGGGGTCGCCCGCGACCGCGGCGTCAGCTTCACCTGGCGCTCGTTCAACGTGCGTCACATCATGGTCGA
Organism: Sinisalibacter lacisalsi; assembly: GCF_014640115.1. Lineage (GTDB taxonomy): Bacteria > Pseudomonadota > Alphaproteobacteria > Rhodobacterales > Rhodobacteraceae > Sinisalibacter > Sinisalibacter lacisalsi. Next base: position 32,894 of record NZ_BMGI01000002.1, on the reverse strand, counting down.
GCAGAACAACGTGCCCTTCAAGGGCAAGCCGGTGAAGGAAGCCTACATGTGGCGCGATATCGAACGCCGCGCACCGGTGCATGGCCTCGCCCCGACCCTGCCCGCGCCCTACCCCTGCCCCGAGCTGCCCTACGCCAACCAGGTGGCGACGCTCGCCGCGCAGGAGGGCTGGCTCGAAGACTACGCCCGCGCCACCTATCGCAACTGGTTTGAACGGGGCCAGCCGAACGGGGAAGAGCCGAACCTGTCGAACAGCCTCGCCGCGATCGGGCAGGATCCGGAACGGGTCACCCGCGCGGCGCAATCGGCGACGATCCGCGACGCCCTCGCCCGCGAGACCCGGACGGCGCAGGACCTGGGTGTGTTCGGCTCGCCGACCTTCGCGGTCGGAGGGGAACTTTTCTGGGGCGACGACCGGCTCGACGACGCGATCGCCTGGGCCCGGCACGGCCGCCTCGGATGAGCCGCCGGGTGCGGACGGCGCGGGGGGCCGCCCCCGGCGCCGCCCATCCTGGTCAGAAGCTGAAGCCGAGCGCGAGACCGCCGCGCACCTCCGGGCTGGTGCCGTAGACCGCGTGGCCGACACGCAGGTCGCCCGACAGGGTCATGCCGTTGCCGAAATCATGGGCATAGCCGGCGGTGACGTAGCCGCGCGTCTGGTTCGCCACGAAGCTGGCGGGGATGTTGAACGTCGTCATCCCCGGAATATCGGAGGTGCCCGACAGCACGGCATCCTGCCCGCCCAGCGCCCGCTCGATCCCGGCACCGAACGACAGCGTGCCTTGCGCGCCCACCCTGATCTCGCCGGTCACGCCCAGCGTGAGGTCGGTGCGGCTCACCTGCATCTCGTCGTAGCTCGCGTTGAAGCTCGCGCCGGTCTCGGTATAGGCCGCGCGGGTGGTCTGGTAATGGGTCAGCCCCGCGTGCGGGGTCACGAGCCAGCCGCCCAGCTCCATGCCGTAGCCGATTGAGGCGGTGCCGCCCCAGGTTTCGAGCGACGAAGACCCGGTGGCGAGATCGACGTTGGCGAGCAGCCGGCCACGGGTGATCTCGCCCTCGGCGCGGCTCCAGCCAAACGCCGCCTCGGCCTGCAGCCCGGTGCCGGCGGCGCCCCCGGCGCTGTAACGCGCCCAGGCGGCGAGGCCGGGGCCGGCGCTCATGTCGAAGCCGTTGTTGGCGAGGCTGGTGCCCGCGAAGCTGGCGGTGACGCCGACGGAGACCGCGTCGCTGACGCCGTAGCCGAGGCTCACCGCGCCCGAGTTGGTGCGGCGCGCGCCCACGGTGGTGGGGTTGCGGTCGGTCCACGAAAAGCCCCCGTGCAGCTGCATGCCGAACTGCCCGGCCCCGGCGAAAAAGCCCTGCCGCATGGTCTGGCCCAGCCCCTGCTGCGCCTGCGCGGCGGCCACGGCACTGTCATTTGCCAGCACCGGGAAGGAGGTGAGGAGGTTGTCGAAATCCTGCATCTCCCCGCGCCAGATGAAGGCGCGGGTTCCGTTGGAGGTGTCCGATTAGCCGACGACGATGCTGCCATCGGCGCTCACGCCGTGCGCCTCGGTGTAGGAAGAGCCGTCGAGCGAACCCAGATCCTGCATCTGCGGATTGCCGGCATCGCCCTCGGTGCCATCCTCGACCCAGCGGAAGGCGCGGGTGCTGGCGCCGGACGGCGCAACGGAGGTTCCGACCACCACGGTGCCATCCGCATTGACGTCATTGGCATAGCTCCAGCTGTCGCCGTCGAGCGTGCCGAGGTTCTGCATCTGCGGGAAGGTGCCGCCGAAGTCGCCCCCCTCGACCCAGCGGAAAGCGTTGCCGGAGTTCCCCGGCAGCGCCGTCGAGTAACCAACGACGACGGTGCCGGCGTCGTTCACGCCATAGGCGTAGCTGTAGAGATGCCCGCTCAGAAAACCGAGTGTTTGCATCTGCGGGTTGGCGGGAAGGCCCGCGGTGCCGCCTTCCACCCAGCGGAATGCTCTTGTCAGAGAGGTCAGGGAATAGCCGACAACGACCGTGCCGTCGGCGTTGACATCATGAGCCTCGCTGATCCCCAAGCCGTCCAGCGTGCCGAGGTTCTGCATGCCAACACCTTCGACCCAGCGGAAAGCGCGCGTGCCGGCGGCAGAATCCGATTTTCCGACCACGACCGAGCCATCGGCATTGACGCCATAGGCATAACTGGTGCCGGTGCCATTCAGCGCGCCAAGGTTCTCCATCTGCGGGTTGCCCGAAATGCCCGCAGTGCCGCCCTCGACCCAGCGGAATGCACCGCCGCCCGACAGTGAATAGGAATGACCGACGACGACGGTGCCATCGGCATTCACGTCGTATGCGATTGCGCTGTTGCTGGAGCCACCGTCGAGCGTGCCGATATCCTCCATCTGCGGATTGCCGGCATCGCCCCCGGTGCCACCTTCGACCCAGCGGAAGGCCACCGAGCCAATGCTCGAATCGGTTTGGCCAACAACGACCGAACCATCGGCACTCACGGCTTTGGCATCGCTACTGGTTCCGCCCGTCAATGTTCCGAGGCTGCACATCTCGGTATCGGCCGGCCCGCCCACGGGCGGCGTGATGCATTCATAAGGCCATGCCGCCTGCGCCAGCGCACCGCCCGCACCCAGCGCCATCACCCCGACCGCCAGCACGGGCGCGAAGCTCACGAGGCCCCCCGACCGCTTGCAAACCCGTCCACCCCTGATCACCCGGCCTTTTTGCCCACACATCCTTGCACCCCTTCTCGCAACTCGCCGCGACTCGCGGTCGTATCCTTTGAATGCTTCTTGAGTCTTTCGACCGGGTAAGTAATCAGATGATTTTCTGGTGTTTCCAACGCGACAAAAACGCGATCCGCGAGGATGTGACCGGGCTGCCACAGCCCGCCCCAAACGCAAACGGCCGCCCCGAAGGACGGCCGCTCGATTTCATGCCGGGATGGCTCAGCCGGCGAGGCGCGACGCCACGTTTTCCCAGTTTACCAGCTTGTCGAGGAAGTTGGTCAGGTAGGCCGGGCGCTTGTTGCGGAAGTCGATGTAGTAGGAGTGTTCCCACACGTCGCAGCCGAGAAGCGCAGTCTGGCCGAAGCACAGCGGGTTCACGCCGTTTTCGGTCTTGGTGACCTTCAGCGACCCGTCGCTGTCCTTCACCAGCCAGGCCCAGCCCGAGCCGAACTGGCCCGCACCGGCGGCGGCGAACTCTTCCTTGAACTTGTCGACCGAGCCGAAGGCCTCGACCAGCGCCTTTTCCAGCTCGCCCGGCATCTTCTTGTCGTCGCCCGGGCCCATCATTTCCCAGAACTGCGCGTGGTTCCAGTGCTGCGAGGCATTGTTGAAGATGCCCGACTGCGCCACCGCGCCGGCCTCGTAGGTGCCGCGCACGATGTCTTCGAGCGCCTTGCCTTCCCACTCGGTGCCGGCGATCAGCTTGTTGCCGTTGTCGACATAGGCCTTGTGGTGCAGGTCGTGGTGGTATTCCAGCGTTTCCTTCGACATGCCGAGCGACGCGAGCGCGTCATGGGCGTAGGGAAGGTCGGGAAGTTCGAAAGCCATTGGGTCTCTCCCTGATCTGATCGTTTCTCTCAGGCATTACATGGGGCCGGGAGGCCCCGAAGGTCAAGCGCCGGCGGGCAAAAGTTTCGTGAAACCGGGCCTCACGGCGCGGGCGCGAACAGCCCCACCTCGCTGCCCGGCCGGGCGGCATTGGCGATCAGATCGAAGGCATAGCGCGCCACCGAGCGGAACACGACGATCTCGACGCTCGACTCGTCGGGCATGTGGAAGGCGCCCGCCACCTGCGCCAGCCGGGTGCGGCGCATCTCGCCCGGCCCGAAGGCGCCGGGGGCGAGGTTGGCGGGAGAAAGCTTGGCGATCACCTCGCGGCACCCCGCCCCTTCGAGGCGGAACAGCGCGCGCGCATCCGACACGTCGAGCGCCAGCGCGTGCTGGCCCTTGAGCGTCTCGGCAAGCGCCGCGGCCATCCCCGGCGCCTCGCCTTGATCGCAGATCAGCAACAGTTCGTCGGGCGACATCCAGGCAAGCCTGCGCCCCCCGTTCGTCACGATCTCGCGCTGCTTCGGCAGGGCACAGCCCGTGGCTTTCTTCACCGCCTTGCCGAACGCCGCCGCGCCCAGGTCGCCCCGGATCGTCACCATGCCGGTGGGGCCCGCGTCGCGCAGGATGCAATAGCCCTCGAATGTCGCGCCGCCCAGCGCCGATACCGCCTCAGACATCCTGCTTCGCCCCTTCCTTGTCGTAGAAACACGTCTCCACGATCCGCGCCTTGATCTCGGAGCCGTCGATCCTCGGAATCGTCACCTCCTCGCCCATCCGGTCCGGCCCGTGCAGCACCAGCCCCATGGCGATGCCGCGCTTGAGCGTGGGCGAGTGGTAGCTCGAGGTCACCCTGCCCTGCATGTTGCGCTGGCCGTTGGCGTTCACCCCCTCGGCGACGATATAGGCGCCGTCGGGGATCACCGAGCCATCGGTGGTTTCCAGCCCCACCAGCTTCCAGCGCTCCGGGTCGGCCATGTGCGGCCGCGCCTGCGCCCGCTTGCCGATGTAGTCGTCCTTCTTCTTCGAAATCGCCCAAGTAAGCCCCAGATCCTGCGGGATCACCGTGCCATCGGTCTCGTCGCCGATCATGATGAAGCCCTTCTCGGCGCGCAGCACGTGCAGCGCCTCGGTGCCGTAGGGCATCACCCCGTGCGGCTTGCCGGCTTCCATCAGCGCATCCCACAGCGCCTGCCCCCGGCTCGCGGGCACGGCGATCTCGTAGCTCAACTCGCCCGAGAAGGAGATCCGGAACACCCGTACCGGCAAGCCGCCAAGCTCGCCCTCGGCCCAGTGCATGAAGGGCAGCGCCTCTTTCGAGACATCCATCCCCCCGAGCGCCTCCAGCACCTGGCGCGCCTTCGGGCCGACCACGCCGATCTGGGCATATTGCTCGGTCAGGTTGGCGGTGTAGACCTTCCAGTCCCACCACTCGGTCTGCAACCATTCCTCCATGTGGGCATGGATGCGGTCCGCCCCGCCGGTGGTGGTATGGCACAGCCATGTGTCGTCATCGAGCCGGGCCACCACGCCGTCGTCGATCAGGAAGCCGTTCTCCGAACACATCAGGCCATAGCGGCATTTGCCCACCGGCAAGGTCGACATCATGTTGGTATACATCATGTCGAGGAAGCGCCCCGCGTCGGGGCCCTTCACCACGATCTTGCCGAGCGTCGAGGCGTCGAGCATCCCGACGTTCTCGCGGGTGTTCACCACCTCGCGCTGCACCGCCTGCTCCCGGCTCTCGCCTGCGCGCAGGTAGGTATAGGGCCGGCGCCAGTGGCCCACCGGCTCCCAGTCGGCGCCATGGGCGTCGTGCCAGTCATGCAGCGGCGTGCGCCGGAGCGGCTGGAACAATTCTCCGCGTGCCTCGCCCGCGATCGCGCCCATGCTGATCGGCGTGTAGGGCGGGCGGAAGGTGGTGGTGCCGGTCGCCGGAATTTCCTGCTGCAACGCCTGCGAAAGCACCGCCAATCCATTGATATTGCTCAGCTTGCCCTGGTCCGTCGCCATCCCCAGCGTGGTGTAGCGCTTGGTGTGCTCGACGCTTTCGTAGCCCTCGCGGGCGGCAAGCTGCACGTCCGACACCTTCACGTCGTTCTGGAAATCGAGCCACATCTTCATGCGCTTTTCCGGTCCCGCGCCCTCGGGCATGATCCAGACCGGCGCGATCGGCGCCTCGGCCTCGCACACCGCCTTCGGCCCGGCCTTGCGGCTCGCCTTGCCGCCCGCGCCCTTGCCCGCCGCCTTGCCCGCCGCGTGGGCATCGGCAAGGCAGGCATCGAGCGCGAGCGCGCCGGAGGCTGCGCCGGCCGTCAGCACGAAGGGCGCGCCATCGGCCCCGGTGGGCGCGCGGTCCGGGTCGGGGCGGAACATCGCCGCGGCCTCGTCCCAGGTCAGCTTGCCGCCGCAATGCGACCACAGGTGCACCACCGGCGACCAGCCGCCCGACATCGCCACCGCGTCGCACCTGATCTCCTCGCCCGCCTTGCCGGCGCCCGCCTGCGTGGTCACCAGCACCGATTTCACCCGCGCCCGCCCGCGCACCTCGGCGATCGCCCGGCCTTCCATCACCGCGATGCCGGCGTCCCGCGCCGCCTGCGCCAGCGGGCTCGTCACCACCTCGCGCGCGTCGAGCACGGCGGCCACCACCCGGCCCGCCGCCTTCATCGCCAGCGCGGTGCGGTAGGCATCGTCGTTGTTGGTCACCACCACGATCCGCCGGCCCGCCGCCACGCCCCAGTTCACCAGGTAGTCGCGCATCGCGCTGGCGAGCATGACCCCCGGCACGTCGTTGCCAGAGAAGGCCAGCGGGCGCTCCAGCGCGCCCGTCGCGGTCACGATCCGGCCGGCGCGGATGCGCCAGAGCCGGTGCCGCGGGCGGCCGTCGCCGGGGCTATGATCGGCCACGCGCTCGTAACCGAGGTGATAGCCGTGATCGTAAACGCCGGTTCCCTGCATCCGCAGCCGCAAGGTCACGTTGTCCGCCGCCTCGAGCGCGTCCAGCGCCGCCTTCACCCAGTCGCCCGGCGCCATGCCGTCGATCTCGCCGCCATCGACCGGCGCGCGCCCGCCCCAATGCGCGGCGTCTTCCATCACCAGCACCGAAACACCCGTCGCCGCCGCCGCCCGCGCAGCCTGCAGCCCCGCCACGCCGCCGCCGACCACGACCACGTCGTAATGGGCATAGAGATACTCGTAAGCATCCGCGTCCGGCTCCATTGGCACCCGGCCGAGCCCCGCCGACTGGCGCACGAAGGGCTCGAAGATCTTCGCCCAGGCCCCGCGCGGCGCCATGAAGGTCTTGTAGTAGAAGCCCGCGGGCAGGAAACGCGCGAGGTAATTGTTCACCTCGCCCACGTCGAAGGCGAGCGAGGGCCAGTGGTTCTGGCTGATCGCGGCGAGCCCGTCGAACAGCTCGGTGGTGGTCGCGCGCTGGTCGGGCTCGAAGCGCCCGCCCTCGCCCAGTCCCACCAGCGCGTTCGGCTCCTCGGCGCCGGAAGCCACCAGCCCGCGCGGCCGGTGATACTTGAAGCTCCGGCCCAGCATCACCTGCCCCGCGCCCAAGAGCGCCGAGGCCAGCGTATCCCCGGCGTAGCCGCGCAAACGCTTGCCGTTGAAGCTGAACGACACCCGCTTGGAGCGGTCGATCAGCCGCCCGTAGCCTTCGACGCGCGCGCTCATGCCCCTGCCCCCTTCATCCTGGCCCAAATACCTCGGGGGTGCGGGGGCAGCGCCCCCGCACGGATCGGATTGCGCAGCAATTCGAAGCCACTCATTGCCAGCCCTCCCAGCCCGGAACCTTCTTCGAGATCGCCGCCAGCAGCGCCTTGGGCGGCTCGGTCACCTGCGCCGGATAGGTGCCGTAGACCTCCAGCGTCACCGTGTTGCGCGCGGCATGAAACCACTTGCCGCAGCCCGCCGCGTGCCGCCAGCGCTCGAAATGCACCCCCTTGGGGTTCTTGCGGTCGAACAGGTAGCTCTCGAAGGCCGCGTCCGACCCCTCGGGGCCAACCCGCGTCAGATGCGCCTCGCCGCCCGGGGCAAGCTCGGTCTCGTCGGCGCGGATGCCGCAATAGGGGCAGTCGAGGATCAGCATTCGATCTCCTTTCCGGAAATGGCATCCAACTCCGTGGTCAAACGCTCGAAGACGTTCATTTTTTCTTCCAACAGCGCGCCGAGGTCCATTTCTCGATCCCAAGTTTCGACTAGGCCTCGATTAGTCAAATGCGCTGCTGATTTGTTAACCAAATCCCGTGTTTCTTCGGAAAGAAGCGCCCCTTCATCGCCCAAGACATATTCAAGATCTATTTCGAGATCGGGCGCGATAATGTCGTCATCTTTTTGGCGTCTCGACTTAAGGAAATCATCGAGGCGTCGGATCGCGAGCAAACTGTACGCCAAAAGGGCTTCACAGAGGACATCTCGACGGTCGCCGATCCCCCATGCTTCTTCGGCGTCGTCTGGATACGGCGCGAGTTCAACAAATTCGGCATATGCCGTTACCTCGCGAATGGTGCGCCGGACATCCGCTACCGAGGAATTGTTTCCACCCATCAATGCGCCACCCCCGCCGCCACGCTCTCGTCGATGAAGCGGCCCTCGCGGAAGCGCTCCAGGCCAAAGGCCGCCGCCAGCGGTCCCGGTGCATCCTTCGCCACCAGCTCGGCCATCGCCCAGCCCGAGCCGGGGATCGCCTTGAAGCCGCCGGTGCCCCAGCCGCAGTTGACGTAGATCCCCCCAACCGGGGTTTTCGACAGGATCGGCGAGCGGTCGCCGGTCATGTCGACGATGCCGCCCCATTGCCGCAGCATCTTCAGCCGCGAGATCATCGGGAAGGTCTCGACCAGCGCGCGCACGGTTTCCTCGATATGGTGGAAGCTGCCCCTCTGGGTGTAGTTGTTGAACCCGTCGGTGCCGCCGCCGATCACCATCTCGCCCTTGTCGGACTGGCTCATGTAGCCGTGCACGGTGTTGGCCATCACCACCACGTCCATGCAGGGCTTGACCGGCTCGCTCACCAGCGCCTGCAGCGAGACGCTCTCGATCGGCAGGCGGAAGCCGGCCATCTCGGCCAGTTCCGAGCTGTGCCCGGCCACCACCAGCGCCAGCTTGCCCGTTTCGATCCGGCCCTTCGAGGTGTTCACCGCCTTGACCTTGCCGCCCTCGGTCTCGATCCCCGTCACGGCGCAGTTCTGGATGATGTCCATCCCCATCGCGCTGCAGGCGCGGGCATAGCCCCAGGCCACCGCGTCGTGCCGGGCGGTGCCGGCGCGGGCCTGCCACAGCCCGCCCAGCACCGGGTAGCGCGGGCCGTCGATGTTGATGATCGGCACCAGTTGCTTGACCTTTTCCGGCCCGATGAACTCGGTGTCGACGCCCTGCGCCGCGTTGGCATGCGCGGTGCGCAGGTAGCCGCGCTTCTCGTGCTCGGTCTGGGCCAGCATGATCACGCCGCGCGGGCTGAACATCACGTTCATGTTCAGGTCCTGGCTCATCGTCTCGTAGAGGCTGCGCGCCTTCTCGTAGATCGCGGCCGAGGGGTCCTGCAGGTAGTTCGAGCGGATGATCGTGGTGTTGCGCCCGGTGTTGCCGCCGCCGAGCCAGCCCTTCTCGATCACCGCGACATTGGTGATGCCGTGGTTCCGGCCAAGGTAGAAGGCCGTGGCCAGCCCGTGACCGCCGGCGCCGACGACGATGGCGTCGTAGCGCTTTTTCGGCGCGGGCGAGGCCCAGGCGCGCTCCCACCCCTGGTGATAGCGCAGCGCCTCGCGGGCGATGGCAAAGGCTGAGTAGCGTCTCATCGCGGGCTCCTTCCCGGGCTTTCGCGCCTCTTGTCTCACGTCTTTCCCCACCGGGCCAATGCAACTAGCGGCCTTACACCCGACAAATGCGACATCACATCTGCGACATTGCGTCTTCTCCACCGGGGCGGGGCGTCGCAGGGGGCTTTTGCCGGGCGGTGCAGTCCTATAAGTGGGGGCAAACGGATTGGAGAAGCCATGATCGGGTTCTGGATACTGGCGGGCCTTTTCGCCATCGTTGCCACGGCCATTCTCGGCCGCGCGCTGTTCACCGGCCCGGACGACGCGGCCACGACGGCGGATTACGACATGCAGGTCTACCGCGACCAGCTCAAGGAACTGGACCGCGACGTTGGCCGCGGGGTCATCGGCGCCGAAGAGGCCGAGCGCGCGAAGGTCGAGATCTCGCGCCGCCTGCTCGATGCCGACCGCAAGGCGCAGGCCGGCGAGTTGGCGGGCAAGGCCCCGCGCGGCGCCACCATCGCCGCCTTGGCCCTGTCCGGCGCGGCGATCCTCGGCGGCGGGTTCTGGCTCTACGCCGACATGGGCGCGCCCGGCTACTGGGACATGCCGCTGAAAGCGCGCTTCGAGGCGGCCGAGATCGCCCGTGAAACCCGCGCCAGCCAGGCCGAGATCGAGGCCACGCTCCCGGACTGGGCCGGACCGCCGGCCGAGGCCCCCGCCGACTACCTGGAACTGGTAGACAAGCTGCGCACTGCGGTGGCCGAACGGCCCGGCGAAGTGCAGGGCCAGCTCCTGGTCGCCCAGCACGAGGCGGCACTCGGCAATTACGTCGCCGCCCACGAGGCGATGGCGCGGGCGATCGACCTCAAGGGGCCGAACGCCTCGGCGGAGGAGTATTCCCAATACGCCGACCTGCTCGCGCTCGCGGCCGGCGGCGAGATCTCGCCCGAAGCCGAGGCCGCGATCGACGCAGCGCTGGCGCTCAACCCGCGCGACCATGTCGCGCGCTACTACGCGGGCCTGCTGCACGCCCAGACCGGGCGGCCGGATCTCGCCTTCCCGATCTGGCGCGACCTGCTGGAGGGGTCCGACCCGTCCGAGCCCTGGGTGCCGCCGATCATGGCGCAGATTCGCCAGCTCGCCGCGCTGGCGGGCGAGGACTACACCCCGCCGCAGCTCGAATCGCGCGTGCCGGGGCTCAGCGCCGGCGATATCGCCGCGGCCGAGAACCAGACGCCGGAAGAACGCGCGGAGAGGCTCGAAACCCTCGTCGCCACGCTGATGCAGCGCCTTGCCAACGATGGCGGGACCGCCGCCGACTGGGCCCGGCTGATCGAGGGGCTGGGCGTGCTGGGCGACACCGCGCGCGCCGCCGCGATCTGGAGCGAGGCGCAGACCGTGTTCGCCGGCCGGCCCGACGATCTCGCGCAGATCGACGCCGCCGCCGCCAGCGCCGGGCTGGACGGCGCGGGTCCGGCCCTTGCCGGGCCGACGGCGGAAGACATGGAAGCCGCCGCCGGGATGGAGGCGGAGGATCGCGCCGCGATGATCGAGGGCATGGTTTCGCGGCTCTACGACACCCTGACCGAAGAGGGCGGAACGCCGGAACGCTGGGCGCAGCTTTTCAACGCGCTCGCGGTGCAGGGTGATGCCGCGCGGGCGCAATCGGCCTGGGAGGCGGCGCAGGCCGCGTTCGAGGGCGACCCGGCCACGCTCGATGCCCTGCGCCCGGCCGCGCTGGCGGCGGGAGCGACCGAGTGATCCACGACGAGATCGCCGATTTCGCCGCGGCGCTCGCGCCCGGCGCGGCCCTCGTCGGGCTCGATTACGGCGAGAAGACGATCGGCGTAGCGGTCTCCGATCGGCTGCGCCAGGTCGCCACCCCGCTCGAGACGATCCGGCGCAAGAAGTTCACCGCCGATGCGGCACGGCTGGCCGAGATCGCCACAGCCCGCGGCATCGGCGGCATCGTGCTCGGCCTGCCGCGCAACATGGACGGCTCGGAAGGCCCGCGCTGCCAATCCACCCGCGCCTTCGCCCGCAACCTCGACCGGGTGCTCGGCCTGCCGATCACCTTCTGGGACGAGCGCCTCTCCACCGTCGCCGCCGAACGCGCGCTGCTCGAAGCCGACACCTCGCGCGCGCGCCGGGCGGAGGTGATCGACCACGTGGCGGCCGGGGTGATCCTGCAGGGCGCGCTCGACCGGATGAGGCACCTGTGAGCGAAGCCCCCCTCTCCCCCTGCGTGCGGATCTGCGTGATCCACAGCGAAACCGGCCTCTGCACCGGATGTTTGCGCACCCGCGAGGAGATCGCGGTCTGGGGCCAGCTGTCGAACGACGCGCGCCGTGCGATCATGGACGCCCTGCCGGAGCGCGAGGGGCGGCTGAAGGTCCGCCGGGGCGGGCGCGCGGGGCGCATGGCGCGCGGCAACGGCTGACGCGCCGCGCCCGCGCGGCATTTCACACAAAATTCAGCGATTTACCGGCCGGGAGAGGCCGAGCCGGTCGTCGTCGCGCGGGCCGCGGCAAGCGCGTTCACGAAAGCGCCGCGCAGGAGCGAGACATCGGCGCCGATGCCGAGGAAGGTCACGCCAAGATCGGCATAGCGGGCGAAGGATGCAGGATCGAAGTCGATGATCCCCACCGCCTTGCCACCGGCGCGGATGCGGCGCACGGCGTTGGCGATGGTCTCGACCACTTCCGGCGCGCCGAGATCGCCGGGATAGCCCATGTCGGCCGAGAGGTCGGCGGGGCCGATGAACACGCAATCCACCCCGTCGACGGCGACGATCTCGTCGAGGTTGGCGATCGCGCGCCGGGTTTCGGCCTGCACGATCACGCCGATCTCGGCGTTGGCGGTGGTGATGTAATCGGCGACCTGCCCGTAGCCAGAGGCCCGCGCCAGCGCCGCGCCAACACCGCGCCGGCCCTGCGGCGCATAGCGCGTCGCGCGCACCACCTCGGCGGCCTGCGCGGCGGTATCGACCATCGGCACGAGCAGCGTCTGCGCCCCGAGATCGAGCACCTGCTTGATCACCCACTCCTCGCCCACCGGCACCCGCACCACCGCGCTGGTGCCGCCAAGCTCCAGCGCGCGCAGGTGATCCGCCAGGGCGGCGGGATCATAGGGCGCGTGTTCGGCGTCGAGCAGGCACCAGTCGAAGCCGGCCGCTCCGGCCACCTCGCTCACCAGCGCCGAGCCGGAATTCAGCCACAGGCCGATCTGCATCTGGCCGGATTTCAGCGCGGTTTTCAGGCGGTTGTGCGGGGCGGGCATGGGCAGGTCCTCGTGGTTGGTTGCAACCTGACCTACACCGCGGCCCGCCGGTGATCAAACGCCAAACCGCCCCGCGTCACACTTGCCTGCCCGCAAACGCCTGGGCCCGGGTCCGAACCGGCGTGGCCGGGCGGTCAGAGATAGTCGGAACGCTGAAGCCCGTACTTGGCCATCTTCTCGTTCAGGGTCCGGCGCGGCAGGCACAGCTCCTCCATCACCCCGACGATCGACCCCTTGTGGCGGCGCATGGTGTTGTCGATCAGCATCCGCTCGAAGGCCTCGACGTATTCCTTGAGCGGCTTGCCCTCGGTCGTCATCGTCGCCGATTGCACGTCGTCGTGATCGTTCATCAGGAGCGAACTGATCGTGCCCGAGCCCCGGCGCGATTGCAGCACAGCCCGCTCGGCGATGTTGATGAGCTGGCGGATGTTGCCCGGCCAGGGCGCCTGCAGCAGTTGCGCCGCCTCCTGCGCGCTCACCGTCGGTGCGGCGCAGCCGTATTCCTCGGCGAACTGGTCGGCGAAGCGGGTGAACAGCATCAGGATATCCTCGCCGCGCGCGCGCAGCGGCGGCAGGGTGATCTTCATCTGCGCCAGCCGGTAGAAGAGATCGGGCCGCAGGCAATCCTCGCAGGTCCGCCCGCCGTCCTGCAGGTTGCAGATCGCCACCACCCGGGTTTCTGGCGGCGTGCCCTGGTCGTTGATCCAGGCCAGGAGCCGGGCCTGCAGCGCCATCGGCAGCGCCTCGATATCCTCGAACACCAGCGTGCCGCCGCGCGCCTGCTCCACCAGCGGCTGCTGGCCGCCCTCCTCCATCGGGCCGAACAGATTGGCGCCCAGCGTCTCCTCGTCCTGCCCGGCGAGGCGGACGACGACGAACTTGCGCCCCGCCTTGGCCCCCACCGCGTGAAGGGCATGGGCGACGAGGGTTTTCCCGGTGCCGGTCTCGCCGTCGATCAGAACGTGGCCGTCCGCCTGGCCGAGATCGAGGATATCCTCGCGCAGCCGCTCCATCACCGGGCTGGCACCCACCAGCTTTTTCATGATCGTGGTGCCGTCGCCGAGTTCACGGCGCAGGGCGCGGGCGTCGAGCGTCATCCGCCGCGCCTGCGTCGCCTTCTTGGCAAGCTCGGTCATCCGGTCAGGGTTGAAGGGTTTTTCGAGGAAGTCGTAAGCCCCCACCCGCATCGCCTCGACCGCCATCGGCACGTCGCCATGGCCGGTGATCATGATCACCGGCAGCGAGCTGTCGACGCTCATGAGCTTTTTCAGAAACTGCATCCCGTCCATGCCGGGCATGCGAATATCGGAGATGATCACGCCGGGATAATCCTGGCCGACCGATTTCAGCGCCTCCTCGGCGGAGGGGAAGGTCTCGGTATCGAACCCCGAGAGCGCCAGCCACTGGCTGATGGATTGGCGCATGTCCTGTTCGTCATCGACGATCGCGATTTTCATTGCCTGTGCCATGGTCTTTACCCTCTGGCCCCCTTCGGGCCGAAAATTCCCCGGGCCATCCCCCCGGGTCGGACATTCGCGCCTCATTCGGCCGCTTCGACGCCCGCCTCGTCATTTTCCTTGTCTGCCTTGAAGATAGGCAGTTCCACTTCGAATACAGCCCCCCCCGTTGTCGCATTGCGCGCGGTGAGGCGGCCGCCGAGATCGGCGACGATGCCCGAGGAGATCGCCAGACCGAGCCCGACACCGTCGCCGGGCTGCTTGGTGGTGTAGAAAGGCTCGAACAGCTTGTCGAGATCCTCCACCCCGGGGCCGTTGTCGCGCACCGATATGCGCGCGCTTTCGTCGTCGGCGGTGAGCAGGATGTCGACCTGCGGTGCGTCGACCGTCTTGGTGGCGTCGATGGCGTTGCGCATCAGGTTGATCAGCACCTGTTCGAGGCGGACCCTGTCGCCGATCACGATCACCGGCGCGCGCGGCACGTTGCGGGTGATCCGCACCTGCCGGCGTTTGAGTTGCGGCTCCATCATGCTGAGCGAGGTCGACACGCTCTCGCGCACGTCGAGCGGCGCGAAGGCGTCGCCCCCCTTGCGGGCGTAGGACTTGAGCTGGCGGGTGATCGCGCCCATCCGCTCGATCAGGTCGTCGATCCGCTGGAAACTCGAAAGCGCCTCTTCCGGACGCTTGCGTTGCAGCAGGAGCTTGGCCCCGGCGAGGTAGGTTTTCATCGCCGCGAGCGGCTGGTTGAGCTCGTGGCTCACCGCCGCCGACATCTCGCCCAGCGCCGCCAGCTTGGAGCTTTGCGCCAGCGTCTGCTCGGCCACCTGCAGGTTGGCCTCGGCCTTCTGGCGCTCGGCGACCTCGCGGCTCAGCGCCGCGTTGAGCTGGCGCAGCTCGGCCGATTCGAGCTGGAACAGCATCGAGCGCGAGGTGGCGCGGCGGCTGATGACGTAGAAGGTGAAGGCAAGCAGGATGGCGAAGCCCATGATCTCCAGCGCCAGCACCCCGTTCACCCGCTCGCGCACCGAGGCATAGGTGGTGAAGGAGGTGATCCGCCAGCCCTGGAACGGGATCCGCGCGTCCTGCCGGATCACGTCGTCGCCGTTGAAGAACGCCTCGGAGGGCAGCGACGCCCAGGACGCGGTCGATTGCACCGCGCGGGCGATCGCGGTTCGCGGCTCCACCGCCGAAAAGGCCTCCGCCTCGGCCAGCCCGCGCCATCTGGGCTCGGTCGACAGGATGATCATGCCCTCCGAATCGGTCACCAGGACCGCGTCGGAAATCCCGGCCCAGCTTTGCTCGAATTTCGCCAGATCCACCTCGACGACGATCACCCCGAGATTGGAGCCGCCGCTGGTGATCTTGCGCGCATAGGTGAACCCGTAGGCTCCGACCTCGGTGCGGGTGACGGTGAAGACGGTATCGGAGGACCGCAGCGCCTCGACGTAATAGGGCGCATCGCTGTTGTTGGCACCGAGCCGTTCGCGATTGGTCGCAGCCACGATCCGGCCGTCATTGTCGAGCAACATCAACGAGGCCGCGCCGATCTCTTCGCGAAACGAAATCAGCCGCTGCGACGACATCGCGTAATCGCTCGAACTGAGCGCGCCGATCAGCGCCGGATCACGCGAGAGCAGGAGCGGCACCACCGAATTGCGCTGCAGCTCGCTCATCAGGTTGCCCGAGTAGAGCGCAAGCCGCAGTTCGGCGCGCGACCGTGTCGTCTCGGTGTAACGCGCTGTCAGCCATTCGTTCGAGATCCAGACCGTGACCACCGCTAGGGAGACCAGCACAACCAGCGTAAGCCGGGCGCGCAGCGACAGCCGCTCCGGCACGGGCGGCGCGGTGCGGGCCGGTTTGATCTGGGTTGTCGCTTGCGAGCTCGCCATGGATCGACGATACACCCGCTGCCCTGCGGCTCACAAGTCAGGCCGAGACCAGCGCCTCCGACAACGCGCGGAACATTGCCACCCCGTCGGTGCCGCCATGGGCCGCATCAACCGCGCGTTCGGGGTGCGGCATCATCCCCAGCACCCGCCGGTTGGCCGAGAGAACGCCCGCGATATCGGCGGTGGAGCCGTTCGGATTGTCGACGTAGCGCAGCGCGATCCGGTCTTCCGCCTCGAGCAGCGCCAGCGTTGCCTCGTCGACCTGGTAGTTGCCGTCATGATGCGCGACGGGCACCGTGATCCGCTGCCCCGGCCGGTAGCCGGAGGTGAAGGCGCTTTGCGTGGTTTCCACCGTGAGATCAACGGGTTTGCAGATAAACTTGAGATTGGCGTTGCGCATCAGCGCGCCCGGCAGAAGCCCGGTTTCGGTGAGCACCTGGAAGCCGTTGCACACGCCCAGAACGTAGCCGCCCCGGCCGGCATGGGCGACGATCGACCGGCTGATCGGCGACTTCGCCGCGATCGCGCCGCAGCGCAGGTAATCGCCGAAGGAAAACCCGCCCGGCACGCCGACGATATCGGTGCCCTCCGGCAGGTGGTCGTCCTTGTGCCAGACCATGGTCACATCGGCGCCCGCCCGCTCAAAGGCCACGGCCATGTCGCGGTCGCAGTTGGAGCCGGGGAAAACGATGACCGAGGCGCGCATCAGCCCAGCACCTTCACGGCGTAGCTCTCGATCACGGTGTTGGCGAGCAGCTTCTCGGCCATCTCGGTGGCCTCCGCCTCGGCGGCGGCGGCGTCCTCGGTGTCGAGGTCCAGCTCGATCACCTTGCCCTGGCGCACGCCGTTCACGTTGCCGAACCCGAGCGAACCGAGCGCGTGGCGCACCGCCTCGCCCTGCGGATCGAGCACCCCGGCCTTCAGCATGACATCGACACGGACTTTCATGGGCGCGGCTCCTTCGATTCCCCGGGGCGGTCAAGATCTGGCGCAGTCATACAATGAAGCACCCGGCTGGACCAGATGCAGATATCGTGCAGGCCCGCTTCGGACCGATCCGGCCCAAACGCCGCCTTGGCGGGTGGCCCTGCGGCGGCGGGGTTGGCCCGATTGCCTGCCTGCGCCCCTTGCACCTTACCCTTCAAAGCGATCCGTTTCATCGCGATCACGCTCGTATCGTCGCGCAACCGCAAACGGCGGCAGCCAGGACTCGCGGCGGATGGTCCAAAGCTCGTAGGTCGGTTGCAGTTGGTCCGGCGCATCCAGCGCGCCGAGGTTCACTTCGATCTCGTCGGCGCTGCGCCCGAACACGGTCGAGCCGCAGGTGGGGCAGAAGAACCGCCCGGCGTAGTCGCGGGCTTCACCCTCGATCGTCACCGCATCCCGGGGAAATATCGCCGAGGCGTGAAACAGGGCGCCGTGGTGCTTGCGGCAGTCAAGGCAGTGGCAAAGACCAACCCTGTAGGGTCGCCCCGTCGCGACGATGCGCAGCTTGCCGCACAAACATCCGCCGGTAAAACGGTCCATGTTCCTCCTCCGCAAGGCAAGACCTTTTCACGGGAGTTTGTCAGCCGGACCTTGTTGCGGCAAGGATGAATGGCCCGCCGCGCGCGTGGTTGGTGACGGTCGAACCTCGGCAAGAGGCCCGCCACCGCCCATCTTCGGGTGGCAACGGGCGAGCGCATCCTCCGCATCGCGCAAGACAGGCGGGCCACGGCCCGCCCTGCCCCGCGAGGTCAGTTGATCAGCGTGGGCTTGGTGGTGTGGGTCACGTTCGTGGGCAGCACGCCGAGGCGGCGGGCCACTTCGGTGTAGGCGTCGGTGAGGTTGCCGAGATCGCGGCGGAACACGTCCTTGTCGAGCTTCTGGCCGGTCTCGATATCCCACAGCCGGCAGCTGTCGGGGCTGATCTCGTCGGCCACGATCAGGCGCATGTAATCGTTGTCCCAGATCCGGCCGATCTCGATCTTGAAGTCAACGAGCTTGATCCCGACGCCGAACATCACCCCGGAGAGGAAATCGTTCACCCTGAGCGCCAGCGCGACGATATCGTCCATGTCCTGCTGCGTCGCCCAGCCGAAGGCCATGATGTATTCCTCCGGCACCAGCGGGTCGCCCAGGGCGTCGTCCTTGTAGGAGAACTCGACGATCGGCCGGGGCAGCGGCGTGCCCTCTTCCAGCCCAAGCCTCTTGGCCATGCTGCCCGCGGCAAAATTGCGCACGATGACTTCCAGCGGGATGATCTCGACCTGCCGGATCAGCTGCTCGCGCATGTTCAGCCGCTTGATGAAATGGTTCGGCACGCCGATGTTGGCGAGCCCGGTCATGAAGAACTCCGACAGGCGGTTGTTGAGCACCCCCTTGCCCTCGATCGTGGCCCGTTTCTCGGCGTTGAAAGCGGTGGCATCGTCCTTGAAATACTGCACCAGCGTGCCCGGCTCGGGGCCTTCGTAAAGAATCTTGGCCTTGCCTTCGTAGATCTTCTTGCGTCGTGCCATGGAGGTGCCTTCCGTCGCGCGGAGCCCGGGGCTCCGGGCCTGTTGCCGGGGATATAGTGCAATGCCCCCGCCCCCGCAAGCGGCGGCGCCGGGCGCGGCGGGCGAATTGGCAGCGGATGGGGTTGCCTGACAGCCCGCGCGAGGGCATATGGGTGCCGAGGACGGAAACTGAGGGCTGCATCCATGACCACCTTCGACGATCGCGAAAACGCCTACGAGAACAAGTTCGCGCATGACCAGGAACTGAACTTCAAGGCCGAAGCGCGCTGCAACAAGCTGCTCGGGCTCTGGGCCGCCGAGAAACTGGGCAAGACCGGTGGCGAAGCCGCTACTTATGCCGCCGCGGTGATCAAGGCCGATTTCGAGGAAGCCGGCCACGAGGACGTGGTGCGCAAGGTCGCCGCCGACCTCGGCGACAAGTCCTCCGCCGACGAGATCCGCGCCAAGCGGGCCGAGTTGCTCGCCATGGCGCGCGAGCAGGTTCTCAGCGAACTCTGAGCCACCCAGGCCCGGTCCGCGGATCGCGCGGGCGGGCAGCCGGCCCGCGCGCCGCGCCCGTCGTCGAAGCCCGCCTTCGGCTCATGATCTTCATGCAGCTTTGCGATTTGCGCCGCGCCGGCATTCGTGGCACCTAGGCCCGAAGCAAGCCAGAGGAGACCCCGGCATGACACAGGACGCGCTCAGCCGCCTGCTCGATCAGAACGATTGGTTGATGGCCGACGGCGCCACCGGCACCACCCTGTTCAACATGGGGCTGACCTCGGGCGACGCGCCGGAACTGTGGAACGTCGATGAACCCGACAAGATCCGCGCGCTCTACCAGGGCGCGGTCGACGCCGGGTCCGATCTCTTCCTCACCAACTCCTTCGGCGGGACCGCCGCGCGGCTCAAGTTGCACGAGGCGCACACCCGCGTGCACGAGCTGAACAGGATCGCCGCCGAACTCGGCCGCGAGGTGGCCGACAAGGCCGGGCGCACCGTGGTGGTGGCCGGCTCGATGGGGCCGACCGGCGAGATCATGGAGCCGATGGGCCCGCTCACCTTCGACCGCGCCGTCGAGATGTTCCATGAACAGGCCGAGGGGCTGAAGGCCGGCGGCGCCGACGTGCTCTGGGCCGAGACGATCTCGGCCGGCGACGAATACAGGGCCGCCGCGAAGGCCGCGGAACTGGCCGGCATGCCCTGGTGCGGCACGATGAGCTTCGACACCGCCGGGCGCACGATGATGGGCGTCACCTCCACCGACTTCGTCAGCCTCGTCGAAAGCCTGCCCAACCCACCGATCGGCTTCGGCGCCAACTGCGGCGTCGGCGCCTCGGACCTGCTGCGCACGATTCTCGGCTTCGCCGCCTCGGGCAGCGAGCGGCCGATCATCGCCAAGGGCAACGCCGGTATCCCGAAATACGTTCACGGCCACATCCATTACGATGGCACGCCGGAGCTGATGGCCGATTACGCCGTGCTCGCGCGCGACTGCGGCGCGCGGATCATCGGCGGCTGCTGCGGCACCACGCCGGAACACCTGGTGGCGATGCGCGCGGCGCTGGAAACACGGCCGAAATCCGACACCAAGCCGACGCTCGACGAGATCGTGGCCCGCCTCGGCGCCTTCTCCTCCGCCTCCGACGGCACCGGCGACAACGCCGGCGCGCCGGTGCGCGAACGGCGCGGACGGCGGCGGCGCGACTGACGCCGCCCCGCCCAACCTGCGGCGAAGTCGCCAATCGCGCGCTCGAAGTCGCAAAACGCCAATATCGCCAGCGCGCCAGACCGCATGTAGGAACAGACAACCGCGCATGACGCCGAACGGGAGAGAGCACCCATGGCCGACGAAGACGACGACATCATCCTCTCCGAACTCGACGACGAAGAACTCGTCGCGCAGATGCACGACGATCTCTACGACGGGCTCAAGGAGGAGATCGAGGAAGCCACCCAGATTCTGCTCGCCCGCGACTGGGCGCCCTACAAGGTGCTCACCGTGGCGCTGGTGGCCGGGATGAAGGTGGTCGGCGACGATTTCCGCGACGGCATCCTGTTCGTGCCCGAGGTGCTGCTCGCCGCCAACGCGATGAAGGCGGGGATGGCGATCCTCAAGCCGCTGCTGGCCGAGACCGGCGCGCCGAAGGTCGGCAAGATGGTGATCGGCACGGTCAAGGGCGACATCCACGACATCGGCAAGAACCTGGTGTCGATGATGATGGAAGGCGCCGGGTTCGAGGTCGTCGATCTCGGAATCAACAACCCGGTCGAGAACTACATCGAGACCGCCGAGAAGGAAGACGCCGACATCATCGGCATGTCGGCCCTGCTCACCACCACCATGCCCTACATGAAAGTGGTGATCGACACGCTGGTCGCCGAAGGCAAGCGCGACAAGTATATCGTGCTGGTGGGCGGCGCGCCGCTGAACGAGGAATTCGGCAAGGCGATCGGGGCCGACGCCTATTGCCGCGATGCCGCCGTGGCGGTGGAGACGGCCAAGCAATTCATGGCGCGCAAGCACAACCAGATGGCAGGCTGAGCCTTGGCACCGGGTCGGCGGCTGTTTTTCCTCGCCCTCGCGGGGGGATCGGCCGCCGCCGCGCTCTGGCTGCTCGCCTCCGCGATTCGCGCCGATGCGCTCTCGGGGCAGGTGTTTTTCGCGCTGATGCCGCTCGCGATGCTGTTCGGCATCGCCTGGCAGAAGCTCACCGACAAGGGCGAATGACGCTTGCGGCGCGCCCGGCCCGCCCCCATCTGAAGCGGACAAGGAGGCCCCCATGCCGATCGACAAGTTCGTTCTCATCCTCGTCGTGGTGATCGCCGCCGCCGGGATCACGGTCTGGATCGCCACCATGGTCGCCGCCGCGGTGCAGTTCCCGCTTGGCTGGTTCGTCGTCATCCCGGTGATGCTGGTGGCCTACGTCGCCTGGCGGGTGATCGCCGAGCGGCTCGCCAACACCGACGACGACCACTACGACAGGATGGACAAGTGATGCTGGTTCTCACCACCGACACCGTGCCCGGACGCGAGACGGTCGCGCTCGGCCTCGTGCGCGGCTCCACCGTGCGCGCCAAGCACATCGGCTCCGATATCGTCGCGGGCTTGCGCAACCTCGTCGGCGGCGAGATCCGCGAATACGCCTCGCTGATGGCCGGCGCGCGCGAACAGGCGCTCGACCGGATGATCGCCGAAGCCGAGGCGCTCGGCGCCGACGCGGTGATCGCGGTCCGCTTCGAAACCTCGCAGATCGCCCAGGCCGCGTCGGAAATCCTCGCCTACGGCACCGCGGTCAAACTGAAATGACCGACGACGACACCCGCCTGACCACCGAAGGGCTCGCCGCCAGCGGCAAGGGCCGGGTGCTGGTGATCGGCTGCGGCGCGCTGGCGCGCGAAATCCTTGCGGTGCTGCAGGCGAACGGGCTCACCCATGTCGATCTCGCCTGCCTGCCCGCAATCCTGCACAACCGGCCGGAACGCATTCACACGGCGCTTGAAGATGCGATCGTAAAGCACCGTGATACTTACGAAACAATCTTCGTGGCTTACGCCGATTGCGGCTCCGGCGGCCGTATCGCGGAGGTCTGCGCCCGTTACGGCGTCGAGATGCTGGAAGGCCCGCATTGCTACAGCTTCTTCGAGGGCAATGAGGCCTTCGCCGAGCGTGACGAGGCCACCGCCTTCTACCTCACCGATTTCCTCACCCGCCAGTTCGAGGCCTTCGTGATCAAGCCGCTCGGGCTCGACCGCCACCCCGAACTGCGCGACGCCTATTTCGGAAATTACGAAACGCTGGTCTATCTCGCCCAGACCGACGACCCGGCGCTCGACGCCCAGGCCCGCGCTGCCGCCGCCCGCCTCGGCCTCGCCTACGAGCGCCGCCAGACCGGCTACGGCGACCTCGCCCCGGCGCTGGCCCGGCTCTGATCCGGCTTCATCCCGGTGGAAATATCTCGGGGG
Organism: Sinisalibacter lacisalsi; assembly: GCF_014640115.1. GTDB lineage: Bacteria > Pseudomonadota > Alphaproteobacteria > Rhodobacterales > Rhodobacteraceae > Sinisalibacter > Sinisalibacter lacisalsi. The sequence goes on along the minus strand of NZ_BMGI01000002.1, from coordinate 10,516 downwards.
GCACGCGGGAGGCGGTCCTCCGGCACGACGGGCAGCCCAAAAACCAATCCACAATGCGCGCCGAAGCCGCACCGCCGGATCGCGGTCAGGCCGCCTCGGTCGCGAGCTTGCGGATCCGTTCGACCATCGCCCTGAGCCCGTTGGTGCGCTGGCCCGAGAGGTGTTCTTCGAGGTGCAACCGGCCAAGCTCGGCCTGCGCGTCGATCGCCGTCACCTTCGCCACCGGCACCCCGTCGTAGAGCGCGTGCAGAACGGCGATGATCCCGCGCACGATGAGCGCATCCGAATCCCCGTCGAAATGGAAGGTGGCGTTCTCGATTCGCGGCGCCAGCCAGACCTGGCTGGCACAGCCGTCCACCTTCGTCGCCGGAACCTTCAGTGCCTCGTCGAGCGGTTGCATCCGCTTGCCGAGGTCGATCACCATCGCGTAGCGGTCTTCCCAGTCGTCGAGAAACTCGAAATCCTCGACAATCGCTTCGAATGCTTCCGTGGCCATGCGCGCCTCTCCTGTTTCAGCCCCCTTCACCTAGGATGCGCCACACCAAAGGTCCAGACCCGCACGTGGCGGGTTTTCAAACCCGCGCGCCTGCGTTACTCAAGGCAAGGACCACGGGGGAAGATCAACATGGCCCGCATTGCCCGCCTATTCGTCGCGCTCAGCCTCGTTCTCGGCCTCGCCGCCTGTAGCGATGGTATCAACCTGAACCCGCTGACCTGGTTCGGCGCGGCCTCCAATCCGGATGACCGGATGGTGGCGCTCGAGCCGTCCGGCGGCTACGCCGATTCGAACGACCGCCGCCTGCGTGTCGACCAGGTCACCGACCTGAGGATCGAGCGCACCACGGCGGGGGTGATCGTGCATGCCTCCGGCCTGCCGCCGCGCGTCGGCTACTGGGATGCCGAGCTGGTGCCCGAGAACGATGGCGAACCCGAGGGCGGCGTGCTGACCTACGTCTTCCGCATCGCCCCGCCGCGTTGGGCCACCCCGGCCTCGACGCCCTACGCCCGCACCGTGGAAGTGGCCGAGTTCATCTCGAATTCCGCGCTGCGCGACGTGCGCTCGATCCGCGTGGTCGGCGAGCGCAACAGCCGCACCGCCGGGCGCTGACCGCCCCGGCGCGCCGGCGCCGGATCAGACCTCGATCACCCGAACGCTCTGGCCCTTGGCCGCAAGCGCCAGCTTGCCCTCGCACAGGCGCAGCGCGTCATTGCCGAAAACCTCGGCCCGCCAGCCCTTAAGCGCCGCCACGTCGCGCCGTCCGGCGGCGAGCAGGTCGAGGTCGGCGGCATTGGCGATCAGCCGCTGCGCCACCTTCGTTTCTTCCGACCGCGCCTTCAGCAGCACCCGCAACAGGTCGGCCAGCGCCGGGTTGACCTGCAGCTTCTCGCGGCCGCTGACCGGCGGCGTCGGCATCTTCTCGGGCGGCGTTTCCAGCCCGGCTTTCACCGCGGCGAGGATCCCTTCCGCGATCTCGCCGCGCCGGGCCTCGCGCAGCAGCAGCCGCGAGCGCGACAGATCGGTCATATCAGTGGGCTTGGTCGAGGCCAGCTCGACGAGGGCATCGTCCTTGAACACCCGGCTGCGCGGCACGTCGCGCGATTGCGCGTAGCCCTCGCGAAACCGCGCCAGTTCCTTCACCACGGCGAGGAACTTGCCCGAACTGGTCCGCGTCTTCACCCGCAACCAGGCCTCGGAGGGCTCCACCCGGTAGGTCGCCGGATCGTTCAGCACCGCCATCTCTTCCTCGACCCAGGGGGCCCGCCCGGTCTCTTCCAGTTCGGCCGAAAGCACCTCGTAGATCCGGCGCAGGTGGGTGACATCGCCCAGCGCGTATTTTTTCTGCGCCTCGCTCAGTGGCCGGCGCGACCAGTCGGTGAAACGCGACGACTTGTCGAGATCGGCGCGCGCGATCTTGCGCACCAGCGTCTCGTAGCCAACCTGGTCGCCGTGGCCGCAGACCATCGCCGCCACCTGCGTGTCGAACAGCGGCGCCGGGATCAGCCCGGCGTCGACGTAGAAGATCTCGAGATCCTGGCGCGCGGCGTGAAACACCTTCACCACGTTCGGATCGCGGAACAGATCGTAGAGCGGTTCGAGCGAGAGCCCCTCGGCCAGCGGATCGACCAGAACCGCGTTTTCGGCCTCGTCTCCGGGCACGGCCAGCTGCACCAGGCAGAGCTTGGAATAATAGGTGCGCTCGCGCAGGAACTCGGTATCGACGGTGACGTAAGGATGAGCGGCGGCGCGGGAACAGAACTCGGCCAGCGCCTCGGTGGTTGTAATGGTGATCATGTAAGCTTTCGGTCTCGTCGTCTCTTGCGCGTTGATGCCGGTGTATCGGGGTTCGGCGCGGGAATAAAGCGCCATGCCGCGAGCGGCGCGCATCGACGCGGCCTCAGGGCAGGAAAACCGGCGTCCTGTCGCCCGCCGCGTAGCGCCGCAGCACCGCCGGGTAGAGCTCGTGCTCCATCGGCAGCACCCGGGCGGCCAGGCGCTCGGGGGTGTCGCCCGGCAGGATCGGCACCCGCGCCTGGCCGAGGATCGGCCCGCCATCGAGTTCCGCCGTCACCTCGTGCACGCTGCAGCCCGCCTCGCTGTCGCCGGCGGCCAGCGCCCGGGCGTGGGTGTCGAGGCCGCGGTATTTCGGCAGCAGCGAGGGGTGAATGTTGAGCGCGCGCCCGGCCCAGCGCGCGGTGAACCACGGCGTGAGGATGCGCATGAAGCCCGCGAGGCAGAGAATGTCGGGCCGGGCGGCCTCCAGCACCCGGGCCAGCTCGGCCTCGAAGGCAGCGCGGTCGCCCGCGAACCGGCGGTGATCCACCACCGCCGTGGCGATACCCATCGCCTCGGCCCGTCCCAACCCGCCCGCGCCGGGCAGGTTCGACACGACGAGCACCGGCCGCGCCGGGTGATCGCCCACCATGCTCTCGGCCAGCGCCACCATGTTCGATCCCGACCCCGAGATCAGGATCGCGACGCGCTTCGTCACGCGAGGCTCCCGAGGTAGCGCACGCCCTCGCCCGGGTGCAGCCGGCCAATCTGGAACACGGTTTCACCCGCCGCCTCGAGCGCCGTGCGCACGGCGGCGAGGCTTCTCGCCTCGACCACCAGCACCATGCCGATGCCGGAATTGAAGGTCTTGAGCAGTTCCGCCTGGTCGAGCCCGCCGGTCTCGGCAAGCCAGCGAAACACCGGCGGGAGCGTCCACTCGCCGAGATCGACGAGCGCCCCCAGCCCCTCGGGCAGAACCCGCGGCAGGTTCTCGGTCAGCCCGCCGCCGGTGATATGGGCGAGCGCATGCACCTCCCCTGCCGCCAGCGCCGCCAGCGCCGGCTTGACGTAGAGACGCGTCGGCGCGAGCAGCGCCGCGCCAAGGCTCGTGCCTTCGTCCCACGGGCAGGCATCGTCCCAGCCGAGGCCCGAGACCTCGACGATCTTGCGCACCAGGCTGTAGCCGTTGGAATGCACCCCGTCGGAGGCGAGCCCGAGCAGCACGTCGCCCTCGGCCACGCCCGCCGGCAGCGCCGCACCGCGTTCCATCGCTCCCACGGCGAAGCCCGCAAGGTCGAAGTCGCCCGCGTCATACATCCCCGGCATCTCCGCCGTCTCGCCGCCGATGAGCGCGCAGCCGGACGCGGTGCACCCCGCGGCGATGCCTTCGACGATGCTGGCCGCGGCCTCGACCTCGAGCTTGCCGGTGGCGAAATAGTCGAGGAAAAACAGCGGCTCCGCACCCTGGCAGACCAGATCGTTCACGCACATCGCCACCAGGTCGGTGCCGATGGTGTCGACCTTGCCGGTGTCGATCGCGATCCGCAGCTTGGTGCCCACCCCGTCGGTCGCGGCGACCAGGATCGGATCGCGGTAGCCGGCCGCCTTGAGATCGAACAAGGCGCCGAACCCGCCGAGCCCGGCCATCACCCCGGGCCGGTTCGTGCGCCGCGCGGCGGGCTTGATCCGCTCGACAAGTGCGTTGCCTGCGTCGATATCCACACCGGCGTCGGCGTAGGTGATCCCGTTCTTCTTCCCGGTCATGGCAGCCCCCGATACGATTGCCGACGCGATAGCCCAAGGGCGCGCGATTGGCAACGCCCGCTTGACCCCGCCGCGCCCCATGCTACCTCTAGCGCCACGGTGGGCCTGTAGCTCAATTGGTTAGAGCAGGGCGCTCATAACGCCTTGGTTGGGGGTTCGAGTCCCTCCGGGCCTACCATCCCCCCGCCAGCCGGATGCGCATCCGCAGGGGCGGCGCGTGGCCGGCCTCAGATCACGGCGCGACGGCCCGAAACCGTGGCCTTGCCGATGATTTCCTCGTCGGCCCGGGTGCGCAGCCGGCGGATCTCGGCGCGTGCCGCCGCGTCGGGCAGGCCTTCGGGCGGGTCCGCGGCGATCAGCGCGCGGGCCTTGTCGCGCGCGGCTTCCCAGGCCCCTGCCCGGCCCGCCTTGTCGTAATCGTCGCGCCGGTCGCGCTGAAACACTTCCGGGCGGTATTGCGAGCGGCACAGCGCCAGGGTCTGCCCGGAGGCGAGGAAATGGCCGCCGAGGCCGATCTCGCTCACCTCGTCCCAGTTGAACGCCGCCTCGCTCAGATCGGGCACCGCCACCAGCGCGCGCAGGTAGCCGCCCAGTTCGTCGTCGAGCACCGCCTGCACCGGGTCGAACACCGTCGCGGTCTGCAACTGGCCGACGCCGCCGAGGATGTCTGTCCCCGCCATCGCCACCATCTGTCCCAGCATCGCCCGTTCCGCCATCGACTGGCGGTCGGCGGCGGGGGTGTCGGAGCCCATGCCGTAGGTATGGGTGACAAGCCCCAGCCCGCGCAGCACCTCCACCGCCAGCGCCTTGGCCTGCAGGCTCTCCGGGCAGGCGTGCAGCGCCTGGCCGGTGGCCATGTCGAGGGTGAACATCAGCGGCGTGGCGATTACGGCCAAACCGGGCGCGAGGACGTGGCCCATCGTCACCATCGCGAGGATCTCGCTCACCGCCATCAGCACGTTGCCGGCCACCGAGAGCGGCGCGGTGCCGCCCGCCGAGGGCAGCGAGCAGGCATGCACCGGCAGCCCCGCGCGCCCCGACTGGATCAGCGCCTCCACGTCCATCACCTTGAACTCCAGCGGCGTGAAGGAACACATGATCGTCGAGGCGATCGGGCGATCGGGCGTCGACCCCGCCACCTCGGCGATCTTCACCAGGAACTCGACGTTCTCGACGTTGTAGGGCTGCAGCCAGATGTGCTTGTCGGTGTTCACGATCAATTCGCCGACGCCGTGGATGTCGCTCGTCAGCTCGTGCACGCCGTAGGAAAACGGATGCGCGATGAACCCCACCTGGTCGAGCCCGTTGGCCAGCCGGGCGATGGTGGCGACGTCGGAGATCTCCATGTTGCGAAAATCGCCACTGTCGATCTCGATGAAACCATGCGCGCCGGTGCCGGTGCGCATCACGAAGCCATGGTCGCCGCGCGGCAGGGGCACGTCGCGGTCGGGTTGCTTGCCGGCGAGCAGAACCTGTTTCGGCGTCGCCGCCAGCGCCTCCTCCACCAGCGCGCGCGGCAGGCGCAGGCGCGAAGGCTCGCGCCCCGGCCGCGCCCCGGCCGCCAGAAGCGCCGCATGGGCGGCTTCGTGGATCACCGCCACGCCATGCTCCTCCAGCAGCCGCAGCGCGCGCGCCACCAGCGCCGCGCGGGCCTCGGCCCCTGCCAGTTCGAACCGCGGGCGCGGCGCGGCAAGCGCGGCCTGGCGAAAGGCGTGCGCCGCGGGCGGGCTCTCGGCGGCGCGGTCCTTGCGCGGGCGGCGGGCCATCGGCGGTGTCTCCTCGTTCGGCCCCGTCGGCGTCGCGTCCGGAGCCCCTGCAGGCGGCGCGAGCATGGCGCGGGGCCATGGCACATGCAAGCACCCCCCTTGCCTTCGCCGCCGCGCCGGGGTTTCGTGCCGCCATGAAGGACGCAAGGCCCACCCCCGGCGTGATCCAGCCGCTCGCCCCCGGCATCCGGCTGCTGCTCGCTCCCAACCCCTCGCCGATGACGCATTGGGGCACCAACACCTATGTTCTCGGCGAAGGCGCGGTGACGGTGCTCGATCCCGGCCCCGCGATCCGCGCCCACTACGATGCAATCCTGGCGGGCCTCGCCCCCGGCGAACGGGTGGCGCGGGTTCTGGTGAGCCATGCGCACCTCGATCATTCCCCCCTCGCCCGCCCGCTGGCCGAGGCCACCGGCGCGCGCGTGCAGGCCTTCGGCCCGCCCGAGGCCGGCCGCAGCCCGGTGATGGCCGACCTCGCCGCGCGCGGGCTGGCCGCCGGCGGCGAGGGCGTGGAGCACGGGTTCACGCCCGATGTGCAGCTCGAAGACGGCGAGACGCTCGATATCGGCAACGGCCGCAGGCTCGAGACGATCTGGACGCCGGGCCACTTCGCCGGCCACCTGAGCTTCGCGCTGGACGAGGTGATCTTCACCGGCGATCACGTCATGGGCTGGGCCTCGACGCTGATTTCGCCGCCCGACGGCGACCTCACCGCCTTCCTCGCCTCCTGTCACAGGCTCGCGGCGCGGCGGGCAAGGCTGTTCCTGCCCGGCCACGGCGCGCCCGTGACCGACCCCGCCGCCCGGCTCGACTGGCTCGTCGCCCACCGCAAGAGCCGCGAGGCGGAGATCCTCGCGGCCCTAGCAAAAGGCCCGGCCACGCCCGACGGCCTCGCCCGCGCGATCTACGCCGACACGCCCGCCGCCCTCCTGCCCGCCGCCGCGCGCAACGTCTTCGCCCACCTCATCGATCTCACCACCCGCGAGATCACCCGCCCGCGCCCCAAACTCGCCGCCGACGCCAGCTTCGAACGCATCGGCGACTGAGGCCACGCAAGGGGCGGGAAAAAATAAGCCCCAGCCCCCTTGCCAGCCCCCCCGCATGTTGCTAAATCGCCGAGCGTGTTCCGGCGTAGCTCAGCGGTAGAGCAGTTGACTGTTAATCAATTGGTCGTAGGTTCGATCCCTACCGCCGGAGCCAAAAACCCAAAGAAAAGCAAGGTTTTAGGCATCACCCCACAAGGGACCTGTATGTTTTTCGCTCAGGGGTAACATCTCGGGTAACAGAATGAGCGTAGAATCCCGCGAGGTAAGAGCCGGGCAGTTTTCACCATTCGGCCAAGCTCACGTCCACTGTCGGGATCAGGAGACTAGTGCCGCGCCGAGAAATTGAATTAGTGGGAAAGCGCGATCGTCGCGCCACGGAAGGTGACGCGGGTAGGCTTTTTCCAGTTTGCGGCGGTAGTCCTCATCCGCGCAGCCCTGCGGGAAGTCGTTCGTGTTCTCTCGGTAGAGCTTTGCGAACTGTTTCAACGTGTTGTCACGGTGATGAAACTCGTCGCCAGGGATCACTTTGAACGTCGACGCCGCACGATCTCGTAGCTTTCCTCTTGGCTGGCCGGACGCCATGAAGACTCAACACGGCTACCGTTCTTGACCTAGTCTATGCCTCTTTCTACTCCCGTTGCTCCCAACTTCCGACAAAAACGAAGCAAAGTTTTCGTTGTGATAGCCGCTATCGAGTTGCTCTTCTCCTCAGAACGCTCTATGCGGCACCGCAGCGAACTTGGACCTGGGATAGATCCCGGGTGGCTCTTCCGGCCGCCGATCCGCCGGACAACGATAGACAACTGTGCGAATGCACTCCGGCTTTGCGTCTCATGCCTGGCCGGTATCGGATACCTATTTCATGATTTCACTCGATGCTTATCGCAGCCAGTGGCTGGGAAACATTCGCGGCGATTTGCTGGCCGGTCTCGTGGTGGCGCTGGCGCTCATCCCCGAGGCTATTGCCTTTTCAATTATTGCTGGCGTCGACCCGAAGGTCGGGCTTTATGCAAGTTTCTCGATCGCTGTGATCATTGCGATCACTGGTGGCAGACCCGGCATGATTTCGGCCGCAACCGCAGCGACCGCTGTTCTGATGATCACGCTCGTGAAGGATTACGGCCTGCAATATCTCTTGGCGGCCACGGTTCTGGCAGGTCTGTTGCAGATCGCAGCCGGGCTATTCAAGTTGGGTTTCATCATGCGGTATGTGTCGAAATCCGTCATGACGGGGTTCGTGAACGCGCTCGCCATTTTGATCTTCATGGCGCAACTGCCCGAACTCGATCCGCGCGAGGTGACATGGATCACTTATGCGCTTGTCGCAGCCGGTCTCGCCATCATCTACCTGTTTCCGCTTCTAACTATTGCGGTCCCATCACCGCTTGTCACCATCGTCGTCCTCACAGCCCTGGCGTTTGCACTCGGCCTTGATGTGCGCACTGTCGGCGATATGGGCGAGTTGCCCGACACACTGCCGATATTTCTCATTCCACAGATCCCGTTCACCTTCGAGACCTTGATGATCATCCTGCCTTATTCGGTGGCGGTTGCGGTTGTGGGCCTTCTTGAAAGCCTTATGACGCAGAACATCGTTGATGATCTGACGGACACAAAATCGAACCGCTCTCAGGAAATGGTCGGGCAGGGCATTGCCAATACCGCGACTGGATTTATTGGCGGCATGGCGGGCTGTGCGATGATCGGTCAGTCGATCATCAATGTGAAATCCGGCGGTCGTGGGCGGCTGTCGTCCTTCGCAGCAGGTGTGTATCTGCTCTTCATGGTGGTGGTTCTAGGTGATCTGGTCAGCATTATCCCAATGGCGGCCCTTGTGGCGATCATGATCATGGTCGCGATCGGTACCTTTTCATGGTCTTCAATCAAGGCGCTCACGGTTCATCCCAGATCCTCGTCCATCGTAATGATCGCCACGGTGGTGACAGTCGTCTATACCCATAACCTGGCAATCGGGGTGCTGGTCGGCGTGCTGCTTTCGGGAATCTTCTTTGCCGGCAAGATCGCGCAACTGTTCAAGGTGACGACCGATATCACCAAGAGCGGAAGTCATCGTACCTATGTGGTAGAGGGTCAGCTCTTCTACGGGTCGGTTGAGGATTTCATGAACGCATTCGATTTCAAGGAGGCGCTGACCAAGGTCATCATTGATGTCAGCCAGGCGCATATCTGGGACATATCCAGCGTACAGGCATTGGACATGGTGATCCTCAAGTTCCGTCGTGATGGCGCTGAGGTCGAAGTCATCGGTATGAATGAAGCGACTGAAACCATCGTTGATAAGCTTGCCATCCACGACATGCCTGGTGCGATGGACAAGTTGATGGAACATTGAGGGAGGAGAAGACCATGACAAAGAAAATTATCGCGCTGGTGGACGGGTCAATCTATTCGGAAAGTGTATGTCATCACGCCGCATGGATCGCCAAGAGAACAGACGCACCGGTAGAGTTGATCCATGTGCTCGGTCGGCGTGAAAACTCCGCCAATACGGACTTGTCCGGGGCCATCCGCCTCGGCGCGCGCAGTAAACTTCTTGAAGAACTCGCGGATCTGGACGCGCAGCGCGCCAAACTGATCAGCCATCGCGGCCGCGCCGTCCTTGAGGATGCACGCGCGATCGTCGATCAGGACGGCGTGACGGAAATCACGACCCGCCTGCGTCATGGCGACGTGGTCGAAGCGATTGCCGAAATCGAAGAAGACGCCCGTGTCATCCTGATCGGCAAACGGGGCGAAGCAGCGGATTTCGCCAAGGGGCATCTAGGCTCGAACCTCGAACGCATCGTGCGCGCGGCCCATCGGCCGGTCTTTGTCGCATCGCGCGCGTTTCACCCCATCGAGTCGGTGCTGGTCGCCTATGACGGCGGAAGTTCCTCGATGAAGGCCGTGGATCATATTGCTCGCAGTTCGCTTTTCGTGGATCTCAAGGTCACTGCCGTCACGGTCGGCGGCGAAACCCCTGAGGTCAAGAAGGGGCTTGCGGATGCCAAGGCTCTGTTGAAGGCGGCGGGCATTGATGCGGACACACGTGTCATCGAAGGTCAGCCGGATACCGAACTTGGCAAGCTGGTCGAGGATGAAGGTTTCGGCATGGTCGTGATGGGCGCCTATGGCCATAGCCGTATCCGCAGCCTTGTGATCGGCTCAACCACGACTGAAATGGTGCGCAGCTGCAAGGTTCCTGTCGTCCTGATGCGGTAAAGCCAATGGATGAGCCGACCCAGAAAGACCTGAAGGCGCTGTTCTTGATACGGCTTGAAAAAGAGCTGCGCGCATTACGGGTCACGTCCGTCAAGATGGTGTAAATTCCTGGATGGCCTGAGGTCATGATCAGGCGGCTTTCGTTGTTATGCTGAGAATGGGGTCGATCTCCTCCTTATCGATCTGGGCGAAGGCTTCGACCATCATGTAGCGGCTTGAGGTCTGCCATTCGTCGTTCTGCTCGAACAGCACGGCGCCGATCAGGCGCATGATCGAGGCCTCGTTCGGGAAGATCCCTACGACGTCGGCACGGCGCTTCACTTCCTTGTTCAGGCGCTCGATCGGGTTCGTAACCGGTATGAGGTTCTCGGTGCCGATGTTCGGCGTTGATTCTTTGATCAGGGTGTATGCTGCGAGCATCCGGGACAGAGGCACCGGGAGCACGA
>NZ_BMGI01000001.1:22500-1173732 GCF_014640115.1 Sinisalibacter lacisalsi | reverse complement strand
GATCTCTACTTCAGGTCTGTATCTATGGTCGGACATAGCGCCGGACCTACGCCGTGAGCCTCAAGTCAGAAAGACGGCCCTCCCCGGAGGCTTACGAAAGGCTTCCTTCTGAAGACGACCTATTACGAGGTCCATCTCTCGGTTGCCTTTACTCACGAAGAGAAACAGATCATCCGACAGAGAGGGTTGTTGAGGACAAAGCTCCTGGACCGCAGACCTGCCACGGCCAAGGTGGATGACCGGGATGAGAAGTTCGAGTTGCGGGTCGAGCATTTGATGAATGAGCGGGTCGACGCCTTCCTGTGTGCCACGCCTTCGAAAGCAAAGATCTACGAAGAAGCGCTGCTTGACGTTCTTGGTCAGATGAAGCTTTGGCTTGACGACAACGCCGAGACGAACTCGCGCACGGTGGTCGAATTCTGATGTCGCGCGATCCGGTCAGCGATGTCGGCGGTCTGTTCCTGACATTCGTGATCATCGGCATGATCCTCTTGATCGCGATCCTGGTTTCGTGGATCGCATTGATCGCGATCCCGGCCTATGTCGGCTACCGGCTCTGGAGCGAAAGCCCGACGCGGCTCGAACGTCTCGCCCGCGAAGAAACCGAGATCCTGTACAACCACGCACTCGCTGGCACCGTCGAACTCACCGACGAGGAGATCGACGCGGCGCTAGGGCAGCACTGGCCCACGGACCTTCCCGCCTCTCTGCGCATTCAGCTTCTGGATGTCGGCCGGTCGGTCTTTGCGCAAGAGGGGCTATCGCCGGAGATCCCGCCGCTGCCGGCGCTCTGCAACACGGTCGAGGGTGCGCGCTATCGCGACATGCTCGCCCGGCTCGGTCAGGCACGTTCGGACCGGGTGATGGTGATGTCCGCGTTGGAGATCATCTCCCAGGCGCTGGCACCGATCGCAAATGCCGTCCCGCCGATCGAGGGCGATGTGCTCGTCGAGGTCACGCAGTTCACCCACCCACTGGGACAGGCGGTGCAGAACGTCATCGCCCCGTTCTTCCAAGACAACGACTACATGCACTTCAAGGCGCTCCGGCAACGGCTGGATGCGAACCTGCGGGCCACGCATCGCACATATCCGGTCTTCCCGGTCGACTACAAGGGCGACGATGTCATCGACACCTATCTGCTGGGCACCCATCTTAAGGAGCTCTTCACCCTCAGGACGCCGTTCACCGTCCCCGAGGAGCGCCGCTTCGAGCACATGCATATGGTGGCGGGCTCCGGTCACGGCAAAACCCAGACCCTGCAATACTTCATCGCCAAGGATCTCGAAGAAGTCGCCCACGGTGACAAGTCGGTGGTGGTGATCGACAGCCAGGGGGACCTTCTCAACACGATCCTGAAGGCCAAGACCTTGCCGCCCGAGAAGATCGTGCTGATCGATCCCGAGGACATCGGCTACCCGGTCAGCCTGAACCTGTTCTCGGTCGGTCAGGATCGGCTTGAGGGCTACGACCCACTGGAACGCGAACGGCTCACCAATTCGATCATCGAACTCTACGACTTCGTGCTGGGCTCGCTCTTGTCGGCGGGCATGACGGCGAAACAAAGCGTGGTTTTCCGCTACGTGACCCGGCTGATGTTCCACATCCCCGAAGCCACAATCCACACGCTCCGGGAGCTGCTGGAGCCGGGCGGGACTGAGAAGTACCGCGCCCACATCGAGAATCTCGAAGGCACGCCGCGGCGCTTCTTCGAGACCGAGTTCGACTCGAAAGAGTTCGCCAACACCAAAACCCAGGTGCTGCGGCGGCTTTACGGCGTGCTTGAGAACCAGACCTTCGAACGGATGTTCTCCCACCCGGTCTCGAAGTTCGACATGTTCAGCGAGATGAACGCGGGCAAGCTCATCCTGATCAACACGTCAAAAAGCCTGCTCAAGGAACAGGGCACGGAAATCTTCGGTCGCTTCTTCATCGCCCTCATTGCGCAGGCCGCCCAGGAGCGGGCCACGCTGCCCGGCTACGACCGGTTGCCGGTCATGGTCTATATTGACGAGGCGCAGGACTACTTCGACCAGAACATCGGCATCATCCTGAGCCAGGCGCGCAAATACAAGGTCGGCATGGTGATGGCCCATCAGTATCTCGGACAGCTCACTCAAGGTCTCCAGGAGGCCTTCGAGGCCAATACCTCGATCAAGCTGGCTGGCGGCGTCTCTGCCCGCGATGCGCGCGCCTTGGCTCTCCAGATGTCCTGTGACCCGAACGTGATCCAGCGGCAACCCAAGGGCACCTTTGCCACCTATGTGCGCGGGCTCACCGAGCGGGCCGTGCCGATCAGCTTCCCGTTCTTCGTGCTTGAGAAGGCTGAGAAGCGGTCCAAGGACGAGCTCGACGCGATCCGCGATGCGAGCCGAGCGGCCTATGCCGAGCCCGTGTTCAAGGATAAGGATCATTCTGAGCCCGATCCTGACGCTGAGACCGACGAAGAGACAGGCGAAAACTCCGCCGAGGATGCGGCAGAAGAACATAGCGCCACATCGGGTGACGCACCTGAAAATACAGAAACAAAACAAGGGGATGACCCCACGGACACTTCGCCCAAGCTCTGAAACCTGCTAGGCTTTGACCCATGCAGACGACGAACACACTAGGTCGGGCAACATTCCATCACATTGCGCCTCAGCGCGGTGTGCGGGTGACGAATCGCGAGGTGCGCTGGTTCAAGCACATCGCACGTCATGGCCCTCAAAGCTCACTATCACTCTGCGAGCTCACCCACGACACCCACCGCTGCAAGGACACGGCGCTCCGGCAGATGCAGAAGCTGAGGGCCGGTGGATATCTGATGCTCCCACGCCAGCAGCGCGCGACCGAGCGGGCCGAGTTCAACCCCTACATCTACGACCTGACCCGCAAAGCGAAGGACCACCTTGTCGACCTGGGCGAGGACGAGCCGACCGTTCGTCCGACCGGGCACTGGTGGCACGGCTATACGGTCTCGCAGGTCACTGGCGGGATCGATATCGCTGCGGCACGTGCTGGTGTGCGCTACATCCCGGCGCACGAGATCTTGGCGATCAAGTGCGCGGAACTTGCCATTCCAATCGGTCGCTCCAAGCTGATCCCGGACCAGCTCTTCGCGCTCGACTATGGCGGCGCATTCCGGGCCTTTGCGCTGGAGGTGGATCGAGGCACAGAACCAAAGACCTCACCGGCAAACCGCAAAAGCTGGGCGCGTTCGATCGATCAGTATCGGAAGGTTTTCGAAGATCAGCTCTACAAGTCGCACTACGGGCTCAATGCGAACTTGCTCGTTCTTTGGGTGTTCAACACGCGGTCGCGTCAAGCGCGATTCTTGGAAATGTTGCAGGGGCTACCTGACACGGCCGCAAGCGCGTTCCTGACCGCGTCACTTTGGGAATCGGAAGAGACTGGAGCCATCCACAGGATGGGACCTATCTTCTTCTACAACCCTTGGCTAAGGTCAATCGGTGGTCCGGTCACCATCGCGAATGGATGATTAGAAGGGAGGAAAACGTACAGATCTAGCCAAGATCACATGTGTGATCACACCCACTTGCGGTTCGGAAACCGTAGCGTTCCCAGACAATTTGTGCATATGTGCAGGGCCATAGCCGTGTGTCACCGGAGGTCCTGAGATGCCACGCCCATCGAAAATCGAAGTTTCGGCAATTAATCTTCGAATCCCCGCAGACCGGCCGAGAAACTACGCCGACATGATTGAAAAGTTGTTTGAAAAGCGTGTTGCTGTGAAGGTATATGGCGATAGTTTTGTTGCGATCACTCAGTATCAACGCGAATCTGGTCTTGGCGTCTTTTCGAAGTACTCAGAGATCGATATTGACGGCGATTGGTTTGACCTAGAAGACTTTGGCCCAGCAGGCCCGGAAAAAGTCGACGAAGTCTCAATTCCTGAGACCCTTCGCCCCAACCTCTCTGCTTTCTATTTCGAACTCGACGAAGAAACCCATATACTTTCATTTGAATCGTATTCAGAGTCCAAAGGTCTCAGTGCGAGATCTGTCGAAAAGTATTTTAAAGAAGCTTTGTCTGACTCCGCAGTGGTTCAAGATTTCGGTCGCGTCGAAGCTGATATCGTAAAAAGCTATGGAGAGGTGGAACGGATTATCAACCTTCCTAACCTGAAAGAGCTTAGAATTGTGATCAGGCGACCAAATCCGGACGACATTTCTGGAGATTTGGCTGCACAAATAGAGGAACGACTTCGGGAACAGAATGGCGAAGAATATGAGGAGGTCACCCGATCAAAGGATAACGACGGCCTCAAACCCAATGAGCGCACCCAGAAGCTTGCGATTGTTGGCGCGGAGAACGGCGAAGTTTCGGTGAAGAGCATTGAGAACGGTGTTCAAGTCTCTCACACGACGAAGGAAAAGCCCGAAAAAGTCGTAGATACCTACAACAAGGAAGAGGTCGACACACGGTCTATGTTCCGGAAGTTGGCGAGCAAAATGGTCGATGCGATCAAGCAACGACGCGCAACGACATAGGGTATAGAAAGCAGTGTTTGAAAACCTGAGAAGGCTATATATCCATTATGGCGGCATAGCTGCCATAGCCAAATCCAGCTATTTCTGGATTGCCGTCATCCTGACGCTGCTGTCCTACCGTTCTATTCCGAGATTCGAGTGGTCTGACAAAGCCTTGAGCGTGATGCCCTCGCTTACGGGATTCACTATTGCGGCGTTCGCGATCATTTTCGCTATATTGAACCAGGAGATGCTGGAAAAGTTGATGGCGCTGGATGACAAGGGACGCTCTCCTATAGCCGCAATTGCAGCATCAATAGGGCATGCAGTCTTTATTCAAGTTTCCGCATTGATTTTTTCCATCGGGTCAGAGTTTATTGACCTGAGCACAGGCGTCGATGTTCTTGCGCGATGGATGAAGTCCCTTGAATGTTCGCCAGAATTTTTGTTTTCCGCCGTCGACTGGCTGTCGTTCTCTCTCTCGGCTGTGGGAATTTTTTTGACCTACTATGGCGTGCTTCTTGTTCTTGCGGCGATCCTTTCAATCGTTCGGATGCAGCTGCTTGTGGCGAACGCTACGAAATCAAAGCCGCCAGTTCCTCCCACAAGGTGACGTTGAGGCTCCACGCACTTGGAGCCGGTGAGTTCCAAAAAAATCAGGAGTGGCTCTCGGCAATGCTTTAAGGAGAACGTCGGCCCACATCTTGCCGGTCGGCATTTCCTTAATCGACCCCGTCGATGAACGTTTCGACGAATTCCTTGATCTTGCTGATCACACGTTCTGCGATGCTGCCACGTTCGCGCAGTTTCGGGCGTGTTTCCATGATGCCGATGACCTCGTCTCGCATGGGTGGCTTTTCGGTGAACAGGTAGTTGCCGATGACCTTCTGAAGACCCTCGGCGTCCAGCCCCTCGTCCTCCGAAAGCTTACGGATCGCGTCTCGTTTCTGCTCATCCCAGTATGTTTCGAACTCGGCGCCCACGTCGCCACCAGCGGGGATGTTCGGGAAGTTTTCGGCGATGAAACGCTCGATAAGCTCTTTCTTGCTGCGAAGCTGTGCTTCTGTATCGAGAATGTCGCCGATGGCTTTTCGAACCTTCGCTTGCTCGGCGGGTGATTTGCCCTGCATGTCCTGGAGCAGGTTCACGATGTAGCTGACGTTGATCTTGTCGCGACTGATGAGCTCGACCTCGAAGTCGATGTCATCGAGGATCGAGACCTTTTCCTTCTCGTGATCGCTGCGCACCTTATCGTACAGGTCGAGGTACTTGCTGCGGAAGTCAGCAAAGGTCTGTTCGTCCATCGGCAGGTCTTCGAAACTGAATTCGGTGAAGCACGACAGCACGTTCTTGATCCGGATGACCTCCCGGAAAGCCTGGATGAACCGCGCCTCGTCCGCCTCGGTCTCCAGACCGTCCACGGCGTCAACGTCGGGCACGATCGCCAAGAGCTTCGCAACCGCTTCCTTGAACTTCTCCAGATAGTCATCATAGGGCTCAAGAATGATGTCTTCTTGCGCGTTCTTGTCGGCAAAGAGGCGAATGGCCTCATCCGTCGCGGGCTTGAGGTTGCGGAAGCACACCACGTTGCCTTGCGATTTCTTGGTTCCGTAGATCCGGTTCGTCCGCGAAAAGGCTTGCAGGAGCCCGTGGTAGCGCAGGTTTTTGTCGACGTAGATCGTGTTCAGCGGCTTGCTGTCGAAGCCGGTCAGGAACATGTTCACGACGAGCAGGATGTCGATCTCGCGCTTCTTCACGCGTTTGCCGATGTCCTTGTAGTAGCCGTAGAAAAGCCTGCTGTCCTTGGTCGAGTAATTGCTGCCGAACATCGCGTTGTAGTCGGCAATGAATTCGTCGAGCTTCTCGCGGCTGTGCTTGTTCACCGGCTTGGACTCATCCGGCATGTCGTCGCCGGCGCCCATGCCGTCTGCGTCCGCATCCTCCTCGTTGGCCTGGTATGAAAAAATGGTGCCAACCCGCAGATTGTGTTCACCGGCCTCCTTCTTCGCCCGAAACAGCTCGTAGTAGGCGATGAGGCTCTTCACGTTCGCCACCGCCATGATCGCGGTGAACTCGCGGGCGTGGGTTTTCCGCCCGTGGTTGGCGATGACGTAGTCGACGATCTTTTCAAGCCGCTCGGGTGCTTCCATAACCTCCGCCGTGTTGATCGCCTCGACCTCGATATCGTCGACCAGATCCTTGCGCTTCACCGTGCGGATGTACTCGACCGAGAATTTCAGCACGTTCTCGTCGCGGATCGCGTCGGTGATCACGTAGGAATGGAGCTGCTGGCCGAAGAGGTCTTTCGTCGTCCTCTTGCCCAAAGCGTTCTTGGCGGCATTGTCGGCGAAGATCGGCGTGCCGGTGAAGCCGAACATCTGCACGTTGTCGAAATACTCGGTGATCCGCTTGTGGGTCTCGCCGAACTGGCTGCGGTGGCATTCGTCGAAGATGAAGACCATACGCTTGTCGCGCAGCCCCTCCATCACCGCCTTGTGCCGTTCCTTCGAGATCGCGGTATTGAGCTTCTGTAGCGTGGTCACGATCAGCGGGGTCGCATCGCCAAACTGCTTGACCAGTTGGCCCGTGTTGTTGGTCGCGTCCACGCTGCCTTCCTGGAAGGCGTTGAACTCTCGGATGGTCTGGAAATCGAGGTCTTTGCGGTCGACCACGAAGACAACCTTGTGCACATGGGGCGACTGGGTGAGGATCTGCGCCGTCTTGAACGAGGTCAGCGTTTTACCCGACCCGGTGGTGTGCCAGATGTAGCCGTTCTTCTGGGTATTCTGCACCTGGTTCACGATCGCCTCGACGGCGTAGAACTGGTAGGGGCGCAGCACCATGAGCTGTTGGCTGCTTTCGTTGAGCACCACGTATTTGGTGATCATCTTGGAAAGCTGGCAGGGCTCCAGGAAAAACTCAGCAAACTCGGCGAGCTGGCTGATCCGCGAATTGTCGATCTTCGCCCAGGTGAAGGTCTGCTTGTAGTCGCGATCTTTCACCGGGTTGTTGGCGTAGTATCGCGTGTTCACCCCGTTCGAGATCACGAAAAGCTGGACGTAGTTGAACAGCCCCATGCCCGCCGCGAAGCTGTGGCGGTGGTAACGGTTGGTCTGGTTGAAGGCCTCCTTCATCTCCAGCCCGCGCCGCTTGAGCTCGATCTGGGCGAGCGGCAGGCCGTTGACGAGCAGCGTCACATCATAGCGGTTGGTGTACTTGCCGGTCATGGTGACCTGGTGGGTCACCTGGTACTGGTTCTTGCACCACTGGATCTGGTTGATCAGTTCGATGTAGCCGGTCGTGCCGTCGTCTCGGGCAAAATCGACCTTGTCGCGCAGGGTCTTGGCTTTTTCGAAGATGTTGCCGCGCGCGAGCTTGTTGACGATCTGCTTGAACTCGCTGTCCGAAAGCGTGGTCTTGTTGTGGATCTCTAGCTGGGTCTTGAGGTTGGCGAGCAGCGCCGCCTCGTCGGGGATGGCAACGGATGACCAGCCCAGAGTTTCAAGCTGGGCAATCAGGGCGTTTTCAAGCTGTTGTTCGGTTTGGGTTGTCATGTGGATTCATTATACAAACATTTGTTGGAGAAGGCCTTTTTTGAAGTTTTTTGCTTCGACGATCTCGTTGTTGACGAGGGCAATTTGGGTGTCGATTGAGGAGAGGAAATTGGCGATTTTCCTCTGCTCGTTTCGATGGGGCAACTCAAGCGTGAGCTTTTCAAGATTGCCCTTCGATACGCCCAACACCGAAATACCTTGTGCAATCCGCATGATTTGGGCGCGCATGGTGGCGCTGCGCAAAAGGTACCCGGCAAAACCGAGGACCACAGAGTCTTCTTTTGGCCGCGCAATATAGGTGTGCAGACCTGCAACCAGCGGCACCTCTCCGAGTTCCACAATCTCGATGGCCTTGCCGATATCGGCATAGTCTTCCGAGGCGTCTGCTATCACGACATCTCCTAACCGGCAGAAATCCGTTTCGGCAAAGTCGGTGACCTTTGCGCCCAAGATGTAGGGGACATGCTCACGCTCTTGCCGGAAGTTCGCGTGGAATTTGGTGTGGATATCGCCGTAGTGAATGTTTTGCACCTCACTGGGTTCATCGCCCAGCTTTTCCCGTGAAAGACTGTTCGTCCGCACCCAGGTGAAGACCTCCCCGAGCCGCCTCTCCTCCCAATCCGGGAAGTCGCGGCCCTGATCGTCCTTGAACCGAAGCTCCTGCGAAAAGAGCTTCTGCATCACCCCGCGCTTGTAGTCCGTGAGCAGCGCCTTCTTCTGCTCCAACCCGTTGATCTTCTCATCCACCGCCCCAAGAAACGCGGCGATTTTCTGTTGTTCGGGGAGTGTTGGAATGAGAATTGGCGTTCGGAAGTAATCCGCAGTTGTGATGCCAGTCAGTGCAGTTTGTGTTGCTACCGACATAATGAATTTTCTCGCCCTTGGCGACGAAAGTTGGAAATATAGAAAGGCAGGAGAAACACGTTCTCGTTTCAATTTGATTCGCCTTGTGTGCCACGCAAAGGCTGTCCCTTGTCCACTCTCTGTAACGAAGAGGGCTTTGGCGATGCCCTCCCGGACTAGCGAGGATTCAGTGTAAAGAATGTCTCCTTCCTCAAGTGTGTATTTCTTTTTTTCAACACCACAAAGTGGGACGCGAGCGAATTCCTGTCCGTCAACGGAGTCAACCGAGTAGAAATTCGAAACCCCAATGATGTTATTTCCAGAACCGTACTCTTCCTTTTTTTTGTAAACGCCGGAATTGTGGAACAACACAAGCTCTGAAAGCGGCAAAGAGGTCCATTCCGAACCCTCAATCTCCGGAAACCGCAATGCCGGAACGCTTTTTCCAGTCATCGCGCTCATACCTTAAAAGGGGCAGGAATACCCAACTCAGCACAGAACCCGGCGATCACCGCGTCGGTCTTGGCCATTTCCTCGTCAAGTACTGCGAGCTTGGCCGCCACGGCGTCTATATCGACCGGCTCCTCCTCTTCGAAGGTATCGACATAGCGGGGAATGTTCAGGTTGTAATCGTTTTCCGCGATCTCCGAGAGCGGTGCGACATGGGCGTATTTCTCCACCTCTTCACGCCGCTCGTAGGTGGCCACGATCTTCTCAACGTGCTCATCCGAAAGCGCGTTCTGGTTGCCGATCTTGTCGAACTCCCGGCTCGCATCGATGAACAGGATATTGTCGTCATGTACCCGGCATTTCTTGAGCACGAGGATGCAGGCCGGGATCGAGGTGCCATAGAACAGGTTGGGCGGCAGGCCGATCACCGCGTCGAGGTAGTTCTGTTCCTTGATGATGTACTTGCGGATCTCGCCTTCGGCGGCCCCGCGAAAGAGCACCCCATGCGGCAGCACCACCGCCGCCGTGCCGTTCTCGGAAAGATGGTGGATCATGTGCTGGACGAAAGCAAAGTCCGCCTTGGAGCTCGGCGCGATCCGCCCGTACTGGCTGAACCGGTCGTCGGTTTCATTCAGCGGGTTGTTGGCCCCTTTCCACTTCGCGGAGAAGGGCGGATTGGCCACCACCGCCTCGAACCGATCATCGAGGTGCTGCGGCTCTTCAAGCGTGTCTTCCTGGCGGATGTCGAACCGGCTGAAATGCACGTCGTGCAGGATCATGTTCATCCGCGCGAGGTTGTAGGTGGTGCGGTTGAGCTCCTGGCCCGCGAAGAAGCCAACGTCCGCCTCCTTGGCGATACGCAGAAGCAGTGAGCCCGAGCCGCACGCCGGATCATAGGCGTTCTTGATCTTGCTCTTGCCGAGGGTGACGATCTTGGCGAGCACCCGGCTGACCTGCTGCGGCGTGTAGAATTCGCCGGCCTTCTTGCCCGCGCCAGAGGCAAATTGCCCGATGAGGTACTCATAGGCATCGCCCAGCACGTCGGCGTTGGCCTGTCCTAGCTGGAAGTCGATCCCCTCAAGATGGGCGAGCACCTTGGCGATCAGCTTGTTGCGCGCGCCGGGGCTGCGGCCGAGCTTGGTGCTGGCAAGGTCGATGTCTTCGAAAAGGCTGTTGAAGTCGTCCTCGCTGTCGGTGCCCATCGTGCTTTGCTCGATGGCGTTGAGGATGGTCTGAAGGTCTTCAAGGATGAAGTTGCCGGTGGCCTCGTCGTCGTCCTCGTCGATCTTGATGTTGCCCTTCTTGGTGATCGCACTGAACAGCTCATCGGGCCGCAGGAAGTAGCCGAGCTTTTCAAGGGTTTCTTCCTTGATCGCCTCCAGGTCCTCGTCGTCGGTGACCAAGGCGTAGTCCTTCACGTCTTCGGTTTCCAACAGCTTGTTGGCGAAGAGGTGCTGCTTTTCCGACAGGTACTTGTAGAAAATGAACCCAAGGATGTAATCGCGGAACTCATCCGCATCCATCTTGCCCCTGAGCTCGTTCGCGATCTTCCAAAGCTGCGCTTCCAGCTTCTGCTTCTGTGCTTCTGTCATGATTTCATTGTACTTTTTTGTGCGGCTCAGCGCAAAGTGACCGAGCGAACAGCTTTTGGCAACAGCCATGTGGTGGGCAGGGGTCGGGTGACCAGGCTGTGCACGCCTGGCCACCCTAGCTCCCTTTCAGGAGTGTCGTTTGGGCTCTTCGCGACCATCCAACCGTTGCTGGAGCCAGTCCAGCACCTCGTCCTCAACCCATCCCACTCTGTTCGGGCCCAGCTGTACCCGCTTGGGGAATTGGCCTGCCTTTTCCAGCCGCGCGACGTGTTGCGGCGAGTAGAGGACCAACTCCTTGAGTTGGCGCTTTGAAAGTATCCTCATCACGATCTCTCCATGACTGAAGAGCATCGCGATGCCCTAGGGTTGACAAAAGCCTAGGCGCGACGAGGCTAGTCCGAAGTGACCGGTGATCCAAGCCAGAACATAGCGACTCGCTGTTTCTCGCGTTGCGGGGTGGCCCAAAAGGTGGGCCGATTATTGTCGGCTGAGCAAAAATATATTAAAAACAATAGTTTAAGTAGATAGTATGATTCCGCCCCCGGGCACCATTTCAAACATCATTCTGTTTGCTGGCTCGAAACGGAGCGTCTCCCCGTTCCTCGGCGTTGCTGTCACGACAAACAATTTAAGGCTGAGGCTCCGCCGGGACCACGGCTACCCTTCCCGAAAGTGGGGCGATGATGAGAAGGGTTGGGGCGAATGGTCAGGACTTGCTATGCCCAGAACGCGCCGAGTCATCCGATGAAGGGGCAGACAATTTGAAGTCACGCGCTTGATCGTACCACGGAGCAGCACGAGACAGGTTCATAGGCGCGCCACCGAAGGCGCCAGCCAATCAAACCTAACGGCTGAAACAATACCGGTCTCAATCAGAGAAAGCCGCTCTGCCGCCAGACTCACAAAGGCCTCGCCAAGGTTGTGTTATATCGATATAACGCTGCCGACTCATCAGACTATGAAGCAGCGTCATGGCCAATTTTCAAAACCCGCGCTCTCCGATCACAGGTGTGATGGCCCTCGTGGCCGCCGGCTTTGGGCTGTTGACGATATTCGCAGCGGGGGCCGTGCTTTTCGGCCCCGGAAGAGACCTTGCCGGGGCAACGATCCCCTTCGTGCTATGGGCCAACCTGATTCTCGGTTTCGGCTACATCGCGGCAGCAGTTCTTCTCTTCAACCGTAGCCCCTGGGCGTGGCGCCTGGCGCTCGCCATCGCCGCCGCCACCCTGATCGCCGCCCTCGGCTTCGCCGTCGAGGCTATGCGCGGAACGCAGGTCGAGCCTCGGACTGCCGTAGCACTGGGCTTTCGGGTGGCGTTCTGGCTCCTTGTCGCCCTGTTCGCACGAAGGGCGCGTGTATGAGCAATCGCCGCACTCAGATTCTCGATACCGCGCTTGCGCTCGCCTTCGATGGCGGGCCGAATGCCGTGACCACGGTGGCCATCGCCCAGTGTCTTGGTCTGACCCAACCTGCGATCTACCGGCACTTCCGATCCAAGGCCGATCTGTGGCGCGCAATCACCGACCGGCTGGGCGGTGAGATTGCCGCCAACATTGACGCCGCTACAACCCTCGAAGCCCCTGCCATCGACCGGCTGCGCGCCCTCGTCCTCGGCCACCTCGCCTTGGTAAGCCGAACCCCGGCATTGCCTGAGATCATGGTCGCGCGCGATTCCGACGACGAAAAAGCCGCAATGCGCGCGGCAATGCGAGAGCACATTCTGGCTTTCCAGGCGGCCCTCGTCCAGCTCTGCGCAGAGGCCCAGTCTGAAGATGCGCTGCGCGGGAATATTTCGCCGAACGATCTGGCAACCCTGCTGATGGGCGTCCTGCAGAGCCTCGTTTTGCGTCTCTTGCTGAACCGCGACCCCACGAAGCTTCTTGATGAGGGCGAACGGCTCCTCTCTCTGCAAATCTCCGCCTTCGCGCGGGAAAGCGAGGCATGATGCGTAACAGCCTGAAACTGATCCTGCTCACCCTGCCGCTGATCGGTGCGGGGATGGGTTATCTCGCCTACACGGTTCAGACCAAGGCGCCGCCGGATCAGATTGTGGCTGCCGAGCGGGCGGTCGCGGTGCGCGTGATCCCTGCGCGCGCCGGGGCGGTGGCTCCCACGCTGCGCGGCTACGGACTGGTGACGCCGGCTGAAACATTCGAGGCTATCGCCCAGGTTTCCGGCACGGTGGCCTGGACCAACCCCGGCCTGCAACGCGGGGCGGCCCTGCCTGCGGGCACGCCGCTGCTGCGCATAGCCGAGGAGGATTACGACCTCGCCCTTGCCCAGGCCGAGGCCAACCTGCGTGCCGCCGAGGCGAGGCTGGACGAACTCGCGGTCTCGGAAGACAACCAACGCGCCGCCCTCGAGATCGAGCGAGAGGCGCTTGCGCTCAAGGCAGCCGATCTCGCCCGCGCCCGCAGCCTGTTCGAGGGGGGCAACCTGCCACAATCGGGGCTCGACAATGCCCGGTCCGCCGAGCTGGTCCAGCGGCAGAAGGTACAGGGGATCGAGGCGGGCCTTTCGCTCATCCCCACGCAACGCAGAGTGCAGCAGGAACAGATCGCCGTATCGCGCGCCTCCGCACAAGCGGCCCGGCTGAACCTCGGGCGCACCACGCTTACCTTGCCGTTCGAGGCCCGGGTGGCCTCGGTCGCGGTGGAAGAAGGGCGCTTCCTGCGGTCGGGCGAAGTGGCCGCAACGCTGGACGGGACCGCCGTGGCCGAGGTGGAAGCTCAGGTTCCCGTCGCCCGCCTGCGCGCGCTCCTGCGCCATACCGCCCCCGACGCCGCAGCCTACGCCGCCGACCCGGCGGCGATGACGAAGCTGCTCGAAGGCCTTTCGCTCATGGCGGAGGTGCGGCTGGTTCTGGGGGATGAAACCCTCACCTGGCCCGCCCGCGTTGCCCGGGTGAGCGAAACGATCGACCCCCGGACAGGTTCGCTCGGGGTGATTGTCGAGGTCGAGGACGCCTATTCCGGCGCCGCCCCCGCCCGGCGCCCGCCACTGACCAAGGGAATGTTCGTCGAGGTCGAGATCGCCGGGAAGCCTGTCGAAGGCCTTGTGGTGCCGCGCGCGGCCCTGTCGGGCACGAGCCTCTGGCTGGTCGGAGCCGACGACCGGCTTGCCGCGGCGACGGTTACCCCGCTCCTGGTGCAGGACGAGCTTGCGGTGATCGGAGAGGGGCTCGACGCGGATGCCCGCGTGGTGGTGAGCGATATCCCGTTCGCGTTGCCGGGCATGCTTCTCGCACCTGTCGAAGATGATGCCCTCGCGGCCTTTCTGGCGCGCGCGCGATGATCCGCTTCTTCGCCGCACACCCGACGATCGCCAACCTGTTGATGATCGTCTTCATTGGAGCGGGACTCATCGCCTCGCCGACGCTCCTGCGCGAGACCTTTCCCCGCGCCGGGGCGAATGAGGTGGAAATCTCGGTGCCCTATCCGGGCGCGCGGCCGGAAGACGTGGAAACCGGCATCTGCAAGCTGATCGAAACCGCGCTCGACGGCGTCAACGATCTCGAAACCAAGTCCTGCGAGTCGCGCGAGGGCCTTGGCCGCGCCATCGCCCGTATGCGCGAGGGGGCGGATTTTCAGGGTTTCGTCGCGGATGTGACGGCCGAGATCGACGCGATCGGCGACTTCCCCGAACGGGCAGAACGCCCCGAGATCCGCGCGCTGGGGTTGACGGATTTCGTCGCCTCTGTGGCGGTAACGGGCCTCGACAACCGGCCCAACCTCGAAGCCTATGCCGAGGCGCTGCGCACGCGGATGCTGCAAGCTGGGCTCCCACGGGTCGAGATCCGGGGCTTTCCCACGCTCGAACTTCGGATCGAGCTGAACCCCGTGGCGCTTCGCCACTACGGTGTTTCGGTGGCCGACGTGGCGAAGGCGGTTGCGGCCGAAAGCCTCGACATGCCGGTGGGCAATCTCGACAGTGCCGCACGCTCGCTTCTTATCCGCGTAGCTGAGGAACGACGCACCCCGTCCGAACTTGCCGAGGTGGTCGTGCGCGCCTCGCAGGGTGGCGGCCAGGTCCGGGTCGGCGACATCGCGACCGTGAGCGAGAGCTACGCGAATGCGGATGATGCGATCTTCTACAATGGCCGCCCCGCCGCGCTCCTCGACATCACCAAGACCCGCTCCGAGGACTCGCTGAATACCATCGACGCGCTCACAGCCTTTCTGGAAGGGGAGCGTGCCGCTGCGCCACCCGGCGTGTCTCTGGAAATCACGTCCGATGGCGCAACGGTCATCCGGGAAAGGTTGATGCTGGTGGTCGTGAACGGCTTGCAGGGCCTGGCCCTCGTCTTCGCCGTGCTGTGGCTCTTCTTCGGGCTGCGCTTCGCCTTCTGGGTCACCGCAGGACTGCCGGTTTCCTTCATGGGTGGTCTCGCGATCATGGCGGCCTTCGGCTACTCGCTGAACCTGATGACGACGATCGGCCTGCTCATCGTGATCGGCCTGCTCATGGACGATGCCATCGTCATCTCGGAAAACATCGCCCGGCACAGGGAGAAGGGCGCAGACCGGCTCGACGCGGCGATCCGCGGCGCAAGTCAGGTCTTTCCCAACGTGCTCGCCTCTTTCGCGACCACGGCGATGATCTTTGGCTCGCTCGCCTTCCTCAAGGGCGATCTCGGCGCCGTGCTGCGCGTCGTCCCAGCGGTGATGCTCTTCGTGCTGGCCGTGTCGCTGATCGAAGCTTTCCTGATCCTGCCGCACCACCTCCTGCACAGCATTGATGCCCGCCGAGAGGGGCGGCTCGCCCGGGTAGCCGATTCCCTTCTCGGATTCCTCACTGATGCAACGGGCCGGCTCGCAGATGGCGCCATCCGCGCGCGTTACGCCGTTGCGGGGGCGGCGGTTGCGATCCTCCTGGTCGCGGTGGCGCAACTGGCGGGGGGTGCGCTGAAATTCACGGCCTTCCCCGAGATAGACGGCGACGTCGTCGAGGCGCGGCTGCTGCTGCCCCAAGGCATGCCACTGGCGCGCACCGAGGCCGTTGTGGAAGAGTTGATTGCGGGCATCGGGCGTGTGAACGCCTCCACGCCTCAGCCGGGGGGCGCTGAACTTGTCCAGGGGATAACGGTGCGCTACGGCGTCAACCGGGACTCCTTCGAGGCGGGGCCGCACCTTGCCACCGTGTCGGTCGATCTCCTGCCCTCGTCGGAGCGCACGCTGCGGCCCGATCCGGTGATGGCAGCCTGGCGCGCGGAGGTGGGTAGCCTGCCAGACGTAATCGCGCTCAGATATGCCGAGAGCACAATCGGGCCGGCGGGGATCGCACTCGACATGCGGTTGAAGGGCGATGACCTCGAGATGCTCAAATCTGCCGCCCGGGAGCTCACCGCCTGGCTTGCGAGCTATCAAGGCGTTACCTCGGTGATGGACGACCTGCGCCCCGGCAAACCCGAACGGCGGATCACTCTGACCGATGCGGCGGGGCCAATGGGCATCACCGCTGCCATGGTGGCCGACCAGTTGCGTGGGGCCTATCTCGGAACCACGGTCAGCGAGATGCAGGTCGCGGGCCGGTCTGTTGAGGTTACCGCACAGGTGACGGACGACGCCGCGGCGCAGCTTGGCTTCTTCGACGATTTCGT
This sequence comes from Sinisalibacter lacisalsi, assembly GCF_014640115.1. Taxonomy (GTDB): domain Bacteria; phylum Pseudomonadota; class Alphaproteobacteria; order Rhodobacterales; family Rhodobacteraceae; genus Sinisalibacter; species Sinisalibacter lacisalsi. The sequence continues at coordinate 1,157,222 of NZ_BMGI01000001.1, read as the reverse complement.
GCTTGTGCTACCAGATGGCGCGGCCGTGCCGCTCTCGGTGGTAGCCGACGTCGAATTTGGGCGGGGGTTTGCCCGGATCAACCGCGAGGATGGCGTGCGCACCATCACGGTGCAGGGCACGATCGATACGCGCCTCGCCAATGCCAATGCCATCGTCAGCGACACGCTCGACCGCTTCGCGCCGGATCTGCTGCAACGCCACCCCGGGGTCACGCTGGACGTGGAGGGCCAGCGCGCGGAGGCGGCGAAAACGCAGCTGTCGATGATGAAGGGATTCGCCATCGGGCTGTTCGGGGTTTTCCTCCTGCTCAGCTTCCAGTTTCGCAGCTACATCGAGCCCCTCGTGGTCATGTTGGTCATCCCGCTGGCGCTCACGGGAACCATTTTCGGCCACCTGGCGATGGGACTCGATTTCTCGATGCCGAGCCTCCTGGGCTATGTCGCACTCGCCGGTGTGGTCGTGAACAACTCGATCCTGCTCGTCGGCTTCATCAAGGACGAGCATGGCGAGGGGCCGGATGGCGTAACCGGGGCCGCAGGCCGGGCGGTGCGGATGCGGTTCCGCGCGATGTTCCTCACAACCACTACAACTGTCGCGGGGCTGATCCCGATACTCACCGAAACCAGCCTTCAAGCCCAGATTCTCGTGCCGCTGGTAGCGAGCCTGGTTTTCGGCCTGATCGCGGCGATCCTCGTGGTGATCCTGGTGCTGCCGGCGGTCTATGCCATCCTCGACGATTTCGGACTCGCGCGCATCGGCGCAGCGAAGGTTTCGGACAACCGGGAGAGCCGGGAGACCCACGCCCGGCAAATCTAGCCGAATGGCGATAGTTTCACTGCCTGCATATCGATGATCAGGAACCGCGCCGATGCGGGGCTGCTCGGATCACAGGCCGCGGTGGCGGCGATGGTTGTCTCCAGCCGCCTTTTGCCCTTCGTGCCACTCGCGTCTTTCGACATGATAACGAACGGCCCATATCAACCCCTCGCTGACGTGTTCTGTTCTGCACCGCAGCTTCATCAGAACGGACGTTCATGAATCGCGCAGCATTTTCGGAGACGGCGCGGCGGGACCGCGGACGAGCTTGGGAAGGCTTGAAGCAAGTGGGCGCGCGATCACCAAGCGTGCGGCTTGTGCCGCACGTGCATAGTCTTTGAATGCCGCGCGTTCAGCCCGTCTTCTCGCACGCTGCGCTCCTGCCGACGGCTTCGGGCGCGCGCCGGCCGGCCCTGACGTTCGGCCACCGACGCATCCGCATCAGGGCAACTCTGAAGACGGTGAGCCGCCTTTCGGTCAGCTCCGCAAAGCCGTAGCAGATCGCAAGTGTCGCGGCGATTAGGATCAGGTCCTCGCCGAGGTCTGCGCTGTCCAGACCCATGGCCGCGAGCACCTGCAAGACCGGGTAATGCACCAGATAGAGCGAAAAGCTCCCGCCCGCGAGCCAGCGGATCCGTGTGGCGTTCCGGAAGGTCCCGCGCCCGCGCAGGAGCCCGGCCATCCCCAGAAGGTGCACACCCATCAGACCGGCAAGTAGGTTGTTCCAGATGAATTCATCCGAGAACCGAAGACTGGCGCCATACTCCGCGATCGGCGCGCGAAGGAGGTCGGGCACTCCAAAGCGAAGTGCGAGGATGTAGGCGGCCACGGGCAGGACCGCGAGGGCAAGCGCGGCCCGCCCTTGCGTGACGCGCCCCCGGGCGACGCACCTCTGCACCAAGACGCCCATCAGCCATGCCGGGAGCAGCAGCAGGATGTTGGGTCCGATTATCCAGCCGCCCAGCGCGAGAAGCACGATGCGCCGGGCCCCGCGCGCGTAGATGGCGATGCCGAAGAGCGCGTAGTAGGCAGCCTCGTAGCTCAGGGACCAGTACGGACCGTTGCTCCCCAGCCGTGTCGCCTGTCCGCTCCATTCGTTTGAAAACGTCAGGCCGCGCAGCAGGATCTCCCAGAGCGGCAAATGGGAATATGCCCAGGACGGATAGACCTCCGGGGCGATCCGCGTGCCCATTCGGTCGAGGGCGAACCCTAGCACCAGCGCGGGAAGCGCCACCGAGACGAACCGCGTGGCGCGGTCGAAGGCATAGGTTCCGGCCCCTCCGGGCTTGGCATGAACCACATGGGCGATCACGAGCCCCGAGAGCACGAAGAACATGACGACCGCGTCGCTGCCGAGGTTCAGTTCCCGCATCCACAACCAGCGGCCGCCGCTGAAGCGTGGATAGGCGAAGTGCGACATCAGCACCAGCATCCCCGCCGCGAAGCGTACGGCATCGAGGTAGATGGAAAAGCCCCGCGACATGAGGTTACTCCGTGCCGGTCGACGGCGTTCCGGGCGTGACGAAGGACCTTGACGCATCGTCCGTGCCCGTGCCGTTCCCGCCGGCACGGCTGCGCCGGCCCAGCAACTTGCCGACCTGCCGCAGGCTGTCGCGCACGGGCACGACCATGGCCGCCCTCAGGCTGTCATGGCGCTGCGCGAGGGGGTTGCCGTTGCGATCGCCCAGGCCGAATGCGACGGTTTCCCGGGAGCGCGGGACGTAGAGTGTGCCGAACATCCAATCCCAGATGGCGAGCACCTCGCCGTAATTCTTGTTGTGGTGGCGAGGGTCGAGCGAATGGTGGATCTGATGTTGCGCCGGGGAGATGACAATGTGCTCGATCACCGGCCCGAAACTGAGCCATACATGGCTATGGCGCAGGTTCGCGCCGGCAATGTTGAACAGGACGTAGAAGGCGTTCACGCCGGCGATGGTGGTGGCCGCGGGCGCCTGACCGAATGCGCTCAGCATGATCCCCTGCAGCACGCCGATGAGCACGCCGCGAACCAACGACGATATCAGGTCGTAGACGGGGTGCTTTCGATAGACCGTGATCGGCGTCATGATCTCGGCCGAATGATGCAGCGCATGAAAGGGCCAGATGATGCGGCTCTCGTGATGGATGCGGTGCACCCAGTAGGTCGAGAAGTCGCTCACGACGAGAAGCAGGAGTGCAATCACCACGGACGGTAGGGGAGGCGACGTGTGCCCCGAGCCGACCAGATGGACAATGGCCAGGGCAACGACAGGGCTGAAAAAGACGAGATTAAAGATGCCGAACGCGGCGAAGCTCCTGTTGAGAATGAATATCTTCAGGTCGACGATATGCGAAGGGTGCAGGTAGATCGACTTGGGAAAGAGCCATCGCATGAACGACTTCTGCTCGGCCTGCTGGCGGTAGACGATCATGCAGATCGCCAGTGTGACCAGGAGGTAGACTGGCCACAGGCGACTTGTCGGACCGGCGACCACCGACCGAAAATCCGACAGGAATGACCAGATCTGATCCATGAACATTGGCGTATAGAGCCGAACAGGCAGAAATGTGACCGTTCTCCGGAAATACTGGGGCGGTTCAAGTGGATCACGGCCTACGGAGAGCGGATATGTGCAGACGGAGTTGGCAGGTCAATGGGAGAAGGTGATCCTCTCGCAAGATCAGGTTGGTTTGGAAACCCTCGTGTCGATGGATGGCGAAGGACATTTCATGACCCTTCTCGTACGCCAGGGAGGGTATCCAAGACCTCGAGCGGGGGGTTCTCAGGGACCGTCGACCTACCTGGAAATTCGAACCGCTATCGAAATCCGAGGGCCAATCATTCAGAATGTCCCGGCCGAATTCAGTGAGCGTGGGGGTTCTGCCGCGTCGCCAGCGCGAGGTGATGGGCTTGGTGATGCATGCCAACCGTCATCACGCCGATGAATCCGAGGGCCCTGATGCGAGCCGGATCGGCGCCGGTCACGATCAACGCCGCGCCACCCGGGATCTCCGCCGCCTGCAATGTCCAGCCCTCGACACCATCCATCGTCGCTAAGTGGGCCGGGACCATGGCGCGGATCGAGCTGGTGACTGCCGCGTCCTCCGAAATCGCCTCGAAGCGGGCACCGCCTTCGACCTGCTGGACGTGGACGCGGGCGCGGAGCGTCACGTTGTCCATGTCGATCAGATGCTGACGCAGCGCCTCTATGTCGACGCGACTCCAGTTCGTCTCGGGATCCGCCAATAGCTGCGACACGATCTCCTGAACGGCTGCGAAGGCAGACTGTCCGCCCTCCGTGACCTCGCCGCCAGCAGCGTCCGCGCTTACCCGATGGTCCTCGTGGGACATTGCGGGCACGTGCTGCATCCCGCCATGCTGAGCGGCCGCGTCCTGCGCCAGCGCGAGACCGGGCGACGCGAGAAGGGTGAAGAGAAACGCTGATCGGATCATGAGGCCTCCGTTTGACTATCGTCCTCTTGTTGCAGGCCATCGCCGCCGACCATATGATCGCGATCATGCGGATGTCGATTTCGATGCTTTTTCAGGATGCACGCGATACCGAGCTCGCCCCCGGCGAGACGTTGTTCATGGCAGGCGAAGAGGTCTCGGGCATCTACTGGGTGCGCTCCGGCAGGGTGCATCTGCAGCGTCACACGGCGCATGGCGCGTTGATGGTTCTGCAAAACGCCGGGCCGGGCGCTGTGATCGCCGAAGCCTCGGCCTATTCGTCGCGGTATCACTGCGATGCTGTCGCCGCCGAGCAAAGCGTGGTCGCAGGTTTGCCGAAGCAGCGCTTCCTGTCCGCGCTCGTCGACGAGCCGGCGCTGGCGGAAAGCTGGTCCGCGCTGCTGGCGCGCAGTGTTCAGGCGGCGCGGCTCAGGGCCGAGGTCCGGTCGCTGCCGCGGGTCGCGGACCGCCTCGACGCCTGGCTGGGAGAGGGAAACCGTCTACCCGAAAAGGGCCGACGGCAGGAGGTGGCCGCCGAGCTGGGCGTCACGCGAGAGGCGCTCTACCGCGAATTGGCGCGTCGCCGAAAGGCAGACCCTGGCGCATGAGTGCGGGCCGGGTGCCGCGGGGCGAATTGCCGATACCCCTTTCTTTTATTCCGACGCCGTGCAGATCGGCCGCCCATCGGCGGTTCTGAGCGGCAGCAGCGTCGTCTCGACCGGACCGGCATGAAGGTACCAGTAGCATCCGTCTTCCGGGAGGAAGCGTGCGGTGGAGATGTCCTGATAAGGTGCCGCAAGGGCGATCACCTGCTCGGGAACAGGGCCGGGCTGAGTGCCCCCTGCCCCGTCGACTGCGCTGCAACCGCCGAGAAAGGCGGTGGTTACTATCCCGATGACGAATGTCCGTTGCAAGTCATGTCCTCTTTCGTGTGTCCGGGCCGGATGCTGGCGCTTGTATCGACCGATCTGTCAACTTCGGGGCGTGACGTAGCCGTCTGGCGGGTGCAGATGGGCTGTCACACCGATTTCGACTTTTGGGTAGAGCGCGTTGATATGCGCCATCACCATCCGCACGCAACCGGAGCTTGCCCGCCCGCCGATTGATCGCGGATGTGGGGAGCCGTGGATCCGCAGGTAGGTGTCACGGCTTCCGACAAAGAGATAGAGCGCGCGCGAGCCCAGCGGGTTCGTCGGGCCGGGCTCCATGCCGTCCGCGAAATCTTCGTACAGCTCCGGATCGCGTTCGATCATCGCCCGTGTCGGGGTCCAATGCGGCCAGCGGACCTTGCGGCGGATCGTGTAGGTGCCCGGCTCATAGAGTTTGCCGCGCGCGATGGCCACGCCGTAGCGCATGGCCGTTCCGCCCTCTTCGACGTGATAGAGATAGCGCGCGATCGCATCCACATGGATGTCGCCCGGGACAAGCCCCGAACGCGCCTCGACGCGTTGCGGCAGAAAACGCTGATGCAGGCCCCAGGGATTGGTCGTTTCCAGGTTGAATGAGGGCGGCGTCACCTGCGCGTCCCAGGCCATTTTCTGCCCCTCGCCCGGAAAGGTGTCGGCCAGAAGCGGCCCGGAGACAGGCGGCGAGAACAGCGCGGCGGCGGTCATGACGAAGTGGCGCCGGCTCAGCCCTTTTTTGTCGTGCCGTTTCAATTCTCCTCCTTGCGCGCCTGAAGGACGAGCGTCTGCAACTGTTCGAGGTCCATCACACCCGGCACAAGAGCGTCTCCGATGACGAACGACGGCGTGCCATTGAAGCCCAGTTCCTGCGCAAGACGCAGCGAGCTCTGGATGTGCTCTTCCACTTCCGGCGCCTCCATGTCGCGGCGTAGCTGCGCGATATCAAGGCCAACCCCTTCGGCGATCCGCACCACCGAGGCCTCGTTGGCGCGGCCGTTCATGTCCATCATCGCCCAATGGAATTCCTCGTAGAGGCCCTGCTTGCGGGCCGCCAGGGCCGCACGGGCGGCAAAGACAGAGCCTTCGCCGAGGATCGGCCACTCGCGATAAACAAGCCGGACGTTCGGGTCGGACTCGAGCAACGCCTCGATCTCGGGTTTAACGCTGCGGCAGTAGGGGCAGTTGTAGTCGAAGAACTCCACCACGGTAACGTCGCCCTCGGGGTTGCCCAGAACCGGCGCGTTGCGATCCCGCTCCAGAGCGGCGCGTTCGCGGGCGAGCACCTCGGCCTGCGATGCAGCCTGGGCCTCGGCTTCGCGGGATTGCAGGATCGCAACTGCCTCCATCACGATCTCCGGATTGTCGCGGATGGTTTCCAGAACCAGCTCGCGCACGCGATCTTCTGACAGATCCTGCGCCGACGCCTGCACTGGGAGCAGCAGCGCAAGCGCCGTCACGACCATTGGAACAGTCTTTTTCATTTCAGTTTCCTCCGTTTGCCAGATCGGCTGCTGTGCGTTCGGCCTGCACCCTGCGGGCGCGCTCTGGCCAGGTCGACTGGATGTAGCCGAGGATGTTCCAGATCTCCTGATCCGTCAGTGTCTCGCCGAAGGCGGGCATGCCGCTGTCGAAGTCCACCCCTTGCAGCGCCAATGCGGCCCGCCCGCCGAGCTTGGTGTATTGAAACAGGACCCTGTCGGGGTGGTGCCAGGTGTGCCCCGTTTCGTCATGGGGCGGCGCGGGCAACCGCCCGTCCGGGCCCGGTGATCGCCATTCCGGCTGACCTTCCAGGTTGGCGCCGTGGCAGGACGCGCAGCTATCGGCGTAAAGCGTTTCGCCTTGCGCGACATCGACCGTGGCCGGCATGACCGGCACCGCTGGATCATCGGGTGCGTCTGGTGCGCCGCGAAAGGCCATCCAGCCCGCTGCGCCCACGAACACCAGCGCCGCCGGGGCGGCCATGACCATCCAGCCCTTCATGTCACCCTAATCCATGTCATCATGCCGCTTTCAGCGTGGCTGAGCATGTGGCAGTGGAACAGCCAATCGCCGGGGTTGTCTGCGACGAAAGCGATCTCGCGGGTTTCGCGCGGGTCGATCATCAGCGTGTCGCGCATGGGACCCGCCGGCCTGCCGTCGCGAACCTCGCGGAAATGCATCCCATGCAGATGCATGGCATGGGGAAAGACGGTTTCATTGACGATCTCAAGGCGCACAGGTTCTCCAAGGGAGAGATCGGCCAGCGGCTCTTGCGTCATCTCGGCCATCTCGTTGAAGGCCCAGAAGCGCCCCTGGGCCGCGAGCTCGCGAAAGCCGAGACGCTCTCCACCCAGAACGGCGCTCTCCATCCGGCCCATGGCCCCGCCCGCCATCACCAGCCGCAACGGCCGGGCATCGGCCAGCGACGGGATGCCGTCGCCGGGATTGGGGGGCAAGGCGCCCGGCGCCGCGCGGGGCCTCTGCGCGGCACTGCCCGAAACCGGGAAGGCGACCAAGGGGGCCGGTCGGTCATCGTTGCCGATCCGCGGGAGATGCGCGGTCTCGCCTTCCCCGGCCATCACGTCGACGATCAGGTCGGCGCGCTGGGCGGGGCCGAGGATGAGAATGTCGTCCAGCATCTCGGGCGCGGCGAGCGGCATGCCGTCGAGCGCCACGATCCATCCCCGCAAGCCGTCGAGTTGAAGCGGAAAGATCCGCGCGTTGGACGCGTTGATGAGCCGCAGGCGCAGACGCGCGTGGCGCCGCACCGGGACCGAGAGGTCGAAGCGCCCGTTCGCGGTGATCAGATTGCCGATCCGGCCGGCGTGGCTCATCATCATCGGATGGTTGAAACTGTCGTCGATCAGCCCCGTATCGCGATCGAGCAGCCAGTCGTCGAGCACGAGGATTTCCTCGCGATCGACCTCGGGCGCTTCGGCCTCCTCGACGATCAGCGGCCCGTGCAGGCCGCGAGCGACCTGCACCCAGGAACGGTTATGTGCGTGATACCAGTAGGTTCCCGCATCGGGCACCACGAAATCGTAGTCGAAGCTCTGCCCCGGCGCGACGGCATCCTGAGTGAGCCCCGCGACACCGTCCATCGCGTTGTCGATCCGTATGCCATGCCAGTGGACCGAGGTCGGCTCTGGCAGATCGTTGACCAGACGCCGCTGTAACCGTTCCCCCTGCGGCACGCGGATCACCGGGCCGGGCGTGCGGCCCTCATAGCCCCAAATGGATGTCTCGGGGTAGCTTTCGGGGGCCAGTTGCACCGAGGCCTCTTGGGCGGTGAGGCTCGGCAGCGCGTGGGACGCCGCGGATGGGTGGCGCGCGGTGGCTGCAAGGCCCAGCGCCGCTGTCGCCCGCGTGATGAAGGCCCGTCGTGTCTGCATGTCTCGTTCGTCCTGTGATATTGGGCGGGCAGCCATGCCGCCCGTCCGATTGTCCCGTGATGACCTCAGGAGCCGTGGCCCATGCGGAAATCGCCTTCCATTCCCGCTTCGCGGTGGCCGGGCACATTGCAGGCAAAACCGATCTCGCCGCCTTCCGGGAAAGTCCAGATGACCTGCCCTGTCTCACCGGGTTCCAGCAGCGCGGCGTTGGCGTCGTCGTGCATCATTCCCGCTTCCAACATCCGGCTGTGGTCGAGGCGTTGGGCCGTCATCATGCCTTCGCGCATCATCGTTCGCATCTCGTCGCGGTGACCGTTCCAGGTCTCGCTCGTGCCGATGTTGAACTCGTGCACCATGCGGCCGACATTCACCACTTCGAAGCCGATCGTCTCGCCGGGTTGAACCTCGATGGTCTCCGGGCTGAATTCCATCTCATCCATTTCCACCGTGATGGTGCGGTCCACCTGCGCCGTGTCGCCCGGTTCGCCGATGCTGCTCTCGTGCCCGGGGCTGGCCATGGCGATGGCCGAGGTGAGTGCCGTCGCAAGGGCGGTGCCGGTCGGGAGTATCTTGATCATTACATAATCTCTCGTGTCTGGGTGTGTCGCAGGATAACTGATCGCGGTACTGCGCCGGTGCGCGGAGGCGGGAGTTCGACGACCGCATCTCTCCCACCCGCTGCGATGATCTCAAGACTCCCACGTTTTCCGACGAGAACATGGGTCCTGGAGACCGGTCCCCACAGGAGAATGGCGGCCGGAGAACAATCGAGGCCGGGATGGCAGGACCAGTCGAACCCACCGTCATGTTCTGCATCCTGAACAGACGCGCGGCTGCCCTCAGCCGCCGCGATGGTCTCCGAACGGGCGTCCAGCGGGGCAGCAAAGCCGGGAGCGAGCATGGTGAGCCCCGCCAGTCCTATCACCAGAACCGCGCAGACGTCGCCGAGCACCCCCATGAACGATGCCCCCCACATCAATCGATCCCGTTCTCGCGCTGCAATTCGCGGACATAGCGGGCAATGTATTGCACATCGGCGCGGGTCAGACCTTCGATCGGAGGCATGTTGCCGAAGTTCCAGTGATGCGCCCCAACACCGTATTGAACCGCGCGCTGGAAGGCTTCGTCTGAATGGTGGCTCGGTTCATAGATCCGATGCACGAGCGGTGGCGCGACGCCGTTTTGACCGGCGGCTTTCGTGCCGTGACAAGCGGCGCACACGGAGTTGAACGCGCGTTCGCCGATCTGTGCATCCGCCGAAAGGCTGTCGGGCAGGTTCACTTCCACGATGGGGGTTCCATCCGCGACCCGGGTCGCGTCCGGCGGCGCCATCGAGCGACCGGCGCCTTGCGCGGCCGGTTGTGTCGCCTGCCAGATAACGACCCCCAGTCCCGCGAGAAAAACGCTACCGACAAGCCAACCGAGTTTGTCCATGTTCGCTGCTTTCCAATCTGATGGTCGCGCGCAGGCACACCGTCGATCGCGCGGCTTGCTTATCGACCATCCAGCCTTGATGCCTTCTCCGCACGGGCGATCCTACGGGGAGTGTTGTATCGGATAGTGCAGACCTATCAATCTGATAAGCCCGTGTTTTTTGTATCCAAATGTATCCTGGAGCCTGCGGCGGCGCGGCTGGGCCACGCCCTGTCCGGAGCGTTTCCACGCAGCGGCATACCGTTCAACGCGGTCTGCCGTGCTGCCGCTCCGGAAGGAAACGCCATGACCGATCCGCTGCAATGCCCGCCACCGAGTGCGTGGCGACCAGCTGGTGCCATGGCTTGGAACGCGCAGGGCCCATGGCCCCTCAAACGGGAGGGGCCGAGGGCGCAAGCGTCACTTTTCGAGCGCCTTGCGCCGGCGCTCGAACTCGTCCTCGTCGATCTCGCCCGAGGCGAAGCGCTCGCGCAGGATATCGAGGGCGTCGCGCCGGCTGTTGCTCGCTCCGCGATTGTCGGAAAGCCATTTCACCCCGAAGGCGATCAGCGCGATGACGAGGCCCCAGAACAGGATCATCATCAACCCGCCGAACATACCGAAACCGCCACCCCACATCATGTGATCATATCCTCCTTGCGAATTTTCCCTGGGGTCCGCTGCGGCCAGTGTCGGCGCCGCGAGGACCAGAAGTGTCGTGAGAGCTGTTCGTCTCATTCTGTTCATCCTTCTGCTGTGTTTCGTCTTTGACCGTGAGGTCGTCCGCAAGCGGGATGGAGATCGCCGCCGTCAGTCCGCCTTCGGGCCGGTTCTCGAGCTGGATATCACCACCGTGCGCGCGCACGATCGCCCGCGCGATGGCAAGACCCAGCCCGTGCCCCCCGGTTTCGAGCGACCGGGACGCTTCGAGCCGGTAGAACGGCGCGAAGACTTCTTCGAGCTTCTCATCCGGGATACCGGGGCCGTTGTCGCTCACCTCGATCACCAGATCATCGCCCACACGCCGCCAGCCGACCTTTGCACCGCCGCCGTAGCGGATCGCGTTTTCCGCGATGTTGCGTATCGCCCGGCGCAACGAGAGGGGACGTATCCGCACCTGCAGCGGCGGGCCCCCGGCCAAGTCGAAAGGGGTGACCATGTCGTGCGCCAGCGCCTCAAGCCAGTCGGCAAGCTCTACGGTCTCGGAGGGCTCATGCCCCGCAAGCCCCTCGGCAAAGGTCAGAGTCGCCTCGGTCATCATCTGCATCTCGTCGATGGACGCGATCAGGCTTTCCCGGGTCTCATGGTCTTCCACCAGCTCGGCATCGAACCGCATTGCCGTGAGGGGCGAGCGAAGGTCATGGCTGACCGCGGCAAGAATCCGGGTGCGGTCCGCGACAAAGCGCGTCAACCGCTCCTGCATCCTGTTGAACGCCCGGGTGAGATCGCGCACCTCGTTCGGTCCCGCGAAAGGCAGCGCGTCCACCGCGTCACCGCGCCCCAGCCTCTCGGCGGCTCCGGAAAGATGCCGCAGCGGGCCGGTCAGGCGGGTGATGACGAACCAGAACACCGCGATCAGGATCAGGGCGGCCGTCAGCCCGAACGTCAGGAAAGAAGAAAGGGGCCATTGCAGGGGCGGGCGTTCGAAGCGCGTGGCCACGTTCAGCCACTGGCCGCCGGCCAGCGCGATGGAGAGGGTCATTTCCACCGCCTGCATCTGGCCGCGCATCATCTCCTGGTGAAGCTCGGCCATTTGCGACGTCAGGTTCGGAATGGGGTGGAGCGGGACAGCCGTTTCCCTGAGGTTGACCCGAACGTCGCGGCTCATGCCCTCGTCCAACAACGCCCGAACGCGCGTCTCGATGTAGTCCGCGTGGTGATGGTCGGGCACCGTCACGCTCGGGTCGGGTGCAAGGTCAAAGCGCACCAGAGGCGAGTTTGCGGCGCGCACGATCGAACCCGCAAGATCGGGTGGCGCTTCCTCCAGCAGGCGCACGACATTGGCGGCACGCCCGGCTGCCTCGAACCCCAATGCGGCGCGAACGGCCAGACTGCGCTCATCGACAAAGAGCCACAGGCTCACGGCCTGCGCGATCACCAAGGCCCCCAGGATGAGAACAACGAGCTGCGTCCGCAGGCTTCCCAACCACCGCCGGGTCACGCGATGACCTCCACGTCAGCGTTCAGACTGTAGCCACGGTTTCGAACGGTGCTGATGAGCGAAGGCCGCAAGGGGTCGGCTTCGATCTTGCGACGCAGCCGGCTGATCTGGTTGTCGATCGTGCGGTCGAGCGGTCCTGCCGAGCGTCCCGCCGTGAGATCGAGCAGCTGCTCGCGGCTCAAAACTGTCCGCGGGCGGGCGAGCATGACGGTCAGAAGCCGGAAATCCGCGCTGGTCAGCTGCACGCGATTGCCATCTGCGTCGCTGACCACATGGGTATCGGTGTCCAGCGTGAGGCCAGCGAAACGAAGGTTTCGCCCCGAAAGTTCCCCGGCCTCGCTCTGTTCGCTGGATGTCCGCCTGAGCACGGCCTTGATCCGCGCCAGAAGCTCGCGCGGGTTGAAAGGTTTGGGCAGGTAATCGTCCGCCCCGATCTCGAGCCCCACGATCCGATCCGTCTCCTGCCCGAGCGCCGTCAGCATGATGATGGGCAGCCGCTTCTCGGCCGAGATCCGCCGGCAGACCGAAAGCCCATCCTCGCCCGGCATCATGACGTCGAGCACCATCAGATCATATTGCCCATTCGCAAGTTTGGCATCCATCTCCTGGGCGTCCTTGGCCGCCGTCGCCCGCATGCCGCTGCGCTCCAGAAAACGCGTGACCGAGACCCGGATTTGCCGGTGGTCATCGACGACGAGAATATGCGGCATGGTGGTCATCCCTCGTGTTTAGCCAATGTGCCGCAACACGGTAAGCATCGCGCATGTAATCCTTTGTATCAAAGGCCTGCCCTGCAACGAACAGATACAAGTCGGGAAGAGACGCGCCTGTCGCGAGCCCCTCTGATGCCGCATGTCGACCAGACAACTCATTTGGAAGGAGACGGCGCGGTGAGCATGGGCGAGATCGTCGAGCCGGCGGACATGAGAAGGCGGATGCAATCTAATCGCCAAACCTGGCTCACTTGTGCCGTCGAAGACACCCAGCGCAGCCAGGGTGTCACGCTGGCTGAGAGAGGCGTATTGCCATCAGGCGGGCGGAAAGCACCGCGCTCGGATACGGCGCATTTCGTTGAAGCTTTACGTCCGTATTGGCGCCATCGGAGTTCACATGCTGACGATCGGCAACGGCGTGAGCGGGGCGTTACCCGCGCGGCTGTGCCATGACCGGGCTTGACCCGAGCGCCGGATCGGCCGACCTTGGCGCCAATAGGCCCGCCCCTTCCAGAATGTCGGGTGAAAGGACATCACGATGCGCGCCAAGGCCCTGCTTCTCTTCGCCGCTGCCGTTGCGTTTGTGCTCGGACCGTTCCTGGTGCCGGGCTTCGGTGGTTTCGATCCGCAGCTCTACCCCAATCCGCAGGTCGATCCCCCGGTTCAGCCGGCGGGCTACGCATTCGCGATCTGGGGTCCGATCTACCTGTGGCTCCTGGCGGCGACCGGGTTCGGGCTGTTGCGACGCCACGACAACCGGGATTGGGACAGGCACCGCGGGCCACTCCTGATCTCGCTGGTGATCGGGTCGATCTGGCTTCCCGTGGCGATGGTGTCGCCGATTTGGGCGACGATCCTGATCTTCGCCATGCTGGTCTCGGCGGCCATCGCCCTTGTCCGTGCACCCTTGGCGGACCGGTGGCTCGGGAAGGCCCCGATCGCCTTCTATGCGGGCTGGCTGACCGCGGCGAGCTTCGCCTCGCTCGGCCTTACCGGTGCCGGGTTCGAAATCGCGTTCGGCGAGGTGACCTGGGCACAGATCTGCATCGTCCTCGCCTTCGCGACCTCGCTGGGCATTCACTGGATGCGGCGGGACGAGCCGATCTATTTCCTGTCGGTGATCTGGGCGCTGATCGCGATCGCGGTGAAGAACGGTGCGGCGGTGCCGAGCGTCACGTGGTTGGCAGCAGGTGGAGCCGCCGTGCTGGCGATCGTGATGATCGTCGAGTTCATTCGCTTTCGTCCGGGCTGGGTGCAGTCGTCTTGAGTGTTCGCGCACCCTTGCCACCTGCTCGCAGCATGTGCGGAAGTTCGGTCGCGCCGCACCGATCGCCAGGCGCCGCGATGGCCAGGCCGTGACCTGACGGCTAACCGACGCAAAGGCGCTCGTGCCGGTGGACCTTCTCCCCTTGGAGGCCGCATCGAATTGCTCGACCTGCGCCAAGCGGCGCAAACACCGATCAGGCTCCGATCGCAGCTGGATGCAAGTTCAGTGGCAGGTCATCTGCATCACCTGCCCCCTCAGTTGGAGAACAGGCTGACTTCAAATCAAGGCCTTTTCCTGCAACCAGTTCAGTTGCGCGCCAAGACGCTGCGCGGCGATCATCGTTGCGCCTCGAACACATAGCGGGCGGCGCCCTCGCCGAAGGTCAGCGTCCGGGCCTCCGGGTCAAAGACGAGCGGCGAGGTGAAAAATGGTCCCGACCAGATGATCCACCGGGCGGGTCCAACCGGGTCAACCCGCACCTCGCTCGCCATCTCACCGATATCGAAGATCAGGCGGTCGCCCTCGCTGCGAAGCTCCACCTCGCCCAGCACGTCCGAGTGGTAGCGGCCGGTGGCGGACTGCACGGTCGCGGCGTCGACCGGGGTGGCTGCCGCCAGTTCCTCCCCCCGGCGCTCGGCCTCGGTGCGCGCGAGCAGGGCGCCGGCATGGTGCGCCTCGGGCAAATCGAACAGGCGTTCCAGGAAGCGGTGGCGCACGGCCTTGGCGAAGTCGTTCGCGCGGCCGGCATTGGTGAGGATCACGATGCCCGCATCCGCCTCTGGCAGGTAGGCGAGGTCGCTGGTGAAGCCGATGGTATTCCCGCCGTGGTGTATCAGCCGCTGGCCGCGCCAATCCTCGACGAACCAGCCGAGCCCGTAGGACATGGTCGCGCTGACCGGAACTTGCGGCGTGGTCAGGGTGGCGAAGGACGCGGGCGACACGATGCCGTCTGTTCCGGTTCCCGCCGCGAGCAACGCCTGAAGATAGCGCGCCATATCCGCGCCGGTGGACCAGTGGGCGCCGGCGGGAGCGACGGGCAACAGCATCTGTTCGGCCTCAACCGGGAGCATGCGCCGCTCACCCGTGCCATGCGGGGCGTGCGGCGCGGCAAAGTTGCCATCCGCCAGAACCTGCGCAAAATCGAGGGTTGAACGCGTCATGTCGAGAGGGGCCCACAGGCGTTCCTCCAACACCTCGGCATAGCCTGCGTCAAGCACGCCCCAATCGGCGCCCGCCGCGGCTGCCGCCGCCCAGCCGCCGGTGGCGACGAGCTGGTTGGAATACTGGAACGCCTCGCCGAAGCCGGTGAAGAACTCGAACCCGGAGAGCGAGCCGATCACCGCCTCGGCATCGAGGTCGGCCGCGTTGAACAGGAATTCCATGTCGCGCCGGGGAACGCCCGAGCAGCCACAAACCAGGTTGCGCACCGTGATCGTCTCGGACAGGGCCGGGTCCGCCACCGCGAATTCGGGCAGAAGCTCGCGCACCGGCTGATCCCAGTCGAGGCGCCCGTCCTCGACCAGCCGCGCCATCATGAGCGTTGTCATCGTCTTGCCGACCGAGCCGATCATCAGGCGCGTGTCGGGCGTGACGGGTTCGATCCCGCCCTTTGCCCGGACCCCGAAGCCCTGCACCATCGTCACGTCGCCGCCCTGCACCACGGCCACGACCGCGCCGGGTACGTCGAAACCGGCAAGGTTGTCCGCAACATAAGCCTCCAGCGCGGCGAAGTCGGCGGCGTCGAGCGGATCGGGCGTGATCCCGGCCAGATCGGTCGAGTCGTCATCGGCTGGGCGAAAGCCGGTGGCGGCGATGTTGATCTGTGCGCCGCGCCGGTCGAGCGCGGCCAGCGCGCCGCGGATCAGGGTGACATGCAGGCGGCCGTCGCGCGTCTCGACGATGGCTTTGCGGACGGTTTCGCCGTCGGGCGGGTAGCTGAAGGCGGTTGCCGCATCGAACCCCGGGCGGGCCGGCGCCGCGCTCACGGCCTGCGGCGCGGGTGCGGCCTCACCGACCGCGCCCCAGGCTTGCGAGACAGCCTCCGCTGCGTCTGTCTCTTGAGAGATACCGAACCAGAGGGCGAAATCCCCCTCGGGGCTGGTCAGGGCCACGAGCGGGTCTGACTCGTCCAGAAGCCACCCCTCGGGAAGGACGAGCGAGAAGCGACCCTGCGGATCGGTCCAGGTCGACATGGCAGGCTCCTGCGCAGACAGCATCGCGGTCTGACCCAGTAGAACGGCTGCGAACACGGTCGCGGAAAGCAGAAATCGTCTCATGATCGGGAAATCCTTCATCTGGCAGTTGTCTGTCAGCGCCACGCCGCAAAGGCGATCTGCGTCGGCGGGCATCAGCGACCACGCCAGATCCTGTGAAATCCCGGTATCTGCGAGCGGTCGGTCATCGAGTCACTCGATGGCTACCTTCTTTCGGTGCACGATGGGCCAAGCCGTGAACTTTCGCATGAAGCGCAAGGACCAGCGCGACTACAGTGTTAGACGGTCTGACCTCAGATGACCAGACCCACCCCTTGATCGTTGAGGCCGACCGCCGGGATTGACTGGCACGCTTCGAACCACTGACTGCGCCTCTGGCGAGAAACGCACCTGTTTGCCAGGAAGCTTCTCGACGGCCGCTCCGGCCCACCAACGCGATCGCGCGCCCAACGGAGTCCGGCGCGAGATGCCGCGGCAAGGCATGGCCGCTTCCAGCCCGAAAACCCCTCTTCCGCGGTCTGCTTCGGCAGTCGCTCAAGTCGCGCTGCGGCGGTGCGGTGCGGTTTGCCTCTCGGCGCAGGGGTTGGCTCCACGTAACCATGAGAGGAGATCTTTGCGCACATGCGGAAGTTGCGTTTGGGATGTTCGGTGGCTACCGTCTGATTGCTCCAACCAGGGAAAGAAGGCATGGCGTTCGAGGCCCTCAAGCAACGGCAACGCAGTATTCGTGACGGGTTCACCCCGGAGTTCGGTCTGAAGATCCACCGCGCGATCAGCTGGGTGCGGCGCGCAGAGCAAGAGCCGGAAGACCCGGATGCCGCCTTCGTCTTCTGGTGGATCGCCTTCAATGCGGCCTATGCGGATGAGCAATCCGTGGGGGAAGCGCGGGCAGCGTTTCAGGATTTCTTCGCGAAGCTGCACGCCCTGGACTTGGAAGGGCGGCTCTACGACGCGGTTTGGGCAACCTTTCCCGGGCCGATCCGTGTGTTCCTGGAAAACCCCTATGTGTATGGCCCGTTCTGGAAGCATCACAATGGTGAGGCGGAGTACGGCGATTGGCAGGATCGTTTCGCACGGGCGAAACGGGCGTTTTCCATGGCCCTCGCCGGCAAGGATACCGCCCGGATCCTGTCGATGCTGTTCGACCGGCTCTACGTCTTGCGCAACCAGATCCTGCACGGCGGCGCGACCTGGGACTCACGCGTGAACCGCGATCAATTGCGCGACGCAAGCGCGATCCTCGGCACCATCGTCCCGATCATGATCGACCTGATGATGGACAATCCCCACGCGGACTGGGGCCGGCCCCATTATCCAGTGGTCGAGGCCTGACGCATGGCATTTTCCGAGCCGTTCGACCTCTTGAGGCTTGCCGAAGTCGCGGCCGCGCGCCACATGGGTGTGAGCCTCGAACAGAACGCCGGGGTGTTCGGCGCAAGCCGCCGCGCCGCGCAACGCTCGGCGAGTGCTCTCACCCATGACGGGCGCTGGCGTGTTCGCGAGGCGCCCCTGTCCCGGCTCGCGCCTTCGGGCGAGGAGGTGCTCGACGGCACGTTGGTGGAAGCCCGGAGGTGCGGTTCAAGGCGTCGGGGTGGCACGAAATCGCTCGGCAACCTTCCAAATGGCGCGATGCGGACAATGTCGTGGCGCCCGGGGATTTGCGGGTGTTGGTCGCGGGCCACCACAGTTCGCCATACGCGGAGATGACAAGTGACGACTTTTCGGTTCATCCATTCTTCGGATCTTCACCTGGGCAAGCGTTTTGCGCGCTATCCTGCCGAGATCACCGGACGGCTTGCCGAGGCGCGCCACGCGGCCCTTGGCAATCTCGCCGAGGCGGCGCGCGGGGCCGGCGCGAAGCATGTGCTCGTCGCGGGCGACGTCTTTGACACCGAAACACCGAGCCCCGGTGTGCTGAGCCAGGCCCTCGCGGCCATGGCCGACGACAGCGGTATCGACTGGTGGTTGATCCCGGGCAACCACGACAGCCTTGCCGCCGAAGCGCTCTGGGATAGGATCTTTGCCGGTGCCCCGCCCAACGTCCATGTTCTGTCGTCTAATGAACCCGTCGAGGTCGCCTCGGGCGTCTGGCTTCTTCCCGCTCCCCTGCCCCGCCGAAGACCCGGCATCGACCTGACCGAGGCGATGGACAACGCCTCCACGCCCCAGGGGGCGCTGCGGATCGGCCTTGCGCACGGCCCGGTCACGCAATTTTCCGAAGAGGGTGAGGGAGGCGACATGGTGATCGCACCCGACCGCGCGGTGCGGGCGGGGCTCGACTACCTCGGGCTTGGCGATTGGCATGGACAGATGCGGATCGGCGAGCGGACATGGTATTCCGGCACGCCGGAATTCACCGATTTCCGCCACTCGGGCCGCGGCGCCTGCCTCTCGGTCTCCCTGGCTCCGGGGCAGCCTCCGGAGGTCGCGCCGGTCGAGATCGGGCAGTTCGCCTGGCGGGCCACCGAACTCGCCCTGCTGCCCGGCGAAGGCCCGGCGGGCGCGCTTGAAGCCCTCTTGCCCGTGCCACGCAGCGCGCGGCGGAATCACCTGATGAAGATCGTCGCGACCGGCCGGGCGAGTCTCGCCGAACAGGCCGCGCTCACCGCGGCGGTTCGACTGGCGGAGCCCGAGTTCGGGCATTTCGAGCTGGTCACGGATCAACTCGCCACCGAGTTCGACCTCGCGGATCTCGACGCCATCGACCGGGCAGGTGCCCTGCGTGTCGCCGCCGAACGGCTGGCCGCACATGCCGCAGACGAGACGCAATCGGCAAAGGTCCGCAAGACCGCCGAGGCGGCGCTGAACCGGCTCTACAGCTACCTTCAGGAGGAGGGCGCGGAATGAAGATCCTTTCGATCACCCTCTCCGATGTTCGCCGCTTTACGTCACCCATCCGCGTTGATGGGCTCGACAGCGGCGTGAACGTGTTGACCGCGCCGAACGAAAGCGGAAAGTCCACGCTTTTCGATGCGCTGCAGGCATTGTTTTTCCTGCCGCACCGCTCGCGGGCCAAGGAGGTCAAATCGCTCCAGCCCCATGCCGGCGGCCGCCCGACCGTATCGGTAGAGATCGAATTGCCGGCTGGTCGCTACCGGATCACCAAGCGCTGGCTCTCCGGGGCCATGGCCGAGGTTCACCAGGACAGCCGCCTCGTCGCCAAGGACGACGCCGCCGAGGAATGGATCGAGACCCAAATCAGATCGGACGCGGCCGGCGGGCCGGCGGGGCTTCTTTGGGTGCGCCAGGGGGTGACCGCGCTCGACGGCGATACCGGCCGCGCGGCCGACGACGCCCGCAGTATCCGGCGCGACCTGCTTTCCTCGGTGGCGGGGGAGGTTGAGGCGATGACCGGGGGGCGGCGGATGGATCGCGCGCTTGCGCGTTGCACGGCCGAGTTGAACGAACTGCTCACCGCCACCGGCAGGCCAAGGGCCGGTGGCCCTCTCAAGGCCGCCGAAGACGAGGCGGCGGACCTGGAAACCCGCGAGTCCCAACTCGAGGCCCTCTCGCGCGAGCTGTCGAGCGCGATCGAAGAGCGGCGCGAACTCCGCCGCGAAGCGCAGGATCTGCGGGACCCGGAACAGGCCGCGGCGGCCGAGGCCGCGCTTGATGCGGCACGCGCGGCGCTTGAGAATGCACGGCGCCATGCCGAGAAGGTTGCGCAGGCGGGCGAGAAGGTTGACGCAGCCGAGAAGGCACTTGCCGTCGCGACGGAGCGGCGCAGCGCCTTCGCCAAAATGGTGCGCGCCCGCGACCAGGCCGTGAGTCAGGCGCAGACCGGGAAGGACGCCGAAGACCAGGCCGCAGCGCACCTGGCAGCTCGGGAAACCACGCTTGCGGAGGCCGAAGACATCCTGAAAGCCGCCCGCGCAGATCTTGCGGGCGCGGAACGGCAGCATTCGGCGGTGATCGCCGCCGAGACCGCGGAGCGCGAGCGCAAACAGCGCGACGACCTCGACAAGAAGCTTGCCGCGGCGCGGGAACTTTCCCGAACCATCGCGCGCGCTGGCAAGGAGGCGCGCACGGGACCGGACGCCAAGGCCATCGGAAAGCTGGACCAGGCGCTGCAGTCGCTGCGCGTTCAGGAGGCGCTGCGCGAGCAGGCGGCGCTCCGCGTCACCATGCACTATGACCAACCGGGGGCGCCGCGTGTCCGCCTTGAAGACGGCGCGGTGCTTGAAAACGAGAGGCCGCACCCGCTGCCTGCCGGCGGCGATCTCGTCTTCGACGGCATCGGTCGGCTCTGCATCGAGCCCGGCACCGTCGACGGCCAGGAACGCGACTACGAACGGGCGCTCGAGGGGTTCGAACGCGCGCTGGCCGCAACCGGCGCCGAAACACCGGAGGAGGCAAGGCGCCTCGCCGCCACACGGCTTGAAGCCGAGACCACCCTGCGCGAAGCGCAGGCAACGCTGGCCGGGGTCGCGCCTGACGGTATCGCCGCGCTTGAAGCGGCGCGTGCAGCGCTTGGCGATGCCGGCGAGGATGTTCCGGATCCGTCGGCCGAATTGCCGGACCGCGCGACCGCGGAGCGCGCCGTGGAGCAGGCACGCGGCGCAGTGGAAACTGCCACCGAGAAGCTCGAAGGGGCTTCTCGGGTCGTGAACGAGGCGAAGGTTGCCTTCGCAACGGCCACGGCCGATCGAAAAGCCGCCGACACCCGGCGCGCGGAAGCCGAGGCCGCGCTCGACGGGGTCGATCTCGCTGCCGAGCAAACCGAGCGCACCGACGCGGTGACGAGGGCCGACGCGGCCCTTGCCGAAGCCCATGCGGAAGCCAAGCGCCTCGCGGAAGCTGCCCCCGATCTCGAGGTCGCCGAGGCGGCGTTCAAGCGCGCGCAATCGGCGCTGACCGCAACCGAAGACCGCCTTCAGAAACTCGACCGGCGCCTCGCCGAACTGGATACGCTGATCCGTCTGCGCGCTGCCGAGGGGGTGGATGAAGACCTCGGCGAGGTCCGCGACCGACTGGCGGAGGCCCGCGGCCGGCTCGAGCGCTACAGCTTCGAGCGCGACGTGCTTTCGCTGCTGCAGGCCGAACTCGATGCCGCCCGCATCTCGGCGCGCGAACATTACTTCGAACCCGTCAGCCGGGAACTGCGCCCCCTCCTGCACGTGCTCTGGCCAGACGCGGAACTCGCCTTCGACGACGAGACGATCCTGCCAACCGCGCTCACCCGCAATGGCCAGGAGGAAAGCCTTGATGTCCTCTCCGGCGGCACCCGCGAGCAAATTGCCCTGCTGGTGCGCCTCGCCTTCGCGCGGCTGCTGGCCAAATCCGGCCGCCCCGCGCCGGTGATCCTGGACGATGCTCTGGTTTTCACCGACGACGACCGGATCGAACGCATGTTCGACACCCTGCACCGGCAGGCCGGCGACATGCAGCTTATCATCTTCTCCTGCCGTCAGCGTGCCTTCCGCGCACTCGGCGGCAAGGTGCTCGGCTTCGAGCCGGCCAAACTTCCGGCGGAGGCGAGCGCCTGATCCGAATGGGTAACGCCGGTCGCCGACCTTGAGGCAGGATGATTGGCCGTTGACGTGCCCCCTGCCCCAACTTCACCACGCACGATGAACCGGCCAAAAGCGCAGCAAGACCGAACCGGGCGTCCGCATCGCGCCACTGGCGGAGAACGGCGCGCCGCCACCAAGCACTCTACGTCGGCATGAACCGTGGCCGGATGCCGCGCAGTTCTTCGCGGTTATGGGCCTGCCACGGGCGCACCGGGCTTCTGGCGCCAACCTCTCGTATGAGCGAAGACCCGGCGTTTTTCTCTCACGATCAAGCGGATCGGGGCAACGCACCGGTTCGTGCGTGCCGGCACCAGGTCACTCGCGATTTGTCCCCGGTCGGTCAGGACGATCGGCCGGAAGAGCGCCGGCGGGATTGCCCGTTTCCCTCGGGAATCGCCGAGCGCCACGACGTCGTGCTCTTGCACCGCGGGCATATGCGCTCGCCGAACCCTTCGCTGCGAAACACCGTCCTGCAACGCAGGCAACTGCGTTCTGCCGCAACATCGCCTTGCGCCTTTACGACCGTCTGAAACGTCTCCGCGCTATCTGTCATCATTTTCACTCCTTGGGTTTGGTCGGGCGGGCCGGGCCTTCGGGGGCTCGCTTTCCCGCATCGCTCATTCGCCGATCTCCGGGCGCGAAACCGGCGGGGCGGGTGTTCGCGCAGGGGCTCGACCGCCGGACGTCGTTTCCCCTTGCCCGGTCGTCCTGTCGTCAACGCCGGTCTGCTTGCCGGTCCGGCCCACGTAGAGCTCGCGGATCTCGGCCTCGTCGACGCCATCGGCGCGCATGAAGAGGCGGATCATCGGATCGGCCAGCATCTCCTCGAGGAAGAAATCCGTGAGCGTCTTTCCAGTCAGCTTGTCTCTGGCAACCGCCTGTTCCAGATCGGCGAGGGGAACGGTCAGTGTCCGGGCCAGGCCGGGGTGCGAAGCCCTTGGGTGAAGGCGCACGCGAACCGACGAGGTCCAGTCGCCCGGCTCGATCCGGTCGGGGAGCTCCAGAAGGTCGGTCTCGATCTCGTACTCCCCGGCGGGGAGCGTCTCGTCGAAGCCTGCGAGTTCGAAAGACTGGGCAAAGATGGCCCTTGTCTTGATTGTGGATGTCAATTCGTGATCCCCCCGGGGCAAGAGCGAGCCGCCCGATACGCGGAGCGCAACGGATGCAGTCTTCGCCGTGAATGAAAGTCGGCGCCGGGCGTGATGGCTTCACACACCGGAGCCGTACGGGCCCGCGTCACATGATCGGAAGGCGAGATGCCTCAACCGATCGCCGCAAAAGGACGGATGACCCGGCCTGTACCTTATTGATATGGGGGTCCGGGCGATCGAATACGACCCTCGGGCGCTGCGCCCTAAGGGTCTTCTTCCGCCTCGACGGTCCAGACCCGGAAATCCGTCAAGGTGGCTGGGCCGAAGGTTTGCGTCAGCGGAACATCCGCCGCGTCCCGTCCACGCGCAACGAGGATCCTGGCGGTTCGCCGCGTGTTGTTGCGCGGATCGAAGACCCACCATCGGTTGTCGAGGAACACCTCGATCCAGGCCGCGAAATCGCCGGGCGGATGGGGTTCCGGTTCGCCGATATCGCTGAGATAGCCGGTGCAGTAGCGGGCCGGGATGTTCACGCAGCGGCAGAACGTGATCGCCAGATGTGCGAAGTCGCGGCAGACGCCATGCCGCTCGGCGAGGGTTTGGGACGCGGTGCGCGTGGCGCTCGCCTTCATGTAGTCAAAGGTCACGCTGTCGTGGACGAAATCGCAAATCGCCTGCACCCGCGCCCATCCCGGCTCGGTTTTCTCGAACAGTCGCCACGCCTCGTCCGAAAGCAGATCCGTGTCGCAGTAGCGGCTGCCGAGGAGAAAGACGAGTGTCTCGAACGGCAGGTCCTGCACCTCGTGCTGAGCCGCACCGGGCGAAACGGGATCCGGTTCGCCCCCATCCCGGAACACGCCATCAGACGAGATCGTGAAGTCGCCAGCAGGCGCCACCATCCGCGTGCACCAGTTTCCGAAACCGTCGCGGTAGCTTTCGAGCGCCACGCTGGGCGAGGTCACGAGGTAGTCGGCCCGCTCCAGATCGCCGAAGCGCGAGTAGTGCACGTTGAGCATCGCGATCAACGGCGTGGGCTGGGGGAAGTTGAATTGAAAGCGGCACCCGATGCTTACGCGCATGTCAAATTCCCTTCCGCTGCCTCGATGCGCATTCGCCCGTGGCGCGACAATGACGCCGCTTCAGCGGCAACAAACACCATTCCCGCTGCACGACAACACCGAGTGCCCGATCGCGTCACATCCCGATGTTGAGCGAGTTCAGCACCCCGAAGCCACGCAACAGCCAGAGGACGACGAGGATCACGACGACCACGTTCAGGATCGACTTAATCTTTCGATCCATCGGGATATAGGTGTTGATCGCCCAGAGACCGACGCCAACGACGACCAGTGTGATGATCAGATTGATGAGTGACATGTAAGTGTTCCCTGGATGAAGAGTTCAGTCGGACCGAAGCCGGCCCATATATCGTGAAAGCGCCCGGACCGTGTCCAAACGTGCAAGAAGCGTGGTCGACAGGAGATCACCTGCGGGAGTAGCCCCGCAACAGCAGCGCGGCACCTGTGACGACGCCGATCAATCCCCCGATTATATACCACATCGTGGTACCGGTAAAGCGACCGGTCAGCGCCTCCGACATCTGATCGACCGGCGCATTCGATGACTGCCAGCCGAAAAAGAGCAGCGCGACGCCGACCGCCAAGGCGACGAAGCCGAGGGTATTTGTCTGGGTCATGTTTCATTTTCCATTCGGTTGTGGCCTGTCGGTCCTGCACTGGCCGGAGCCATCCAAGGCCCTGACCAGACACCGTTCGCGAAAGGCGAGTTTGACCATAATCGGTCCCCGGCCCGACGCACTTACCTGGATCAGTGCGCCCCGAATGGCACCCGGCCCCTTTCCCGCTCCCGGCAAAAATGCGGGAGGCAAACCTGGATCAGTCTCGAGAATATCATCTCCGCCTATTTTGATCATGGAGAATCCAAGACCCGTCGCGCAAATTCTGTTAATATCAGGACTCATCGAAGCGCCGGTTTTGGTTCAGCGGTTGCCCCTCCCCTGTGTGATCGAGACTGGGGGATGCCGGGCGAACCGCGTTAACCTAGAAAAGGTGACGAAATGAGTTCGAAATCTCTGAAGACAACAACTGCAATCTTTGCCGCGCTCTCGCTCTTGCAGCCGCTTCCCGCGATAACGCAATCCACCATCGCCGGGGAGGGCACGATCACAGGAGAGGGAATCCGGCTTGATACATCCGACCCCCGCTCATTCGAGGAAATCTGCGCCGAGGCCATGATCCTCGACGCGCTCGCCTGCGAACGCCACATCGAGGAACTCCTGGCCGCCGCCGAGGCGGAAGCGCGGGCGGCGTCTGAAGCCGCCGCACAAGCCGCGAGCGACGCCGATGCCGCTGCGCAAGCTGCGACCGAGGCCGATGACGCGGCAAAAGCCGAGGCCGAAGCCGAGGCCGCGGAATTGGCGCGGGTCGCGGCCGAAGCCGAAGTGAAGGCGGCGACGGCGGCCGACACCGTCGCACGGCTCAAGGCCGAAGCCGCGGCCGCGGCCCAGGCCGCGTCGGAAGCGGAAGCGCAAGCGGTGGAAGACGCCGAAGCAGAAGCAGCAGGCGACGCCGATGCCAACGCACAAGCTGAGGCGGAGGCGCAAGCCGAGGCTGAAGCCGAAGCGGAGGCGCAAGCCGAGGCTGAAGCGGAAGCCGCCGCGCAAGCCGAAGCGGAGGCGGAAGCCGAGGCGGAAGCGGAAGCCGAGGCGGAGGCACAAGCCGAAGCGGAGGCTCAGGCCGATGCCGAGGCGCAAGCCGAGTTCGAGGCCGATGCCGCCGCGCAGGCCGCCGCCGAAGCCGAAGAGGCCGCGAAAGCCGCCCCTGAAGCAGAAGTTGAAGCAGAAGCCGACACCACCGAGGAGGCCGAGCAAGAGGACAAGACCGCCGCCGAAACACCGGCGCCGCCTCGCCCCGCATCCGACGCCGAAGATTGCCTCGCCGAAGTGGTCGATCCCGACGGAACCATCCGCTGCGTAGACGAGCTGACCGGTGAGGACATCGCCGCGATCGGGGCCGAGACTGGTGCCGAGGCCGAAGCGGAAACCGAAGTGACCACCGAGACCGTCACCGAACGCACCTACCGCTCCAGCAGCGAGGAGTTCAGTGAAACGACTGCGGACGCCGACGCCGAGGCATCAACTGAAGCCGACGCCGACGCGACGGTGATGGAACAACGCGACAGCGGAATGACCGATCTCCAGAAGGCCGGCCTGTTCGTGCTCGGCGCGGTAGCCGTCGGCGCGATCCTGGCCAATGGCCAAAGGGTGGAAGCCAACACCGGTGATCGGGTCGTCGTGCTCGAAGATGACGGAACCTACCGGGTGCTCAAGGACGACGACGCGCTTCTGCGCCAGCCGGGCTCGGAAGTGCGCACCGAACGCTTCACTGATGGCTCGACCCGCACCACCGTCACCCGTGACGATGGCACGCGGATCATCACCATTCGCGATTCTACCGGTCGTGCACTGCGCCGTATCCGCATCGAACCGGACGGGACCGAATACCTGTTGATCGACGACACCCGGAGCTTCGAACCCGTGGTCGTGCGCAACCTGCCCGAGCCGAATTACGACGACTACGATTACCGCGCGGCGAACGATCGCGAAAGCCTGCGACTGGCGCTGTTGGCAGCCGATCAGCGCGACTTCGGGCGCAGTTTCAGCCTGCGCCAGGTGCGGGATATTGTCGAAGTGCGCGAGCTGGCGCCCGAGATCAACCTCGAGGCAATCACCTTTGCCACGAACTCCGCCGCCGTCCAGCCTTCGCAGGCCGAGCAGCTTCAGCAGATGGGCCAGCTGATGCGTGAACTCATCCGCGACGATCCGACCGAGTTGTTCCTCATCGAGGGCCACACCGACGCGGTCGGCGACGCGGGCTACAACCTCCTGCTGTCGGATCGGCGGGCCGAGTCCGTTGCGCTCGCGCTGAGCGAGTATTTCCGGGTGCCGACGGAGAACATGATCGTGCAAGGCTATGGCGAAAGCTTCCTGAGGATCCCGACCTTGGAGGCCGAACGTCTCAACCGTCGTGTTTCCGTGCGCCGGATCACGCCGCTGGTGCGGTAAACCCAACCGGACCGGCTCCGGGCTTTTCGCGGCAGCGCGCGTCTTTCACGCCTGTCGCGGAACGCCCGGATGCTGATCCATGTTGTGGCGATTAGCCTGAAAATCGCTAGTCTTGAACCGGTGGACGGCCATATGCCGACCATCCAGAAAAGGGGGAAACTATGAACCGGATCATCTACATCGTCGGACTCGTCGTGATCGTGCTGTTAATTCTGGGCTTCTTCGGCCTGCGTTGAGCATGGCGCCCACGGCCATCCGCCGAGCGGCAACCTTATACGTGACGGCCAGCGCCAGTCGATCGAGATTGGCGAGGGTCGATGTGAGCCCCGGCACGATCCGGGGTGACGGACCATTCTCTGGAGAAACAAGATGAACGCCACCGTGAAATCGACCACGAAAGACGCTGCCGACGATCTCAGCCAGCAGATCGAGGATCTGCGGGCAGATCTTGTGAAGCTCGCCAAGACGGTCAGGAACGACATGTCCGAAGGAATCGACGTGGCCGGGCAGCAGATCAGCCAGACCCGTCGCGACGCACAGGCAACGGCCACCAACGCGGTGATCGCGCATCCGCTGACCGCTGTCGGAATTGCCGCAGGTGTCGGGCTTCTGCTCGGCCTGATGGCGCGGAAAGGCTGATATTGATGGCACTGCCGCTTTTCGCTCCGCTTCGCGATCTCCTCGCCGCGCATCTTGGCGATGCGGCGGGGCGGGTCGCGACAGCGGTCGCCACATTGGCGCTCGCGGTGGTGGCCGTGGCCTTTCTTGTCGCGGCGGCGTTCGCCGCGCTCACCGCCGCGTTCGGCTTTCAGACCGCGGCGCTTGTGCTTGCCGCGTTCTTCGCGGTGCTTGCCGTGGCGGTGTTCCTTGTCGGGCGGACTCTTGCAGCCCGCAAGGCAGCGAAGATCGCCGCGGCGCGAAACCGCGCCGCCGCCGACATCGCCTTGGTGTCCGCGCTCACCCGTTCAGCCCGGCCACTGGCCCCGCTTGCCCCGTTGGCCGCGTTCCTCGCGGCCTTCCTGCTGGCGCGGCGGGAGTGACGGGTGCACGGCGGCGTTGAGCCGCCGAACGAAGGCCACCACCACGATCAGGGCCGGCGTCGCGACGAGCGCGCCGGCAGCCCCCCAGAGCCACGCCCCGAAGGCGATCGTCACGAAGACGGCGATCGGGGCGATGCGGATGCGCGCGCCGACGACCGTCGGTGTGACGATGTGGCCTTCGATCGTGTTCAGCGCAACGACAACGGCGAAAGGCGCAAAGGCGACGATCGGGTCATCGAATGAGGCGATCCCTACACCAAGCGTAACCAGCGCCAGGATCGCCATGCCGATGAAGGGCATGAAGTTCAGGAGCGACGCCGCGACACCCCAGAGCGGGGCGTTCGCCACGCCAAGCAGCTGGAACGCAATGGCAACGCAGACCCCGAGCCCCAGATTCACGGCGGTGATCGCCAGCAGGTAGCGCGCAACGTCCGTGCGCACGTCGCGCATGGCCCGACCGACCGCCCGCCGCGCTGAAGATCCCGGGACCATCGACATGCCCCAGCGGGCCAGCATCACCCTGTCGCGCAGCATGTAGAAGGTCAGCATGGCCCAGAAAACCGCCCCCAGGGCAACGCCTGGCGCACTGATCGCCAGGTCGGTGAGCATATTCTGGCCGCCCTCCACCAGCTTGTCGACGGCATCGTCATCCGCGGTGTCGTCGGCGTCATCGACCTTGCCCGGCGCTTGCTGGGCGGTTTCTGCTGTCGGCAAAGCGTTCTCTGGCTCTGTCGAAGGCGTGGTTGCGGAGCCGTCTACTGGCGACGGTGAAAGCTCGGAGAGGATCTGGCGGGCCCGCCCTTCCACATCGCGCAGGATCTGCGGCGCGCGGTCGCTCAGGGCCTCGGCAGAGGGCGCAAGCGAATACGCGGTGAACGCCACACCGACGAGCAGACCGCCGACAACCAGGCCGGCGCAGAGCGATGCGGGGGCTCCGGTGCGCTCCAGCCATCGCACGGTGGGCGCGAGGGCAATGGCGCAGAGCAGGGCCAGCACCGCGGGTATCGCGATCAGGCTGGATGCGTTCAGCGCCGCGAGCATGACCGCACCGGCAACGATGCCCAGCAGCAGCGTCTGGAGCGCGCCGCGATCGAGCATCGAGAACCAGCCGGGCGGCGTGGCCCGGTGCGGCGGTGTCGATGATGCGGATTTGGGTCTCTCAACAGACATGAGACGCGCCAACCTTTCTGAAACCGTCAACGAGCGGATCATGCGGCCTGCCGGAACGGCGGTGGAGCGTAGCGCCGCTCAGCCTGCACCGCGCGATACCGAGGACATGGCCGATCGGGCCAATGCACCCGGCAGACCCCGGTCTATCTGATGCCGCTGACGGAATCGCTGATGCAGGTTAGCGCCGTCGGGGCCGCGACCGGCGAAGATGTTTTCCATGGTCGGCCGGAGTCAGGCCGATTCTGCAGCCTCCAACCGGCTGCGACACAGCCCCAGACAGGATACCGGACCATGGACAAGGACCGCATCAAGGGAACCGTCAAGAAAGCCAAGGGTGCCATCAAGGAAAGCATCGGCAAGGCATCGGACGACTCGTCGCTCGAAGCCGAAGGCAAGATCGAGAAGGCCGAAGGGGCGCTCCAGACCGCATTCGGCAAGGCAAAGGATGCTCTTCGCAAGAGCTGATGCCGGGAACGGCGAAACGAAAGGAAGGGCGCAGCAATGGAAAAGAACAAGAAGAAGAAGGCGGGGGCCGGAACCCCGAAAAGTTCCAAGAAATTGAGCGAATACAAATCCCGCGAGTCCGAAGGCAAAACGAACCAGACCGACGCGGCATTTCAGAAGGCGTTCGGCAAGGGAAAGGCTCTTCCTCACAAGGGATGAGCCCATTGCCGGACGGCCCCGCCGCGGTGTCCCTCTCGCGGCGGGGCCGTTTTTCAATTCGAGTGAACGAAAGGCCGCCATGCTTGGCACCATTCTCATCGCAGTGCTTGTCGTGACGATGCTTGGCGTTCTTCCGATCTGGGGCCACAGCCGGTCTTTGGGCTACGGCCCCAGCGGCACGCTCGGTCTCATCGTGCTGATCCTGATCGCGCTGGTCGTCACGGGCCGTCTGTGACCGCTGCGCTCAGCGCCGGCGCACGGAGTTGCCGCCAGCCAGGATACCGTTGATCAGCGTGGCCACTGCCCTGTGCAACGCATCGCGATCGCCCGAGGGCGCAAGTTCGTGCGCCGCGGCGGCGTCTTCGAGAATCCCGACGATTTCTTTCTCCGGCAGGATGTTGTGATCGTTCAGCGCAAGCAGCAGCGACTCGCAGATCGCCAGCGCGGCGGTTCCGGAAACATCGTTGGGAATGGACATGAGCGCTTCGCTTTCAAGCTAAGGGCAAGGGAACAGCCTCGTTTGGCCAGAAGATTTCACGACTATACCCATTTTCTGTTATCATCGACTGATGCAGAGCAGCCCGAGGCGCCACTTTTCGGCCATCTGCAGTCAATGAATGGATTGCCGCCTACCCCGCATGGAAACCCGAATGTTGAACCTGCAAAGCCCACTGACCCGAAAGCTCTCCGCTTTCGTCGCCTTGTCGGAGTCCGACCTTGCGACGCTGTCGCGCTTTGACCGGCGGAGCAGAACCTTTCAGGCCGGGCACGAATTGATCCACGAAGGCCAGACGAAGGCCTCGGCCTTCATCCTGTCCACGGGCTGGGCCTGTTCCTACAAGATGCTTCCCGATGGCGAACGGCAGATCGTCGATATCCAGATCCCGGGCGATTTCCTCGGGCTGCGGAGCGTTCTGTTCCGCACATCCGATCACACCATCGAGGCCATAACGCGCATCGAAGCATCCGAAGTGCTCGCACATGACATCCTCGATGCCTTCTCCCACGCGCCGCGGCTTGCGACCGCCGTTCTCTGGGCGGCCTCGCGGGACGAGGCGATGGTGGTGGAGCACCTGGTCAACCTCGGCCGCCGTACGGCGGAACAGCGCATGGCGCATTTCCTGCTCGAGCTTGGCGCGCGGCTGCAACTCGTGGGGCTGGGCGACCAGACAGGGTTCGACTGTCCGCTGACGCAGTATCACCTCGCCGATACGCTCGGGTTGAGCGCCGTGCATGTGAACCGCGTGCTGCGCAAACTGCGTGAAGATGGCTTGGTGACGTTCCAGAAAGGACGCGTCGTTTTCGACGATTTCCCCCGCCTTCGCGACATCGCGGATTTCGACACGACCTACCTCGATCAGGACGGCCCAATTCTGCGCTGAATTTCCATCGCGCAGGAACCTGCGCCGGGGCCTCCGCCTGGCGTGCCGGCGGGCCGGTTGAATTGACGAAGCCGCCCCGCCGGTTCGGAAAGACTTCCGTTTACCGGGCGGGGAAGCTTCGCCATTACTGGGAACAAACAATTGACGGCGGAATTTGGCGCCGTCGTGAAAACCTTATCGTCATACACCGGGGCCGGGACTGATCCAGGTTGGTGCCTTGGCATCTTCGCGCGGCTTTCGCGGCATCGTGAAATGACCGGGACGGGCGCGGGTTTCCCCGGCCCGTCCCACTTCGGTGCTTCAGTCCCGCGCTCAGTTGGTCGGGGTGATCACGATCTCGACCCTGCGGTTCTCGGCACGTCCCGCGGCGGATGCGTTGGATGCGATCGGCTCGTAATAGCCACGCCCGGTCACCGTGATGCGTGTCGAGCGCGTTCCCGCGGCCACAAGCTCGCGGGCAACCGCCATTGCGCGATCCTCGCTCAGCTGGTTGTTGTAGGTGGCCGACCCGATGTTATCGGTATGGCCGATGACGCGAACCGTGGAATTGGGGTGGCGCTGGAGGCTCGCCGAGACCGCCCTCAATGCCGGGCGGAATCCCGGGTCGACGACTGCCGACGCGGTGCGGAACGTCACCGTCTCGGGCAGGACCACGTAGAGTTGCGACCCGGTATTGGTGACAATGGCACCTGTCCCGGCCAGCGATTGGCGCAGTTCGCTTTCCTGGGTCGCCAAATTCGCACCGATCGCGCCTCCGACGGCTGCGCCGATGGCGCCACCGATCACGGTCGCCTGGGCGCTTCCACCGATGGCCTGCCCGGCCACCGCCCCGGTCACCCCACCGATCACGGCACCGGTTGCGGTCTGGTTGGCGGTGCCGTCGGTGTTCGTACAGCCAACGAGCGCGAGTGTTGCAGCGGTCACGACAACTGCGAGTGTTTTTCCATGTCTGCCCATCTTCCATATCCTTTCACGGGAGCAACCCGAAAGGCATCTGCCAAGCGGTTTCTCCCAACGAGCGCGAGAATGGCATTGAACCGGGTCAGGCAGGCTGATCTGGGTTAGGCGATTCGCGAATAACACGCTGTGGGCGGTGCCAGGTCCGGATTCCAAGAGCCAGGTCGTCGCGAGATGCATCGCAGCCGCAAGACCGTCGACAGCGGACACGGCTGCAATGGCCGGCACCATTTCTCCACCGACCAGGCCGTCGAACCGGGATGGCGGGGTCGGGGCGCTTCGCTCCGCCCTTCGCCGTCGCGCGGCTGTCATGGCTTGAGGGCAAGAGCGTTTGCGCATTGGCTCAGCACGGAAAGCTGGCTTGCCGCATCGTGAAACGCGAAATTGAGGCCAAGGTTCCCGATCCCGGCAGCCAGTGTGCTCGATCTATCCGGATGATGCGCGAAGTCCACGAAGCCTGTCGCGCCGAAACTGGCGGAAGATAACGCGGCATTTGGTGCGCGGCGCGCGATCCGGCATAATGTCAGGCTTCAACAACCGAGGTTCTCGCTATTGGCCATCTCTTGCGCCTGCGGCAAACCCAAAGCGGCGGCGCGGCACACCCACTCGCAAGCCTGAACATCATCCTGCGGCACGCCCTCGCCGCGCAAGTACAGGGTGGCGACGACCAGCTGGGCCAGTGCATAGCCCTGCTCGGCGAGCAGGTGACGAGGGGCGAATACGCAGGCATCGGGCGCCTGATCATCGGCGGCATGGTGGTGGGCACCATCATCGCGTTGGTCATCGCCTATGCCTTCGGGATCGTCTCGGCCCTGGCCGTTGGTCTCGCGGTTGCCCGTCGCGACAGCCGGAGGGGTGAGAACTCGTGGCACACCGCCCTTGCGGCCGCCCTGGTGCTCTGGCTGCTGGTCTCGATCGCGGCGGTGACGGTGGTGCCTCCCGAAGGGCGGGCGCAATGGATCGGCGCGCTGTTCATCGCGCATCTGCTGGCCGGTGCCGTCGGCACATGGATCGCGCGGCGGGTTTTCTCGCAATCCACCGAAGAAGGTAGCGCATAGGCGAAAGGAACGCGGTGCTGGCCGTGTTTCAGGGCATTCTGGACGGCCTCGCGAACAACCGAGCGCACGCTATGCGCGGCGCTGAGCGGCAAGACGGCGGGCCCGGCGTTTTCCACCTTCCATGCCATCGTCACACCGGCGGCGCACAGGTGTTCGGAAATCTGCGAGCGCAGGTCGGCCAGCATTTCGTCCAGCCAAAGTTCGGGGTGCGAGGCGTTGTTGATGATGTCGCGCAGGTCGGTCAGCGTTTCGCGGATCATCATGTCCTTGCGGGCGATCCCCCGGCTGTGGAGCGCGCCCATCAATTGCAAACCGATATTGCCATGGATGTCGCGGGCAATGCGCTCGCGCTCCTCCGCGACCCCTTCTCATAGGCTTGCCGGTGACCGGTTCGATGCCGTCCGAATTCATCGGCGGCGGCGCCACGCACAACAGCACCTTCGGTTTCAATCCGGTCATCGCGTTGCGGACGGCATCGGCAACACCCGCCATGCAGCTCGGCGATCTTGTCCGCGCTGCCGTCTAGCGGCTTCTCCTTGGCGCGGGAACGTGGCAGTTTCGGCGCGATGAACACCATTCTCCCTGATCCGGCGGCCGGTCTCGATGCCCTCCAGCACAGCCTCGCCGCACGGCTTGTCGCGCGCGGGCCCGGCATTTGGCTTGTTTATGCCCTGCCCGGTGCGGGCAAGTCCCGGCTCTTGCGGCGAATAGCGGAGATGACCGGCGCCCCGGTCCATCGCGGCGCGCCACCCGAACCGACGCAGGGCCCCGGCCCGGTGCTTGTCGATCTGGACCCGGGGCGAACCATCGTTCTGCCCGAAACGACGGAGGCGCTCTGGGTCGTCGCCGCCAGGCCGGCCAGCATCGTCGATCATGCCCGCCACGCGCTCTATGGCCGCCTCGAGGTGATCGGCAATGCCGACCTTTTCCTCCCCGAGGCCGATGGAGTTGCCTCCGGCTGGCCTGCCATCGCCATGCACCGGGCGCGGTCTCCCGACGATGACGCCACGATCCGGGCCTTTCTCGCCGACGTCGTGCTGCCCCGGCTCGAACCCGATCACATCGAACTGATGCAGGCCCTCGCCCTCAGCCGTCACGGCGTTGCCGAAGACCGGCTGGACGATCGGCAGCGTGACGCGCTGCACTGGCTGGCGCCGCTCCTGAAGGTCGACGCCCGGCGGGTCTGGTCGCTGAACCGCAGCTGCGTGGCGGTGAAGATGCTCGGCGACATGCTGGCGGCCGAACCCCTTTCACCCGGCACGGCGGAAGTTCTGTTTCGCTCCGGCCAGCCCGATCACGCGATCCGCTCGCTGCTGCGGGCGGGGCGGCGCAAGGCGGCGCTCGACCTTCTGAAATCGAGTGGCGGGGTGATGTTCGGCCACCTGCACGGCGCCCAGGCGGCGCATGACGTGCTCGCGGCGTTCGGGCCCGACGAGGTCGACCCGGGCGTGGTCGCGCTCCGGGTGATGACGACGATGAAGACCGGACAGGTGGGCTATGCGCGGCGGGTGCTCGACCTGGCACTGGCCAACCGCGACACCGCCGGAGACGCGGAGCTTCGGGTCACCCGGCTGCTGATGGGGATCTACGACGATCGGCGCATGGGCGAGGAGATGATGCAGGAATACGGGGCGCTGCTGGCCGAATTGCCTCCCGACGCGCACCTGTTGCGCGGTGCGATCTACAACATCGCCCTCGACGACCAGATCCGCCGTGGCCTCGGCGGCGAGGTCGAGGCCACGGCGGCACGGGCGCTGATGCATTACCGCAAGGGCAACGCGCCCTACCTCGCCTTCTACATCCACGTTCACCTCGCCCTCATGCAGCTCGTCTCGGGGGCCGCGCCGAAAGCCCAGCCGCATCTCGACCGCGCCGCCCTCGATCTCGCCGCCACCCCGTTCGACACGCCGCAGGATGACCAGTTCCTCCGCCTCCTGCGTGCCCACGTCACCTACGAGCGCGGCGACCCTGAGCCGATGGCCGATTTCGCCGCGCACGCCCTGGAGCACTTCGCCTTTGGCGAACTGTGGCCCACCATCGCCGCGCAGGCGCTCGCCTTCGGCTCCGAGGCGCTGCTCCAGTTGCGCGGGATCGACGCGGCGATGGCTTATCTCGAAGGCTGGCGGGTGCAGATGTGGCGAACGCGCCGGTTCCGCCTGCTGGTGGAGCAACGCGAGATCATCCTGCTGCAAACCGTTCACCGCCACGCCGAGGCGCGGAGCAAGCTCGAGGCGCTGGCAAGCCGGATCGGCCGCGTCTGGATGGACAGCGCGGGTGAAAACCTCACCCACCTGCGCGACACCGAGGATATCGTGCAGGCGTTGATCTGGCTGAGGCAACACACCTTCGAGCGTCCGCGCGACCGGGTGCTGGCCCAGCGCCTCGCCAGCATGGCGCAGAATCCGAACCTCACCTGGCGCCAGGCGCGCAGCGTGCTGATCTGGCAGGCCTGGGCGGAGCGGCGCCAGGGCCGCGTCGACGCGGCCCGCCGGATGCTTGCCGAGGCGCTCGAAACCTGCAGCGCGCGGCAATGCTACGCCCCGGTCATCGAGGAGCGCCCGCTCGTGATCGACCTGCTCGACGATCCGCGCATGGCCGGCGGCCCGATGCGCCGCGCGCCGGTGCCGCGCAACCTGCGGACGGCCTACCGCGCCGGCGCGGCGCGGGCGCGCGGGCTTTCGCGGCAGGAAACGCGGGCGCTCCACCTCGTGGTCGAGGGCTGTTCGAACAAGGAGATCGCCCATCATCTCGGGGTGAGCCTGCCCACGGTGAAATTCCACCTCAAGAACCTGTTCACCAAGCTCGAGGTGTCGGACCGCAGGGCCGCGGTTGCCGTGGCGCGCCAAACCGGGTTGGTCGAGGGATAGCGCAAAAAACCTATCCTCATTGCCACGAAAACTATCCCCAAAACCGCTGGCTCGTTCGCTTGGCGCGCTGTTAGCCTCGCCGCTGTCGAATGGGAAAGGTCTTCTTCGTGGCATCGGGCTTCATTGAATTTCTGCTCAGACGGATCCTCGGCTTCGCCGTGATCCTGCTCGTGCTGTCGCTGATGATCTTCGCGCTCGCCCGCGTCGTGCCCGGCGATCCAGCCCGCATGGCGATGGGACCGTCGGCCAGCGCCGAGCAGGTCGAGGCGATGCGCGAACAGATGGGGCTCAACGATCCCCTGCCGACGCAATATTTCCGCTTCCTGTCCGGCGCCGTGCGCGGTGATTTCGGCGTATCGCTGATTTCGGGCCGGCCGGTGACCGAACAGATCCTGCGGCTTCTGCCGGCCACGCTCGAACTGGTGCTCGTCACCCTGCTGCTGATGATGGTTCTCGGCGTGCCGCTCGGTGTGCTTGCGGCGCGCTACCGAAACGGCTGGGTCGATACGCTCCTGCGCCTGATCTCGATGGTCGGCGTCACCATGCCCGCCTTTCTCGTGGCGATCCTTCTGCAACTCTTCGCCGCCTTCTACCTCAGCGACTGGCCGCTTCTCGGGCGGATCGACCGCGGCATTGAGCTCCCCGGCGGTCCGACCGGCCTTCTGCTGATCGACGGGCTCCTGGCCGGGCGGCTCGACGTGGTGCGCAGCGCCCTGCAGCACCTCGCCTTCCCCGCTTTCGCGCTGGCGCTTTCGGGCATCGGCCAGATCATGCGGCTGACCCGCTCGGCGATGATCGAGAACCTCCGGCGCGACCATGTGCAGACGCTGCGCAGCTTCGGCGTGCCCGACCGGGTTGTGACGTTCCGCTACCTGCTCAAGCTCTCCTCGATCGCGCCGCTCACCATCATGGGGCTCGAATTCGCCTCCCTGATCGGCAACGCCTTCGTGGTGGAAATGGTTTTCGCATGGGGCGGCTTCGCCTCGCACGGGCTGGAATCGATCATGCAGAACGATCTCAACGCGGTGATGGCGGTGGTGATGGTCTCGGGCATCTTCTTCGTTCTGGCCAACCTCGCGATCGACATCCTGATCGGGGTGATCGACCCGCGCCTGCGCCTGAAGGAGGGCCGCTGAATGCCGAGCCCCGACGACACGATGCGCGCCGTGGAGGAAGAGACCCCCGTCATCCTGTCGGCCCGCCGGATGGCCTGGATGCGCTTTCGCTCCAACCCTGCCGCGCTGATCGGCGGCTTCATGGTGATCTCGGTGATCCTCGCGGCGATTTTCGCCCCGCTGATCGCCCCCTACCCCGAGGCCGCGGGAAACACGATCGATTTCGCCAACCGCCACGCCGCCCCTTCCGCCGAGAATTTCGCCGGCACCGACAAGGTCGGACGCGACATTTTCAGCCGGGTGATCTTCGGCTTCCGCGTCTCGCTCCTGCTCGTCATCGGCGTGCTCGGAATCGCCGTGCCGGTGGGCGCCGCGCTCGGGCTTGCGGCAGGCTATTTCGGCGGCCGCACCGAATTGCTGATCACCGGCTTCACCAACGTGATGCTCGCGATCCCGCCGCTGGTGATCGCGCTCGCGGTGGGCAGTATCCTGACCCCCACGCTGGTCAACGCCATGATCGCGATCGCGCTGCTGTGGTGGACCTGGCACGCCCGCCTCGTCTACCGGGTGGCCAAGTCGGTGGCGGCGGAGGATTTCGTCGAGGCGGCGCGGCTGGCGGGGGCCTCGCACTGGCATGTTCTCACCCGGGAAATCCTGCCCAATTGCATCGCCGTGATCTCGGTGAAAACCACGCTCGATGCCGCCTTCGTCATCCTATTCGGCGCCACGCTCTCCTTCCTCGGCCTCGGGGTGCGCCCGCCCACGCCCGACCTCGGCTCGATGGTGGCCGACGGCCGCCAGTTCCTGCCCGAGATGTGGTGGGGCGTGTTCTTCCCGGCGCTCGGCATCTTCTACGCCACCCTGGGCTTCAACCTGCTCGGAGACGGGCTGCGCGACATGTTCGACGTGGAGGTCTAGGCGATGGCACTGCTCGATATCCGCGACCTCAACGTGTCGTTCACCTCCTACGGCCAGCGCACCCACGTGCTGCGCGACGTCTCGCTGAAGGTTGGCGAAGGCCAGCGCGTGGCGCTCATCGGTGAAACCGGCTCCGGCAAATCGGTCACCTCGAAGACCGTGCTCAACACCCTGCCGGGCAACGCAAGCGTCGAAAGCGGGCAGGTGTTCTGGCGCGGCACCGACTTGCTCACCCGGCCCGACCGCGAGCGCGAAAAGCTCAAGGGCATCGAGATGTCGGTGGTGATGCAGGACCCGCTGTCCTCGTTCAACCCGGTCTTCACCATCGGCCACCACCTCGACAGCGTGCTCTACTGGGCCGACCGGCGCGCCGGCCGGCGGCGTGGACGGGCCGAGCGCACCGCCCATATCCGCCAGGTGCTGCGCAAGGTGCAGCTCGCCGATCCCGACCGGGTCATCGCCGCCTGGCCGGCCCAGCTCTCCGGCGGGATGCGCCAGCGCGTGCTGATCGCGCTGGCGTTGATGAACCGTCCCGCGATGCTGATCGCCGACGAGCCCGGAACCGCCCTCGACGTGACCACCCAGGACGAGATTCTGCGGCTGATCAACGATCTGGTGACGGAGGAAGGGCTCTCGCTGCTGATGATCACGCATAACCTCGGCGTGGTGCGTATGACGGCCGATTACGTCTACGTCATGCGCAAGGGCGTGATCGTCGAACACGGCCCGCTCAAGCAGATCTTCGAAGCCCCGCAAACCGATTACTGCCGCGAGTTGATCGGCGCCATTCCACCGCTCTACGGCGCGGCGGTAAAGGACCAGCCCCTGTCCGGCGAGCCGCCACTGGTGAAGCTCGAAAACGTCTCCAAGCGCTTCACCCGGCGCCACCTGCTGCGGCGCGACGAAACCGTCGACGCCGTGCGCAACGTGAGCCTCGAGGTTCCGCGCGGAGAGATCTTCGGCATTGCCGGCGAGAGCGGTTCGGGCAAGACCACGCTCGCGCGCATGGTGATGGGGATGCTCGGCGCCACGGAAGGCGAGATCGTCATCGACGGCGTGCGCCTGACCGACCATGCCGAGGGCCGGATCGACCGGCGCATGGCGCAGATCGTCTACCAGAACCCCGGCACCTCGCTGAACCCCAAACGCACCGTCGCCCAGACGCTCGACGTGCCGCTCCACTTCGCCGGGCTCGACAAGGCCGCGCGGGCGCGCCGCACCGACGAACTTCTCGAACGGGTCGACCTGCCCCGGCATTTCGCCTCGCGCTACCCGCACGAGCTATCCGGCGGGCAGAAGCAGCGCATCGCCATCGCGCGCGCGCTCGCCGCCGACCCCAAGCTCATCGTCCTCGATGAGCCGACCTCGGCGCTCGATGTTTCGGTGCAGAAGCGGGTGATCACCCTGCTCGAGGAGCTGCGCAGCGACCTGGGCCTGACCTACCTGTTCATCAGCCACGATCTCTCGCTGATGCGCAACTTCTGTTCCCATATCGCGGTGATGCTGCGCGGCGAGGTGGTGGAACAGGGCACCCCCGCCGAGGTCTTCGCCGATCCCAGGCACCCCTATACCCGCGCGTTGATCGCCGCGGTCCCCGTCATCACCGACGCGGAGGACGCCGCCAAGCCGGTGGTGACCGAAGCCGAGAAGAAAAGGTTCCTCGTGTCCTCGGCGGCATGAGCTTGAAGGAGAAAAAAGAAATGGTCTTGAGACTTGGTATCGATGTCGGGGGCACCAATACGGATGCCGTGATCCTGGATGGGCGCAAGGTGCTCGCGGGCGTGAAGCGCACCACGACCGAGGACGTCATGTCGGGTATCGCCGCCGCGCTGGAAGCGGTCATCGAAGCGGCCGGCATCGCGCGCGATGCCATCGACGTGGCGATGATCGGCACGACCCATTTCACCAACGCGGTGATCGAACGCCGCGCGCTCGACCAGGTCGCCGCGATCCGCCTCGGCCTGCCCGCGACGGCCTGCCTGCCGCCGATGGTCGACTGGCCCGCCGATCTTGTCGAGGAAGTTGGCGGACACCGCTACCTGCTGCACGGCGGCTACGAGTTCGATGGCCGCGAGATTGCCCCGCTCGATACCGATGGCCTGCGCCGCATCGCCGACGAGATCGTGGCCAAGGGCATTCGCGCCGCCGCCGTGTCGTCGGTGTTCTCGCCGATCAACCGCGACATGGAGGAAGAGGCCCGCAAGATCCTCACCGAGGCGGTGCCGGGGCTTTCGGTGGTGCTGTCCAGCGAGATCGGCCGGATCGGCCTGCTTGAGCGCGAAAGCGCGGCGATCATGAACGCAAGCCTGCTCTCGCTCGCCGACAAGACCGTCACCGCCTTCGGCGACGCGCTCAAGGGCGCCGGGCTGCACTGCCCGTTCTTCGTCACCCAGAACGACGGCACCCTGATGGCGGCAGACACCGTGCGCCGGTTCCCGGTGCTCACCTTCGCCTCCGGCCCGACCAACTCGATGCGCGGCGCGGCCTTCCTCACCGGGGTGAAAGACGCCATCGTCATCGACATCGGCGGCACCACCACGGACGTGGGCGCGCTGCAGAAGGGCTTTCCGCGGCAGGCCTCCACGGTGGTCGACGTCGGCGGCGTGCGCACCAACTTCCGGATGCCGGACGTCTTCTCCATCGGCCTTGGCGGTGGAACCATCGTCTCGGGCGAGGGCGAGAGCCTCAAGGTCGGGCCGCAATCGGTGGGCTACAGGCTCACCTCGGAGGCCCGGGTGTTCGGTGGCGAGGTGCTCACCTGCACCGACATCGCCGTGGCCTCGGGCGCGGCCGACATCGGCGACAAATCCGCCGTGGCCGACCTCGACCCCGACTATATCGCTGCGGTCCGTGCCCGCATCGCCGAGATGCTTGAAACCGCGGTGGAACGCAGCCGCATCAGCCCCGAACCCCTGCCGGTGATCGCGGTTGGCGGTGGCTCGATCCTTGCCCCCGACCAGATCGGCGGCCTCGAAGTGCTGCGGCCGGAAAACTTCGCCGTCGCCAACGCCGTCGGCGCGGCGATCGCCCAGATCTCGGGCGAGGTCGACCGGATCTTCGCCCTCGACAAGCGCACCCGCGAGGAATGCCTGGGCGATGCCGACGAGGAGGCGCGCGAGATCGCGATCCGGGCTGGCGCAGTGGCCGAAACGCTTGAAGTGATCGAGCGCGAGGACGTGCCGCTTGCCTACCTCCCGGGCAACGCCACCCGCATTCACGTCAAGGTGGTTGGCGATATGGGTGGCCTCGATGCGTGAACGCGCGGACGGCACCTGGAGCCTCGACGAGACCGACCTCGAAGCGCTCGAGATCGGCTCGGGCATCCTCGGCACCGGTGGCGGCGGCAATCCCTACATCGGCAAGCTGCGCGCCCGCGAAGTGCTGCGCGCGGGCTACGATCTGCGCATCCAGCCGCTCGACCAGCTGGCCGACGACGCCCAGGTGGTGCCGATCGGCGGCATCGGAGCGCCGCTGGTGTCGTTCGAGCGGATCAAGGAGGGGCGCGAGGGATTGCGCAGCCTGCGCGCCCTGGAACAGCGCCTCGGCTTCACCGCCGACGCGGTGGGCTGCGAGGAGATCGGCGGGCAGAACTCGATGGAGCCGCTCGTCACCGGGGCGCTCGCCGGGCTCGCCGTGGTCGATGGCGATGGCATGGGGCGCGCCTTTCCCGAAATGCAGATGACCAGCTACGCGATCTACGGCCACCAAACCACGCCCTCGGTGATGTGTGACCCGCACGGGAACGTGGTGATCTTCGACCACGCGATCAGCGAGAAATGGCACGAGATCATGGCGCGGGCCTGCGTCGTGGCGCAAGGCGGCGCCTCGGTGATGGCCTCGGCGCCGATGTCGGGCGCGTTCATGAAGCGCTACGCGATTCCCCACACCTACACCCAGGCGATCGAGCTCGGCCACGCCGTGATCGAGGCGCGCCGGGCCCACGCCGACCCGATCGCGGCGATCTGCGAGCGTGAGGGCGGCAACCATCTGTTCTCGGGCAAGATCGTTGACCTCAAGCGCCATTTCAAAGGCGGCTTCAACGTCGGCGTGGCCCAGATCGAGGGGGTGGAAGGCTGGTCCCGCTCGAAGGCCGAGATCGTGATCCAGAACGAGTTCCTGATCTTCAGCCGGGATGGCGAGGTCGAGGTCTGCGTACCCGATCTCGTGGTGGTGCTCGATCTCGACTCGGGCCTGCCGCTTACCACCGAGGTGCTGCGCTATGGTCAGCGCGTCGCGGTGCTGGCGCTGCCCAGCCACCCGCTGTTGCGAACCAATGACGCGCTCGACGTGATCGGGCCGGCGGCCTTCGGCCACCCCGAGATCGTCTTTCAACCCATTCCCACAAAGGAGGCCGCTCAATGAGCTTTTTCATTGGTCCCGACGATATGGAGGAAATCGCGCTCGGAGGCGCCTTCCTGGGCACCGGCGGCGGCGGTGACCCCTATATCGGAAAACTCATGGCCCGCTCGATCATGGAACGCGAGAACGTGTCGGTCGAGGTCGTGCCCGGTGAAGAGGTGCCGGACGACGCGCTTTGCGTGCCGGTCTGCATGATGGGCGCGCCGACGGTGATGGTCGAGAAGCTGCCCAGCGGCGACGAGGCGCTCGACGCGCTGAGCGCGCTCGAAGACTATCTCGGCCGCAAGGCGGACTACCTGATCTGCATCGAGGCGGGTGGGCTGAACTCCACCATCCCCTTCGCGGTGGCTGCGCATACCGGCCTGAAGCTGATCGACGGCGATGGCATGGGCCGGGCTTTCCCCGAGCTGCAGATGGTGAGCCTCACCCTGCACGACATCGCCGCCACGCCGATGGTGATCGCCGACGACAAGGGCAATTCCGGCGTGCTCAACGCGATCTCGAACCTCTGGACCGAGCGCCTCGCGCGCGCCGTAACCGTCGAGATGGGCGGCGCGGCGCTGGTGGCGCTCTATCCTATGAGCGGAGCGGAGATGAAGAAGGGGCTGCTGCACGGCACCCTTTCTCTCGTGCGCGAGGTCGGCCACACGATCCTGACCGAACGCCGCGCCAATCGCCACCCCGGCGACGCGCTGATCGAGCGCTGCAACGGCTATGACCTTTGCACCGCCCGGGTGATCGATATCGAACGGCGCACGACCGGGGGCTTCGCGCGCGGCGTGGCCCGCCTGCGCGGGCTCGACGCCGATCAGGGCCGGGAGTTCAAACTCTCGTTCCAGAACGAGTTTCTCTGCCTCGAAGACGACGAGGGCCGGCCGCTTGCGCTGACGCCCGACCTGATCTGCGCCCTCGACGCCGATGGCGGCCTGCCGGTCACGACCGAGTCGCTGCGCTACGGCCTCGGGTTGCGTCTCATCGGCCTGCCCGCCGATCCGCAATGGCGCACCCCCGGCGGCCAGGCGCTCGCAGGGCCGGGTTACTTCGGCTACCCGCACGCCTTCGAACCGCTTGAAAAACTGGCAGGGAAACACCGTGCCGCATAACCCGACCAACAAGGAGAACCAACCATGAAGAGATATCTGACATCCACCGCGCTTGCGCTTGCGCTCACCGCGCCGCTGCCGGCCGCAGCACAAGACGACGCCGTGAGCATCAGCGTCAACATCGTGCAGATCGTCGGCACGATCGACCCCTCGAAGGTTACCGACTACACCGAGTACATGGCGGCGGTGAACCTCTATGACGCGCTCACCGCGGTGATGCCCGACGGCAGCGTTCAGCCGCAGCTCGCCGCGAGCTGGGAAATCGCCGACGACAACCTGACCTATACCTTCACCCTCGCCGACGGCGCGACCTTCACCGACGGCTCCCCGGTGGAAGCCTCCGACGTGGTCTACTCGGTGCAGCGCCTGCTTACCCTCAACGACGGACCGGCCTATCTCTTTGCCGATATTCTCGAAGCCGACAACGTGCGCGCCGTGGATGATCGGACGGTCGAGTTCACCCTGTCCAAGGTGTTCTCGCCCTTCCTCACCGTCACGCCCCTGCTCTTCGTGGTGAACGAAGAGGCCGTGCAGGTCAGCGACGACGATCCCTGGGGCGAGCTGTTCCTCGCGGAAACCCCGGCGGGCGCCGGGCCTTACGTGCTCAAGGATTGGGTGCGCGGCAGCGAGATGACGCTTGCGCGCAACGAAGCCTACCACGCCGGCTGGCCCAACC
Source organism: Sinisalibacter lacisalsi (assembly GCF_014640115.1). GTDB lineage: Bacteria > Pseudomonadota > Alphaproteobacteria > Rhodobacterales > Rhodobacteraceae > Sinisalibacter > Sinisalibacter lacisalsi. The sequence continues at coordinate 1,112,936 of NZ_BMGI01000001.1, read as the reverse complement.
AGCGCCCGATCGACGAAGTCCGCTTCATTGTCACCCGGGACGAATCCACCGTCCGGTCGCTCGCCCGGCGCGGTGAACTTGGCATGTCGTCGCAATACCAGTCGAACGAAACCTACGAAGGCATTGCCGCGCAGGACGATTACCGGCTGATCGAGGCCGCCACGGCAACCGGCTTCTACTTCAAGGTCAACAACCAGCTCGCGCCCACCGACGATGTCCACGTGCGCCGCGCGATCGCCCTCGCCACCGATTACGACACGATCCGCAACGTGATCTTCCCCGGCGGCGTGATGGAAGGCCCGCTGGCCAACATCTTCGCCGACGCGGTGCCCGAAGGGGTGAGCGCCCCGGTGTTCGATCTCGAGGCGGCGCGCGCCGAACTGGAAAAATCGCCCTATTTCACCGGCGAACCGATCCAGCTGGTGCACGGCTACGTGGCCAATACCGCGTTCGAGGAAGAAATCGCGCTGCTGATGGCGGCGAACCTGTCGCAGATCGGCATCGAGCTCACGCTCCAGCCCGATCCGTGGAACCGCATCACCGAGATTGCCTCCTCGGTCGAAACCACGCCGCATTTCAACCAGATCTTCTACGGCCCGACCTACCCGTCGCCCGACTCGGTGTTCTACGTGCAGTATCACTCCGATGCCGCCGGCACCTGGGCCTCGATGGATTGGGTGCTCGACGACGAGATCGACGAGTTGATCACCCAGTCGCGACAGGAAACCGACCTGGACGCCCAGAACGCGCTCTACCGCGAGATCTACACCCGGCTGAACGAAGACCAGCGCACCATTCCCCTGCTCGCCCAGAGCCAGCGTCACGCCATGCACGTCTGCCTCGAAGGCTTCGACTGGGTGCCGATGCAGAGCGTCGAGTTCGATTTCTCGCGCTATTACTGGACCTGCGAATAACGCCTGTCCGACCGCATCGCCGATTACCCGTGGCCCGCCCCCCAAGGCGGGCCACGTTGGTTTCAGGCTCCTTGACCGCTGCCATTGGGCGTTGGCCAAAGCGGATGGGCGGTGGAAAAACCGGGATCTCTCAGGCCTCGGTGCCTGCTCCGGCCCAGACCTTGCGCAAGAGGCCGACGATCCCCGAGATCAGCGCCTTCGAAGGGCGAGCGAGGCCGGGCCTGCGCCGCACCGGCCCCGCGATTATCGGGCCAACCCGCCAGTAGAACGCGATGAAGGCCCGTCCCCAGGCGCGGTGCACCAGCCATTGATCCCGAAAGGCGCGCAGGAACACCACGTCCGGATGCCAGGGGTCGCCGTAGGCCGCGGTCGCGACAAAGCAGGTTCCAACCTCGATCTCCTGAGCTTCCTCGGCGGGCTTTTCCTGGTCTTCTTCGCTCGAGGAGATCTTCGGGAGGTCATCCAGGTAGCTGCCTTCCTGCTCATCGTCGGTATCGGGTGGATTATCCTCATCAGACCCTTCGTCGATCTCGTGCTCCTCGACATAGGTGTAGCCGCCCGGCCCGGAATCCCGGAACGCGGTGGCGCCGTACTGCAGCCCCTCGACCTCGAGGTCCGGCGGGGCCTCGTCGCCATAGAACCCGCTCTCGACCCGGTACGCCTGGAGCATTTCCTCTTCCGGATCGGGTGTGATCGTGATGATCGGATCGTCTTCTTCCGCCCTGGTCTCCGCGGCCTCCTGGAAGCTCGCAAGCGGCACGCCGCTCAACTCGACCGAGCCGGTTTCGCCGTAATTCAGGACCGTGTTGCCATCTTCGTTCTCAAAAAGCTCGACGGTCACCGGGTCGATGTCGTCCTGGAGCGTGATCAGGTCGAGGCCGACCTTGAAGTCGAGGATGACATCGTGGCCGCCTTCCTCGTAGAAGTGGAAGCGGTTGATCGCGTCTTCCCCGCCGCCGCCTTCGAGCGTGTCGTTGCCGCCGCCGCCGGCCAGCGTGTCGTCCCCCTCGCCGCCAGACAGAACGTCATCGCCCCGGCCGCCGTGCAGGTAATCATCCCCGCTATCGCCGTGGAGTTCATCGTCTCCATCGCCGCCCCAGACCATGTCGTCATCTGCGCCGCCATGAACGACGTCATTGTCGATGCCGCCGGCGATCAGGTCATCGCCGGGACCGCCGGAAATCGTGTCGTTGCCGGTATTGCCGTCGATCACGTCATCGCCGTCGCTGCCGTGCATCACCTGGGCGCCCGACGCGCTGGGGGCGTCCGGATTGCCCTTGCCGCCGAACATATGCGCCGCGGTCTTGTCGCCGGTCTCGGCAAAGACCTCGTCACCATCCGGATACCAGTTCAGGTTCAGGTCATCTTCGCGGTCTTCGTAGAACTCGCGCGGAACGAAATTCTTGGGGTTTTCATACTGCACCGTCTCCGCCGACCGGAGCGTTTCCAGGGCGGGAGGGCGGAGGAAGTGGCGCTCCTCCCCGGTCAGGCCGGAGGTTCCGTTCTGAAGATCGCGCGCGCCGTCGAGGGCGTAGAAAATATCTTCGCCGATGGCGAGGAAATACTGGCTGCCGAGTTCCTCGACGAGGAATTCCGGATGTTCGATCTCGATCACCCGAACCTCGACCGACCCGCCGCCCGGCAAGGTGACGCTCTGCGGCAGATCGGTCAGGTCGATCTCGGTGTCCTCGATGAGGATATGGTCCGAAGTCGGATCGAAATCATCGAGACGGCCAACGATCGGGGAAAGGTTCTCCCCGATATTGGTGAACTGGAACGTATCCTGGCCATGCCCGGCATAGGCGTGATGGCCCTGCATCCCGATGGCTTCGGAAACCTTGGTGACATCGAGGATCAGCCAGTCGTCACCCTTGCCCGCGTACATGTGGATCTGGCCACCATCGGGCACCGACCCTTCGAGGATGTCGTCGCCATAGAAGGAGGCCAGGCCCGTGCCATCATGCCCGCCGACACTGGGATCGCGGTGGTGAATGAGGTGATCGTTGTCACGCCCGCCCTGGATGAAGTCGGTGGTGAAATCATCGCGGATGGTGTTGTCTGCTATCGGTCGGGTGGGGGCCATCAGCTTGCTCCACCGCGGAAGCCGCCGTTCCCCGCACGCGGGAAACAGCCTGAGTATCGGCTCGGCGCCGCGACAGCCTCGGGCAGCGGCCCGAGTTCAAGGAGATCGGGCGGGCCGGTGTGAAACACATGCCAGGGCGGGCCGAACGTCGGCTCGGCAGTCACCGCGCGTTCGCTCCCGTCCGATTTGAAAAAGTGGTCCATTCATCTACTCCAGTTTGGTTTCGCCCTGTCGAACGGGCGGTTTTTCATGGATCAACACCTCGCCCCGCGACCCCGCGCATTCCTGCGGCAGGTCGCGGGCGGGCGATTGTCTGACGTCAAGGCACTTCAAACGGCGCGCGTGGCCGTCCCGCCGGCGCGGGTCAGGCGGCGATCGCGTCGCTCTGTCGGGCAGCCGGGTGTCCGTAAAGGAACCCCTGGATCGAATGGCAGCCGTTCGCCCGCAGCCAATTGGCCTGGGACGCCAGCTCCACACCTTCCGCCACCACCCGCAGGCCCAGCGCCGATGCCAGGCCGATCGTGGCGCTCACGATCATCGCGTCGCGTTGCCGCTGTGGGAGATCGCTGACGAGGCTGCGGTCGAGCTTGATCTCCTGGATCGGCAGCGTCTTGAGGTGGAGAAGCGACGAGTAGCCGGTGCCGAAATCGTCGAGCGACAGTGAGACACCCATCTCGCGAAACGCGTAGACGTTCTCACGCGTCTCCTCGTTCTGGTCGAGGGCGGCCCTTTCGGTGATCTCCAGCGTCAGGAGCGCCGGGTCGACTTGCGTTCGGGTCAGGATGTCGGCCACGGATTGCGCGAAGAACCGCTGGCCGAACTGCGCCGTGCTGACATTGGCCGATATGCCGATGCTGCGCGACACGCCGGCCGCCTTCGTCCGGGCCAGCTCCTCGCAGACCGAGTCGATCACCCAGATGTCGAGCTCCGTCACCAGCCCGCAAGCCTCGGCCACCGGAATGAAGTGGTCCGGCGGGACGAAACTCCCGTCCGGGAGCGGCCAGCGCGAAAGCGCTTCGTATCCGAGGATCTCGGGCCAGCGTCGCTCGGCATTCACCTGGGGCTGGTAGTGCAGCAGCAGGTCGCCGTTCTCGAAGGCTCTCGTAAGATCGGCGGTCTCTACCGGTTTCGGCTGCATCGCGTTCATCGCGGCTCCCTTTTGAATGTAACTCGAGTTTGAAGTCGGGTGCGGCAACACACGTCCGGACGATGTAAAAGCGCGGCTCATCATCATGGTGCGACCACGCGGTTACGCCCCAGCCGCTTCGCTTCCAGAAGGGCCTGGTCGGCCGCGAGCGTTATGGCTTCTGACGAGGTTTGCGTTTCGTCGAGCGCGGCCAGCCCCACGCTCACCGTCACCTTCACGGCGTCGCGTCCGGCAAACCGGGTTTTGGATACTTTCCAGCGCATGCGTTCTGCCCAGATCCGGGCGGCCGGAAGATCGGTGTCCGGCAACAAAACGGCGAATTCCTCACCGCCAAGGCGGGCGACTCGGTCGTTCTCGCGGCATTGCTCCGAGACGAGGGCGGCGAATTCGCGCAGGACACGGTCGCCAACCGGGTGGCCGTAGGTGTCGTTCACCCGCTTGAAGTAGTCGATGTCGAGGAAGGCCACGACGGCGGTGCCCGGGCGGCGGCGCAGCCGCGCCAGTTCCCGGTTCAGTCCGCGCTCGAAGCTGCGCCGGTTGGCGACCTTGGTGAGGGGATCCCGGTTGGCCTGGCTGCGCAGTTCCAACTGGTCCATGACGAGCTTGGCGCATTTGCCAATCATCCTGGTCTCGCGCTCGGTGAACTGACGGGGCTTGGTTTCGAATGCACAGATCGTGCCCAGGTTGTATCCGTCCGCCGTTGTCAGCGGCGCGCCGATGTAACTGCGCAAGAAGGGCGGCCCCGTCACGAAAGGATTGTCGCGCACGCGCGCGTCCTGGTGCGTGTCTTCGATCACGAGCGGCTCGTAACTGCGGATCGCGATATTGCAGAACGCCGCCTCCCTTGAACTCTCCTCCATGTCGAGCCCTTGTTGCGCCCTCAGGATCTGCTTGTCTGAAGTGATCAGGCTGATGGTGACCATCTCCATCCCGAGGATGAGCTGGAGCAGCCTGGTGATAAGATCGAAGCTGGTTTCGGAACTGTAGGTTTGCGCATCGAGGCGCATGAGAGCCTTCATCCGGCCAACTTCGTCCGCGAGTTTGTCAGGTTTGGTTGTCATGGTCTGTCAACGCTCCCTTTCATGAGGGGGTAAGCGGACGACGCCCAGTCAGTTTCACCAGTCGTTCGCGTTCAGGTAGTTCAGATCGAATTCGGGCAGCACGTCCTTCATTTCCCCGATCTCGGTCAGGTCCAGCAGGTCCAGCTGCACCAGCTTGGACTTGTTCAGCAGAACGGTCCGTTCGCGCAGCTTGAACGGGATGAAAGACCGTTCGTCGCAAAGCACATCGAGAATTCGCTGGTTCTGCCGGACATGGACGCCGCCGAAGTGCTGGCTTCCGTTTTCGAGCGTGGCTTTCACCGGCACGAGAAATTTCGGGTATTTCATTGTAATTCCCCGCATTTTTTGAATAACTTGTTGAAAGGAACCGAACGGGAATGCGCATGTTGGAACGCGACCGGAGCCGGCAAGCAGTTGAAAACGTGCAGGACCGGGATGCCTGGAAGGAGGCCTGCGCGGTGTTCGGCACCGAGGGGGCGCGGAACCGCCTTTGCACGTTTCGCAGCGATCTGGCCGGGCAGCTCGCCCGGATCGGAACGGATCGGCCCGATCACGCAACGCTGCGCGAGTTGGCTCACCAGACCGCCGGTCGGGCCGGACTCTTCGGTTTTCCCGCGCTCGCGGAAGCGTCCGCCGATCTCGACGAAGCGGTGCGGCAAGGCCACGGCATCGCCGCCGCTCTCGAACGCTGGACGCGGCAGGCGGCGCGCGTTGCAGAGAACCCGCCGGGGTGAACGGCATACGCGGGCTTCGCCGACTGGCGCGCGGCCCGATGGATAACCGGACGGGCCGGTTGCGGCATTGAAGCCGGTCGCGTTGGTTGGAACCGTCATTGTCATGGCCCCCCGACCGCTTGAATGACCGCCGGAGTCGCGATCACCGCGAACAGAACCGGCAGGAAGAACAGGATCATCGGAACCGTCAGCTTGGGCGGGAGCGACGCCGCCTTCTTCTCGGCCGCGGCCATGCGGAAGTCGCGGCTCTCCTTGGCCAGAACCCGGAGAGTCTGACCCAGCGAGGTGCCGTATTTCTCGGACTGGATCAGGCCGATGACCGTGGCCTTGACGCTGTCCAGCCCGGTTCTCGTGCCGAGGTTTTCGTAGGCCTGGCGGCGGTCGGAAAGATAGGCGAGCTCGGCGGTGGTCAGCGACATTTCCTCGGCCAGTTCGCGCGACTGCGCGCCGATCTCCTCGGCCACCTTGCGAAAGGCGCTCTCGCTGCTCATCCCCGACTCGACGCAGATCAGCAGAAGGTCGAGCGCGTCGGGCCAGCTGCGGCGCAGGCTGCTCTGCCGCTTGGCGATCAGGTTGTGGACATAGAGTTTGGGCAGCCAGAACCCGATGGCAGCGCCCACCGACGCCATGGCGGCGATGATCGGCAGCGGCAGGTCCGGCTGCACCACGAGCGTGATATAGGCGAAGGCGATACCCGGCATCGCCACCGCCGCGATCAGCCGCGAGGCGAGAAAGGCCACCAGCGGGGCCTGTCCGCGCAGGCCCGCCATCCGCAGAAGCTTCGATGCCCCGCCTTCGTCGGTCAAACGTGCCAGGCTCAGCCTTTCCACGATCCCGGCGAAGATCCGGTTCGGCTCCTTGGCGAAGAGGAGCGAGCGCGCGGCGCCATGCGCGCCGCTGCGCGCCCGCGCGTCGCGGGGCGCTTGCCGGGGCCCCTTCTCGACCAGCCTGATCCGCTCCGCCATCCGGTCGCGGGCGATCCAGGGCCACGCGGCGACCAGGACGGCGGCGACGGTCGCGAGCGCCGTGAGCATGATCATCGCCTGCTGGACCTGCGGGGTCGTCAGTTCAAAAGGCATGTCCTGTCTCCCTCACATGTCGAAGTTGATCATCTGGCGCATCACGAAGACTCCGATCGCCATCCAGGTGGCGCAGGCGGCAAGCACGGTGAGGCCGAGATTGGTTTGGTAGAGAACCGCGAGATACTCGGGGCTCGTCAGGTGAACGAGGCCCGCCACGATCACCGGAAGCGAGCCGATGATCCCTGCCGAGGTCTTGGCCTCCGCGCTCATCGACTTGACCTTCGCGTGCAGCTGACGGCGCCCGCGCAGAACCGTCGACAGGTTGCTGAGCGCCTCGGTGAGGCTGCCGCCGGCGCGGTTCTGGATCGAGACCACGATGGCCAGAAACCCGACTTCCTGAAGCGGCACCCGATGGGCCAGCCGGTCGACCGCCTCCTGGACGGGAACACCCACGGACTGGTCCTCGACGACCAGCCGGAATTCGCTGCGGATCGGTTCCTCGGTGTCGGCCGCGACGATGGCCAGGCAATCCGCCAGCGGACGCCCCGCGCGAACGCCCCGGACAATCACGTCGATCACGTCGGGAAAGCCCGCGGCGAATGCGGCCAGCCGCCGCCGCAGCAGGAACTCGACGTAGAGGTGCGGCAATCCCAGCCCGGCGGCCAGACCGATGCCGACGGCGATCAGCGGCCCGGTGCCCAGCGAGATGGCGAAGGCGGCGGCACCTGTGACCGCGCAGATCAGCCAGTAGCCAAAGGGTTTCCAGCCGAGGCCCGCCTCGCGCAAACGCCGCTCGAGACCCGGCCGGCGCCGCTGGTTCCTGCGCGCCTTGTGCCGTTCCTCGATCTCTTTCAACGTCTTCTCGATCGCCTTGCGGCGGGTCGCCGCCTTCCCGCCGACGGCGGCGGGCCCGCTTTCGCTGCGGCCTGCGCCCAGCGCCAGCGAGATCCGGCGCTGACGCCGCTCGCGCGCCTCGATCAAGGGCAGAAAGAGCGTCAGCATCAGCCCGGCCACCGCCAGCGCGACGAGCGGCAGGATCAGGAGTGAGAGATCGAATTGGGCCATATCCTCTGCCATGTGCTGCTTCAGTTCGAGACCGCGGACGCTTCGAGCGCGCGCGCCAGTCGTTCGTCTTCTCCGAAATTCCGGGCCCGGTCCCAGAACGCCGGTCGCCCGATGCCGGTGGATTGATGGCGACCAACAATCTGCCCGTCCTCGTCTTCGCCGAGCATCTTGTAGACAAAGATGTCCTGCAGGATCGGGACCTCGCCCTCCATGCCCAGCACTTCGGTAATGTGGGTGATCCGCCGCGAGCCATCGCGCAGGCGCGCGGCCTGGATGATGACGTCGATGGACGAGACCGCCATCTGCAGGATCGTCTGCGACGGCAGGTCGAAGCCGCCCATCGTGATCATCGCGCCCAGGCGCGAAAGCGCCTCGCGCGGGTTGTTGGCGTGCAGCGTGCCCATCGAACCGTCGTGGCCGGTGTTCATCGCCTGAAGCAGATCGAAGGCCTCGGGGCCGCGCACCTCGCCGACGATGATCCGCTCGGGGCGCATGCGCAGGCAGTTCTTCACCAGGTCGCGCATCGTCACCTCGCCGGTGCCCTCGACGTTCGCCGGCCGGGTTTCGAGCCGGACCACGTGCGGCTGCTGAAGCTGAAGCTCCGCCGAATCCTCGCAGGTGACGATCCGCTCGTCCTCGCCCACGTATTTCGTGAGGCAGTTCAGAAGTGTCGTCTTGCCGGACCCGGTGCCGCCCGAGATCAGCACGTTGCAGCGAACCTTGCCGATGATCTTGAGGATCTCGGCGCCTTCGGGCGTGATCGACCCGAACTCGACGAGTTGGTCGAGGCGCAGCTTGTCCTTCTTGAACCGCCGGATCGTCAGGCTCGGGCCGTCGATCGCCAGCGGCGGCACGATCGCGTTGACACGGCTGCCATCCGGCAGACGCGCGTCGCAGATCGGGCTGGACTCGTCCAGACGGCGACCGACGCGGCTGACGATGCGTTGGCAGATGTTGAGGAGCTGTTCGTTGTCGCGAAAGCGGATGTTCGTCTGCAGCACCTTGCCGCCCACCTCAATGTAGATGCGGTCGGTGCCGTTCACCATGATATCGGCGATGTCGTCGCGCGCCAGGAGTGGCTCCAGGGGGCCGTAACCGAGGACGTCGTTGCAGATTTCCTCCGTCAGCTCGGCTTGCTCGCTGGTCGACAGCACCGCGCGCTTGGCGGCCAGGATCTCGCTCACAACGCCGCCCACCTCGCGCCGGGCGGCCTGCAGATCCAGCCGGCCGAGTTCGGTGATGTTGATCGACTCGATCAGCGCGCCGAAGATCTCCTTCTTCAGGTCGGCGTATTCGGCGGCGGTTTCCGGCGACGTCACCGTCGCCACGACGGGCCGTTGCGGCACCGGCGCTTCCTGCGGCCGCGTCAGCCGGGGGGCCGGGCTGTTCGAACGACGCTCGGGCTCCCCTGCTGCCCGCTTCCTCTCGGAGACGGACGGCGGAACCTCCTGCGCATTGTTCAGCGCCGTTCGTTTTCCAAAGGGTTTTGACATCAGGGTTCTCTCAGGTTGCGGGTGGGGGTGATGCGGTTTCTCTTTCAGCCAAGTCCGAGCAGCGTGCGCAGCCGGCCGCGCGGCCGCACCCTGCCTGGCCCGGTCAGTTTCCACGCGAGGTCACGAACGGAGCCTTGCGCCTTGCTGCGCGGCGCCTGTTCACGGATCGCGCGCCCTTCGGCCGCGGCGGCTCCGAACGTCGCCGGATCGAAGGCGATGGTCGCGCAAGCCTCGACGCCGATGCTCTTGGCGAACTTGTCGGCGGCGATTTCCTTGCGCCGGGGCACCCGGCAGCCGTTGAGGATGACCCGCGGCGGCGCATCGTTCGGGCGCAGCGCGCGCAGCCGCTCCATGAGCGCCCGCGTGTTGCGCAGGTTTGGCAGATCGGGCGCGGCGACGACGATCACCTCGTCCGCCGATGTCAGGGCATCGCGGCTGGCGGACGACCACTCGTGCGGCAGATCGACCACCACGTGCGGGAACGACGCCCGGGCGATCTCGATCAGCCGCTCGACCGCATTCGGCGCGGGATCGACATCGCCGAGCGCGTCGTCGAAACCGGGCAGAACGCTCAGGTATTCGCCGCGCTGCACGATCAGCCGGTCGAGAAGGGCCGCGTCGAGCTTGTCGGGCTCGCCAACGTATTTCTCCAGCCCCGTCACCGGTTTCAGGTCGAGGTTGACCGCGGCCGATCCGAACCTGAAATCGAGATCGAGCAGCAACGTCTGGCTGGCCTGTTCCTCGGCAAGGGTCCAGGCGACGTTCTGTGCAAGGGTCGAGGCGCCGACCCCGCCCTTGGCGCCGACGAAGGCATAGACTTTTCCGAGCTTCGTCGCCGACTCCTGCCCGAACAGCTTCTGGACCGTCGCGACATAGGCGAGAGGCGTGATCGTGCCGACGAGATACTCCGCAATCCCCCGCTTCATCAGTTTGCGGTAAAGGGCGATATCGTTCTCGGCGCCGATCACCACCACCTTGGTTTCGGGATCGCAAATCTCGGCCAGCGCATCGAGTTCGTTCAACAGGGCTTCACCGGTGGTCGAGACCTCGACGACCAGGAGAGACGGCGTCGGACGGGTTTCGAAGGCCCGGCGCAACCGGGCGATCCCGCCGTCGCTCACCTCCGTCTTGACCCGGGTCAGCCGACGATCCGAGCTCGCACGCTCGATCGCGCCACGCGTCGCGGCCGTCAGGCAGAACGCGGCCGCCGTCAGGTGCGGCACGCGGACGCTCGACGGCGCCTGCGGGCGGTCGTCGTCGGTTCCCTCGTCGATCTGGATTGCGGCATGTTTCATCTTCAGTTCCTTTGCCAAAACGGTGCGACGATGGTTCGGCGTCAGTTGATCACGGCATCCTCGATGGTGGTTCCGCGGCGGACGCGGATCGTCTTGGTCGGCTCCATGATCGCCATCGACGCTGCGCCCGGAGGCTCATCCAGCGGCCGGAGCGAGAGTGAAAGCGTGCCGGTCGCTTCGGCGGCGGTGACGGCTTCGACTTGCGGATCGGTCAGTTCCAGGGTCGCGGTCTTGCCCAGGACCGTGCCGGACTCGGTGTCGTCGGTCGTCTGGTCGATCGCCAGAACCCGGACGCCCCTGAGGATGGTGCGGCTGTGAACTTCTCCGGCCCCCGGCTCACGCGATGCCTTCACGGTGTGCAGCACATCGACCCGGTCGTTGGGCAGGATGAACCCGCCGGCCGTGCTCTGGGCGCTCACGTGAATCGCCACCGCCCGCTTTCCGGGCCTGAGCGTCGCGGCCAGAAAACCGTTCGGCTGCGGCGAGAGGGTCTCGTCCGCGATCGGTTCGCCGGCCGAGATCGGGCGACTGGCGAAATGCCCCGCCAGTTCCCCGAGAGCATCGGGCCGCGCCGTGCGCTCGATGAACGTGGCCGGGACGTTATCTGACGGCCAGTTCTGCCACCGCAAAGCCTCCGCCGTCACTTCGACCCCGCGCGCAAGGTCCTGCGCCGCGACGAGAACCGCGGTCATGTTGACGGTCGCCGGTGCCTGCTCACCGGCGACGGGTTCCGGCGTGGTTTCCTGCGCCGCGACCCACGCGGCGGCGCCGCCGGCCCCGAGGGCAATCAGCAAAATGAGAGGTCTAAGCATGTCGGTCCTCCGAGCAGCGGCACACGAGATCGTTCAGCCCGCCAAGAGGGCCCCCGGCCGCAGGAACGCGATGGCGATGGCAGCCGTCGCAATGGCAATTCCGCGGGGCTCGCGCCCCATCGGATCGTGCAGGGCGGCGATCCGGCCGCCCGCGAGGCGATGCGCGCCGACGGCGCGGCATCTGATCTTCGACAGGGTCAGCGGCCCGGTCACCGCAAACAGCTTCACGCCGCCACCGCCCATCCATCCGCGTGCGAAAAAAATCGTGCCGCCCGCGAGGATCGCGGCTCCGACGGCAAGGTCGGCCCAATTCGGCTGCCATTGCGCGACGGTGATCGCGTAGCCTGCGAGGAGAAACAGGATGAGGGCGTTGAGAAAGCGCATCCGCCCCGCATCCCTGGCGGCGGCGAAAATATGTCCGCCGATGAACCAGATGGATGCAAGGATCAGGATGCTCTCCGCCATGTTCCTTTTCCGCACCGGCCGTTGCCGCACCGCGCCTCGCCGTTTTTGGCGGCGATCGCGGCGCGGCCCTGGAACCGCGTCAGACGTATCAGTTGCCGGCGGCGTTCAGTTCTGTCGAAACATCACCGAAGATGCCGGCCAGATCGGTGCCGAGCGTCGTGAGCGCGGTGATGAGAGCCACGGCGACGAGAGCGGCGATCAGGCCATACTCGATGGCGGTGGCACCTGACTCGTTGCGTTTGAAGTTCTGAATAAGTTGCAGCATGGGTTGCCTTCTTTCTTCGCATGGTTACCCGGCCGAGCCGGCAGGGCCGGAGGCTTCGAATCCCGAAGCCCTGATCGCCCTGGACGTGTAAGCGTCTGCGATGGAAGATGAGACCCGTGCGGGCTGGAAACTAGCTGGCTTGCTGGCCTAGCCATCTGGTCAGGACGATACGGCGGCCCGGGCAGGCGCGCGGCATCAGCTGTCGGGTTCGGCGTCGTTCGACAGGACGTCCTGCACTTTCACGACCAGATCGTTCGTGCGGAAGGGCTTGTGAAGCATCGGAATGTCGCTCGGTGCCTGCCGTTCCTTCGACAAGGTCTCCCGGGCGTAGCCCGAGGTGAAAAGAACCTTGAGGCCGGGGTGGAGCTTCTGAGCCTTGCGGGCGAGTTCGACGCCGTTGATACTGCCCGGCATCACGATATCCGTGAACAGAAGGTCGAAATCGTCTTCTTTTTTCAACATCTTGAGGGCTTCGGACCCGTCTTTGGCCTCGACGAGGCGATATTCCATTCGGCTGAGGATCGTGCACACGAAGGACCGGAGCTCGGTGTCGTCCTCGACGACGAGAATCCGTTGGCCTCCGCCGCGATGGTGCGCTTTCGGGGTGCCTTCGATATCGATGATTTCCGCCTCGTCGGCCACCGAAAGGCTGAGCGTGACGGTCGTGCCCTTGCCCGGTTCCGACACGATGCCGGCGTGGCCGCCGGACTGCTTCACCAGGCCATAGACGGAGCTGAGGCCCATTCCCGTCCCGACACCCGGCTCCCTGGTGGTGAAGAACGGTTCGAACGCGTGCTCCACAACCTCCGGCGACATTCCGCTGCCATCGTCGGCAACGTCGACTTCGATGTATTCGCCGGGATCGCAATCGCTGGGCAAGTCGCCTTCCTTGGCCAGCACCCGCCGCGTTCTGACGATGATGCGCCCGTCCTCCTTGATCGCGGCCATCGCGTTGAGAACAAGGTTGAGCAGCGCCGCCTGCATCTTGTCGGGGTCGACGTGGGCCACCGTGGGCGAATCGGTCAACTCGTACTCGATCTCCACGCTGGCATCGACGGCCCGGCTGAACAGGCTCGACGACCGCCTGATGAGGTCGTTGATGTCGGTCGGCCGCAGTTCGAGCGGTTGCCGCCGCGAGAAAGCCAGCAGATCGCTGGAGAAGCGGGCGCCCCGCTCGGCGGCATCCTCGATCGACTGGATCAGCGGGCGAAGCGCGGACTCGTCGTCGACGTCATCCAGCAGCATGTCGCAGTTGCCCAGGATGATCGTGAGCAGGTTGTTGAAGTCATGCGCAATGCCGCCAGTGAGCTGGCCGACGGTTTCAAGCTTTTGCGACTGGTGCAGCTGGGCGTCGAGCGCCCGGATGTCGGTTACGTCCGACATCGCTCCGACCATGCGCCGCGGGGTGCCTTCGTCATCGCGCAGGATGAAGGCCTTGTCTGTCAGGTATCGCCAGGTGCCGTCTTTCGCCCTGATCCGATACTCGCAGCGCCACGACTCCGCGTCGCCCGACAGCGCGGCATCGAGGCTTTCGGTGATCTTCAGCCGATCTTCGGGATGGATCCGTTCCAGCACGTGCTCGATGTGCCGCTCCGGCACCTTCTCGATGTGCCATTGTGCAACGAGCGGCCCGAAGATCTCATCGGAGTCTTCGCTGTTCCAGATGATGCCGGTCTGCATGTCCCAGTCCCAGATGATGTCGCGGCTGGCCAGGCTCGCAAGGCGGAACTGTTCCTCGCGCGCCCGCAGGCGCTTTTCGGTCTCCTGGCGACTGGTTCGATCCCTCTGGACGGCGACGAAATGTGTGCATTCGCCTGCCTCGTTGAACAGCGGATTGATGTCGATCTCGGACGTGAACCGCGTTCCGTCCTTGCGGTAATTCGTGAGTTCCGTGCGCACATGCCCATGGTTTTCGAGGGCCTCTCGTATCGCTTGCAGACGCTCCTTTTCCGTCTCGGGCCCCTGCAGGATGCGCGGGGTCGCGCCCAAGGCTTCCTCGCGGGAGAAACCGGTATCCTTCTCGAAGGCGTCGTTGACAAAGACGATCCGGGGGCCGGGTGGGTCCAGTTCGCTGGCCTCCGTGATCAGCACCACGTCGTTCAGCCGCGAAACCGCCGCGTCGAGCAGGCGCAAACGCTCGCGTGCTTCGCGATCCTCGGTCACGTCGTTGAGATAGATCGCGACGCCGGCGGGTGTCGGGTGCACAGCCACGGCGATCCAGTGCCCGTTCACGCCGATCTCGCCCTCGAAGTTCTGGCTTTCGCCGGTTTCCAGCGCCGCGCCGACCAACCGCTCGAAATGCGGACCGACCTCCGGGGGGAGATCCTGCCAGATGTTCTGATCGACGAGGTTCAGCTCCGCCACACCCAGAATGCTGTGCGCCTTGCGGTTCATGTACTGGATCTTGCCGTCATGGTCGTGGATGACGAAACCGTCGTCCAGCGAATCCAGGATCGTCTGCAGGAGCTCCCGGACCTCTTCCGCCGCGAACCGGGCGCGCATCATTTCCCCGACATCCTGCGTTGCGCCGTAGACCGCAACGATATTGCCGGACGTGTCGCGTTCCGCCTCGCCGATCACCCGCAGCCAGGTTTCCTTGCCGTCCAGCCGGCGGAACCTGCCGATCTCGTCGAAGCGGCTGCCCGCGCCGACGCAGGTCCAGAATCCGCGCTCCACCCGCATACGCTCTTCCTCGTCGATGAAGCGTGCGATCACGTCCTCGATCATGAGCCCGTCACTGCCCTCGGGGCCGACAAGCCTGGCCGTATCGCGCGTGCCGCTCAGCTTGCGTGTCGCGATTTCGTAGCGCCAGCCGCTGACGCGCGCGGCCTCGCCGGCGAGCCGGACGAGCTTCAGCGACCGCGCCAGCGCCGTCTCGTTGCGCCTGAGATCGGTGATGTCCTGAACGATGCCGGAGATCCCGCCCTGCGTGTCATCGGGCAGCGCCCCGCTCGGCCCGGTTCGGGCACGCAAGAAACGCACCTCGCCGCCCGCGCCGATGGCGCGGAACTCGGCTTCAATCATCTGCCGCTCTTCGAGGCTGCGCGCGAAGGCCGCATCAAAGACGGCCCGGTCCTCCGGCACGATCCGCTCGCGGAACGTGTCGATCCTCGCGACCTCCTCGTCATCGGGAAACCCGAGGATCGCCCGCATGTTCGCCATCGTGCGAACCGATTCCATATCCGGAAGGAGTGTCCAGGTGCCGAGCCCGGCAAGTTCGCAGGCTTCATTCAGCGCCACGGTTCGCGTCTTGAGGAGCGTATCCATTTCGTCGAGCTTCGGGCCAAGGTTGTGCGGCTCCGCCGGCAGCCAGCTCGCCTCTGCGGTCCCGCCCGGGCCGCCCTCGTCGCGCGGCAAACGCCGCCAGATGATGGCAAACGCGGCGAGACCGAACAGCAGCACCACCAGCGCCAGCGCGGCGAACATCCAGGGGCTTCCGGTCATCAATCCGCGCGCCGGTGCCACCGCGACGACATGGAAGGCCCCGGTTCCGAGGGGCAGGTCACGCACGACCACGTCGCGGCTCGATCCCGCGAGGTCGGCGCGGACAGGACCGCCGGCGTCGGGCGTGTCGAGGCGCGCGCCGCGGGGCACATCGTCGAGGCTGGTGGCGATCACGGTATCGGAGGGATCGGTGACCACAAGCCCCGCCGAGCCTTCGCGCATCCCGGCCATCAGGCCTTCCGCCAACCAGCTCAGGCGGACCGCCACGACGACGAACGCGGCGTCGTCGGCCAGGGCCGGTCCGGCAGGATGCGCGACGACCATGACCTCATCGCCCGTCGCCGGGTTCACCCGGTATCCGCCATAGGCCGCCCGGCCGGTCTCGCTCACTTCGGCAAACCACGAACGATCCGCCACATCCGGTTCCACCGCGCCCGCCGGGGCGACGCAGACAAGCCGCCCGTCCGACCGCACGAGACCGACGAAGGAATAGGCCTCTTGCGCCGTCGCCAAGGCATCGGCGCAGCCCGCTCGGCCAAAAGTCGCCAATGAAAGGATCGACGCGGTCGACGCCGACTGTTCCAGCGATCGCGAGAGCGTGGCCGCGGCTGTCTCGGCACGGCTCCAAAGCTGGTCCGACCGTTCCGTGGCCGACTGGCGCTCGCCGACATACGCGGCAACGACGATGACCAGAACGAGGGGCGCGAACAACAGGAACGAGAAGCGCGGCAATTGGTTTTCAGGCGTCATGGTGTTCACTTCGACCTTCTTGCTGACACTTGGTCTGGCACGAAGACCGCTTTTCGCCATGCCGCGACCAGGCTGAGATCCGACCTCGACCGAGACGAGTTCGAACCTGCAATTGCCCGTTCTGGGTGAGTAGTGGCGCGGCGATCAGGTGCCGGCGATGACGCATGGGATGGCTCCCTGGACGTATTCATAGGTGTGCCTCAGCCTAGTCATTTGATGGCGATCCGGCCAATGGTTCCTTTTGAAAGGCCTCCCGACGGCGGATCGCCCCCTTCCGGCAGGCCGCCAAACGCCCTGGCGAGGAGGTCACCGTTCCGGGTTTGATCCTGCGAGCCGGGCGCGCAATGTCCGTGTTTTCCAGGATGCGCGATTCGAAATGGCACCAGACTGGCCATAAGGCCGGGCCATCCAGCCAGCTACTGTGCGGCGGCGGCTTCCGATACAGTCCTGCTTCATCGTTCGATGCAGGTTTCCCGTTTCTCGGAAGAGACCCACGAACAGGGCGGGACCAAAAAACATGGAGCTGGACTTCAAGGAAAGCTGGCCGACGCTGTCGTCGTTCGCAACGGATCTGGCGGCCGCCGCCTTGCCCCCTCGGGGCGCGCGGCCGGGCAGATCCGTTGCGGCTTTTTTCAGGCGCGAGACAGGTGCGGTCGCGGTCATCGCCGGGCTGGCGATCCCGGTGCTGCTGGGCTTCGCCGGGCTGGCGCTGGAATACGGCCAACTCCTCGTCGTGCGCGCCGAAGCGCAGCGCACCGCCGATCTCGCCTCGCACGCCGGTGCCGTCGCCTATGCCCGCACCGGCGACACGGGCCCGATGGTCGATGCCGCCCGGGGCGTTGCGCGGCTGAACGGCTTCAGCGACTCCGAGATCCTCGTGGAACTCGACAACTCCTTCACCACCGCATCCGGAGACGCCGTCCGCGCGACGATCACCGCGCCCAAGCCGCTGTTGCTGCCGCGCCTCGTGGGCGGCGACACCTCCGTCGACGTGGTGGCCTCGGCGGTGGCGGGCGCGCTTGGAGGCGCACCGGCCTGCATCCAGGCCCTCGATCCCGATGGCAGCGGGATAACCATGTCCGGCGGCGCCGAGTTGCGCTCGGACCAATGCGCCGTGGCATCGAACGCCGAGGTGGAGGCGCCCTGCGGCACCAGCATCATCACCGAGTCGCTCAGTTACGACGCCGGAACGAACCCGCTTCCCAAGCATTGCGAGACCATCACGGCGCCCGATGGTGGTGAGGCCCGGATCGTTCGCCGATCCACGCCCGACCCCTTGGCCGGCACCGATGCGATCACGCTCGCCAGCGACCAGATGGCCCTGACCGCAGCCCTTTCTCCGCCGGACGACGTGGTCGTGGCGACAGGCCCCGATATCGACTTTGGCTGGAACCAGAGCGCCACCATCGCCCAGGCCGAGGCCGTCGGTTGCACCGCCTCCCTCTCAAGTTCGAACAGCACATGGACCTTTTCCTGCCCCGGCCTGTCCACCGTGAACATCGGAAACGTCACGCTCGGTGGCGGCCTGAAGCTGCTCTTCAATCCGGGGGCGCCGCAGGCGACGGTATACAACCTCTCTGGCGGCATCCGGAACAATGGTGCGCGGATGACCTTTGCGGGCGGCATTTACAACGTGGCCGAGGGCGTCAACACCGGCGGCGGGTCGATCACCGAGTTCGGCGCCGGCACCTATCGCATCGGCCGGTCGACCCGGAATTGCAGCGGCGCGTACTACAGCATCTGCAACACCAGCGAGCTGTCTTTCGACGGCCCCAGCGAATTCGTCCTGCCGGGCGGGGTCAGGAACAGTGGCGGCTCGGTCATGACGCTCGGCACGGAAACCGGCAACAGCTTCCGCTTCGGTCCTTCGACCCGTGGCGACGCGATCTCGATCGGCGGGGGGTCCCGGACCTTCATGGGCGACGCCGATGGCGGCGTCTTTGAAGCCGCGGGCTGGATCGACGGCGGTGGCGGCGGCAGTTGCCTCGTGATCCCTGCGGCCGAACTGCACGAGATCAACGGATCGATCGTCGCCTCGGGCGCCGTGCGCTTCGGCGCCGGCCTCTACGTTGTGAACGGATACATGCATCTCGGCGGCAACGGTGGCGGCAGCGCGATGTGCGGCGGTGAGACGATCAGCATCGAGGCGGCAGACACCACCTTCATGATCTCCGCCGCCGGCATCGAGCCAAAAGGTTGGAATTGCCGCGATCAGGCATTCTGCCTCACCGCCGGCTACAGCAACGTGCGTTTTACCGCGCCGCAATCCGGCCCCTTCACCGACCTGGCAATCATCGGGCCGCTTGATCCGTCGCGCACCGCAGGCGCCTTGTTCGCGGCCGGGGCCAGCGGCAGCCAGATGTCGGGTGCGCTCTATTTCCCCAACGGACCGATCAGCCTGACCGGTGGCGCCAGCGCCAATGCAGGGGCATCCGGCTGCCTGCAGATGATCGGCGCCGAGATCAACATGTCCGGCGGCACATCCGTCGCGTCGGAATGCAACCTGCCGCAATCCGGAGGCGCCGGGCAGGTGGCGTTATTGCGATGAGCCGGCCCGGTGCCCGCATGATCCGCAAGCTGCGCCGGTGCGAAAGCGGCAGCATCGCGGTCGAATTCGCCCTCGTGGCGCCCGTCTTGATATTCATACTCGCCGGGGTCGTCGACATTGGCGGCGCCACCTATGCGAAGCTCTCGCTGGATGCCCGGGTCACGGCGACGGCGGAATACGCCTTGCTGCAGCCCGCACCGGCGGACCAGGCGGCGGCGGAAGCCTTGGCGGTGAAGCTGATCGAACTGCTCCAGGGCGGGGCCGACGACACCGCCGAGGTGATCGTCAACAACGCAGCCAGCGCGACGTGGACCGGCTCCGCGGTGACCACCGCATCCCGACCGGGCGATGCGGAGATGTGTTATTGTCCGACCCTTCAGGGGGGCGACGTCACATGGGGGCAGGCCATGGAGTGCACAACGCCATGCGCCTCCGGCGAGAGCGCCGGGCAATTCGTGCAGGTTTCCGCGACGACCCGCCATATCACGATCTTTCCGGGATACGCCTTCATCGACGGCGATCGGATCGAAACCCGCACCGTGCTGAGGGTGCCGTGATTTCGATGACCGCTATCCGGGCCTTTCTTCTCGACCTGCGCGGCGCCGTTGCGATCGAGTTCGCCGCCATCGCGCTGCCGCTACTGCTCTTGCTGGGCGGATCGTTCGAGATCAGCCGATTCGTCTGGACCCAACTTGCCTTGCAGGATGCGGCATCGACCGGGGCGCGCTGCGTCGGTCTGCGCCTTGCCCCCTGCTTCGTGGACGAAACCATGGACACGGGCGGGACGGTGACCTTCGTTCAGGCGCAGGCGGGCGCCTGGGCGATTGAGATTCCGGACAGTTCGGTCACACCCGAAGCCGCCGCGACCTGTCACGGCGTTGACGATTTTGCGAAGGTCGCGATCCGTCACCGCTTCACCAACGCCCTGGCCATCCTGCCCGAAACATGGATCGACGTGGAAGCCTGTTTTCCCGTTATGCCGTCAGAGTGAATCCATCCAAGCGGGAAGGCAACCTCGCCACTTCGCGCCAAGCGGGAGCCAGGAACGGAAACATGCGCGGCAGGCCCTTGCGCATGGCTTGTGCCGCCGTCAGTGTACCGCCGTCACCACTCGTGAATTGTCCCTGTTTCTTCATTTCTTCCAGGATGGAAGGCCACCGATGAATGACGTTGCGAAAGTGCTCGTCGTGGATGACGATCAGATGATGCGGGACTTCGCCGCGCGCGCGCTGCGCTCGCTGGGGTATTCCTCGGTCACCGCAGCGGATGCGGCGGCCGCCCTGCGCGTGCTGGAAGAGGACCGGCTCGTCGGGATCCTGATCATCGACCTGCGCTTGAAGAAGGGGGAGGCCGGCGCGCAACTGGCGCGCGAGGCCTTCGCGATCCGCCCCGATATCCGCGTGCTCCTCACGTCGGGTGATCCCGTTGCTCTGCAGTTCGCCCAGAGGGACATGCCGCAACATGTCGAGCTCCTGCCGAAACCCTTTCGCCGCCATGATCTCGAGGAGCGGCTCTCGCGGCTGCAGTGAAGGCTAGGCGCCGGGGGTGCCGGCGTTCAGGATTCCGGTCGGGCTTCGCCGCCGGCCTCATTCGCCCTCCTTGAGAAGCTGGGCGCCGATCATCGCCGCCTCCACCCGGTTCGATACCCCGAGGATGCGGAAGATGAAGGACAGATGAAACTTAACGGTGCTGGGGTTGATGCCGAGTGCTCGCGCGATCCCCTTGTTCGGCTGCCCTTCGACGAGAAGACGCAGCACTTGCATTTGGCGCGGCGTCAGCGCGGCCAGCGCGGCGGGAGGACCCGCGCCGCCGGGGTCGGCGAAGCCTTCTTCCCCCACGGCCTCGGCAGCGCCCAGTTGCGGCGTAAAGGGCGGGAGGTAAACCTCGCCGTCGCCAACCTTCTGGATTGCCGCCTCCGTTTCACCGATGCCAAGGCCCTTGTTGATGAAGCCATGTGCGCCCGCCGAGAGCGCCATGAGAATATCCTCGCGAGACCGCGAGGCCGACAGCACCACAAGGCGGATCTCGGGTTGTGCGGCCTTCACCGTGTCCAGCAGGTGTCGATTGCCGATCCCGGACATGTTCAGGTCGACGAGGCCGAGGCCGAAGCGGGTTTCGCTCGAAAGCTGCTCGATCGCCTCCTGCGCCGACGCGCAAGTGACAACCGTTTCAACCCCGAACCGGTCACGAAGCACGGCATTGATCGCCACCCGGAAGAACTCGTCATCATCAATGACGATGACGGGGGACAGCGTTGACAGACTGATTTGCGCCGACATCGGGCCGTGCCTTGAACGTGGTTGAAATTCCTTGGCGTTTATCTTTAGGTTGAGTCTAGTCGTGGATCACACGCGAAATCAAGCGCCATGGGTTCTTCGCCTCTGCAGCGCATGATTTCGCCGGTTCACGCCCGCTGGTGCGCGGCCTATCCCGTGCTCCAGGCGCGGGGCTGGCGCATCCCGGCCATCTTGCAGGCTTGCTTGACATAACCCTCGGGGAAGAGCTCGAACAGCTTGTGTTTCGCGTCGTGCTTGTCGAGCCCGAGTTCGACGGCGAGGAAGCGGATGGCGAAACGCGCATCCGCCGCGATGCCGTGCTGGTCGAGATAACTCCGCATGAAGGCCAGAACCCGCCAATGCAGAGGGTTCGGCGATAGCCCCTCATCCTGCGCCACCTTACGCGCGAAATCGGCCGACCATTGCGATGGGTCGACCAGGTACCCGGCCTCGTCGACCTCAACGGACCCATCGGGCAACTTGATCCACTGGGTAACATCTGCACGAGTTCTCATTCGATTGTCCTCCTTCGCCTTGTCTTGCCGCGGCCAGGTTCAGCCGGATCGCAGCACCGTTTCACATTGCAGCTTCGGCCGCCCGCGACCGCGCGATCAACCAATCCTCGAGGATCGTTGCGTCGGCGGGCAGCTGCTCGCCAAACCCCTCGGTGAACGCCTCGAACGCCGCCTGGTTGAGCCCGTTCACCCCGACGAGCACCGGGATGTCGCGCGCGAGCGCCTCCGCGATCACCGGGCGGAAGCCGCGCCCCTCGGCTTCGTGCTTGCCGAACTTGTTGACGATGAGCACATCGGCGCCACGCTCCAGCGCCGCCGCGACATGCCCCACCGCCGCCTCGAGCGCGCCTGTGTCCAGCCGGCACCCAGCCGCCCCCGCGCCAAGGTCTTGCGAGATGCGGATCGTCGGGCCCTCAGGCAGGACGCGCACATCCATGTCGCAAGGGTCCGTTTTCTGCCGATCCGTATTGATCTGCACGGTGCCGCAGACCCGCAGTCCCTGCGCCATCAGTGATCGGGCGAGCGAAAACAGCAGTTGATCTGTATCACCTCGTCCGGCGGCCATTGTGCTGGCTATCTGCATCGCGTTGCTCCTCAGCTGTTGCAGAACATGAAAAAACGCCCGGCCCGATCGCGTGGTGCGGGCGTTGGCAGCGCCGCATGGCGGGCGAAACACCCCCGAACCTCCGCCGTCCGGTTTTCCGCCATGGCCGGGTTCCATGCGAGAAGGTCAACCTGCATCACAAGCCTCCAGGAGACGATCGAGGCCACGACGCCTGAGCATCCCCTTCTGGAGCAGGCCCATGTCACGCCGGTTCAACCTCAGCCGGGCGAAGGGCAGCACGATCGCGTATTCGAGAATGAGGTGCTGCAGCAGGTCGGTGGAGAAGCGATGCAGCCTGGCCCGGTGTTCATCCGAAAACGCCTTTCCGCCGGGATCGGCCGCCTTCAGCACCGCGAGGATGCCGGGTATCCGGTCGCGGATGCGGCGATGATCTGCGGCAAGCCGGGCGATCACCGGCTCGATCTCGTCTTCCGGCCGGCAGCGGCGGGCGAGGAGCGGAAACAGGTCTTGCTCCTCGTCGGCCAGATGTGGCGGCAGTTCGTGGGTCAGGAAGCTCATGATATCGCAAATCTCATCGGCATCAGGGGCTTCCAGCTCCGAGAGCCGGGAGATCCGGGCGCAGACTTCACGTTTGCGAAGGTGGTCCTGGTGGAAGAAGTCGAGCGCATTGCCGGGCAACGGAAAATCGGACGGCGCAGGGCAACCGGCTTGACGCTCCCCGGATTGCCTCCCGCCCATCGCCGCATCCTCCCCGCCTAGTCCGCGCTCAACTCGGCGCCGGCGATCTCGGCGGCCGAGACGAGCCGGCCCACGAATGACCGGGCCGCCCGCGCCCACGCGGCCTTTTCCATGGCCAGAGCGATCTTGCCGCGCACCGCCGTGAAGGGCAGCACCGCGCCCTCGCCGACCGCGTCCATGCGGATGATGTGCCAGCCATGGCGGGTGAGCACCGGCTCGGCCTTGATCGCACCGCCCTCCAGCCCCTGGAGCGCGGCCTCGAATTCGGGCACCGTATCGCTGGGGCCAAGCTGGCCCAAAGCCCCGCCCGAGGATTTCGAGCCGCAATCGCTGAAATCGGCCGCGAGCCGGGGAAACCGCGCCGGATCCTTCTGCACCTGCCTCGCGATGTCTTCGACGCGCAGCCGGGCGGCTTCGGTCTCCGCCTCGTCGCGCGGATCGCAGGCCACGAGGATGTGCGAAACCTCCCACAGCGGCGGGGCGCGGAAGCGCTCGGGGGCGCGCGCCCACTCGGCATAGACCTGCTCTTCGGTCGGGGGTTCGGCCTCGACGGCGGTTTCGAGAAGGCCCCGGATCAGGGCCTCCTCCTCGGTTTCGAACCGCCCCGGCGCAACCTGCACGGGCTCGGGGGCGATCCCCCGCCTGCGCGCTTCCTGCAGCAGCAGCAAGCGCACCGCGACCGCGTTGGCCGCCTTGCGCCAGGCGATACCGGGCTTGCCCTTCGGAGCCGTATGGTTCTGCACCTCGGCGGCAACCACCGCGTGGGGCACGGTTTCTCCGTTGACGATGAGATCGGGGAAAAGGGACGCATTCATCTCATTCACTCCGCGGGGCTCGCCTTGCTCTCGGCAACCTTCCGGGCTGCGGGAACCGGGCCATCATGGTGCGGCAGCGGCTCTTTGCGGCGCGACCGCACGATCTGGTAACCCGGCCGCAGGAACAGGAAGCGCAGCGGCACGAAGAGGCCGGAGATGACATGGACAAGCCGGGTGAAGGGCGTGAGAAGGATGATCGTCATCCCCAGCACCAGGTGAACCTTGAATGCGAGCGCCGCGTCCTCGATGTACGCCGCCGCCGCGGAGTCGAAGGTGAAGATCCCCTGCGCCCAGGCCATGAACTTGACCATCTCGTAACCGTCGAGATGCTGGAGCGAATAGTAGATCGTGGCCAGCCCGAGCGCGAGTTGCGCCAGCAGCAGGCCGAGGATCACGATATCGGCGAAACTCGACGTGCGGCGGATGCGCGGATCGGTCCAGCGGCGGTGGAACAGCATGATGCCGCCGATCAACGCCAGAACCCCGGCGATACCCCCGGCCACAACCGCGAGAATCTGCTTGGCGCCATGGCTGATGCCGATCGCGTCAAACACCCAGATCGGGGTGAGCAGGCCAACTACGTGGCCGAGGAAGATCACCAGCATGCCGACGTGAAACAGGATCGAGCCGACCACCAGCTGCTTGCGGCGCAGAAGCTGCGACGACGAGGTTTTCCAGGTGAACGGGTCGCGCTCGTAGCGCGCGATGCTTCCCATGATCGCAACGCCAAGGGCGATGTAGGGAAAGATACCGAAGAAGAAGTTATGCATGATGTCCTCCGTCATTCCGCCGCGTGGCCGGGGTCGGGGTTAACCGGCACGTCCATGCGCGCGAGCAGGTCCCGGCCCGCGGGACAGCCGGCATTGGGGTCGGGCCCGAAGCGCACTTCGCTTTCCTCCCAGACCTCGTCGAGCGCCTCGAGATCCTCGGGATCGACTTCGGGCTGGTCGAGCAACTCGGCCACGGCCTCTGCGTCGGCCTGAACCCCGGCAAGCTGGATCAGGGCGGCGAACGCGGCGGCATATCCGCTGTCACGGCGCTGCAGACGTTCCTGCAGGGCCGCGATGATATGCGCCGCGTTCGCCAAGGTTTCCTGTGCTTCCACGAAGGGACGTGTCGACAGGAACTCGAGGATCACCGGCAAATGGTCGGGCAGTTCGCTGGTTGCGGGTTCGAAGCCCCCTGCCCGGTAGCTTTCCACCAGCGAGACCATCGCCCCGCCCCGGTCCCGGCTTTCGCCATGGACGTGTTCGAAGAGGTTGAGCGAAAGGGTTCGCGAGCGGTCGAAGAGCAT
The DNA here is from genome assembly GCF_014640115.1 of Sinisalibacter lacisalsi. GTDB lineage: Bacteria > Pseudomonadota > Alphaproteobacteria > Rhodobacterales > Rhodobacteraceae > Sinisalibacter > Sinisalibacter lacisalsi. The sequence continues at coordinate 1,087,635 of NZ_BMGI01000001.1, read as the reverse complement.
CACGTATTGCTCCTCGAGCTCGTAGATGTCGCGGCGGCCGAGATCTTCCACCAGCGGGCGCAGGGCGCGGCGGGCGGCGGCGGTCAGCCGAGTTTCGGCGCCGAGAACGGCCCCGATCTCCGGCATGGCGGCCTGAAGTTCCCGGGTGGGATAGCTCAGGATCAGCGAAATGGCCTTGAGGGTGCGGTCCATCACATCACCTCCGAGGGCATCTTGAGGGGTTTCTTGTTGGCACCGAAAAGCGAGCTGTCGGAAATGCCGGTGGAACAGCTGTTGCCATCGGTGAAGCTGCAGCCACCGCGCAGGTCGTAGGCCTCTTCCACCTGTTCGCGGTGCGTGGTCGGGATCACGAAACGATCCTCGAAATCCGCGATCGCCATGATCTTGTACATATCCTCGATCATCCGGCCCGAAAGGCCGACACGGGCCGCGATCGCCTCGTCGCGCACGCCTTCGATCGTCTTGGCGCGCATGTAGGTGCGCATCGCCAGCATCCGTTCGAGCGCATTGGCCACGGGCTCCTCGTCGCCCGCCGTGAGCATGTTGGCGAGGTAGCGCAGCGGAATGCGCAAGGAGCGCACGTCGGGCATGTCGCCGTCGGTGCCGATCGCACCCGCCTCGGCGGCGTTCTGGATCGGGCTGAGCGGCGGGATATACCACACCATCGGCAGGGTCCGGTATTCCGGGTGCAGCGGGAAGGCCACCTTCCACTCCATCGCCATCTTCCAGATCGGGCTTTCCTGCGCGGCCTTGATCCAGTCTTCGGGAATGCCGTCGGCGCGCGCCGTCTCGATGATCGCCGGGTCGTTGGGGTCGAGGAAGACGCCGAGCTGGGCATCGTAGAGGTCCGTGGTTTCCGGCGCGTTCGCGGCTTCCTCGATCTTGTCGGCGTCGTAGAGCATCACGCCGATATAGCGGATGCGCCCGACGCAGGTTTCGGAGCAGACGGTGGGATTGCCCGATTCAATCCGCGGGTAGCACAGGGTGCATTTCTCGGATTTGCCCGTCGACCAGTTGTAATAGACCTTCTTGTAGGGGCAGCCCGAGACGCACATCCGCCAGCCCCGGCACTTCTCCTGGTCGATCAGCACGATCCCGTCCTCCTCGCGCTTGTAGATCGCGCCCGAGGGGCAGGAGGCCGCGCAGGTGGGGTTCAGGCAGTGCTCGCACAGCCGGGGGAGATACATCATGAAGGTGTTCTCGTATTCCCCGTAGATCTCCTTCTGGATGCCTTCGAAATTGTAATCCTGTCCACGTTTCGAGAATTCACCGCCGAGGATTTCCTCCCAGTTCGGGCCCTTCTCGATCTTCTCCATCCGCTCGCCCGAGATCTTGGAACGCGGGCGCGCGGTGGGAAAGGCCTCCATCTCGGGGGCCGACTTGAGGTGGTCGTAGTCGAAATCGAACGGCTCGTAATAATCGTCGATCTCGGGCAGGTCGGGGTTGGCGAAGATGTTCGCCAGGATCCGCCACTTGCCGCCCTGCCTGGGCAGGAGCTTGCCCGATTTGGTTCGCTCCCAGCCGCCGTTCCAGCGATCCTGGTTCTCCCAATCGGTCGGGTAGCCGGTGCCGGGCTTGGTTTCGACGTTGTTGAACCAAGCGTATTCCACGCCCTCCCGGCTGGTCCAGACGTTCTTGCAGGTGACGGAGCAGGTGTGGCACCCGATGCATTTGTCGAGGTTCAGCACCATGCCGATCTGTGCGCGAATTCTCATTGGGCGGCCTCCTTCGCGGTCGCTTCGCGGTCAAGCCAATCGACCTTGTTCATTTTCCTCACGACGACGAACTCGTCGCGGTTCGACCCCACGGTGCCGTAGTAGTTGAAGCCGTAGGATTGCTGCGCGTAGCCGCCGATCATGTGGGTGGGTTTCAGAACCGTGCGGGTCACCGAGTTGTGGATGCCCCCGCGCAGGCCGGTCTTTTCCGATCCGGGCGTGTTCACGATCTTTTCCTGGGCGTGATACATGAAGGTCGTCCCGTCCTTCATGCGCTGGCTCACCACCGCCCGCGCGGTCAGCGCGCCGTTGGCATTGTAGAGCTCGACCCAGTCGTTATCGACGATGCCGGCGGTCTTCGCGTCGTTCTCCGATATCCAGATCACCGGGCCGCCCCGGTTGAGGGTGAGCATCAACAGGTTGTCGGTATAGGTGGAGTGGATGCCCCATTTCTGGTGCGGCGTGATGAAGTTCAGCACCACGTGAGGCGCGTTGTCGCGCGCGTCGGTGTTGATCTCGGCGGTGATCGTCTTGAGATCGACCGGCGGACGGTAGGACATGAAGCCCTCGCCGAAAGCCCGCATCCACAGGTGATCCTGGTAAAGCTGCTGGCGGCCGGTGAGCGTGCGCCACGGGATCAGTTCGTGCACGTTGGTCCAGCCGGCATTGTAGCTCACCTCCTCGCTCTCGATCCCCGACCACGTCGGGCTGGAGATGATCTTGCGCGGCTGGGCGGCGATATCGCGAAAGCGGATCTTGGTGTGATGCGCCCCTTCGGCGAGGTGGGCGTGCTCGCGCCCGGTTATCTTCGACAGCGCCTGCCACGATTTCACCGCAACCTCGCCGTTGGTCTCGGGCGCAAGCATCAGCACCACCTCGGTGGCGTCGATGTCACTCACGATCCGGGCGCTGCCCTTGGCCGCGCCGTCTTCCCAGACACCGTTGAGGTCGCGCAGGTTCTTCACCTCGTCCTCGGTGTTCCACGAGATGCCCTTGCCGCCGTTGCCGACCTTCTCCATCAGCGGGCCGAGCGCCATGAAGCGATCGCCGATGGCGGTGTAATCGCGTTCGACGGCGATGTAATTGGGTGCCGTCTTGCCCGGGATCAGGTCGCATTCGCCCTTCTTCCAGTCCTTCACCTGGTCCTGGGCGATCTCGGCCGGGGTATCGTGCAGGATCGGCAAGGCGACCACGTCGGTCTCCCGGCCGAGGATCTCGGGGGCGATCTCCTGCACCTTGTTGGCGATGGCCTTGAAGATCTCCCAGTCCGACTTCGACTCGTAGGCCGGATCGACCGCCGCCTGCAGCGGGTGGATGAACGGGTGCATGTCCGAGGTGTTGAGATCGTTCTTCTCATACCAGCTGGCGGTGGGCAGAACGACATCGGAGTAAACCGCCGTGGTGCTCATCCGGAAGTCGATGGTGACGAGCAGGTCGAGCTTGCCGCGCGGCGCCTCGTCGTGCCACTTCGCTTCCCTGGGCTTGGCACCGCCTTCCTCGCCAAGATCCTTGCCCATCACGCCGTTGTCGGTGCCGAGCAGGTGGCGCAGGAAATACTCGTGCCCCTTGCCCGACGAGCCGAGCAGGTTCGAGCGCCAGACAAAGAGGTTGCGCGGCCAGTTCTCCGGTGCGTCGGGATCTTCGCAGGCCATCTCCAGCTCGCCCGCCTTGAGCTTTTCGGCGACGTAGTCCGCCACGTCCTGGCCCGCGAGCTTGGCCGCCTTCGCCACTTCGAGCGGGTTTTGCTTGAGCTGCGGCGCCGAAGGCAGCCAGCCCATCCGCTCGGCACGGATGTTGTAGTCGATCATGCTGGCGTCCCAGTCGCCCTCCGGCGCGGTCGGCGACAGGATCTCGCCCGCGGTGAGGGTTTCGTAGCGCCACTGGTCGGTGTGGGCATACCACGCCGAGGTGGAGTTCATCTGACGCGGCGGGCGGCCCCAGTCGAGCGCGAAGGCCAGCGGCAGCCAGCCGGTTTGCGGGCGCAGCTTTTCCTGCCCGACGTAATGCGCCCAGCCGCCGCCGGACTGGCCCACCGCGCCGCACATCACCAGCATGTTGATGATGCCGCGGTAGGTCATGTCCATGTGGTACCAGTGGTTGAGCCCGGCCCCGAGGATCACCATCGAGCGGCCCCGCGTCTTTTCGGCGTTCAGGGCGAATTCACGCGCGACATGGGTGATCCTGGCCGCGGGCACGCCGGTGATCTTCTCGGCCCAGCCGGGTGTGCCCGGCACGTCTTCGGCATAGTCGTTGGCAACCCATTCGCCGCCAAGGCCACGATCGAGGCCGTAGTTGGCGCAGAACAGGTCGAACACCGTGGCCACGGCCACCTCGCCGTCGGCGGTCTTGATCCGCTTCACCGGCACCTGCTTGGTCAGCACGTTGGGGCGGGCGTCGCCGGTCGAGAAGGCTTCGGTGGCTTCGGCGCCGAAATAGGGGAAATCGACGCCCAGCACATCGTCGTGGTCGTTGTCGAGGATCAGCGACAGCCGAAGCCGGGCATCGTCCCCCTGGGCCTTCTCCTCGAGGTTCCACTTGCCGCCCTCGCCCCAGCGATAGCCAACCGACCCGTTGGGCGCGACGAGCTTGCCGGTGGCTTCGTCGAGCGCCACGGTCTTCCATTCGGGGTTGTTCTCCTCGCCGAGGCGGCCATCGAGGTCGTCGGCGCGCAGGAAGCGGCCGGGGATGAAGCGGCCGTCCTTTTCCTCGAGCTTCACCAGCATCGGGAAGTCGGAATACTTGCGGGTGTAGTCCTCGAAATACTCCGCCTGCCGGTCGAGGTGGAACTCGCGCAGGATAACGTGACCGAAGGCCATGGCGAGCGCGGCGTCGGTGCCCTGCTTGGGATTGAGCCAGACATCGCCGAACTTGGCGGCTTCCGAATAATCGGGGCTGATCACCGCCGACTTGGTGCCCTTGTAGCGCGCCTCGGTGTAGAAATGCGCATCCGGCGTGCGGGTTTGCGGCACGTTCGAGCCCCACAGCAGCAGGTAGCCCGCGTTGTACCAGTCGGCGGATTCCGGCACGTCGGTCTGCTCGCCCCATGTCATCGGCGAGGCGGGCGGCAGATCGCAGTACCAGTCGTAGAACGACATGCAGGTGCCGCCAAGCAGGCTGAGGTAGCGCGTGCCCGCGGCGTAGGAGACCATCGACATCGCCGGGATCGGCGAGAAGCCGAACACCCGGTCGGGCCCCCATTTCCTGGCGGTGTAGAGGTTGGCCGCGGCCACGATCTCGACCGCCTCGTCCCAGCTTGCGCGCACGAAGCCGCCCTTGCCACGGGTTTCGGCGTAGGAGGCGCGCAGGACGGGATCGGTCTGGATCTCGGTCCAGGCCTCGATCGGGCTCTTGGTCCGGCGCAGCTCGCGCCAGACCTTCATCAGCCGGCCGCGCACCAGCGGGTTCTTCACCCGGTTGGCGCTGTAGAGATACCAGCTGTAGGAGGCGCCTCGCGCGCAGCCCCGCGGCTCGTGGTTGGGCAGGTCAGGCCGCGTGCGCGGGTAGTCGGTCTGCTGGGTTTCCCAGGTGACGATGCCGGATTTGACGTAGATCTTCCACGAGCACGATCCGGTGCAGTTCACCCCGTGGGTCGAGCGCACGATCTTGTCGTGGCGCCAGCGGTTTCTGTAGGTGTCTTCCCAGGCCCGGCTCTCGCGGGTCACCTGCCCGTGGCCGTCGGAGAATTGCTCCAGTTCCTTGGACTGGAAGAAGTTCAGTCTGTCGAGCAGATGGCTCATGGTTTTCCGTCCTTTCGGTTCAGGATCAGGCCGCGTCGCGGTTGTGTTCGATATCGTGAAGAAGGCCGCCCTGGCGGGTGTAGACCGCCCAGGTGAGCACGAGGCACACGACGTAGAAGATCAGGAAGCCCCACAGCGCCGCGGCCGGGCCGCCGGTCAGGACAATCGAGGTGCCGTAGGCCTTGGGGATGAAGAAGGCGCCGTAGGCCGCGATCGCGGAGGTGAAGGCGATGATCGCCGCCGATTCACGATCCGACTGCCTGCGCGTCGCGGCTTCGTCCTTGCCGGGGTAGAGCCGGCCGATCTCGCGCCGCATGATCACCGGGATCATCTGGAAGGTGGAGGCATTGCCCACGCCGGTGAGGAAGAAAAGCGCCATGAAACAACCGAAGAAGCCCCAGAAATTGCCCTCGCCCCCGCCCAGCGGCAGGAACTGGAGCACACCCCAGACCGCCAGGATCATCGCGGCGAAGGTCCACAAGGTCACCCGACCGCCCCCGAACTTGTCGGAGACCCAGCCCGTTCCCGCGCGGCTCAAAGCGCCCACGAGCGGTCCGAGAAAGGCAAGGTGCAGCATGTCGAGCTCGGGAAACTGCGTGCTCATCAGGAGCGGGAAACCCGCCGAATAGCCGATGAAGCTGCCGAAGGTGCCGGTGTAGAGCACCGACATGATCCAGTTCTGCTTGCGCTTGAGGATCTGGAGCTGGTCCGACAACGAGGCCTTGGCATCGGCGATATCGTGCATCCCGAACCATGCCGCGGCGGTGGCGACAAGGAGGAAGGGCACCCAGACGAAGCCGGCATTCTGAAGCCACATCAGGCCGCCGTCCGACATCTCCTGAGGCTCGCCACCGATCGCGCCGAACACGCCCACGGTGATCACCACCGGCACGAGGAACTGCATCACCGACACGCCGAGGTTGCCCAGCCCCGCGTTGAGGGCGAGCGCGTTGCCTTTTTGCGAGCGCGGGAAGAAATATGCGATGTTGGCCATCGACGAGGCGAAGTTGCCGCCGCCGAAGCCGCAAAGGATCGCGAGGATCACGAACAGCGAATAGGGCGCCTCGGGGTTCTGCACCGCCAGGCCGATGCCGATCGCGGGCAGGAGCAACGAGGCGGTAGACAGCGTAGTCCAGAGCCGCCCGCCGAAGATCGGCACCATGAAGCTGTAAAAGATGCGCAGCGTCGCGCCCGACAGGCCCGGAAGCGCGGCGAGCCAGAACAGCTGGTCAGTGGTGAAATCAAAACCGATCGCAGGCAGCTTGGCGACGACCACCGACCACACCATCCAGACCGAGAAGGCCAGCAGCAGGGCCGGGATCGAGATCCAGAGATTCCGCCGCGCGACGCGCCGACCGGAGGTTTTCCAGAATTCGGCGTCTTCGGGGCGCCAGTCGGTCAGCAGGTGACCCTTGTTTGTGGTTTCGGAAACCATTGTGCGGCTGTCCTTCTTTGCGTTTTCTCGGGGCGTGGCCGCGCGGACCGCGCCGGGTGTCGTGTCAGTCGGCCCGGTGCGCGGGCGCGGTTCCGTAGGGTTCGTCGGGAAGGTCGGAGAGGTCGCGTTCGCCGGCGAGCTGCGGGTGCTTGCGCCGCTCCATCCGGCGGATCGCGACATGCATCCAGATCGTCATCACCAGCACGACCACGAAAAGCAGCATGAAAGGTGCGGTCCAGACGCCGGTGACGTCGAGCAGCATTCCGAACACGATCGGCAGAACGAAACCGCCGAGCCCGCCGATCATGCCCACGAGGCCGCCGACCGAACCCACGTGGTTGGGGTAGTAGACCGGGATGTGCTTGTAGACCGCCGCCTTGCCGAGGCTCATCACGAAGCCGAGCACCACTGTGAGGCCGACGAACATGCCCACGGTCAACCCGAAATTGAACTCGATCGGCGTTTCGATTCCCTGCACGGTGTAGCTGGTTTGCGGGTAGCTCAGGATGAACAACACCACGAGCGAGACGATGAAGGTGAGATACATCACGAAGCGCGCGCCCCACTTGTCCGACATCCAGCCGCCAAGCGCGCGGAAGATCGAACCGGGCATGGAATAGAGCCCGGCGAAGACGCCGGCCGTCGTGAGTTCGAGGCCGTAGGCGCCGGTGTAATACCGCGGCAGGAACGAGGCGAGCGCGACGAAACCGCCGAAGACGAAGAAGTAATATGTTGCGAACCGCCAGACCTGGAGTTTCCTGAGCGGCTCCAGTTGCTGACCGGTCGAGACCGGGCCCGCACCCGAGAGTTTGCGCGCCGCGTGTGCCGGGTCCGTTTTCGACAGGACGTAGAAAAGCACGGCGGTGATCGCCAGCACCACCGCATAGACCCGCGCCGTGCCCTCCCAGCCGAGCGCGACCACGAGGAAGGGCGCGCCGAAGTTGGTGACCGCCGCGCCGACGTTGCCCATGCCGAAGATGCCCAGCGCGGTGCCCTGGCGCTCCTTCTCGAACCAGCGGGAGGTATAGGCCACGCCGATGATGAATGACCCGCCCGCAAGCCCGAGCCCGAGCGCGGCGACAAGGAACATCTCGTAGGTCGTCACCCAGGTGAGCAGCCAGACCGCCACCGAGGTGACGAGCATCTGTATCGGGAAAAGCGCGCGGCCGCCGACCTGCTCGGTCCAGATCCCCAAAAAGATCCGGCTGATCGACCCGGTGAGGATCGGCGTGGCCACGAGCAGGCCGAACTGGGTATCGGAGAGGCCGAGATCCTGTTTGATCTGCACACCGATGATCGAGAAGATGGTCCAGACGGCAAAACACACGGTGAACGCGAATGTGCTCAGCCCCAGGGCGCGGTACTGATCCGTGCGAGATACGCCTTCGAGTATGTGCATGAGCCGCCCCTCCATACCTCTGCGGTTTGTCCTGCCCGCTAACGGGCTTGTGCAGAGACGTGACCGGCAACCGTGAAAACGCGTTTGATCTAGATCAGAAACGGATCAAAAATCTTTGTAAATAAATGACTTAGCAAAACTTGTCATGGCTGGTGGAAGGCTTGATCAATCACCAGAAGAAAATAGATCAATGGCCTGCCTGACAAAAATCAATTAGCATCGAAGGCTCCGATGGCCCGCAAAAAGATCGGATGACGCGATGCCTGATTCATTTTTCGAGGAAGTGCGCGGACTGCACTTGTTCTCGGAGATGTCCGAAGAGAACTTCTCGGCCCTGATGCGGGCCGCCTATGTGCAGAACTTTCCGCCGCAGATCGAATTGATCTCGGAGGGTGATCCGAGCGATTTCCTGCACGTGGTGCTTTCGGGCAAGGTCGATCTTTTCGCGCGCTGGAACGGGCACGAAACCTCGATGGCGACGTTGCGGCCGGTGTCGACCTTCATTCTCGCGGCGACGATCCGCGATGCGCCCTACCTGATGTCGGCACGGACGCTCGAAAAGAGCCGTATCGCCCTCATTCCCAGTCAGGATGTGCGTGCGATCTTCGATATCGACGGCGATTTTGCCCGCGCCATCGTGGCCGAACTCGCCCTGGCTTACCGTTCGGTTGTGAAGGCACAGAAAGATCTCAAGCTGCGCAGCTCGCTGGAACGGCTGGCCAATTACCTCCTGCGCCAGCAGGATCGCGCGCACGGGGCCGAGGATTTCACCCTGCCCTACGAGAAGCGCCGCCTCGCCTCGCTGCTCGGCATGACGCCGGAAAACCTCAGCCGGGCGCTCAAGGCCCTGAAGCCCTACGGCGTGCTGGTCGATGGCAATCGCATCAGCATCACCGACCGGGCCGACCTCGAGGGATTGGCCAAGCCCACGCCGCTGATCGACGACTTCCTGCTCTAGCCCGTCGAGCCGCCTGCGCCCCGGCCGACCCGGGGCGCAGGGGTTCAAGCTCAAGCCCCGCGCAACCGTTTCTTGTAGGCGACCGGGTCCATGTCGCGCACGTCGATGCTGAGCGCGTCGATATCGGGAAAATCGCCGCCAAGCCTTTCCCGCAGCGCGATGGCGAGGGCTTCCTTCTGTTGCGGGGTGCGGCCGGCCAGCAGCGACAAGGTGATGTGCACGAAGCTCGTGGCGCCCCCCTGCAACAGGACGTATTTCAAAGGCAGGGCGCGAACCTTCACATCGTCGGCCTGCATGACGCCCGATCCGGCGCAAACCTCGAAGGCCGCCTGCATCAGGGTGCGGATCTCGGGCTCGCCAAGGTGGGATTCGGAATATTCGATCACGACATGGGGCATGAGGGTGAATAACCCGCCTGCCGGCGTCGTGCACCCGGAATCCTTGGTCCGCCTGGGCGAGACCCCGCGGCGGCGTCAGGTCGCCTGCGTGCGCATCCCGCTCTCCGAAGCCGCGGCCGGCACCAGCGCTTTCAGCACCTCGGCCATGTCCAGCGTGCCGACCCGGACGCCATCGCGGGTGACCACGAAGCGGGCCTCCATCGCGCCATCGGATTTCGACAGGACGGATTCCAGGGTGTCGTCGTGGTCGACCTCGACCGCGCCCTCGGCAACCGGATCGCCGCTTTCGTTCATCACCGAGCGGACGCGCAGCACCCGGGCGCGGTTGATGTCGGACACGAAGTCGACGATGTAGTCGTCCTCGGGTTCCAGAAGGATGTGTTGCGGCTCGCCCTGCTGAACGACGAAACCGTCCTTGAGGATCACCAGGTGATCGGCCAGTTTCAGCGCCTCGTCGAGATCGTGGCTGATGAACACGACGGTCTTTTGCAATTCCGACTGCAATTCGAGCAACAGGTCCTGCATGTCGGTTCGGATCAGCGGATCGAGCGCCGAGAAAGCCTCGTCCATGAGCATGATCGGCGAGTTGGACGCAAGCGCGCGCGCCAGCCCGACACGCTGCTGCATACCGCCCGAAAGCTCGTGCGGGTACTGGTCGGCATTGCCGCCCAGCCCGACACGGTCGAGCCATTTGCGCGCGTCCTTTTCGTAATCGGCGCGCTTGTCGCCGCGCGTGGCGGCAGCCATCCCGGCGTTATCGAGAACCGTGCGGTGCGGCAGCAGCGCAAAGTTCTGGAACACCATCGACATGCGCTCGCGGCGCATGCGGCGCAATTGTTCCTGCGACAGGGCGAGAACGTCCTCGCCATCGAGCAGGATCTCGCCAGCCGTGGGCTCGATCAGCCGGTTGAGATGGCGGATGAGGGTCGACTTGCCCGACCCCGAAAGGCCCATCATCACCGTGATCTCGCCTTCGCGCACCTCGGTGTTGATGTCGTTGAGAGCCAGCACATGGTTTGTCTGCTCCATGAGCTCACTCTTGCCGAGCCCCTCCGCGCGCACCCGCTCAAGCGCGGCTTCCGGCTCGGGGCCGAAGATCTTGTAGAGATGCTTGATCTCCAGAAGCGTTCGTTTCTTGGCCATCGGGCTGGTCCTCACGCTTTATGGGTCGAGTTGATGCGCGCAAGCGCGGCCTTGGTGACGCGGTCGAGAACCACTGCCAGGATCACGATGCCGAGGCCCGCGACCAGGCCGACACCCAGTTCGAGATTGCGGATGCCGCGCAGCACCAGAACACCCAGGCCGGGGGCCGAGACGAGCGAGGCGATCACCACCATGGCGAGGCTCATCATGATCGTCTGGTTGACGCCGGCCATGATGTTGGGCAACGCCAGCGGCACCTGAACGCCGAACAGCTTCTGCCGGTCGGTCATGCCGAAGGCGTCGGCAGCCTCGATCACGCTCTGGTCGACCATGCGGATGCCCAGGTCGGTCAGGCGGATCACCGGCACGATGGCGTAAAGGATGATGGCGATACCGTAGAGCTTGGGCTCGGTCACGCTGAACAGGAAGATCAGCGGGATCAGGTAGACGAAGGGCGGCAGGGTCTGCAGCATGTCGAGCACCGGAATGGTCATCCGCTGCATGGTATTGGATCGCGACATCGCGATGCCGATGGGCACCCCGAACAGCACGCATATGAAGGCGCACACCAGGATGATCGCCAGTGTCTGCATGGCGTAATCGTAGTGATCTATGAAGGCGAGGCCGAGGAACGACACGCTGACGAAAGCCAGCAGCGTGAAGGACCGCGACACCAGCCAGGTGACCAGCAGCAGCAGCGGGATGATGATCCACCAGGGCGTGTTGAGAACACCGTAAAGCGCGGCCTCGAGGGCCCAGCTGAGCGGCTGTGTGAGGGGATCGAGCACAATGCTGAGGCTGTCCTTGATCGACAGGAATCCGCGCTCCAGCCCGAGGGTCAGCTCGCGCGATCGCGGAAACGACTGGCACGCCGCGTTGAGCGCGTCCATCGAGGGAAAGGGCAGATCCCAGATCGAGACATCTGCAGCCGTCTCGCCCCTGGCGCTGTCGCGCAGGGCGGAGAGCGATATCGGCCCGGTGGTGCCGCTGCTCTCGCACCAGTCCTGCAAGCCGAGAGCCGAGAACAGGAAGTCATAGGTGGCCATGTATCATGCGCTCCTGTGATGCGTGCCGGGGAGCCCGCACGTCGCAGGAGGGATGCGTCCGTTTGGGCGGAAGAGATAGCAGCGGGGGCGACACTCTGGCCGCCCCCGCCTGATTTCGTGCCGTGCTTACTGAAGCAGGGCCGCGAGGTTTTCGCGCGCCGAGTCGTTCAGCCACTGCGACCACTGGTCCTTGTAGGTGCCAAGGAAGTAGGCGGCCGTCTCCTCGTAGGAGGCGTTGTTCGCGTCCGCCCATGCCAGCAGCGCACTCATCGTGCTGGTCTGAAAGCTCATCTTGGTGAAGAACTCGGTCACCTCGGGGTTGCTTTCGATGAAGTCCGTCGTCGCCGCGGTCAGGATCGGCGCCGCCGGGAACTCCGATACCTGCGGATCCGGCGTGTCCGGGTTCTGCAGGTTGGCGAATGCCTCTTCGTTGTAGTCACCGAGGCTGACCCGGGTCATGTCGTATTTGCCCATCGGCACGGTCGGACCCCAGTAGTAGCCGAACCAGGGTTCCTGGTCGTTCACCGCGGCACCCATCGAGGTGGCCAGCGTTTCGCCCGAGCCGTGGTTGAAGACCTTGATGCCCGTGGCCTCGAGGTCGAGGGCGCGCACCAGGTTGTCGCTGACCACGCGGCAGCCCCAGCCATCGGGGCAATTGTTGAACTGGTTACCAACCAGCTCGGGGTTGTTCATGACCCCTTCGATGGTGGTCAGCTCGGGGTGCGCTTCGGCCAGGTAGGTGGGAATCCACCAGCCTTCGACGCCGCCCGGCTCCAGCACGGAGGTCAGCCGCTGGACCTTGCCCTGCTCTTCGAGCTTGTCATAGGCCTCGCCGGCGGAGTTGAGCCAGAAGTTGGTGATGACATCGGGCTCGCCGTTCTCGGCAACCGACGCGATGGCCGGAACCGTATCGGAGGGCACCAGGGTGACGTCGCAGCCATAGCCTTCTTCAAGAATGAACTGGGCCACCTCGGTGGTAACCTTGGCTGCCGCCCAGTTCATCTGCGCGATCGAGACCTCTCCGCAGTCCTGCGCCTGAGCAGCCGATGCAAAGGGAAACGCCAGCGCGGTTGCGCCGAGGAGTCTGGTAAAACGGTTCATGGTTGATCCTTTCGTTTTGTGTGGGTCTTCGCGACCTGCACGGGAAGCGCGCTCACCGCACTTCCGAATCGACCAAAGCCAGCAGCGTCCGCAACGCGGCGCCGCCAACCCGGTCGATCCATTGAGGCGGACAATATTGAGTTTACCTAAGGATTCAAGGTGAGATTTTGCCACATGTTCAAAAAAGGAACCTCGGCCTATCTCTCAAGTCATTGTTCCAATGAGCTAAAGATCCAAATATCTCGATATTCTGATGGGGTAATATATTAGGTGTTTTCTAAGTATCTTCCGCGAACACACAGTCAGACAGTCAAACCACCACGCATCCGCCCGGATCGTGCGCAGCGTTGGCCGCCGGGCCTGCGCCAAAACCCCGGCGCGGCGCGGGGGTTGCACCCGGTGCAGCACCCTTTCAGGGTGACCTCACCGCGTGCGGCCGTCCGGAAGCCGGCCGGGCATTCCGGCAGGCGGCGCCTTGCCTCGCGCGGCCGGTGCCACCACGTCGGTGCCAGCACGCGCGGATAGCCGGATAACAGCAGGAGGATGCCATCACCTGGTTCCAGAGCCTGTCAGCAGCGGGTTTTGCCGCGACGGCCATCAGCTTCGGACCGGGGCGGATGGGGTTCGGCCTCTTCGTGCCGGAGTTCAGATCGGAATTCGCGATGTCGACCTCGGCGGTCGGGTTCGTCTCCAGCCTCGGTTTCACCGGCTTCTTCCTCGGCCTACTGATCGCGCAGGCGCTGCTGATACGGCGGGGGCCTGAAGCGCCGGTGCTGTCGGGCCTGATCGCGGCGACGGCCGGCATGGGCATCATCACCTTCGCACCGAACCTGTTCGTGTTGGCCCTCGGCGTCTTCCTGGCCGCGTCGAGCGCCGGCTTCGCCTGGACACCGTTCAACGACGCGGTTCACCGCAAGGTCTTCGACGTGGACCGGCCCACGGCGCTGTCGGAGATCAGCACCGGAACAAGTGTCGGGGTCGTGGCCGCTGGTGCTGCGGCGCTGATCATGGTGCTGACGGGCCTGTCATGGCGGGTTTGCTGGGCGTTCTTCGCGATCGCGAGCGCCGTCGTGCTGATCGTCAACTGGGCCGTTTTGCGCAAGATCGACAAGGACACCACGTCCATGCCCCGAGGGGCATGGCGCGATCTTCTGCGGATCGCGGCGCTGCCCCTTTTCGCCATTGCCTTCGCCTACGGAACGACCTCGGCGATCTACATTTCCTTTGCCGCCGACCACATGCTGAACCGCGGCGGGGTTCGCGGCCTGCCCACCGGGGCCACGCCCGCGATGGTGTTCATGGTCTACGGCCTGTTCGGCCTGGCGGGCCTCACCACCGGGCGGGTGAAGCGGGCCATCGGCCTGCCGTGGCTCCTTCGGCTGGTGATGCTGGCCGGGGCGCTGTCGGTCGCGCTGCCGGCGGTTCTGCCCGGAAGCTGGGTGGGGCTGACCGCTTCGGCCGGGCTGCAGGGGGTGCACGTGATGATGACGAGCGCCGTCCTCGCGTTCTGGTCGGAGCGCCTGTTCCCCAGGCTGCCGTCGCTCAGCTTCACGGCGGCGCTTCTTGCCACGGCGGCGGGCAGCGTTCTGGGACCAGCCTTCGCCGGCGTCGCGGCGGAAGCCTTCGGGGTGCAGACGATGTTTCTCGGTGCAGCCGTCCTGCCGACGGCGCTGGCGCTGGCGCTGCGCAACCGCCACGTCCGGGAGCGCGCCGTGATGGTGTGACCCCGTCCGGAAATCGCCCGCGCGCTCAGCAAACCCAGAGCAGGGTGGTGGCGAGTTCGTCAAACAGCCACGCGGCATAGGAGCGCGGCGCGAGGATCCCGAAGCCCTGCGCGGATTCGCGAAACAGGGTCACCGCCACGCCCGACAGGCTGCTTTGCGCCACCGCCCCGGGCGGGAAGCGAGTATCGCCGAGGTCGGGCCGCCAGTGCCGCTCGAGCACGGATCGCGCGCTCTCGCCCTCCAGCGCGATCATGGCCCAGAAGCCAGTCTGGTCGACGGCGTGGAAATTCGGCGTCAAGGTGAGCGCGGGGCAACGGCCGATCAGCAGACCGCGCTCGCGCGACGGGCGCAGGAGCACGGCCCCCGCCCTTGTGAGCGCACTTTGCCCGATCGCCGGCAGCGGCCCGAGGGCCGCCTCGATCGCGGCGGCGAGGGCCGCGGGATCCTGCGTGCGCAACACCAGCGTCTGCACCGCTTCGGGCGCACGCGGCGCGAGACGGGTGCCGCCGATCTCAACCGGCGCGGCGGCGATCGCCGGGGTTGGGGTGAGACGGTATTCAGCCACGTTGCCGTGCTCCTTCCGGGTCGATGAACTGCGGCGGCACGATCTCGACCTCCACCTCGGTATCGCCGATGGCATCGACAGCGCAGAGCCGCGCCCCGATCCGCGCCTCGCCGTCGTTCAACAGCGCAAGCCCGATGTGATGGCCGAGGGTTGGTGAGAACGCCACAGAACTGATCCAGCCCAGGTCATGCGTTTGGGTTCGCGGGGCGGCCGGCTCGAGGAGATGCGCGCCGGCGCTGAGCGGCTGCGTTCTGTCGGTCGGTCGCAGGCCCACCAGCCGAGCGGTTTCGGCCCCGTCGATGCGGGTCTGCCCGGCGAGGGCGCGGCCGATGTAGTCCTTGCCTTGCGAAGCCATGCGGCCGAGCCCGAGATGCTTGGGCGCGGTCTGGCCGTTGAGTTCCGGCCCCGACACGTGGCCTTTCTCGATCCGAAGCACGTTCAGCGCCTCGACGCCGTAGGGCGTGACCCCCAAATCGGCGCCCGCCGCCATCAAAACTTCCGCCAGCGCCGCGCCGAAGGGGGCGGGCACCGCCAGTTCGTAGCCAAGCTCGCCCGAAAACGAGATCCGGAACAGCCGCGCCGGGGTGCCGCCGCAAACCGTCAGCGTGGCGCAGGCCATGAAGGGAAAGGCCGCATCGGAGATGTCGAAGGGCGCATCCACCAGCCGGGCGAGCAGCGTGCGCGCTTTCGGTCCAGCCACCGCGATCTGCGCCCAGCCGTCGGTATCGGCAACGAGGTGAACGTCGAGTTCCGGCCGCAGGCACTGGCGGACGAATTCGAGGTGCTGGAAGACCGGCCCGGCATTGGCGGTGGTGGTGGTCATCAGGTAGTGGTTCTCGCCCAAGCGCGCGGTGGTGCCGTCATCCATCACGATCCCGTCTTCGCGCAGCATCAACACGTAGCGCACCCGGCCCACGGGGAGCTTGGCAAAGCCGTTGCAATAGACGAAGTCGACGAACTCCGTGGCGTCGCGGCCCTGGATGTCGATCTTGCCGAGCGTCGAGACATCGCAGATGCCGACGCCCGCGCGCACTGCGATCACCTCGCGGTCGACCGATGCGCGCCAGCCGCTCTCGCCCGCCCGCGCGAACCACTCGGCGCGCAGCCACAACCCGCTTTCGACGAAAGAGGCTCCACGCGCCGCCGCCCAATCATGCGTCGGGCTGCGACGCACCGGCTTGAACCCGTGCCCGCCCTCGCGCCCGGCGAGTGCGCCGAGGCTGATCGGCACGTAGGGCGGGCGGTAGCGGGTGGTGCCGGTCTCGGGGATGCTGCGCCCGGTGTGCCCGGCCATCAGGGCCAGCGCCAGCATGTTCCCGGTCTTGCCCTGGTCGGTGGCCATGCCGAGCGTGGTGTAGCGCTTGAGATGTTCGACCGAGCGGAACCCCTCGCGGTGGGCCAGCCGGATGTCCTTGGTCGTCACGTCGTTCTGCAGATCGACCCAGGCCCGGCCCCGCCCCGGCGAAAGCTCCCAGATCGGGGCGGGCGGGTGTTGCGCGTTGTCGGCCGCGAAGCCGGGCGCGTCGGGCACCGTGAAGCCGCAAGCCTCGGCCGCCGCGCGCCCGGCGCCGCCCCCCTCGGCAAGGCAGTCGCGCAACCCGAAACTGCCGCCCGCCGCCCCGGCGACCGCGAGCCCCTCGGGCAGCACCTCCCCCGGCACGAAGGCCTGGATATCGTCGCGCCAGAGCGGCTTGCCGTCGCGGTGCACGGCGAGGTGCAGGTTGGGCGACCAGCCGCCGGAGACGGCGAGCGCGTCGCAAGCAATCCGGCGTCCGTCCGCGAGGGTTAGCGCCCGCAGCCCGCGCCGCCCCCTTGTGGCGACCACGGCGGGATCGCGCCGCGCGTCGATCACCGCCGCGATGTCGAGCCCGGACGCTTCCAGTTCCGCCGCCAGCGCCGCGCCGCCGTCGTGATTGGCGAGGATCGCGACCCTTCGGCCCGGCGCCACCGCCCAGCGATTGACGTAGGCCTGCACCGCGCCCGCGAGCATGATCCCGGGCCGGTCATTGCCGGGAAACACCAGCGGGCGCTCGGTGGCCCCTGCGGCCAGCACGATGCGGCGGGTATGAACGCGCCAGAGGATCTCGGCCGGCTTGTCGGCGGCGCGGGCGTCGGGGGCGACCTGCTCCAAGACGCCGGTAATGCCGTGATCGTAAAGCCCGAACGCCGTGGATCGCGGCATGAGCCGGACGTTCGGCATCGCGGCAAGTGCCTGCCACTGCGCCGCTGCCCAGTCCGCCCCGCGCGCGCCGTCGATCTCGTGGCGCTCGGCGAGCAGGCGCCCGCCGGGGCGAAAGCCCTCGTCGGCGAGGATCACCCGCGCACCGGCCTGACCGGCAGCGCGGGCGGCGGCGAGCCCGGCCGGCCCGGCGCCGATCACCAGCACATCGCAATGCAGGTGGCCCTTGTCGTAGAGCGTCGGGTCCGCCCCGGCCGGCAGGCGGCCAAGCCCGGCGGCCTTGCGGATCAACGGCTCGTAAAGCCGTTCCCAGAAAGCTTTCGGCCACATGAAGGTCTTGTAGTAGAACCCGGCACCGAGGAAGGACGCGAGCAGGTCGGTCACCGCCAGCGGGTCGAAGCCGAGCGGGCCGAGGTGGTTCTGGCTGAACGCCGCGATCCCGTCGGCAAGCTCGACCATCGTCGCGCGGCTGTTGGGCAAGGCGTTGCGCCCCATGCCCAGCGTCACCAACGCGTTGGGCTCCTCGCTGCCGGCGGTGAAGATGCCGCGCGGGCGGTGATACTTGAACGAGCGCCCCACGAGGCGCACGCCGTTGGCGAGCAGCGCGGAGGCCAAGGTATCACCGGCGAAACCCCGGTAGCGGCGACCATTGAAGGTGAAGCCGAGCGGGCGGTCGCGGTCGACCAGCCCACCGGGCAGGCGAAACGCCCCGCTCATTTGCCCGCCCTCCGCGCCCGCGTCACGTCGCTGGCCAGTTCAACGGCGGTGATCTCGTGCGTTGCCGTGTTGCGGGTGACCACCAGCCAGGAGAGATCGCCCGCCGCGTGGAACCAGAGCTCGCGGTGCAGCCCCGCCGGGTTGTCGCGCATGTAGACATACTCCGCGAAGCGCGCGGCGGCGTCTTCGCCAAGCCCGTCGGGGCGGTCGAGCAGGCTGGCGTCGCCGAGATAGGTGAACTCGTCGCTGTCGCGCGGGCCGAGCAGGGGGTGGTCGATGATCATGGGCCCTCCTATTGCAGGTTCGGCGTCGGGCCGTGGCCGGTTTCGTCGATGACATGCCCGCGCGCGAAACGGTCGAGCCGGAAGCCCGTGGCCGCCTCGTGCGGCGTGTCGGTGGCGAGCAGGTGGGCGAAGACCAGCCCCGAGCCGGGGGTTGCCTTGAACCCGCCGTAGCACCAGCCGCCATTGAGATAGAGCCCCTCGACGGGGGTGCGGTCGATGATCGGCGATCCGTCCATCGTCATGTCCATGATCCCGCCCCAGCTTCTGAGCAGCCGGGCACGCGCGATCATCGGCATCATCGACACCCCGGCGGCGGCGACATGCTCGACCATCGGCAGGTTGCCGCGCTGGGCGTAGGAATTGTAGCCGTCGAGATCGCCGCCGAAGACCAGCCCGCCCTTGTCGGACTGGCTGATGTAGAAGTGCCCGACGCCGAAGGTGACGACGCCGGGGATGACGGGCTTCAGCCCCTCGGTGACGAAGGCCTGCAGGACGTGGGACTCGATCGGCATCCGCAGGCCCGCCATCTGCATCAGCCGCGAGGTATTGCCCGCCACCGCGACGCCGACCTTGCCCGCCGCGATGGCCCCACGCGTGGTCTCGACGCCGAAGATCTTGCCGCCGCGGATGTCGAACCCGGTGACCTCGCAGTTCTGGATGATGTCCACCCCCAGATCGGAGGCCGCGCGGGCATAGCCCCAGGCCACCGCGTCGTGGCGCGCGGTGCCGGCGCGGGGCTGCAACAGCCCGCCCCTGATCGGGAAACGAGCGTTGTCGTAATCGAGAAACGGCCAGTCCTTCTTCAGCGCCTTGGCATCGAGATAGACCGCACCCTCACCGGACAGACGGATCGTGTTGCCGCGCCGGATGGCGGCGTCGCGCTGGGCGTCGGAATGACACAGGTTGAGCACGCCGCGCTGCGACATCATCACGTTGTAATTGAGATCCTGCTCCATCCGCTCCCACAGCCGCAGCGACAGCGCATAGAACCCCTGGTTCGAGGGCAACAGGTAGTTGGCGCGCACGATGGTGGTGTTGCGCCCGACATTGCCGCCGCCGATCCAGCCCTTTTCGAGCAGAGCCACGCGCTTCTGCCCATAGGTCGCGGCGAGCTGGTAGGCGGTGGCGAGCCCGTGGCCACCGCCGCCGATGACGACGATGTCATAGGCCGGCTGCGGGGCGGCATCGCGCCAATGCGGCGTCCAGCCGCGATTGCCGGTCAGCCCCTCGCGCAACAGCCGCAATGCCGAAAACCGTCCCATTGGCCTCTCTCCACCGCGCCGCCGGATGCCGCGGTCCACCCCATGGAAATAGTATTGGACAAAAATGTCTAGACGGAATCGCACACCCGATCTACCGTCGCCCGAAACATCTGGGCCTGTCAGGGAGGGCGCGATGAAATCGCATTACCGCGTTGTGGTGATCGGCGGCGGTGTCGTCGGTGCCTCGGTGCTCTATCACCTCGCGAAACTGGGCTGGAGCGATGTCTGCCTGATCGAGCGCGACGTGCTTACCGCCGGGTCGAGCTGGCATGCGGCGGGCGGCATACACGCGCTCAACGCCGATCCCAACATCGCCGCCCTGCAGGGCTACACGATCGACCTTCTGTCGGAGATCGAGGCCGAAAGCGGCCAGTCGATCGGGCTGCACATGACCGGCGGCATGCATCTCGCCGGCACGCCGGACCGCTGGGAATGGCTGCAAAGCTCCTACCGCCGGTTCCAGTCGATCGGGATCGAGGATGTGCACCTGATCACCCCCGAGGAGGCGGGCAGGCTCAGCCCGGTGCTCAACACCGAGGGCATCCTCGGCGGCATGTGGGCCGACCGCGAAGGTTACGTCGACACCACCGGCACGGTGCATGCCTATGCCATCGCCGCGAAGAAGCGCGGCGCCACGGTGATCGAGCACAACCGGGTGCTGGAGTTGCACCAGGTGCCCGAGGGCTGGCAGGTGGTGACCGAGAAGGGCACGATCAGCTGCGAACACGTCGTCAACGCCGCCGGGCTTTGGGCCAAGCAGGTCGGCCGGATGGCCGGGATCGAGCTGCCGCTGTCGCCGCTCGCGCACCACTACCTCGTCACCGAGACCATCCCCGAAATCGCCGCGCTCGAGAGCGAATTGCCGATGGTGGTCGACCTGGAGGGCTTCACCTACTCGCGGCAAGACCAGAAAGGCATGCTCGTCGGGATCTACGAGATCGACCATATGCACTGGATGATGGACGGCGCGCCGTGGAGTTACGGCATCGAGCTTCTGCAGGAAGATCCCGACCGGATCGAGAACGAGCTGATGGCGGCCTTCCACCGCTTCCCGGTGTTGCAGACGGCGGGGGTGAAAACCTGGGTGCACGGGGCGTTCACCTTCTCGCCAGATGGCAACCCGCTGGTCGGCCCGGTGCGCGGGGTGCCCGGCTACTGGTGCGCCTGCGCGGTGATGGCGGGCTTCCTGCAGGGCGGCGGCGTCGGCAAGAGCCTCGCCGAGTGGATGATCCACGGCGAGACCGAAGCGGACGTGTTCGGCATGGACGTGGCCCGTTACGGCGACTACGCCCAGAACAAGGAATACATCCGCCAGACCACCGGCCAGTTCTATTCCCGCCGCTTCGTGATGACCTACCCCAACGAGCAATTGCCCGCGGGCCGCCCGCTCAAAATGGCGCCGGCACATGACGCGATGAGCGCCGCCGGGGCGCGCTGGGGCGAAAGCTGGGGGCTGGAAGTGCCGATCTACTTCGCCCCGGAAGGCTTCGAGGAAACCCCGACGCTGAAACGCTCGAATGCCTTCGATCTCGTGGCCGAGGAGGTGAAGGCCACGCGCTCGGCGGTGGGGTTGCTCGATATCGCGGGCTTTTCGCGCTTCAAGGTCAGCGGCCCGAACGCCGAGGCCTTGCTCGACCGGATGATGGCCTGCGCCCTACCCCGGCCCGGCCGCGCGAAGCTCGCGCCGATGCTGAGCGAAAGCGGGCGGCTCAAGGGCGATCTCACCCTGTTCAACTGGGGCGACGGCAGTTGGTGGATCATGGGCTCCTACTACCTGCGCGAATGGCACATGCGCTGGATTAATGACCATATGGAACCCGGCGTGCATCTCACCGACATCTCCGACGCCATGGTGGGCTTCAGCCTCTCCGGCCCGAACAGCCTCAAGGTGCTGGAAAAGCTCACCGACGGCCCGATCGCCGACCTCCCTTTCATGGGCTGCGGCCGCTTTGATATCGGGCTGATCCGCGCCCGGATCGGGCGGCTTTCGGTCACCGGCGAGCTTGGCTACGAGATCAACTGCAGCGCCGCCGAACATATTGCGCTGCGCCGGGCCCTGCTCGACGCCGGGGCCGATCTGGGCATGCGCGAAATCGGCTTCGAAGCCCTCGGCAGCCTGCGGCTGGAGAAAAGTTTCGGCATCTGGTCGCGTGAGTTCACGCAGATCTACACTCCCGGCCAGACCGGGATGGATCGCTGGATCGCCTGGGACAAGGACGCGTTCATCGGCCGCGAGGCGGCCCTGGCCGAACGCGACGGCAACGGCCCGGCACAGGTGATCGCCACGCTGGAGATCGACGCGACCGACGCCGACGCCAGCGGTTACGAGCCGGTATGGCACGACGGCCGCCGGGTGGGCTTCGTCACCTCCGGCGGCTTCGGTCACTGGACCGGAAAATCGCTCGCGCTGGCGATGATCGACCGCGACTGCGCCGCCGAGGGCACCGCGCTCTCGGTGCACGTGGTCGGAGCCGAGCGGGCGGCGCGGGTGATCGCCCCCTCGCCGCATGACCCCGAAGGCGTGGCAATGAGGACGACATGAGCGGCACCGGCCAACCCCGCGCACGGCGGCGCGGCGCCCGTGCGCGCGGCGCCGAGGCCCCCGCGCGAGAAGTGAATTACCGCGCGTTGCGCAACCCCTTTCCGGTGATGAAGGCGTTTTCCGACGACCGGATCGAGGCGATCCACGAGGCCGCGCTCTCGGTGCTCGAGGACGACGGCATCATGGTTCTGCTGCCCGAGGCCCGCGCGATCTATCGCGCCGCCGGTGCGCAGGTGGACGAGGGCACACAGATCGTGCGGATCGGGCGCGAGATCGTCGCGGCAGCGCTCGCCACCGCGCCCGCCTCGATCAACCTGCGCGGCGCGGTGCCCGAGCGCGACGTGCTGCTGGAGCTTGGCCGACTTGTGTTCCAGCCCGGCGGCGGCGCGCCCCACGCCACCGATCTCGCCCGCGGCCGCCGCCCGGGCCTTGGCCGGGATTTCCGCGAACTGGTGCAAATCTCGCAGCATTTCGATGCGTTCCAGATGATCTCCTCGCTGGTCGAACCGCAGGATATCGAACCGCATCTGCGGCATTACTTCACCATCGAAGCCAAGCTGACGCTGTCGGACAAGGCGCCCTTCGTCTATGCCCGCGGCACGCCGCAGGCGCTCGACAGTTTCGAGATGCTGCGCGATTTTCGCGGCCTCAGCGACGACGCCTTCCGCGCCGAGCCGTGGAGCTACACGATCATCAACACCAATTCGCCCCGCGCGCTCGATATTCCGATGGCGCAGGGGCTGATCGACTTCGCCCGCCACGGCCAGCTTTGCATCGTGACGCCGTTCACCCTGATGGGCGCGATGGCGCCGATCACGGTGGCGGGCGCGATGGTGCTGAGCCACGCCGAGGCGCTCGCGGCGATCACGCTCACCCAACTCTCCCGGCCCGGCGCGCCGGTGCTCTATGGCACCTTCACCTCGAACGTCGACATGAAGTCCGGCAGCCCGGCCTTCGGCACGCCCGAACAGTTCACTGCCTCGCTCGCCGCCGGTCAGCTTGCGCGCCATATCGGCCTGCCGTTCCGCAATGCCAGCGGGTCGGCGGCCAATATCGCCGATGCCCAGGCGGCGAACGAAAACCAGTTCGCGCTCTGGGGCAACCTGCTGTCGGGCACGACGGTGATCATTCACGCCGCAGGCTGGCTTGAAGGCGGGCTCTCGCTGTCTTACGAAAAGCTGATCACCGACATGGAGGTGCTTCAGATGGTGGCCGAGCTGTGCACGGCGACCTCGGCAAACGACGCGGACCTCGCGCGCGACGCCATCGCAGAGATCGGCGCGGGCGGGCATTTTTTCGGCTGCGATCACACCATGGCGCGCTATCAGACGCAGTTCTACACCCCGCTGGTGGCGGATTGGTCGAACTACGGCCGCTGGCAGGATCAGGGTGGAGTCACCGCCTCGGAGCGGGCTACCGGGGTCTGGCAAGGGATCGTCGCCGCCGACAAGCGCCCCGCCACCGACCCCGCGCGGGTCGAGGCCCTGCATGAATTCATCGCCCGGCGCACCGCCGAGGGCGGCGCCGCGCCGGAGAGCTGAGATGGCCGAGCGCCCGATCCTGCACCGCGACGATCCGCAGAAGGCGCCGCTGGTCGGCCACGTGAAGGTCACCCGCGAAGACTGGCTGAACGTCGCCCGCGACATCCTCGTCTCCGATGGGGTTGCGGAGGTCAAGGTGCTGGCGATCGGCGAGCGCCTCGGGGTCTCGCGATCGAGTTTCTACTGGTATTTCAAGAGCCGCAAGGACCTGCTGAACGCGCTGCTCGACGACTGGGAGGGCCGCAACACCGCCGTGATCGAGGCCCATTGCGCGCTCGACGCGGAAACGATCACCGAGGCGGTATGCAATTTCTTCCGCTGTTTCTTCGATCCCGAGCTGTTCGACCAGGGGCTGGACTTCGCGGTGCGCGAATGGTCGCGGCGCGATGGCAAGGTGCGCAAGCGGATCGACCTTGCCGATTCCGCGCGGATCTCGGCGATCACCGCGATGTTCGAGCGCCACGGCTTCACGCAATACGAGGCTGACGTGCGCGCCCGCATCCTCTACTTCATGCAGCTTGGCTACCATGCGCTCGACCAGGCCGAACCGCTGCGCGACCGGCTCGCGCGCACCGAGGGCTACCTGCTCGGCTTCACCGGCCAGCCGCCGCGCCAGAGCGAGCTTGAGGCCCTGTTCGCCTTCGCCCGGGAAAAGGCCAGGCGCTGAACCATGGCCCTGAGGGCGGATCCATCATGGTCAGGTTCGCTTTTCCGGAATGGTGTCCGCTCAGGCTATCCACGCATTTTCGGCGCAAGGCCCATGTTGCCCGCTGTCTCGCGATCCGCCGCTTGATGCGGGCCGAAGGCGTCGAGGAAGCCCTGGCCGCGAGGGCGGTGGGCGCCCCCGGCCGCAACATGCGCTACCGCTTGCGGCGCGGCGGGGCGTCTCCGCCCTTGTTGTAGGGTTTCGCATTTCCGGTGCGCCGCTTCTTGCTGTCGGGCCGCTCCATGCGCTTCGACGTGTCGGAGGCGCCGGAGCGCGCCTTGCCCCGACCTGCCTCGCCCGCCTTCTTGCCCCGGCCGGATTCGCCCGCCGGTTCGGTCCGCGCGCCGCCTTGCGGCTTTTTCCACGGCTTGCCCCCATCCGGTTTGCGCGCGCCGGTCTGGCGCGGCTTGCGGGGGGTATCCTTCGCCGGCGGTTTCGCCGGTGCGGGCGCGGGCGCCGCGGCTTCTGGCTCCGCCCGCTTCGCGGGCGCGGGGCCTTTCGCGGGCTGCGGCTTGGCCCCCTTGTCCCAGCGCGGCTTGGCGCGCGGGGCATCGCCCTGCGGCGGGGCTTTGCGGAACGGGCGCGGGCTTGCCTCGTCCTTTCTGGCCGGGCGCGGACGTTCCGACGACGGCTCGGGGCGTTGCGGCTTCTCGACGGGACCGTCGAGTTTCTTCGCCCGTATCCCGTCTTCCAGAACGGCGTCGGGGCCGAGCCTGTCGAGCAGGCCCGGCACGGCGACTTCGGCGATTTCCACGAGCGTCGTCTCGGGCTGGACACGGATCTTGCCGATATGCGCCTTGTCGAGGTTGCCAGCGCGGCACAGGAGCGGCAGCAGCCAGCGGGCTTCGGCGCGGCGGTCCTGCCCAACCGACAGCTCGAACCAGACCGAGGGGCCGAAAGGCGCGCGCTCGCCGCGCGGAGCCTTGCCGGTCGGGGCGTTCAGTTCCTCGGGGGCCGACAGGCCGGCCCGGTACAGCCGCAGGCAGGCAGCGGCGATCTGTTCGGGGCTCTTGTCGGCCAAGAGTTTCGCGGCGAAGGCGGTTTCCGCGTCAGACAGTTCCGGGGTCCAGACCGGATCGGCGAAAAGGCGGGTCTCGTCGAGCGTGAAGATCTCTTCCGGGGTGGGCGCATGGGTCCATTCGGCTTCGATCTTGGCCCATTTCAACAGCCGCGCGGCCTTGTTCGCCATCTTGTCGGGCACGATCAGCGCCGAAATCCCCTTGCGCCCGGCCCGGCCGGTGCGGCCAGAGCGGTGCAACAGGCCCTCGGTATTGCTCGGCAGATCGGCGTGGATCACCAGATCGAGGTTCGGCAGGTCGATCCCGCGCGCGGCCACGTCGGTGGCGACGCAGACCCGCGCCCGGCCGTCGCGCATCGCCTGCAGCGCGTGGCTGCGCTCATCCTGGCTCAACTCGCCCGACAGACTGACAACCGCGAGGCCGCGGTTGGCGAAGCGCGCCGACAGGCGGCTGACGGCGGCCCTTGTGTTGGCGAAGACGATGGCCGTGGGGGCATCGTGGAAGCGCAAAAGGTTGATGATGGCGTGTTCGGCATCGGCGGCGGAGACCTGCACCACCTGGTAGGCGATATCGGTATGCTGCGTGCCGCGCCCCAGCGTCGTCACACGGACGGCATCGCGCTGGAATTGCTTGGCCAGTTCGGCGATCGCCTGTGGGACGGTGGCCGAGAAAAGCAATGTCCGCCGATCCGCCGGGGCGGCGCCCAGCATGAATTCGAGATCTTCGCGAAAGCCGAGATCGAGCATCTCGTCGGCTTCGTCGAGCACGATGGCGCGGATATCGCCCAGGTCGAGCGCGCCGCGGGTGATATGATCGCGCAACCGTCCGGGCGTGCCGACGACGACATGCGCGCCGCGCTCCAGCGCGCGCCGCTCCTCGCGCGCATCCATCCCGCCGATACAGGACACCACGCGGGCACCGGCCTTGGCATAGAGCCAGACCAGTTCGCGCTGCACCTGGAGAGCCAGTTCCCGCGTCGGGGCGACAACCAGCGCCAGTGGGGCGGCCGGAGGGCCGAACCGGTCGCCTTCTCCCATAAGCGTTTTCGCGATCGCGAGTCCGAACCCCACCGTCTTGCCCGATCCGGTCTGCGCCGACACCAACAGGTCGGCATCGGCGAGTTCGGGGGCGGTCACCGCCTGCTGCACGTCGGTGAGCGTGTCGAAGCCGCGTTCGGCCAGGGCATCGGAAAGGGTCGAGATCATGAGAGAAGCATCCGTGAGGCCATGCGCCGACATGGCGCGCCAAAGATCGCATCGCTAGGCCAATGGGCGCCGCATGTCTAGGGACAGCCTTGCCGAAGCGTCGAACAAGACCGGTTTTGAGCATTTTTTGCGCGCACGGACGCTGAAAACCGGGCCCCGCCCTAATTCAACCGTTTGCCCGTCTCGGCGCTGAACAGGTGCAGGATGGTCCGGTCGAAGGCGAGCGACATCCGGTCATGGACGAGCTGGTCGGGGGGGAAGGCCGCGACGAGCGGGTGGCCGTCGACGCGGAAATGCCCGAGCTGCTGCGCGCCGAGCGCCTCGACATAGGCGAGCGACACGGCGAGGCCCGGCTCGCCGCTCTTCGCCGGGCGCAGATCCTCGGGGCGGATACCGACCTCGACCTTTTCGTTTCCGGCCACCTCGACCGCGAAGCTCTGCCCGCCGACGTGAAGCTGGCCGCCTTGCAGCGTTCCGGGCAGGAGGTTCATTGCCGGCGAGCCGATGAAGCCCGCCACGAAGGTCGAAACCGGGCGACGGTAAACCTCTATCGGCGCACCGATCTGCTCGATCCGCCCGCCCCTCAAAACCACCAGCCGGTCGGCCAGCGTCATCGCCTCGAGCTGGTCGTGGGTGACGTAGACCGAGGTGGTGCCGAGACGTTTCTGCAGGCTGCGGATTTCACCGCGCATCGAGACCCGCAGCTTGGCGTCGAGGTTCGAGAGCGGCTCGTCGAACAGGAAGGCCGCCGGCTCGCGCACGATGGCGCGGCCCATCGCCACGCGCTGGCGCTGGCCGCCGGAGAGCGCCCTGGGCTTGCGGTCGAGATACTCCCCGATTTCGAGGATGCCAGCCGCTTCATCCACCCGGCGGGTGATTTCATCGCGCGGCATACGGCGGTTCTTGAGCCCGTAGGAGAGGTTCTGGCGCACCGTCATGTGCGGGTAGAGCGCGTAGTTCTGGAACACCATGGCGATGTCACGGTCGGCCGGTTCGAGATTGTTCACGACGCGCGCGCCGATGGTGACGCGGCCCTCGGTGATGGTTTCCAGCCCGGCCACCATCCGCAGCAAGGTGGACTTGCCGCAACCCGACGGCCCCACCAGCACGACGAACTCGCCATCGTTGATTTCAAGGTTGACGTCCGCCACCGCGGCCACGTCGCCGGCATAGGTCTTGCCGACGTTCTCGAGAGTGATCCCGGCCATTTACTTCTCCGTTTCGACAAGGCCCTTCACGAAGAGCCGTTGCATCATGATGACGACGACCACCGGCGGCAGCATCGCCAGCACGCTGGTTGCCATGATGTAGTTCCACAGCGGTTCGCTATCGACCACGTCCGCCATGCGTTTGATCCCGGCGACGATGGTCTGATACTTGTCGTCGGTGGTGACGAGGATCGGCCAGATGTACTGGTTCCAGCCGTAGATGAACAAGATCACGAACAGCGCCGCGATGTTGGTGCGCGACAGCGGCAGCAGGATGTCCTTAAAGAACTTGAGCGGCCCGGCGCCGTCGATCCGCGCGGCTTCCATCAGCTCGTCGGGGATGGTCAGGAAGACCTGGCGGAACAGGAAGGTCGCGGTCGCCGAGGCGATCAGCGGGATCGAGAGGCCAGCGTAGGAATTGAGCATCCCGAGGTTCGAGATGACCTGGAAGGTCGGCACGATCCGCACCTCGACCGGCAGCATCAGGGTGATGAAGATCATCCAGAACGCGGCCTGCCGGAACGGGAAGCGGAAGTAGACGATCGCGAAGGCCGAGAGGATCGAGATCACGATCTTCCCGATGGCGATGGAGAGCGCCATGATCATCGAGTTCTTCAGCATCAGGCTGATCGGCACCGACATCTGCGACGAGACCCCGCCGGTCAGCACGTCGGCGTAGCTGTTGGCGGCGTTGGAGCCGGGCAGCAGAGGCACCACGCCCGAGACGAAAGCCGAAGGCTCATGCGTCGAGGCGATGAAGGCGATGTAGACCGGGAAGGCCACCACCAGCACCCCGGCGATGAGCACGAGGTGGGCGAGAATGTTCAGCCAGCGTTGATTTTCGACCATCTTTGCCCCCTCAGTAGGTCACGCGCCGCTCGATGTAGCGGAACTGGATGACGGTAAGCGAAATCACGATCGCCATCAGGATCACCGATTGCGCCGCGGAGGAGCCTAGGTTCAGCCCGACGAAACCGTCGCGGTAGACCTTGTAAACGAGGATGTTCGTCGCCTGCGCCGGGCCGCCGGAGGTGACCGCGTCGATCACCGGGAAGGTGTCGAACATGGTGTAGACGACGTTCACCACGAGCAGGAAAAAGGTGGTGGGCGACAGGAGCGGCAGGGTGATCGACCAGAACCGTTTGAACGGGCCGGCGCCGTCGATCGCCGCGGCCTCGCGCATCGAGGCCGGGATCGCCTGCAGGCCGGCGACGAAGAACAGGAAATTGTAGCTCACCTGCTTCCAGGCGGCGGCGATGATGACGAGGATCATCGCGTCGCGCTTGATCAGCGAATGGTTCCAGTCGTAGCCGACGCGGTCGAGCAGGTAGGGCAGGATGCCGATGGTGGGGTTGAAGATGAACCACCACAGCACCCCTGCGATCGCCGGGGCGACGGCATAGGGCCAGACCAGCAGCGTGGTATAGACCCGCGCCGACCGGAGCATCCGGTCCACCGCCAATGCCAGCACCAGCGCCAGCACGATGGCGAGCGTGGCGGTCGAGATCGAGAACACCGCCGTCACCTTCAGCGAATTGAGGTATTCGGGGTTGTCTAACAGGCGCTCGTAGTTGCCCAGCCCGATGAAGGTCGTCTTCAGGCCGAACGCGTCTTCGCGCAGGAACGATTGCCAGACCGCCTGTCCGGCGGGCCACAGGAAGAAGATCAGGGTGATCGCAAGCTGCGGAGCAACCAGGAGATAGGGCAACCAGAGATTGCGGAAGATGGTGCGTTTGGTCTGCATGATCTTTGCATGGCAAAGATCCGCGCCCCGGAAGGCGCGGATCGGATTGATGTTTGACGCATTACTTGTTGGCGTCTTCGAAGTCGCGCAGCATCACGTTGCCGCGCTCGACAAGGCTGTCCAGGGCGCCCTGGGCGTCGACCTCACCCGAGAGAAGGCGCTGGAATTCCTCGTCGATGATGTCGCGGATCTGGACATAGCTGCCGAAGCGCAGGCCCTTCGAGTTCGCCGTCGGCGCGTTCAGCGTGATCTGCTGGATCGCGACCTCGGTGCCGGGGTTGGCCTCGTAGTAGCCCTGTTCCTGGCCAAGCTCATAGGCCGCCGAGGTGATCGGCAGGTAGCCGGTGAACTGGTGCCAGTCGGCCTGCACTTCCGGCGACGACAGGTAGCTCAGGAAATCGGCCACGGCCTTGTAGTTTGCCTCGTCCTTGCCCTGCAGAACCCACAGCGTCGCACCGCCGATGATCGAGTTCTGCGGCGCACCCTCGACATCGTCGTAATAGGGCAGCATGCCGTAGCCCACCTCGAAATCGGTGGCATTGGCGACCACGCCGGCGCGCGAGGCCGACGAGTTCATGTAGATCGCGCATTCCTGGGCGTAGAACTTCGGCGCCGAGTCGGCCCCGCCGCCCGGTCCGCCATACTGGAAGACACCGTCCTTCTGCCAATTGGCGAGGTTTTCCCAGTGCTTCACCTGAACCGGGCCGTTCACCACGAACTCGGTTTCCAGGCCGCCGAAGCCGTTCTCCAGCGTGCCGATCGGCTGGTTGTGCCAGGCCGAGAAGTTCTCGAGCTGCACCCAGGAGATCCAGCCGGTGGTGAAGCCGCAGGTCGCGGCGCCGGTGTCGATGATCTGCTTCGAGAAGGCTTCGAGTTCACCCCAGGTTTTCGGCGCCACTTCCGGGTCGAGCCCGGCGGCGGCGAAGACGTCCTTGTTGTAGTAGAGGATCGGGGTCGAGGAGTTGAACGGCATCGACAGCATGTTGCCGTCGGTGTCGGTGTAATAACCGACCACGGCGGGCAGGAAGGCGTTCGGGTCGAAGGGCTCGCCCATGTCGGCCATCAGCTGGTAGACCGGGTAGACGGCGCCCTTGGCGGCCATCATCGTGCCGGTGCCGACTTCGAAAACCTGAACGATCTCAGGCTGTTCGCCCGCGCGGAAGGCGGAGATCGCGGCGGTCATGGTTTCGGTGTAGTTGCCCTTGTAGGTCGGGTTAACCACGTAATCGCTCTGGCTGGCGTTGAAGCCGGCAACGATCTCTTCGAGCTTGGCGCCGAGTTCGCCGCCCATGGCGTGCCACCAGTTGATTTCGGTCTGGGCCTGCGCGGTGGCGGTGGTGGCAGCCAGCGCAAGGGCGGAAACGGTGATATTGCGGAGCATGTTCGCTTTCCCTGAATGGTCCGATTGACCCCGCGTTGTTGCGCCACCTTTGTAACAATCTCGCTGTGCTTTTATTTCATTTCGTTGAAACTCGCAGAGCGGCGCGCAGCGATCCCGATTGCGCGTCAGGCGCCACCACCAAGGCCGCGAAAGGGCGCCGCGACGGGCCGCCCGCGCCCCCCGTGCTCAACCCCGGATTCGCGCCATCGCCGGGTCGAGCAACGGCTTGAGCGCGGCCGTCGCCTTGACGCGCACGCCCGCCACGCCGATCTCCCAGTGCCCGGCCTCGACGATGGCGGCGGTCAGGGGCGCGCCGGCATCGGCGAAACCGATCCCGACAGCCCCGCCCAGCGTGTGGCCATAAGCACCAACCTGGATATGGCCGACCTCGCGGCCATTCAGGTAGATCAGTTCATTGCCGTGGAGCAGCGGCACCGGATCGTCGAGCAGGAATTGCAGCATGCGCTTGTTCGGCACCCCTGCGGCCTTGATCGCGGCCAGCGCGTCGCGGCCGATGAAGCCGCCGGGTTTGTCGAGTTTCACCGCGAAGCCGAGCCCCGCCTCGATCGGGTTGTCGGTGTTGTCGACGTCGACGCCGAAGTCGCGGTAGGCCTTTTCCAGTCGCAGCGAGGCGAGCGTCTGCATTCCCGCGTTGCGGATGCCGTGGTCGCGCCCGGCCTCTATCAGCAGGTCGTAGACCTGCACCGCGTGAATCGCGGGCACGTGCAGTTCCCAGCCAAGCTCGCCCACGTAGGTCACGCGCAGGGCCAGAACCTCGAAGAATCCCACGTCGATGTGACGGGCCGACATGAACGGGAACGCCTCGTTCGACAGATCCGCCTCGCTCACCTTGCCCAGCACCTCCCGCGCCCTGGGGCCATGCAGGTTGATCTGGGTGATGCCGGGGGTCACGTCGGTGATCGTGACGCACGCGTCGGGGCCGGTATGGCGGCGCATCCATGTTTCGGTGTGACCGTGGCTGTTTTCACCCACCACCACGAGGAACTTGCGGTCTTCCAGCCGGGTGACGGTCAGGTCCGCCTCGAACCCGCCCGCCTCGTTGACCCAGGCGGTATAGACCACCCGGCCGGGTGCCACGTCGATCTCGTTGCAGCTCAGCCGGTTCAGCAGCGCGCAGGCGTCGCGGCCCTCGACGAGGAATTTCGCCATCGAAGACATATCCATCACGATCGCGTCTTCGCGCGCGGCGCGGTGCTCTTCGGCGTGCCAGTCCCACCAGTTCTGGCGGCCCCAGCTATAGGCCTCGATCCTCGCCTGCTGCGGCGTGGGCGCGAACCAGTCAGGCTGTTCCCAGCCGTGGCTTTCACTGAAACAGGCGCCCGCCGCCTTCAGCCGGTCATGCAGCACCGATTGCTTGAGGCCGCGCGCGGTCTTGAAGCTTTCGTTCGGGAAATGCGCCCCGAAGCTCTTGGCCAGCAGTTCCGGCGTTCTGGCCCGGCGAAAGGCGGGGGTGTTGTGGCTGCCATCGGCGAAGCGGTCGGCGTTGAAGCCGGTGTGATCGACCGGGCAGCGCCCGTCGACGATCCAGTGCGCCAGCGCCATGCCGATGCCGGGGCCGTTCAGGATACCCAGCGAGTTGAGCCCCGCCGCCACCCAGCAGTTTTGCAAGGCGGGCGCCTCGCCCACCAGCGGTGCGAGGTCTGGGGTGAAGCTCTCGGGGCCGCAGAACAGCTTGCGCAGGCCGGCGTTGGCGGCGGCGGGCACCCGCTTGAAGGCGGTTTCGAGATGCGGGGTGACCCTGTCCCAGTCCGGGTCGATCTCGCCGAAGGAGAAATCTGGGGGGATCGTGTCGATATGCCAGGGCGCGGCGTTGGGCTCGAACAAGCCGATCAGCAGGCCGCCGGTTTCCTCGCGGAAATAGGCCCAGGAATGCGGATCTTCGAGCAGCGGAAGATCGCGGGTGATGCCCTCGAGCGGCTCGGTGATCAGGTAGTAATGCTCAGCCGCCTGCAACGGCAGGTTCACCCCGGCGCGCGCGCCGATCTCGCGCGACCACATGCCGGCGGCGATCACAACGTGTTCGGCGGCGATGTCGCCCCGGCTGGTGCGCACGCCGACGGCGCGGCCATTGCGGGTGAGAATCTCCTCGGCGCTGGTCTCCTCGAAGATCCGGGCACCGCGCGAGCGGGCGCCCTTTGCCAGCGCCATGGTGGTGTCGACCGGGTTGGTGCGGCCTTCAAGCGGATACCAGAAGGCCGCGAGCGTGTTCGAGAAATCGCCGATAGGAAACCGCTCGGCGGCCTCTGCCGGGGAGATCTCGTGCACCTCGATGCCGAAGCGGTTCATGAAGGCCGCGCCCCGGCGCATCTCTTCGAGGCGTTCGGGGGTATCGGCGGGCTGGATGTAGCCGGGCTGGCGGAACCCCGTGGCCTGCCCGGTTTCGGCCTCCAGCCCGGCGATCAGGTTGCGGCCATAGGTGTAGAGCTCGCATTCCCATTCGCTGCCGAGGATGGCGGGCACGATCTCGCCGGCGGCATGCCAGGTGGTGCCCGAGGTCAGCTTGTCGCGCTCGAGCACGATCACGTCGCTCATGCCGAGCTTGGTGAGGTGATAGGCGAGGTTGCAGCCGATCGAGCCGCCGCCGATGATCACGGCCTGGGCCTGGGTGGGGAGGGTTTTGCTCATGTCACGGCTCGCTCTGGATTCGGAAACTCGCCGGAAGCCTAGGATTGACCGGGGCGCGAAATCAAGCGATTGATTGAACAGTCGTTCAATGGATGGATCGCATGGAACGCACGAAAAGCAAGGCGAGACCACGCACCGCCCCGCCCGAGGTGCGGCGCAAACAGCTGATTGACGCCACGATCACCTGCGTCAGCAAATACGGGATATCGGGCACCACGCTCATCGCGGTGACGCGCGAGGCCGGCCTTTCGCTCGGGCTGGCCAACTTTCACTTCAAGAGCAAGGATGCCCTGCTGGCGGAAACCCTGAACGCCCTCGCCGAGGAGCACCGCGCGCTCTGGATGAAGGCGCTGGACCGCCCGGACCTGACCGCCGCCGACAAACTGCGCGCCATGGTCGATGCCCAGTTCCACCCGCGCGTCTGCAGCCGCAAGAAGCTGGCGGTATGGTTCGCCTTCTTCGGCGAAGCGGCCTACCGCAAGTCCTATCGCCTGGGGTCGTCCCATATCGACATCGAGCGCCAGGAGATCAGCGCCGATCTTTGCCGCGAAATCATCGCCGAGGGCGGATATGAGGGGGTCGATCCCGAAGGCGTATCGCATACGCTGGAAAGCCTGTTCGACGGTTTCTGGCTCAACATGCTGATGTATCCGGTGAAGTTTCGCCGCGAGGATGCGGCCCGCCGCGTTTTCACCTACCTCGCCGCCATGTTCCCCGATCATTTCGCCGCTCACGGCTGAATCGTCACCGATTGCCACGGACGATGGGGCACACGTCGGAGCGCGCGAGACCGGGCGAAAAGACCGTGCAGCCAAAGCCCGGGCAGGCTAGGATCGGCCGCGGGAATGGTGGTGATCGACGGCGTGCGGCTGCCGGCGCACGCGGATCACGGTTAACTTGGGAAATGCCGGATGGGATCGTTGCGCGCGTGGTTTGGTGGCAGGTGGCGAAAGACGCCGAGAGACGTGGGGGGCGGGGCAAAAAGCGCGACGCGATGATGCGCGCCCGCCATGCGACTCGCTTCGAGGAGGCCGGCGTCGCAGCGCCGCAGACGCGATATGCCATGTCCGACGAGGTCAAGACCGAGTGGGAAATCCACCTTTTGAGAGAAAAGGGTGGGATCACATATCTTTACAACGACAAGTTTTTCCGCGCGAAAAGATCTCTGCATATCAATATGTCGCCCCCCTATCTCTACTGGTTCTCGCAGACCGACCCGTCGGTGGAGCGGATAAGTTGTGACCTGTCGGACGGGGAATGGCCGGGCTTTGCCCGCTTCACCTACTCGACCTGCTTTGCCGGCAAGGTGCTCGTGCCCGACCAGCATTTTTTCCGCGATCGCGGTTACGCGGAAGCCGAACAGATCGCGGCTGAGGCCCCGGCCTGGGACGAGCGTGGCGATACGATCTACTGGCGAGGGCAGAGCAACAATATCGGGCTGTTCTCGCTGGATCCGGAGCACATCGACAAACCCTGGGTGATGCAACGAGTGCGCCTCGCGATGAAGGCGCGCGATATCGACGGGGTCGATGCCCGTTTCGTTGCCGGGCCGATACAACGTCAGCAGGCACAATGCGAGGCGGCGGGGCTGATCGCCCCGAGCCGTCCCTGGCAGGACTGGGCGGGCGACAAGTATGCGATCGACATCGACGGGTTCACCAATGCCTGGTCGAACCTGATGCAGAGGCTCAAGCTGGGCTGCTGCGTGCTCAAGGTGGAAAGCCAGCATGGCTATCGCCAATGGTATTACGACAAGCTCGTGCCCTTCGAAACCTACGTGCCGGTGAAGGCCGACATGTCGGACCTCGCCGAGAAGGTCGATTGGGTCCGCAGCCACGACCGCGAGGCCCGCGAGATCGCCGCCGCCGGGCAGGCTTTCGCCCGGGCGATGACATTCGAGACCGAAACCCGCGCCGCCGCGCGGATCATCGAAGACAACTGGGCCTGAACCCGCGATCACGACCACAGGCCACGAGGGAGTGGGACCGGCCATGGACCGACGTAAAGACAGAAAAAAACGGGTTCTCGTGACCGGGGGCGCCGGCTTCATCGGCTCGCACCTCGTCGACCGGCTGATCGAGCTGGGCCACGAGGTGACCTGCGTCGACAACCTTCTCACCGGGTCCGAGAGCAACTTCGCGCATCTGGCCGGCCACCCGCGCTTCACCTTCCTGCGCCACGATATCTGCGATCCGCTCTTCATCGAGGTGGACGAGATCTTCAATCTCGCCAGCCCGGCGTCTCCGCCACACTACCAGCGCGACCCGATTGAGACGACCAAGACCTCGGTGCTCGGCTCGCTCAATGTTCTGGGCCTTGCCAAGCGCCACGGCTGCAAGGTGCTGCAGGCCTCGACCAGCGAGGTTTACGGCGATCCCACGGTCGACCCGCGACCCGAGACCTATTGGGGCAACGTGAACCCGGTGGGGCCGCGCGCCTGTTACGACGAGGGCAAACGCTGCGCGGAATCGCTGTTTTTCGACTATCGCCGGCAGCATGGGCTGGAGATCAAGGTGGCGCGGATCTTCAACACCTACGGCCCGCGCATGGCTCCCGACGATGGGCGCGTGGTTTCCAACTTCATCGTGCAGGCGCTCTTGGGCGATCCGATCACGATCTACGGCGACGGCAACCAGACGCGCGCCTTCTGCTACATCGACGACATGGTGGACGGCCTGCTGCGGCTGATGGAAACCGGGCCCGAGGAGGCCGGGCCGATCAACCTCGGCAATCCCACCGCGTTTTCGATCCGCGAACTGGCCGAGCGCGTGATCGCGTTGACGGGGTCGCGGTCGGTGCTGGAATACCGCGATCTGCCGCAAGACGACCCGAGACAGCGCCGCCCCGACATCGGCCGGGCAATCGCAACACTCGGCTGGACGCCGGCGGTCGGGCTGGAAGAGGGGCTGGCGCGCACCATCGCCCATTACCGCGAGATCCTGGTTTCGCGCAGGCGCACCGCCTGATCGGTCGGGCCATCCGGGGCGGGGATCGGCGGGCGCGGCTGAGCCTGATTGAGTTTGCGCGCGATCGGGGCGATAAGGGCCCTCTGGAAACCCTTGGCAGAAAGGCGGCCGCGCCGTCGAAGACGGCCAATGACATGAGCGAATTTCTCGCGGAACTCGATTGCTGCCCCAAACCGATCGGCGCGCTGAGCCGGCGCCGCGATCCTCGCCTTGGCGCGGTTCGGGAATTTCGCATGACCAGCCCTTTCACCATGTTCAACGTGGTCCCCGGTTTGCTTGGCGCCGATGCCTGCGAGGGCGAAACGCTCGATAACAACCATCCCCCCGACCACCCGCTCGACGACCGCAGCGCTAGGTTCAACTGCGTCGGTGGTTTCCGGGTGCTGAAGCGCCAACTGAAGCCCGGCGGCGTCTTCGGCCTGTGGTCAGACAAGATCACGGTCCAGCGCTTCCTCGACCGGGTGGGCATAGCCTGCGCGCGGGCGGAGGCGGGATGACCGCCGCAAGCCCGGACATGCCGCCCATGGCCAGCGCCGCATTCCGCGCCTGCCCGGTCTGCGCCGCGCGGGCGGAGCACTTCCTGTCAATCGAGGAAAGCGACTACTTCCGCTGCCCGGCGTGCGAGGCAAGGTTCCTCGACCCCGCACAGCACCCGGCGCGAGAGGCGGAATACGCGCATTACCTGCACCACGAGAACGACGCGGGCGATCACCGCTACCGCCGCTTCCTGTCGAAGCTGGCCAATCCCCTGCTCGACCGGCTCCAGCCCCGCTCGACGGGGCTCGATTACGGCTGCGGCCCCGGCCCGGCGCTGGCAGCGATGCTGCGCGAGGCGGGGCACGAAATGGCGCTGTATGACCAGTTCTTCGCGCCCGATCCCACCGCGCTCGGCGGGCTTTACGATTTCGTCACCTGCACCGAAGTGGTGGAGCATTTCCACGATCCGGCAGGCGAGTTCGATCTCCTGCGCGGCCTGGTGCGGCCCGGCGGCTGGCTGGCGTTGATGACCTGCTTCCAGACGGAAGACGCCCGGTTCGCCGGCTGGCATTACCGCAAGGACCCGACCCACGTCGTGTTCTACCGCGAAGCCACGTTCCGTCATCTCGCCGCGGCCTGGGGCTGGTCTTGCGTGGTGCCGGTGAAAGACGTGGTGCTGATGCAGCGGCCGGATGCCGGGGCGACTCCGTGACCAGCTGGCTGCACGAGGAACGGCTGCAAGCGGTGCAGCGCGTTGTGCGGGCCTGCGGGGCGACGCGGCTGGTCGATCTCGGCTGCGGCGATGGCGATCTGTTCGTGCGGCTCGCGGTCGAGCCCGGTCTCGACGCGCTGGTGGGCGTCGATATCTGCCCCGTCTCGCTTGAGCGGCTCAAAACGAGGTTGAAGGCGCTCGACGAGCGCGGGCCGCGTATCGAATTGCGCGAAGCCTCGATGACCGAGCCGGCACCCGATCTGGCCGGGTTCGATTGCGCCATCCTCGTCGAAACGATCGAGCATATAGACCCCGACCGGCTGTCGCAGCTGGAGCGGGCGCTGTTTCGGTCGATGCGGCCGGGCACGGTTGTGATCACAACTCCGAATGCCGAGTTCAACCCGCTGCTCGGCGTGCCGCCGAACCGGATGCGCCACCCCGGCCACCGCTTCGAGTGGGACCGGGCAAGGTTCCAACGCTGGTGCCGGCGCGTGGCCGAGGCAGCGGGTTACGATGTGGGCTTCGAAGACATCGCCGGCCGCCACCCCGAGCTCGGGGGCGCCAGCCAGATGGCCGTGTTCGAAAGGCGTGATGCGCATGCAGGCACCCCGAGGGCCGAATAGAGAAGGCACCCGGTCAGCAGGATGACGCCGGGGTCCGGTCCGCTGAACGCAGCACCGACCCCCGCCCGCGTGCCGCTCAGGGCAGCATTTCAGCCAGGGGGCGGCGCGCACGCTGGCGTTGCAACTCGTAATGCCCCAGCGG
This sequence comes from Sinisalibacter lacisalsi, assembly GCF_014640115.1. GTDB lineage: Bacteria > Pseudomonadota > Alphaproteobacteria > Rhodobacterales > Rhodobacteraceae > Sinisalibacter > Sinisalibacter lacisalsi. Next base: position 1,049,060 of record NZ_BMGI01000001.1, on the reverse strand, counting down.
CGTCCAGCCCGCGAGCACGGTTTCGATCGGGTCGGCACGGAAGGCGGCCCGGATCGTCTGCTCGAAAGCGGGCCGGTCCTTCTTCGGCATCGGCGCGAGATCGAGCGTGATCTGGCCGCCAAGCCCCTTGCAGCGCAACAGCCGCGGCAAGGCGCGGGCAAGCGCGATATTGGCCTTCAGCCCGGCGGCGGGGGAAGTGTCGCCCCCGGTGTTCACGTCGACGGCAATGAGCGCGCGCGTTTGTTCGATATGGGCAAATGCGCCCCCTGAAAGGGGGGCATAGGTGTTGCGCAATATCGCAATCATCTCATCAATGCCGTGCCGGGCGAAGCTGCCCGGCGCATCGTCAAGGTGGTCGGGCACGGCCCAGTCGCGCCAGGCGAGAAGGTGGGCATCGGGCCCGTCGACGAGCAGTTCGGGCTCGCGCCCCTCGGCATCCTCGAGCACGGCGCGGGCGAGATCGCGCATCGCGGCAACATCCTCCGCCACCGCCGCGTCATCGCCCCCGGCGGCCTCGGAGCGCAGGATGAGCCCGGTATCGCCCGCTTCGCCCATCGCCTCGTGCGCGATCTCGAGCAGCCGCACCCGCGCCTCCTCGTCATGAATCCGGCGCGACAGGTTGATGCCGGGCGCACCGGGGGTGACGATCGCATAGCGCGACTTGAACAGGACCTTGGCCGTCAGCGGCACCGCCTTGCCCGGTTCCGCCCAGCCGGTCACCTGCGCGAGCAGCGGCTGGCCGGGTTTCAACCCTTTCGCCTGGCGCAGGAAGCCGGAGCCCTCCGGCAGGCGGACGAACATCCCCCCCTGCCCTTTCATCGGCCGGTCGCAGATCGCGCGGTAGATCGCGCCGGGGCGGGCGCTGGGATCTTCCGGGGCGGGATCGACCAGGAAATCGTCGAGCTGGCCATCGACAAGCCGCGCCGCGGCCTTGCGGCCGGCGATCTCGTCGAGCGCGATCACGCTGCCTTTCATGCCCAGCCCTCGTGCACGGGGTAGCCCGCCGCCACGAGCAGCGCGGCGGTTTCGGCGACGGGCAGGCCCATCACCGCGGTATAGCTGCCCTGGATCCACGGGATGAACGCCCCGGCCGGGCCCTGGATCGCGTAAGCCCCCGCCTTGCCACGCCAGTCGCCCGAGGCGAGATAGGCGGCAAGCTCGGCATCGCTGAGCCGCTTCATCTTCACGTTGGTGACCACGTCGCGGGCGAAACTCCCGCCCGCGTTGCGCACCACCACAGAGGTGATAACCCGGTGGCGCCGCCCCGAAAGCCCGCGCAGGAAGGCAGCGGCTTCGCGCTCATCGGCGGGTTTGCCAAGAATGCCCCGGCCAAGCGCCACGGTGGTATCGGCACAGAGCACCACCTCGTCCGCGCCCACCTGCATCGCCGCGGCCTTTTCAGACGCGATGCGGCGGCAGTAGTGCAGCGGGGTTTCGCCCTTTACCGGGGTTTCGTCGATCTCGGGGGGGCGCACCGCGTGGGGCGTTATCCCCAGCGTTGAAAGCAGTTCGGCCCGCCGAGGCGAGCCGGAACCGAGAATCAGTTTTGGTGAGCGGGCTTCACCCACGTCACTTGAAGCGGAAATTGATACGACCCTTCGTCAGGTCGTAAGGCGTCATTTCCACCTGAACCTTGTCGCCAGCCAGAACACGGATGCGGTTCTTGCGCATCTTGCCTGCCGTGTGCGCGATGATCTCATGGCCGTTTTCCAGCTCGACCCGGAACGTCGCGTTCGGCAGGAGTTCCTTCACGACACCGGGAAATTCGAGCAGTTCTTCCTTGGCCATGGTCACTCCGTTATTGATCGCCCACCAAGCTGTGGGCGCGCATTAAATGGCCCCATTGACCCCGTTTTTCAAGCTCTAATCACGCAAGCACCACGGTTTGGACGGATTCGGCGCGGGCAGCCTGTTCGCGCCAATGCGCCATGGTGAGCACATTGCCATCGGCGCGGGCGGCGCGGACCAGCGCGAGGTCGACCTCGGCGATGGTCCAGCCCGGCGCATTCATCGCCCCCTCGGCGAGAATGCCGGTGGCGGGGAAGCCCCGGTCGGGTGGGCCGTAGATGCTTGCGGCACCGGCATTTTCATCCACCACCGGGTTCCACGGCGCGGCACCTTGCGTGGGCGCATGAGCCACCACGCATTGCCCCTCGAGCGCGCGCGCCATCGCGCCCACGCGCACCCGGCTGAAGCCCTCCAGCGCCTCTGTGGCGGAGGGCACGAGGATGATTTCGGCCCCCGCCTCCACCAGCGCCCGGCCAAGCAGCGGAAACTCGGCGTCGTAGCAGATCAGCACGCCGATCCGGCCCAGCGCGGTGTCCATCACCACCAGCGGATCGCCGGGACGCACGTCCATCGGATCGCGTTCCCAGCGGGTCATGATCTGCTTGTCATGCGGCTGGCGCCTGCCGTCGGGGGTGAAGAACATCGCCCGGTTCACCGCGTGTTCACCCGCGAAGAAAGGACCGGAGGCGGCGAGAATGTGCACGCCGTGGCGCGCGGCAAGCTCGGCGTGCAGATCCCAGGCGCGCGGCAGGGCATCGCTCACCGCGCGCATGGAAGCTTGCGTATCGCCCGCCACCTCGCGCCCGGCGAAGGCGGCCAGTTCCATCGCGCCGTATTCGGGGAAGACGAGCAGATCGGCCCCCTGCCCCGCCGCCTCGCCCACCCACGCGGCGAGCTTGTCGGCGTAGCAGTCGAAACCCTCCATCCAGTCGATCGGGTAGCAGGCGGCGGCGAGTTTCATGGCTCCAGCTTTCTTATCCAGAATTGCATGGGTTTGGCGGTTTGTTCCGCCTCGCCGATGTCTTTCCACGAGAACTCGGCGAGCGCGCCGGCGAGCGGCCGGTAGCCGCGCCGTCGCCAGAACCCATCGAGTGGCACGTAGCCCTCGGGGCGGTCGGGATGATCGTTCGGCCGCACCACGCCACAGAAGGCCGCGAAGCGCCGCCCGAGGGCGCGGGCATGGGCCTCGCGCTGGTCGAAGAAGGCATGGCCAACCCCCTGCCCCCGGTAGGCGGGCAGCAGGACCGATTCGGCGCAGTAGAAGATTTCGTCGACCGGGTAGCCGGTATCCTCGAATGCGCGGGCGAAATCCTCGACATGGTCTTCCATCGGCGTGCCGGTGGCGGCCCCCACGAGGCGCGCACCGTCGAAGGCGCCGACCACGATCGCCTGTTCGGACTCGCGGTAGCTTTGCAGGTAGCGTTCCTCGTAGGCCAGATCGCCCTCGTAGAGATAGGGCCAGGCCCGGAACACCTCGATGCGCAGCCGCGCCACATCGGGCAGAACGCGGGCGAGATCGTCGCCGGTGAGCGGGCGGACCTTGATCACGAGACCTGCCTCAGCCAGTGGGCGAGATTGTAATAGGTGGTCACCCGCGCGATCTTGCCGCCGTCGAGGGTGAAGAACGAGCCCGCCGGGAGAACGTAATCCTGCCCGCGCGCCTCGGGCAGGCCCGCGTCGGAGGCAAGGTAGCTGCCATGCACCATGTATTCCGCCGCCGCCCGATCGCCTTCGGTGAAGATCACGAGATCCTTCAGTTCCTCTCGGTAGCAGCGCGCCATGTGATCGCAGAACTCGCGGAACAGCGCCTTGCCCCGGCGCACCTCGCCCTCGTTGACGTGGTGGGCCACATCGTCGGACAGCTCGGCCAGCATGGCCTCGATGTCGCCCCGGTTGAAGGCATCGAAATAGCGGGCGATCACGTCTCGGTTCATCGCGTCAGTCTCCTTCGTAGTCGGCATCAGGCAGGGGCGGGCCGAAACGGGCGATCATCCGGTCGCGGATCTGGTCGCGCGCCTGGCGGTAGGCCGAGAGCTTGTCTTCGCGCTTGGTGCCGAGGCCGGTCGGGTCGAGCACCGGCCAGTATTCCACCTCGAGGTGGTGGTAGCGGGTCAGTTCCAGAACCCGGCGCTGGCTGGCCGGGCTGAGCGCCACGATCAGGTCATAGGCGGAAAGATCGTCGCCCCATTGCTGCATCTCGTCGAACGAGCGCACCTTGTGCTGGTGCAGCGGCACGCCGATCTCGCCGCAGACCGAAACCGAAAAACCATCCACTTCCATCTCGCTCTTCACCCCGGCCGACTGCACGTAAACCCGCTCGCCGTAGAACTTTTTCATCATGCCCTCGGCCATCGGCGAGCGCACCGCGTTGTGATCGCAGCAAAACAGCACCGACTGGGGGAGCGTGGCACCCACCGCGTCAACCCCAGTGCAACACGCAGATGAGGGTGAACAGGCGGCGCGCTGTATCGGTATCGACCTCGGCCTTGCCCTCGAGCCGCTCCTGCAACACCCGCGCGCCCTCGTTGTGGATGCCGCGCCGGGCCATGTCGATGGTTTCGATCTGGGCCGGGGGCAGCTTTTTCACCGCGTCGAAATAGCTCTCGCAGATCTGGAAATAGTCTTTCACCACTTGCCGGAACGGCCCGAGCGAAAGGTGGAACTCGCCGGCCTTCTCACCGCTCTCGGTTTCGACATCGAAAACGAGGCGCTTGTCGCGGATCGAGAGATGCAGGGCATAGGGGCCATCGGGCGGCGCAACATCGCCGCGCGGCACCGGGGCAAAGCTGTTCTGTTCCAGAAGATCGAACACCGCCACCTTGCGCTCCTGCTCGATCTCGGGCGTGGGCGCGGCGAGGCCGGTATCGTCGATCTCGATCTTGGCGATGCTGTTCATGGGGTTCGTTCCGGCTCTGGTCTTGCCGAAAGGGGTAACGCATGCGCCCCGCGTGCACAATCGCGGCCATGGCGGGCCGCGAGAATGCAAACCTGCCCCGGCGCGTCGCCGGGGCAGGTCTCTGCCTCAGTGCATCTTGTCGGCGAGGCTGATCGACACCACCTGGTTGTCGATTCCGTCGATATGCATCACCGGCCCGGCGGCTTCGGCGTCGAGCCCCCGGCGGCGCGCCCAGCGCGGCCAGTTCGCCGGGATCAGGCCGAGCACGCGGGTGGCCCCGAGATCGCGGGCCGTCTTGGTCATCTCCTCGATGAGGTGCAGGTGCACCACCCGGCGCAGCTTCTGCGGCGTGTCGTGCGCCACGAACACGCGCGAGCTTTCCCACACGTTCTCGGCCACCGGCGCTTCTTCGTAGAGCAGATCGGAGGGGATCGAATCCAGCAAGCCGCGCTGGGCGTCGCGGATCATGTAGGTGTAGATCCCCACCCGCGCGGTCGTGGGGGTCAGCCGGATACCGGCATAGACCCGCCCGAAATCGTGCACCGCCACCCAGCGGCTCGCGGGGGTGTCGTATTGATCGAACTCCATCCCCATCGCCTCGGGCAGATCCCAGTTGTTCTGGACGATGAAGCTCTGCCGTCTAGCGCGAAGCAGGTTAACAAAAAGCTCGCCATGGTTGTGCAGATTGGCGAAGGAAAGTGTCGTCGTTTGCATGGTCTTTCTCCAAGTCAGGGTTGAACAGCAGCTATCCGCCGCCCCCGACCTGGGCCCCGCGTGGCATCGAACGGCCTGACCGGTATCATACAGGCTCAGAGCAACCGGTAGTCCTTCGCGCGTTGAATGGCTTCGGCAGAGGTGCGGGCGAATAGCTTCTTGCGCGCCGATGCCAGCCGGGCCTTGAGCGCGGACTCGGAAATTCCGAGCCGCGCCGCACCGGCGGCATAGCGCTCCCCCGAGGCAACGACCTGCAACGCCTCGATCTCGGCGGGCGTGAGGTTGTCGGGGGGTTCGGTTTCGTGATGCAGGTGCAGGATGATACCAGAAATCGTCGCGATCTCTTCCTCGCTGAATTCCCGGTCGCTGCGCGCCGCAGACGCGATCGTGCGTGAGGTCATCGGCCCGCAGGAGACGCAGACACCATAGACCAGCCCGTATTGGCGCGCCTCTTGCATGATGCCGAAAGGGTCGGGCAGATCGATGTCGCTCCAACGGGTGGCCCCGGTCCGCGAGATACCCCAGGCGACGATCGGGTCGCGCAGGGCATAGGCATTCTGGGTGTAATGGTCGATCCAACGCGGATCGTAGGTTTGAAACATCATGAGCGGCGCGGCGAACCTGACATGCAAGGCAAGATAGTACCCTGAGGGTGCCTGGTCGCCCAGTTCAACGAGCAAGTCGTCTATGTTTTGATTCCGCCCCATGAACCTCAGGTAAGGACGCTCGATTGAGGTGCACAACCCCAAATTGCCCATTCTCCGGAATTAATCTCCCGAGGCGCGACGATCTGTTGCTCCAATGGCAACAGATCGTCCAAAGGTTAATTCGCGCTCCTTCGGGGCAGGATGGGCGCATCCCCGATTCCCCCCCCCGCGCCGCAACACCCTAATCGGTTCGGGCGCGTATCACCTCGGTTCGCACTTCGGCCTCGAAGCTCCTGCAGTCACCCGGCACCGGCTCGAAATCCTCGACGCGGCAGATCCGGCCATCGAGATACATCGCCGCTTCACCGCGATCGCCGTCTAGGTATAGCTGGCGCATGCTGGCGGTTACGCCCCCCTCGCCCTCTTGCGAGGTGTAGAGCACGCCCGGCTCGCCGGGGAAAAACGCCAGTTCCACCGGAACCGTGCCTTCGGAGGGAACGCTGCCGGTGGCGACATCCCCCACGACGGTGATCGACAGAACGTCCTCGCGCAGAAAATCGGCGCTGCTGGGGGAGTGACCCTGCAGGCGCAGGATGTCGAGCCCGGTTCCGGATGGCTGCAGCGTGGCGGTGGCCTCGCCGCCTTCGGGCAGGATGGTGATCCACTCGTGGCTTTCGAGACCCACCGTGCCGGTGATCCGGCCCAGAACCTCGTAGGCGATCGGTTGGCGGGGTGGCGCGGCGGTGGCGCCATCGGACGCAACGGCGAAGTCCACCGCGCCGGGCTTGCAGATCATCGCGCCATCGCGACGGATGGCGACCGGATCACCGCCCGACATGTCATGCAGGCAGAAACGCTGGCTGGCGATCCGCCCGGCGATCGCACCGGTATCGCCGGAAAGCTCCAGCCGCGTGATCTCGAGGCTCTCGAACCGGTCAGCCTCGGCCATCCAGATCGTTTTCGGGTTCACAGCGCCGCTTTGCCATTCGTCAACGATCATCACCACGGCGTCCGCCACGTTCTCGGAGGTCATCTCGCCGAGGTCGAGCGCGCCTTCGGTCTCGAAATCCACGAAGGCCATCACGCCGCTGATCGCCTCGCCGCTGTCCTCGAGGGCGCTGAAGATCACGCTCACGCCGGAATAGTCGGGATCGTCATAGGGATCGAAATACACCCCCGGCATACCGCCAATCCCGTTCGACACCTCGAAATTCAGCGCCGCGCCTTCGAGGTTGCCGGTGATCTGCCCGGTTTGCGCGGCGCCGGTGCTGGGCAGACCGAAAAATACCAGGATGGCGAGGAGGTAATGGAGAACGGAGGGCATGGCTGTCCTTTTCGGCTTGTTGAACTCGGTGGCGCGACAGGGGTGAAAGCTGCTTTTACCCGCGCTTTCCCGCTCCCGCCCCCTCCGTTCGAACGGGGCGCCAACCGCCACCCGCGCCTAACCTGTTGCGGCCGTCGCCACACCTGCGGAGCTGGTTCAAGCGCCGCGCCGTGATGGCTTCAATGCCAGGCGGATGATGGGCAAGGCCGTCGAACTCGATGAAACGGAGGCACGTCACATGTTCAGCCCTCAGCCAGCGCCTGACGCGGACACAGCCCCGGTCGACCTCGTCACCCAGGATGTGGAAGACCTCGCGAACGGGTTGATCGACGACGGCCGCGTCGTGGTGGATGCGATCCGGTTCGAAGCCGACCGGGATGAGATCCTGCCCCAATCCGGGCCGGCGCTGGCCACGATCGCCAGGCTGATGAACAGCCGGCCGGAGCTTTCGCTCATTGTGGTCGGTAACAGCGATGGCGCGGGCAGCCTCGACGACAACCGGCGCCTCTCTGCCGACCGCGCTTGGTCGGTGGTGGCGTGCCTGACCGGCCGGCATGGCATCGACCCGCGGCGCCTGCGCCCGGCCTGGGCTGGCGCATTGTCGCCAGACACGACCAACGGTAGGCGAGCCGGCCTCGCCCTCAACCGCTTCGTCGAGCTGGTCGAAGTGATCGAGTAGGGGCTGCCTGACCGTCTCCCCGCCCGCGGCGCTTGGTCGCGGCCGGTTCTATACATCCATGCCGGAACCTGTTTTCCTGTGGGCCCGTGAACCAGTCACAAGAACAGACAGCCAGGATCGACATGCGTGTGAACATCTTTGCAGCGATGGCAGCCATTTCGGCCGCGAGCGCCGCTGCCGGCGAGGCGGGGGAGGTGCTTCTGACGGTGACCGGACGGGTTGCCGAAGCGCCGGTGGAACTGACCCGCGCCGATCTCGAAGCACTGCCGCAGCGCAGCCTGATCACCGCGACCACCGTCACCGACGGCAGGCCGGAATTCGAGGGGTTCCTGATGCGCGACCTTCTCGAACACCTCGGCGCCGAGGGCGACAGCGTGGTCGCCCTGGCACTCAACGATTACCGCGCCGAGATCCCGGTTTCGGATTTTGAAGACTACGACGTTCTTGGCGCCTTGACGATGGATGGCGCACAGCTCAGCCCGCGCGACAAGGGGCCGGTCTGGATCGTTTATCCGCGCGACGACCACCGCGAGTTGCAGGATATCCGCTACGACATGCGGTGGGTCTGGCAGCTTGTGTCGCTTCATGTGAAATGAGCCGGGCGGACGGATCATCGCGGCCCCGGCACGGGTTGGCGCTTTTTCTGCCCTACCTGCCGCTGCTGCTGATCTGCTTCGGGCCGCTGGCGTTCGCGCTGGCCAAGACCTCGGCGCTCGAACGCGACATGCGCATCGCGGTGACGGAAAACATGCTCTGGGTCGTCACCCAGACCCAGAAGGAAGTGATGGCCCTGACCCTCGCGGCCGCCGCGCCCGATCGGCAGGCGGAGGAGATCGCGCAGAGTTTCGATCTGGCTGTCTCGCGCCTCACCCTGCTGGGCCAAGGCCCGCAACAAAGATACTTGGCCGAACTTGGCCATGCCGACACCTTGCAGCAGATCACCACGCGCATTCTGGCGCTCGATCCCGAGGTGCAGGGGCATGGCCCGGCACAGCACGCCGCGATCTACGAGCAGGGGCTGGCGCTTCAGTCGCAGTTCAACCGGCTGGCCAATGACGTGATGATGCAGGAATGGGAAATCGCCGCCGAGCGGCTCGACACCTACCGCAGCACGCAAACCACGGTGATCTTCGCGGTGGCATTCGCCTTCCTGGGCGCGATGGGGATCAGCTGGCTGTTCCTGCGCAACAAGCGCCGCCTGAACGAAGCCGAGATCCAGCGCCGGCGCGACTCGGCGCTGTTACAGGAGGCGCGCGACACCTCCGAGATGTATCGCGATTTCGCCGCCATGGTTTCACACCAGATGCGCACGCCGCTGAGCCTGATCGACAGCGCCATGCACCGGCTCGCGCGCAGGGGCGATGCGGTCACCGCCTCGGACGTGGCCGAACGTCAGGGCGTCGTGCAGGACGCGGTGCGCCGGATGACGCGGCTGGTGGAAACGGTGCTGCTGGTCGGCAAGCTCGACAACAGGCAGGTGCGCGGCAACCTGGCCCCTGCCGCGCTGGACGCACTGGCGCAATCCGCGCTGACCGAGGCGCGCGGCCTTCATCCGGGCCGCGACATCCGGCTGTCTTCGACGGGCAGCCGGATCATGGCGCTGTGCGATCCGCTCCTGGTCGCGCATATCCTCGAAAACCTCCTCGCCAATGCGCTGCGCTACAGCCCGGTTGAAACCCGGGTGGAGCTGCGGGTGTTCAGCCAGGGCGGGCAGGTGGCCTGCGCGGTGACCGACCAGGGACCGGGCATCGCCCCCGCCGATCAGCCGCACGTGTTCAAACGCTACTTCCGCGGCGAGGCGCACCGGGCCGAGCAAGGCACCGGGCTCGGCCTTGCGCTGGCGCGGGAACTGGCCGAGTTGCAAGGCGGGCGCATCGGCATGGACACCTGGCCGGGGCGCGGATCGGTCTTCACGCTATGGCTGCCCGCCGCGTCGGAGGGCCGGCCATGAGCCCGCCCGCGCCCCCCCTGATCCTGTGTTGCGAAGACGAACCCCAGCTTCTGCGCGACATCTGCGACGAGCTGCGCGAGGCGGGCTATCGCGTGGCGGCGGCGGCGGGCGGGACCGAGCTTCTGACCCAGCTGGAAAGCTGCACGCCCGATCTCTTGTTGTGCGACATCATGATGCCGGGGGTCGACGGCTTCGGCGTTCTGGCCGCGTTCCGGCGCGATTATCCGCACCTGGCGCATGTGCCGCTGATCTTTCTCACCGCGCTGTCGATGACCGACGCGATCGTCGCCGGCAAGCGCGCGGGCGCCGACGATTACCTGACCAAGCCGATCAACTACGATCTGCTGCTCTCCACGATCGAGGCGCGCTTGCGCCAAACGGCGCAGGCCCGCAAAGCCGCCGCACCCGCGGCGCAGATCGGGCAGCACCTGTTTGAAGCCTTGTCGGTCGGGGTGCTGGCCCATGACGCGACAGGACGGCTGACGCAGGCCAATCCCGCCGCGCGCCGGATGCTGGGGCTGGACGATGCCGAAAACGGCGCATACGCCAGCCCGGCCCTGCAGGGCGCGGTGCGCCAACTGGCCGAAAAGGCGCGCGCCGGGCAGGAAGACAGCCTGTCGCTGGCGGTGGACGACACCGGCCATTGCGTGGCGCAGGTGCACGCCTGCCCCGCCGATCCCGCGCTCGGGGCGGATGCTGCGGTTCTCGTCTTCGTCACCGATCTGGCGCGGCGCGAGCCCTTGTCGCCGCAAGCCTTGCGCGATCTCTTCGGCCTCACCCCGACCGAGGCCCGGGTGGCGCGCCATCTGGCCGCCGGCCTGCGGCCCGAGGATGTGGCCCGAAAGATGGGCGTGGCCGGCACCACGATCGCCTTTCACCTGCGCAATGTGTTCGGCAAGACCGGCACCAACCGGCAGGCCGAACTGGTCGCGCTGCTGTTGTCGTTGCCGCTGCGCGAGACGGGGTGATTTGCCGCCCCCCTCAAACGAACGGTGCGCCGGGCGGGCTAGGCTGGTATCTTCGCGGCGAGGCGTTTTTTCAAGGACGAACAGATGTGGGATTTCTCTTTCCGGCGCGGTATCGCGCTGATGATGCAAACAATGCCTTTCGTGCTGTTGCGCATGGCTGTCTATTTCGGCGCGGCGCTTGCCTGGGTGCTGGTCACCGGCACCGGCGCCGGGATCGGCTGGGGCATCGGCGCGCTCGGTGACGAGGGGTTCCGCGCCTCGGCCACGTTCTTCGGGGGCCTCACCGGGTTCGCAATCGTCGCCATCGTGATGTACTGGCTGCGCGAATACATCCTCTACATGGTCAAGGCCGGCCATATCGCGGTGATGGTCGAACTGATCGACAACCGCCCGATGCCCGACGGCCGCAGCCAGATCGGCCATGCACAGGCGATGGTCCGCGAGCGCTTCGGCGAGGCCAGCGTGCTGTTCGCGCTCGACCAGTTGATCAAGGGCGTGCTGCGGGCCGTCACCGGGCTGATCCGCGGCGTCTTCACGCTGTTGCCGGTGCCGGGTATGCGCCAGCTCATCACCATCCTGCGCGCCTTCCTGAGCGTCGCGGTCGGCTTCATCGACGAGGTCATCCTCGCCTATGGCATGCGGACCCGCGCCACCGACCCGTGGGGATCCGCCCGCACCGGGCTGGTGCTCTACGCCCAGAACTACAAGCCGATGCTGAAGAACGCGGCCTGGATCACGCTGTTCGTCTACGGCCTCATGGCGATCCTGTTTCTGGTGATGCTGGCGCCCGCGGCCCTGATCAGCAACCTCTACCCCGGCGGCATGTCGGCGATGGGCGTGGTGATCGCGATCATCCTCGCGTGGTCGATCAAGCAGGCCCTGCTCGAACCGCTGGCCGTGGCCTGCCTGTTGCAAGCCTATTTCCGCGCGATCGAGGGGCAGACGCCAAACCCGGAGTGGGAAGACCGGCTGGAAACGATGTCGGGCAAGTTCCGCAAGATCAAGGACCGGGCCACGGCCGCCACGCCCGGTGCGTCCGGCGCGCAATAGAACGGCGTCCCGGGCGGGCGGCCACGCGCCGTCCGCTCAGGGGAAGGCCCACGCCTCATGCTCGATCCGCATGATGCGCGGCGCCGGGGGATCGAGCGAGGGATCGACCCGCAGCCGGACAACCGCCCTTTGCGGCTGCCCGAAATTGCGGAAATCCACATGCACCGTGATCATCCCGCGAAACATCGCCTCGCCCGGCGCGGGGCGTATGTCGAGCCCGGTGATCTGCGCATCCTGCGCCCCGAAAAGCGGGTCGGCACCATAGCCCTCGGCCAGTTCCCGGACCACATCGGCAAAAAAGAATTCGCGCGCCGCAGAGGGGTGCAACGGCGACAGGGCAACGCCCTGGGTGATCTGCGCCGAGGCATAGAGGCGCCGCACGAGCGCGATGGCTTCGTCGATCAGCGGATCGGGTGAGTCCATGGCCTGCGAGGTGTCCTCGGCAAGATAGCGGCCAGCGACCCAGCCGGAGGTGTCACCATCGCGGCTGTGCACAAGGCACCAGCGCGCCGGCAGCCGGGCGCGCTGATCCTCGGTCAACGCCTGGAACTGCGCCATGGTGAAATAGGGCACACAGGTCACCATCTGCAGGCCAGTGGCATCGGGCGGGAAGGTGCCGATCACGATGTGATCGGTGCCCGGCCCCGACCGCGCGTTCAGCACGTCATCGGGGGCCACCCCGATCACCTGCCAGGCATCCGGCCCGTGCCCGTCCATCTGCGCCGTTCCCGTCGTGGGAAACATCAGGGCAAGGCCGGCAAGAAAAAGGTGGACTGTGCGACGCATGATACCTCTCTTGCATCTCGGGCGTGGTGATTACGGGATCGGGAAACAGCCTAGACACAGGCCGGTTGCGGGTCAAATCGCTCCCGGCCCTTCTCCGGGGTGCGCGCGGGGCTGCGCGCGGACAACGCGACCGAGGCGCGCCGAAGGCGGCGTCGGATTTACCCGAATAGCCCTTGTGAAAACAGTGAAAAAGGCGTTCCATTGGCCTCGAAAAGGAGGATGACATGAAGATCAATCATGACACTTGGGTCGTCGTGGCGGATGGCGAGAAATTCCTTCTGCTACGCAACGAGGGCGATGCGGATTACCCCGTTCTGCGCAAGATCTCGAAGCGCGAAACCGAGAACCCGCCGGCGCGCGACCTTGCGTCGGATCGACCGGGGCGGATGCCGGATCAGGGCGGCATCCCGGGCAAGACCGGCGGCACGGTCACCGAGGCCAGAGGGCCGCAAAGCGCGATGGAGGAAACCGACTGGCATCGCGTGGCCGAGGGCCGATTCGCCGAGGATCTGGCCGAACGCCTTGTCGCCTGGGCCGGTGAGGGGCGTTTCGAACGCCTCGTCGTCGTTGCCGACCCGCGAACGCTCGGGGTTCTCCGCAACGCCTATGGCGACGGGCTGAAGGACGTTCTCATGGCCGAGGTCGACAAGGATCTGACCAACCTGACGCTGCCGAAAATGGCGGACGTCCTGAAGGATACTTGACTGAACCCGCCCGAAACGGATCGGGCGCGGGCGCGCGGCGCGTGAGCGTATCGCGCCCGGCTGTGGCCTCGGCGGCATGAGGCATATCCCGCACCAGTGCGCCCAAGTGCCTTGGCGCGGGGCTTGGCGACACGGTCGAGCATCCGGGCGGTGCGCGTTGGGGAGAGCGGAGTGGCAAGACCCGTAGAGAAAGCGCATACGCGATCCGTCGAGGAGGTCGCGAAGGCCCTCGATACCGACCCGAAAACGGGGCTCGGCACGAAGGCGGTGCGCCTGCGCCAACAGCGATACGGCCCGAACCGCCTGCGCAAGCACGAGAAAAAGAGCGCCCTGCGAATCCTGCTGCACCAGTTCGATGGTTTCATCGTCTGGCTGCTCGCCGCCGCGGCGGCGATGTCTTTCGCCTTGGGCGACCTGGCCGAAGGTATCGCGATCGCCGTTGTGCTGGCGATCAACGGCGCGATCGGGTTTTTCACCGAGCTGCGCGCCGCGCGGTCGATGGAGGCGCTGCAGAGCATCGCCGAGATCCGCACGCGGGTGCGTCGTGACGGCGCCGAGACACACGTCGACGCGCGGGAGCTTGTTCCCGGTGACGTGGTGATCCTGGAAGCGGGCGACGTGGTCACCGCCGATCTGCGCCTTGCCGAGGCCGCCAACCTGCACAGCGACGAATCCGTGCTGACCGGCGAATCCGTGCCCGTCGCCAAGGCCACCGATGCCACCGCGCCCGAGGCGGTGATCGGCGACCGGTCGGGCATGGCGTTCAAGGGCGCCGCCATCACGCAGGGCACGGGCGAAGGTATCGTCGTGGCCACCGGCATGGAAACCGAGATCGGCCACATCAGCGACCTTGCCCAGGGCGCCAGGGGCGAGGCCCCGCCCCTGGAGCGGCGGCTCGACCGGCTGGGCCACCGGTTGGTCTGGTTGACGCTCGTGCTCGCCGCGCTGACGGTCGGTCTCGGAATTCTGCGCGGCCATGAACTGGCGGAGATGATCCAGACCGGGATCGCACTCGCCGTCGCCGCCGTGCCCGAGGGCCTGCCGGTGGTGGCCACGCTCAGCCTCGCGCGCGGGATGTGGCGGATGGCGCGGCGCAACGCGCTGATCACGCGGCTCTCCTCGGTCGAGACGCTGGGGGCGACCACGATCATCCTGACCGACAAGACCGGCACGCTCACCGAGAACCGGATGACGGCGGTGCGCTACCTGATCGCCGGTCAGGATGTCGAGGCCGAGCCCGAGGACGAGGGCCTGCGCTTCGAGGCCGACGGCGCGCGGCTTTCGCCCGAGGACGATGCGCGCCTTGGGTGGGCACTGCGGATCGGGGCGCTGTGCAACAACGCCTCGCTGGGCGAGGGGAAAGACGGGCGGGCGGGCGACCCGATGGAGATCGCGCTGCTCGCCGCCGCGCGCGACGCGGGGCGCGGGCGCGAGGCGCTTGTCGATCCGTGCGAACAGGTTGGCGAGCACCCGTTCGACCCGGATCTGAAGATGATGGCAACGGTCCATGCCGACGAGGACGGCTATGTCTTCGCCGTCAAGGGCGCGCCCGAGGCGGTGATCGCGGCCTGCGAGGCGGAGTTGGGCCCCGACGGGCCGCGCGCGCTCGACAACGAGGGTCGCGCCGTCTGGGTGGAACGCAATGCAACAGCCGCCGGCGAGGGGCTTCGCCTGCTGGCGCTCGCGATGAAGCGGGCCGAAACCTCCGATGCAGAACCCTATCGCGGGCTGACGCTCGTGGGGCTGGTCTGCCTGCAGGATCCGCTGCGCGAAGATGTGACGGAGGCGATCCGCGCCAGCCGCCGGGCCGGCGTGCGGGTGGTGATGCTGACCGGTGACCACGCCGACACCGCCGCGACTATCGCCCGGGAAGCGGGGCTTGGATACGGGGCGCTGACGGTGATCGAAGGCCACGAGCTTTTGGAGGTCGACGCCGAAACCGCCGATCAGGCCACGCGCGACCGCTTGCTTGCCGCCGATGTCTTCGCCCGCGTCGCGCCCGCGACCAAGCTGAACCTCGTGGCGCTCTACCAGCAGGCCGGGCACGTCGTCGCGAT
This sequence comes from Sinisalibacter lacisalsi, assembly GCF_014640115.1. GTDB lineage: Bacteria > Pseudomonadota > Alphaproteobacteria > Rhodobacterales > Rhodobacteraceae > Sinisalibacter > Sinisalibacter lacisalsi. Next base: position 1,033,496 of record NZ_BMGI01000001.1, on the reverse strand, counting down.
GACCGGCGACGGAGTGAACGACGCGCCGGCGCTGAAGAAAGCCGATATCGGCATCGCGATGGGAGAGCGGGGCACGCAGGTCGCACGCGAGGCGGCGCACATGGTGCTGAAGGACGATGCCTTCGCGACCATCATCGCGGCGATGCGGCAGGGGCGGGTGATCTTCGACAATATCCGCAAGTTCGTCATCTACCTGATGTCGTGCAATGTCAGTGAATTGCTGGTGGTGGGGCTTGCCGTCGGGGCCGGTTTGCCGTCGCCGCTGCTGCCGCTGCAGATCCTGTTCCTCAACCTGGTGACCGACGTGTTCCCGGCTTTCGCGCTCGGTCTCGGCAAGGGCGACGAGGAGGTGATGACGCAGCCACCGCGCGATCCGGCTGAGTCGATCCTGAACCGGCCGCGGTGGTTGCTGATCGGGTTCCTTGGCGCGGCGATCACGCTGGCCACGCTCGCGGCCTTCGCCATCGCGCTGTTCGGGCTGAAGCTGGCGGCGGCGCCGGCAGTCACCGTGGCGTTCCTGACGCTGGCGCTGGCGCAGTTGTGGAACGTGTTCAACGTGCGCAGTCCCGCCAGCGGGCTGTTTCGCAACGACGTGACGGGCAACCCCTATGTCTGGGGCGCGCTGGCGCTTTGCCTCGGCCTGATCGCGGCGGCACTGTGGCTGCCGGGCCTCTCGGATCTTCTGGGCCTCCCCGATCCGGGCCTGCCCGGGCTGATCCTCGCCGCGGGCATGAGCCTTCTGCCGCTGGTTGGCGGGCAGATCCTGCTGCAGGCGATGGGCCCCGACTGGCTGATGCCGCATGGTCTGGCGGAAGATGACAGCGCCCGCCCGGTGCCGGCCGACAGCGCCCGCCGGTGAACCGAGGTTGAAACGACCCGGGCCGTGGATCAGGGTAGTCGCGGGGCTGGCCCGTGTTGATCACGGTCATTACGGTTGCGGCCCGGAGTGTGATAGTCTGTCATCAACGGGCCGGACCGGCGCCTGCGGATAATCAGGCTGCTCGCGCCGCCCGCTGCCGGGCACCGACAGGTAACCGATGCGAAAGGAACCAAAAATGGAAACGCCGCTCGAACTCTCCTTCCAACACGTCGAGCCGACCGAGGAAATCAAGGACCTCGTCCGCGAAAAGGTGGATCAGCTGGACGGGATCTACGACGGGATCACGAGCTGCCATGTCTACATCCGGGCGCCGCACCAGAGCCAGCGCACGGGCGATCTCTACGAGGTCACCATCGAGGTGCGCATCCCCGGCAAGGAACTGGTGGTGAACCGCCACCGGCATGACCAGCCGGAGCGCGAGCACCTCAAGGTCGCGATCCGCGACGCCTTCGACGCGATGCAGCGCGATCTCAAGAGCGCCTCGCGCAAGCTGCAGGGCGACGTCAAGCAGATCGACGGGCCGTTGCAGGGCAAGGTGGTGGAAATCCGTTACGACGAGGGCTTCGGCCAGATCATGGCGACCGACCACCGGCTGATCTATTTCCACGAGAACAGCGTGGCCGATGGCGGCTTCAAGGATCTCAAGCAGGGCGACACGGTGGAGCTTGCCGTGAACACCGATGACAGCGCCATCGGTCCGCAGGCCAGCAGCGTGCGCCCGATCGGGTCGATGAAGTATGATCCGAACGGCTGACCACCCCGCATCCGCGGAACACGCGGCCGTGCCCTCGCGATGTGCATTCGCGCCCTGAACCTGATAGGCGGAGATGATGGCCAAGCACTCCGAAAACCGCGACCGGCTGGAGAAATACCGCGAAAAGCGTGATTTTTCGCGAAGTTCCGAGCCGGACGGCAGCAGCACGAAGACGGCGGGCGACCCCGTCTTCGTGGTTCAGAAGCACGACGCCAGCAGCCTGCATTACGACTTCAGGCTGGAGGTGGACGGGGTGTTGAAAAGCTGGGCGGTGCCCAAGGGCCCGTCCACCGACCCACGCGAGAAGCGGCTGGCGATCGCGACCGAGGATCACCCGCTCGACTATGCGTCGTTCGAGGGGGTGATACCCAAGGACGAATACGGCGGCGGCACGGTGCTGATCTGGGATCGTGGCAGCTACGAGAACATCACCGAGAAGGATGACGGTCTGCGCCCGATGCCGGAGGCGCTCGCGTCTGGGCACGTGCTGGTTCGGCTGTCCGGCTCGAAGATCCGCGGCGGCTACGCGCTCCAGCGGATCGACGACGACAAGGACCAGTGGCTGCTCATCAAGATGGACGACGACGAGGCCGACGCCCGCCGCAACCCGGTTTCGACCGAGCCCGAGTCGGTGGCCTCGGGCCGCGATCTGGACGAGATCGAGAAAGACGAAGGCGGGTGAGCAAGGGCGGCGATATCGCGGCGCTCACCGAGGGCCTGCCACCGGACGCCCACCCCGAGTGGCTGCCTCCGATGCTGGCCGTGCTGACCGATGAACGGTTTTCCGACCCGGACTGGATCTTTGAGCGCAAGCTCGACGGCGAACGCGTGCTGGTGTTCCGCGACGGCGCGCGGATCCGCCTGATGACCCGCAACCACAACGCGGTGAACGACACCTACCCGGAACTGGTCGAGGCACTGGCGGCACAGCCCGCGCGGGAGTTTGTCGCCGATGGCGAGGTGGTGGCATTCGATGGCAAGGTCACCAGTTTTTCACGCCTGCAGGGGCGTATGCAGATCGCCGACCCGGACAAGGCGCGCGCCAGCGGCATCGCCGTGTATCTCTACCTGTTCGACCTGCTGCACCTTGCCGGGCACGACCTGACCGGCCTGCCGCTGCGCCGGCGCAAATCGCTGCTCAAACAGGCGATCCGCTTCGACGCCCCTCTGCGCTACGCGCCGCATCGCAACGAGGCGGGCGAGGCCTATTTCGAGGAGGCCTGCGCCAAGGGGTGGGAGGGCCTGATCGCGAAAGATGCCGACGCCGCCTACACCCACGGTCGCTCGCGCGATTGGCTCAAGTTCAAGTGCTCGGCGGGGCAGGAACTGGTGATCGGCGGCTTCACCGAACCGGAGGGAAGCCGGAAAGGCTTCGGCGCGCTGCTGCTGGGCTATTTCGAGGACGGCAAGTTGCGCTATGCCGGCAAGGTCGGAACCGGCTTCGACGACGCTTTCCTAGAGAATTTCCGCAAGACGCTGGAGGCGCGCCGGCGCGAAACCGCGCCCTTCGACGACGCGGTGGACGAAGACGCGATCTGGGTCCGGCCCGATCTCGTGGCAGAGATCGGTTTCACCGAGTGGACGAAGGCCGGGCGATTGCGCCATCCGCGGTTTCTCGGGCTCAGGCGCGACAAGGCCGCGGAGGATGTCATACGCGAGGAGCCCAAGAAATGACCACGAAAACCCTCACGGTCGGCGAACGCGAGGTCGAGATCTCGAGCGCCGACAAGGTCATGTTCCCCGATGACGGGATCACCAAGCTCGACCTCGCCCGCTACTACGCGCAGATCGCACCGATCGCGCTGCCCCATTACCGGGGACGGCCGGTGACGATGCAGCGTTTCCCCGACGGGATCGGGGCGGACGGGTTCTTTCAGAAGAACGTGCCGGAATATTTTCCCGGCTGGATCGAGCGCGTGGCATTGCCCAAGGAAGGCGGCACGGTCACCCATGCCGTGATCGGCGAGGCCGCCGCGCTGGTCTACCTCGCCGACCAGGGCTGCATCACGCCGCACCTTGCGCTCGCCCGCGCCCCAGCGCCGCGCAAGCCCGACCGGATGGTATTCGACCTCGACCCTTCGGACAACGATTTCGGCAAGGTGCAGGAGGTGGCGCGCGCGGTCAAAGACGCGCTCGACGCGCGCGAATTGCCCAGTTTCGTGGCCGCCACCGGATCGCGCGGGCTGCACATCGTGCTGGCGCTCGACGCCTCGGTCGATGTCGACCGGCTGAGGCCCTTCGCCCGTGGGCTGGCCGAAGAGGTTGCCGCGGCCCATTCCGCGCTGGCCACCACCGAACAGCGCAAGGCAAAGCGCGGCGACCGGGTGCTGATCGACACCTTCCGCACCGCCTATGCACAGACTGCCGTAGCTCCCTACGCCGTGCGCGCCCGCGCCGGCGCGCCGGTGGCGACACCGCTGCGCTGGGAGGAAGCCCTCGCCGCCGACATGGCGCCCGACCGCTACACCATCGCCTCGATCTTCCGCCGCCTCGGCCAGATCGAAGACCCCTGGGCCGGGATCGACAACAACCCGCTCGACGCGTCACGCCTCGTTGAGGATTCTTGAACGGCCTGCCTGCCCCTGCAAGGCATACCGCGCCGCAGCGGCGCCCACGTCACGAGAGATCGCGCGTCAGCGCCCCCGCTCAATCCGACGCCCTGACGGCTTCGTAGCCCGAAACCACGTCGAGGAGTTCGCGGGTGATCGTCTCCTGGCGTCGTTGCCGGTAGAGTTGCAGCAGGTCGTCGCGCCGCTCCTCGATGTTGCGTTCGGCGGCCTGCATCGCGGCGAGCCGCGAGGCGTGTTCGCTCGCCAGCGCCTCGGCCAGCGCCCTGTAGATCACCACGAAGAGCCGCTGCTGGACGAGCCATGACATCAGCCGGTCCGGGTCCATCCGGAACAGTGGCAGCGAGCGCCCCGGCCACTCCGCCTGCGCCAGCTTCTGCAGGTAGCTGTCGGGCAGCGGCAACAGCCGGTGCGCCTGCGGCTTGGCGCTGATGCGGCCCTCGCGTCGGTTGTGCACCAGCCAGACGCGGCCGACCCCGCCGGTGCGCGCCCATCCTTCGATCTCGACGATCATCGCCTGGACGAGGCTCGCCAATCCCTCGACCGAACCGGGCAGGGTGTGAACCGCATCCGGCCGCCGCCCATCCGTCTCGAACCGGGCCGCGACGCGCGCGCCGACAACGCCCAGCACCTCGGGGCCGCCTTTCATCCGCGATCGGGCAAAGCGGGTGATCTTGTCGTTGTAGCCGCCGCACAGCCCGCGATCCGAGCCGATCACGATCAGCGCCTCGCGCCCTGCCCCGCTGTCGCCGCCGGGCAGAAGCAGGCCCGCAGACCCGGGCTCGCGCAGAAGTGCCATCAGGCCAAGCTCGACGGTGCGGGCATAATCCGCCATCGCCGCCTCGGCGTGTTCGTATTGCCGGATGCTGACCGAAGACAAAGCCTTCATCGTGCGCACGATGGACTGGATGTCGCCGGTGGTCTCGAGCGCATCGGACAGGCTTTCAAGTGTCTGCATCGTCGCCCCCCGTCTGCGATGCCGGCAGCGCATTGCGCATCGTCTCGATCAATGCCGCGCGGTCGTCCTCGTCCAGCTTTTCACCCGCGGTGATGCGGTCGCAGATATCTGGGGCCCCGGCGCGCACGGCCTCCCGGATGGCCTGTTCGGCCTCGGCCACCGCGTCGGGCTCGAGGTCATCGAACAGGCCTTCCGTGGCCGCCAGAAGCGCCGCGATCTGCTCGGGCACGTCCATGTGATCGTGCTCGTTTTGCTTGAGCACCTCGCGCACCCGCAAACCACGGGTCAGCTTGCGGCGGGTTTCGGGATCGAGCTGCGTGCCGAAGCGGGCGAAGGTCTCCAACTCCTCGAACTGCGCATACATCAGCCGCAGGTTGCCCGCGACGGCGCGGAACGCGGGCAGCTGCACCTTGCCCCCCACGCGGCTGACCGAAGTGCCGATGTCGATCGCCGGGAGATGGCCCTTCTCGAACAGCGATGGCGAGAGGTAGACCTGCCCGTCGGTGATCGAGATGAGGTTGGTGGGGATATAGGCCGAGATGTTCTGCGCCTGGGTCTCGACAACCGGCAGCGCGGTGAGCGAACCGCCGCCATGTTCCTCGCGCAACTGGGTGGCGCGTTCCAGCAGGCGGGAATGGATATAGAAGATGTCGCCGGGATAGGCTTCGCGCCCCGGCGGGCGGCGCAGCAGCAGCGACAGTTCGCGATAGGCGCGGGCGTGGCGCGTGAGATCATCGTAGACGATCAGCACGTCGCGCCCCTCGGCCATGAAGTGCTCCGCCATCGAGGTGGCGGCGTAGGGCGCCACGAACTGCAGCCCCGGCGCATCCTCGCCACTGGCCACAACAACGATGGTGCGCTCCATCGCGCCACCTTCGCGCAGGCTCTGGATGACGCGCGCCACCGCCGACGCGCGCTGACCGATGGCGCAATAGATCGAAAGCACGCCGCTGTCGCGCTGATTGAGGATCGCGTCGACGGCGATGGCGGTCTTGCCGGTCTGCCGGTCGCCGAGGATCAGCTCGCGTTGGCCGCGCCCGATGGGGATGGCGGCATCGACGGCCTTGATCCCGGTCTGCAGGGGCACCTGAACCGGCGCGCGGTGCATGATCGGCGGCGCCGCTTGTTCCACCGGCAGGAAGTCGTGCGTGTCGATCGGCCCGCCGTTGTCGAGGGGGCGGCCGAGGGCATCGACCACGCGCCCGATCAGCGCCGCGCCCACCGGCACGTCGACGACGCGGCCCGTCCGGCGCACCGGATCGCCTGGGCGCAGACGCTCGGTCTCGCCCAGAACGATGACACCGGTCCGGCGCTCGTCGAGGTTCGAGGCGATCCCCATCACCCCGCCGGAGAAGGTCAGAAGCTCGTCGGCCCGCAGATCGGTGAACCCCGCAACCTCGGCGACGCCGTTGCCGACCGAGAGGACGTGGGCGATCTCGGCCATCTCGATCGCTGGATGCACCCGCGCCAGCGCGTCTTCCAGCGGTGCGAAGAGATCGTCGTGGAGATCGGTGAAGGTCATCGCCGGCCCTCAATCCGTGGCCGGCGCGGGGCGGGGGCGGTGCCGGCCACTGCCCTCGATCACCTCGTCGAGCGTTGTCTCCAGCCGGTTCAGGAAGCGCGTGGCGGACCAATCGACCGTCTGCTCGCCGATGGTGAGGCGCACCCCGACCAGAAGATCGGCGTCTTCGGCATATTCGACCTCGATCTCGGGCGCGACGGTTTCGTGGATCGCGCGGGTGATCTGGCTGCGCGAAGCCGTCTTGAGCGCAACGCTGCTTTGCACCCGAGCGGGGCCCTCCGCATGGGCCGCGGCCTGTTTGAGCTTGTCGCGGTCCTCGGCCTCGAGGCCGGCGAGACGGTCGGCGAAAGTGCCGGCGAGTTGGCTGGCAAGATCGCTGCCGACATAATCTTCGAGCACGCGCCCGACGATCTCGATCACCTGGCGGCCAGCGCGCTCCTGCAGCTGCGCGGCGAAGGCCTCGCGCTCGTCCTGCAGATGGTCCTGCCACGTCGCACGACGCGCCTCCATTTCCTCGCGGATATCGTCTTCAAGCCGGTCGCGCAGGGCGGCGGCCTCCTGCCGCGCTTCGCCCAGCACCTCTTCGCGGCTGTCCTCCAGCGCCCGCTGCTGTTCGCGCAGACGGCTTGCCTCGGCCTCGACCTCTTCGCGCGCGGCCTTCGCCTCCGACAGCCGGCTTTCGATACGCTCCTCGCGCCGCGCCATGGCGTCGGTGATCGGGCGGTAGAGGAATCGCTGCAACAACCAGACGAGAACGAGGAAGTTGACGATCTGGGCCGCGACGGTCAGCCAGTCGATCTGCATGGGATCAGCCTCCGACGGCCTGCGCGGCGGCCTCAGTGACGAGATTGGTGAACGGGTTGGCGAAGATCAGGATCATCGCCACCACGAAGCAGTAGATCGCGGTCGACTCGATCATCGCGAGGCTGACGAACAGCGTCCGCGTGATCGTGTTCGAGGCGTCTGGCTGCTGCGCGATGGCCTGAAGCGCCTGCGATGCGGCGCGCCCCTCGGCCAGCGCCGGGCCGATCGAGCCGATGGCGATGGTGAACCCCGCGGTAAAGATCGAGATCACAGCGACCCATGTTGCTGCATCCATGCTCAGTCTCCTGTTGCTGTGGTTTCCGGTGAATCGGTCGGGCGCTCGGTCCTGCGGCGGCTGCGGCTTGCCGACCCGATGTAAACCATCGCGAGGATCGCGAAGATATAGGCCTGGATCAGCCCGGTCAGCAGGCCCAGAACCTGCATCACGACCGGAAAGAAGAACGGTGCGACGCTGATCAGGATGCCCACGATCACCGTGCCGCTCATCACGTTGCCGTAGAGCCGCACCGCCAGCGCGATGGTGCGCGAGGCTTCGCCCACGAGATTGAAGGGCAGCATCAGCGGCGTTGGCTGCACATAGGTGCGCAGGTAGCCGCCGATCCCGCGCTCGCCGATCGAGAACAGCGGCACCGCCACCAGAACGCAGATCGCCAGCGCCGCGGTGGTCGAGAGCGAGCCGGTGGGCGGCTGGTAGCCCGGCACCACCGCCAGCACGTTCGCCGTGGCGATGAAAAGGAAAAGCGTGCCGATGAACGGCAGGTAGCGGCCCGGCCTGTCGGCCCCGACCTCGGCGATCTGGTCGCGGATGGCCGAGACGATCACCTCCAGCATCACCTGCCAGCGCGAGACGGTTTCGCCTTCGCTCAGGCGCGCCGTGACGGCCCGGGATCCGAGGACGAGAACCGCCATCACCGCCCATGTGAACACGATGGTGGCGTTGAGCTGAAGACCCCGCCATTCATAGAGAACCCATGCGTCGGGGCTTATGTCCATGTGCCCCCCCCTCGCGTTGCGCGTCCCAGCCAGCGGGTCGCGGCCAGCCGCACGACGATGAAGCCAGCGAGCCCGGCGACAAGGCCCGTCGCTGGCACCCCGAGCGCGGCGGCCGCCGCCAATGTGCCGAGCAACAGCGCCATCCGCGCCAGCGTAAGCCCGATGAAGACCAGAACGCCACCCCGGTCTTGCGGCAGGTGCCGCACGGCCACCCAGAGCAGGCCGAGGTAGACCGCGCCGACAAGGCCGCCAGCCAGAGCGGCGACGACGACGAGGGTGGAAACCGGCAGGTTCATCGCGCTCCCCCCTTGATGTGGCAATCATGGTCAGTCATCGCGCCCCTCCCGCTGGATCCAGTACCACGCGTTGAGCGCGCCGAGCATTGCGCCGGCGATCAGCAGCATCAGCGTCCACGACATATCGCTCGGCCAACGCTTGTCGATCCATATTCCCAGGGCGATGCCCGCGACGATCGGCACGGCGACCGACCAGCCCACCAGCCCGAACATGCCGAAGCCATACCACGCGCTTTCGCGGCGGCGCTTGCGGGCCTCTTCCATCCGCTGCGCCTTGCGCGCGATGGTTTCAGTCTCGGTTTCGCCGTCGCGGTCATCGGTCATGACGATTGCATCCCCAGATCGCGGAAGCGGCGGACCATGCTGGCTTCGAGGCGGGCCAGCGCCGCGCGGGCCTCGCGCTCCTCCTCGTCGTGCTGGCGGAACTCGGCCTCGACCTTTGCGCGCAGCCTGGGCAGGTCGTCGCCATCCACCGCGCCGCGCACCGCCACGCGCACCTCGTCGCCACATTTCACCAGCGTGCCGGAATTGACCGCCACGAAGCGTTCGCCGCCCTCCTCGGTTTCGTAAAGCAGGATCCCCGGCGCCAGTTGGCTGACGAAATCGACGTGCCCCGGCAGCATCCCGAAATGCCCCTCGGGGCCCTCGGCCACGATGCGCCGCACCGGGCGATCGACGCAAACGGCCATGGGGGTGATTACCTCAAGCCGCATCGGTGGCCTCCGCCCGCCCGGCAAGGTCGGTGATCGCCCCGATCATGTAGAAATCGCCCTCGTCGCGGTCCGTGAACTCCCCCGCGAGGATCCGCTCGCAGCTGTCGAGCGTTTCGTCGAGCGTGACGAAGCGGCCCGGATTGCCGGTCATCGCCTCGGTGGAGAAGAACGGCTGGGTCAGGAAGCGTTCCAGCTGGCGAGCCTGCCGGACGGTGGCCCGGTCGCGCTCCGAAAGTTCCTCGAAGCCGAGCATCGCGATGATGTCCTTCAGATCCTCGTATTCGGCCAGCGTGGTGCGCACCGCCCGCGCGATGCGAAAATGGCGTTGGCTGACCGTGGCGGGGGTGAGCATCCGCGAATAGGACCGCAGAGGGTCGATCGCCGGATAAAGCCCCTCCGACGCCTTCTTGCGCGACAGCACGATCGAGGCCGAGAGGTGGGCGAAGGTGTGCGTGGCGGCCGGGTCGGTGAAGTCGTCGGCCGGCACGTAGACAGCCTGGATCGAGGTCATCGTGCCCCGGTCGGTCGAGCAGATGCGCTCTTCAAGATCGGCCAGTTCGGTGCCAAGCGTCGGCTGGTAGCCCACCCGGCTGGGGATGCGGCCCAGAAGGCCCGAAACTTCCGAACCCGCCTGCACGAAGCGGAAGATGTTGTCGATCAGCACCAGCACGTTGCGGCGCAGGTCATCGCGGAAATACTCGGCCATGGTCAGCGCCGCGTGGCCGACGCGGAAGCGCACGCCTGGGCTTTCGTTCATCTGGCCGAATATCATCACCGTGTTGTCGAGCACGCCCGCCTCGCCCATCTCGCGATAAAGCTCCTCGGCCTCGCGCGAGCGTTCGCCGATGCCGCAGAACAGGCTGACGCCATCGTACTCGGCAACCATGTTGTGGATCATCTCGGTGATCAGCACCGTCTTGCCCACGCCCGCGCCGCCGAACAGCCCCGCCTTGCCGCCGCGCTCCAGCGGGCTGAGCAGGTCGATCGCCTTGATCCCGGTCTCGAAGATCGCGCCCTCGACGCGGCGTTCCGAAAGTGGCACGGGTGCGCGCAGGATCGGCCGGCGGGGCATGTCGCCCAGCGGCGGGCCGTCGTCGATCGTCTCGCCGAAGAGGTTGAACATCCGGCCGAGCACCGCCTCGCCCACCGGCACGTCGATCGGGCCGCCGGTGTCGCGCACGGCCAGACCGATACGCAGTTCGGGGGAAGGGTTCATCACCAGTCCGCGCGCGATGTCTTCGCCCGGCAGGCCGGCCACCTCGATGACGATTTCCGGATCACTCAGCGTGACCAACCGGTTCGAGATCGCCGGCAACGGCCCGTCGAACCGGATATCGGCGATCCCGCCCCCGAGGCGGACAATGTGGCCAATGCGCGTCTCGCGCTCCATCTTTCCCCGCTTTCCCTGCCGTGTTGCCAACCAGCCTACTGCAAGTCTGGCACGGCAAGCCTTGATTTCAAACAACCCGTCACGCGCAACCGGGATCAAACCGATGTAGACCGAACCGACGCCCCGGCATATCGTGATCGGCGAAACACAGGATGCAAACGCGCACCATGCCGCCCGGCGCGTGCAGATCGCCGGTATCAGGGAACATCATCCATGTCGAAAGAACCCGATCTCGATCGCGAAGAAAAACAGCAGGCGGATAAGTTTGAAAAGGTCGCCTCCTCGGTCATCTTCGAGGCGATTCGCCGAGAGGGAGAGCACGAGTTGTTGCGCCCGTTAAGCGCGCTGTGGTGGTCCGGTGTCGCCGCCGGCCTCGCGATAAGCACTTCGGTGCTGTGCAAGGGGTTCCTGAGCTCGATCCTGCCCGAGGCGGACTGGGCGGCGGCGATCTCGAACCTGGGTTACACCGTGGGCTTTCTCATCGTGATCCTCGGGCGGATGCAATTGTTCACCGAGAACACGATCACCCCGGTCCTGCAGCTGTTCCTCGGACCGAGCCGGGCAAAGCTCTTTCAGATTGCGCGGCTCTGGAGCATCGTCTTCGCCGCCAACCTCGTCGGCTGTGCGGCGGCCGCGCTGGTGCTGGTGTATGGCAATATCCTGCCGGAGGCGCGGTTCGAGGGCATCCTTGCCGTTTCGCGGCACTACGCCGAGGCGACGGCGCTGGAGCATTTCGGCTGGGGTATTCCGGCCGGGTTCCTGATCGCCGCGCTGGTCTGGATCCTGCCGCGCATGGAAAGCGCCGGCGAGGTGCTGATGATCGTGATCATCACCTACGTGATCGGCCTTGGCGGCATGTCGCACGTGGTGGCCGGCTCGACCGAGCTGTTCATCCTCGTTGCACGGGGCGAGCTTGGCGCAGGCGCGGCGGTGCTTGGCGGCGTCCTGCCGGCCTTCTTCGGCAACGTACTGGGCGGGACAGGAATTTTCGCCGCCCTGGCCTACGCGCAGGTGCGCGAGGAGATCTGAACGACGCCGCGAAGGGGCGATCCCGCTGCCATCTTCGGTGAGTCATGGCTTCGGCCCATGGTCCTCAATGGGCAAGAACCAGCATCTGGAACGCCATCATCGCGGCGAAGGCCAGCGTGACGGCGGTCGCCGCCGATCCGCTCTCGACCCTTTTCAGGGCGTCGGGAAACAGTTCCGAAAAAACCATCCAGATCATCGCGCCCGCGGCGAGGCCAAGCCCGACCGGAAGGAACGGGCGGAATGTCTCGACGAACAGATAAGAGGGCACCGCCATGATCGGCTGCGGCAGGCTGGTGAAGATTGCCCACAGCCCGGCTTTCCAAACAGGCGTGCCAAGCGGCACCAGAACCAGCGCGATGGCCAGCCCTTCCGGCACGTTGTGAAACGCGATGGCGGTGGTGATGAAGGCGCCCAGCCCCTCGGACCCGGCGAAGGAAACGCCGACCCCCACGCCCTCGGCGAAGGAGTGAGCCGTCATGATGCCGAGAATCAGAAGCGCCTTTCCAGCGTTCGCCCCTTGCAGGTCTGCCACCTCCACCTCGCCCGCCCCGGCAAGAAGCCGGTCGGCCAGCACGATTGCGCCGAGTCCGGTGAGAACGCCCACAATCGTCAGAGTGATGTTGAGCGAAGCCCCCTCGGCGATCAGGCTATGACTGGCGGCCAGCATCAACCCGGCCGCGGCCGCATTGGCCAGACCGATCGTGCGTTTTCCAAGGTTTTCGAAGAAAAGGAAGGGCAGCGCGCCTGCCCCGGTCATGATCGCGGTGACGAGCGCCGCCGCGACGACGATCCAGACAGATGTCTCCATGTGTCACTCCGCGAGGCGGCGATTGCCTGCAATGCAACGCTGGCCTGCGGTTGCCTGCAGGCCAGCGCCAGGGGCCGTTACTCGGCCGTGTCGTCTTCTTCGTCCGCGGCGCTCCAGGCGTCCGAGAACGCCGACCAAGCGTCGGAAAAGCCGCTCTTGAGCTCTTCCCAGGCGCTGCTTGTGCCGGATTGAAGCGCACCGTAGCGCTCGCTCAACGTGTTGCGCGCCTCGCGAAGGTCTTGCAGCCGGGCGCGGGCGGTTTCCTGCGCCGAGTCGGACATTTCCGACCAGTTCTCGCGCAACGCCTGCTCGCGACGCTCGATCTCGGCGTCGAGGCGGGTCAACGCCTCGCGCGCCTTGGTCAGCGCCTCGTCGCGCTCCTGCTCGGAGTAGTCGGCGATGGCCTCCATGGCCTCCGAAACCTCGGCGCGCACGTCGTCTGTCGTGGTCATCGCGGCATTATCGTCCTGCGCGAGCGCGGGAGCCGACGCGACGGCAAGCAAACCTGCCGCCGCGATGCCGCGAAGGGTCATCGTGAAACTCATCTTCGCTCTCCTCACTTGAAACGCGACACGGCCTTTTCGAAGGCCCCGGAAATGTTGTCCCAGGCCTTGTCGAAACCGGCCTTCATTTCGCTCCAGGCATCATCGCCGGCTTCGGCGACTTCCTTGAGCTTGGCCTCGGCCTCGTCGCGCTTCGCGCGCATTTCCTCGAGCTGCTTTTGATACTCGATCTTTGTGTCGGCCTCGGCCTCGTCGACCTTCGCCTTCATCTTGTCGATATCGGCGTTCCACTGATCGATCTTCGCCTTGGCTTTCTCGACGTAGTGTTCTCTGTCTGACATATCCTTAGCTCCTCTCATCAATTCGTTGAGCCTACATTTTTAGATATGCACGACTTCTCGGTTTTCAATTGCTCGGGGCCCGGAACGCATGCACAGTGCCCCTCATAGCATGAACCAGCGGCAAGGAGGCAAGCATGTCGACATCCACGAAACTCACGCTGCCGGTCGTCGATCTCGCCCGCGAAAACGACGAGTTCCGCAAGGTCGTCTGGACCGGCGAAGAAACCCAGCTCGTTCTCATGGCGATCCCCGAGGGCGGCGAAATCGGGGGCGAGGTGCACGAAGGGCACGACCAGTTGCTCTACTTCGTCGCCGGCACCGGCGTGGCGAAGATCGGCGAGACGGAATGCGATGTGGCGGACGGTGACGTAAGCATCGTGCCGTCGGGCACTTTCCACAATTTCCGCAACACCGGGTCGGGGATGCTGAAGCTTTTCACCACCTACAGCCCGCCCGAGCACGAGCCGGGCACCGAGCACGCCACCAAGGCGGAGGCCGACGCGGAAGGATAAGCGCATGAAGGTAGACACCGTCATCGTCGGGGCCGGCAGCGCGGGCTTGTCGGCGCTGCGCGAAGTGCGCCGCTACACCGACGATTTCCTGCTGGTCAACGCGGGCCACTGGGGCACCACCTGCGCCGCCGTGGGCTGCATGCCCTCCAAGGCGCTGATCGAGGCGGCGAACGCCTTTCACCGGCGCAACAGCTTCGAAGAGTTCGGCATCCGTGGCGCCGACGGCCTGCGGGCCGATATTCCCGCCGTCCTGGCGCGGGTGCGCAAGATGCGCGACGGCTTCGTCAAGGGGCCGGAATCGGTGCGGGGCAAGCTGGGCAAGCGGGCCATTTCGGGCCGGGCGCGCCTGTTGGGCCCCGGACGACTGGAGGTGAACGGCGACGAGATCGAGGCACGCGCCATCATCCTCGCCCCCGGCAGCAGCCCCGTGGTGCCCGGACCGTGGCGCGATTTCGGCGATCGTATCCTGACCACCGACAGCCTGTTCGAACAGCAAGACCTGCCCCGCCGCATCGCCGTGATCGGCATGGGCGCGATCGGGGTCGAGATCGCGCAGGCCCTCGCGCGGCTCGGGCTCGAGGTGGCCGGGTTCGACACGGTCGACGGGCTAGCCGGGATCGACGACAGCGAGGTTCTGGCGGCGTTCCGGCCGCTGATCGAGGACGAGATCGCACTTCATCTGGGCGCACCGGCCGAGCTGGAGGAAGCGGGCGACGCCATCCGGGTGACCGGCGCGGGCGACAGCTTCGACGCCGACGCCGTGCTGGTGGCGGTGGGACGGCGGCCGAATGTCGACGACCTCGGAGTCGACACCCTCGGCATCGCGCTCGACGACAAGGGGATGCCCGAGGTCGATCCGGCGTCGCTGCGGATCGGCGATCTGCCGGTATTCCTGGTCGGTGACGCCAACGGCGACCGCGCGCTCCTGCACGAGGCCGCCGACGAGGGCCACATCGCCGGGCGCATGGCCGCGCCGGACCGCGAGAGCGATGGGCTGTGCCGGCGCACGCCACTGACCATCGTGTTCTCGTCGCCGCAGGTGGCGCGGGTGGGGCCGCCCCTGTCGGAGTTGAACGCGTCCGACATCGCCTCGGGCAGCTTCGATTTCTCGAAACAGGCCCGGGCGCGCATGGCGCAAACCGCCGCCGGGCTGCTCCGCATCCATGCCGAGCGCGAAAGCGGCCGCCTTCTGGCCGCCGAGATGTGCGTGCCGGCCGCCGAACACCTGGCGCACCTCCTGGCGCTCGCGGTGGAACGGAAGATGACGGTTGCCGACATGCTGGCCCTGCCGTTCTATCATCCGGTTCTGGAGGAAGGCCTGCGCAGCGCCCTGCGCGATCTGTCGAGCAACGTCGCCAGCACCGGGGGGTCGGACCTGTCCGATTGCAAGGCGATCGGCCACGAGGCGCTCGATTGAGCGTGACGCGGTCCGACCGGGGAGACACGACGCGAAATGATCTCTAGCTACGCCTGGTATCTGCGCGAGGCCCTCAAGAAGATCTGGGTCCGGGTGGTGAGCTTCGCGGTGCTTGCCCTGCTGGCGGCCGGGCTGGCGCGGCTCCTCCAGCCATACCTGCCCGAAGACCTCGCCCTCAAGACCGGATCGCAAGCCGTCGATACGCTGCTCGGCGTTCTCACTTCGTCGATGCTGGCGGTGACGACCTTTTCGCTCTCCATCGCCGTCTCTGCCTTCGCCTTCGCCGCGGCTTCGGCGACGCCGCGCGCCACCGTCCTGTTGCAGGAAGACCGGACAACGCAGAACGTTCTGGCCACCTTTCTCGGCGCCTTCATGTTCGGCCTCGTGGGTTTGATCGCGCTTCATGCCCAATTCTACGGCGCATCGGGCAAGGTGGTGGTGTTCTTTTTCACGGTCGTGGTGATCGGGCTCGTCGTCGTGGCGCTGATCAGCTGGATCGGTCACCTGATGCAGTTCGGGCGCATGGGCGACACGCTCGACAGAGTCGAGCGTGCGGCGACCGAGGCCCTGCGGCGGCGTCTGGAAAACCTCTACCTCGGCGGCAGACCATTGCTGGACGTTCCGACCGATAGGTGCGCGCCCGTTCTGTCCACGGAGACCGGATACATCGAGAATATCGACATGAAGGCGCTGCAAGACCATGCCGAGGATCTCGATGCCCGCCTGTTCGTGCATCAATTGCCCGGCGCGCTCGTCGCGCCCGGTGTGCCCCTGATGTCGGTCGCGGCAGCGTCGATCAGTGACGCGCAGGCCGAGGCCCTGGGCCGCGCCTTCATGATCGGCACGCGACGCACCTTCGAGGCAGATCCCCGCTTCGGCCTGATCGTGCTGACCGAGATCGCCTCCCGGGCGCTTTCGCCGGCGGTTAACGATCCCGGCACAGCGATCGACATCCTGGGGCGGCACGTGCGGATCCTCTCGAAGTGGCATGAGCCGAACGATTGCGAGGTGAAGTTCGAAAGCGTCTTCGTGCCTCCGATCACGTTGCAGGAGGCGATCGAGGATGCTTTTCGGCCGATTGCCCGGGATGGCGTGTCGTTTGTCGAGGTTCAGATCCGGCTGCACAAGGCCTTGGGATTGCTGGTCCAAACCGCGCCGGAGGCTTTCGCGCAAGCCTGCGAAGGCATGGCGCGCGAGGCGCTGGAGAGAGCCGAGGCCGCGGGGCTCATGCCTTCGGAACTCGCGGCGATCCGGTCTGAAATGAGCAGGTATTCCCGACCGGGCGACAAGGCACCGCCCGAGATTTGACCGATACCGGGTAGCGAAACGCCGGACGTTCACCGAGCGGTTCACATCGATGGCCATGCCCGACGCGCGGCTTCGAACACGACGCCCCCGGCGGGAGGACTTTCAGTATTGCGGGTTTGCCGAAGGCCGGGTGAAGCCGCGCCCGCGCGCCGATCAGATCAGCGCGAAGACGAACCTTATGCTGACGAGAAGCAGGAACAGGCCGAACAGCCGCGTCAGCAGTTCCTTCGGGATGGCATGCGCCAGCCCCGCGCCAAAACGGGTGGTGAGCAGGGTCGTCGGCAGCGTGACCAGCAGCGTAAGCACCGACACGTAGCCGATGGCATCGAACGGCAGGCCGGGCTTGCCCCACCCCGCCGCCATGTAGCCGATCGCGCCGGGGATGGCGATAAGCACACCCACGCCCGCCGATGTCGACACCGCCTCGCGCATCGAGCGGCCGTGCAGCGTCAGAAACAGGTTGGAGATCGCGCCGCCGCCGATGCCCATCAACGCCGACAGAAGGCCGATCACGGCCCCGGACAGGGCAGTGGCGGCACGGCCCGGCAGGCTGTCGCGCAGCCGCCAGTTCCCGCCCACCAGCATCTTGACCGCGTTGATGCTGGCAACGGCGACGAAGACGATCTGGAATAGCTCTGAAGGCGCGAAGCGGGCGATCACGCTCCCGGCGACAACCCCCACCAGAACCGGGAAGATCCACGACCTGAGCAAGGCGAAATCCACCGTGCCCCGACGTGCATGCGCCCTTGCCGACACGATGGAGGTGGGGATTATGATCGCCAGCGACGTGCCGACCGCCAGCGGCATGGCCACGCCTTCGGGCACGCTGGTCAGGCGGAACACCTCGTAGAAAACCGGCACGCTGATGGCCCCGCCGCCAACGCCGAAAAGGCCGGCGAGAACACCGATCAGGGCGCCCGCCAGAACCAGCGCGGCGGCCATGACGACGAGGGTTTGCATGTCAAGCGTTTCAGGCACATCGGCCCCTTTCCAAAGACGGCATGTGCCCCGCTGCCGGGTCAGGAACCGTCGCGAACGAACCGCGCAAGGCTGGCGCCGTCGAACCCGCCAAGCCCGGCCTCCCGCGCCGCGTTGTAGGTTTCCAGCGCCCGAAGCGCCAAGGGCAGTTCCTTGCCATTGCGTGATGCCCATTTGACCGCGAGCGCAAGATCCTTGCGCAGCCCGTCGATATCGAAGGTGCCGGGCTGGTCGGTGCCGTCCAGCGTGTCGACGACCACTTGCAGACGGTTCTTCAGCACGTTCGGCCCTGCCGAACTGTCGGCCATGAGGCTCACAATCGTCTCGGCCGGCAGATCGTAGCCCTCGAGCATCTGCAGCGCCTCGCCCAGCGTGTTCCAATACATCGCGAGCGGGAGGTTCACCGCCAGTTTCATCGCGGCGCCGGCGCCGACCGGCCCGACCTGCTCCACCCGCTTGCACAACTCGGCCAGCACCGGGGCACCCTGTTCCCAGGCCGCGGCGTCGCCGCCCGCGAACCCAAGAAGCTGGCCCTTGAGCGCCGGTCCGACGGTGCCGCCGACGGGGCATTCCAGGTAGGCCCCGCCCTGCCCTTCGACCAGCTTGGCAAGCCGGGTCTGCTCGTCGGGCAGGATGGTGCTCATCTCGATCACGAGTTTGCCGGAAAGATCCTGCGCGGCGAGCCCGCCGTCACCGGAGAAGACATCCCAGAGCGCAGAAAAATCTGTGAGCGACGAGATCACAACGTCCGACCGGCTGCACAGAGCGGCAATGTCTTGCGCCACCTCCGCGCCGGCTCCGGCCGCCTGCGCCGTGTTTTTCGCCGACCGGTTCCAGACCGTGACCTGATGGTTCTGGTCGATCAGGCGCCGCGCGAACGCGGTCCCCATGCGTCCGGTTCCGATGATCCCGATGCGTGTGCCCTGTGCCATGTCAGTCCCTCCGTTCAAGCCTCATGATGTCGAGTGTCGTTTCCCCGGCGCGCAGACGCGTCATCATCTGGTCTTCCTTTGCGTGACGCGCGCGCGCCTCCTCCAGCACCTGCCCGACCCGGTGCTTCGGCAAGGTGACGATCGCGTCGTCGTCGCCGATCACGATGTCGCCTGGGGCGATTTCGGTGCCCGCCAGCGTGATCGGAACATTGATCCGGCCCGGATCGGTCTTGGTGGTTCCCCTGATCGCAACGCCGCGGGCGAAGACCGGGAAGCCGAGCGCCCTGATCTGCGCCGTGTCGCGCACGGCGCCGTTGGTCACCATCCCCGCGGCCCCGCGCACCTGGCAGGCCAGCGCCATCACCTCGCCGAACGGCCCGGTGCCCAGGTCGTCCGCGTAATCGACAACCAGCACATCCCCGGCAGAAAGGCCGGCGATGGCGAGGTGCAGCGCGAGATTGTCACCCGGCTGGCATTGCACGGTGACGGCGTGGCCCGCCATCACGGTTCCGGCCCGCACGGGATAGAGGCCGCGGTCGAGGATGCGCGCGTCGGGCGCAACCTCGCCGATGGTGGCGGTGCCGTGTGACGCCAGTTCCTCCAGCGCCGCGGTTGCGCCCGTGTCGATCAAGCGGCCGGCTTTCCGATCGTGACCTGCAGCGGAGACAGGCCGTCCACGCTCAGGTCGATCACGTCGCCCGTCTTGACCTCGCCAACCCCGGCCGGCGTGCCGGTCATGATGATGTCGCCCGCCTTCAGCTCGTGCTGCTCCGAAATCTTCGCGATGATTTCGCGGGTCTTCCAGATCATCAGGTCGACGTTGGCATCCTGTTTCACCGTGTCGTTCACGCGAAGCTGCAGGACCGCGTCGGTGACATGGCCGCACGTTTCGACAGGGGTGATCTCGCCAACGGGGCAGGACTGGTCGAAACCCTTGGTCACTTCCCAGGGCAGGCCCTTCTCGAGAACGCCGGGCTGGTGATCCCGCCGCGTCATATCGAGCCCGACGCCATAGCCGAAGATGTGGCTTTCGGCGTCATCCTCGGAAATGTTGTAGCCGCCGGATTTCAGCGCCACGACAAGCTCACCCTCGTAATGCAGGTTGCTCGTGTAGACGGGATAAGGGATCTCCCCACCGCCGGAAACGATGGCATCCCTCGGCTTCATGAAAATCACCGGGGGATCGCGTTCGTCCGCGTTCATCTCGTGGATGTGGGCGACGTAGTTCTTGCCGATGCAATAGATCCGGCGGACCGGAAAGGTGGCATCGGCGCCTGTCACGGCCAGTTCGGCCGGTGTCGGCGCTTCGACGACTGTCGTCATTGGGTTCTCCCTGCTTCGTTACAAATATATACATATCGTTGCAGGGCAAATTTGGCGAGACAGAAAATTATTCAATAAAAGCAATTGCTAAAACAGTTTTTCCGAAAAATAGCGGCTCAAAACATATATAATTAGTGATTTTACCTCCGAATCATATACGATGACGCTGTTGCGAAAAAGTGTCCGGTTCAGTGGACCGGGCAACAGGGAGGACAAAAAATGAAGTCAATCACAACAAGATTTCACCGCGTAGCGGTGCTGAGCGCGGCCACGGGGGCGCTCTTGACCGGCCTTGCGGGAGGCGCACTTGCGCAGACCAACATCACGGTCGCGGTGCCGAACCCCTCGGCGATCACCTGGGCGCCGATGTGGGCCGCGATCGGGGAGGGATACTTCGAGGAGGAAGGTCTCATTCTCGACGTGCAGGCAGTGGACGGATCTTCCTCCGTGCTGCAGGCGATGTCTGCCGGACAGGCCGAGATCGGTGCGCCCGGCCCCGGCCCGGTGCTCGGCGCCCGCGCTCGCGGCCTCGACGTTCAGTTCATCTACAACCTCTACCCGAAGAGCGTTTTCGGCCTGCTGGTGCCCGCCGAATCCGATTTCCAGGAACCGGCGGACCTCGCCGGGCAGGTGATCGGTGTCGGCACCGCCGATGGCGCCGAAGTGTCGTTCGCCGAGGCGATCCTGAACGGATCGGGGATGACGCGTCCGGACGATTTCACCTTCTTGCCGGTGGGTGATGGCGGCACGGCCGCAGTTGCGTTCCTGCGCGAAGAAGTGGCGGCTTACGCCGGTGCGGTCAGCGACGCCGCGATCCTCGCCTCGCGCGGGATCGAGCTGCGCGAAATCACGCCGGACGAATACCTCGGCTTCTTCGGCAACGGCTACGCGGCGTTGGAAAGCTACATGGCTGAAAACCCCGAGGTGATCGAAGGGTTCGGGCGCGCGCTGGTGCGTGGCATGGAATTCATGACCGACCCGGCCAACAAGGAAACCGCGCTCGACCACATGGCAGCCGGCAACCCGACCGAAGGCGAAGACCGCGACTTTGCATCGGCCCTGTTCGACGCGGCACTCGAAAGGATGACCCCGACGGATGCCTTCATCGACGAGGGCTTCGGCTTCCAGCCGGAAGAGCACTGGGCGGCCATCCACCAGAGCCTCGTCGACGGCGGCGCATTGGAAGAGCCGATCGCCGACCTTCAGGCTGCCTACACCAACGAGTTCATTGCCACATGGAACGCGCAGTGACAGAGCAATCGTTGCATGATGCAGCAAACGCAAAACCGGCCGCGGAGCGGCCGGTTTTCGAAATATCCCGGCTGACGAAAACCTATCACCGCAACGCGTTCACCGCCCTGTCGAACGTCAATCTCACCCTTGAGAAGGGCGAATTCGCGTCGGTGATCGGGTCGTCCGGTTGCGGCAAGTCCACGCTGCTGAAGATCATGGCCGGCCTGATGCCGCCAACGTCGGGCCGGGTGGTTCTCGACGGGCGCCCGGTGATGGGCCCGCGCGAAGATATCGGCATGATGTTCCAGCAGGCGACGCTGCTGCCCTGGAAAACCGCGCTTGAGAACATCATTCTTCCGATCGAGATCCGCGAGGGCAAGGCAGCGGCACGCAAGTACCGCACACAGGCCCAGGCGCTGCTCGACCTGGTCGGGCTGTCGCGGGCGGCGGATGTCTATCCGTCCGAACTGTCGGGCGGCATGGCGCAACGGGTCTCGATCTGTCGTATGCTGATCAGCGACCCGTCGGTCCTGTTGCTGGACGAGCCGTTTTCGGCGCTGGACGAGTTGACGCGCGATTTCATGAACATGGAACTGCAGCGCATCTGCATGGAGCGCCACGCCACCGCGTTCCTCGTGACCCATTCCATCCCCGAAGCCGTCATCCTGTCAGACAAGATCTACGTGATGCAATCCAACCCCGGACACGTGGCGGAGGTGGTCGATATCGACCTGCCCCGACCGCGAAAGCTGGACATGATCAACACGAACAAGTTCGGTTCCATCGTCGCGCATATCCGCGGCCTGCTGGAACAGGAGGGGCAGATTTGAGCACACAATCCAAGATGACAACCCGGGTCGCCGCATCGAAAATGATGGAGAGCGACGATCAGGACACGGTCTGGATCGAACAGGATCCGCTGATCGACCGGATCCCGCGATGGGTGGCGATGCTGGGGCTGTTCGTCGGCATCGTCGGCCTTTGGTACGGCGTCACGGCGCTGGGCATCGTCTCGCCGATCGTCCTCCCGTCCCCCGCCGAGACATGGGCCGACATCCTGTTCGTCGGCAACAACCTGTTGACGGGCGGGCACATGCTGGAAGCCTTGATCACGACGACCCTGACGGTTCTCTACGGCTTCGCGATCGCCGTTTTCCTCGGCTTCTCCCTGGGTGTTCTCGTCGGCGAAACCAAGTTCGGCGAGCGCGCGGTCATGCCCTACCTGGTGGCGATCGACACCATGCCCAAGGTGGCCTTCGCGCCGCTGTTCATCGCCTGGCTGGGGTTCGGCATTTCGTCGAAGGTGGCGCTGGCGGCCTTCATCGCCACGTTCCCCGTGGTGGTCTCCACCGCCGCCGGGCTTTACGCCGTGTCGGAAAACGAGCGCTTCCTGTTCAAGTCCATGGGCGCCACCCGGATGCAAACGCTGATCCGGCTGAAATTGCCGATCGGGCTGCCCTATTTCTTCACCGGCCTGAAGATCGCCAGTGTCGGCGTGATGGCGGGCGCGATCACCGGCGAGTTCCTCGGTGGTGGCCAGGGCTTCGGCGCGTTGATCCGGGTGTCCGCCTCGCAACTGAACACCCCGCGGGTGTTCTCGCTGATCATCTATCTCAGTTTCCTCGGGCTGGCCCTTTACTTGACGGTCGTTTGGCTGCAGTCGAAACTCATATTCTGGAACAAGACGGACAAAGTCGGTGGCATTGCGTGACATGACAGGCCGAAAACAAGCTGTGGCGCCCGCTCCCATTCTTTCGGAGCGGGCCCGGGACTTGATCCGGCGAGACATCATCGACGCCAAGCTCCTGCCGGGCGAGAAAATGCAGCTCGAGGCCATCTCGGAGCGTTACGGGATTGGTGTAAACCCGGTGCGCGAGGCGCTGAACCAGCTCGTCTCCGAAGGCTGGGTGGACCGGCACAGCCAGCGCGGTTTCTTCGTCAAGGACATGTCGCTGCGCGATCTCGAAAGCCTCGTGAAAACGCGGATCTGGCTGGAGACGCTGGCGTTGACGGAATCGATGGCCAACGCGAGCGAGGCCTGGGAAGAATCCCTCGTGCTGGTCTATCACCGGCTCGCGCGGACCAGCCGGATTGTCGAGGCCGATGGCGAGGATGTTCTGAACCACGAATGGGAAGACCGCCACAACGCGTTCCACATGGGCCTTTTGAGCGAATGCGGCTCGCCCTGGCTGCTGGAATTCTGCTCGACGATGATGGACCAGTCGGTTCGCTACCGGAACCTGTCGGTCAACTTCAACCTGGCACGGCGCGGCGATGCCATCACCGAACACGAACAAATCCTGAACGCCGTTCTCGACCGCGATCCGGTGCAGGCGACGACGCTGCTGGAGCGGCATTATTCCGAAACGCTCGAAGGATTGAAGGCGTTTCTCGCGGCCGACGAAAAGGTGAACAGAACGCCCAGCTGACGCCAAGGCGCGGGGCATTGCACGCCGACATGCGGACAGCCACGAATTGCAGCGCCGCCGCCACGGGCCCGTTCGGTGCACAAGGCGGTTCGGAACCGCCACAAGCGCGACCGGGGCCGGATATACCGTGCAACCTCGGGGTGACGGCGCGTTCGGCACAGCCCTCGTCGGCCCGCAGAGGGTCGGGAAACGCGCTCGGATTCCGGAAGCGATCCTTCCCTGCTGCACCGCGTGATCTTCGCGCGGGCACTGTGCCAGCCACCGCAGAAGGTGGGCGCGCGTCCGGGGGCACAGACATCATCACCAGGCTGGTCCGCGATTACCTTCGGCTGGAGCACGAGAGCGACGGGGCGGAACAAACCGCGGATGCCAATCCGGGGACGTGATTTGCCCAACCATCAAGCCCAACAGGCGCCCCCCCGCCGCCAGGTCGCCCGCCCAACGTGAATCACACGCCCGCAAGACGCCGCCGGACGCGATACAAGCCGTTGTGAATTCAGGTCTGTGCCGGGTGAAATGGTGCCGCAGGGGAGGATTGAACTCCCGACCTCACCCTTACCAAGGGTGCGCTCTACCACTGAGCTACTGCGGCCAACCGTGGGCGGCTGATTAGACGCATTTCGCCGAGGGCGCAAGCGCAATCTGGACGCTCATTCCCCGACGGGTTAGACAGAGCGGCATGAGCCGCAAACCTGCCTCGGAAACGCCCAAGAAGCCGCCCGCATCGCGCGACGACCGGCTCAAATCGGCGTTGAAAGCCAACATGGCGCGGCGCAAGGCGCAGGCCAGGGCGCGTGACGGCATGGCCAAGACCAACGAAGAGAAATAGAGGGGCAGGCATGGATTCTATCGTGGTAACGGGCGGCGGCCCGCTGAACGGGGAAATCCCCATCGCGGGTGCGAAAAACGCCTGCCTCGCGCTGATGCCGGCAACGCTGCTCTCCGAGGAACCGCTGATCCTCACCAACGCGCCGCGGCTGTCGGATATCTCGACGATGACGGTGCTCCTGCAATCGCTCGGCGCCGACGCCGCCAGCCTGCAGCACGACAAGGTGCTGGCGATGTCGAGCCATGATCTGACCTCGACACGGGCCGACTACGACATCGTGCGCAAGATGCGCGCCTCCAACCTCGTGCTCGGCCCCCTGCTGGCGCGCGCGGGCCATGCCGAGGTATCGCTGCCCGGCGGCTGCGCGATCGGGGCGCGGCCGATGGACATTCACATCGACGGGCTGGAAAAGCTCGGCGCCGAGATCGAGCTGAGAGACGGCTACCTGCATGCCAAGGCGCCCGGCGGGCTCAAGGGCGCGCAGATCGACCTCGCTTTTCCTTCCGTCGGCGCCACAGAGAACCTGATGATGGCGGCCACGCTGGCCAAGGGCACCACCGTGATCACCAACGCCGCGCGCGAGCCCGAGATCGTCGATCTCGCGCGCTGCCTCATCGCCATGGGCGCGCAGATCGAGGGCGAGGGCACCGACCGGATCGAGATCCAGGGCGTCGACCGGCTCGGCGGCGCGACGCACCGGGTGGTCACCGACCGGATCGAGCTGGGCACCTACATGCTCGCCCCGGTGATCGCCGGCGGCGACGTGGAATGCCTGGGCGGTACGCTCGACCTGGTGCAGAGCTTCGTCGAAAAACTCGCCGAGGCGGGGGTTTCGGTAGAGGAAACCGGCCGCGGCCTGCGGGTGCGCCACGACGGCGGCCGGGTGCGGGCAGTGGACATCACCACCGAGGTCTTCCCCGGCTTTCCCACCGATCTCCAGGCCCAGATGATGGCGTTGCTCACCACCGCTCAGGGAGTGAGCACGCTGCACGAGACGATCTTCGAGAACCGCTTCATGCACGCGCCTGAGCTGGTGCGGATGGGCGCCGAGATCGAGGTGCAGGGCGGCACCGCGCGGGTCACCGGGGTGGAGCGGCTCAAGGGCGCGCCGGTGATGGCCACCGATCTGCGCGCCAGCGTTAGCCTCATTCTCGCGGGCCTCGCCGCCGAGGGTGAAACCGTGGTAAGCCGGGTCTACCACCTCGACCGCGGCTACGAGCAGGTGGTGCGCAAGCTCTCGCGCGTGGGGGCACAGATCGAACGGGTAAAGGGCACATGACCGAGGACGCAAGATTTGAAGACGGCGGCGAGGCGCCGGTTCGGCTGATGGCGCTCGACGCCGACGACCTCGCCGTGATCTCGGCACTGGCGCAGGACGCGGTGTTTCCGATCACCGAGATGACGTGGCAGCCCACCCGCCGCCGCTTCGCATTGTTGCTCAACCGCTTCCGCTGGGAAGACGCCGAAAAGGCCGCGAAACGCGGCCGCGCGGTGGAGCGTGTGCAATCGGTGCTCGCGGTGTCGGATGTGGTGAAAGTGCAATCCCAGGGCGTGGACCGGCAGGAAAAGGATCTCGTCTTATCGCTTCTGTCCATCTCGTTCGAGCCGGGCGAAGACGGCACCGGGCGCGTTGTGCTCACCCTCGCCGGCGACGGCGCCATCGCGGTCGACGTCGAGGCGCTCGACGTCACGCTGCAGGACGTGACCCGGCCCTACCTTGCCCCCACGCGCAAGACCCCGCATCATCCGGAGTAGCCCATGGCGCAGTTTCTCAATACGCGCGACGCCGATTTCGAGGCGCGGTTCACCGCCCTGCTCGGCGCCAAGCGCGAAGACAGCCCGGACGTCGACGAGATCGTGGCCGGCATCATCGCCGATGTCCGCGCGCGCGGCGATGATGCGGTGATCGAACTCACCGAACGGTTCGATCGCCTCGCCCTGACGCCGGAGACAATGCGCTTCAGCGCGGGCGAGATCGCGGCGCAGGTCGCGAAGGTCGCGCCGGAAGAACGCGATGCGCTGGAACTCGCCGCCGACCGCATCCGCGCCTACCACGTGCGCCAGATGCCCGACGACCAGCTCTGGACCGACCCCGACGGCGCCACCCTCGGCTGGCGCTGGACGCCGGTATCGGCGGCCGGGCTCTACGTGCCGGGCGGGCTCGCCTCCTACCCGTCCTCGGTGCTGATGAACGCGGTGCCGGCCAAGGTCGCGGGCGTGGAGCGCCTCGCCGTCACCGTCCCCACCCCCGACGGCGCGGTGAACCCGCTGGTGCTGCTGGCCGCCGAGATCGCGGGGGTCGACGAGATCTATCGCATCGGCGGCGCGCAGGCGATCGCCGCGCTGGCCTACGGCACCGAAACGATCGCGCCGGTCGACAAGATCACCGGGCCGGGCAACGCCTTCGTGGCGGCGGCCAAGCGGCGGGTGTTCGGCAAGGTCGGGATCGACATGATCGCCGGTCCCTCCGAGATCCTGGTGATCGCCGATGCCGACAACGATCCCGATTTCCTGGCACTCGACCTGATGAGCCAGGCCGAGCACGACGAAAGCGCGCAATCCATCCTGGTCACCGACGATGAAGCCTTCGGCCACAAGGTGGCCGAGGCGGTCGAGAAGCGGCTGCAAACGCTGGAGCGGCGCGCCATCGCGGGCGCGAGCTGGCGCGATTTCGGCGCGGTGATCACGGTGCGCGACCTCGACGAGGCGGCCGCGCTCTCCGACCGGATCGCGCCTGAACACCTCGAGCTTTGCGTCGCCGACCCCGACGCGCTGGCGGCGAAGATCACCCACGCCGGCGCGCTGTTCCTTGGGGCATGGACACCGGAAGCGGTGGGCGATTACGTCGGCGGCCCCAACCACGTGCTGCCCACGGCGCGCTCGGCCCGGTTCTCCTCCGGCCTCTCGGCGCTCGATTTTCTCAAGCGCACCACCATCGCCAAGATGACGCCGGCAGCCCTCAAGGCAATCGGCCCGGCGGCGGAAACGCTGGCGAAATCGGAGAGCCTCGAAGCCCACGGCCTCTCTGTGCGCGTCCGGCTCGACAAGCTGAACGAGGGCTGACCTCTCTCCTTCATCCTGGCAAAAATACCTCGGGGGAGCGCGAGGGGGCAGCGCCCCCTCGCCCCGGTCGCCGCGGGCGCAAGCCCGGGGCGAACCCCTTGCCCCTAGCCCGTCGACCAGGCCCTCGGCTGGCGCATCCCCGCGATCTTGATCGCCTGCTTGACGTAGCCATAGGGAAACAGCGTGAACAGCTCCTCGCGCCCGGCCTGCTTGCCCTGCTCACCGCCGAGAAACTTCATCGCGAAGCGGGCGTCGGGCATCACCCCGTGATCGGCCTCCTCGGCGCGGATCCAGCGGATCAGTTCCCAGTGCCGAGGGGTCAGGTCGATCCCCTCCTCGCGCGCGGTATATACGGCGAAGTCCTCCGTCCAGTCGTTCGGGTCGGCAAGATAGCCATGGCCGTCGATACGGAAGCGCGCGCCGCTGAGCAGGGTCAGTGTGACCGGATCTTCGGGAACCGCGCGCATCCGGCCTGCCTTCCTAGTCCATCCACTCGAAGGGCCGGGTGAACTCGCCGAGCACGTGATTGACCTGCTCGTAATCGACCTCGCCCGTCGCCTTCAGCCGTGCCACGAGGCCCAGCTTTTTCGATTCCACCACCTCTTCGACATGGGCATTGATCCCCGCCGCTTCCAGCGCCGCGTTGTAGATCCGGGTGATTGCATCGCGCCGCAGTTCGGGTTTGAACACCTTGCCCACCGCGGTCTTCGGCAACTCGTCGAGAATGCCGATGTATTTCGGCACCGCCGCGCGCTCGTGGATGTGTTCCCTGGCATAGGCGAGCAGTTCGTCCGACGTCACCGTCGCGCCCGTCACCAACTCGACATAGGCGCAGGGGATCTCGCCGGAGAAGGCATCCGGCTGCCCGATCGCGCCGGCGAAGGCCACCGCCGGGTGCCCCGCCAACACCTCCTCGATCTCGGCCGGGTCGATGTTGTGGCCGCCACGGATGATAAGATCCTTGGCGCGGCCGGTGATCCAGAGGTAGCCATCCTCGTCGATCCGGCCGAGATCGCCGGTGCGCAGATGCGTGCCCATCGCGAACAGGCCGTTGTTCTTGGCCTCGTCGGTATAGGTGCTGCCGGCGAACACCCCGGGGTTGGCGACGCAGATCTCGCCGACCTCGTCCACGCCGCACTCCTTGAGCACCACGCCGTCGCCGTCGCATTGCAGGATCTTCACGTCGGTGTAGGGGAACGGCACGCCGACCGAGCCGATCTTCTTCTGGCCCTCGCCGAGCGGGTTGCAGGAGACCAGACAGGTCGCCTCGGTCAGCCCGTAGCCCTCGACGAGCGTCACCCCGGTGGCCTTCTCGAACCGGTTGAACAGTTCCACCGGCAAGGGCGCAGACCCGGAGAACG
The DNA here is from genome assembly GCF_014640115.1 of Sinisalibacter lacisalsi. Lineage (GTDB taxonomy): Bacteria > Pseudomonadota > Alphaproteobacteria > Rhodobacterales > Rhodobacteraceae > Sinisalibacter > Sinisalibacter lacisalsi. The sequence continues at coordinate 1,004,532 of NZ_BMGI01000001.1, read as the reverse complement.
CCACCTTGAGCGACGACACATCGGCATCCACCGGGCGCTGCATCATCGCGGAGATGGCGGTGGGCACGGTGATGATGAAATTGACCTTCCAGCGCTCCACCAGTTTCCAGAAATTGTCGAACACACCCTCGCCCCGGTAACCTGCCGGGGTGGGGAAGACCACATGCGCCCCGGCCGTGAGCACCGCCATGAACACCACGTGCACGGCGAAGACGTGGAACAGCGGCAGCGGGCAGATGATCGTGTCGTCGGGATCGAACAGCAGGTTGGCCCCGAGCCAGCCGTTGTAGACGATGCCGGAATACTTGTGCTGCGCCACCTTCGGCATGCCAGTGGTGCCGCCGGTGTGGAAATAGGCCGCCACCCGGTCGACCCCGCCATCGGCGAAATCGAGCGTGGTGTTGTGGCGCGCGAGCGCGGCGTTGAAATCCTGCACATCCGCTTTGTGCGCGGGTTTCACCTTGGGCCGGATCAGCGGCACGATGAGGTTTTTCGGGAAGGTGAGGTAGCGGTTCAGGTCCACCTCCAGCACGTGGGCGACGTTCGGCGCCATCGCCACCGCCTCGTGCGCCTTCTGGCCCACGTCGGTCTTCGGGAAGCCCTTGAGCGTCACCACCACCTTTGCGCCCGTCTCGCGCAGGAGCGCGGCGATCTGCTCGGCGTCGAGCAGCGGGTTGATCGGGTTCACCACGCCCGCGACCATGCCGCCGATCAGGGCGATCAGCGTTTCGTTCGCGTTCGGCAGGATGAAGGCCACTGCGTCCTTCTCGCCCACGCCGAGCGAGCGGAAAAGGTTGGCCGCCTGCACCGACTTGTCGTGCAACTGCCGCCAGGACAGGGTTTCGGCCTTGTCCTTCGGCCCCGACAGGATCTGGAACGAAACCGCCGACTCCGGCCCATGCGCATCAGCCGTCTTCTTCAGCAGCTGGTAGACGGTCACCGGGTTGTTGCGCGCCTCCCAGGTCTTCTCATTCTCGACGGCGTCACGGTCGGACGGTTGATCGTAGGTATAGCGCGGCATGTCTTCCTCCCCTCCGGCACTTTCGGCCGTTTCGAAGGAAGATGGTCGAACTGGCGCGCCCTCGCAAGCCCAACGTTACGGGAAGCCCGCGCTACTCTGCAGCGAGCCCGTCGGTGAACTGGAGCCGCGCGAGGCGGGCATAAAGACCGCCTTCGGCCACCAGGTCGTCATGGCTGCCCTGCGCCACGATCCGGCCATCCTCGAACACCACGATCCGGTCGGCCTTCTTCACCGTGGCCAGCCGGTGAGCGATGATCAGGGTCGTGCGGTCCTTCGCCATCTCGTCGACCGCGTGCTGCACCGCGCGCTCGCTCTCGGCGTCGAGCGCGCTGGTGGCCTCGTCGAGCAGCAGGATCGGCGCGTCACGCAGGATGGCCCGGGCGATGGCGATGCGCTGTTTCTGCCCGCCCGAAAGCATCACGCCGCGCTCGCCGACGTAGGTCTCGTAACCATCGGGCAGCTTTTCGAGAAACTCGTGCGCGGCGGCGGCACGGGCGGCGGCCTCGACCTCGGCATCGGTGGCATCGAGCCGGCCGAAGCGGATGTTCTCCCGCGCGGTGGTGGCGAACACCACGGCATCCTGCGGCACCAGCGCGATCTTGCGGCGGAAATCGGGCCGCGTCATCTCGCGCAGGTCGATCCCGTCGATCTTAACCGCCCCCTCGCTCGGGTCGTAGAAGCGTTGCAGAAGCTGGATGATCGTGGTCTTGCCCGCGCCCGAGGGGCCGACGAGCGCCACCGTCTCGCCCGGTTTCACGTGCAGGTCTACCTGGTCGAGCGCGAGGTGATCGGGCCGGGCGGGATAGCGGAAGGTGACCGCCTCGAAGCGGATATCGCCCGCGACGTTTTCGGGCACGGGGCGCGGCGCGGCCGGATCGCGCACCGCGTCCTCGGCGGTCAGCAGCTCCACCAGCCGCTCGGTGGCACCGGCGGCGCGCTGAAGCTCCGACCAGATCTCGCTCAGCGCCCCCACCGAACCCGCCGTCATGATCGCGTAGATCACGAATTGCACCAGGGACCCGATGGTCATGGTGCCGCCGGTCACGTCGCGCATGCCCACCCAGAGCACGCCGACGACGCCGGAAAAGATCAGGGTGATGACGATCACCGTCATCAGCGCGCGGGTGCCGATGCGTTTTTCGGCCGAGCGGAAGCTTTCTTCCGTGACCTCGCGGAACGCCGCGCGCGAAGGTTCCTCGTGGGTGAAGGCCTGCACCGTCTGCACGCTCAGCAGCGCCTCGGAGGCATTGCCGGACGAGCGCGCGATCCAGTCCTGGTTTTCGCGCCCCAAGACCCTGAGCCGCCGGCCGAGCACCACGATCGGCACCACCACGGCCGGCACCAGAAGCAGCACGAGGCCGGTGAGCTTGGCCGAGGTGAGCATCATCATCCCCATGCCGCCGATCAGGATCAGCACGTTGCGCAGGGCGACGGAAACCGACGAGCCGATCACGCTCAGGATCAGCGTGGTATCGGTGGTGATCCGGCTGAGAACTTCGCCGGTCATGATCCGTTCGTAGAACGCCGGGCTGAGCCCGATCACCCGGCTGAACACCGCCTCGCGGATATCGGCCACCACCCGCTCGCCGAGCCGGGTGACGAGGTAGTAACGCAGTCCGGTGCCGAAGGCGAGCAGCACCGCGACGCCCAGGGCGAACAGGAAATACTGGTCGAGCAAGACCAGCTCGGACCCGGCAAAGCCGTCGACCACCCGGCGCACCGCGATCGGCATGATGAGCGAGATCGCGGCGGTAAACACCAGCGCCACCAGCGCCGCCCCGAGCAGGCCTCGATAGGGCCGCACGAAGGGCCAGAGCTCGGCAAGCGCACCGATCCGTTTCGACTTTTCGCGTTCTTCCTTGGTCGCTTCGCCCCGTGGCGCCATGCCCGCGCTCCTCTTCGTTCCGGGCTCAGATAAAGCGCGGGGCGCCAAACGGCAAGCTCAAGCACCTTTCGGCGGCGACAAGACGGAGCGGTTGCAGCACCGCCCTGGCCTCACTCCTCGCCCGGCAGGATCCGCACGGCACCCCTGGAGGCCGAGGACGCGAACATCGCGTAGGCCTTGAGCGCGGTCGAAACCGCGCGCGTGCGCACCTCGGCCGGGCCCCACGGCAGCGGCCCCTTGGCGGCGCGGCGGCGCTCCAGTTCGGCCTCGTCCACCGCGAGGTGGATGGTGCGGCCCGGGATGTCGATCTCGATCGTGTCGCCATCTTCCACGAGCCCGATCACGCCGCCCTCGGCGGCCTCCGGGCTGGCGTGGCCGATCGAAAGCCCCGAGGTGCCGCCCGAGAAGCGCCCGTCGGTGAGCAGCGCGCAGGCTTTGCCGAGGCCCTTCGACTTGAGGTAGGAGGTCGGATAGAGCATTTCCTGCATCCCCGGCCCGCCCTGCGGACCCTCGTAGCGGATCACCACGACCTCGCCGGCCGAAACCTTGCCGCCAAGGATGCCGCTCACCGCACTGTCCTGGCTCTCGAACACCCGGGCGGTGCCGGTGAACTTGAGGATGCTGTCATCCACCCCCGCCGTTTTCACGATGCTGCCGTGCTCGGCGATATTGCCGAACAGCACCGCGAGCCCGCCATCCTGGCTGAAGGCGTGCTCGGCCGAGCGGATCGCGCCCGACTTGCGGTCGAGGTCGAGATCCTTGTAACGGTTCTGCGTCGAGAAGGCCTGAGTGGTGCGCACCCCGCCGGGGGCGGCGCGGTAGAAAGTCTCGACGGCGGGGTCTTGCGTTTTCATCACGTCCCACTTGGCGATCGCCTCTGCCATCGTCTCGCTGTGCACAGTGCGCACATCGCCATGCAGAAGGCCCGCCCGGTGCATCTCGCCGAGAATGGCGAAGATGCCGCCGGCACGGTGCACGTCTTCCATGTGCACGTCCTGCTTGGCGGGCGCCACCTTGCACAAAACCGGCACCTTGCGGCTCAGCCGGTCAATGTCGTCCATGGTGAAATTCACTTTTCCCTCATGGGCGATGGCGAGCAGGTGCAGCACCGTGTTCGTCGAACCGCCCATCGCGATGTCGAGGCTCATGGCGTTTTCGAAGGCTTCGAAGCAGGCGATGTCGCGCGGCAACAGCCCCGGCTTCTCTTCCTCGTAATGCGCATTGGTGATCTCCACGATCAGCCGCCCCGCCTCCTTGAAAAGCGCCTCCCGGTCGGCGTGGGTGGCCAGCATCGAGCCGTTGCCGGGCAGCGCGATGCCCAGCGCCTCGGCGAGCGAGTTCATCGAGTTCGCCGTGAACATGCCCGAGCAGGACCCGCAGGTCGGGCAAGCGTTCTGCTCGATGGCGAGCACCTGTTCGTCGGTGTATTTGTCATCGGCCGCCGCCACCATCGCGTCGACGAGGTCGAGATCGTGGTCGATCACGTCGGGGCTGATCTTGCCCGCCTCCATCGGCCCGCCGGACACGAAGACAACGGGAATGTTGAGCCGCATCGCCGCCATCATCATGCCGGGCGTGATCTTGTCGCAGTTCGAGATGCAGACCATGGCATCGGCGGAGTGGCCGTTGAGCATGTATTCCACGCTGTCGGCGATCACTTCGCGCGAAGGCAACGAGTAGAGCATGCCGTCGTGCCCCATCGCGATGCCGTCATCGATGGCGATGGTGTTGAACTCCTTCGCCACGCCGCCGGCCTTCTCGATCTCGCGCGCCACGAGCTGGCCCATGTCCTTGAGGTGCACGTGGCCGGGCACGAACTGGGTGAAGCTGTTGACCACGGCGATGATCGGCTTGCCAAAATCCTCGTCGGTCATGCCGGTGGCACGCCAGAGGCCGCGGGCTCCGGCCATGTTGCGGCCATGGGTGGATTTGCGCGAGCGGTAATGGGGCATGTTGGGCCTCTCCTTGGCTATCCCTGCGTGTCTAGCGCAGGAGCGGGCTGAAGGGCAATGACGGCTTCGTGAGCCGGACAGCGCGGGGGCGAGCGGCCCCCGGGTGAGGCGGTGCAGCCATGCACCGCGCCCGATTTTTCCCTCCGTCAGACCGCCTGCCGCCAGCGGCCCCAACGGGGCAGGCTCACATCCCGCACATCACGATGAACCGCTGGATCTGCTCGCGCTGCTCGGGCGCGGCCGCGCCGCCGGTCATGGTGTAGGGCGCGAGGTCGGCGTAGTGCATGACGATGCTTTCCGCCTCCGCCATCAGCGAAAACAGCGGCGTGTCGCGCGGCAATATCCCGATCGCATACCACTGGTCCGACCGGGGGTCGTCCATCTGCGGCGCGACCGGCAAGGCCATGGGCGTTCCGTCCAGTTCGAGCAGAACCCGGCGCGGGATTTCCTCGCGCGTATCGTGGAAGATCAGCGGCTCGACCCAGTAGGGATCGCCGTTGTCCGGGCAGCGAAACAGCATCGTGGCATATTCGGTTTCGGAATACTCCGGCACCACCCAGCCCATCTTGGCGGCAAAGCCTTCTTCCCAGGTGCCCGTCTGTGTCAGCCAGAAGCCGGGCATGTCGGCGCTTGCGCCGGTTTCCCGCTCCGGCGTTTGCGGTTCCGGCAGGGTTTCGCGTTGCGGCGGCATGGGCAGCGCCAAGAGGGCCGAGAGATCGGTGTCTTCGGTGATGCGCTCGAAGGCCCGCATCTCCATGGCAATGCCGGTGCTTTGCATCAGCACCTCCGGCCCCTCGGGCGCGAGCGAGAATATCGTCACGCTGGCGGCGCTGCGGTCGATCCGCTCGTAGATCACGAGGTTCGCGATCCCGTCGCCGGTCATGTCATGCGGCCCGGTGATGTTGACGGAGATCAGCCGTTCGGGCGGCGCGGTCACAAAAACGATCTCGCCGTCGAAGGCAAGGCGCAGCCCGCCCTCCGCGCGGTCCAGCGCGTAGCCCGCGGGCACGTTGTCCGACGCCAGCGCCGATCCGCCCGGCACAAGCAGGGCAAGCGACAGCACCAAGGCCCGCGACAGGGCGGTCGCCGAGGGGCTGGTGGGGCGGGGCTGGAATGCGGCGTTTTTCATGCGTTTCACCTCTCTCACCATGTGACCGTACCATCATCGGGACCAATCGTGGACCGTATCGCCGAGGATCACAGGTTCGAACCTCGCTTGGTAGCCGATTCTCTTGGACTCATTGTCGCCCCCCGGCTGGGCGAAACCAAGCGCAGTTCGGGCCGGGTCCAGTGCGGAACCCGACGCGTGCAGCACCGAAGGGAGGGCCGCATCGGCTGGTGTGCCGCGCTCCTCCGCCCAAAACGGCTTGCGCAGGCGCATGACGGCTTCGTGATCGCCCGGAGACCCGCGGGAGAACTGGTGGTCCGGAGTCGGGGCCCTTATGCTTGCTCCACCGCCGCAAACTCGCGACAAGGGTATCATGCTTACCGAGATCATCATCGTTCTGGTGCTCATTCTCACCAATGGCTTTCTCGCCATGTCAGAACTCGCGATCGTGTCGTCGCGACCGGCGCGGCTGAAGATCATGGCCGACAATGGCAGCGCGGGTGCCCACGCCGCGCTTGACCTTGCGGCGGCCCCGGGGCGCTTCCTCTCGGCGGTCCAGATCGGGATCACCCTCGTCGGGGTGCTGTCGGGCGCGTTCTCGGGCGCCACGCTCGGGATGCGGCTCAGCGAGGCATTGAAGCTCGCTGGCGTGGCGCCAGGCCTCGCCGAAACCCTCGGCGTGGGTGCGGTGGTGGTGGCGATCACCTACCTTGCGCTGATCGTCGGCGAACTGGTGCCCAAGCAGATCGCCCTGCGCGCGCCCGAGGCAACGGCGGCGCGCGCGGCGCCCGTGCTCACCGCGATCGCCCGGCTGGCCGCACCGCTGGTCTGGCTGCTCGACGTCTCAGGCCGGATCGTGCTCCGCCTGATCGGCCAGTCGGGCAAGGCCGAACGCGGGGCCTCGGACGAAGAGGTCAAGCTGATGCTCTCGGAGGCCCGCGCCGAGGGCGTGATGCATGAACGCGAGACCGAGATGATCGCCGGGGTGATGCGAGTGGCCGACCGGCGCGCGAGCGGGCTGATGACCCCGCGCCACGAGGTCGAGACGGCGAGCCTCGACGAAGACCCGGCCGACATCGTCGCGCGGTTCCGACAAACACGGCGGTCGCGCCTGCCGGTGCTCGTCGATTCCCCCGACAACGTGATCGGCGTCTTCGCCGCGCACGACTTCCTTGACCTCGGGCCCGATGGCCTGCCGGATCGCGCCAGGCTCGCCACCCTGGTTACGGCCGCGCCCGCCGTGAACGAAAACCTGTCCGCCATCGCGGTGATCGAGGAACTGCGACGCACCCGCGGGCACATGCTGTTCGTCTTCGACGAATACGGCCATTTCGAGGGCATCATCACCCCGATGGACGTTCTCGAGGCGATCACCGGCGAATTCGTGGACGAGGCCCCGAGCGAGCCGAAAATCTTCGAGCGCAGCGATGGCAGCCTGCTCGTGGCCGGCTGGATGCCGGTGGACGAATTCGCCGACAGGCTCGGACTGACGCTGCCGCAGGATCGTGATTTCGAAACCGTCGCGGGACTCGTGTTGGAGGAAATGGGCACCCTGCCCGAGGTTGGCGACCATTTCAGCTTTGGCGGCTGGCGGATCGAGATCGTCGACCTCGACGGCAGGCGGATCGACACGCTGCTGGTATCGCGCGAACCGTTGGCAGATTAGCAGTCATCTGCCCGTGCTGCACGGCGCGCAGGACGTTATTGGCCGTCGAAATAGGCCTGCGTGCCGCGTGCCTCGACCGCTTCCGCGATCCGGCGCAACCCGTGCACATAGGCCGCCTCGCGCATCGAGACGCCAAGTTCGTTGTGCAAGGTCCATATCGCTTGGGTTTCGGTTTCCATGGTCGAACGCAGGGCGTCGCGCACCCGCGATCTCTCCCAGTAATAGCCCGAGCGGTTCTGCACCCATTCGAGGTGCGAAACGGTCACGCCCCCGGAATTGGCGAGAATATCGGGCACGATGATCTGGCCATTGGCGGTCAGCCGGGCGTCGGCCTCGGCGCTGACCGGGCCATTGGCCAGTTCCAGCACCACCCGCGCTTGCACGCGGTCGCAGTTCTCGGTGGTGATCTGGCCTTCGAGCGCGGCGGGCACCAGCACGTCGCACTCAAGTTCGAGCAGTTCGGCATTGCTGATCTTGCGCGTCTTGCCGTGCCCCTTTGCGCCGACTACGCTGCCCGTCTTGTGCTTGTGCTCCATCACCGAGAGCGGATCGAGCCCGTCGGGATCGTAGACACCACCGCGCGAATCGCTCACCGCGACGATCCGGTAGCCATCCGCGTGCAGCAGCTTGGCGCAGTGGTAACCAACGTTTCCGAAACCCTGGATCGCAACGCTGGACTTGTCGGGATCAAGGCCGAGCGAGGATTCCAGGTAGCGCAGCGTGTAATAGCCGCCGCGCGCGGTGGCGTCGGTGCGCCCCTCGGTGCCGCCGAAGGCAATCGGTTTGCCGGTGATCGCGGTGGGCGATGGATGGCCGGTAATCGCGCTGTATTCGTCCGACATCCAGGCGATGACGATGCCGTTGGTATACATGTCGGGCGCGAGAATATCGCGGTCCGGGCCGATGAAGGAGGCGAAGGCTTCGATATAGGCGCGGCTGACGCGTTCGAGCTCGGTCGGCGAAAGGGTCTTGGTATCGACGCAAACACCGCCCTTGCCGCCGCCGAAGGGCAGGTTGGCGACGGCGCATTTGAACGTCATCCAGAACGCCAGCGTCTCGATCTCGTCGAGGGTGACGCGGGGGTGGAACCGCACACCGCCCTTGGTCGGCCCGCGCCGGTCGTTGTAGCGGCAGCGCCAGGCCTGGAAGGCGCGCCGCGAGCCGTCATCCATGCGGATCAGCAAGGTTGCCGCCAGCGTCTCGCGCGGCCACTTCAGTTCTTCGAACACGTCGGGGTGGATGTTGAGCTTGTCGCAGGCGAGGCGAAGGTTTTCGCGGGCGCGCTGCAGCATGTCGCCGTTGACCGTGGCCGCCGGAAGGTTGGCCTTGCTGGTTTCGGTCATGGTCGCCCCCTCTGCCTCGCTCGGTCCCGAGTCTCACGACCCCGGGCACCGTCGTCAAGGCATGGCGCGTACCGCAAACGCCGCAGGGCGAACGATGCGCGAGGCTGGCCCGGCGTGCGCCGTCAGAACGAAACCTGCCATCCCACTCCGGCACCGCGCGAACTGACGATGGGCACCACCATGCTGCTGACGCCGCGTTTGCGGTTCTCGTAGTTTTTCAGCACCATGTTGCCGATCCCGGTTCCGATCAGGGCACCGGCCACCATGTCGGACACCCAGTGGTTATGGCCCTCGGCCGAGTTGACCGCGAGCAGGGCCGCCACGCCGTAGGGGATCAGGTAATTGTCGTAGACCCCCGAGTAGACCCGCGCGGTGGAGAAATAGAGCGTGAAATGGAACGACGGCATCGCCGTGCCGTAGGGATGCGAGGCAAACCGGACTCCATTGCCCTTGAAAAAATCGAACGGGTCTTTCGAAAACACACCCTTGGGATCCACCGGGCCGGTCAGATCGCTGACCGGGCGCAGCCTGCCGAAGGCCGCCTTCAGCACGACATGCGAGGTGAAATAGGAGTAGAGCGCCGCCTTGGTCGCGAGCAGGGCGGCAACCTGGGCGCGCTCGTCATTGGCCGCGATCCCGTAGGCATAGGTGCCCGCGAGCGCCCCGGCGATGTATTGCCCATCCGCCGTGAAGAACCAGCCCTTGATCGGCTTGGGCAGGTTCACCTTCTTGCCGAGGGGGAGAATGGTTTTCTGGTAAAGCGTGGTCGTTTCCGTGTCGGCAAGGGTCAGCGCACCGATGCCGAGCGCGTAGGTGCCGAAGGTCATCGGATCGGAGATCGGGTAGGTCAGGATGCTGGCAAGCTCCTGCGGGATCCCGCCCATGGTTTCAACGAAAACGCGGCTGGCCTTCTCGAAGCGCGCCTCGTCGGCGGAAACGAAGAGATCATCCGAGAGCGTGTAGGCAAAGGGGTTTTCCGGCCAGTCGAAGCCCCCATCCTTTGCCTCGGCGCGGGTTGTGACGGCGATGGAAAGAGCCATCCCGAGGATCGACATCGCCACGCCCCGCATTGCTCTCGCACGACCCATTCCCATCCATCGCCTCCATCAGAAAACCTTTGGAAGACTACCCGTGCGGGCGGTCGGGGGCGAGTCCCACCAGTTTTTGAGGTTGCTTCGGCCGCGTCAAAGTGACATCCCCGCCACATCAAGGAGTGGTGAGCACGCAACCTCCCGCCCCTCGCCTGACGCCAACCAAGAGTGAGGGCATGATATGCTTCGGCGCAGTTTTTTCCTGATCGCATTCTCCGCGGCGCTAGCCGGCTGCGGTTCGGCGCCGGTCATCAGCAGCAAGAACGAGGAGACGCGTCTCGTCGTCCTGCGGCACGCCGACCGAACCACCTCCATGCTGAACGAGGCGGGGCGCGCCCGCGCGGCGCAGTTGCCCGCGGCCTTGAGCGACCTCGAGATCGACGCGATCTACACCACCCCGCGCCAGCGCAATATCGACACCGCCACGCCCCTCGCCGAGGCGCGCGGGCTGGAGATCGGCAACCACCTCGCCTGGGGCGCGTCGGGCAGGATCCTCGATGACCATCCGGGCGAAACCGTCGTCTGGGTCGGCAACCAGGAAAACCTCGGGCTGTTCTACGCCGCGCTCGGGCTCCTGCACAAACCGCCGGTCCAGTTCGGCGATGTCCACGTCATCACCCTGGGGCCCGGCGGGAGCGTGAAGATGCTGGAAAAGCGCCGCTACGGGGATTGAGCGAGAGCCCGGTTCGGGTTTTCGCCCCCCCCTCAAAGAAAGGCGCGCCCGAAGGCGCGCCTTTGTCATTTCCGGCCCGGAAGCGTCAGGCGCCGATCACGCCGCCATCGTCCTTGGTGATGACCACGGTGGCCGAGCGCGGCACCGTGCCGTTGTAGTCGGGAAAGCTCGAGCCATACTTGCCGGCCGCGAAATCATCGGCCGACCCGTGCGCACCGGGGTGCTGGAAATTCACGAACATGGTCTTGCCATCCGGCGTGGTGACGACGCCGGTGCACTCCTGGCCCCAGGGGCCGGTCATGAAGCGCTTGATCTCGCCGGTGGCCGGATCGGCGGCCAGCAGCATGTTCATGCCGAACTCTTTCAGCGGCCCTTCGTAGTCGGGGCCGATGTCGCCCATGTCGGTCTGGATCCAGAGCCGCGAGCTGTCATCGCACCACAGACCGTCCGGGCAGGCGAAGGTGTTGTCGTCGCCCAGCGAGCCGCCGGTGGCCAGCGCCGAGTTCCGCGCGTTGCCGGCGATCACGAACAGATCCCAGTCGAACGACGCCTTGGTGTGGTCGCCATTGTCGTAGTTCCAGCGCACGATCTGGCCGAAGTTGTTCTCCGCGCGCGGGTTCACCGCGTCAACCTGCGCCTGGGTGCGGCGCGAGTTGTTGGTGAGCGCGAAGTAGACCTCGCCGGTGTTCGGGTCGATGGTGCCCCATTCCGGGCGGTCCATCTTCGTCGCGCCCGCGGTGTCGGCGGCAAGGCGGGTGTTGACGAGGATGTCGGCCAGGTCGGCGAAGCCGTTGGCCGGGGTCAGCCCGTTGCGGCCCGGCGCCAGCGCCAGCCACTCACCGCTGCCATCATCGTTGAACCTGGCCACGTAGAGCGTGCCGCGGTCGAGGATCGAACCATCGGTTTCGCCCGGCACGAACACGTCGTCCGACACGAACTTGTAGATGTATTCAAAGCGCGCATCGTCGCCCGAGTAACACACCACCGGCGCACCCTCGACGACCGGGGCGAAAACGACGCCCTCGTGGGCGAAGCGGCCCAGGTGGGTGCGCTTGACCGGGGTGCTCTCGGGATCGAACGGGTCGACCTCGACCATCCAGCCATAGGTGTTCGGCTCGTTGCGGTAGTCGTCAGTGGCCGAGGCGCCCTTGGCGGTGGCATCCCAGCGCACGAACTCGTCGGCGCCCGACTTGGCGAGGTGCCAGCCATAGCGGCCGCCCTGCGGGTTGGTCGACACGCCGTAGCGGGCATGCTCGCGCGGCAGGTCGGGCTTCTGGTCGATCTCGGTGGTGTTCGCGAAGTAGCCCGCCCAGTTCTCTTCGGCAGCCAGGTAGGTGTTCCACGGGGTCACGCCATGGGCGCAGTTGTTCACCGTGCCGCGGGTCATGGTGCCATCGGGGCTGTACTTGGTGCGCACATGGGCCGAGCCGCGCACCGGGCCGGCGATTTCCATCGGCGTGTTGGCGGTGATCCGGCGGTTGTGCGGATCGGCCACGATCGCCCAGCTGCCGTCGGCCTGCTTCGTGGTGCGGAAGATCGAGATGCCGTGGGCGGCGATCTCCATGCGCACCTCGTCGTCGTCGCGCATGCCATCGGCATCGTACAGAACGCTGCGCTTGTCGAAGGCAGCCCCCTTGTAGCCTTCCTTCTCGGCATGCAGGAAGCGCGGCTCGATGTATTCGTGGTTCTCAACCAGCAGACCATCCTCGGACGACCCCTCGATCGGGAAGAAGTGGATCCCGTCATGGCACTGGCCGATCTGGTGTTCCTGCTCGGCACCGGTGTTGGCACCGGGACGATAGGCCGGCATGTCGCCCGAGATCGGCTCGCCGGTGCCGCCGAGAATCTGGAAGCTGTAACCTTCGGGGACGACCACGGTATCGTCGAAGCTGACCGGAACCGGCTTGAAGCCGATGAGGCTGGAAGTGGTCTGCGCCAGCGCCGCCTTGCCCGAGAGCGAGGCGCCGAACAGGCCGGTGGCGATGGTGGCAAGCCCGCCCATCATGAAGCCACGACGCGCGGCCCGGGCTTCCATCACGTCATAGAAGTTGGGGTTGGCGGAGGTGTTGCACTGCGGCTCGTCGCCGTGCTCATACCCCATGGCTTCGGTGTGATCGGGGTAGTCCTTCTCGAAGTCTTTCATGTCTGGCTCCTGGGCTGGTTCTGATCGACAGAATCGCGGTGAGCGGAAGCGGCTCATCCTGACATTCCGGTATCGGCGCAATACAAAGCTTCGGTGACGCACCCGAAAAACTCTGAGACACGCGATCAGGATTGCTTTCGCCACCGCATCGCCCTATTGATTTGATCAAATTATTCAGCACCGCGCCGAGCCGATGGAGGGTTTCATGGACGGGTTCAACGAGAACGATATCAGGCACGTCGTGGAGGCCGACAAGGCCCATGTCTGGCACCACCTCACCCAGCACAAGCCGTTCGAGACCACCGATCCGCGGATCATCGTCGAGGGCAAGGGGATGCGGGTCTGGGACGCGACCGGCAAGGAATACATCGACGCGGTTTCCGGCGGGGTCTGGACGGTGAACGTCGGCTACGGACGGGCCAGCATCGCCGACGCGATCCGCGACCAGATCGTGAAGCTCAACTATTTCGCCGGGGCGGCGGGTTCGATCCCCGGCGCGCTCTTCGCCGAGAAGCTCATCGCGAAAATGCCGGGGATGGCCCGGGTCTACTACGCCAATTCGGGAAGCGAGGCGAACGAGAAGGTGTTCAAGATGGTGCGCCAGATCGCCCACAAGCGCCACGGCGGCCGGAAACGCAAGATCCTCTACCGCGAGCGCGATTACCACGGCAGCACCATCGGCACGATGAGCGCGGGCGGGCAAACCGAGCGCAACGCGCATTATGGCCCCTTCGCCCCCGATTTCGTCTCGGTCCCGCACTGCCTCGAATATCGCGCGCAATGGGATCTGTCCGGCGAGGCCTACGGCGCGCGGGCGGCGGAGGCGATCGAGGAGGTCATCCTGCGCGAAGGCCCCGACACGGTGGGCGCGCTCTGCCTCGAGCCGATCACCGCGGGCGGCGGCGTGATCGTGCCGCCGGAAGGCTATTGGCCGCGCGTGCAGGAGATCTGCGAGAAATACGATATCCTCCTGCATATCGACGAGGTGGTCTGCGGCATGGGCCGGACCGGCACCTGGTTCGGCTACGAACACTACGGGCTGCGCCCCGATTTCGTCACGCTCGCCAAGGGTGTGGCCAGCGGTTACGCCGCGATCGGGGTGACGGTGACGACGGAAGCGGTGTTCGAGATGTTCAAGGACGACGCCGGCGACCCGCTCGACCACTTCCGCGATATCTCCACCTTCGGCGGCTGCACGGCAGGCCCGGCGGCGGCGATAGAGAACATGCGGATCATCGAGGACGAGGCCCTGCTCGACAACACCACCGCCATGGGCGCGCGGATGCTCGCCAACCTCGAAGGGCTGATGGAGAAGCACCGCGTGGTGGGCGACGTGCGCGGCAAGGGGCTGTTCCTCGGCGCCGAACTGGTGGCCGACCGCGCCAGCCGCGAGCCGGTGGAAGAGCGGCTCGTCGGGGCCGTGGTGGCGGAATGCGCGGCGCAAGGCGTGATCATCGGCGCGACCAACCGCTCGGTGCCGGGGTTCAACAACACCCTCACCTTTTCACCCGCGCTGATCGCAACCGCCGACGATATCGACGCGATCACCGACACGGTGGACAGGGCGCTCGGCAAGGTCTTCGGCTGAGCGACCCGGCCTGACCCCGCGGCCGCCCGATCACACCGCTGGCGGCCGCCGCAGCACGCCCCAGACCCACGAATAAAAAAACGGGCTCCGAGGGTTTCCCCGGAGCCCGCCTGTTTTTGTGTGGTGCCGCTGGCAGCGGCGGTTCAGACCTTGGCCTGAAGCCCCAGTTCAGAGGCGACGAGCGCGATATCACCCACCTGCTTGGCCAGCTGGTCGTGCATTTCCGGCGTCGCGTTGTCGCGCGCGGCGACGGCGGCGGTCACGAAATCGTCGAGCACCTCCTGGGTCATCTCTCCCGCCGGCATCGCCCGTTCGGCCAGAACCGAGGTGCCCTCGGGCGAGATCTCGGCGAAGCCGCCGGTGACGACGAACTTCTCCTCGCCGTTCGCGCCCTGTACGGTCACGATGCCGGGCCGCAGGGTGGCGATCACCGGCGCATGGTTGGCCATGGCCGTGAAATCGCCGTCGGCGCCAGGGATCTGCACCGCGCTGGCCTCGACCGAGGCCAGACGGCGCTCGGGCGAAACCAGGTCGAATTGCATCATGTCAGCCATTGGAGGCCCTCCTTAGGCCGCGTCGGCCGCCATCTTTTCGGCCTTGGCGATCACATCCTCGATGCCGCCGACCATCAGGAAGGCGCCCTCGGGCAGGTGATCGTATTCGCCGGCCACGACGGCCTTGAACGACTTGATCGTGTCTTCGAGAGGCACCTGGATACCATCCGAACCGGTGAACACCTTCGCCACGTCGAACGGCTGGCTGAGGAAACGCTGGATCTTCCGGGCGCGGGTGACGGTGAGTTTGTCTTCCTCGCTCAGTTCGTCCATGCCGAGAATGGCGATGATGTCCTGGAGCGACTTGTAGCGCTGCAGGATGGTCTGCACGTCACGCGCCACCTGGTAGTGCTCCTCGCCGACGATCGCGGGATCGAGGATCCGGCTGTTGGAGTCGAGCGGGTCCACCGCCGGGTAGATGCCCAGCTCCGAGATCGCGCGGTTGAGAACCGTGGTCGCGTCGAGGTGGGCGAAGGTGGTGGCGGGCGCCGGGTCGGTGAGGTCGTCCGCGGGCACGTAGACGGCCTGGATCGAGGTGATCGAGCCGGCTTTCGTCGAGGTGATGCGCTCCTGCATCTGGCCCATGTCGGTGGCCAGCGTCGGCTGGTAGCCCACTGCCGAGGGGATGCGGCCGAGAAGCGCCGACACCTCGGAACCCGCCTGGGTGAAGCGGAAGATGTTGTCGACGAAGAACAGAACGTCGGTGCCCGACTGGTCGCGGAACTGTTCCGCCAGCGTCAGGCCGGTCAGCGCCACGCGGGCACGCGCCCCCGGAGGCTCGTTCATCTGGCCGTAAACGAGGGCCACCTGGCTCTCTTCCAGGTTATCGGGCTTGATGACGTTGGATTCGATCATCTCGTGGTAGAGGTCGTTGCCCTCGCGGGTGCGCTCACCCACCCCGGCGAACACCGAGTAGCCCGAGTGCACCTTGGCGATGTTGTTGATCAGTTCCATGATCAGCACGGTCTTGCCCACGCCGGCGCCGCCGAACAGGCCGATCTTGCCGCCCTTCGAGTAGGGGGCCAGCAGGTCGATGACCTTGATGCCGGTGACGAGGATCGCGGTTTCGGTCGATTGTTCCTGGAACTCCGGCGCTTCCTGGTGGATCGAGCGGCGCTCCTTGGTTTCGACCGGGCCTTTTTCGTCCACCGGCTCACCGATGACGTTGAGGATGCGGCCGAGCGTGGCGTTGCCCACCGGCACCGTGATCGGCTCGCCCACGTCGGTCACTTCCTGACCGCGCACGAGGCCCTCGGTGGCGTCCATCGCGATGGTGCGCACGGTGTTCTCGCCAAGGTGCTGGGCCACTTCGAGCACCAGCCGCTTGCCGTTGTTGTCGGTTTCGAGCGCGTTCAGGATCGCCGGCAGCTCATCCTCGAACTGCACGTCGACAACGGCGCCGATGACCTGGGTCACTTTGCCTTTTGCATTTGCCATGTGTTTCGTCTCCGGTTCCGGTTAGAGCGCCTCGGCGCCCGAAATGATTTCGATGAGCTCGTTGGTGATGACGGCCTGGCGCGAACGGTTGTACTGGATCGTCAACCCTTCGATCATGTCGCCAGCGTTGCGCGTGGCGTTGTCCATTGCCGACATCCGCGCGCCCTGCTCGGAGGCCGCGTTTTCAAGCAGCGCCGAGAAGATCGCGGTGGCCACGCCCGAGGGCAGCAGCGTTGCGAGAAGCACCTCTTCCGAGGGCTCGTAATCGTAGACCATGCCGGTCTGCTCGGCCTCGGACTCGACCTCGTCGAACTTCGCCGGGATGATCTGCTGCGCCGTCGGGATCTGGCTGACCACGCTCTGGAAGCGGTTGAAGAAGATCGTGGCAACGTCGAATTCATCGGCGTCGAAACGCGCGATCACGTCGCGGGCGAGCGATTGGGCATTGTCGTAGCCGATGTGGCGCACGTCGCTCAGATCGACGTGATCGAGGAAATACTCCGAGTAGTCCCGCTTGAGCTGTTCCCGGCCCTTCTTGCCAACGGTGATGATCTTCACCGTCTTGCCCTCGGCGACGAGCTTGTCGGCGTGGGACTTGGCCTTTTTCACGATCGACGAGTTGAAGCCGCCGCAAAGGCCGCGCTCGGACGTCATGACGATGAGCAGCTGCACCTTGTCGGAGCCGGTGCCGCGCAGGAGCTTCGGCGCGGCTTCCGAGCCTGCCGCGGCCTTCGCCAACCCGGCCATCACGGCGTTGAACCGCTCGGTGTAGGGCCGCGACGCCTCGGCCGCATCCTGTGCCCGCCGCAGTTTCGCGGCGGCCACCATCTGCATGGCCTTGGTGATCTTTCGCGTCGACTTGACGCTGTCGATCCGGTTTTTCAGGTCCTTAAGACTTGGCATTGCCAGCCTCCTCTTGAGATCACCTAAGCCTTACGAAAAGCCCTTGGCGTAGGCATCGAGCGCGGCCTTGATCTTGTCGGCCAGCTCGCCCTTCACCTTGCGATCGTTGTTGGTGATGTCGTCGAGAAGATCCTTGTGGTCGGTGCGCAGGTGCGTGAGCAGCCCCTTTTCGAAGCGTCCGACGTCCTTGACCGCGATCTTGTCGAGGTAGCCGTTGGTGCCTGCATAGATCACGCAGACGATCTCGGCGTTGGTCAGCGGCGAATACTGCGGCTGCTTCATCAGCTCGGTCAGGCGCGCGCCACGGTTCAGCAACTGCTGGGTCGCGGCGTCGAGGTCGGAGCCGAACTGGGCGAAGGCCGCCATCTCGCGGTACTGCGCGAGCGACAGTTTCACCGGACCGGCGACCGACGACATCGCCTTGGTCTGGGCCGAGGAGCCGACGCGCGAAACCGAAAGGCCGGTGTTCACCGCCGGGCGGATGCCCTGGTAGAACAGTTCGGTCTCGAGGAAGATCTGGCCGTCGGTGATCGAGATCACGTTGGTCGGGATGAAGGCCGACACGTCGCCGCCCTGGGTTTCGATGATCGGCAGCGCCGTCAGCGAACCCGAGCCGTGGTCTTCGTTCAGCTTGGCCGAACGCTCGAGCAGGCGGGAGTGCAGGTAGAACACGTCGCCCGGGTAGGCTTCACGCCCCGGCGGGCGGCGCAGCAGGAGCGACATCTGGCGATAGGCGACGGCCTGCTTGGAGAGGTCATCGTAAACCATTAGCGCGTGGCGGCCGTTGTCGCGGAAGAACTCGCCCATCGCGGTGGCGGTGTAGGGGGCGAGATACTGCATCGGCGCCGGGTCGGAAGCGGTGGCGGCCACGATGATGGAATACTCCATCGCGCCGTTTTCCTCGAGCTTCTTGACCAGCTGCGCCACGGTCGAGCGCTTCTGGCCGATGGCGACGTAGACGCAGTAGAGCTTCTTCGATTCGTCGTCGCCGGCGGCTTCGTTGTAGCTCTTCTGGTTCAGGATCGTGTCGAGCGCCACGGCGGTCTTGCCGGTCTGGCGGTCGCCGATGATCAGCTCGCGCTGGCCACGGCCGATCGGGATCATGGCGTCGACCGACTTGAGGCCGGTCGCCATCGGCTCGTGCACCGATTTACGCGGGATGATGCCCGGCGCCTTCACGTCGGCAACCGAACGCTGCTTCGACTTGATCGGGCCCTTGCCGTCGATCGGGTTGCCGAGCGCGTCGACCACCCGGCCGAGAAGCGCGTCGCCCACCGGCACGTCCACGATGGATTTCGTGCGCTTGACGGTGTCGCCTTCCTTGATGTCACGGTCCGAGCCGAAGATCACGACGCCGACGTTGTCGGCCTCGAGGTTCAGCGCCATCCCCCGGATGCCACCGGGGAACTCGACCATTTCACCGGCCTGGACATTGTCGAGGCCATGGACACGGGCGATACCGTCACCGACGGAGAGCACGCGGCCCACTTCGGCCACTTCGGCCTCCTGGCCAAAGTTCTTGATCTGCTCCTTCAGGATCGCAGAAATCTCGGCTGCTTGGATACCCATTCTTATCCGACCTCTTTCATGGAATTCTGGAGTGCATTGAGCCGCGAACGGATCGAACTGTCGATCATCTTCGAGCCCACCTTGACGACAAGACCGCCGATGAGGCTTTCATCGACGGCCAGATTGATTTTCACGTCCTTGCCAACGCTGGTCTTGAGCGCCTTGGCGAGTTTGTCCTGCTGGGCCTTGGTCATCGCCTTGGCTGCGGTCACATCGGCCGTCACCTCGCCCTTGTCCTCGGCGATGGCGGCGCGCAGGCCGGAAATGAACTGCGGCAGGATGAAGAGGCGGCGTTTCTCGGCCATGACGCCGAGCGCCCCGGCGATCGCCGTCGACAACCCCATCTTCGCCGCCAGCGACGTTACCGCCTTGGCCTGGTCCGCGCGGGAATAGACCGGCGAGGCGATCATCGCGACCAGGTCCGTGCTCTCGGCCAGCGCATCGGACAGCGCATCGAGATCCTTTTCCACGGCGGCGAGGTTCTTGTCTTCCTTGGCCAGTTCGAAAACGGCCGTTGCGTATCGCTGGGCGATGCCAGTTGAGATAGAAGCTTCGGACACGTCCACCCTTCCGATGTCTTTAGCCCCATCGTCGTCTGCCTTTGCAGACAGGGGCGGCCACGTGATGCCGCGCGGTATGCGAGCCATCTGAAATCGGCGTGGGTCTAGCAGAGGCTCACCGGTCCCGCAACACTGTTGCGCAGGTTTATCGCCAACATTAAAGATCTATTCATAAAGCTTTAACCCGGCTGCGGCGTATTGCACCAGACCGGGGTGCCACGGGGGCCGGAAACGCGGGCCCGATGCGGGCCGAATCCCTCCGCCGAAAGTAACGTGAATGCGGCACCCCCTCGCTAGGGGGCGGGCGGATCAGAGTTTGCGGCTGGGCTCCGGCAGGCCGAGCCCCTCGAGCACGCCGAGCGGTTGCTTCACCCGTTCGCCCAACCCCGGGCGCCGCGGGGCGGGAACCTGCTTCGAGGCCTCGACGATCAGCACGCCGCCCGCGAGAGCCATCGGCAGCCAATGCCCCGCACGCTCCCATATCGCGCCGGTCTTGAGCCAGAACCGCCTTGGCGACGGCGGCTGGAACAGCGCCGCCGCGTGACGCTCGATCGAGAAACCATGATCGCGCAACTGTTGTTCGAGCTGGCGCAGAGAGTAGGGCCGGCCGAACCCGAAGGGCGTGGCGTCGGAGCGCGACCACAGCCCGGCGCGGTTGGGCACTATGAAAAGCGCCCGTCCACCGGGGCCAAGCGCGCGATAGGCTTCGTCGAGCAGGGTTTCGGGGTAGGTCGAGGTTTCCAGACCATGCATCAGCACGAGCTTGTCGACCACGCCGGTATCGACCGGCCAGAGCGTTTCCTCGCAGAGCACCGAAACATTGGGCAAGCCCGCCGGCCAGTGCATTACGCCCTGCGGCCCCGGCATCAGCGCGATCACGCGGCGCGCTTCGTCAAGGTAGGGGCGAAGCAGCGGCACCGAGAAGCCGAAGCCCAGCACCGTCTGCCCCTTCGCCTCGGGCCACAGCGCACGCACCTGACCGCGCACGGCGCGCTGCGCCGCCCGGCCCAGCGCCGAGCGGTAATAGAAGCCCTTGAGATCCTGCACATCCAGATGCATGCGGCGAGACTAGCCGATCGACATGGATTCGCCAGCGCAACCCGCAGCCTCGCAACCTGTTTTCGACAGCGGGGCAGATTGGCCCCACATCCGCTCCGCGATCTTTCCCCCGCCGCCTTGATCCGCTACCGTCCCCCGCGTCGGCCCGCGTGGTGGAATGGTAGACACAGGGGACTTAAAATCCCCAGCCTTCGGGCGTGCGGGTTCGAGTCCCGCCGCGGGTACCAGACCGGCTGGAATCGCGGGCTTCGCCCGGCACTACGGCGCGCGGCGGCGGCTGCTGCTTTTCTTCCCCGGAGCACGGCCCTATCGTGCAAACCATGAGCGCCCTGCCCCCCGAATTTTCCGACTGGTTCCGCACAAAGGGCTGGCGCCCGCACCCGCATCAGCGCGAGATGCTGGCGCGCGCCGAAGACCCGGCCACCCTGCTGATCGCGCCCACCGGCGGCGGCAAGACCCTTGCAGGTTTTCTGCCTACCCTCGTCGATCTGGCTCTCGATCCGGCCCCGGGTTTGCACACGCTCTACATCTCGCCGCTCAAGGCGCTTGCCGCCGACATGCGCCGCAACCTCACCGGGCCGATTGCCGAGATGGGCCTCGCCATCCGCGTCGATGACCGTTCGGGCGATACCAGCCAGACCCGGCGCAAGGCCCAGCGCGCCGACCCGCCGCACATTCTGCTCACCACCCCCGAAAGCCTGGCGCTCCTGCTCTCCTACGAAGACGCCCCGCGCCTGTTCGCGAGCCTGCGCCGGGTGGTGGTGGACGAGGTGCACGCGCTGGCCGAATCGAAGAGGGGCGATCAGCTCATGCTGCTGCTCTCCCGGCTGGAGGCGCTCGCACCGGGGCTGCGGCGCGTCGGGCTCTCGGCCACGGTCGAAGACCCGCCGGCGCTGGCGCGGTATTTCCATGCCCCCGGCGCGGTGCTGCTTCATGCCGATCCCGGCCCCGCGCCCGATATCCGCATGCTCGAGACCGAAACCCCGCCGCCCTGGTCCGGCGGCGGCGGGCGCTACGCCATCGCCGAGGTGCTGGCGGAGGTGAAGCGCCACAAGACCACGCTGATCTTCCACAACACCCGCGCGCAGGCCGAGATCTTCTTCCACCACCTCTGGCTCGCCAACGACGAGACCCTGCCCATCGCCATCCACCACGGCTCATTGGCCCGCGAGGCCCGTGAAAGGGTCGAGGCGGCGATGCTGCGCGGTGATCTCAAGGCCATCGTCTGCACCGGCACGCTCGATCTCGGGCTCGACTGGGGCGATGTGGACCTGGTGATCCAGATCGGCGCGCCGAAGAACGTCAAGCGCCTCGTGCAGCGCATCGGTCGCGCGAACCACCGCTACAACGCGCCCTCCAAGGCGCTGCTGCTGCCCGCCAACCGCTGGGAAGTGATCGAGTGCCAGGCCGCGATCGAGGCGGTTCATGCCCATGATCTCGACGGAGAGCCGCGCGGGCCGGGGCCGCGCGACGTGCTGTGCCAGCATATCCTGATCCGCGCCTGCTCGGGGCCTTTCGACGCGGCGGAGCTGTTTGCCGAAGCAAGCCGCGCCGGACCCTACGCCGCGCTCACCCGGGCACAGTTCGACGCCTGCCTCGATTTCGTCGCCACCGGCGGCTACGCGCTGCGCGCCTACGACCGCTGGCAGCGTCTCAAGCAGCGCCCCGACGGGCTTTGGCAGTTGCGTGATCCGCGCTCGGCACAGCTCATCCGAATGAACATCGGCACGATCCAGGACAGCGACACGCTCAAGGTGCGGATGCGCGGCCATCGCGGCGCGCTCGGCGAGGTCGAGGAGGCCTTCGCCGCCTCGCTCACGCCCGGCGACACCTTCCTGATCGGTGGCCAGATCGTGCGCTTCGAGAGCCTGAAGGAGATGCACGTCGAGGTCAGCCGCGACCGGGGGCGCAAGCCGAGGGTAGCGGTGTTCATGGGCACGAAGTTTTCCACCTCGACCCAGCTGTCCGCCCGGGTGCTCGATCTCTTGCACCGCGACGACCTGACCTCCCTGCCCGGCCACACGCGCGACTGGATCGCGCTCCAAGCGCAGGTGTCGCACCTGCCACGCGCCGGCCGGGTGCTGGTGGAGAGCTTTCCCTTCGAGGGCCGCGCGCACAGCTGCGTCCACGGCTTCGCCGGGCGCGGCGCGCAGCAGACGCTGGGGCTTCTGCTCACCCGCCGGATGGAGCTTGCCGGGCTCGGACCGCTGGGGTTCGTCGCCAGCGACTACGCCACGCTGATCTGGTCGCTCGAGCCGATGCCCGACCCCGCCGCCCTGCTCGACCCCGAGGGCCTGCGCGACGGGCTCGAGGGCTGGCTGGCCGAGAACGCGCTGATGAAGCGCGCCTTCAAGACCGCCGCGACCATCGCGGGCCTCACCCCGCGCAACTTCCCCGGCAAGCGCGCCAATGCCCGCCAGGCCACCTTTTCCTCCGATATCCTCTACGACACCCTGCGCAAGTACGACCCGCACCACCTGCTGCTCGACATCACCCGCGAGGAAGCCATGCGCGGGCTTATCGGCTTCGGCCGGATCGAGGAGATGTTGGCGCGCACCCGCGCGCAGGTTGACCACGTGGTGCTCGACAGGGTGCCGCCCTTCGCCGCACCGCTGTTTCTCGAAGTCGGCAAGGTGCCGGTGGAGGGGGCAGGCGCGCAGGCGCTGCTCGCCGCCGAGGCCGAACGCCTGATGGCGGAAGCGGGGCTGGCCTGAGGCCGGTTACTCCGCGCAGATCCCCTGCAGGCTGATCCAGTCGGCATCGGCCAGAAGCGGTGCTGACAGGGCAAGCGGCACCGGGTCGGCCTCGATCAGCCCCAGCGTGGTTTCACCCGTCTTATCCAGCGCATAGGCATAGGGTGTCGAGCGCACGCCCGCCGCCTCGAAACGCGCCAAGAGGGCTTCAACCGGCACCGGCTCAGGCGGCGTCGTCAGCAGCGTTTCGGCATAGGCATCGAGCACGTGGTCGTCGATCGTGCCGGTGGTGAGCAGCTTCGCGGTGGCGACGATCCCCGCGTGCCGAAGGAAGGCCGCCATCGGATCCTGCTGCCGCGCCCGCTCGGCCTCGGCAAGAAGAAAGCCGGCCGCCACGTCCGGCTCCGGGTAGTCTTCCACGAGCGCGCGGTTGATCAGGATGATCCCGCCCGGCAAATGGCCCGCCCCAGCCACGCCGGCGGGCATGACGAAAAGCCGGGCTTGGTCACCCTCGAGCACGCGCGCGCCAAGGCGCGAGAGCGCCGCCACGCCGTAAGTGCCGGTGCAGGGCGCGCCCGTCGCCCGGCGGACTCGGTCGAGCAGCCGCTCGCCGACGGCCGTCCGCGTCACATCGGGGAGAACCGAAAGGGTGTGCTGCCTCAGCGCGCCGGGAAGCCATGTCACCGCCAGGGTGGCGCCGAGCGCCAGGGCCGCGAGCGTGAACCCGATCCGCAACCGCCCGGCACGGGGCCGGCTCCGGTCGATCGCCCGGCGCACCTTCTCGAGCGCGGTGATCATGTCCGCGTCGTCGATCTCGAGTTCCTCGGTGTCCTCCGCCGCATCCGATGGCGCGAAAAGCGCGGGGCTCTGCCCCGGGTTCAGCCGATGCAGCGCCGCGAGCGACCAATGCGCAAGCGCCCGGTCGGAGAGATCGGTGATTGTCAGCGTCGCATCGCCGATGGAAACGATCACGTTGAGCCGCTGCGCCTCGGCGCGCGGCCGCCAGAGGCCGGGGGCCTCGAGCCGTTGATATTGGGTCAGCGCCGTCATGTCGGGCAAGGCTGCTCTTTGTATGGTTGCCGCAAAGGTAGCGCGGGCCGTGCCCCCGCGTCCAGCCGAAGCCGCGCGGGGCGGGGCGGGGCCGAATTCCGTACGGAATTCGCAGCGTTTTCCGTACGGAAAACGGCTCCGCTCAGAGCTCCGCCACCAGCTTGCGCAGTTCGAACTTCTGGATCTTGCCGGTCGAGGTCTTGGGCAGCTCGGTGAAGATCACGCGCTTGGGCGTCTTGAACCCGGCGAGCCGGTCGCGGGCGAAGGCGATCAACTCGTTCTCTGTCGCCTCTGCGCCCTCCTTCAGCTCGACGAAGGCACAGGGCACCTCGCCCCATGTTTCGTCCGGTTTCGCCACCACCGCGCAGAGGCTCACCGCCGGGTGATGCATGAGCGCCCCCTCGACCTCCACCGACGAGACGTTCTCGCCGCCCGAGATGATGATATCCTTCGCCCGGTCGGTGATCTTGATGTAACCGTCGGGGTGCTTGAAGGCGATGTCACCGGTGTGGAAATAGCCCCCCCGGAACGCCTCTTCGGTGGCTTCCGGGTTTTTCAGGTAGCCCTTCATCACCACGTTGCCGCGCACCATGATCTCGCCGATCGTCTCGCCGTCGGCGGGCACCTCGCGCATGGTGTCGGCGTCCATCACAGTGACGTGCTCCTCCATCACCTGTGCCACCCCGGTGCGCGCCTTGATCGCGTAGCGCTCGGCGTCTGGCAGGTCGTTCCATTCGTCCTTCCAGCGGCATTCGACGACGTGGCCATAGGTTTCGGTCAGGCCATACATCTGGGTGACCGCGAAGCCGAGCGGCTCGATCGCGGCGAGCGTGGCGGCGGGCGGCGGCGCGCCGGCTGTGTAGACGTTGACCACGTGGTCGAAGGTGCGCCGATCAGCATCCTTGGCGTTCACGATCATGTTCAGCACGATCGGCGCGCCACCGAAATGGCTCACGCCCTCGTCGGCGATGGCGTCGTAGATCGCCTTGGCGGTGATGTCGCGGCAGCAGACGGTGGTGCCGCCCACCGCCGGGATCGACCAGGTGTGGACCCAGTTGTTGCAGTGAAACAGCGGCACGATGGTAAGATAGACGGTATCGCGGTTCAGCCCCCAGTCGAGCCCGAGGCCGAGCGTGTGCAGGTAGGCGCCGCGGTGCGAGTAGACCACGCCCTTGGGCCGGCCGGTGGTGCCGGAAGTGTAGTTGAGCGCGAGGCTCTCCCATTCGTCCTCGGGCATGTGCCAGTCGAAATCCGGATCGCCGCCGGAAAGGAACTCTTCGTATTCGGTGTGCCGCCCAGAGGCCGGCGCTCCCGCCGCCGGGTCGGCAACCTCGATGATCCGCGGACCCTCGCCCTCCATCCGCTTCAGCGCCGCCTCGGCCAGCCCTAGAAAGGCGCTGTCGACCAGCGCCACCTTCGCCTCGCCGTGGCCGAAGATATGGGCCACGGTGTCGACGTCGAGGCGGGTGTTGATGGTGTTGAGCACCGCCCCGGCGGCGGGCACGCCCCAATGCGCCTCGGCCTGGGCCAGCGTGTTGGGCAGGATCGTCGCGACAACGTCGCCCGGCGCCACCCCGGCCGTGCGCAACGCCGAGGCCAGCCGCGAGGCGCGGGCGTGATACTCGCCGTAGCTGAAGCGCCGGTCGCGGTCGACGATGGCGAGTTTCTCGGGAAACAGCGCCGCCGCGCGCCGCAGGTGCGATAGCGGCGTGAGTGCCACGTGGTTCGCCGCGGTCTTCTCCAACCCGGTTTCGTCCTTCAGCCAACCCATCTGCGCCTCCCTCTGCCGTGGTTCAGGCGATTTGGCACCGCGGCACGAGGGGCGTCAATGCCGATGCCGCCTCCGGGGCGCCGAAAGGGGGGCGCTGCCTGGACGGATCCGCAGAGACGGGGAACACTGCACGCGCTTTTTTTCTCAAGGCACCGAAAAGGGGGGCTCTGCCCCCCTCGCCCTTCGGGCTCACCCCCCGAGGTATTTTCGGACCCAAGAAGCATGGGGAGTGGCCCGGCGCGCGGCGCGGCTGTAGTCTTGCGCCATGATCCTCTCGCGCGGTCGCCGCTTTATCTTCATCCACGCCCCGAAGACGGGCGGCACCTCGCTGGCGCTCGCCCTCGAGGCCCGCGCCATGGCCGACGACATCATGCTGGGCGACACACCGAAGGCGCGCAGACGCCGCCACCGGGTGAAGGACGTGCAAGCCTCGGGGCGGCTGTGGAAACACTCGATGCTCTCCGATCTCTACGGCCTCGTGACACAGGCCGAGATCGAGGAATTCTTCGTCTTCACCCTCGTGCGCAACCCGTGGGACAGGATGGTGAGCTATTATCACTGGCTCCGCGGCCAGGACTTCGATCACCCCGCCATCGCGCGCGCGCGCGCGCTGGATTTCGCCGCATTCCTCAACGCGCCCGAAACCGTGGCCGGCATGCGCGCCTATCCCTATGGCCGCCATGTGACCGACGCCGGGGGCACCGAGCGCGCCGATCTGTTCATCCGGCTGGAACACCTGCGCGACGATCTCGCGCCGCTCGAAGCGCACCTCGGCTTTCGCCTCGACGGTATCCCGCACGAAAACCGCTCCGAACGCACGCGCGACTGGCGTGGCTACTATAGCGAGTCGGATGCCGCGCTGGTCGCCGAAGCCTGCGCGCCCGATATCCGCCGTTTTTCTTACAGTTTCGAATGAGGGCTTTGTCGCCGCCTGCACGACAATCGGGTCGCGCTTGATGAAATGTTGCGAAAAATCTCGTTAATGCCGCAATAACGCCCCAATCGCGCCGAAGTTTCTCCTCGAGCCGACCGCAACCATGGCGGGACGAAATTGAGCAAGAGGCCACGCGGGGCTGCCACCCCGGCCTCGCAATCGGGGAATGGATATGTTCGGTCTGCCCAAGGCGCCCCACGGAGATTACCACCTGTCCGGCTTCACCGTCGGAACCCGTATCGCCACCGACCAGGGTTGGCGTCCGGTCGAAGCCCTCGCGGCAGGCGACCGGGTGCTGACCTTCGACCACGGCGCGCAGACGATTGCCGCGATGACGCGGGGCAAGCATCTTGCCGCCTCCGACAGCCTGCCGGCTTTCGCCGCGCCCGTGGACGTTCCGGCCGGGGCGATCGGCAACGACGAGCCGATGGTGCTCATGCCCGAACAGCCCGTTCTGGTGGAAAGCGACGCCGCAGAGGCGATGCGGGGCGACCCGTTCGCGCTGCTTCCCGCCAAGGCGCTGGTCGGCTTTCGGGGCATCGAGCGGTTCCGCGCCTTGCGGCCGGTCGAGGTGATCACGCTGCATTGCGAGAATGACGAACTGGTCTTCGTCGATGGCGGGGCACTGATGCTGGCGCCCTCGACGGCGCCGGGGATCGCCCCGATCGACCAGCTCGATTCAGGCGGGCGCCCTGCCCCTTACGTCACCTTGCGTGGTCGCGAAGCCGAGGCCCTCGTGGCCGCCCTGGCGAAAGACGACTCGCGACGTCCCAAGGCCACCGCCTTCGCGGCGGCCTGAGCGCGGGGTGGGGCAGAGCGGCGCTTCATGCAATCCCCGCGTCCGCTAGGCTCCCCCCGTCGCACCCTCTTCGCGCTCGTAACTGCCCCCCGATCACAGCGCGAAAAAGCCCCGTCCGCTTCCCCTTGCCGGACGGGGCTTTGCTTTTTTTTCACGGTGCGCACGTCAGTTGCGCAGGAAAGCGTCGGCAAAGCCGCCGCGCCGCGCGATCGCAAGCGCGCTGTTCAGCGCAGAGGCCTCCGCATAGGGACCGGCCACCACGACGGTGCGCCCTGACCGCGTCTTGGCAACGCGGCCCGGAAGGCCCAGCGCCTGCAGCCGCGCCACGGCCCGCTCGGCGTTCGCCGCGACGTTGAACGCGCCCACCTGCACGTAGCGCTTCGCCGGTGCCGCGGCCGGGGTTCTGGCCACCGTGGCGGGCACGGCGGAGGGGCTCTTGGTGAATACCTGTACTCCGCCGGTGTCCGATCCTCCGATCAGCCCGCGCGCCGGGGCAGGATTGGCCTCGCGCATCGGCACTTTCGAGGTGTCCCAGGTGGCGGCCATCTGCTGATCGCCATAGGCACTGCGCGGCCCGCGCTCGGGATTCAGCCGGTCGTCGGTCCAGGCCGAGCGGTAGCCGGACGGGATCACCACTTGCCTGGGCTCGGGCGCCGGAGCTGCGCCGCCTGCGGTCGTGGTCGCGGTTCCACCGCGCAGGGTCTGTTGGCCGGGCGTTGGCACCGGGTCGGCAACGCCGGGACCCGATCCGAGCCCGAAGCCGCTGCCGAACGGGTAGCCCCCGCCGGCCGCCTCGCTGCCCGAGCCCGGCGCCACGCCGCCGATCCGCACACGCGCGGTCGATCCGGCAGGCTGCGCGGCACGCGGGCCCGACGCTTCAGCGACGGCCTTCGGCGCCACCGGCCTGGAGGCGGCGGGGTTGACGATCAGGCGGGTGCGTTCGCCGCCGGCATGTTGCACGATGTAACTCTTGGCCGTGGTCTGCCCCGCGGCGCAGTTGACCGCGACGGTATCGGACCCGATGCGAACCCGCGCGGTCGACCCGTCGGCCGGGCAGGTTACCTTCATGGTGCGCGCGATCGACGTTGCCGGGGCCGGCTTGGGCGCGGCGGCCGTGGTGGCGGGGGCCGGCTGGGCCGGAGCGGCGGTTGGCGCGGGCGGGGCCGGCGGTGCGGGCGGGCGCGCCGAGGCCATTCCGGTTACGCTCGCGGTGGGCGTCAGCCCGCAGATCACCGTCTTGCGATCACTGGAGAGACGCGGCACCCAGTTCACCGTCGAGCCGATATTGGCCCGGACGTAGGCGCAGCCCCGGCTGTCGACGTAAACATCGCCCCGGTAGCTCGCCGGCGGAACCTCCGCCGGCTTGGCCGCCTGTTTCAGGGTGTAGGCATTGGCAGCCGTGCCGGAAACAACCGCCACCAGGGCCAAGGCACTCACTTTACGCAGCAAATTCATATCTGTGCCCCCACACAAGATGTTGGGATCACAATGGCGGATCGAGGCAGGTGTGTCTAGGGGGCGAGGCGAAAACCCTCGCCCGTTTCACGACAATTCAGGCTATTTGGTGCCATACATCCGGTCGCCCGCATCGCCGAGGCCGGGCACGATGTAGCCATGCTCGTTGAGCCGCTCGTCGACCGCCGCCGTCACGATCGGCACGTCCGGGTGCGCCTCCGCCATCCGCTGCACCCCCTCGGGCGCGGCGAGCAGGCAGAGGAAGCGGATGTTCTTCGCGCCGGCCTTCTTCAGCAGGTCGATCGCCGCGACCGAGGAATTACCCGTCGCCAGCATCGGGTCGACCACGATCACCAGCCGCTCGGAGATCTCCTCGGGCACCTTGAAGTAGTATTGCACCGGCTCCAGCGTTTCCTCGTTGCGGTAAAGCCCGATGAACCCGACCCGCGCCGAGGGGATCAGTTCCAGCACCCCGTCAAGCAGACCGTTGCCCGCCCGCAGGATCGACACAAGCGCCATCTTCTTGCCCGCGAGCAGCGGCGCTTCCATCTCTTTCAGCGGGGTTTCCACCGTCGTCTTCGTCATCGGCAGTTCGCGGGTGACTTCGTAGGCGAGCAGGAGAGAGATCTCGCGCAGAAGCTGGCGGAACTCGGCGGTGGAGGTGTCCTTGCGGCGCATCAGCGTGAGCTTGTGCTGCACCAGCGGGTGTTGGACGATCTTGAGATGGTCAAGCATTGGCAGCCTCCAGCCGTTCGGCAATCCGCACACGGGTGTCATCATCGCAGAACGCGGCCTCCAGCGCCACCCGGTTGAGCGCGGCGAAATCGGCCTCGTCCCAGCCGAAGGCGCGGGCCAGTTCCTCGTATTCGCGGGTCATGTCGGTGTGGAAGAAGGGCGGATCATCGGTCGAGACGGTCACCTTCACGCCCGCGTCGCGCAGCCGGGCGATCGGGTGATCGGCGTAGGACGGGTAGATCCCCAGCGCCACGTTGGAACCGGGGCAGACCTCGAGCACGGTGCCGCGCGCCGCCAGGTCGGCCACCAGGGCCGGATCCTCGATCGCGCGCACGCCGTGGCCGATCCGCTCGACGCCGAGATGTTCCAGCGCATCGCGCACCGAGGTCGGCCCGGCCCATTCGCCGGCATGGGCGGTGAGCCGCAGCCCCGCCTCGCGCGCCATGTCGAAGGCATAGGCGAAATCGGCGGTCTTGCCTGCGTTCTCGTTCCCCGCCAGGCCAAAGCCGGTGACGAAGCCGCCCGCCGTCTCCCGCGCGCAGGCCGCCACCTCGCGCGCCGCCTCGGGGCCGAAATGGCGGATCGCGGTGACGATGCCGCGCATGGTGATGCCAAGTTCTTCGGCCGACAGCGCAGCCTCCCACATGGCGTGGAAATACTCGCGCCACGCGCCCGGATCGCGCCCGCCGCAGAAATCGGGCGAGAGGAAGCTTTCGAGGTAGACCACCCCCGCCTCCGCCGCCTCGCCGAGCACGATGGCGGTGAGGAGCGCGTAATCGTCCGGGGTCTGGAACGGTTTGGTCGCAGCTTCATAAACATCGAGAAACTGCAAGAAATCATCGTATTGATAGGCCCCGTTCGCATCGAAAATGCCGGAAACGTCGAAGCCCTTCGCGCGCGCCATGTCGCGCACGAAGGCCGGCGGCGCGGCGCCTTCGAGGTGGTGATGCAACTCGATCTTGGGCAGGGTCTTGAAGCTCAAAAGCGGTCCTTTCCGTGGTCGGTCATGGGCAAGGCGCGCGGTTTCAAAGGAAACTCTTGCCCGCGCCGCGCTCCGGCAACCCGAGATGGGCCGCCACGCTCGCGCCGAGATCGGCGAAGGCCACCTGGCCGATGCCGCGCGCGCCCACACCCCAGCCCAGCACCGGCACCCGCTCGCGGGTATGGTCGGTGCCGGTCCATGTGGGATCGTTGCCGTGGTCGGCGGTGAAGATCGCGAGGTCGCCCTCACGAAGCGAGGCGAGGAACCGCGGCAACTGCGCGTCGAACCATTCGAGGTGGGCGGCGTAGCCCGCCACGTCGCGCCGGTGGCCGTATTTCGCGTCGAACTCCACGAGGTTGGCGAAGGTCAGGCTGCCCTCCTCCGCGCCCTCGCCCCAGCCAATCAGCGCCTCCATGAGGTCGGCGTCGGCGCCGTGGATGCCGTTGTCCATCCCGCGATGCGCGAATATGTCGTCGATCTTGCCCACCGCGTTGACGCTCCGGCCCGCGTCTTGCGCCCAGTCCAGCAGTGTCGGCCCCGGCGGCGCGAGAGCGAAATCCTTGCGGTTGGTTGTGCGGGTGAAGCCTTCGCCAGGGCTGCCCAGGAATGGCCGGGCGATGACCCGGCCCACGCGCATCTCGTGCAGCATCGGCGCGACGGCCTCGCACAGTTCGTAGAGCCGCTCGAGCCCGAAGCTTTCCTCGTGCGCGGCGATCTGCAGCACGGAATCCGCCGAGGTGTAGACGATCGGCCAGCCGGTGGCGATGTGCTCCGCACCCAGCTCATCGAGGATCACCGTGCCCGAGGCGTGCTTGTTGCCGAGGATGCCCCCGGTGCCCGCGGCCGCGATCAGCGCCTCGGTGACGCGGTCGGGAAAGGCCGGCTCGGTCTTCGGGAAATAGGTCCAGTCCCAGGGCACGGGCAGGCCCGCGATCTCCCAGTGGCCCGAGGGCGTATCCTTGCCCCGGCTCACCTCGGTGGCCGCGCCCCAGAGGCCGGTGGGGATGGCACCAAGCCCGGTTACGGGCGCGCCGCTGGCAAGCTCCAATGCGGCGCCGAGACCCAGCGCGTCGAGGTTGGGCAGTTTCAGCGGCCCCGAGCGCCCGGCGGCGTCCGCCCGGCCCGATGCGCAGGCCTCGGCGATGTGGCCGAGCGTGTTGGCGCCGGTATCGGGCACGCCATCGTTGAAAAAGGTATCGGCATCGGGGGCACCGCCGATCCCCACGGAATCGAGGACGACGAGGAAGGCGCGGGTCATGGCTCAGCCCTCCATCTGCGCCTTGGCGAAGGCGTGCGGCAGGAGTGCCTCGATCGTCATCACCAGTTCGTCGCCACTCAGGTTGGCCATCGTCACCTGCGTGCCCCTGGGCGCGAACTCGGCGATCTTCTGGCGGCAGCCGCCGCAGGGCGTGACCGGGTCGGGCGCATCGCCCACTACCGCCACTTCCGCGATCCGGTTTTCGCCAGCCGCTACCATCGCGGCGATCGCCCCGGCCTCGGCGCAGGTGCCCTCGGGGTAGGCCGCGTTCTCGACGTTCACCCCGGTGAAGACCGCGCCCGAGGGAGTGCGGATCGCCGCCCCGACCTTGAAGCCCGAATAGGGCGCGTGGGCGTTGCTGCGCACAGCCTTGGCATCGTCGAGAAGGGACATCGCCGTCTCCGTTTTGACCATTTGGTTCGAGCCTAGCCCGGCCGCGACCGGGCGCAAGACAAAAGCGCGGTTCAGCGCCCGCTGTCGGGGTTTTCGCCGGGTGCCGCGCCGATCGGATCGGTGGCGAGGTCGGCAGGCTCACCGCCCGCGTCGCCATCGCCCATCCATTCGCTCCCCGTGGTGGGAGCGGGTTCCGGTTCCGATGTGGCATCCCCGCCTGAGGCGTCGCTTGCCGATTCATCGGCCGGTTCATCGGCCGCACCCTCTTCCGCAGCCATCGCCGCTTCCGCCGCCTCCCCGCCAAGCTCCTCGAGAAGGGTGAAATTGTCGCCGGTGATGTCGAACACCTTGCGGCAGGCCTCGAACCCGTAGAGGCCGCAGGCGGTGCCGTGCAGGTCAAGCGCCAGCCGGCCGCCGGGCATCGCGGTGTAATTGCGGACCACGCCGTCGAACAGCCGCTTGTAGGCGTCGCCGCGCGCCAGGAAGAAGCCCACGGTGCAGCCGCCCGAGCCGCAGTAGAGCGAGGCCATTTCCGAGCAGACGGCGGCGGCGTAGTCGATCACCACGTCCTCGATGCCGTCGCCGTCGAGGTCTTCGCGCCGTTCGAAACCGGGCTCCACCGCCACGGCGCCGCCGAGGGTGGCGCATTCGGTCGTGATCTGGTCGAGCACCACCGCCGCCGGATCGTTCAGCGGCACCTCCGGCATCGGGCAGGTTTCCAGCACCGCCTCCAGCGCCCGGCTGGAGCCGCGCAGCGACATCTCTATTACCTGCTCGCCGTCGGGATATTCCAGCGACACCTCGGCGCTGATCCCTTCGCGCAGCCGCGAGACGAGACCGCGGTGCAGGCTCGGATCGAACGGCGCGGTGAGCGCGATGCCATCCTGCGCGTCGTCACGGGTGAAGCCAAGCCGCCCGGCCGCGCGGCCGTCGACGCTGAGCGAAACGCCGAGCACTTCCGGTGCGTCGCCGCCGACGATGTCGATTTCGAAGCGCAGCGGCTCGGCATCGGTGCACCCGAGGCGGAAGCAGAACAGGTTGCCGGTTTCGGCGTCGTCCAGCGGGCAGACATAGGCCCCCGCCCCGCCTGCGCCTTCCTGGTCGGTATTGTCCCAGCCCTGCGCCGCGAGCGGCGCGGCAAGGGGCAGGAGCCCGAGGGCGAGGATCGTTTGCAGGGGCGCGCGTTTGAACATGGATGACCTCTTTATCGGCGGCAGGTTGCCCGCCCGCGCAGGCAACCGCAAGTCCCCGCCAGCGATTCCCGGACCGTTTGCAACCCGGAGCGAGGAATTTTGCAAAACCCGCCAAATTCGCCGCCGGCGTGAATACCAACGGATGGTTTGCAAAAGTTTGCAGGTGCTGATGGCGGTTTTCCTGCAAATCCCTGCGGGAAAATGCCACTCCCCATGGCAAGGAACTTGCCCCACGGCGCCCGGCTCCGTAACAAAACCCAACGACCGAGGAGGAGGACCAAATGGGCTACAAAGAGGTTTACCAGGGCTGGCAGGCCGATCCGGACGGGTTCTGGATGGAGGCCGCCAAGGCCATCGAGTGGGACAAGATGCCCTCCAAGGCGTTGTTCGACGAGAACGCCCCGCTCTACGAATGGTTCTCCGACGGGATGGTCAACACCTGCTGGAACGCGGTTGACCGCCACGTCGAGAACGGCCGCGGCGACCAGGCCGCGATCATCCACGACAGCCCGATCACCGGCCGCAAACAGGTGATCACCTACGCCGAGTTGAAAGACCGGGTCTCCCGCGTGGCCGGCGGTCTCGCCGCGCGCGGCATCGTCAAGGGCGACCGGGTGATCATCTACATGCCGATGGTGCCGGAAGCGCTGATCGCGATGCTGGCCGTCACCCGGATCGGCGCGATCCACTCGGTGGTGTTCGGCGGCTTCGCCGCGCACGAGCTCGCCGTGCGCATCGACGACGCGGGCCCCAAGGCGATCATCGCCGCCAGCGCCGGAATCGAGCCCAACCGCGTGGTGCCCTACAAACCGCTGCTCGACAGCGCGATCGAACAGGCGAAGGTCAAGCCCGAGCTCTGCGTGATCCTCCAGCGCGAGGAAAAGCCCGCCGAGATGACCGCGGGCCGCGATGTGGACTGGGCCGAGATCGAGGCCTCCGAGCCGGTCGATTGCCTGCCGGTCGAGGGCAACCACCCCGTCTATATCCTGTACACGTCCGGCACCACCGGCCAGCCCAAGGGCGTGATCCGTCACACCGGCGGCCACCTCGTGGCGCTGAACTGGACGATGAAGAACATCTACAACGTCGATCCGGGCGACGTGTTCTGGGCGGCATCGGATGTGGGCTGGGTCGTGGGCCATTCCTACATCTGCTACGCGCCGCTGATCCACGGCAACACCACCATCGTGTTCGAGGGCAAGCCCGTGGGCACGCCCGATGCGGGCACCTTCTGGCGGGTGATCTCGGAACACGGGGTGAAGAGCTTCTTCACCGCGCCCACCGCCTTCCGCGCCGTCAAGCGCGAAGACCCGAAGGGCGAGTTCGTCAAGAAACACGATCTCTCCTGCCTGAAACAGGTTTACCTCGCCGGCGAGCGTGCCGACCCCGACACCATCGTCTGGGCGCAGGATCACCTCAAGGTGCCGGTAATCGACCATTGGTGGCAGACCGAAACCGGCTACGCCATCGCCGCCAACCCGGTGGGGATCGAGCTTCTGCCGGTCAAACTCGGCAGCCCCTCGGTGCCGATGCCGGGATATGACGTGCATATCCTCGACGAAGGCGGCCACGAGGTCGCCGCCGGCCAGCTTGGCGCCATCGCCATCAAGCTGCCGCTGCCGCCGGGTACGCTGCCCAACCTGTGGAACGCCGAGGCGCGCTTTCGGAAATCCTACCTCAACACCTTCCCGGGCTACTACGAAACCGGCGACGCGGGTTACAAGGACGAGGACGGTTACCTCTACATCATGGCCCGCACCGATGACGTGATCAACGTCGCCGGGCACCGGCTGAGCACGGGCAGCATGGAAGAGGTTCTGGCGAGCCACCCCGACGTGGCCGAATGCGCGGTGATCGGCGTGAGCGACGATCTCAAGGGCCAGCTGCCGCTCGGCTTCCTCTGCCTCAACGCCGGCTCCGAACGCGACCACAAGGAGGTTGTGGCCGAATGCGTCAAGCTGGTGCGCGACCAGATCGGCCCGGTGGCCGCCTTCAAGGCCGCCGTGGTGGTCGACCGGCTGCCGAAAACCCGCTCGGGCAAGATCCTGCGCGGCACCATGGTGTCGATCGCCGACGGCAAGGAATTCAAGATGCCCGCCACGATCGACGATCCGGCCATCCTCGACGAAATCCGCGAGGCACTGGAGGAACTCGGCTACGCCAGGAGCTGATCGTTTCCAGTTGAGAAACAACCCTTTCCCCCTGTCCCAGGCCGGGGGGAAGGAGGTTCGCAAAAAATTTGACTTGGCGGGGCCTCAACTTTTACGAGCAACCATGCTCGTAAAGGTGTAAATATGGGTATGGGTATGAGTCACGACATGGACAGCCGGCTCGAGCCGGGTGCGGGTGGCCGTTGGCCCGGTGTATCGGCCATGCTGGTGACGGATGGCGATGAGTCCCGCTCACTGCCGGAGGCGCCATTCCGTCGGGTCGGACTGGACGTTGCCCGGGCCGACAGCCTCGCCGACGCTAAGAGGATCTGCAGCACCCTCCGGCCCCGGTTGGTATTCCTGCCGCTCAACGTGGACGGCAGGCCCGCCGCGGACATC
Organism: Sinisalibacter lacisalsi; assembly: GCF_014640115.1. GTDB lineage: Bacteria > Pseudomonadota > Alphaproteobacteria > Rhodobacterales > Rhodobacteraceae > Sinisalibacter > Sinisalibacter lacisalsi. The sequence continues at coordinate 968,168 of NZ_BMGI01000001.1, read as the reverse complement.
CTGAGCAAATGCCTCGCAAGCCAGCCAGCGCCCGTCGTCGTGGTGATCGCCTCCCACAATGAGATCAATGCCGCCGCCGCCGCGATGCGTGCCGGCGCCTTCGATTGCCTGTTCCGGCCGTTCTCGCCGGGGCGGCTGGAAAAAACCATCATCGCGGCGCTGAAAACGCTGCCCGAGCCCGTTGCGCCGGTCGGCGGGGCTTCCGTCTCGCACAACCCGGCGCCCCTGCTCGATGACGAAGCGGAAGACGCCGGGCCGATCCTGGCGGCGTCGCAGGAGATCCGCGGCCTCCTTGACCGGGCCAGGATGCTCGCCGCCTCCGATGCGCCGGTGATCATCACTGGCGAGGGGGGCACCGGCAAAAGCCTGTTCGCGCAAGAGATCCACGCCAGTTCGCCGCGCGCCCGTGCCCCGCTTGCCTTGCTGAACGCGCCCACGCTGACGCCGGAAATGTTCGAGCTGGAAGTTGGGCGGCATGCCGGCGAGGGCACCCTCGTGTTCGAGGAGATCTGCGAGCTGGATGCCCGGATTCAGTGCCGCCTGCTCGCCCTGATCGACGAGCAGACGAACAAAAACCGCCGCCCCCGGATCATCGCCACCACCCGGCATGACCCGCAGATCGCGATCCGCGAGGGGCGCTTGCGCGCCGCCCTCTATTACCGGCTGAATGTCGCCACCGTCGCCCTGCCGCCGCTGCGCGGGCGCGGCGAAGACATCGCCCTGATCGCGCGCACCCGGCTGCGCGAGCATGCCCGCGCCCAGGGCAACGCGATCACCGGGTTTTCCGAGGGTGCGCTGGAGCTTCTCACCCGCCATGACTGGCCGGGCAACGTGCGCGAACTGGTCAATCTCATCTGGTCGCTCGCACTCACCGAACAGGGGCCGCTGATAACGCCCGCCGCCCTGCCCGACCATATCGGCAAGCCGGCGGCCGACGGGCCCGGCGCCGCTCCGGCCGCTGACGACGTGGGCTTCCTCGGGCTTCCTCTGGCCGAAATCGAGCGACGCGTGATCGAGGCGACGATCCACGCCGAGAATGGCTCGGTGCCGCGCGCGGCGCGCGTGCTCGACGTATCACCCTCCACGCTCTACCGAAAACTCGAAAACTGGGCGAAAAGAGCGTCCGACTGATCCCGAAAGGTCAGATGAACTGCTCGCGGATCAGGCGCTCTTCGAGCCCGTGACCCGGGTCGAAAAGCACGCGGTGCTCGATGTCGCCCGCCGTGTCGATCTCGACCGAGAGCACGTTGCCCGCCGGCCGGCCATCGGCATCGGCCATCACCGGGCGCTTGTCGGGTTCCAGCACCTCGATATGAACCTTGGCCCGTTTCGGCAGCAGCGCGCCGCGCCAGCGCCGCGGGCGATAGGCGGCGATCGGGGTCAGCGCCAGCACGTCGGAGCCGATCGGCAGGATCGGCCCGTGGGCGGAATAGTTGTAGGCGGTCGAGCCTGCGGGCGTTGCGACCAGAACGCCATCGCAGGCCAGTTCGGCCATGCGCAACCGGCCGTCGACCGTGATCGAGAGCTTTGCCGCCTGGCTGCCGGCCCGGAGCAGCGCCACCTCGTTGATCGCCAGCGCCTCGCGCGCGCTGCCATCGACGCAGCGCGCCCTCATCCGGAGCGGATTGATCACCGCCAGCTCGGCCGCCTCGACCCGCTCGATCAGCCCCTGTTCGGCGTATTCGTTCATCAGGAAGCCCACCGTGCCCCGGTTCATGCCGTAGACCGGCACGGTGAGGTGCTGGCTCGCGTGCAGGGTCTGCAGCATGAAGCCGTCGCCGCCCAGCGCCACGATCACGTCGGCCTCCTCGATCGGCACATTGCCGTAGATCCCCACCAGTTCGGCGCGGCTTCTCTGGGCAAGCTCGCCGCCGGACGCGGCGAAATGAAGCTGGAGTGCCATCGGCGTTTCCTCTCCGGGGGATCGGGTTCCGAAAAGAACACAAGTTTCCCCGCTGCGCCAGTGCCGTCGCGGCCTTGGCGCGAGGGGTCGCAAACAGGGCTTCCCGCGCCGATCGAATTCGCCTAGGAAATCGGGCAACCCAGGCACCCACAGGAGAGCTTCATGACCGATATCCGCGACGCAGGATTCTTCTCGGAACCGCTCGAGACGCGCGACCCCGAGCTGTTCGGCGCAATCCGGGGCGAGCTCAAGCGCCAAAAGGACGAGATCGAGCTGATCGCTTCGGAAAACATCGTCTCGGCGGCCGTGATGGAAGCCCAGGGCTCGGTGATGACCAACAAGTATGCAGAAGGCTATCCCGGCCGGCGCTACTACGGCGGCTGCGAATGGGTCGACGTGGCGGAGAACCTCGCCATCGAACGGGCCAAGGAATTGTTCGGCGTGGGCTTCGCCAACGTCCAGCCCAACTCGGGCAGCCAGGCCAACCAGGGCGTGTTCACCGCGCTGCTCCAGCCCGGCGACACCATCCTCGGCATGAACCTCGCTTCCGGGGGCCACCTCACCCACGGCGCGCCGCCCAACCAATCGGGCAAGTGGTTCAACGCGGTGCAATACGGCGTGCGCCAGCAAGACAGTCTGGTGGATTACGACGAGATCGCCCGGCTGGCGAAGGAACATGAGCCCAAGCTCATCATCGCCGGCGGCTCGGCGATCCCGCGCCAGCTCGATTTCGCCCGTTTCCGCGAGATCGCGGATTCGGTGGGTGCCTGGCTGCTGGTCGACATGGCCCATTTCGCGGGCCTCGTGGCCGGCGGCGAACATCCCTCGCCCTTCCCGCATGCCCATGTTGCCACCACCACCACGCACAAGACGCTGCGCGGCCCGCGTGGCGGGATGATCCTGACCAATGACGAGACCATCGCCAAGAAGGTCAACTCGGCGATCTTCCCCGGCATCCAGGGCGGGCCGCTGATGCACGTGATCGCCGCCAAGGCGGTGGCCTTCGGCGAGGCGCTGCGGCCTGAGTTCAAGGTCTACCAAGGCCAGGTGCGCGCCAACGCCGTGGCGCTGGCCGACCAGTTGATGCGCGGCGGGCTCGATATCGTCACGGGCGGCACCGATACCCACGTGATGCTCGTCGACCTGCGGCCCAAGGGGGTGAAAGGCAACGCCACCGAGAAGGCGCTCGGCCGTGCCCACATCACCTGCAACAAGAACGGCATTCCGTTCGACCCGGAAAAGCCGACGGTGACGAGCGGTATCCGTCTCGGAACCCCGGCGGGCACCACCCGCGGCTTCGGCGAGGCGGAATTCCGCGAGATCGCCGACATGATCGTCGAGGTGGTCGACGGGCTCGCGGCCAACGGCGAAGAGGGCAATGGCGCCGTCGAGGAGGCGGTCAGGGCCAAGGTCGCCAAGCTCTGCGACCGTTTCCCGATCTACGAATCCCTTTGATCGCAGGGGCATGAGAGACGATGACGGCGCGCCTGCGGGCGCGCCGTCTCGCGTTGCGCGGGCGCGCCGTCTCGCGTTGCGCGGGCGCGCCGCGCCCCCGGCCCCCATGCCGCACCTGCGAACAGGTCCGTGACAAGCTATCCCCCCTGACATATAAGGCCCGCGAAACCCTCACGACGAATGGATACACGCCATGACCACCCTCGTTTTCGGCCATAAATCGCCCGACACGGATTCGACCGGCTCGCCCATCATCTGGGCGTGGTATCTCAACGAGGTGCGCGGCACCGAGGCCGAGGCCGTGCTGCTCGGCGAGCCCAACACCGAAGCCGCCTTCGTGCTCAAGCGCTGGGACGTGCCCAAGCCGCGCATCATCGCCGATGTCGCCGCTGATCAGCCTTGCGTCGTGGTCGACACCAACAACCCCGCCGAATTGCCCGCCAGCATCAACGCCGCCGACGTGCGCCAGATCATCGACCACCACAAGCTCGCCGGCGGGCTGGAAACGAAAGGGCCGATCGACATCACCATCCGCCCGCTCGCCTGCACCGCGACGATCATGTATGACCTGATGGGCGACGATACCGCCAAGATGCCCGACTGGGTGCGCTCGCTGGCGCTCTCGTGCATCCTGTCGGACACGCTCGAATTCCGCTCGCCCACCACCACGCCGCGCGACCGCGAGGTTGCCGAGGATCTCGCCCACGAGCTGGGCATTTCGATCCCCGACTACGCCGAGGAGATGTTCGCGGCGAAATCGGATGTGTCGGCCTTCTCCGATGCCGAGCTTCTGCGGATGGACTCGAAGGAATACACCGTGGGCGGCAAGAAGTTTCGCATCAGCGTGCTGGAAACCACCGCGCCCGAGATCCCGCTCGACCGCAAGGCGAGCCTGATGGAGGCGATGGAGAAGGTGGCGACCGAGGACGGCGTCGACCAGGTGCTGCTCTTCGTGGTCGACATCCTCAACGAGGAATCGACGCTGCTGGTGCCGAACGACCTGGTGAAAACCCTCGCCGAGAAGAGCTTCGCCGCCACCGTTGATGGCGACACGGTGGTGCTGCCGGGGGTAGTCAGCCGCAAGAAGCAGATCATACCGAACCTCTCGCTCTGAGACCGAGCGGAAGAAACTAGAAGGGGCGCCGTGGGGCGCCCCTTTCGATTCCGCGTCTACGCCCGGCTCAGGGCTTTGGGGCGACCGGCTGATAGCCTTGGCGTGAAACGATCTCGATCATGCCGCCGGCGGCGGAGATCACGCTGTTGTCGACCATCTGGGCGAGATACATGCCCGCCGCCTGCGTGCGGGTGCCCGAGCGGCAGACCAGCACGATATCGCGCCCGTCGGCGATTTCGTCCTCGATCGCGCCCAGAAAGCTCTGCGGATCCTGGAAGGTGACGAGCTTCGCGCCCTCGATCACGCCGGTCTGATACCATTCCGGCGGGGTGCGAATATCAACGATGAGGGCACCGGACGCCTTCATCTCGTCCACCGACATGACCTTGTGTTCGAAGCCCTCGACCTTTGGGGCGGCGCCGAAACCGAACATCGCTTCACTCCTTCTGGGGGTCGCGGGGACCACATTCATATTCAGGTGAACAGATATGTGGCTCCGGCCCGGGTTCAAAACCATTCCAGCGCGTCACAGGGCCGCAGGTCAACCCCCGAAGTCGCGGCCGGTCAACTCGGCGGCACGGTTTTGTAACCGTCGCTGATCACCTTGCCCATACCGCCGTCGACCGAAACGATGCGGTTGGGAATCCTGCCCTCCAGCGCGCGCGCGGCGGCAGACGTGCGGTTGCCCGAACGGCAGATCAGCACGAGGTCGCGGCCATCGGCGATCTCGGGGCCGACGCGGGCGAGAAAGCTGGCCGGATCGTTGAAGGTGACGAGCCGGGCGCCGTCGATCACCCCGGTCTCGACCCATTCGGGCGGGGTGCGAATATCGACGATCAGCCCGCCGGTGGCCTGCATCTCCTCGACCGTCATGAAACGGTGTTCAAAGCCCGCGGCGCTCACATTGGTCATCGCATAGCCGATGCCGGCGGCGCCGGCGACGGCGCCAAGACCGATGCCGAGGAATGTTCGCTTGGTGATGGTGCTCATGATCGCTTCCCGAGTTTCATATTCATTTAACCCTATATGTGTGCTCCGGTCGCAATTGCCAAGCCACGACCGCGTGAGCGTCGCCCCTTCCCTTTTGCCCGGCGCGCGGGCACAACGGCGTCGAAAGGAGCCACCATGACCCGCATCATCGAGCGACTCGACGAAATCTCCGCCCCCTATGACGTTCTGCTCTGCGATCTCTGGGGCTGCGTGCATGACGGCATCCGCCCCTTGCCCGAAGCCGTGGCGGCCCTGCAACGCTTCCGCGCGTCTGGCGGCACGGTGATTCTCGTCACCAACGCGCCGCGCCAGCGCAGCGCCGTGCGCGCGCAGCTCGACGAAATGGGCCTGCCGCGCGATTCCTGGGACGATATCGCCTCCTCCGGCGACGCGGCGCGCGTGGCGATGTATCGCGGCACGGTGGGCGAGAAGGTCTGGTTCATGGGCGAAACGCGTGACGCGGTGTTCTTCGAACCTGCGACGCTGGTCGAAAACCCGGTCGAGATCACCCGCGTACCGCTCGAAGAGGCCGAGGGCATTGTCTGCACCGGCCCGTTCGACCCGCTGGCCGATCCCGCCGATCTGCGCCCGCAACTGCTCTACGCCAAGCAGAAGGGCCTCAAGCTGCTCTGCGCCAACCCCGATATCGTCGTCGACCGGGGCGATGTGCGTGAATGGTGCGCCGGCGCGGTGGCCGCGCTCTACACCGAGATGGGCGGCGAGAGCCTCTATTTCGGCAAGCCCCACCCCGCGATCTACGATCTCGTGCGCGCCCGTCTCGCCGCGCTCGGCAAGGCATCCGACAACACCCGGATGCTCGCGGTGGGCGATGGAATCCGCACCGACATTCAGGGCGCGCAGGGGGAGGATCTCGATTCCCTCTTCATCACCGGCGGGCTCGCCGCGCAAGCGACCGGCACCGACCGCCAGCCCGATGCGGCGGCGCTCGACTCCTTCGTTGCAGAAGAAATGGTCACGCCGACCTTCGCCATGGGCTTTCTGCGTTAGCGCAAAAACCGGGGCTTGATTTTCTGCGGCTGCAAAGTAATCTTGTTGCCGACATCGCCCGTCAGGCGTGAGATTATTACCCGGAGGACCGGATGTTGGACAACCTGCCCCGCGGCACGATCTGCATCGAGGATCTCGAGATCGGCATGATGCGCCATCTCACCAAAGAGGTCACCGACCGCGACATCGAGCTTTTCGCCGAGGTCTCGACCGACCGGAACCCGGTCCACCTCGACGATGATTACGCGCAGGACACGATCTTCGAAGGCCGCATCGCCCATGGCATGCTCACCGCCGGGCTGATCTCGGCGGTGATCGGCGAGCAGCTTCCGGGGCATGGCACCGTCTACCTCGGCCAGAACCTCAAGTTCATCGCCCCGGTGCGCCCCGGCGACACGGTGCGCGCGGAGGTGACGGTGATGGAGATCGACTACTCCAAGCGCCGGGTGCAGCTCAAGACCGAGTGCCACGTCGGCCACAAGCTGGTGCTCAAGGGCGAGGCCACGGTGCTTGCGCCCTCGGCGAAGTTCGACTGAGCCGCACAGGCCCGCGCGGCGCGGCAAAGGTATCTTGCGCCGCCCGCGTCCGCGGGCTAACTGGCCCCATGCGGATCGTGAGAGACTGGCAATTCGTTGAAGCGGAAGACCGTGGCGCCTCGGCGGCCATCGGCAATTTCGACGGCGTGCACCGGGGCCACCAATACGTCATCGAGATCGCGCGCGCGAACGCCGCGCAGACCAGCGCGCCGCTCGGGGTGATGACCTTCGAACCGCATCCGCGCGAGTATTTCGCCCCCAAGGCGCCGCCGTTCCGGCTGATGAATTCCGAGGCGCGCGCGCACCGCCTCGAGTGGCTCGGCGTCGAAAAGCTCTACGAGCTGTCGTTCAACGACACGTTGTCGGCGCTGACGCCGCGGGATTTCGCCGCCCGGGTGATCGTCGACGGGCTTGGCCTGAACCATGTCGTGGTGGGCGAGGATTTCCACTTCGGCAAGGGCCGGGCCGGGGATGCCGGCGATCTCGTCGAGTTCGGCCGCACGCTCGGCTTCGGCGTCACCGTCGCGCCCCTGATGCACGACACCGGCGAGGAAATCAGCTCCACCGCGATCCGCCAGGCGCTCACCGAGGGCCGCCCCGGCGATGCCGCGCGGATGCTCGGCCACTGGCACCGGATCGACGGCAAGGTGATCCGCGGCGACCAGCGCGGGCGCGATCTGGGCTATCCCACCGCCAACATGTCGATCACCGGCCTGCACCCGCCGCGCTTCGGGGTTTACGTGGTGAAGGTGGACGTGCTCACCGGGCCGCACGCGGGCAGCTATGGCGGCGCGGCGAGCCTCGGGGTGCGGCCGATGTTTGGCGAGAACCTGCCCAACCTCGAAAGCTACCTGTTCGACTTCAAGGGCGATCTCTACGACGCGCACCTTTCGGTCGCGCTGATCGACTACCTGCGGCCCGAGGAGAAATTCGACTCGCTCGAGGCCCTGATCGCGCAGATGGATGCCGATTGCGCCAAGGCACGCCGCGTTCTCGCGGCAATGTGAGGCCCGGGGTATTTGGGCCAGGATGAAGCGGCGGGGTTTTCTTTCCATTGGCCTTGCGCGAGTGTGCCGCGATGACGACTCAGCCGCGCAAGAAATTCTGGGAACTGCCGCTCGACAGCCTCACGCCGTCCGAATGGGAGGCGCTCTGCGATGGCTGCGGCAAGTGCTGCCTGAACAAGCTCGAGGACGAGGACAGTGGCCAGGTGGTGTTCACCCGCGTGGCCTGCCGGCTGTTCGACGATGAAACCTGCCGCTGCGGTCAATACGATATCCGGCTGCAATTCGTGCCCGAATGCATCGTTCTCAGCCCCGAGACGATGGACAAGGTGGGCTATTTCATGCCCGCAACCTGCGCCTACCGGCTGCGTCACGAAGGCAAACCCCTGCCCGACTGGCACCCGCTGCTGACAGGCGACCCCGCCAGCGTGCACGAGGGTCATTCGATGCGCGGGCGCACGGTGCCCGAGTTCGAGGTGCCGGAAGAGGATTGGGAAGATTACGTGATCGACGAGGAGCTCTGACATGCATTTCGCTTCCGACAATTCCGGCCCCGTGCATCCGAAGGTGATGCAGGCGATGGTCGCGGCGAACGAGGGCTACGCCCTGCCCTACGGCGCGGATGCGCTGATGGCGGAGGTGCGGACGCGGATCCGCGAGATCTTCGAGGCGCCGGAGGCCGCGGTCTACCTCGTGGCCACCGGCACGGCGGCAAACTCGCTGGCACTGGCGACGCTGTGCCAGCCGTTCCAGACGGTGTTCTGCTCGCCGGTGGCGCATATCCATGAAGACGAGTGCAACGCGCCCGAGTTCTACACCGGCGGCGCCAAGCTGACCCTCGTGGGCGACAGCGAGAAGATGACCCCCGAGGTGCTCGACGCGGCGATCGCGATCGAGGAGAGCCGGGGCGTGCACGGGCCACAGCGCGGGCCGGTCTCGATCACCAACGTCACCGAGCGCGGCACCGTCTACAGCGCGGCCGAGGTGGCGGCGCTGGCGGCGGTGGCGAAGGGCTACGGCCTCCCGGTGCATCTCGACGGCGCACGCTTTGCCAACGCCCTGGTGGCGACGGGGGCGAGCCCGGCGGAGATGACCTGGAAGGCGGGCGTTGACGCTGTCAGCTTCGGCGGCACCAAGAACGGCCTCATCGGAGTTGAAGCGGTGATCTTCTTCGACCCGGCGAAAGCCTGGGAATTCGAACTGCGGCGCAAGCGCGGCGCGCACCTGTTCTCCAAGCACCGCTTCCTTTCGGCGCAGATGCTGGCCTATCTCGAAGACGGGCTCTGGCTCGAAACGGCGCGCGCCGCCAACGCCGCGCAGGCCCGGCTTTCGGCCGGTCTGCGGGCCGTGCCGGGGGTGGCCTATCTCTATCCGCCCGAAGCCAACACGTCGTTTGCCGCCTGGTCGCGCGCGGGGCATCGGCGGCTGCACGATGCGGGCGCGCAGTATTACCTTTGGGAAAGCGAGCTGGAAGGGGATGACCCCGACGAGATGCTCACCGCCCGTATGGTCACCGACTGGGCCGCACGCGACGAGGATATCGACCGGTTCGTGGAACTGGTGAGGGGCTGAGGCAGGCGCCTCAGACCTTCAGGAATGCCGCGATCTCGCCCGCCACGCCCTCGGGATGGGTGAGCGGCGACATGTGCCCCGCGCCGGCGATCATCACCCGTTGCGCCTGCGGCAACCGGGCGGCAAGCGCCTCGTGCACCGCGCGCACGATCGGCGGCGCGGCGCTGCCCTCGATCAGGAGCACCGGCAGACCGAGCGCCTCGATCCGCCCGGGCAGGGTCAGGCCCGGCGCGTCGTCGAGGGTCACACCGCGCTCCTCGGCGATCCGCTCGATCCGGCCCGCGAGCCGGGCCCGGGCGCGCTCGGGCAGGCCCTCCCACGGCGCTTCGGGGTTCATCGCGCTCTGGAAGATGCGCGCGGCCGCCTCCCGGTCGCCCGCTTCCAGCGCCGTGCCGAAGCCGGCCATCGCCGCCATGTGCGCCTCGTGGGCCGGTGTGCCCCGGGCCAGCGCGAACAGCGGCGGCTCGATCAGGGTGAGGCTGCGCACCATCCCCGGCCGCTCCATCGCGAGGCGCAGGGCCACGGTGGCGCCGTAGCTGTGGCCGACGATGTCGGCGCGCTTGTCGATCAGCGCCGCGGCGATCCGGGTGGTCAGATCGTGCAGGCCCCAGGCCCCGCCCTCGCCGGACCAATCGCCGCTCTTGCCATGGCTGGGCCTGTCGAAGGAAGTCATCGCCAGCTTGTCGAGGAGCGCGGCCTGCACGGGTGACCACGTGGCGACATGGCCAAGCGTGCAATGGATGAAGAGCGCGCGCCGGACGCCCCGCCCGAGGCGCAGCACGTGGGTTGGAAACCCGGCGATCTTGCGGGTTTCGGTGGTGCTCACGTCAGGCCCGAGAGGTGCACATCGAGGTCATCCAGACGGTCTTGCCCCCAGAACAGCGCGCCGTCGGTCGTGACCCATGAGGGCGCGCCGAACACGCCCGCGCGCACTGCCTCTTCGAGGTTGCGCCCGTAGGTTTCGGCGCCGGTGAACAGCCCGCTGTCGGCGAGTGCGGGATCGAATCCCGACGCCTCCAGCGCCGCCTTGATCACGCCGTCCTCGGCGATGTTCTGCTCGCCCGCCCAGCAGGCGGCGAGAATGCCCTGCACCAGCGCGAACATGTCGCCGCCGCCGGCCTCCTGCGCGGCGATGATGGCATAGGACGCGGGCGCCGGGTTGGTCGGGAAAAAGGCGGGCTCCACGTTGATCGCGAGGCCCGCGCGCGCGGCCTGACGGGAAAGATCGGCCAGCCGGTAGGCCTGGCGGGAGGGATGGCGCTCGGCGGGCAGGGTGCCACCGGTGCGCCCGTAGAGCCCCACGATGTCGAGCGGTTTCCAACGAACGTCCAGCCCGTGGCGGGCGGCAAGCGCGGCGAAACGGGGTCCGGCGAGGTATGTATAGGGGGAAATCGTGCTGAAGTAGTAATCCACGCGTTGCATTTTGCGCCTCCCGGGGCCCTTGCGGTGGCCTTGAGCCTAACCCGGTGCTAAGCGGAGTCAACGTCGCGGTTTCGCGATTCTGTTACAGCTCAAGACCACATCGGGAACCGAACCACATGGCTGCGATCAACGAACCCAAGCTCATCTCCGGCAACGCCAACCGCAAGCTCGCCGAGGCCGTCGCCCGGCGCATGTCGATCCACCGGGGCGCGAAGGTCGAACTCGTCAGCGCAAGGGTCGAACGGTTCAACGACCAGGAGATCTTCGTCGAGATCCACGAGAACGTGCGCGGCGAGGACATGTTCATCATCCAGCCGACCTCGAACCCGGCGAACGACAACCTGATGGAACTCCTGATCATCGCCGACACGCTGCGCCGCTCCTCGGCGGCGCGGATCACCGCGGTGATCCCCTATTTCGGCTACGCGCGGCAGGATCGCCGCTCGCGGGCGCGCACCCCGATCAGCGCCAAGCTCGTGGCCAACATGATTGCGCAGTCGGGCATCGAGCGGGTTCTGACGATGGATCTGCACGCTGCCCAGATCCAGGGCTTCTTCGATATCCCGGTCGACAACCTCTATGCCTCGCCGATCTTCTCGCTCGATATAAAGCACCATTTCCGCGACTGTCTCGACGAGGTGATGGTGGTCAGCCCCGATGTCGGCGGCGTGGCACGGGCGCGCGAACTGGCCAAGCGGATCAACGCCCCGCTCGCCATTGTCGACAAGCGGCGCGAGAAGCCCGGCGAAGTGGCGGACATGACCGTGATCGGCGACGTTTCGGGCAAGCGTTGCATCATCGTCGACGACATCTGCGACACCGCGGGCACGCTGGTGAAAGCGGCGGAGCTTCTGCGCGAGAGCGGCGCCAAGGAGGTGCACGCCTATATCACCCATGGCGTGATGTCGGGTTCGGCGGTGGAGCGGGTCGCGAATTCGTCGATGAAAAGCCTCGTCATCACCGACTCGATCCAGCCCACGCCGCAGGTTCTGGAGGCGGAGAATATCCGCGTCGTGGCCACCGCGCCGCTCTTTGCGCAGGCGATCCTAAACATCTGGGGCGGCACCAGCGTTTCCTCGCTGTTCGACGATCCCACGCTGGAGCCGCTCTACGAGACGCATTACGCCGGCGCGTTCTGAGCCCGGTCAGCGCCGGGGCAGAAGCGCAAGGAAGTCGTCGACCGGCAGCACCGGACGCAGGACTTCAGCCAGTTCGCCAAGACGCGGGCTCTGGCTGTCGAACATCGCGTAACAGACGAAATCCTGCACCATCGCCCCCTGTTGCTCGTAGCCCAGCCTGAAAAACTCGGCCTCGGGGTTGGCGGTGAACCAGTAGGGATCGACGTTCGCCACCGTCTCGCCCGCCGCGCGGGTCGGGCTGTAACCGGTGTGGGCGCGGTTCTGCCATTGCCACACGTGCACCAGTTCATGCGCCATGATCACCGACGCCGGGTAGGGCACGCTCCGGGGGAATCCCCGGAAGGCGTCGTGCGGGTAGTAATCGTAGGAAAAGAAGACGTCGTTCTGCAGCACGAAGGCGGCGGGCCAGCGCCAGACGCGGCGGGTGCTCTGCTTGCGCTCGCACAGGCCCGGGGGCGGGGTGACGGCGGCGGGCGCCTCGGCGTCGGGGTCCGGTTGCGGTTCGCGCGGGAGCGGCAGGAGCCCCACTCCGGCGCGCACTTTCACCGCCTCGGCGTCGAGCGTGTCGCCGAACAGCGCCTTGGCCGCGACCGTTTCGTTCGGCGTGAGCGGGCGTGCGCAGGCAGCGAGAAGCGCGAGGGTGGCGAGCACGGCGAGGCGGGCGAGCGACGGCATCGGGGCGTTCCTCATGGCGGGGCGGCGCGAAAACGGGCGACCGGAAGGCCGCCCGTCATCCGTCCGCGTTCCCCGCGATGGTGCGCGGGGCATGCGGTCGCGTCAAGGTTTGACGTAGGTGTATCCCTGCTGCTGGAGGTGGGAAAGCTCGGCCACGCCGGAGGGCACGATATCCTCTTCCCAGACGTCGAACAGATCATTGTCCGGGTCGATGTTGCGGCCCACGAGGGTGTTGTTGCAAACGACGAACGCCACGCTCTGCCCCTTGAGTTCAACCACCCGCGTCTGCAGCGTCTCGTTGCTGAGCGCGTTGGCGAGCAGGTTCACCCCATTGCCGTGCAGCACCACGCGAAGCTCCATGTTTTCGGCGCCCACCGCGTTGAGGTGGTTCTGGATGTTGCGCAGCGCGCCGATGTAATAGGCATCGCCTTCGCCGCCGTTGGTGTTGATGTGATAGACGGCCTTCTGCGTGGCGTAGCGATCCGAAGCCGCATCGGCGCTGTCCAGCGTGGCGGTCAGCCCGAACAGGGCGAGCGCCAGGGTCCAGAATAGCTTGGTGAGATGTTTCATGTTTCCTCCCGTGATCTTTCGTTTTTTTTGGATCGTTTTCGAGTGCTTGCGGGAAGAGATCCGATCCCGCAGCCGTTCGAGCCTGACACGGGGTCGGTCATCGGGCTACTGGCAGCTTCACTTGTATAGCCGCAAAACATACTGGGGGAATCCCTAGGTTGCCGCCTCCGCCGCCAGTTTCACAAGCTGAAGCGACGAATGCACCCCGAACTTCCGCAGAAGGTTCGAACGGTGGAACTCGACCGTCTTGGGACTGATCCCGAGCGCCTGCGCGATCTGCTTGGTGGAGTGGCCATTGCAGATCTGTGCGAGGATCTCGGCCTCGCGACGGGTGAGGGCGGGAAAGTCGGGCGGCTCCGGCTGCAGATCCACCTCGGACACTTCGGGCGCGCGCCGGCCTGACCGCAACCGCCGCACCCAGAACAGCCCCGCCCCGAGGGCCGGGAGAAGCAGCGCGGCCAGGACCGCCCACCGGATCGGGCCGGGCTCGGCGGGGCGGGTGCCGGCACGGGCGGCATCGTAGCCGGCCAGAAGGTCTCGCACCGCGTGGTAACTGACCGGCGCATCCCAGACATCGGCGAGCGCCGCGTCTGCCGCGCTGGTCGCAAGCAGGGCCCTCGCCACGGCATTGCGCAGGCTCGGATCAATGCCGGCAAGCGCGAGGAAGGGCCATTCGGGATAGAGCCGGGTGCTCAGCTGGTCGGGATGCGCGTAGTCGGCATTGGCGTTCAGCACCACCACGTCGGCCAGCGAGATCCGTCCCTCGCGCGCCATCGCCTCGATCAGCCCGCTGCGCACGATCCCCACATCCGCGCGCCCCGCGAGCACTTGGGTGACGATCCGGTCCTGCGGGAAACCCGCGAAGGTCAGGTTCGCGGGGTCGCGGAACAGGTCGATCCCCTGTTTGGCGAACTCGTCCCAGGCCACCTGGAAGCCCCCGAAAGCGGCGGCATCGACCGCGATGACCGAGCGGCCCTCGATATCGCGCAGCGCCTGCACACCGGACCCCGCGGCGGTGAAGATCACGCTGCCGAAGGCGCGGGTCTCTTCGCCCGAAGGCGTGCGACGCACCCGCGTGGCCAGCACGCTCATCGGAAAATCACGCTCCAGCGTGATGTAGTGGCCGGGGTTGGTTATCAGGAAGTCGAGGTTGCGGGTTTCGAGCTGGCCACGGGCAGAGACCAGCGTGACCGGGGTGAACTGGAAGCGCCAGCCGGGCACCGCCTCGTCGAGATAGCCGCGCAAGGGCGCCCAGGTCGCCTCGAAATCGCTGGTGCCGCGATGGGCGAGCACGCCGACATTGACCACGCCCCAGCCGGGCGCGTCCTGCGCCGCGCCGTGCCCCGGCATCCCGGCAACAATGGCGGTGACAGCCACCAGCAACCATCGGTGCAGCGCGCCCATGCCCTTCTGTCCTCCCTGCGACATCTTGCCCGGGGGGGCGCACGAAAGCAAATGCAGAGGTCTCAGAGCATCGCCGGCACGACCAGATCGGGCGGGCGGTGACCGTCGGCGAAAGTCTTGACGTTGACGAGCACCTTCTCACCCATCTCGATCCGGCCCTCGCGGGTGGCCGAGCCCATGTGCGGCAGGAGCACCACGTTGGGCAGGGCGCGCAGGCGCGGGTTCACGTCCGTGCCATGCTCGAACACGTCGAGCCCCGCCCCCGCGATCTCGCCCGCGCGCAGCATCCGGGTGAGCGCGTTCTCGTCGATCACCTCGCCGCGCGAGGTGTTCACGATCACCGCGTCGGGCTTCATCAGCTTCAGGCGGCGGGCGTTCATCAGGTGGAAGGTCGACGGCGTGTGCGGACAATTGATCGACAGGATATCGACCCGGCTCACCATCTGGTCGAGGCTGTCCCAGAAGGTCGCCTCGTGCTCGGCCTCGATGTCGGGGTGCAGGCGGCGGCGGTTGTGGTAATGCACCTCCATGCCGAAGCAGCGCGCCCGGCGCGCCACGGCCTGCCCAACCCGGCCCATTCCGAGGATGCCGAGCTTGCGGCCGGCGATCCGCCCGCCGAGCATCGCCATCGGCGACCAACCCTGCCAGTCGCCCGCCTGCATCAGCGCGAGCCCTTCGGGGATGCGGCGGGTGATCGCGAGAACGAGTGCCATGGTCATGTCGGCGGTGTCATCCGACACCACGCCGGGGGTGTTGGTCACCAGCACCCCGCGCTGGCGCGCGGTGGCGACGTCGATGTGATCGACCCCGGCGCCGTAATTGGCGATGAGCTTGAGCTTTTCGCCCGCCTGCGCGATCAGACCCTGGTCGATCCGGTCGGTGAGGGTAGGCACCAGAACATCCGCGCTTCGCATCGCATCGGCCAGAGCCTCGCGGCTCATCGGCCTGTCGGTCTCGTTCAACGTCACGTCGAACAACTCGCCGAGACGCGCCTCCACCGGCTCCGGCAACCGTCGCGTTACGACAACACTCAGCCGCTGTATGGCCATCCGGCTCCTCCGTTATCTTGCCTCGTGCCTCTCCCGCTGGCATGGTGGCAGCGAACGCGATGAGGCACAAGCGCCGCAAGGCGAAAGACAACGAAAACAACGCGTCAGGTGGGCAGGACATGAACAGCACGGGACAGGTGCGGCTTGCGTCGATCGCATTGGCGATGACGCTCGCGCTGGCCGGATCGGCGATTGCGCTCGACCGCGGCCCCGTCACCAACCTTCCCCTTCCCCGGTTCGTTTCGCTCAAGGCGACCGAAGCCAACGTGCGCCGCGGGCCGTCGCTCACGCACCGGATCGACTGGGTGTTCACCCGGCGCGGGATGCCGATCGAGATCATCGGGGAGTTCGGCCACTGGCGCCGGGTGCGGGACCGCGACGGAATGGGCGGCTGGGTGCATTACGCGCTTTTGTCGGGTGCCCGGACGGGGCTGGTGGAGGCCGATCTGGCGCCGCTCTATTCGCGCACCGATACCGGGTCGTCGGTCCTCGCACGGCTCGAGGCCGGAGTGATCGTCGCGTTCGATGAATGTGCGCTTGAATGGTGCAGGGTTCGTGTCGAGGGGTTGAAAGGATGGATGGTGAAGCAAGGTTTGTGGGGCGTGCGGCCGGACGAGGTTTTCGACTAGGGATCGAAGAGGTTTCCACCCCGGCCGCGGCGAAGAGCCTGAACCGGGCCGGGCGGCGGCTGGTGGTCATCCACGCCGACGCGGGCTGGATCGACCCGGTCCGCGACGGGGCGGACGGGTTCTGGCCCAAGCTGGTGGGCGAACTTGCGCATCAGGGTGTCGAGGCCCGGCTGGTAAAGGCGCGATCGAAACCGGCGGAAATCCTGCGCGAACCGGGGACGGAACATATCCACGTGATGATGGGCGACATGCCCGGCTATGGCCCGGATACGCTGCATGTCGAACAGGGTTACATCGTCGGGTTCTGGTATCTCGACGAGATCGGGGTGTTCTGGAATTCCTCGCTTCGGCTCTCGCAATTCTGCCCCGAACGGGTGCATCGCGGGCACGCGGAATACTTCTTCAACGGTGTCGCCGGCTGGATGCTGCGTGAGAACGTCTCGAAAGCGCCGCAGCCGGCGCGGATGCCGGGCTTTCTCGAACCTGCGCACGCGGTGGTGTTCACCCAGGAGATCGAGGGTTTGCGCAACCGCGCGCATTATCTCGGCAACGAGCAGATGATCCGCACCACGGCCGAGTTCGATCGTTCGAAGCTGGTCTACGTCAAGCTGCACCCCGGGCAATCGAAGGCGGCCCGGCGCGACCTGATGGCGGTGGCGCAGGATTACCAGAACGTGCGCGTTTCGGAAGCCTCGGTGCATGACCTGATCGAGGCCGCACGGGTGGTGGTGACGCAGAATTCCGGCGCCGGGTTCGAGGCGTTGATGCAGAAGAAAACGGTGGTGACCTGCGGTAAGTCCGATTACCGTCACGCCACGCTCACGGCGAAGACGGCGGGCGACCTGCGCGACGCGCTCGATTACGGGCCGGACGCGATGGAGGGCTTTCCTTACGAGAAGTTCTTCTACTGGTTCCTGCATCGCAACATGCTGGAAGAAGCCAAGAGCAATTTCGCCGCGCGGGCGGTGGCGCGGATCCGCGAAAAAACCTTCCTCTGAGTCCGGCACTTGCCCTTGAACATCGGACGGGGCTAGATGCGGCCTCGAAGCCGGAGCGATGCGGATGCGCGAGAACACCACGATGAATCTCTCCGCCGGGGTCGCCTCGGTCACCGTTGCCGCCGTGCTCGTGGGGCTGAAGCTCTGGGCCCTGGGCGAGACCCATGCGCTCTCGGTCGCGGCTTCGCTCGCCGACAGCGCGATGGACCTGATGGTGTCACTCGGCGCGCTCGCCGCCATCGCCTACGCCGCCCGCCCCGCCGACGAAGACCACACCTATGGCCACACCTCCGCCGAAGACCTCGCGGCGCTCGCCCAATCGGTGTTCATCCTCGTCTCCGCCGGTGTGATCGCCTGGGCGGCGGTGGCGCGGCTGCTGGCCGAAGCCCCTGAACCCCTCCTCAACCAGAGCCGGGGGATGGTGGTGATGGCGATCTCCGTCGCGCTCACGCTCGGCCTCGTGCTCTGGCAGCGCCACGTGGCAAGGCGCACCGGCTCGCGCGTGGTGAAGGCCGACAGCCTGCATTACCTCGGAGATCTCCTGCCCAACATCGGCGCGCTCCTGTCGCTCTGGGCCTCGGCGGCGCTCGGCCTGAACCAGATCGACAGCGTGGTGGCGCTCGGCGCCGGGGCGATGCTGGCGGTGGGCGCGCTGCGTATCTTCAAGGGCGCGTGGGACGCGTTGATGGACCGTTCCGCGCCAGAAGAGGTGGTGACCGGGGTCCAGGCGGTGATCGACGGCTTTCCGGGTGTGCAGGGGTTCCATGATCTCAAGACCCGCACGGCGGGCTCGAAGCTTTTCGTCACCGTTCATGTCGAACTCGACGGGAAGAAGACCCTGAACGAAACCCACGCCATCGCCGCCGCGTTGCGCCGGGCGATCCTGTATGCCTATCCCGACAGTGACGTGATGATCCACCAGGACCCCGTCGGCGTGACACCGCACCCCGAAGACCCCTCGCGGCGTTGATTTCGCCCCCGGCTTCGCCCGGGGCGACCGATGCGAGGGGGCGCTGCCCCCTCGCGCTCCCCCGAGGTATTTGCGGACCCAAGAAGGCTCAGGCTTCGGTGATCTCGGCAAGGTCGGCTTCGGCGCGGGCGGCCTGGCGGGCCACGAGAGCGGCGGCGCGGTGCAGGCGGGCGGGATCGGGATGGTGATCCGCCGCGGCGGCGATGCGCGCCCACATCGCCTGTTCGAGCACCCGGGCGGTGAGCCTGAGGAAAGGCATCGCCACCGGCCCCGGATCGGCCCCGGTTTCGAGATGGGCGCGGGCTGCCTGCCACGCGGCATAGGCGCGCGAGAGGCCCGGGGTTGGCTCGGCGGCCTCGATCAGGCGAGAGAAGGCGTCGAAGGCCGCGCCGTTCTCGAGCCGCAACAAGCGCCCGGCGAGCGCCATGGCATGGATGCCGTTGGCGCCCTCGTAGATCGTGGTGATCCGGGCATCGCGGTAAACTTGGCTCAGTCGGTATTCCTCGAGGTAGCCATAACCGCCGAGCACCTGTATCGCGGTTTCGGCCGCGCGGATGCCGGCCTCGGAGCAATGCGCCTTCACCACCGGGGTGAGGAACTCGACGAGCCAGGGATCGTCGCCGGCCTCCATGGTGACGAGGGCGAGGTGCGCCATCGCGCGGCCCCCGAGGGCGGCGGCGTCGATCTCGGCGAGCATGCGGGCCACGTCGCCATGGCGGTCGATCGGCGCGGGCGCACCGTCCGGCCCCCGGCCCTGCACCCGCTCGGCGGCGTAAGACGCGGCGATGTCGTAGGCCCGCGCGGCATGGGCGACGCCCTGGAGGCCCACGTCGATCCGGGCATGGTTCATCAGCGTGAACATCGCCTTCAGCCCCTCGCCCTCGCGGCCCACCAGTTCCGCCTCGGCCCCGTCGAAGGCAAGCTGGCAGGTGGGCTGGGCGTGCAGCCCCATCTTTTCCTCGATCCGGGTGACGCGCACGGCGTTGCGGCTGCCGTCGGCCCGCTCGGAGAGGCAGGCGAAGAGCGACAACCCTTTCACGCCCTCTTCCGCCGCGCCGGTGCGGGCGAGCACGAGGTGGAAAATGCCTTCCGAGATGTCCTGGTCGCCGCCGGAGATGAAGATCTTCTCACCGGTGATGCTCCAGTGATCGCCCGCCTGTTCCGCCCGGGTGCGCACCCGGCCGAGATCGGAGCCCGCGCCCGGTTCGGTCAGGCACATGGTGCCGAGCCAGCGCCCCTCGGACATCGGCGGGATGAAGCGCGCTTTCTGATCGTCGCTGCCGAAGGCCATGATCGTGCGGATCGAGCCGGGCACGAGGTTGACCAGCATGTTGAAGGCCTGGGAGGCCCCGGTTTCGATCTCGGAGACGATCGCCCCGATCACGCCGCCGAGCCCCTGCCCGCCATGGTCTTCCGGCGCGGTGAGGCTCGTCCAGCCCTGTTCGACGAAGGCGTCGTAGGCCGCCTTGTAGCCTTCGGGCAGGCGCACGCGACCCTCCACCAGCTTGGCGCCTTCGCGATCGCCCGCCTCGTCGATGGGCGCGATCACCCCTTCGGCGAAAGCGGCGAAATGGGCGGCGATCTCGCCCGCGAGTTCGGCATCGTAACCGGCAAGCCGGGGCGCGCCGGCCACGTGGTTGAGCGTAAACAGGATATCGTCGATGGGGGCGGAGAAGGGTTTCATGTCAGTCCATCAGCCCGAGCAGGCGGGCGGCGTTGTTCTTGAGAATGTCGGGGCGCAACTCGTCCTTGATGTCGATCCCCTCGAAGGCGGCAAGCCATTTTTCGGGGCTGATCATTGGCCAGTCGGAGCCGAAGAGCACCTTCTTTTTCAGGATCGAGTTGGCATATTTCACGAGGATCGGCGGGAAGTATTTCGGGCTCCAGCCCGAGAGGTCGATGTAGACGTTGGGCTTGTGCTGGGCCACGCTCAGCGCCTCCTCCTGCCAGGGGAAGGAGGGGTGGGCGGCGATGATCTTGAGGTCCGGAAAGTCCACCGCCACGTCATCGAGATACATCGGGTTGGAATACTTGAGCCGCATCGAGTTGCCGCCGGGCATGCCCGAACCGACGCCGGTCTGCCCGGTGTGGAACAGCGCGATGCAGCCCTCCTCCTCAAGCACCTCGTAGAAAGGGTAGGCCATGCGGTCGTTGGGATAGAAGCCCTGGTAGGTGGGGTGGAACTTGAAGCCCTTCACCTTGTAGTCGCGGATCAGGCGGCGAGCCTCTCGCACGGCCATCTTGCCCTTCCACGGGTCGATCGAGGCGAACTGGATGAGCACGTCGGAATTCTCGGCGACGAGCTCGGCGACCTCGTCGTTGGAATAGCGCCGGTAGCCGGTTTCGCGCTCGGCATCGACCGGGAAGATCACCGCCGCGATGTTCTGCGCGCGGTAATGCGCGGCGGTTTCCTGCACGGTGGGCGGGTGTTCCCAGGGCGCCCCGAAATACTTGGCCATGGTGCTTTGCAGCTCGTCATAGCCATCGTCCGTATGGCAGCCGCAAGGCTCCTCGGCATGGGTGTGAATGTCGATCGCGCGGATCTTGTCGAGGTCGATCATGATACCCTCATCAATACGGCCATGGCGGAATCGCCGGCAGCGCAGCCCTGGAACAGGCCGATGCCGCCGCCACGGATTTCCAGCTCCTCGATCATCTCGATCATGCCGCGCAGGCCGGTGGGGCCTTGCGGATGCCCCCAGACGAGGGAGGAGCCAAAGTTGTTCATGGCGCGCCAATCGAGGCCGAAGGCGCGGGCAAAGGCGATGTCGTTCACCGCGAAGGGGTTGTGCGACTTGATCGTGGTGACATCGGATATGGAAAGCCCGGCGCGCTCCAGAACGCGGCGCGTGGCGAGGATCGGCGCGGCGGGCATGAAGCCCTTGTCTTCGCGCGCCTGCGCCACGGCGAGCACCTCGATGGTGGGGCCGCCGCCCGCGATCTCGGCGGCGCGCGCGGCGCTGTCGGTGACGATCATGCCGGCGTTGCCGTCGGCGGGGTGGGTCTGGCCCGCGAAGGTGACGCTGCCACCCTCGCGCACCGGGGCGAGGCGGGCCATCTTTTCCGGGTCGACCGGATGCACGCCCTGGTCGCCCTCGATGCTGGCCACATTCTTGCGAAAACGCGCGTCGGGCACGTCGAAACTGGCGGCCATGTAGCGGCGCTGGAAGGCGCGATCATCGGCCAGCGCGTCCCGGTATTGCGCGTGGCGGTGCAGCACGACCTCGTGCTGTTCCTCTGTGCCGATCCCCTCGCGGCGCGCCACGTTCTCGGCGGTGTCGACCATCGCGCCCTTCGCCCAGGGATCGTGGTTGAAACTGCCCAGCACCCAGTCTTCCGCCTGCCCGGTGCCGCCCGGCCCCGCCGGGGCGGGATAGTAGACATGCGCGCCGTTCGAGGTGCGATCGCCCGAGGCGATCAACGCGGTGCCGGCGTTGCCTTGCGCGATCTCACCCAGCACCGACGAGAGCAGGCGCGGGCCGGTGGCGCAGGCCTGGTTCATGGTCGGCCCCGGCAGGGCCTCGGCGCCGATCATCGCGGTGAACCACGGCGTGGCGTAGAAGGCGCCGGGCTGGATCACGGTGAGGCCATAGGCGCAGTGATCGAGCTGGTCGGGCGAGATGCCGCGCTCGGCCATCGCCGCCCTGGTCACATGGGCGGCGAACTCGATCGAATTGAGATGCGCGAAGGCGCCCTGCCAGCGCACGAAGGGCGTGGACCAATAGGCCCCGTAGGGAATGAAACCGGGCATGGGATCTCCTCAGAGCGTGATCGTGGCCGGATCGGCATCGTCGTAGAGACGGTCGAGCAGATCCTTGCGGTGGTCGAGCACGCGGCGATAGTTCAGGTTGCCCTTGGCGGTCATCTCGCCCGCGCCCATGTCGGGCGGATCGGCGAGCACGAGGGCGCGGGCCACGCGGGTGGACGACCCCGAAACCTCGCGGGCGCGTTCGGCGAGACGGCGATGGATCTCGCTCGCGAGCAACTTGTCGATCAAGGCGCCCTTGTCGGATTCCGGCTTGAAGCCCTCCCGCTCAAGCTCGCCCGCGTTCGGGAATATCAGGATTCCGATCTCGTTGCGGTCGGCCCCCGTCACCACGATATCCTGCGCCAGCGCACCGATGCAGGCGAGCATGTCGAGCCGGAGCTGCGCCGCGCGCACCCAGGTGCCGGTGAGCAGCTTGAAATCTTCCGAGATCCGGCCATCGAACTTCAGGCCCATGTTCGGCTTGCCCGGCACCACCCAGCGCATCGCGTCGCCGGTGCGGAAGAAGCCCTCGTCGTCGAAGGCCTCGGCGGTTTTCTCCCGGTTGTCGAGATAGCCGGTGAAGATGTTGGCCCCCTTCACCCGCACCTCGAAGCGCTCGGGTTCGGTTTCGTCGGGCAGGAGTTTCACCTCCACCCCGGTCATCGGCACGCCGACGATGCCGGAGCGGTCGGGCGGCTCATGCTGGATGATCGCCGCGGGGGCGGTTTCGGTGAGGCCCCAGGACGAGGTGATGAGGGGAATCTCGCCGCGCTCGGCGCGCGCGAGCCGCTCGTATCCGGCCCAGACGTCCTGCGGCAGCGACGCCCCGGCGTAGAAGATCATGTCGAGTTCGGAGAAGAACGTGCGGCGCAGGTCGGCATCCTGTTCGAGCGCCTTCAGCACCCCGGCGAAGCCCACGGGCACGTTGAAGCTGATCGTGGACGGCACCATCGAGAGGTTCTCGATCGTACGCCCGATCAGCGCCGGCACCGGCTTGCCATCGTCGATGTAGAGCGTGCCGCCGTTGGCGAGGATCATGTTGAAGTTGTGCGAGCCGCCAAACACGTGGTTCCACGGCAGCCAGTCGACGATCACCGGCGGGCGGGCACCGAGGAAGGGCAGCGCGTCGCGAAGTTGCGCCTGGTTGGCGCACATCATCCGGTGCGTCGTCGGCACGCCCTTGGGCGCGGAGGTGGAGCCGGAGGTGAGCAGGATCTTCACCACGCTGTCGGGGCCGACCGCCGCGTGGGCGGCGTCGACATCCACGGTGGGATCGCCCTTCAGGAGCGTGGCGAACGGGGTAACCCCGGCGTGAGACCCGGGGCGCGAAGCGACGATCTCGATCCCCTCCAGCGCGTCGAGCGCCAGCGCCTCGCCGTAGTGATCGGCATCGACAACGAACGCCATCTTCGGCTGAACCAGCTCGATGGCGTGGCGCAACCGGCCGTGGGCGCCGTGGATCAGCGAATATTGCTCGGCCACCGGCACCACCGGCACGCCCACGTATTGCCCGGCGAGCGCGAGCAGTCCGTGGTCGACCCCGTTGCCCGACATCACGAGGATCGGCGTGTGCGCGTTGAGCCCGCGCGCCACCAGCGCCTGGCCGATGGCGCGCACCTGTTCCAGCGCCTGGCCATAGCTGACCTCGTGCCAGCCGGCGCCGTAGCGCTCGGCGAGGAAGGTGCGCAGCGGCGCCTCGGCGGCCCATTTGTGCAGCCAGTCGCCGGTGGTATTGGCGACAGGGCTCAACTCGTAGCCGGAGGTGTAGATCAGGCTGCCATCGGGGCGCTCTTCCAGCCTCGTGGAATGCGGGCGGTATTTCGAGTCCATCAGCTTCTCCCGGTGTCGGATGCTTCGATCTGGTTGAGGCAGGCGATCAGCGTGGCCTCGTCGGCCTTGCCGATCCCCTTGATCATGCGCGCTTCATGCCCGCGCACCGCTTCCGTTGCGCGGGCGAGCAGGCGCGCGCCCTCGGTGGTGAGGCGCAGCGCGTAGGTGCGCCGGTCGGTCGGCACGCGGTCGCGGTTGACGAGGTCGCGCCCTTCAAGCTCGTCAACGATCACCACGAGGTTGGGGCGCTCGATCGCCAGCGCAGCGGCAAGCTGGGTCTGGCTCAGGCCCGGGTTGTCGCCGACGATGGCAAGCGCCGAATAGGTGACCATGCGCAGCCCGAAGGGTTCCAGCGTGCGGGTCACGTCGGCCTGGATCACCATGAAGGCGCGCTTCATGTTGTAGCCGGTGAACTCGCGCAGGGTCGCGTCGGAAATCGCGGATGCCGGCGGGGCGGTCTTCACGGCAGCGTCGCGGGCCATGGCGTCACCTTTCAGCGAAAGTTGGGATCACGCTTCTGCAAGAAGGCCTGCAGGCCTTCCAGCGCGTCCGGGCTGGTTTGCGTAAGCGCGGCGCAAAGGCTCTCGGTGAAGAGCCCGTCGGCTTTCGACATGTCTTCGACCCGGGCGATGGCCTGGATCATGATGTAGTTGGAAAGCGGCGCGTTGGCGGCGATCTTGCGGGCAAGATCCTCGGCCATGGCCAGCGCCTCGCCCTCGCCCACGGTGTAATGCGCGAGCCCCAGCGCGCGCCCCTCGGCGGCGTCGTATTTCCGGCCCGTGAGCATCATCTCGATCATCCGGTCGGCGCCGAGGATGCGCCCCACCCGCACGCTTGCGCCGCCACCGACGAAGATGCCGCGCCGGCCTTCGGGAAGCTGGAAGATCGTCGAGGGTTCGGCGATGCGCACATGGGTAGCGGTGGCCAGTTCCAGCCCGCCGCCGATCACCGCGCCGAACATCGCCGATACCACCGGCAACCCGCCGAACTGGATCCGATCCATGATCGCGTGCCAGCCGCGCGAATGGCGCATCGTGCCCTCGGCGTCGCGCGAAACATGCTCCGACAGGTCGAGCCCCGAACAATAGTGGCCCGCCGTGCCGGTGAGCACGACCGCCTTCACACCCTTGGGCGGGGCGACGAAGAACCGGTCGAGCGCGGCCAGCAACTCGTCGGACATGGCATTGCGCTTGTCGGGGCGGTTCATCGTCAGCGTGGCGATGCCGTCATCGGAAAGCGCGACCTTGAGAATCTCGTCTGTCATGGCAGGCCCGTCCTCCGGCTCTTCAGATCATTTTTACTAACAATAATTATATCTCATATCTATTTGACACGCCAGCGCCGATCCGGCCGCCTCCCGCCCGGTCAGGGCAGGAGGAACAGGGTGATCGCGGGAAACAGGATCAGCAGGGCGACACGCACGATGTCGGAGGTGATGAAATAGAGCACCCCCTTGTAGGTTTCGATGATCGGGGTCGAACGGTCCATCGCGTTGATGATGAACAGGATCATGCCCACCGGCGGCGTGATCAGGCCGACCTCGACCACGATCAGCACGAGGATGCCGAACCACAGCGCGGTATACTCCGCGCCGATCGCGTTGGCGCGCGCTTCGGTGATCCGAACGCCGAGCTCGGACGCGAGCTGGCGAGGCACCTCGACTCCCGCGGCCAGGAGCGCCTTTATCTCGGCAATGGTGTCCGGCGCGACGCCCGCCCCTGCCCCGGCCTTGATCGCTTCGCGGATCATGTCGTGCTGCATCGAGACGAAATCCACCATCCCGAAATCGAGCACCGAGATGATCGGGTAGAAGATCGGAATCGTGAGCAGGATCATCGACAGGCTGTCCATCAGGCAGCCGAGGAGGAGGTAGAACACGAGGATGATGATCAACACCGTCCAGGGGCTGAAGCCCTGTTCCACCACCCAGCCCGCCGCTGTCTGCGGCACCTGGGTGACGGCGAGGAAGCCGTTGTAGAAGCCCGCGCCCAGCACGATGAAGAAGATCATCGCGGTGGAGCGCGCGGTGGCGGTGAAGGAACCGAGCAGTTCCTTGAAGTTCAGCCCCTTGTTGGCGAAGGCGATCAGCCCGGTGCCGAGGGCCCCTACCGCCGCGCCTTCGGTCGGGGTGAAGAGCCCGCCGTAGATGCCGCCAACGACAAGCGCGAAAACGAGCAGCACCGGCCACACGTTGAGCAGCGCGACCATGCGCTCGCTGTAGGGCACCGGCGGCTTCACCCCCGCGCTCTCGGGGTTGAGGCGCACGTAGATCGAAATGGTGATGACGTAACCGAGCGCCGCGAGCAGGCCCGGGATGATCGCCACGAGGAAGAGCTTGGCGATGTTCTGCTCGGCGAGGATGGCATAGATCACCAGCACCACCGAAGGCGGAATGAGGATGCCCAGCGTCCCGCCGGCGGCGAGCGTGGCGGTGGAGAACCCGCCCGAGTAGCCGTATTTGCGCAGTTCCGGCAGCGCGGTGCGGCCCATGGTGGCCGCCGTCGCCAGCGAGGAGCCGCAGATCGCCCCGAAGCCCGCACAGGCGCCGATCGCGGCCATGGCAACGCCGCCCTTGCGGTGGCCAAGCCAGCCCTCGGCGGCGCGGAACAGCGCCTGGCTCATGCCGCCGATGGTGGCGAAGTGGCCCATCAGCAGGAAGAGCGGCACGATCGAAAGCGAGTATGAGGCGAAGGTGGTGTAGGTTTCGGTCTTCATCTTCGCGAGCGCGATGCTGAAGCCGTCGTTCACCACGCCAAGACCGAGGAAGCCCGCCAGGAACATCGCGAGCCCGATCGGAACCCGCAGAAAGATCGCGAGCATCAGGAGCGGAAAGGACCACAGACCGATTTCGATATTACTCAATGTTCCGCTCCCTCGCCGACGGGCGCGATGCGGCGCCCCAGCAGCAGTTCGGCAATGCGCGCGAGCGCGAGATAGATGGCGACCACGGCGGCCATGACAGCGCCGAGGAGACTGGCGGCGTAACCCCACCAGATCGGCACTTGCAGCAGGAAGGTGGTCTGGCCACGGTTGAACTTGTCCTGCGTGCCCTCCCACAGCTGCAGCGCGATGATCACGAGCACGATGGCGAAGACGATCTCGATCACGGTGGTCAGCACGCGGTCAGCGCGTTCGGGCAGCCACGACGTGAAGATGTCGACGGAGGCATGCGCCCCGGTGATCTGCGCCAGCGGCAGGAAAGAGAAGATGGAGAAGGCGATGCCGGCCTCGACCAGCTCGTAATCGCCGTTGAACGGCCCGAGCTTGATCGGCCCCCAGATGCCCGGCAACTGAATTCCGAGCGCCCAATCGGCGAAGCCTTTTGCGTGGTTCTGGAATAGGTCGTTGTGCAGGATCGCATTGAGCTCGCGCCCGAGGATCGAAAGCACAACGATGGCCACAAGCGCCGTGAGCACGAAGCCCCCGATAATGGCCATCAGCCTCGACAATCCGAGAAAGAAGCGATGCATGGTCTGCCCCCGGCGGTGAGTCCGCCACCCCTGACGAAAGCGAACGCGCGGCGAGGATGCCCCCGCCGCGCGCCTGGCGCTTACTTGGCGCCGTAAGTGTCGATGCTGGCCATGTCGGCAGCACATTCGTCCATGAGCGTGCGGGCCTGGTCGATCAGAGCCTGGCCATCCCGGCCCATGCCGTCCATCTCAGCAATCCACTCGGCGTAGATCGGCTCGACGATCGGATACCAGTCCGACTCGGCCTCTTCCTCGGAGATGGTGATGATGTTGTTACCGAGATTCACCGCGACCTCGCGTGCCGGTGCGTCTGCATCGGCCTGGGTGCCGCCGGCGAAGACCGAGAACTCGAGGCCGGCGTTGGCGTCGATCACGGCCTTGTTTTCATCCGAGAGGTTCTCGTAGGCGTCCTTGTTCATCGCCAGAACGAAGGTGAGGTTGTAGAGCGCGGGGCCTTCGAACTCGGTGTGGTTGGACACCAGTTCCGGCACCTTGAGCGACTCGGTCACTTCCCACGGAATGGTGGTGCCGTCGATCACGCCCTTCGACAGGCCTTCCGACACGGCCGGAACCGGCATGCCCACCGGGGTGGCGCCCACGCGCTCGAGCAGCTTGTTCACCAGCACAGAACCGCCGCGGATTTTCATCCCCTGGAGGTCATCGGGCTTCTCGACCGGCTCGTTGGTGTGGAAGATGCCGGGGCCGTGCACCCAGGTGCCGACGATGTGCACGTCGGAGAACTCGCCGTCCTTCATGTGCTCGTCGTACATCTTGTTGTAGGCGCAGGAGGCGGCGCGGGCATCGGCCACCATGAAGGG
The DNA here is from genome assembly GCF_014640115.1 of Sinisalibacter lacisalsi. Classification (GTDB taxonomy): domain Bacteria; phylum Pseudomonadota; class Alphaproteobacteria; order Rhodobacterales; family Rhodobacteraceae; genus Sinisalibacter; species Sinisalibacter lacisalsi. Next base: position 939,864 of record NZ_BMGI01000001.1, on the reverse strand, counting down.
CAGCTCGAACACCTCGGTGGTGCGGAAGCGGCCGGGGGTGTAGCCCACCACGGTCCAGACCACGTCGGCGATCCCGTCGATCGCCTGGTCCATCAGTTCCGGCGGGGTGCCGCCCAGAGCCATCGCGGCGTAACGGTCGACCTTGATGCGGCCCTCGGAGTCCTTCTCGACGTTGTCGGCCCAGACATCGAGCACCAGCTTCGGCACGTTGGCCTGCGCGGGCAGGAACTGGTGCAACTTGAGCGTCACCTCCTGCGCCATGGCGGAACCCGCGGTCAGCGCCGAAAGGGCCACGCCCGAGGCAAGCCCGAGAATCGTTTTGCGTTTGGTCATTGATTTTCCTCCCTGATAACCAAGCGAATTGGCATTATAGTGCGCCTCTTGCCATATATTGCCGCTTTCTTCCACTGGAATCTCCCATTTCCAGCAAAAAACTGCGTTCGACCAAAGGAAGCGCCTGGCTGGTATCGTTATTCGGTATAATTGTTTTTTGCAATACCTGATGCCTACGGGAGACAGGCGCTTGAACCGGTTCATGGCGGTCGCCCGAGCATTTCGCCATGGATCGGCTCACCGATCAACCGTTTTTTCGACCCCGCGGTCGGTTTTGTGGAATCACCCACCGCCCGTCCTATCTGGCTGACGACAAAACGCGGCGCGATCCACCGGCCACAGGATGCGCCGGCCCGAGCGGGTCAGCCCGGATCGTCCGGCGGCAGACCATCGGTCATGACCTCGCTGATGCCGAGAGACTTGAGGGCGCGAAAATCCTGCGGATCGTTGATCGTGTGGGCCCAGCTCAGAACGCCGGTCTGCTCCAGCGCCCGAAGCGCGAGCCCGCGTCGCGCGTCCGGCTCGGGCAGCGAGAGCCCGTAAAGGTCCATGTGGCGCAGCCAGAGCAGAACATCGGCGTCGTCGCCACCGTAGCGGTAAAGCCCCCAGACCACGTCGTCGAAACCGAGCGCGCGGGCCAACGGGTAGTCTTCCGGCTGATAGATCTGCGCCACGAAGCGGTCGACAAGGTCGGGATACCGGGCCGCGATCACCTTCAGAGCCGTCGGCGCATCGCCCTTCACATCGGGAATGACCCGCTTGCCCGGCGTTCGCCTGAGCCAGTCGGCGAGGCTTTCGAGCGTGCAGTTTTGAAAGCGCGCGGTTTCGGTGGCGTAGGTCTCGAAGGCCTCCAGGCTCATCGGGCTGGCGAGTGTGCCGGTCTCGTCCCAGGAAACCGCCGCGCCAAGCCGCTCCCAATCCTGGAGGCAAACGAGCTGCCCGTCGGATGTCTCGATCAGGTCGACCTCGAACAGGTCATAATCGGCCTTGTTGATCTCCAGCGCGTCAAGCGAATTGGTGTAGGTTTCACCGTCGATGGCACCGCCGGCATGGGCAATGCGGGGCAAGGCCGCAAGGTGGCGCTGCGGCTGGGCGAAGCCGGAGCGCAGGATGCCTTGCGCCTCCACGGCGAGGGCCGTTTCCTCCGCGCCCAGATGCTCGATGACGCGCCCGTCGCCGGTGAGAATGCCGATATAAGGCGTGCGAAAGTCGATCCCCGGCCAGCGGCGCAGGGCGGTTCCGTCGAAATGCGCGCGCAGATCGGGCGGACCGCCGCAAACCGCGCTGTCATCGGCAACAACCGCAAGCGCACCGTAGAACGGGCGAAAAGCGTCGAGGGTTTCAGAAACGGTCCGGTGCAGGTTGTCTATGTCGCGCACCGCCCCTTCCCAGGCACAGGTATCGAAATGCGCCAGTTTCACCGGCCCCGCCTCACGCCCGAGACCCACCACGGTGAGCCCGCGCACCAGGTCGATGCCGGCGCCGGTCTCAAGGTCGGTCACACGCGAGACGCCATTGCCGAAACTCGCCGAGCGCAGGAGGTAGTGGCCACCGAGCCCTTCCGGCGCGGCCAGAACTACCTCCTGATCCGCCGCGATACGCGCGCGCTGCGCGGCAGTTTGACCATTGAGGATCGCGCCAAGCCCGTCTCGAAGTTCATCGGCGGAAACGTGGTCTCCGTCGGAAAGCCGCCTGGTCACGATGCCGGACGCGCCGGGAAGGCCATAGGCGATGCAGGTCTCGCCGGCCTGCGGGGCCTCGACGCGGGCAACCGCCGCGGTGCGGGTGCAGTCATCGAGCCAGATGAAAGGCAGATCCTCGTTCAGCGTCTCGACCATCCCCGGCAGCGGCGCCTCGGCGTCTTCGAAGAGGATTTCCGCAACCGAGAGATCGGTGCCGATGACAAGAAGTGCCGGCAAGCCGACCGCCTTGCCTTCGAGCATCGCCGTGCCTCTTTCGAGGTCCAGCACGATCCCGTGGTCGATGTCGGGAAAGGCCCACAGGGAGGTGAGAAAGCGGTGCTGGGCGGCGAGGAACTCGTCGAGCGGCGCGTGGGTTTCAGCCAGCGTGGGCGCGCTGCCGACAAGGGACCGCCCAAAGCCGAGCGCCTCCGTGTCTGCACCGATCAGGGTCGCGATCGTCGCCCCGAAATCGAGCGACGAGCCGGGCCTGTCGATCCGTTCGGCCGCGACCCCGTCGCCGAGGACCATGAACAGGTTGCGGCGGCGGCCCTCTTCCAGCTTGTTCCAGGCCGTGTTGCGCATCGCCAGGTGATCCGACGCGATGACGACGAGGGTATCCTCGTAGGCATCACTGCCGCGCAGATGGTCGATGAAATCCCCGGCCAGAAAGTCGGCACAGTGAACGGCGTTCAGCATCGGATTGGTGCCGTCGCCATAGGTGACATCTGCGCAACTGGCGGAGGGGAACCCCTCGGGGTGGTGGGTGTCGAGCGTCAGCAGGAACAGGCCGAAGGGCGCATCCGCCGCCGCGATCTCGTCGAAGCGCCGCTTCGCGACCCGGTATAGCTGATCGTCGTAGATCCCCCAGCCGGACAGCGCCTCGCCCGGCCCAAGGGTTTCGGTCAGCGCCGCCCGGCCCTCGATCCGGTCGAAGCCGTGGCTCGCGAGAAAGCGCCCCTTGCCGGCGAAATTCAGATCGGCCCCGCCCAGGTAGTCGAGCCGATAGCCCGCCTTGTCGAGCAGATCGCCGAGGCAGGTCGCGCCCGGCATGAAATCGTCCAACTTGTTCATCGCGTTGCCCGCCGCGCCGAAAAGCGGCACGCCGCACTGGCTCGCCACCATGCCCGACACGGTCCAGGAGGCGAGCGCGACCTCCTCGATTTCTGTGAAGCTGAGCGCCTCGCCCTCGAGGCGAGCGAGGTTTGGTGTGAGGCCGGGGAAAAGCTCCTGGTCGAGATAGGTTCGCTCCAGCGATTCCAGGTAGAGCACCACGAGATTTTTTGGCGAGCTTTCGAAGGCCGGCCGGGCGGGCACGACGAACTCGGCCGGCGCGGGCGCTTGCGCCCCGCCCGGCGATTCCACAGCCGAGCGGAGAAGGTGTGCCACGTCCCACAGCGCCGGGCTGACGGCGAAAGACGCGAGCAGGGCCGCCAGGCCGAGGCCCCGACGCAGCGGGTGCCGCGCACCCGGGGCGCGGCTCAACCGCCAGGCGAGAACGCTCGCGACGAGTGCCCCGACAAGGAGCGCCGTGCCGAGGACAAACAGATGCCCGAAGCCCGAAACGGTCGCGCCCTCGAAGCCCGCCGCGAGGTGAAAGAGAACCGACTGGTCGATCCCGGCACCGGTGATCCGGTCGATGACCACGTATGTCCCGGCAAGCGCGAGCGACAGGAACACCAGCACCGAGACCAGCGCGGCAGCGCCGCGCCGCTCAACGGTTCCACGCAGCAACCCGATGGAAGCGAGCACGAGCAGGCAGGAGACGACCAGCGCAAGCCAGTTCACCGCAGCGCCCTCCCCGTCTGCACCGCGGGTGCCTCGCCCCACCCGCCTGCCGGTGAAACTCTCATGACCTTTTCCTCCGTCTGTCAAAGATGCGAACGGACACGGGCGCGCGCAATGCCCGATCGTCGCAGCACCGGTTTTTTCCATTGCTCCGCGCCTTGACAGGCGTAAGACTCATTCCAAGGTTCAGCCACCGAAGGAACGTCTGCGGATGAATGGCCTTGGAAGGTTTGTCGGCTCTCTTCTTCTCGCCGTCGCCCTGCCCTTGGCGGCGTGGGCGCAGGAAGGGCCGCGCGGGCTTCTGTCGATCACTTTCGACGACGGCAGCCGCTCGCAGTATATGCACGGGCTGCGGATCGCGAAGGATTACGGCATCGTCGGCACGCTGTTCCTGATCACCAGCGAGGCCAATGCAGCGCAGAACAGCCCGAAGCCCTGGGGCATGAACTGGAGCCAGGTCCGCGCCTTTCGCGATGCGGGCTGGGAGATCGGCTCGCACAGCCACACCCACCCCTACCTGACGCAATTGTCGACCGCCGATGTCATCCGCGAACTGGACATTTCCCGCGCGGCGATCGAGGCAGGCGTCGGCGTGCGGCCGGTTTCCTTCTCGTCGCCCTACGGCGACCACGACGCGAGAACGGTTGGGCTCGTCACCGAGCGTTTCAGCAATCACCTGCTTGCCTGGGGCGGCAGCCAGGGCCGCAACCGGCCCGAATCCACCGATCGGACGATGATCTCGCGCATGAACGTGGATTGGAACACGCCACCGGAAACCTACTGCACCGAAATACGCGCTGCCGCCGAGAACGGAACATGGCTGGTGCTCATGTTTCACGAGTTCGTTCACTCCGATCCCGAACCCTACAAGCTGGCCATCGCCGATTACAAAGCGGTCCTGGCCTGCGCCGCCGAGGCGCGCGATGCCGGCGCGATCAGGATCGCAACGGTGCGCGACGCCATGGCGCTGATCGCCCAGCGCTAGGCGGGCGCGTTCATCCCCGGTTGCGCAACTGGTAGGCGATGGCGCTCAGGATCACCCCGTTGGTGTTGATGTCGGTATAGCCCGGCACCGGTTCACCGCTTCCGGTGAAAACGCCCACCGAGAACCCCGAACCCTCGACACGGGCCTTCTCGCGGACGAGGCTCACCAGCCGCTGGCTGTAGGGATGCGGGTAATGCGCGGCCCAGAGATAGGCCGCCTTGGCGCTGATCGCCTCGACACTCGCGCGGAAGGCGTCGGTGGCATAGGCCGGGTCGGGGTTGGGCGCCTTGATCACCCAGCCCTGTTCGCCCGGCAGATCGACGCGCAGCCCCTGGTAGGTGAACCAGGGCGCCTCGTGCAGCGAGATCTCGGACACGCACTTGAGCCGGCCGGTTGTCTCGAACGAGGAGATCTGGGCATCGAACAGCACCTCGCCCAGGCAGCGCGAGGCGGCGGAATGCCCCAACTCGGTGGCTTCGAGCAGCAGCGGTTCGGTCGCGTAATGGCCGATGAACGCCACGCTGTGCAGGAGCCGCATGCAAAAATCCGCGTTGTCGCCCCCGTCGGGTTGCGGATAGGGCGAGGCGACCTCGATCCCCCAGCCGGCAAGGCCGCGGCGAACGTAGGGGGTGCAGTGGTTCTGAAAGGCTTCGACCCAGCCGCCGCCCTTGTGGTCGAACGGGCGGCCGTCGCGGAGCGTCGCGGCGATATCCCAACTCTCGAAGAACTCGCTGGCATAGGCCTCCGAAACAAGCCCCGCGTCACGGGCCGAGGCCAGCGCGATGAGCATCCGCGCGCTGTCGCAGAGATCGAAGCCTCGGCGCAACGCCACGCCGCTGTCGGTCGCGAGGAACAATGGCGGCAGACGCAACCCGTCGATTGTCTGCACCGGGACATGGTCGAAGATCGCGGTGATCCCCGCGCCGGCCTCCTCGGTGTCTATGAGACCGATCTCCCGGGCCGCGACGATGCCCTGCACCTGGCTGCCCAGGTCCCAAAGCGTTGCCTGCTGGAAGCTGATCAGGCTGGAACCGGATTTCTGGACCGTGCCCGCGCCCATGCCTGTCTTTTCGTTGGAGTGCCGCGCGAAAAAGCGCCAGGCCAGAGCGGCGTCGTCCCGCAGCCGGTCACGCTCCAGCGCCGCCAACCGCCCGGATTGCGGCGGATCGCTGTGCCTGCGCATACGCGCGGACTGGAAGCGCCCGAGGATCGGGGCTGGTGCGACGAGATTGTCGGCAAGATCGGCCACCGGGAAGAACTGCGCCGCCCCCCTGTCGCGCAGGCGCGCAAGCGAAAGCGCCAAGGCGGTGCGATCAAGTTCGGTGGGCACATCCCCGGCCGTCACCAGGATGGCGTGATCGGAGGCCGTGGCCAGCGCATCGGGGCTGAGGCGGGCAAGATCGCGTCCGCGCAGGAGCGGAATCCAGAGCCGGGCATCCTGCCCGAGATAAGGCCCCGTGGCGGCGCCCCCCTCGAACAGCACGACGTGGAACGGATCCGTTTCGGAGACCCCGGCCCCGGTCATGTCCAGGACACAAGGCGGGATGGCTTCGGTGGCCCCGAGCTGCGTGTCGGCGGCCACGCAATAGGCCGATGCCCCCGTGCCCTGCACCTCGTCGCGCACAAGCGTGTAGGGCAACCCGTTGCGATCGAGTTCGCCGATCAGGCCGGCGATCACCCCGCCGGGTTGCAGGGCATTCTCGCTCTCCGGCTTGAGCACGATCGCAAGGCCAGCCGGGGGCTGGGCGCTGAGTCTCAGCACCAGATCAATCGGCCGCGTGCAGCGCCTGGATCCGCGATCCATCGCTTCCCGCAACCGCGCGGCGACGCTTTCAAACCCCGCCAGAAGCGCGGCCTCCGGCGCTGCCCCGGATGGCACGCGCAAGGCAAGAAGCCCGTTCCCGGCGGCCTGCACCAGGGCTTCGGCACGGGCGATGGCCGCGTCGACACCCGTTTTCAGATCCAGTTCGACCCCGCCGGAATAGACGATCTGCTGCCGCCCGATGCTCGACAGCCGGGCGGCCCCGCCATCGCCCCCGAGCGCCAGCAGCGCATGGAAGCCGGCCGAGCGGAAGGCCGGGAAATCCACCCCGTCGCCTTTGCCACGGGTGAAGACGGAGCGCGCCACCAGGGGTTCACCCTCCGGCGCGCCGACCTCGGCCAGATCGCTGAGATGCCGGCGCAAGGCGCCCGCCGCCAGCATCTGAAAATAGCGCTCGCTCGCCTCGCCGGGCGCATATCCCGCCACGAGTTCGACGAGGCCCGGCTCGCGCCGTGCGAGATCGGCGGCGATCTCCATCGCGGGCGACAGCGGTGCGTCACCCTCCAGCACGAGGCACAACGGGATCGCGTTGGAAATGAAGACCTCGGCCACCGCTGCGAGGCTCTCCGGCGCGGTCTCCGGCCCGATGCCGGTCAGGCACAGAACGAGATTGTCGGGCGCGCCCTGGGCGAAGGCGAAGCGGAGATTCGCGGCCCCTAACGGCAAGGCAGCCAGACCGGATCGCAGAAGGCTTCGGCGTGTAGGCATGATGCGGCACGTCCTTGCTTTGCGGGAAAAGCCCCGCCCCTGTTTCAATGTCTAGCAACCCGGAATCAACCAACCAAGCGGCCTTATGCCGCCGGAACGTCCTTGATGGCGACCTTCACCCTCTCTTGATGCACGTGAACCGCGCCCGTCCGCCTCAGCTTGTTCCAGCCATAGAGCTTTCCGGTCACGGCGCGCGCCAGCGCCCGCAGCGCGGCGACCATCAACAGCTGGCGATAGCCGAGGCGGGTAAGCGGCACGAGGGCCACGAGGCGAAGATCTCGGCGGCGGTCGAGCAGGAACGCGGCGAGGGCGGTGATCACGTCGACCAGCACGAGACCAAGGACGCTCCCGAGCAGGACGAGCTGCATTGTGTCGATGCCGGAAAAGCCGTTGGTGACTAGGAAAAAGCCCGCACGCACCAGATACAGGGCGCCGAGCACGTAGACCAGCGGCGACAGCAGGAAGGTGATGAACCCCACCCAGATCGCGTCAACGATCGAGATCAGGCCGACGCTGCGCCCCTCCGCAAGCGCACCGCGGTGCTTCCATGAGGTTTGCAGCATGCCGAGCGACCAGCGGATTCTCTGCCGCATCAACGCGCCGACCCGTTCGGGCGCCTCGGTATAGGCGAGCGCCTTTTCCTCGAAACGCACGAGGTAGCCCGCCCGATGCACCGCGACGGTCAGATCGGCGTCTTCGGTGATCGTGCTCGGCGAGTAGAGGCCGGCCTTGCGCACCGCTTCGGTGCGCCAGGCCCCGATCGCGCCTGGAACGACCAGGATGCCGTTGAAAACCTCGAAGGCGCGGCGCGCGAGGCCCTGGCCGACGATGTATTCGAGCGCCTGGAACCGGGTCAGAAGGCTTGAAGGATTGCCCACCTCGACATATCCCGCCACCGCGCCGACCCGCGGATCCTTGAACTGCTGCACAAGCCACGAGATCGCATCGGGCGCAATCACCGTATCGGCGTCGACGCCAACGAAGATCGGCGTCTCGATCGTGTCGAGCGCGTAGTTCTCGGCGTGCCACTTGCCCTGGTTTTCCTCCGTCAGCAGCGTCACGCGCGGATCGCTGGCCCAGCGCCTCTGGACCGTCTCGACGGTGTGATCAGTCGAACCGTCGTCGATGATCACGATGCGCAGATCCGGATAATCGGCCTCGAGCAGGGACTCCACGCAGCGTTCGATCACGCTTTCCTCGTTGTAGGCCGGAACCAGAACACTGACAGGCGGGGTGAAACCGGCGTCGAAGGTCCCCTTGCGGCGGCGCAGGCAGGCCAGCGAGATATAGAACGTCGACCGGATCAGGTTGAACGCGAGCAGGACGATCAGCATCAGCGTGACCTTGCCCTGCAGCGACCCGATCACCGCGAAGGTGACGGTATCGCGCAGGGCCGCCTCATGCTCTGCCGGAAGGGCGTCGAGACGGGCATCGCCGCCGGCGAGCTCCGACAGACCGACGAAGCGGAAACCGTCTTCCTGCAGGGCGGCGAGCAGGGCCGACACCCAGAATCCGGCGCCGGCGTTATGGTCGCTGTCGAGGTTGATGCTCAGAAGGTTCATCCGGGTTTCAATGGCGACCCGGCGCACCGAGTCGGCCAGAGCGCCCGGATCGTCGTCGCGCGCGACGATCAGCCCGGCATCCACCGCCACGTAGCCCTCGGCGAGCACCTCCCGGAGCAGCGCGAGATCGCGCACGGTCGTCGGATCTGCGAGGCGGCCGGAACGCTCGCGGATGAAGGCGCTGCGCTGACCGGTTTCATGGGCGAGCTGTATCTGCATCTGGTTGAGCCCGAAACGCCGCAACCCGTCGACAAGCAGGTCGTAATCGAAAAGCGGCACGATCGTGGTGCCGAAGCCGTGCCCGTGCTCGGCAATTCGGCGCGCGGCGCCGGGCCGATCGAGCAACTGGCCCGTCGACACGAAGAAGGTCGCGGTGACGTTGTGCGCATCCAGCGCTTCCAGCAGCCAGGGCAGATCGTCTTCCGAAGGGAAGCCGTTGAACGTGACCGAGAGTTCACCGAGCGGGCCCGCGCTGGGGCGGTCGAGCCGCGCGGGCACCGGCACCCGGCTATAGACGACCTGCGTGATCCGGTCGCGGTTTTCGCTCAGGGTCAGTGCTCGGTGCCCCGCCCGCGCAGGTGCCGCGGCGGTGACGAAAGGGCCGTCACCCGACGGCGCGACCTGATCGGCGAGGCTGACAAGGCCGGCGAGCGGCGCAGGCCCCGCGGGCGCGCCCCGGCCCTGAGCGAGCAGCGCCCAGACCGCCGGGTCTTCATAGCCCAGCGGCCAGATCGCGAACCGGTTCTGACCGGGCAAGGCCCGCATCGCGTGATAGGTCGCGACCCCATCGGCAAGCCAGATCTGGTGATGGCGCCGCTCTGTATCGACGAAACTCACCTGCGTGTTTCCGACCGCTTCGGAAAACAGAACCGGAGCGCCATGGTCATCGGCGAGCAGCATGGTGTCGGCGTATGACACCATCGTCGGCGCGCGCACCCCGCTGCGCCACAGCAAGCCGAACGCCCCCGGCGCAAGGACCAGCTTCTCCCGAGGTATTGCCGCGAGCGCGGACCCCGGACCGGCATCGAGCCGGGCGAGCGGCGCAGGCGCGCTGGGCTGGCTGGCGACCTCGAAGGTTGGCACGACCGCGTGATTCAGCGCCGCGATCACGGCCCGGTCGCGCCAGAACCCCGCCTCCGGCCCGGCAATCAGGCAAACCTCCTGCCCCGGCAGCGCGGCCCGCGCAGACCACGCCGTGACCAATCGCCGAACGCTCGGATCGGCCAGGTCAGCATGGTCGGACAGATCGAGACAGGCGCCATTGGCGTCTATCCCGGCCGCGGCCTCGACGAGGCGCTCGGCCAGTGCATCTGCAATGGTCGCAACCGAGAGGCGAGCGCCCAGGACGGATGCCGTGTTCACCGGATCCGGGGTAACGACCACGAAGTTCGGCGGCAGGTGGTTCACCCGAAGCAGGTTTTCCAGCGTCCCGGCGGATTGCAGGCGGGGCAAAAGGTCGATCGAACCGTTCTCGCGCAGGGTCATCGCCTCGACCAGAAGCACGTCGATCTCGTTGCAGCGCGCCCGGAACGCGGCCCGGCCCTTGCGATCGTCCGCTTTCAGAAATGCGAATACCTCCGCTCCCGTGCTTTCATCGCGCGGCTTGCCGCAGCGGTCTTCGGCCAGGTGCAGGCTCTGCGCGACCCGTGGCGCATCATCCGGTGGCGCGGCGGCGTCATCCTGCGCCGCGGTGGCGCGCGCGCGGGTGAGTTCGGCCACGGGCTGGAGATGAACCACGCGCCAGAGGTAATCCAGCGCCAAGAACGCGAGAACCAGCGAAAGGAGGCTGGAGATCAAAATGACGAACAGCCGCCGATGGCCGGACGAATCCTCGAATACCTTGCCCTGCCGGTCAGGCAGCACCCGCGGCATCGGCAGCCGTTCCTGCTCCGGCTGGGTCATGGGCAAGACACGCTCGTCACCGCGAGGCCCGTCTGGTCGGTCGCAAAGGCCGACGGGCGGCGCGCGAAGGATGCCGTTTTTCGTGGCTCATGCGAAGCGCTCTGTCGGGTCGTTGACCAGCCGGTTTCATCAAAGATGTCTTTCAATTCCTGAATTTAGGCCACCTCTAACAATGGCTATGAATTGAATACGATCAAGCCTGTCAATCCGATGGAATCCCACGGCTTCCCTGTCGTCTTGTCGCGGTATCCGACCCTCTGCCGCCGCGCACCCGGCCTGAGCCTTCCAAACGGTCGCGCGCCGGCGGCGGAGCCACAACCCCAGGGTGATTCTCCCAAGAGCGGAGGTCATGCTACCCGGCGGGCACGGCCGATCAGCGGCCTAGCCTTGCGAAAACCCCGCTCGGGTGGCGGACGCCCAGATGATCTGGCGCACGAAGAATTCCGCCGACCCATGCGATATTCTGGCAAAAACCTGCCGATTTGCCCAGAATATCGAGTCATGGGCTGCTTTTGCTGCTTTTTGGCCCCATTCCCGACAAAGTTATCCCTCACTAAGACCTCGTGAAAAAACTTGCGGGGTCCAAGACCAAGATCAGCAAGAACAAGAACCACTACAGGAAAACACGCATGATTCTGAGATCCATTGCCCGCCCGCTTGGCGGGGCAAAGCCGCGCTCTACCCTTATCTCCCCCAAGACCACGACCGCCGAGGGCGAGCAGAGCATGGTGCAACCGAAGGTCTTCGCCCTGTTCATGGCCGTCGCCCTTCAGCTTCTCCCGACCGCAACGGCGGCCCAGGCGACGGTGACCTGCGAGGGCGACTGGCAGCGCGCGCGCCTCACCAGCTACGAGAGCTACCCGGAACCGGGGAGCGAGGAATGCACCAAGTACAACGGCTGCAAATGGGAGGGGTTGTTCGCCGGGGTCAACGGCAAGAAATCGGAGAGCTGGGTCGCGCAGCGCAACATCGCGGCTGTCCACCAGAAGCACTGGAACCAGTTTCGGGGAAAGATGCTTCGGTTGCGCCAAGGTGCCCGTGAAATCGTCGTCCAGGTGCTCGACCTTTGCTCCGATGCCGATTGCAACGGCTGTTGCACGAACAACCTCGGCGGCGACGGCTACCTCATCGACATCGAGAAATACACGATGTCGCGGTTCGGCAGCGGATCGGGCGTGGTGGAGTTCCAGGTCTGCGGCTGACCGGCGAAATCCCGGCCTGATCTCACGGCCGTGGAGATAGACGCGTAGGAAACGGGCGGCACGCCGATGCCGCCCTTTTTTTTCTTGCCCGGACCCCGTTTGGCCGCAGCCCGCGGGCCATGGCCCGGCTACTCGGCCGGTGAGGCTTCATGGTCGGGCGGGGCGGGAAAGAGCCGCGAGGCCCGGCGTCCGAGGCTGTCGGTGTAGGTCAGCAAGACGGGCACGACCACCAGCGTCAGCAGCGAAGACGAGATCAGCCCGCCGATCACCGCGTGCGCCATCGAGGTGTTCTGCCCGGTGCCGCCATGCAGGTTCAGCGCCAGCGGCAGCATGCCGAAGATCATCGCCAGCGTCGTCATCACGATCGGGCGGAAGCGGGTCCGGCCGGCGAGCACGAGGGCCTCGTAGAGGTTTTCACCTTCGCGCACGTGCTGGTTGGCGTTGTCGACGAGCAGGATGGCGTTTTTCGTCACCAGCCCCATCAGCATGATGAAGCCGATGATCGAGAAGATGTTGAGCGTCGAGCCGAAGGCCAGGAGGCCCAGCGCCACGCCGATCAACGCCAGCGGCAGCGACGACATGATCGCGAAGGGCTGCAGGAAAGAGCCGAACTGCGAAGCGAGCACGAGGTAGATGAAGATCACCGCCAGCGCCAGCGCCGCCGCGGCCGCCATCATCGAATCGGCGAGTTGCTCGGTCTCGCCGCCGGTGCCGATACGGTAACCCAACGGCAGATCAAGGCTCGCCTTGGCCTCTTCCAGCGCGGCGTTCACGTCGCCGAGCTTCACTCCGTCGAGGCTGGCGCTGACCCGCACCGAACGGTCGCGGTCTTCGCGGTTGATCTCGCCCGGCCCCTCGGACGGGACGATCTCGGCGACTTGGTCGAGGCGGATCACCCCGCCGCGCGATTGCGCCAGCGGCATCGCGCCAAGCACGGCAGCGTCGGAGCGCTCCGCCGCGGGTAGACGCAGCACCACGTTGAGCGTTTCGCCTTGTGGCGAGGTCCATTCCGAAACGGTCTGGCCACCGAGCATCGGCTTGAGCGTGTCGCCCACAAGCTGGAGCGAGACGCCGAGATCGGAGGCGGCCTCGCGGTCGATCCGGATACCGAGGGTAGGCTGCGGATCATCCAGCGTGGTGGACACATCGGCAAGCCCGGGGATCGCGACGAGGCTCGCCTTGAGATCCGCCGCGAGACGTTCGAGCACATCGAGGTCGGGGCCGTAGATCCGAAGTTCCACCGGCTGGCTCGCGGGGCCCATGCCGCTGGAGGCGCCGACGATGAAATCGGCTCCACCGACGGATTGCAGCACTTCGCGCGCCACGCCGGTCAGTTCATTCGGCGTCCGGCTGCGCTCATCCGCCGGCACCAGCAGCGCGATGATCGTGGCGTTGTTGTCGCCGCTGGTGGTGCCGGAATTGACCGTGGCGTAGGTGCCTGCGATCTCGGGGATTTCGCGGCGCAAAAGCGCATCGACCTGCGTGATCTTCGCGGCCGTGCGATCAAGCGAGGTGCCCACCGGCAGCGACATGTCGACCTGGAACTCGCCGGTGTCGGCGGGCGGCACGAATTCGGCCCCCACCTTGGTGAACACCCCGATCCCGCCGGCAAAGGCGAGGAAGGCGACGAGGATCGTCGTCTTGCGAAACTTCAGCGCCCGCCGCAGGAGCCCGCCGTAACATTTGCCGAGCCAGACGAAGAAATCATCGAACCGCGCGACGGCCCGCCCGAGCGGCCCGCGCTTCACCTTCGGGTCGACCGACGGGTCATACCAGACCGACGACAGCATCGGGTCGAGCGTGAAGGAAACGAAGAGCGAGATCAAAACGGCCACCGAGACGGTGACGCCGAATTGCAGGAAGAAGCGCCCGAGGATGCCCTCCATGAAGGCCACGGGCAGGAACACCGCGACGATGGAGAGCGTGGTGGCCAGCACCGCCAGGCCGATCTCGTTGGTGCCGTCCAGCGCCGCCTGCTTGTGACTCTTGCCCATGTGCAGATGGCGCATGATGTTTTCGCGCACCACGATGGCGTCGTCGATCAGGATACCGACGGCGAGCGAGAGCGCCATCAGGCTCATCATGTTGAGGGTGAAGCCGAGGAAATAGATCGCCGTCATTGTGCCGATGATCGAGATCGGCAGGGTCAGCCCGGTAATCACCGTCGAGCGCCACGAGTTGAGGAACAGAAAGACGATGAAGGTGGCGAGGATCGCGCCCTCCACGATCATGCTCTGCACCGAGTGGAAGCTGTCGATCACCGGCTTGGCGTTGTCGCGCAGGATCTCGATCTTGATGTCGGCGAAGGCATCGTCGGCCTGCATCGCCGCGACCTCTTCGAGCACCGACTCGGCCACCGCGACGGTATTCGCTCCTTGCGTCTTCACCACGTCGATCGCCAGCGCGTGTTCGCCGTCGAGCATGGCCAGCGATGCGGCTTCCGCGAGCCGGACCTCGATCCCGGCGATGTCGCCAAGCCGGATCGGCTGGCCGGCGCGGCGGGTGACGATGATATCCTCGAAATCGCGAAGCGTGGCGAGCCGGCCCTCGACCTGCACCGACGTGGTGGCGCCGTCGCCGGTGATCGCGCCGGCAGGCAGATCCTGGTTCTCGGCAGCGACCGCGCCGAGCGCCTCGGACACCCCCACCGACAGAGCGGTGAGCCGGTCGGGGTCGATGTCGATCTGCACCTCGGCCGCGCGGCCGCCGACGACGGAGGCCCGGCCCACGCCCTTGATGTTGGCGATGCGCTTGGCGATCACGTCTTCGGTCACCGTGGTGAGTTGGCCCACGTCGAGCCGGTCGGAGCTGATCCCCACCGACATCACAGGCAGCTCGCCAGGGTCGAAGCGCAGGATCTGCGGGTCGCCCGCGTTGTCGGGCAGCAGCGCCTGGACCTGGGCGATCTTGTCGCGCACCTCCTGCGCCGCATCGGCGGATTTGACCTCCAGATCGAAGATTATCAGCACCAGCGACGAACCGGTGCGGGCCACGGATTCGATCGAGTCGATCCCCGCCAGCGTGGCGACGGCCTCTTCGACCGGCTTGATGATATCGTTCTCCACCGCCTCTGGCGTGGCGCCGGGGTAGGAGGTGACAACCGCGACCACCGGAAAATCGACATCGGGCAATTGCTCGATCGGCAGGCGCATATAGGAGAACGCGCCGATCACCACCATGGCGATCATCACCATGGTGGCAAAGACGGGCTGGGCGACGGAAATCCGGGTGAGGATCATTGCCCGCCCTCCAGCAGCTCGACCTTGTCACCGGGCCGCAGCGCGGGCATTGGCTCGGTCACCACCACGTCGCCGGGCTCAAGGCCGGAAATGATCTCGACCAGCGCGCCCGAATCCCAGGTCCGCCCCGGCTCGACGGCGCGACGCATTGCCGTATCCGCCTCGATCACCAGCACATGCGCGCCCTCGGCGTCGCGCCGCAGCGCGCCCACCGGCAGGCCGATCGCCCCCTCGTGCTCCTCGAGCACGATCTGCCCCGATGCGAACATGCCGCCGCGCAACTCGCCGGTGACGTTTTCGAGCGACACGAAAACCGGCAGCATCCGGCTGCCTTCGATCGCCACCGGGCTCAGCCTCTCGACACGGCCGCGAAACAGCCGGTCGCCGAAGCCCTCGACCCGGATATCGACCGCGAGCCCGGGCGTGAGCACCGGCGCATAGGCTACTGGCGCCGTCGCCTCCACCTCGAGCGCGGCCAGGTCGACGAGCGTGACCAGCGGCGTGCCGGTGGCGGCGAACTGGCCGGGATCGACGGCGCGGTCCGAGATCACCCCGTCGAAGGGCGCGATGACGGTGGCGCGGTCGCGGGCGCGCTCGGCGTTGGCGACAAGCGTTTCCTGCGCCGCGAGCGTGGCGGTGAGCTGGTCGAGCGTGGAGCGGGCCCGGTCGAGCGTGTTCTGCGGCTGGAGCCCGCGCTCCACGAGGTTCTGCGTGCGCTCGAAGTCGGTCCGCGCCTGTTCGAGCTGCACCCGGGTGGCCTCGGCGTTGGCGCGGGTCTGGTCAAGCTGGCTGTCCAGCGCCTCGGCGTCGAACTTCACCAGCAGATCGCCCTGCGCCACGGCGTCACCCGCGCGCACCGCAACGGTATCGACCCGGGCCGAAACTTCCGACGACAGATGCGCGCGGCGCACCGGCGAAAGCGACCCGGTGATGCGCAGGGTTTCGGTCAGCGTGACCGGGGCAACCTCGGTCACCTCGAAGGCCGCGAGTTGCACGATCGCGGCCCGCGCGGCCCGCGCCTCGGCTTCCGCCTGCGCCTGTGCCTCGGCCGCCTCGCGGGCCGCCTGCATCTCTTCGAGCGTGCCGCTCTGGACCAGCCAGCCGCCTGCGCCGCCGATCAGCGCGAGCACCAGCACGATCCACGGCCAGCGACGGCGCTTTTTCGGGGCGCGCCCGGCTGCGATCCGTTCGGCGACGTCGCGTTCGCGCCGGCTCATGGCCCAATCGGGTTTGGGGGCTTCGTTGTTCATCGGGGATCATCCCTGTCGGTTGCGGCGAGGTCGGGGTCTTCGGCCAGCTTTGCGGTCCAGTCGTCGATGAAATCGGCGGTCTTGCGATAGAATTCGGCGAAGCGGGTCACCCGCTCGCGCGCGCCGGCGTGGCTCTCGGGAAAGCCCGCGCCGATCTCGGTCATGGTGTCGGCATGGGCACGGAAGCGCTCGCCCAGCGCGCGGATCACCGCGAGGTTGGGAAAGTCGAGCGCCTCGTAGGCGTCCTGCCGCTGGCCCATGGGCGAAACGCGGCGGACCGAGCCCTTGAGTTCGAGCAGGCGGGCATTGGTGCTGGCGGAGGCTTTGGAGATCTTCAGCGCCTCGGTCATCTGCGCCAGCGTGCGCGGCTCGCCCTCGACGATGAGATAGCCAAGGATCTGGCCGGCGATGCGCGGCCCACCCTCGGCCTGCGTCATCAGGCCCATCTGTTCGATGAAGTTTTCTGTCGGCGATGTCATGCGCGGCGACATAAGCGCCTTGTTCGGCGTGTTCAATAAGGATTGAACAGTTTGAACGAACTTCCCCCGCGTCAGCGTCCGAAAGTCGCCTTGGCGCGGGGCGCGGGGCGCGTTATCCGTCCCGAACCGACAAAAAGGTGCGCGCCCATGCAAGCAATGCCCCTGCCCCTCACCCGCGACCTCGTGCTCATCGGCGGCGGCCATGCCCATGCGCTGGTGCTGCGGATGTGGGGGATGAAGCCGCTCGCCGGCACCCGCGTGACGCTGATCAACCCTGGCCCGACAGCGCCCTACTCGGGCATGCTGCCCGGCCATATCGCCGGGCATTACAGCCGCGAGGCGCTCGATATCGACCTTGTGCAGCTTGCCCGCTTCGCCGGGGCGCGGCTGGTGATCGGTTCGGCCACGCGGGTCGATCCGGTGGCGAAGGTCGTCACCGTCGAGGGCCATGGCGAGATCGGCTACGATGTCGCCTCGATCGACGTGGGCATCCACACCGAGATGCCCGACCTGCCCGGCTTCGCCGCCCATGGCACCGGCGCCAAGCCGCTCGACACCTACGCCGCGCGCTGGCGCGCCTTCCTCGCCCGCGCCGCCGCTGGCGAGTTCGCGCCCGAGGTGGCGGTGATCGGCGGCGGCGTGGCCGGGGTGGAACTGGCGCTGGCCATGGCCCACGCCTTGCGCCGCGAGGTTGGCGGCGCGGCCCGTGTGAGCGTGATCGAAGCCGGCCCCCAGATCACCGGGCGCAACCCCGGCACGACGCGGCGCCTGCAAGCCGCGCTCGACGATCTCGGCGTCGCGGTGCTGACCGGGGCAAAGGTCGCGCACGTCGGGGCCGAGGGCGTGGTGCTGGCCGACGGCGCCCACGTGCGCGCGCGCTTCACCGTCGGCGTGGCCGGGGCGATGGCGCATCCGTGGGTCGCGCAAAGCCCGCTGCCGGTGACGGAGGACGGCTTCATCCGGGTCGACAGCCACCTGCGCGTGGAAGGCCACTGGGATCTCTTCGCCGTGGGCGATTGCGCCCACATGACCCACGCGCCGCGCCCCAAGGCCGGGGTGTATGCCGTCCGCTCCGGCCCGGTGCTGCTCGACAACCTGCGCGCCGTACTCTCGGGCGGCAAGACCCGCGCCTACCACCCGCAAGGCGACTATCTCAAGCTGGTCTCGCTGGGCGGCAAGGTGGCGCTCGCCGAGAAATGGGGGCGGACGCTTTCCGGACCGCTTCTGTGGCGCTGGAAAGACCGCATCGACCGCAAGTTCATGCGGATGTTCCAGGATCTGCCGAAGATGCCCCCGGCGCCGCTGCCCCGGCCGGTGACCGAGGGCGTGGCTGAGGAACTGAAGGGCGCGCACAAGCCGCTCTGCGCGGGCTGCGGCTCCAAGGTGGGGCCGGGCACGCTCGGCGAAGCCCTCGCCGGCCTGACCGCGCTCGGGCGGGCCGATGTGCTCACCGGCCCCGGCGACGATGCCGCGGTGCTCGAGATCGGCGGTGTGCGGCAGGTCGTCACCACCGACCATCTGCGCGCCTTCACCGCCGACCCGGCTCTGCTCGCCCGGATCACGGCCGTTCACGCGCTCGGCGACATCTGGGCGATGGGAGCCAGGCCGCAGGCGGCGCTGGCCAGCGTGATCCTGCCGCGCATGGCCGAGCCGCTGCAGGCGCGCAGCATGACCGAGATCATGCGCGCGGCGCGCGAGGTGTTCCACGCCGAAGGGGCCGAGATCGTCGGCGGCCATTCCACCATGGGCGCGGAAATGACGCTGGGCTTCACCATTACCGGCCTCGTCGACGGCGCCCCGATCACCAACGGGGGTGGACAGCCGGGCGACGCCCTGATCCTCACCCGCCCCCTCGGCAGCGGCACGATCCTTGCCGCCGAGATGCTGGGCGCGGCCAACGGGCGGGACGTCGCCGGGATGCTGGCGACGATGGCGCGCCCGCAGGGCGACGCGGCCCGGCTGCTCGCCGGGGCGCGCGCGATGACCGACGTGACCGGCTTTGGCCTCGCGGGCCACCTCATGGCGATCTGTCACGCCTCGGGCGTGTCGGCGGAGATCGACCTTGCCGCCCTGCCGCTCTATCCCGGCGCGCTGGACCTGGCCGAGGCCGGGCACCGCTCGTCGATCTGGGAAGCCAACCGCGCCGCCGCGCCGGTCGAAAGCGCCGAGGGCGCGCGCGCCAGCCTGCTGCACGATCCGCAAACGGCGGGCGGGCTGCTCGCCGCCGTCGACGCGGGCGAAGCCGAAGGATTGGTGGCGGCCCTGGTCGCGGCCGGGCACGACGCCGCGGTGATCGGTCGCCTCGGCGCCGACGCGCCGGGGATCATCTGCCGCTAGGCTCGCGCCGCAGCCGGTCCGCCGGAACGAAAAACGCGGGCCCGAGGGGCCCGCGTCGATGCAATCGAGATGATCGGGAAGATCAGTCTTCTTCTTCGCCAATCACTTCGGTTTCGATCTCTTCGTCGGTCTCTTCGTCCGAGCCGCGCAGGCCCGAGGGCGCCGAGATGTTGGCGATCACGAAATCACGCTCGATCGTCGGCTTCGCGCCGGCCGGCAGTTCAACATCCGAGATATGGATGACGTCACCCACATCGCGCCCGGCAAGGTCGACCACGATCTTCTCGGGAATGTCGCCCGCGACGACGTTCAGCTCGACTTCCGGACGCACCACCACGAGCACGCCGCCCTTCTTGATCCCGGGCGCGGTCTCTTCGTTCTCGAACTCGACGTGGATGAAGAGGTTGATCCGCGTGGTGCGGTGCAGGCGGATGAAATCGACATGCGTCGGCAGGTCTTTCACCACGTCGCGCTGAACGCTGCGGCAGATCACGCGCACGTCGTCGTGGCCGTCGACCTTGAGGTTGAACAGCGTCGAGAGGAAGCGGCCTTCCTTGAGCCGTTTCAACAGCACGTTGAAGGGAACTTCGATCGGCAGCGGATCAATGCCGCCGCCGTAAACGATGCCCGGTACGTTGCCTTCGCGGCGAGATTGACGAGCGGCCCCCTTGCCTGTCCCCGTCCGTACCGTGGCGTGGAAATCTGGGATTTCGCGAGCCATGGGTATTCTCCAATTCTTCAGGTTCGCGGCCGTTCCTCCAAGGGTGCAACAGCCGCACGAGAGGCGCGCTATAGACCACAACCAGAGACTTGGAAAGCGCTAATTGCGCGCGGTCGGCCCGGAGGCGCTTGCAGCGGCGGGCGGGCGGGGTTAGCGGTGGCGCCGGATCGGTCCGGGGCGAAGGAGGCGGCAATGTCGGTGGTCGAGGCAGCGCGGACAACCCGAGCGCCGATGCTCACGCTGGCGGCGGTGGGGGTCAACTGGGGCGGGCTCGCCGGGTTGATTCCCGATATCAAGGCCGCCGTCGGCGCCTCCGACGCGGAACTGGGCGCGGCGCTGATCGCGCCCGCCGTGGGTTCGATGATCGCGCTCGCCTTCGCACCGCGCTTCGGCCGCGCGCTCGGCAACCTCGCGCTGCCACTGGCGGGCCTCGGCATCGCGCTCGCCGTGCTCACCCCGCTCACCGCCTCCTCCCCGGTCACGCTCGCCTTCGCGCTGTTCTTCACCGGCGCCGCCGTGGCACTGGCCGACATGACCGCCAACGTGCGCATCGCCCAGCTCGAAGCGCGCCGCCGGATGCATCTGCAAAGCGTCAACCACGCCGCCTTTTCCCTCGCCTTCGGCCTCACCGCGCTCGGCGTGGCCTTCGCCCGCAAGGCTGGATTCGGCCCGGCGGAGGTGCTGCCGGTGCTCTCGGTTCTGGCGCTCGGGGCGGTGCTCGTCGCCTGGGAACGGGTCGACCTGCCGCCGATGGACGACCCCGAAGACGCCGCCCGGGGCGCAGTGCCGCCGCTCGCCGTGGTGCTGCTCGGCGGGCTGATCCTGTTTGCAGGCTTCATCGGCGAGAACGCCACCGAGGCGTGGTCGGCGCTGCATATCGAGCGCACGCTGGGCGGCGCGCCCGGCGAGGGCAGCTTCGGCCCCGCCGTGCTCGGGCTGGTGATGTTCGCGGGCCGGCTTGGCGGGCAGGTCGTGGCGGCACGGATCGGCGAGCTCCGGCTCATCCTCACCTCGGCGGTGCTGGGCATGATCGGCGCGGTGATCGTCGCCGCCGCCCCGACCAAGCTGGTGGTCATCCTCGGCGTCGGCGTGCTCGGCCTCGGCATGGCGGTGATCGTGCCGGCGACGAACTCGATCATCGGGCGGATGGTCTCCGACAAGGCCCGCCCGCTGGCGATCTCGCGGGCCTGGATGGCGGGGCTCCTGGGCTTCTTCGTCGGCCCCTCGATGATGGGCGGACTGGCCGAGATCTGGAGCCTGCGGGTCTCCTTCGCGGCGGTGGCCGTCATCGTCGCGCTGATCGTGCCGACGGTGCTGGCGCTGACGCGGCGCGGCTGACCGGCCCTTACGCCCCGGGGCTGTGCAGGTAGCCCTCGCGCGCAACCCTGTCCCACAACCGCGCCTCGTCGGGGCGCGCCGCGCGCACCGCCTCGCGCACCGCATCCGTCACCTCCACGGCACCGCCGGTCGAGACGTTCACCCGCTCGAACGACACCGCCCGGTTGAACCGGGCGTCGAGGAAGGCGGCGAGCAGATCCTGCCGGTCATACTGGAAGATATGCGTCACCAGCGGCCGGGTGCCCTCGCCCATCAGGAACCGGTCCTGTCGCCCGATGCCGGGAAAGCGCGGGTCGCCGCTCAACGCCGCCGCGACGAAATCGTCGAAGGAAATATCATGGGTGCTGTCCGGCCCCTCGGGCTGGGCCGGGCGTTGCAGGTAGCGATACCAGCTCACCAGCCGGTCGACCGGCTCGCGCATCACCGCGAAGGTTTCGACCTCCCCGCCCCAGAACTGCCGGATGAAGGCGCGCGGGCGGCCGTTGAACACACCGGCGTTCATGTGGCGCTTGCCCGGCGGGCGGCTGATCTGCATCGCCGCGAGATCGCCCAGCGCCGAGACCACCGCCGAGGAACCGGTTTTCGGCACCTCGAGGAAGACGAGCTTCTGGGCGTGGAAATAGAGCATCAGTCCCAGTCGCCCGAGAAGCCGCGCGGCACGCGCAGGATATCGCGGGTCACTTGCGTGATATCGCGATGACCACAGAAGGCCATCGACTTGTCGAGCTCGGTATGGATCACCTCGAGCGCCTTCGTCACCCCGGCCTCGCCCATCGCCCCGAGCGCGTAGATATAGGCCCGCCCGATCATCGTGCCCCTGGCGCCCATCGCCACCGCCTTGAGCACGTCCTGCCCCGAGCGGATACCGCTGTCGAGCCAGACTTCGATCTTGTCGCCGACGGCGTCGAGCACCGGTTCCAGCGCGCGGATCGAGGAAACCGCGCCATCGAGTTGCCGCCCGCCGTGGTTCGACACCACGATCGCGTCGGCACCGATCTTCGCCGCCATCACCGCGTCCTCGGGCTCCATGATGCCCTTGAGGATCAGCTTGCCGCCCCACATGTCGCGGATCGCCTCGATCTTCGACCAGTCGAGCCGGGGATCGAACTGCTCCGCCGTCCAGGCCATCAGGTTCGACGGATCACTGACCCCCTCGACATGGCCGACGATATTGCCGAACGCGCGGCGCTTCGTGCCCAGCATGCCCAGCCCCCAGCGCCACTTGGTCGAGAGGTTGATCATGTTGGCCAGCGTCGGCTTCGGCGGGGCGGAGAGGCCGTTCTTGATATCCTTGTGGCGCTGGCCGAGCATCTGCAGATCGAGCGTCACCACCAGCGCCGAAACGCCCGCGTCCTTGGCGCGCTGGATGATCCGGCGCAGGAAATCCTCGTCGCGCATCACGTAGAGCTGGAACCAGAACGGCTTCTCGGTGTGCTCGGCCACGTCCTCGATCGAACAGATCGACATCGTGGTGAGGGTGAAGGGCACGCCGAACTTCTCGGCCGCGCGGGCGGCCTTGATCTCGCCATCGGCGTGCTGCATACCTGTCAGCCCCACCGGCGCCAGCGCCACCGGCATCGCCACCTCCTGCCCGATCATCGTGCTGCGCGTCGAGCGGTTCGTCATGTCGACCGCCACCCGCTGACGCAGCCGGATCTGCGAGAAGTCGGAGGTGTTTTCGCGGAAGGTCTGCTCGGTCCAGCTCCCCGTCTCGCAATAATCATAGAACATCTTCGGCACGCGGCGGCGATAGATGCGGTGCAGATCGTCGATATTGGTGATGACGGGCATGTGCTTCTCCTTGACACGCCGGTTTTGCCAAGCGGCGTGCGGCGGCGCAAGCGAAACGGGCTTGCGGGCGGCACGCGATTGCCACAGTCTCGCGCCGTTCGAAAAAGGGAAACCGATGACACCGATCCTGATGGGAACGCTCGGCGGGGTCGTCGCCGCGCTCGCCACCGCGCTGGGCGCGCTGCCGGCGGTCTTCGGCAAGCGGATGAACCAGCAGTGGACCGACACCACCCTCGGCTTCGCGGCCGGGGTGATGCTCTCGGCCTCCTTCTTCTCGCTGATCCTGCCGGGGATCGACGTGGCGGAGGAGATCTATGGCTCGCTGCCGATCGCGGCGGCGGTGGCCGGGTTCGGCATCGCGCTCGGCGCCACCTTCGTCTGGGGGCTCGACAAGGCGCTGCCGCACGAGCATTTCAAGACCGGGCGCGAGGGCGCCGACGCGGGCCGGATCGCGCGGATCTGGCTGTTCGTGATCGCCATCACCATTCACAACATTCCCGAGGGCCTTTCGATCGGCGTCGCCTTCGGCACCGGCAATGCCCCGCAGGGGCTTTCGGTGATGACCGGGATCTCGCTGCAGGACGTTCCAGAAGGGCTGGCCGTGGCCGTTGCCCTGATCGGGCTCGGATACTCGCGCCTTAAGGCCTTCCTTGTCACCGCGTTGAGCGGACTGGTGGAGGCGGCGGGCGGTTTCGTCGGCGCGGCGGCGGTCAGCGTGTCGTCGCAACTCCTGCCTTGGGGGCTGACCTTCTCGGCCGGCGCGATGCTCTATATCATTTCACACGAGATCGTGCCCGAGACGCACCGCAACGGCCACCAGGACAGCGCCACCGTGGGCCTGCTCGCCGGGCTGATCCTGATGATGTTTCTCGACGTGGTGCTGGCAGGATGACGCAGAGATATTTCGAAGACCTTCCCGTCGGCTTTTGCTTCAGCACCGGGTCCCGCGCGCTGACGCGCGAGGAAGTGGTGGATTTCGCCCGCGACTGGGACCCGCAGGAGTTCCACCTCGACGAGGATGCCGCCCGGGCCAGCCATTTCGGGGCGCTGATCGCGAGCGGCTGGCAGACGCTGCTGGTGGCCTTCAACCTGTCGATGGCGGCGGGCATCTGGGACGAGGCCTCGATGGGCGCCTCGGGGATGGACGAGGTGCGCTGGTTCAAGCCGGTATTCCCCGGCGACGCGATCCACGTGGAGGCGGAAGTGGTAACCGCCGAGCGTTCGCGCTCGCGGCCCGACCGGGGGCGCGTGCGCATCCGCCATGACGTGGTCAACCAGCACGGCGAGAAGGTGGCGAGCTATATCGGCAACCACCTGATCAAGGCGCGGGCGTAACGCGCGGCTCAGGCCCGGTGTGCGCCCTCGGCGAGACCACGCACGAAATCGAGCACCTCGGCGGGGGATTTTCCCTTGCCGATCAGGTCGACAATGGCCGATCCCACCACGACGCCATCGGCAACACTCGCGATTTCCTCGGCGGCGCCCGGCGTCTTGATCCCGAAGCCGACGATCACCGGCAGATCGGTATGCGCCTTGATCCGCGCCACCTCGGGGCGCACGTCGCCCGCCTGCGCCTCGGCGGCGCCGGTGATGCCGGTGATCGAGACGTAGTAGAGAAAGCCGGAGGTGTTGGTGAGCACCTTGGGCAGGCGCTTGTCGTCGGTGGTGGGCGTGGCGAGGCGGATGAAGTTGAGCCCGGCCTTCTGCGCCGGGATGCACAGCTCGTCGTCTTCCTCCGGCGGCAGATCGACGATGATCAGCCCGTCGATGCCGGCGGCGCTGGCATCTTCGAGGAACTTGTCGACGCCGCGATTATAGATCGGGTTGTAGTAGCCCATCAGCACGATCGGGGTGGTATCGTCGGCCTCGCGGAAGGCGGCGGCCATGTCGAGCGTCTTCTGCAGGGTCTGCCCCGCCTCGAGCGCGCGCTGGCCGGCAAGCTGGATCGTCGGCCCGTCGGCCATCGGGTCGGTGAAGGGGATGCCAAGCTCGATCACGTCGACACCGGCCGCGGGCAGGCCGCGCAGCACCTCCATCGAGCTGTCGAAATCGGGATCGCCCGCCATGATGTAGGCGACAAAGGCCTTTTTTTCCTCGGCCCTGAGCTGGGCGAACTTGGCGTCGATGCGAGTCATTGCGGTATCCCTTCCGTCGGTCTCCAGCGGTTTGCGACAGGGGCGCGGGAAAATCAAGCGGCGCGCGCGCTGGCGGGTGTCGGAAGGGGGCTCTGCCCCCTCGCCCGTTCCGGGCTCACCCCCGAGGTATTTGTGGACCCAAGAAGCGCAGGGGGCTTGTTGCTAAGCCCTGCCAATCCGCATAGAAGGCGCCGAACCAATGCGAGGAGAGCGAGATGGGCTTCAAGGTCGGGATCGTGGGGCTGCCCAACGTGGGGAAATCGACCCTGTTCAACGCGCTGACGCGGACCGCCGCCGCGCAGGCCGCGAACTTCCCGTTCTGCACCATCGAACCCAACGTGGGCGAGGTGGCGATGCCGGATCCGCGGCTGGACCGGCTGGCCGAGATCGCCGGCTCGAAGGAGATCGTGCCGACGCGGATGACCTTCGTCGACATCGCCGGTCTGGTGAAGGGCGCTTCCAAGGGCGAGGGGCTCGGCAACCAGTTTCTCGCCAACATCCGCGAGACGGACGCCATCGCCCACGTGCTGCGCTGCTTCGAGGACGGTGACGTGACCCATGTCGAGGGCCGGGTCGATCCGGTGGCCGATGCCGAGGTGATCGAGACCGAGCTGATGATCGCCGACATGGAGAGCATCGAGAAGCGGCTGCAGAACCTCGTGCGCAAGGTGCGCGGCGGCGACAAGGAGGCGATCCAGCAGGAGCGGCTTCTGAAATCCGCGCTCGAGGCGCTGGAGGCGGGGCGCCCGGCGCGCAGCGTCGAGGTGGCCGAGGATGACCGCAAGGCGTGGCGCGCGCTCCAGCTCATCACCACCAAGAAGGTGCTCTACGTCTGCAACGTCGGCGAAGACGAGGCCGCCACCGGGAACCAGCATTCCGCCAAGGTCGAGCGGCTGGCCGCGGAACAGGGCGCCGGCGTGGTGGTGATCTCGGCCCGGATCGAGGAGGAAATCAGCCAGCTCGACCCCGAGGAGCAGGCGGTGTTCCTCGAGGAACTGGGGCTCGCCGAGGCCGGGCTCGACCGGCTGATCAAGGCCGGCTACAAGCTCTTGCACCTCGAGACCTTCTTCACCGTCGGCCCCAAGGAAGCCCGGGCCTGGACGATCCGCGAGGGCACCCGCGCGCCGCAGGCCGCCGGCGTGATCCACGGCGATTTCGAGCGGGGCTTCATCCGCGCCGAAACCATCGCCTACGACGATTTCGTTGCCTGCGGCGGCGAACAGGGCGCGAAAGAGGCGGGCAAGATGCGCGCCGAGGGCAAGAGCTACGTCGTGCAGGACGGCGACGTGATGCATTTCCTGCATTCCAACTGAACCCGGCACCGGACCGGCCACTGGACGGACCTTTTTGCAAAGGCTAGAAGCTGTGTTTGCAAAGGGAGGCGCCGATGGCCACGCAAAAGCTCTATGCCGGGGTGAAGCTGCGCGAAACGCGGGCGCGGCTCGGGCTGACGCAAAAGGCCTTCGCCGAAAAGCTCGGCGTCAGCCTGCCCTATCTCAACCAGATGGAGAACAACAACCGCCCGGTCTCGACCGGCGTGGTGCTGGCGCTGGCGCAGGAATTCGGCTTCGACGTGGCCGAGCTTTCGACCGGCGATGCCGAGCGGATCGTCACCGACATGCGCGAGGCGCTGGCCGACCCGGTCTTCGCCGACGCCACGCCGCCGGTGGCCGACCTGAGGCTTGTTGCCTCGAACGCGCCCGCGCTGGCGCGCGCCTTTCTCGAACTGCACCGCGCCTATGCCCAGGGCCGCGAGCAACTCGCCTCGCTCGACGAGGCACTGGGGCGTGACGGCGCGCGGGTGCAGGCGAGCCCATGGGAGGAGGTGCGCGACTTCTTCCATTACTGCGACAACTACATCGACGCGGTCGACCGCGCCGCCGAACACTTCGTGCGCGCGGGCGACCCGCAGGCGGCCGCCGTCGCGGCACTCGGCGGCCTCGGCATAAGCGTCGAGGTGACACAATCGCACCGCGTGCGCGGGCTCGACCGCGAGGCCGGGCGGCTGGCGCTGTCAACCTATTCGCCGCCCTCGACCAGGCGCTTTCAATTGCTGCACCAGGTCGCGTTGCTGACCCAGGACGACCTGCTCGAGGCGACGCTCGATCTCGCCCGGTTCCAGTCGGACGAGGCGCGCAGCATCGCGAAGATCGGGCTGGCCAATTACTTTGCCGGCGCGGCGCTCCTGCCCTACGCCCGCTTCCTCGACGCCGCGCGCGACACCCGCCACGATCTCGAACGCCTCGCCGATCTGTT
The DNA here is from genome assembly GCF_014640115.1 of Sinisalibacter lacisalsi. Taxonomy (GTDB): domain Bacteria; phylum Pseudomonadota; class Alphaproteobacteria; order Rhodobacterales; family Rhodobacteraceae; genus Sinisalibacter; species Sinisalibacter lacisalsi. The sequence continues at coordinate 912,337 of NZ_BMGI01000001.1, read as the reverse complement.
CGGCGCTTCGATCGAGCAGGTGGCGCACCGGCTGAGCACGATGCAGCGCCCGGGCGCGAAGGGCATCCCGTTCTTCTTCGTCCGCGTCGACCAGGCCGGCACGATCACCAAGCGCCATTCCGCCACGCGGCTGCAATTCGCCCGCTTCGGCGGGGCCTGCCCGCTGTGGAACGTCCACCGCGCCTTCGAAACGCCGACGCGCTTTCTGCGCCAGCTCGCGCAGACGCCGGACGGCGTGCGCTATATCTCGCTCGCGCGCGACGTGTCGAAAACCGGTGGCAGCTTCGCCGCGCCGACCCGGCGTTTCGCCATCGCGCTGGGCTGCGAGGTGAAGCACGCCGAGCACCTCGTCTATGCCGACGATCTCGACATCACCAACGCCGCCGCCTTCGAGCCGATCGGCATTTCCTGCCGGATCTGCGAGCGCGCCGATTGCCATCAGCGTTCGGTGCCGCCGCTCGAACGCAAGCTGCGGATCGACCCCGACGCGCGGGGCGTTCTGCCCTACGAGGTAGACCGCTAACACGCGCTTTACGCCTGCGCCGTTCACTCCTAGTCTTGGAAAAAACACCTCAGGGAGAGACAAGATGGAACTGTCCGGCAGCCGCGTCATCGCGGCCGACCGCGCCACGATCTGGGCGCATCTCAATTCCGCCGACACGCTGCGCGCCTGCATTCCCGGCTGCGAGGAGCTCACCGGCAGCCCCGAGGACGGGTTCGAGGCGGTGGTGAAGCAGAAGGTCGGCCCGGTGAAAGCCACCTTCAAGGGCGCGGTGACGCTTGCGGATATCGTCGAGCTGGAGAGCTACACCATCTCGGGCGAAGGCAAGGGCGGCGTGGCCGGTTTCGCCAAGGGCGTGGCCAAGGTCTGGCTCGAAGACACCGACGGCGGGGTCGAATTGTTCTATGATGTCGACGCCAAGGTGGGCGGCAAGCTGGCCCAGCTCGGCAACCGGATCATCCACGGTTTCGCGCGCAAGATGGTCGATGCCTTCTTCGAGCAATTCCAGGCCGAGGTGGAAGGCACCGGTGACGAGGATGAAACCGCCAGCCAGCCCGGCTGAACGCGAACCGGCCCCGCGCCGGGAAGGTGCGGGGCCGGTGATCTGCTGCGGGCATTCCGTCAGGCGGTGAGCGCCTTGTAGATCTCGTCCTTGAGGTGCGCGCGCTCCTTTTTCATTTCTTCCTCGTGGAAATGGTCGGTTGGGCGTTCGAGCGTCTCGGCTTCGAGCACCTTGCGGTTGACCTCGTGGTAGTCGTCATAGAGCTTCGCGAAAGCGCCGTCGTTGGCCCGCAAGGCCTCCATTTTCTCGGCGTATTCGGGGAACTCTTCAGGCAGTTCGTGCGGCATATCGGTCATCGGCTGGATCCTCCATTTCTTCAGGTTGCCCCCAGCCTAGGGCGCCGGACTCACCCCGCCCTTGACCCCGATCAAACCGCGCCCGGGTTTGGCCGCTTTCCCCCGGCCCGGCGCTCTACCTCTGCGCGGTTTGCCATGCCTTGTGGATCCAGGGCGCGCGCTCGTCGCGCGGCAGCGGTGCGCGGCCGAGGATAAGGTCGGCCGCCTTCTCGCCCACGAGGATCGAGGGGGCGTTGGTGTTGCCGTTGGTGACGCGCGGAAAGACCGAGCTGTCGGCCACGCGCAGCCCCTCGACCCCGATCACCTGGCATTCGGGGTCGACAACCGCCATCGGATCGTCCGCCGCCCCCATCCGCGCCGTGCCGCAGGGGTGGTAGGCGCTTTCGGCGTGTTCGCGGATGAAGGCGTCGAGGGCCGCGTCGTCCTGCGCGGCGGCGCCGGGCTGGATCTCGTGGCGCACATGTTCGGCCATCGCGGGTTGGGCGAATATCTCGCGGGTGAGCCGCAACACGCGGCGAAAATCGCGCCAGTCCTCTTCGCGGCTCATGTAGTTGAAACGGATCACCGGCGGGGCGCCGGGATCGGCCGAGCGCAGGGTGACGGCGCCGCGCGAGGGCGAACGCATCGGCCCGGTGTGCACCTGGAAACCGTGACCCTCGGCGGCGGCTCTGCCATCGTAACGCACCGCGATGGGCAGGAAGTGAAACTGGATGTCGGGGTAGTCCACCCCCGCCGCGGAACGGACGAAGCCGCAGCTCTCAAACTGGTTCGACGCGCCGTGGCCGGTTCTGGTGAACAGCCATTGCGCCCCGATCAGCGCCTTGCCGACGAGGTTCCAGTAGCGAAAGAGCGTGATCGGCTTCCTGGCGGCGAACTGGATGTAGACCTCGAGGTGATCCTGCAGGTTCTGCCCTACGCCGGGGCGGTCGGCCCGAACCTCGATCCCGTGTTCGGCAAGATGCGCGGCGGGGCCGATGCCCGAGAGCATCAGAAGCTTGGGCGTGTTGATCGACGAGGCCGAAAGCACCACCTCGCGGCCTGCGCGGATCGTCTCGACCTTGCCACGGCGGGCGATCTCCACCCCCACGGCGCGCCCGTCCTCGAACACCACGCGCCGCGCATGGCCGTGCACGAGGCGCACCCGCCCGGTTTTCAGCGCGGGCCGCAGGTAGGCGTTGGCGGTCGACCAGCGCCGGCCCTTCCACACGCTCATGTCGAAGGCGCCGAAACCCTCCTGCTGCTGGCCGTTGTAATCCTCGGTAACCGGGTAGCCCGCCTGCCGCCCGGCCTCGACGAAGGCATGGAACAGCGGGTTCCACTGCCGCGCCCGGCGGATGTGCATCGGCCCGCTATCGCCGCGCCAATCGGAGGCCTGCGGCCCATGCCAATGCTCGATCCGGCGGAAATAGGGCAGAACGTCGGCATAAGCCCAGCCGCGCGCGCCCTGCTCGGCCCAGTGATCATAGTCGCGGGCGTGGCCGCGCACCCAGACCATGCCGTTGACGGAGGACGAGCCGCCGATCACCTTGCCGCGCGGCACCACGAGGCGGCGGTTGTTCAACTGCGGCTCCGGCTCGCTCTCGAAGCCCCAGTCGTAACGCTTCATGTTCATCGGGTAGGAGAGGGCGGCGGGCATCTGAATGAAGGGGCCCCAGTCGGTGCCGCCCGCCTCGATCACCGTGACGGTGCGCCCGGCCTCGGCCAGCCGGAAGGCGAGCGCCGCACCTGCGCTGCCCGAGCCGACGACAACGTAGTCACTCGGCATCTACCCCGCCCCGCGATCCGCCTGTTTCAACGCCGCTCCAGGACGCGGGACCAACGCGCCGCGCGCGCGGCGCGGCCGCCCCGGCGCGCGCCGGGGCACCCCCCGCACCCGGCCGGGCATGGGCTTTGGCCACCGCTTCAGAACGGCGCGTCGACATCGCCCATCCTCACATAGACCGATTTCAGCGCGGAATAATGCTCGATCGCGGCATGGCCGTTCTCGCGCCCCACGCCCGACATCTTGGTGCCGCCGAAGGGAACCTCGACCGGCGCGTCGTTGTAGGAGTTGATCCAGCAGGTGCCCGCCTCGAAGCCCGCCGCCACGCGGTGCGCGCGCTGGATATCGCGGGTGAACACCCCCGCCGCGAGGCCGTATTCGGTGGCGTTGGCGCGGGCCATGGCCTCTTCCTCGGTGTCGAAATCGAGCACACACATCACCGGGCCGAAGATCTCCTCGCGCGCGATCACCATGTCGTCGGCGACGTCGGCAAAAACCGTGGGCTCGACGAAGAAGCCCGGCCGGTCGGCGCGCTGGCCGCCGGTGACGAGCCGCGCACCCTCCTCGACCCCCTTGGCGACATAGTTCAGCACGATATTCATCTGGCCTTCGCTCACCATCGGGCCGAAGTTGGTGGCCTCGTCGAGCGGATCGCCCATCACCGCGCCGCTCAGCCGTTCGGCCAGACGGGCAAGGAAGGCCTCCTTGATCCCGCGTTGCACGAAAACGCGCGTGCCGTTGGTGCAGATCTGCCCCGACGAGTAGAAATTGCCCAGGATCGCGCCGGACACGGCGTTGTCGAGGTCGGCGTCGTCGAACACCAGCATCGGGGACTTGCCGCCAAGCTCCATGGTGACGTGCTTCATCTCCGCCGCCGCGGCAGCATAGACCTTCTGCCCGGTGGGCACCGAGCCGGTGAGCGAGACCTTGGCGACGCGCGGGTCGGTCACCAGCGCGGCGCCCACTTCGCCCGCGCCCTGCACCACGTTGAACACCCCCGGCGGCAGCCCGGCCTCGGTCAGGATCTCGGCCAGCTTCAGGGTGGAAAGCGGCGTGGTCTCGGAGGGTTTGAACACCATGGCGTTGCCCACCGCGAGCGCGGGCGCGGCCTTCCAGCAGGCGATCTGGGTGGGATAGTTCCACGCCCCGATCCCGACGCAGACACCAAGCGGCTCGCGCCGCGTGTAGGCCCAATCGCCGTTCGCGAGCGGGATATGCTCGCCGGTGAGGCCGGCGGCGAGGCCGCCGAAATACTCCAGCGCGTCGGCCCCGGAGGTGGCATCGGCGACGAGGGTTTCCTGCAGGGGCTTGCCGGTGTCGAGGGTTTCGAGCTCCGAAAGCGCGCGATTGCGCTCGCGGATGATGTCGGCGGCGCGGCGCAGGATGCGGCCGCGCTCCATCCCGCTCATCGCCGCCCATGCCGGCTGCGCCGCCTTCGCGCTTGCCAGCGCGCGCTCGACGAGCGCCGGGGTGGCTTCGTGCAGGGTGGCGATCCGGTCTCCGGTGGCGGGGTAGATCACCGCCATCTCGGCCCCGGCGGGATCCTCAGCATAGGCGCCGTCGATGAAATGGCTGGCCTGGGGTTGGGCATCGTGGGTCATCTTGCAATCTCCAGCATACGGTCGAGCACCGCCGCCACGCGCGCCTCCGCGCGCTGGCCGTCCGGCCCCGCGTCGAGGGCCTGGCGGATGTAGAGCCCGTCGATCAGGGCGGCGAGGGTTTCGGCGTGGTCGGCGGCGGCCTCGCCGACGAGGGGGCGAAGGGCGTGCACGAGGTTCGAGCGCAGGCGGCGGTGATAGACGTTGAGCAGCCGCCGCGCAGCCGCGTTGCCCTGGGCGTGAACGTAGAAATTGAGCCAGGCGGCGATCACCGCGGGCTCGAAATTGTCGGCCGCGAAGGAAGCGTGCAGGATCGCGGCGATCCGCGCGCGCGGCGTGGTGGCCCCGGCGAGGGCGGCACGCACCCCCCTGCCGTAGGTGGCGAGGATATGGCGCATGGCGGCGACGAGCAGATCTTCCTTCGCGCCGAAATAGTGATGCGCCAGCGCCGACGACACGCCCGCGCGCCGCGCGATCCGGCTCACCGTCACGTCGAGCGAGCCCACTTCACCGATCTCGGCAATCGTGGCTTTTACCAGCGCCGCGCGGCGTATAGGCTCCATTCCAAGTTTCGGCATCGCGAGTCCTTCGTTGACGCCGGAATCGTGTTGCACTTTGATTGACTCGTCAATCAACAAAAACAGGGAGAGACATCATGACGCTCAAGACAACCCTTTCGGCGCTGGCGATCCTCGCCGCCGCTCCTGCCATCGCGGATTGCGAAACCGTGCGCTTCTCCGACGTGGGCTGGACCGACATCACCGCCACCACCGCCACCGCCTCGGTCGTGCTCGAGGCGCTCGGTTACGAGACCGAAACCAAGCTGCTGGCGCTGCCGGTCACCTTCTCGTCGCTCGCCGCGGGCGATCTCGACGTGTTCCTCGGCAACTGGATGCCCTCGATGGAGGCCGATATCGCCCCCTATACCGAGGCGGGCACCATCGACACCGTGCGCGCCAACCTCGAAGGCGCGAAATACACCCTCGCCACCAACGCCGCGGGCGCCGCGCTCGGGATCACCGATTTCGGCAACATCGCCGACCAGGCCGAGGCGCTCGACAGCACGATCTACGGCATCGAGCCGGGCAACGACGGCAACCGGCTGATCCTCGACATGATCGAGGCCGGCGAGTTCGGCCTGTCCGGCTTCCAGGTGCGCGAAAGCTCCGAACAGGGGATGCTGGCGCAGGTGTCGCGCGCCTCTGACCGCGACGAGCCGATCGTCTTCCTCGGCTGGGAACCGCACCCGATGAACGCCAACTATGATCTGACCTACCTGACCGGCGGCGACGACTGGTTCGGCCCCGACCTCGGCGGCGCGACCGTCTACACCAACACCCGCGCCGGCTATGTCGAGGAATGCCCCAACGTCGGTGCGCTCCTGATGAACATGGAGTTCACGCTGGCGATGGAAAACCAGATCATGGCCGCGATCCTCGACGAGAACGAAAACCCGGCCGATGCCGCCCGCGCCTGGCTCGCCGCCAACCCCGACGCCTGGGCGGGCTGGCTCGACGGTGTGACCACGAAGGACGGCGGCGATGCCGTCGCCGCGATGAACGCGGCCCTCGGCCTGTAATGAGACCGGCCCCGCCCGCCATCGCGGGCGGGGCCGCACCTGCCATGCCGCAAAGCCGGTTACATATCGCCACCACCGGCCCGCAGGACTGGCAGGCGCGCCTTGCCGACCCGGTCAAGCAGTGGAAGCGCGGCTATTCGGCCCGCACCGCCGCCCATGCCTGGGAAGCGGCGAGCCCCGGCTTTCCGCCCGAGGTGGCCGCACTGCTCGGGCCGGACGCCGAGTTGCAGCTTGCCATCGTCGAGCACAAGGTCGCCCTGCCTGGCGGCACCCGCGAAAGCCAGCAAGACCTGTTCTGCCTCGCCCACGCAGGCGGCGAAGACATGGCGGTGACCATCGAGGCGAAGGTGAACGAAAGCTTCGACAAGACCGTTGCGGAATGGTTCGCCAAGCCCTCGCCCGGCAAACGCACCCGGCTGGCGGCGCTTTGCGCCGATCTCGGCATTGCCGATCCGCCGCCGGGAGGCTTGCGCTACCAGCTTCTGCACCGCACCGCCGCGGCGGTGATCGAGGCACGGCGCTTTCACCGCCCGGTGGCGGCGATGATCGTGCATTCCTTCTCGCCCGACGCGCGCTGGCTCGACGATTTCGCCACCTTCGCCACCCACCTCGGGCTCGACGCCGGGCCGGGTCGCGCCGCGCGCAAGACCCTGGCCTGCGGCACCGCGCTGATCCTCGGCTGGGCGCCGGGCGATCCTGCCTTTCTCGCCGCATGACCGGCGCGCACCACACCGCCTCCCCACAAGGCGCTTGCTCCCCCTGCCCCCCGCTGGCAGGTTTGACCCCGGAGGGACGGGAATGAACTGGTTGACGGAATGGAAGATCCCCGTGGGCAAGACCGCGCGCACGGTGTTTGACTGGTTGCAGGACGTGGGCGCCCCGTTCTTCGACTGGGTCTCATGGCTGATGGAAAACATGATCGACGGCATCCTGTGGGTGTTGCAGTCGCCGCCGCCCATCGCCGTTGTCGCCGCTTTCGCGCTGCTCACCTTTGCGTTGCAGCGCAACTGGAAGACGGCGCTGCTCGTCACCCTCGGATTCCTGTTCATCCTCAACCAGGGCTATTGGGAGGCCACCACGGAAAGCCTGACGCTGGTGCTCTCGGCCGGCGTGGTCTGCATGAGCCTCGGCGTGCCGATCGGCATCGCCGCGGCGCACCGGCCCAGGCTCTACACCTGGATGCGCCCGGTGCTCGACCTGATGCAGACCCTGCCCACCTTCGTCTACCTGATCCCGGCCATCGTCTTCTTCGGTATCGGCATGGTGCCGGGCCTGCTGGCGACGGTGATCTTCGTGCTGCCCGCGCCGATCCGCCTCACCCACCTGGGCATCAGCCGCACGCCGGTGGCGCTCAAAGAGGCGGCGCAGGCCTTCGGCGCCACCAGGAGCCAGCTTTTGTGGAAGGTGGAACTGCCCTATGCCATGCCGCAGATCATGACCGGGCTGAACCAGACGATCATGCTCTCGCTGTCGATGGTGGTGATCGCCGCACTGGTGGGCGCCGACGGGCTCGGCGTGCCGGTGGTGCGCGCGCTCAACCAGGTCAATACCGCGCTCGGCTTCGAGAGCGGTTTCGTGATCGTCGTGGTGGCGATCCTGCTCGACCGGATGCTGAGGGTGGAACGCAAATGAGCGCAGAAGAGCGCAAGACGGCCGTCTCCTTCGACCGCGTCTCGATCGTCTTCGGCAACCGCCCCGAAAGCGCGCTGCCGCTGATGGACGAGGGCCAGGACCGCGCCAGCGTGCAGGAGGCCACCGGCCAGGTGCTGGGCGTTCACGACTGCACCCTCGACGTGATGGAAGGCGAGATCCTCGTGCTGATGGGCCTGTCGGGCTCGGGCAAGTCGACACTCCTGCGCGCGGTGAACGGGCTGAACCCGGTGGTGCGCGGACAGGTGCGGGTGTCGGACGGCGAAAACCTCATCGACGTCACCCATGCCGACGCCGCCACCCTGCGCCGCATCCGGCTGCGCAAGGTGGCCATGGTGTTTCAGCAGTTCGGCCTGCTGCCCTGGCGCACCGTGCGCGACAACATCGGCCTCGGGCTGGAACTGGGCGGCATGAGCAAGGCGGCGCGTCACGCCAAGGTCGACGAGCAACTCGAGATGGTCGGCCTCGCCGACTGGGCCGACCGCATGGTGAGCGAGCTTTCGGGCGGGATGCAGCAGCGCGTCGGGCTGGCCCGCGCCTTCGCCACCGATGCGCCGATCCTGCTCATGGACGAGCCGTTCTCGGCGCTCGACCCGCTGATCCGCACCCGGCTTCAGGACGAGCTGATCGAGTTGCAGGAGACGCTGCGGCGCACCATCATCTTCGTCAGCCACGACCTCGACGAGGCGTTCAAACTCGGCGACAGGATCGCGATCATGGAGGGCGGGCGGATCGTGCAGGTGGGTAGCCCGCGCGAGATCTTCACCGCGCCGGCGGATGATTACGTCTCAGATTTCGTCGCCCAGATGAACCCGCTCGGCGTGCTCACCGCCCGCGACGTGATGGGGCCGGTGGGCGGCGCCACCAATGCGCAGGTGCCGCCCGGCACACCGGTGAAGGCGGTGATGTCGGCGCTCACCGGCGAGGTCGCGGCGGTGGCGGTGGTGGAAAACGGCGCCGAGGTCGGCCGGATCGACCGCGAACAGGTGCTGGCCCGGCTGCTCGATCCGCGCGGGACGTGAGGGGTTTCGCCCGCTGACGCGGGCGACCCGCGCCGCGCGTACGCGCGGCGGCGTGGATTGCAGAGATCACGCTTTTCCGGCCATGTCGGCGCCATTTTCGAGCGTTTGAATTTCAACTTTCTTGCCTCCGGCGGGAGTATTTTCGACAAGATGAAGGGGCTAGATCTTGGGCTCGTTCACCACCGGCGTGACCCGGCGCTTCAGCACCGCTTCGCGCCAGGTGATGAAGCTGACCGCGCTGATGATCAGCCCGCCGCCGACGATCACCCAGAGATCCGCCGGTTCGGCGAAGAACATCGCGCCGATCAGCACCGACCAGACAAGCTGCAGGAAGGTGACCGGCTGGGTCACCGTCATCGGCGCGGCCGCGAAGGCGCGGGTCATGCTGTAATGCCCTGCCGTGGCGAATGCCGCGACGCCGAAGAGCCCGCCCACCTCGGCCGGCGTCGGGGGAATCCAGTTCGCCAGCGCGAAGGGGGCGAGCCCGATGGTCACGGTGATCGAGAGCATCGCTACCACCACCACCGGGCGCACCAGCCCGGCGAGCCGGTTGGCCATCAGGTAGGAGGCCGCGAACAGCACCGCGGCGGCGAGCATGGCCATGTGGCCCGGGTCGATCTCGCGCACACCCGGGCGCAGGATGATGAGGGCGCCGACAAGCGCCGCTGCAATCGCGGCGATCCGGCGCGCGGCGAGTTTTTCACCGAAGAAAAGCGCCGCCCCGAGCGTGACGAACACCGGGTTGAGGTAGTTGATCGCGGTGACCTCGGCCATCGGGATGCTGGCTATGGCATAGAACCACAGGATCACGCCGATGGTGTGGGCCAGCCCGCGCGCCGAGAACAGCACCAGCGTGGGCCATGGCAGCGGCGCGGCGAGCAGCGGGCGCAGCATCGGCACGAGGAAGACAAGCCCGAGAAGGTAGCGCAGGAAGGCGCTCTCCGCCGCCGGGATGCGGCTGCCGACGATCTTTACCAGCGCGGTGACCATGACGAAATTGAGCCCGGTCGCGAGCATCCACAGGACACCCGCGAGGGGGTTGCCGGTCTGGACTGCACGCGCCTCGGACATGGCGCGATCTGACCCCAAGCGCCGCCCGGGTGCAAGAGCGCGCACGGGCCGGCCTCAGCCGAGCTGGGCCAGAACCTCGTCGGTCGCCTCGAAATTGGTGGTCACGTGCTGAACGTCGTCGTCGTCTTCGAGCGCGTCGATCAGCTTCATGAGCTTTTCCATGTCCTCGAGGCCAAGCTCGGTGGTGGTGGCGGGCTTCCAGATCAGCTTGGTCGAGTCCGATTCGCCCAGCGTCGCCTCCAGCGCGGTCGAGACCTCGTTGAGATCGGTATCGGCGCAATAGATGACGTGGCCGTCTTCCGAGCTTTCCACGTCTTCCGCCCCGGCCTCGATCGCGGCCTCGAAGATCGCCTCGTCATCGCCGGCGCTGGCGGGATAGACGATCTCGCCTTTGCGCTCGAACATGAAGCTCACCGAGCCGGTTTCGCCGAGGTTGCCGCCGTGCTTGCCGAAAGTGGAGCGCACGTTGGAGGCGGTGCGGTTGCGGTTGTCGGTCATCGCCTCGACGATCACCGCAACGCCGTTCGGGCCGTAGCCCTCGTAGCGGATCTCGTCGTAGTTCTCCGCGTCGCCGCCCTGGCTCTTCTTGATCGCGCGGTCGATCACGTCCTTGGGCACGGATTGCGACTTCGCCTCCTTCACCGCGAGGCGCAGGCGCGGGTTCTTGTCGGGGTCGGGGTCGCCCATCTTCGCGGCCACGGTGATTTCCTTGGCCAGCTTCGAGAAGAGTTTCGACCGCGCGGCGTCCTGCCGCCCCTTGCGGTGCTGGATGTTCGCCCATTTTGAATGGCCAGCCATGAAGTGCTCCAACAATGATCCGATGCCGCGCTTCTATAGGGCAAGCCCACCGGGCGGGGCAAGGCCCCCCTGCCTCTTCTCCCCGGACGAAAGACTAGCCGGGAGGATATCGGGGTGAACCCTGCGGAAAATGTCGCGCGCGCCGCCCCACCGTTCCCTTTGCGCCGCCCCGCCGCCCGCGCTATGGCTTGGCCATGAGCACAGACCAGATCATCCTGTTCGCCATCTTCTTCGCCGTCTTCGTCCTGCTGATCTGGGGCCGGCTGCGTTACGATATCGTGGCCTTTTCCGCGCTCATGCTGGCGGTGGTGCTGGGCGTGGTGCCGACGGGCAGCGCCTTCGAGGGGTTCGGCCACCCCGCCACCTTGATCGTTGCGCTCGTGCTGATTGTCTCGGCAGGGTTGGTGCGCTCGGGCGCGGTGTTCCTGATCACCCGCACGATGATCGACTCGAGCCGCTCGCTGGGCGCCCATATCACGGTGATGGGCGTGGTCGGCGGCGCGCTCTCGGCCTTCATGAACAACGTCGCCGCGCTGGCGCTGCTGATGCCCGTCGATATGCAGACCGCGCGCAAGGCCGGGCGCGCGGCAAGGCTCAGCCTGATGCCGCTCAGCTTCGCCACCATCCTCGGCGGCATGGCCACGCTGATCGGCACGCCGCCCAACATCATCATCTCCTCGATTCGCGAAACCTCGCTGGGCGAACCCTTCCGGATGTTCGATTTCGCCCCGGTCGGCGCGATCACGGCGCTTGTCGGGCTGGTTTTCGTGGCGCTCGTCGGCTGGCGGCTGATCCCTGAGGCAGAGGACGAGGAGGTCATCTCTGACCCGATGCGGGCCTATTCGGAATACATCGCCGAACTGGTGGTTCCGGACGAATCCGACCTGATCGGCAAACGCGTGCAGGATCTCTACGAGGACGCCGAGCGCAACGACGTGGCGATCCTCGGGCTGGTGCGCGACGGCAAGCGGCGCTACGGCACCAGCCGGACGACGAAACTCGCCGCCGGCGATACGCTCGTGATCGAGGCCGCGCCCGAGGCGCTCGACGAATTCCGTGCCGCCCTCGACCTCGATTTCACCGATTCCAAGCGCAAGGAGAGGCTGAAGGCCGCTGGCGCGGGGCTGTCGCAGATCGAGGTGGTGGTCACCGAAAGCGCGAGGATCAACGGCAAGACGGCGCAGGCGATCGGGCTGAACTGGCGCCGCCGCGCGGTGCTGCTGGGCATCTCGCGCGGCGGCAAGCCGTTTCGCAGCCAGGTTCGCAAGACCGTCGCCCACCCCGGCGACATCCTGCTGCTGCTCGTGCCCGAAGGCAGCGAAGCGGAGGTGACCGAGTGGCTCGGCTGCCTGCCGCTGGCTCAGCGCGGGCTTTCGATGACGCAGCACAACAAGGTCTGGCTCGCCATCGGGCTGTTCGGCGCGGCGGTGGCGGCGGCGAGCCTCGGGCTGGTCTATCTGCCGGTGGCCCTAGGGATCGTGGTGCTGGGGTTCGTTTTCATCGGCGTGCTGCCGCTGCGCGAGCTTTACGATCACGTCGAATGGCCGGTGGTGGTTCTGCTCGGTTCGATGATCCCGCTCGGCTCGGCGCTGGAAACGCTGGGCGGCACCGAGTTGATCGCCGACGGGCTTATCTCCCTTGCCGGCGACTGGCCGGCCTGGGCGGTGCTGACCGCGATCATGGTGGTCACCATGACCCTCTCGGACGTGCTCAACAACACCGCCACCGCGATCGTCGCGGCGCCGATCGGGATCGAGATGGCCGGCAAACTCGGGGTCAACCCCGATCCGTTCCTGATGGCGGTGGCGGTGGCCGCTTCCTGCGCCTTCCTCACCCCGATCGGGCACAAGAACAACACCCTGATCCTCGGCCCAGGCGGCTACCGTTTTGGCGACTACTGGCGCATGGGCCTGCCGCTCGAGGTGATCGTGGTGGCAACCTCGGTGCCCCTGATCCTGGTGTTCTGGCCACTCTGAACGATCCCGGCGGCGCGATTGGCTGCCTCGTGACGCGAGGCTTCGCACGGCGGGATCGTTCCTGGGCCGCAAGCCGGCGCTTTCATCCCTCGCCGAAGGGGTCGGGGCGCGGGTGGGCGTCGAGCCAGTCGCGGACGATGTCACAGAGCATCGCTTTCCAGTTCTCCGCCGTCAGCCCCTCGACATGCCCCTGCGTGCCGTTCGCCTCCGCCTCGCGGATAGCGTGCTTGAGCTTGTAGAAGATGTGCAGGTCGGGCGTCTCGTGGTCGAACCACAGCCGCGAGACGAGCTTGAGCGACTGGAAATCCTCGCCGCCCGAGGCGAGGACGTCTTCGAGGTGGCCGTAGGCGAGCCATTGCGTCGCCTCGTCTTGGCTCGACGGCGTCACCAACCCCTGTTCGCGCGCGATCTGGCCGACGAGATCGGAGATCTCCGACCAGTAATAGGGCGGCTGGAGCGCGGTGAGCGCCCAGATCCCGTCTGAGTAGCGCTCGCCGTCGACCATGGCCCAGCCCCACTCCATCGCCGGCTCGGCCATCTCGATGGTCAGGTGCCGAAGCGCGAGAATGTCGGCGGTCTGGCGGCGCAGGTCCTTGGTCATGGCTTCCCCCTCGTTGACGGGCGGGATGTGGCGGCGGCGGGGTGCTGCATCAATGCGGCGGTTTGGCACGGGGTCACAAGGGCCAGATCAACGGGATCAGCGCAGAGGCCAGCAACCCCATGGAGAGGTTGAGCGGGATGCCCACCTTCATGAAATCGGTGAAGCGGTAGCCGCCGGGGCCGTAGACCAGCGTGTTGGTCTGGTAGCCGATCGGCGTGGCGAAGGCGGCGGAGGCGGCCACCATCACCGCTACCACCAGCCCGCGCGGATCGAGCCCGAGCGCCTGCGCCAGCCCGATGGCGATCGGGGTGACCACCACCGCGACGGCGTTGTTCGACACCAGTTCGGTCAGCACCGAGGTCATCAGGTAGATCGCCCAGACAATCAGGAAGGGCGGCAGCCCGGCAAGCTGCGGCGCGAGCGCGCCCGCGATCAGCGCGACCGCCCCCGAGGCCTCCAGTGCCGCACCGATGGCGAGCATGGCGAAGATCAGCGCGAGCAGGCGGCCGTCGATGAACGAAAACGCCTCGTCGGCGTCCACCGCCCGGGTGACGAACACCACCGCCACCGCCACCACCGCAAGCGCGAGGATCGGCGCCACGCCAAGCGCGGCGAGCGTCACGATGCCGACCAGCGCCCCGACCGCAACCGGCACGTGGCCGCGGCGGAAGGCCCGGGCCGAGGGCCGGGCCACGTCAACGAGGTTCATCTCGTTGGCAAGTCGCTGGATCTCTTCCGGCGCGCCTTCGAGCAGCAGGGTGTCGCCCACGCGCACCTTCACCTCGTCGAGCAGGCCGCCGAGGTTCTGGTTACGCCGGTGAACCGCGAGCGGGTAGACGCCGAAGCGGCGACGCAGGCGCAACTGGCCCAGCGTGCGCCCCACCATCTTGCACCCCGGCGTGATCAGCGCCTCGACGGTGACGGTTTCGACCGACGAAACCTGGTCGACCCGCTGCAGGCTCGGGTCGTTCTGAAGCGACAGGAGTTCCGCCATCGGGGTGCGCAGCACCACCCGGTCACCCATCTGCAGCCGCACGCCCGCGAGGTTGCGCCTCAACGACAGGTCGCCCCGGATCACGTCGATCAGCCGCACCCCTTCGCGGCGGAACATCTGCACCTCCAGCACCTCGCGCCCGATCAGGTTGCTCTCGGGCGGAATCACCGCCTCGGTGAAAAACTTCTTGCGGGCGTGGTCGGTCAGCAGCGCGGCGAGCGAGCTGCGTTCGGGCAGGAGGCGGGGCGCGACCAGGTAGAGATAGGCCATGCCCCAGAGCACGAGCACGATGGTGAGCGGCGTGATCTCGAAGATGGTGAAGGCCGCGAGCCCCTGCGCCCGCGCCACGCCGTCGACGAGCAGGTTGGTGGAGGTGCCGATCAGCGTGAGCGTGCCGCCCATGATCGCGCCGTAGGACAGCGGGATCAGCACGCGCGACGGCGCAAGCCCCATGCGCTTGGCCAGCTGGATGAACACCGGGATCATCACCACGACCACCGGCGTGTTCGAGACCACGGCGGAGGCGAAGACGACGAAGCCCATGAGCAGCGCGAAGGCAAGATATGGCCGGTCGCTGGCCTGCCCCTGCGCCATCTGGGTGAACCATTCCAGCGCCCCGGTGCGCACCAGCGCGCCCATGATGATGAACATCGCCGCGATGGTCCATGGCGCAGGGTTCGCCAGCACCGAAAGCCCGGCCTCGTAGGGCAGAACCCCGGTCACCAGCAGCGCCGCGACCCCGGCGATCGCCACCACCTCGGTGGGAAAGACCTCGCGCATGAACATCGCGAACATCGCCAGCACCACGCCCAGCGCGATGAACGCCTCCATGTCGCGCGAGAAATCGAAGAGTTCCATGGCAAGCCCCGGTGACTGTGTTCAGTCTCGCCCGCGCGACGGCGCGCGGCAAGGGGTCACGGGCCCGCGCCCGCCAGCCGCCCGCCCTCGCGGATCATCTCGACCCGGGTCGCCTTGCCGGTGGCGTCGTCGGTCTCGATATAGAGCCCCGAGAGCGTGGCCTCGCCCATCGCCGGCTCGAAGCGGTTTTTCGCCATGCCGGTGACGAAGCGGCGCAGCGGCTCGGCCTTGTCCATGCCGATCACCGAGTTGTAATCGCCGCACATGCCCGCGTCCGTCTGGTAGGCGGTGCCGCCGGGCAGGATCATCGCGTCGGCAGTGGGCACATGGGTGTGGGTGCCCACCACCACGCTGGCGCGGCCGTCGAGGAAATGGCCCATCGCCATCTTCTCGGATGTGGCCTCGCAATGCACGTCGACGAGAATCGCCTGGGCCTGCCCGCCGCGCGGCCAGGGCTTCAGCGCCGCCTCGATGGTGGCGAAGGGATCGTCGAAGGCGCGCTTCATGAACACCTGACCGAGCACCTGCGCCACCAGCACCTTGCGCCCGCGCGCGTCCGAAAACAGCCTGGCGCCCTGCCCCGGCGCGCCCTTGGCATAGTTCAGCGGGCGGATGATGCGCTGCTCCTGGGTGCAGAAGCTCAGCATGTCTTTCTGGTCGAAGGCGTGATCGCCCAGCGTGACCACGTCGGCCCCGGCGGCGAGAAACTCCTTCGCATGGGCTCCGCTGAGCCCCATGCCGCCGGTCGCGTTCTCGCCGTTGACCACGACGAAATCGAGCTTCCAGCGCTCGCGAAGGCCGGGCAGGCGCTCCGTGATCGCGCGCCGTCCGGCACGGCCGACGACATCTCCGAGAAACAGGATCTTCATGGCGCTTCCCTAGGCGGAAAGCATGATGGGCGCAACGGGGCAAGATCCTTGAAAGGATCCTGGCAAGGATTTTCGAAAATCCCTGCCCGCTCAGAAGGTGAGCGTGAAGGCGTCGGTGACGATGGCGTCAAGCGGCTGGTCGGTGGGTTCCAGCGGCAGGCTTTCGGCCTCCTGCGCGGCATAGGCGTAACCGATCGCAAGCGTCGGGCGTTCGGCGCGCAAACCCTCCAGCGTGCGGTCGTAGAACCCGCCACCATAGCCGAGCCGCCCGCCGGCGCGGTCGAAGGCCACCAACGGCACGATCAGCACCTCGGGCACCACTGTGCCGCCGGTTTCGGGCACCAGCGCGCCAAAAGTGCCCGCCACCATCGTCGTGCCAGGACGCCAGCGGCGGAAGCTGAGCGGCTGGCCCTTCGCCTCGATCACCGGCACGCCGACGGGGCCATGCGCAGCCATTTCCGCCATAACCGGCAGCGGGTTGATCTCGGTGCGGATCGGCATGTAGCCGGAGACGGCCCGGCCCTGGTAGGGCGCGAGCAACGCCGCAAGCCGGGCCTGCGCCGCACCGTCCAGACCGCGGGCATGGGCGGCCGCCCGGCGCTCGAACGCCGCCTTGCGCGCGGCTTTCTTTTCCGCGTCCAGCATCATATCAGCACCGTCGCCGCGAGGCCGAGGAAGGCGAAAAAGCCCACCACGTCGGTCACCGTGGTCACGAAGGTGCCCGAGGCGAGCGCCGGGTCCACCCCGAGTTTTTCCAGCACGATCGGGATCATCACCCCCGCGAGCGCGGCCACGATCAGGTTGATTACCAGCGCCGCCGCGATCACCGCGCCGATGCCGAACGTGCCGAAGATCAGCGCGGTGACGAGGCCGAGCGGCACCGCCAGCACCAGCCCGTTGACCACCCCCACCATCGCCTCGCGCCGGATCACGCGCCACGCGTTGGCCGCGGTCAGATCGCGGGTGGCGAGGCCGCGCACCGTCACGGTCAGGCTCTGGGTGCCGGCGTTGCCGCCGAGAGTGGCCACGATCGGCATCAGCACCGCGAGCACGACGAGCGCGGCGATGGTGTCTTCGAACTGGGCGATCACCAGCGCCGCCAGCGCCGCCGTGCCGAGGTTGACAACGAGCCATGGCAGACGCCGCTTCATCGTCACGAAGACGCCGTCCAGCAGCCGGCTTTCGCCGACGCCGGCCAGCCGCAAGATGTCTTCCTCGTGCTCCTCGTCGAGGATCGCCATCGCATCGTCGATGGTGATCACGCCGACGAGGCGGTCGTCGGCATCCACCACCGGGGCGGAGATCAGGTGGTAATGGTTGAAGGCGTAGGCCACCTCCTCCTCGTCCTGTGATGCCCGGATTGTGCGAAAACTGTCATCCACGAGATCGGCGAGCCTCGTCGAACGGGAATGCGACATGATCCGCCCGAGGGTGACATAACCGGTCGGGCGCATCCGCGGGTCGACGATGATGACGTGATAGAATTGGTCGGGCAGGTCGGCATGCGCGCGCATGTGGTCGATAGCCTGGCCCACGTTCCAGTGTTCGGGCGCCACCACCATCTCGCGCTGCATCAGTCGCCCGGCGGTTTCCTCGGGGTAGGTCAGCGATTGCTCGACCGCCACCCTGTCGCCAGCCGTGAGGGCGTCGAGAATCGCTTCCTGCTGCGGCGTCTCGAGGTCTTCGATAAGGTCGACGACATCGTCGGATTCGAGGTCGCGCACCGCTTCGGCCAGCACCTCCGGCGCCATCGCCCCGACGACGTCCTCGCGCAGGCTCTCGTCGAGCTCCGACAGGATCTCGCCATCGAATCCGGCGCCGTAGAGTCGCACCAGGGCGGCACGGGGCTTGCGGTCGAGATGTTCGAGAATGTCGGCGATATCCGCCGGGTGAAGCGGATCGAGCAACTGCGCCAATGCCGCGCCGTCGCCCGCGTCCAGTGCCCGGCGAACATGGCCAAGACGCTCCCGGTCGAGCGCGAAGCCGCCATCGTCCGACGTGGGGTCGGGGGTCTGATCCTCAGCCATCGCTGCCCTCCCTGCTGGCGTCACGGACAATAGGCGAAGGCGGGCGTCAGGAACAGGGGGGAAAGGCGTGGACGGCGGCGGCCCGGCCGCCTAATCTCACGCGCTGGAAAACGAGGCACACGATGCAGATTCTCCTGGGCCAGACCCTGACCTTCACCGACAATCCCTTCCGGGTGCCGCCCGCCGAGGCGGTGCGCCACGAGCGCCACGGCGCGGTGGTGGTCGAGGCGGGACGGATCGTCTCCGTCGGCCCGGCCGAGGCGTTGCGCGCCGCTCATCCCGGCGCGGAAGTGACCGACCACGGCGCGGCACTGATCTCGCCCGGCTTCATCGACGCCCACGCGCATTATCCGCAGACCGCGATCATCGCGAGCTGGGGCAAGCGGCTGATCGACTGGCTCAACCACTACACCTTTCCCGAGGAAGCCCGTTTCGCCGATCCGGCCCACGCGGCCGAGATCGCCGCGCGCTATTTCGACCTCACGCTTGCCAACGGCACCACCACCACGGTGAGCTACTGCACGATCCATCCCGAGAGCGTAGAAGCCTATTTCGCCGAGGCGCAACGGCGGGGCCTGCGCGCGCTCGGCGGCAAGACCTGCATGGACACCAACGCGCCCGACGATCTGCGTGACACGGCGCAATCCGCCTACGACGATTCAAAGCGCCTGCTGGGGCGCTGGCACGGGGTCGACCGGCTTGGGTATGTCATCACCCCGCGATTCGCCCCGACCTCGTCGCGCGAACAGCTCGAAGGCCTGGGCGCGCTCTGGGGTGAGCACCCGGAGGTGCTGATGCAGACCCACCTGAGCGAGCAGCACGAGGAGATCGCCTGGGTCGCCGAACTGTTCCCCGAGGCGCGCGACTACACCGACGTCTACGATCGCTCCGGGCTTCTGCGCGAGGGCGCCCTGATGGGCCACGCGATCCACCTCTCCCGGCGTGAACGCGACCGTCTGCGCGAGGCGGGTGCGAGCCTGATCCATTGCCCGACCTCCAACACCTTCATCGGCTCGGGGCTGTTCGACATGGACGGGCTGATGCGCGAGGGCCAGCGCGTTGGGCTCGCCACAGACACCGGCGGCGGCTCGTCGTTCTCGATGCTGCGCACCATGGCGGCGGCCTACGAGGTGGCGCACCTGCGCGGCGCGGTGCTGCACCCGGCGCAGCTGTGGTGGCTCGCCACCGCCGGATCGGCCGAGGCGTTGCGGCTGGGCGACAGGATCGGCACCCTCGCCCCGGGCTATGAGGCCGACCTCGCGGTGATCGACCTTGCCTCCACACCGGCAATCGCGCAGCGGGCAGCGCGGGCGGAGGCGCTCTGGGAGGCGGTTTTCCCGACCATCATGATGGGCGACGACCGCGCCATCCTGGCGGCTTACGCGGGCGGACGGCGGGTCTAGGCAGGGGGCGCTGCCCCCTCTTGGCCTGCGGCCAATTCACCCCCGAGGTATTTTTCGACCCAAGAAGGGGGGCGGGGGCGGGCACGGCAGTTGAGATGTTCATCACCCTTGGCTGGTTGGCAGTGACCATCCGGCTTTCACGCTCCACCGCGCGCACGGATCAGAGCGTCGGTGACCCTCAATCGAGTGGCGCGCGCGACAGCACCTCGAGCGCGGCGGCGTGGATCTCGGCGTTCGCCGCCGCCAGCACCCGGCCGCCATCGCGGGCCGATCCGCCGCGCCAGTCGGTCACCACGCCGCCCGCCGCCTCGATCACCGCCATCGGCGCCTGGATGTCATAGGCCTGCAACCCGGCCTCGACCACGAGGTCGATCTGGCCCAGCGCCACCAGCGCGTAGGCGTAGCAATCGAGCCCGTAGCGGGTGAGCTTCACCCGCCCCGCCAGATCACCGAACGCCGCCGCTTCGGCGGTGCTGCCGACCTCGGGAAAGGTGGTGAACAGGATCGCCTCGGAAAGCGGACGGGGCGCGCGCGTCGCCAGAGGGCGCCGGCCCTGCGGGCCTTCTGCCCAAGCCTCGCCGAAACCGCCAAGGAAGCGCTCGCCGATAAAGGGCTGGTCGATCAGGCCGAGGCGCGGGCCGGCATCATCGCCCACCGCGATCAGCACGCCCCAGGTCGGGGTGCCCGACAGGAAGGCGCGGGTGCCGTCGACCGGATCGAGCACCCAGGTCAGCCCGCTCGAGCCCGGCTGGAAGCCGAATTCCTCGCCGAGGATCGCATCCTCCGGGCGCAGGCGGGCGAGCACGGCGCGCATCGCCGTCTCCGCGTCGCGGTCGGCGGCGGTCACCGGGTCGAACCCGTCTTGATGCTTGTTGTCGGCCACCAAGGCGCCATCGCGGAAATGCGCGAGGGTCGCAGGACGCGCCGCGTCTGCGAGTGCGAGTGCGGTCGTCAACAATTCGTCGCGGGTCTGGGATGTGATCTCGCTCATGGCGCCACCGGGATCAGGTTATCCCGGCGGTAGCCAATGGGCGGGGGCACGTCAAGCGGCGTCGGACAGAACGCGGGCGAGTTCGAAGAGGCGACGGCGCTGGTTTTCCGGGATCGCATAATAGGAGCGGACCAGTTCGAGCGCTTCCTTGTCGGCCAGGATATCGCCCGGCAGGGCGGATTCGACGGGCTTGTTCGCGCCGCCTTCGAGACCTTCGAAGAAGAAGCTGACCGGAACAGCGAGGGTTTCGGCGATGTCCCAAAGCCGCGACGCGCTGACGCGGTTCATCCCGGTTTCGTATTTCTGGATCTGCTGAAACTTGATGCCTACGCGCTCGGCCAGCTGCTGCTGGGTCATCCCCACCATCCAGCGGCGATGACGGATGCGCTTGCCCACGTGGACATCCACAGGATGTTTCATTATGCCTCTCCTTCGTGTGCCCCGACCATGTTATCAAAAACCACATGGGCCGCCACAACCACAACCTGTCTTTTTGGTCAGTTCCATCGCTTAGGATATTTTTGATAAATATCAATAAATTAAGCGGTCAATGCCAGCATTTTTCCACATTGCCTCATCGCCGCCGGAGCGCAGACCACACCCGCCATGCGTGTTTAACGAAGATATTTGCATTTTGCGAATCCGATTCCCCTGTTTTGCGAAGATACCCGTTTAGCGTGTATTCTTGCTTAAGCGGGGCCGGCAGGGGTGCCCACGCCCGCCATTTGATTTCGAATCGGACCCTGCTGCCGCAGGACGGACATGAAGGCATCCGGAGCGGCCGCATGGCCATGGCCCACCTCTCGCCTTGCCGCACGCGCTCGGCTAATAGGCGGGAACAGCAAGGGAGAGCCCGCATGAAAGCCTACCGCCTGACCTCCACCGGCACCGCGCCGGAGATCGCCGATCTGCCCGCGCCCGAGGCCGGGCCCGGCGAAGTTGTCGTCGAGATCGCTGCTTGCGGGCTCAACTTCGCCGATCTGCTGATGATCGAGGGCAAATACCAGCAAACGCCGCCCCCGCCCTTCACGCTGGGCATGGAGCTTGCGGGCACGGTGATCGCCCGGGGGCCCGGTGTCGACGCGCCCGCGCTCGGCACGCGGGTGGCGGTGATGGCCGGGTCGGGCGGGCTGGCCGAGATGGGGGCTTTTGCCGCGGAGGCCTGCCTGCCGATCCCCGACGCCATGCCCTTCGACGATGCCGCCGCCTTCCAGGTCGCCTACGGCACGAGCCACCTCGCGCTGGCGCGGCGCGCCCGGCTGGCCCCGGGCGAGACGCTGCTGGTGCTCGGGGCGGCCGGCGGCGTGGGCCTGACCGCGATCGAGATCGGCAAGCTGTTGGGCGCCACCGTGATCGCCTGCGCCCGAGGCGCGGAAAAGCTCGCGGTCTGCGCCGCCGCCGGCGCCGATCACCTGATCGACAGCAGCCGCGAGGATATCCGCGCGGCGGTGAAGGCGCTCGGCGGCGCCGACGTGGTTTACGATCCGGTGGGCGGCGACCAGTTCCGCGCCGCGCTCAGCGCGACCAATCCCGAGGGCCGCATCCTCGCGGTGGGTTTCGCCTCCGGCGACGTGCCGCAGATCCCGGCCAACCACCTGCTGGTCAAGAACATCGACGTGATCGGCTTCTGGTGGGGCGGCTATGCGCTGTTCAATCCCGCCGCGCTGCGCGAGAGCATGGCGGCGTTGATCGGCTGGTACGAGCAGGGCCGCCTTGCACCGCACATCAGCCACCGCCTGCCGCTCGACCGTGCCGCCGAGGCCTACGAGCTCCTGCGTACGCGCAAATCCACCGGCAAGATCGTCGTCACCATGGGCGCGGATCAGCCCTCGCCGTAAGCCTGCCGCAAGAGCGCCACCAGCGCCTGCCCGGCCTCGCCTTTCAGCGTGTCGGCAACGTAGAGATTCACCCGCATCGAGCTCAACGCCGGCAGAATGCCGCCGTGGTCGATGGGCTCCAGCGTGGCGGGCACGGTGCCCTCAAGCAGCGTGTGCACCGCGAGATCGGCGGCACATGTCACCTCGATCGTGCGGGTCATGTCGGAGGTAACGGCCATTTCCCACCCGATGCCGGCCGCGTCGAGCGCCGCCTCGACCTCGATGCGGTAGATGTTGCGCGTCTCGAAGGCCAGCCGCAGCGGGCGCTGGCGCCAGGCCCGCCCGCCGGGTGCGCCCACCCAGATCAGCGGCAGCGTGCTCAGCGTTTCGCCGCCCGCGTCGAGCCCGTTTTCGGTGGTGAGAATAAGGTCGCAGTCGCCATGGCGGAACATGTCTTTCAGCCGCTGGGTATAGGACGAATGCAGCGTGACCCTCATGCGCGGAAACTCGGCGTGGAAGCGCTGCAGCACCGGCGGCAAGGCGGGATAGACCACGTCATTCGGCACACCCAGCGCGATCTCGCCTTCGAATGCGGCATCGGTGAAGCGGGTCCAGACCTCGTCGTTGATCGCCAACATCCTTCGGGCATGGCCGAGCAACTGCTCGCCATCGGCGGTCAGCGCCACGCCGCGCCCCGACCGCTCGAACAGCGCCCGCCCGAGGGCATCTTCGAGCCGCTTCACCTGCATCGAGACCGCCGATTGCGTGAGGTGCAGAAGCCCTGCGGCGCGGGTCACGCTGCCCACCTCGGCAACCGTGGCGAAGGCCCGGAGCGCGGTCATGTCGAGGTTGTGCGCCATATTATGATCCGTGATGCGTTAGCTAAAAAACATTCATTTCCGTTATGTAAAGCCAGGCCCTATCTAGCGCAATGGGAGGGGCGAGACACAAACCACCTCCGTTGAGGCCAGGAGATCAAGATGCTTACGATGACCGCCAACCATGGCACCCGCCAAACCCACCGCCGTGCAGGATTCAACCCCGTGGTGTGGCTCCAGCGCGCGCTTGCCGTGCGCGAGCAGCGCACCCGGCTTGAAACCCTTGATGACCGGCTGTTGCGCGATATCGGCGTCGACCGAATGATCGCAAAGCACGAAGCCGAGCGCCCGTTCTGGGATCTGCCGCACTGAGCGGAGTTCACGGCGCCGTTAACAGGGGCCGCGATCGCTTCCGGAAAGCCTTGAAATTCGGGCCAAGCTCCCCGATATTTGGCTGAACGCGACGCCAAGGCGGCGACGCGACGTAATTTGGCTTTCAGGAGGCTGATACAGATGGCTGATTTGAAGACGATGCGGACGGCCGCAACCGGCGCCCGCACCGCCCAGATCGACGAGGGCCTGCGCGCCCACATGAACAAGGTCTACGGCACCATGTCCGTTGGCCTTCTGGTCACGGCCGGCGTGGCTTGGGCCTTCGGCTCCTCCCCCGCCATGCTCTCGATACTGCGCGATCCGGTCACGCTGTCGCCCAACATTCTCGGCTGGATCGTGATGTTCCTGCCGCTGGTGATGGTGTTTGCCTTCGGCGCGGCGATCAACCGCTTGTCCGCGGCCGGCGCACAACTCTACTTCTACGTCTTCGCGGCGGTGATGGGTCTGTCGATCTCGTGGATCTTCGCCGCCTTCACCGGGATCTCGATCGCGCAGACCTTCCTTGTCACCTCGATCTCCTTCGCCGGTCTCAGCCTCTACGGCTACACCACGAAGCGCGATATCTCGGGCTGGGGCGCGTTCCTGATCATGGGCCTGATCGGCCTGATCGTGGCCTCGATCGCGAACATCTTCCTCGGGTCGCCCGCGCTGCACTTCGCGATCTCGGTGATCGGTGTGCTGATCTTCGCCGGCCTCACCGCCTATGATACCCAGCGGCTGAAGACGGAATACATCCAGCACGCCCACGCGATGGACGGGGAATGGCTCGCCAAGTCGGCGATCATGGGGGCGCTGCACCTCTACCTCGACTTCATCAACCTGTTCATGTTCCTGCTGCAGTTCCTCGGCAATCGCGAGTAACCCGCACAAGACACGCAGTTCAAAGGGCCGGCCATTGTGCCGGCCCTTTTTCGTCCGAGGCGCCCAATGCTCCACACCACCGCCAAGCTCGCCCTCGCCCCGGTGCTGATCGCGCAGGGACTCAAGCTCCGCCGCCGCGCGCTCCGGCTGCCGGAAGCGCAGGGGCCGCGCACCGGCGAGGCCGGTGACGGGCCGGAGTTGCGGCTGCTGATCGTCGGCGACAGTTCCGCCGCCGGTGTGGGCGCGTCCGAGCAGGGTGTTGCGCTTGCAGGGCGGCTCGCGGCCGAACTTGCAAGCACGCATCACGTGACCTGGCAACTGGTTGCCCGCACCGGCGCGACCACCGCCGACAGCCTCGCGCGGCTTGCCGCACTCCCGCCCGCGCGCTTCGATATCGCCGTCACCGCGCTGGGTGTGAACGACGTCACCCGCTCGGTGCCGCGCGCCAGCTTCCTCGCCCGGCAGGCCGACCTGCGCGCGCTGCTGGCCGATCGTTTCGGCGTTGCCCAGGTGATCGCCTCCGGCCTGCCGCCGATGGGCGATTTCCCCGCCCTGCCCCAGCCGCTGCGCTGGGTGATGGGCGCGAGCGCCCGGCGCTTCGACGCAGGCCTGGCACGCGCCACCGCGGATGATCCGGGCTGGCACCACGTGGCGTTCGAGCTTTCACTCACCCCCGACCTGATGGCCGAGGACGGGTTTCACCCAGGCCCGGCGGGCTACGCGCTCTGGGCGCGGATGCTGGCCCCGGCGATCCGCACCGCGCTTTCCTCCGCCGCCGGTTCGGGATAAACCGCTCACATGCGCCTCGCCCTCTTCTTCGGCCCCGCTCTGCTTGCCGCCACGTTCTTCCTGCCTCCGCCCGGCGACATGTCACGCGAGGCCTGGGTGGCGGCCGGGCTTGCGCTGCTGATGGCGCTGTGGTGGGTCGTCGGCGTGCTGCCCCTCGCTGCCACCGCGCTCTTGCCGCTCGTGCTCGCCCCGGTCCTCGGGCTTGCGTCGATCGACGAGGTGGCCCCGTCCTACGCCAACCCGCTGATCATGCTCTTTCTCGGCGGCTTCCTCGTTGCCCGCGCCATCGAGCGGGTGGGCCTGCATGCCCGCATCGCCCACAGCCTGCTCGCCCGCGCCGGCACCAGCCCGCCACGGGTGCTCGCGGCGTTGATGGTGGCGACGGGCTTTCTGTCGCTGTGGATATCGAACACCGCCTCGACCATGGTGGTGGCACCGATCGCCGCCGCCGTGGCCGCCCCCGCCAACCCACGGCTGGCCGCCACGCTGATGCTGGGCGTGGCCTACGCCGCCACTATCGGCGGCATGGGCTCGCTGATCGGCACGCCGCCGAACGCGATCTTCGCAGCCTACGTGGCCGACACGCAGGGGCTGACGATCGGTTTCGCCGAATGGGCCATGGTCGGTATGCCGGTGTCGCTGGTGCTGATGTTTGCCGCCTGGGTCGTGCTCGCCTACCTCACACCGGGGCTCGGCGGCGCCACCCACTTGCCGCTGCCGCCCTACAACCCGCACCCGTTGCGCGACGCCGAGGCGCGGGTGGCGATCGTCGCCGGACTCACCGCGCTGGGCTGGATCACCCGGCCCTGGCTTGCGCCGCTTCTGCCCGGCTTGCCGATCAGCGACGCAGGCATCGCGCTCACCGGCGCCCTCGCGTTGTTTCTCCTTCCCGACGGCAAGGGCCAGGGCGGGCGGCTGCTCGACTGGGACGAGGCCGCGCGAATCCGCTGGGACGTACTGATCCTGTTCGGCGGCGGGCTGGCGCTCGCCCGGCTGATCGACACCAGCGGCCTCGCGGCGCAGATCGGGCAGGCGAGCGCCGGGCTTGCCGGGCTGCCGCTGCCGATCCTGCTGCTCACCTTCGCGGCGCTGATCGTCTACCTCGGGGAACTGGCCTCCAACACCGCGACGGCGGCATTGTTCATGCCCATCGCCGGGGCGGCCGCCGTCACGCTCGGGATCGACCCGGTGGTCTTCATGCTGCCGGTGGCGCTCGCCGCTTCGATCGGGTTCATGCTTCCGGTGGCGACCCCGCCCAATGCCATCGTTTTTTCCCACCCCGAGGTGACCCGGGCACGGATGCTGCGCGCGGGCGCGGTGCTCAACCTGCTGGGCCTTCTCGTCGCCGTCGGAATCGCTGCAACGCTCGGGCCGATCCTTTTGTGATGCACCGGCGGCAAGCGCCGCCGTTTCTTCTCCGGGGCCGGTTGATCGCCGCATATGCCGGGGGGTGTCATCATCCGGAGGAGGTAAGCCACGGGTGATTGGCGCGCTGCCCTCGATCACGCCGGGCCTGGGCGCGCAGAGGCCCGATCCACGGCAATCGCGGACGCACAAGACAGGAAAAGGCCGCGCCCGCGAGCGCGGCCTTTTTCATTCCACAGGCGGCAGGATTACTTGATCTTGCCTTCCTTGTATTCCACGTGCTTGCGCACAACCGGATCGTATTTCCGCACGGTCATCTTCTCGGTCATGGTGCGGGCGTTTTTCTTCGTCACGTAGAAATGCCCGGTGCCCGCGGTCGAGTTCAGGCGGATCTTGATGGTTGTCGGTTTCGCCATGGTGTCAGCTCCTCGTCGGGCACGGGTGCGCCCGGTCAAATCCTTGAAACCCGCCTTTTAGCGCCCCGGCCGCCCGAGTCAACCGCAATATGCCCAAATGCTGCGCGCGGGTGGGTGCCGTCGGGCGGGGGTTTCGCACCCCCGCACCCCCGCGAGGTATTTTTTCCAGGATGAAGAGGCGCGCGGATGGCCTGTAAGCCGGATTTTGTCCCGGGGGTTGCCCCCCATGGATGACCATTCCTCTGGGCCCGCGGTTGCCCGCGCGCTCTAGCTGCCGACCCGGACCTCGAGCCAAGGCGGCCCATGCGAGATCCCTATTTGGCATTGCTCCCGGTGGGGCTTGCCGTGCCGCTCCTGTTGCCAGGCGCGCGGTGGGCTCTTACCCCACCGTTTCACCTTTACCCCCACGGGGAGGGCAGACTGTTCTCTGTGGCGCTTTCCCTGGGGTTGCCCCCGCCGGGCGTTACCCGGCACCGTTGCCTTGTGGAGTCCGGACTTTCCTCGAGGGTCGCCCCCCGCGGCCATCCGGCCATCCGCGCGCATTCGACTTAGGCACGCGCGGCGGGCCGGTCAACCGGGAAGCGCCGGGCGAGGTCTTCGATCATCGCCATGTCGGAACCGTCGAGCGGGCCGCAAGCGCCGGGACGGAAGCGGGCACGGAAGGCCGTGAGCACCGGCGCGAAGCCGTCACCGGTCGGGTAGCCGAAGGCCCGTGCGGCGGCGAGAAAGGCGGCGTCGTCCGGATCGGGGCCGGGCGCGGCGGGTTCGGGCCAGACGGCGAGACCCTGAACCGCCAGCCGCCGCCAGTCGAAGCGCGGGCCCGGGTCGGTCTTGCGGGTGGGGGCGAAATCCGAATGCGCGATCACGCCCTCGGGCGAGATGCGCCACCGCGCCAGAATGTCGGAAAGAAGCCATTCGAGCCGGGCCATTTGTGGCTCGGAAAAGGGAGAATGGCCGCAATTGTCCAACTCGATACCGATGGAGCGCGAGTTCACATCGCCCCGTCCGCCCCATTCGCCAGCCCCGGCGTGCCAGGCGCGCTTGTCTTCGTCGACCAGCCGGAAAAGGCGGTCATCACGCGCGATCAGGTAATGGGCAGACACCTCGTGTTCGGGCGCGCAGAGCCGTTCCAGCGCCGCCTCGGCATCGGGCATGGCGGTGTAATGCAGCACCACGAGTTCGGGCCGCAATCCATCGCGACGGTCACCGAAGTTCGGCGAGGGACGGGAAATCACCGCGCCGGGGCCGCTCACGATTCGCCGGAGGTTTCGACGTCTTCGTAAGTGTCCACCACCTCGGGCGCGGCATCGCGCGCGGCGCGGAAGGGGCGCGGATCCCATTGGCAGGCGAAACCGTCGCCGTCGGGGTCCATCCCGTGAAAGTCACGCTCGGGGCCGCCGGCGTCGAGGAAGGCTTCCTGCGCGCGGTCCGGACTGCCGTGCTTGGCGCAGGCACGCTCGAAACGGCTGTTGGCGGCGATGCCAACGCGGCTGTAGAGCGGCTGTCCCGGGTCGTTGGTGGTGGCCAGCGCGAAGGCGACGATCGAGGCGCCGGTGCCGTCGGGGCGCGGCGGCAGCTCGGTGGGCTGGATCACCACGTATTGCGCGCGGTTGGCGTCGATCCGGGCGGCATCGCTCTCGATCGATTCGCGTTCGCTCACCGCGGCGAAGCTCTGCTCGTCGGACAGCGAAACAGGCGCCGCCGTCGCCGCGTCGGGCGCCATGGCAGACAGCGGCGCGCCGGTGGCGGGGGCGTTGTCCAGCCCGAGCATGGCGGTTGTTTCCGCCGCGATGGCGGCGTTCGCATCGAGCGAGCTGGCCGAAACCGGCGCGGCGGGCGGCAATGCCGAGGCGCTTGAGGTGCTGGCCGCGGGCGCCGCCCCTGGCTTCACTCCACTATCGGGAATCGGCGGGCTGCAGGCCGCCAGAGCCATGGCCGAAAAGAAAGAAACGGTCGCGATACGCATCCTGCGCCCCCGGTTGCCCGACGCCGGATTGGCGTCGGACGCGGGGATTACCACCATTTCGCGGGCTTGGAAACAAACCCCGCCGCGCGTTCGAGCGCATAGGCGGTATTCAGCAGATCGGCCTCTTCCCAGGGTTTGCCGATAAGCTGGAGGCCGAGCGGCAGGCCCTTGGCATCGAGCCCGGCGGGCACCGACATGCCGGGCAGCCCCGCGAGGTTTACGGTGACGGTGAACACGTCGTTGAGATACATCTGCACCGGGTCGGCCTCGGCCATCTCGCCCAGGCCGAAGGCGGCGGAGGGGGTGGCCGGGGTGAGGATCGCGTCGACGCCCTGGTCGAAGGCCTCGTCGAAATCGCGCTTGATCAGGGCGCGAACCTTGCGCGCGCGGTTGTAATAGGCGTCGTAGAAGCCGGCCGAAAGCACGTAGGTGCCCACCATCACGCGGCGCTGGACTTCCGCCCCGAACCCCTCGGCGCGGGTCTTTTCATACATCTCGGTGATGCCCTCGCCCGATCCCAGCCTGGCGCGGTGGCCATAGCGCACGCCATCGTAGCGCGCGAGGTTCGACGAGGCCTCGGCCGGCGCAATCACGTAATAGGCAGGCAGCGCATACTTGGTGTGCGGCAGGGTGATGTCGATCAGTTTGGCGCCGGCATCGGCCAGCATCGCCTTGCCCTCGTCCCATAGCTTCTCGATCTCGGCGGGCATGCCGTCGAGCCGGTATTCGCGCGGGATGCCGATGACCTTGCCCCTGATATCGCCGGTCAGCGCGGCTTCGAAATCGAGCTCGGGGATGTTGGCGGAGGTGCTGTCTTTCGGGTCGTGCCCGGCCATCGCACCCAGCATGATCGCCGAGTCGCGCACCGATTTGGTCATCGGCCCGGCCTGGTCGAGCGATGAGGCGAAGGCGATGATGCCCCAGCGCGACACCCGGCCATAGGTGGGCTTGAGGCCGGTGATCCCGGTGAAAGCCGCGGGCTGGCGGATCGAGCCGCCGGTATCGGTGCCGGTGGCGGCAAGGCAGAGATCGGCGGCGACGGCGGAGGCCGAGCCCCCGGAGGAGCCGCCCGGGGTAAGCGCACGCTCATCCACCTTCCACGGGTTGACCGCGTTGCCGTAGACGGAGGTCTCGTTGGACGAGCCCATCGCGAACTCGTCCATGTTGAGCTTGCCGAGCATCACCGCCCCGGCGCCGAACAGGTTCTGGGTGACGGTGGATTCGTATTCCGGCTTGAAGCCATCGAGAATGCCGCTCGCCGCCTGGCTCGCCACGCCCATGGTGCAGAACAGATCCTTGATGCCGAGGGGAATGCCGGTCATCGCGGTGGCCTCGCCCGCCTTGATCCGCGCGTCGGCGGCCTTCGCCTGGTCCAGCGCGATCTCAGGCGTCTTGTGCACGAAGGCGCCAAGAGCATCGGCGGCCTCGATCTCGGCAAGGCAGGCCTCGGTCAGTTCGACGGCGGTGGTTTCGCCCTTCGACAGCGCCTCGCGCGCCGCGGCGATGGTCAGCTTCGTCAGATCGCTCATGTCACTCCACCACTTTCGGCACGGCAAAGAAGCCTACACGGGCGTCGGGGGCGTTGGAAAGCACCTTCTCGGGATAGCCGCCATCGGTCACCACGTCCTCGCGGCGCTTCAGCCGCATCGGCGTCACCGAGGTCATCGGTTCGATGTCATCCACGTTCACCTCGTTCAATTGCTCGATGAAGCCGAGGATATCGTTGAACTCCGCGGCGAGCGCGGGCAGGCGGTCTTCCTCCACCCGGATCCGGGCCAGGTGCGCCACCTTGCGGGCGGTTTCGATGTCGATCGACATGGGGGCCTCCGTGGGCTCTCTTGGGGCTTGCTGTGCGTGTCGCCTGCCCGTTTAGCGCCCGCGCCCGCCCCCCGCAAGCATGTGGGCACGGTAGACCTCGATCATCCAGCCCAGCATCACGGCGTTGAGGATGTGCCACAGGAAATGCGTGCCCAACGGCAGCGCGCCGCAAAGCGGCTCATCAAGCGTGCGGAAGGTGAGCGAGAGCACCAGCAGCCCGGCGCCAACGGCGAGGCCGCGCGCGGTGGCCGGGGCGCGGCGGCGCAGGATCCAGGCATAGGCGGCGATCAGCAGCGGCACCGGGGCATAGCCCGCCGACGAACCGAGCCCGGGGATCAGCCCGAACAGCGGCGCGGTGGCGGCGGCATAGGGCAGGAAGCCCAGCGTCACCAGCCCGGCCATGCGGCCGCTCAGCCCGAGGAAATCGCGGCTGGCAGCGAAGATGTAGACGAGGATGAACACCAGGATCGGCAGCACGTCGGCCAGCCCGGCCCAGGCCTGCGCGAAAGTGTGAAACAGGAAAGAGCCAAGCCCGATGGCAGCGAGAATCCCCACCAGAAGGTTCGCAAGCGGCAAACCCGCCCCGCGCAGCCGCAGCGCCATGACCAGCGCGGCGACCAGGAAGGCGGCGTTCGTCACCGCGTTGATCGGCTCGGCCCAGAAGCCTGGATCGAGCCTTTCGCAATAGCCGTCAACCGCGCGGGTCCAATCCACTTTCGCTGCCTTTCGTGCGTGATACCATGTGGTCTACGGATGATAGGGAGAGACGAGATGAAAATCACCTGGCTGGGACACGCGAGCTTCCGCATCGAGATCGAGGACGCGGTGATCCTGCTTGACCCCTGGTTCGAGGGAAACCCGATGTTCCCGCCCGAACGCCGCGCCGAGGCGATCGCGGGGGCGACCCACGTGCTCGTCACCCACGGCCACAGCGACCACGCGACCGACGCGCCGGCGATCTGCGAGGAACTGGGAATACCCGCGGTCGCGATCTACGATCTCACCCAGTGGTGGGCGTCGCGTTACGATTTCGAAACCATCGGTTTCAACAAGGGCGGCACGGTGCGACTCGGCAAGGTGGCGGTGACGATGGTGAACGCCACCCATTCCTCGGCCACCCAGACCGCGAACGGCCCGGTCTATACCGGCGCCGAATCGGGCTACATGATCGCAGGCGAGGATCACGTGATCTACGCCACCGGCGACACCGACATCATGGCCGACATGGAATGGATGGGCGAGGTCCACAACCCCGATATCGGGCTGCTCTGCGCCGGCGGGCATTTCACCATGGACATGGCGCGGGCCTCCTACGCCGCGCGAAAATACTTCAACTTCCGCACGGTGATCCCCTGCCACTACCGCACCTTCCCGCTGCTCGAACAATCGGCGGCGCTGATGAAGGAGGTGCTCACCGGCGTCGACGTGATCGAACCCGAGGTGTTGCAGCCGATCGAGATCTGAGGCGCGCCCCGGCCGCCTCGGCCACCAACCGGTCTTCTTGGGTCCGAAAATACCTCGGGGGTTTGGGGGCAGCGCCCCCAATAAACAATTCTGCGCGCCGCAGGCGCACCGCTTGGCGACGCTACCGCTTCTGGTCGAAGAAAGCCTTGAGCAGCCGCTCAGCCTCGGCCGCGCCGATCCCGTCGTAGACCTCCGGCACGTGGTGGCATTGCGGATGCGCGAACACCCGCGCGCCGTGGGCGGTGCCGCCCGACTTGGGGTCGGCCGCGCCGTAGTAGAGCCGGCGGATACGGGCGAAGGAGATCGCGGCGGCGCACATCGGGCAGGGTTCGAGGCTGACGTAGAGATCATGCCCGGTGAGCCGTTCCGAGCCCAGCGCGGCGCAGGCAGCGCGGATCGCCAGGATCTCGGCATGGGCGGTGGGATCGTTGAGTTCGCGGGTGCGGTTGCCGGCGCGCGCGATCACCTCGCCGCCGGGGCTCACCACGACCGCGCCCACCGGCACTTCGCCGCGCAGGGCAGCGGCGCGGGCCTCGGCAAGGGCCGTGTCCATGTGCGAGGTGAAGCTCATGCCCCCTCTTGCCCTGCCCGCGCGTGCTGGACAAGCCCGGCCAGCGCGCCTAAGCGGGAAGGATGAGCACCGAGACCCCGAAGGGCGAGCGCATCGCCAAGTTTCTCTCCCGCGCCGGCATCGCCAGCCGCCGCGAGGTCGAACGCATGATCGAGGCGGGGCGCGTTGCGGTGAATGGCAAGACCATCGCCAGCCCCGCCCTGAACGTGACCGCGACCGACAAGATCGACGTCGACGGCAAGGCGGTCGGCGCGCCCGAACCCGCCCGGCTCTGGCTCTATCACAAGCCGCAGGGCCTGGTGACCACGGCGAAGGACGAAAAGGGGCGCAACACCGT
The DNA here is from genome assembly GCF_014640115.1 of Sinisalibacter lacisalsi. Classification (GTDB taxonomy): domain Bacteria; phylum Pseudomonadota; class Alphaproteobacteria; order Rhodobacterales; family Rhodobacteraceae; genus Sinisalibacter; species Sinisalibacter lacisalsi. The sequence continues at coordinate 879,163 of NZ_BMGI01000001.1, read as the reverse complement.
GTTCGCCGCCCTGCCCGAAGACATGCCCCGGGTGATGAGCGTGGGACGGCTCGACATCAACTCCGAGGGCCTCCTGCTTCTGACCAACGATGGCGCGATCAAGCGCCGGCTGGAACTGCCCTCGACCGGCTGGCTGCGCAAGTACCGCGTGCGGGTAAAGGGGGCGCCGAAAGACGAGGATCTCGTGCCGCTGCGCAAGGGGATCGTGATCGAGGGCGAACGGTTCCAGCCGATGAGCGTGACGATCGACCGCCAGCAGGGCGCCAACGCCTGGCTCACCATCGGCATCCGCGAGGGCCGCAACCGCGAGATCCGCCGCGCGATGGAGGCGGTGGGTCTGACGGTGAACCGGCTGATCCGGGTAAGCTACGGGCCGTTCCGGCTCGGCGAGCTGAAACCCGGCGCGGTGGAGGAAGTGAAGGCGCGCGTGCTGCGCGACCAGCTCGGCCTCGACGACGGCGGCGACAAGACCGGCACCGCGCTCAAATCCCCGCGCGATGCGCGCAAGCCCAAGCGCCCAGCCCGGCGCGGCTGATCGCGCGCGGGCAGGTCCGGCGGCACCGCCGCGCTCGTGGCGCGATCGGCAAAGGGGAGCACAGGCGCGATATTCCCCCGGAATATTCTGGCAAGGCCGCCGCGCAGGCCCTATATCTGAGCCTGCCGGGCTGTCCGGCAGAAGGGGAGTGTCGTGTCCGATACCGGGTTGCAGAAACTGTCGTTTTTCCTCCTCGTGGCGTTGATCCTCTACGTGTCGATCACGGGGGGGGCGTGATGGCGCAGCGCTATGGCGGGCGGCACAGCCCCGAGCCGAAACCAGGTCCGACGCCCGCACATCCCCCGTCGCAGGCCAGCCCCTATGCGGGGCAGGTGCGCACCAAGGCCGGCGGCCGGGTGAACTTTCTCTTTCTCGCGCCGCTGCCGCTGGCGGTGCGGGCGTTTTTCCTCGCCCCGGTCGGGCTGGCGATGACGTTGGCCGCTTTCGGACTGCTCATCCTCGCCGCATGGCTCACCCGCGAGGGCATCCTTGCACAGGAAGCCTATGACGCGCGCAAGATCGCGCGCCGCCCGGCGATTCCGCGCAAGATCTTCGCCAGCATCCTCACCGGCGCGGGGCTCGGCCTTGCCGCCTTCGCCGATGGCGGGGTGGTGAGTGCGGCGATCTTCGCGGTGCTGGGGGCGGTGCTGCATGGATTCGCCTTCGGGCTCGACCCGCTGAAAGACAAGGGGATGGAGGGCATCGACACCTTCCAGACCGACCGCGTGGCGCGCGCGGTGGGCGAGGCCGAAAAGCATCTTGCCGCGATGAAGGATGCGATCCAGCGCGCCCGCGACCGCCAGTTGGAGGCCCGCGTCGACCGCTTCCTCACGACCGCGCGCGCCATGTTCCGCACCATCGAGGACGACCCGCGCGACCTCACGGCCTCGCGCAAGTATCTCTCCGTCTACCTCGTCGGCGCGCGCGACGCGACGGCCAAGTTCGCCGATATCTATGCCCGCTCGCGCAGCGCCGAAGCGCGGGCGGATTACCTGCAACTGCTCGACGACCTTGAAGCGAATTTCACGGGCAAGACACAGAAACTGCTTATTGACGACCGCAGCGATCTCAACGTCGAGATCGAGGTGCTGCGCGAAAGGCTCGCCCGCGAGGGTGTGCGCATGACGAACGATCAGAATTAGCGAGGGAATGAAATGTCTGTAGTTGAAAACCGCCAGAAGGCGCAGGAAGATCTCAAGGCTGTGGAGGAAGTCACCGCCGTGATCCTGGCCGAACCCTCCACTGCCCTCGTGCCGTTCGAGGAAGCCGACGCCGACCAGAAGGCCGCGATCGAGACGCGCATGGCGGAGATCGACATGGCCAACAGCCAGTCGATCATCGGTTTCGGCTCGGCGGCCCAGGCCGAACTTCAGGTCATCAGCCAGGAAATGCTCCAGGGCGTGCGCAACAAGGACGTTGGCCCCGCGGGCGACGGCTTGCGCGATATCGTCACCACGATCCGCGGCTTCTCGGTGACCGAGCTCGACATGCGGCGCCAGCGGTCGTGGTGGGAAAAGCTGCTCGGCCGCACCGCCCCGGCGGCGAAGTTCATGGCCCGCTACGAAGACGTGCAGGGCCAGATAGACAAGATCACCGACAACCTTCTGCACCACGAGCACGCGCTGCTGAAGGACATCAAGTCGCTCGACAAGCTCTACGAGAAGACACTCGATTTCTACGACGAACTGGCGCTCTACATCGCCGCGGGCGAGGCCAAGCTGAAGGAGCTTGATGGCGAGACGATCCCGGCGAAGGAAAAAGAGGTCGAGGCCGCGCCGGAAGATCAGGGCGTGATCATGGCGCAGGAGCTGCGCGACCTGCGCGCCGCGCGCGATGACCTGGAACGCCGGGTGCATGATCTCAAGCTCACCCGCCAGGTGACGATGCAGAGCCTGCCCTCGATCCGGCTGGTGCAGGAGAACGACAAGAGCCTCGTGACCAAGATCAACTCCACGCTGGTCAACACCGTGCCGCTGTGGGAAACCCAGCTTGCCCAGGCGGTGACGATCCAGCGCTCGGCGGAAGCGGCCAGGGCCGTCAAGGCGGCGTCAGACCTGACCAACGAGCTGCTGCAAGCCAACGCCGCCAACCTGCGCGAGGCCAACAAGGCGGTGCGCGAGGAAATGGAGCGCGGCGTCTTCGATATCGAGGCGATCAAGTCGGCCAACGCCGATCTCATCGCCACCATCGAGGAAAGCCTGCAGATCGCCGACGAGGGCAAGGCCAAGCGCGCGGCGGCGGAAGAGGAGCTGCAGAAGATGGAATCCGAATTGAAGAACGCGCTCTCCTCCGCCAAGGCGCGCGGCACCGCTTCTGGCCATGAACTTGGCAGTGCGGTCGAGGGAAAGTAGGCGATGCGGATTGGTGCGGCACTGGGCCTCGCGCTCATGGCGGGGGCGGTTCTGTCGGGCTGCGAGGCGGGTGATCCGCGTGCGGCGCAATCCGTCGCGCCCATGCCCCGACCGGCGCCGGCCGAGATCTCCGCGCCGCCCTCTTCGACCAGCGCCGAGCTTGCCGATTACTACCGGCGGGTTCAGAACGGGTTGCTCTCGCAAGGGCTGATGCGCACCGGGGGCGGCGGCCCGGACGCGCCGTTCGGCACGCGTGAACTGGTGCGCAACTTCATCAAGATCGCGCTCTACGAGGAATATTCCGAAATCGGCGGTCGGCTGGTCGCGCGCGAGAGCGCGAGCCGGCTGCACCGCTGGACCAAGCCGGTGACCTTGTCGATCGAGTTCGGCGCCTCGGTGCCGCCAAGCGCCCGCACCCGGGACAGCAACGAAACCGCGCGGCTCGTGTCGCGGATCGCAAACGCCACCGGCCACCGGATCAGCCAGGTTCCCGCGGGGCAAGGCAATTTCCGGGTTTTCGTGGTGAACGAGGATGAGCGCCGGGCGCTCGGGCCGACGCTGCGCCGGATCATGCCCAATATCTCGCCCACCGCGCTCAACACCGTGGTCAACCTGCCACGCACCACCTATTGCCTCGCTTTCGCCACCGACCCGGAGAGCGACGGCACCTATCATCAGGCCGTCGCCGTGATCCGCGCCGAACATCCCGACCTGCTGCGCGCCTCCTGCCTGCATGAGGAAATCACCCAAGGCATGGGGCTTTCCAACGATTATCAGCTCGCGCGCCCCTCGATCTTCAACGACGACGAGGAATTCGCCTTCCTCACCCGGCACGACGAACTCTTGCTCAAGATGCTTTACGACGAGCGCCTGCGCCCGGGCATGACCGAGACCGAAGCGCGCCCGATCGTGGAGCGCATTGCCCGCGAATTGATGGGCGGCGAAGTATAGGAGACCAACATGGGCATTCTCGATTTTCTTTCCGGCCAGTTCATCGACGTCATCCACTGGACCGACGACACCCGCGACACCATGGTCTGGCGCTTCCAGCGCGAGGGCCACGAGATCAAGTATGGCGCCAAGCTCACCGTGCGCGAGGGGCAGGCGGCGGTGTTCGTGCACGAGGGGCAGCTGGCCGACGTGTTCACCCCCGGGCTCTACATGCTCGAAACCAACAACATGCCGATCATGACCAGTCTGCAGCACTGGGATCATGCCTTCAAATCGCCCTTCAAGAGCGAGATCTATTTCGTCAACACCACCCGCTTCACTGACCTGAAGTGGGGCACGAAAAACCCGATCATGTGCCGTGATCCCGAATTCGGCCCGGTGCGCATCCGCGCTTTCGGCACCTACACCGTGCGTGTGAACGATGCCGGGCGCTTCCTCAGTGAGATCGTCGGCACCGACGGCGAGTTCACCATGGACGAGATCAGCTACCAGGTGCGCAACATCATCGTGCAGGCGTTTTCGCGCATCGTCGCGGGCTCGGGCATCCCGGTGCTCGACATGGCGGCGAACACGCGGGAGCTTGGCAAGCTGGTGGCCGGCGAGATCTCCAAGGTGGTTGCCGAGTATGGCCTCGAGATCCCCGAGTTCTACATCGAGAACATCTCGCTGCCCGCCGCCGTCGAGCAGGCGCTCGACAAGCGCACCTCGATGGGGATCGTCGGCAACCTCGACCAGTACATGAAGTTCAACGCCGCCGAGGCGATGGGCGCGGAAAACTCCGCCATGGCCGCCTCGATGGGCGCCGGCATGGGCGCCGGGCTGGGCATGGGTATGGCCGGGCAGATGGCGCAGGCCGGGCCTTGGGGGGCAGCCCCTGCGCAGGCCGCCCCGGCCGCCGCGCAACAGCCCGCCGCCCCGCCGCCGCCCCCGCCGGTGGAAAAGGTCTGGCACATCGCGCTCAACGGCGAAACGCATGGGCCCTTCAGCCGCGCCACCATGGGCCAGAAGGCGCAGGCGGGTGAGCTGACGCGCGAAAGCCTTGTCTGGACCGCGGGGCAGGACGGGTGGAAACCCGCGGGCGACCTCGACGAGCTGGCTCAGCTGTTCACCGTGATGCCGCCACCGCCACCACCCGCGGGCTGAAGCCGATGACGGAAGTGATCCGAATCGCCGGGTCCGGCGACAGCGCCGAGGAGGCGCGGGCCGAGCAGATCGCGCTCGCGCTGATGGGCGTGGGCCGTCTCGATCCATCCACGCTGGCCGAAGCGGCCACCTGGGATGGCGCCTCGGGTGCCCTCGCCGGCCGCTCGGCGATCGTCGCCGCCCTGGAGGCTGTGGCCCCGGCCGAGAAAATCCGCGTCGAGCAGGTGGTCACCCACGGCAAGGCCGGGTCGGTCTCGGGCCGGGTCACCCGTGCGGGGCAAACCCGGCTCTATTGCCACGTCATCCGCTTCACCTCGGTCGCCGCGCACCAGGTGGCGCAACTGGTCAGCTTCGAACACCCCGGAGGCAAGTGACATGGCCCAAGACATGCCCCCGCCGCCGCCGGCCCCGGTGGAGGAACACCGCTTCCCCTGCCCGCAATGCGGCGCCGATCTGCGCTTCGATGCGCCGGCGGGCCTGTTGATCTGCGATCATTGCGGCCACAGCCACGAGATCGACAGCGAAGACGGCCGGGCCGGGGCGATGCACGAGCTGGATTTCGAGGCAGCGATGCGGGCGCAATTGCCCGAGGCCGAGATGGAGGTCACCCGGGTTTCGTCCTGCCCCAATTGCGGCGCGCAGGTGGAGTTCGATGCCGATCTGCACGCCGCCGAATGCCCCTATTGCGCCACCCCGGTGGTGACCGATACCGGCACCCATCGCCACATCAAGCCCGGCGGGCTCCTGCCGTTCTCGCTTGACGAGGGCCAGGCGCGCAAGGCGATGACGGATTGGCTCGGGCGGCTGTGGTTCGCGCCGAACGGGTTGAAGGACTACGCCCGCAAGGGCCGCCGGATGTCGGGCATCTACGTGCCCTACTGGACCTTCGACGCCGATACCGCCTCGTCCTACCGGGGCGAGCGCGGCACGGTCTATTACGTCACGAAAACGGTGATGCGCGACGGCAAGCGCGTGCAGGTGCGCGAGCAGCGGGTGCGCTGGAGCCCGAAGTCGGGCCGGGTCGCGCGGTTCTTCGACGACGTTCTGGTGCTCGCCTCGCGCGCCCTGCCCAAGCGCTACACAGACGGGCTGGAGCCCTGGGATCTGAAGGCGCTGGAGCCCTACCGGCCGGAGTTTCTCGCCGGATACCGCGCCGAGGGCTACACGATCGAGCTTCCCGAGGGCTACGATGAGGCCCGCGCCTACATGGACCAGGTGATCCTGCGCGACGTGCGCCGCGATATCGGTGGCGACCGCCAGCGGGTGCACAACGTCAACACCTCGGTTTCCGACGTGACCTTCAAGCACATCCTGCTGCCGATCTGGATGGCGGCCTACAAGTATCGCGGCAAAAGCTACCGCTTCGTGGTCAATGCCCGCACCGGCAAGGTGCAGGGCGAACGCCCATGGTCGGCCTGGAAAATCGCCTTCGCGGTGCTGGTGCTGGCGGTGGTCGGCGGGACGATCGGGTATTTCATCGCCCAGAACCAGTAGGGTCGCGCCGCTCTTCCGCCTCTTCGGCCATCACCTCGGCCTGGAACACCCCCGGCTGCGCGATTCCGAGAACCCCGGTCACCGGGGTTTCGCCGGTCTCTTGCGGCGCCTGCGTTCGCACGCGTCGGGCGATCGCGATCAGGGTGACGGCCAGGCAGATCACCGCCAGCATGATCAGCAGGCCCCGGCCACCGGCGAGCGGGATGGTGTTGGGGCCGATGAGAGCGCCGAAAAACTGTCCGAGCTGGAGCAGGAAGGCCATCGTGCCGCTCGCGGGCACGATCTGGGCGCGGGTGAGGTGATCGTTGGCATGGGCGGCAAGGATCGAGTAGATCGGCAGGGTGGCCGCCGCGATCACCGAGAAGCCGATCACCACGAGGGACGCAGACCGATCGACCGCCAGCCATACCGCGGCCGCGGTGGCCAGTAGGCCGAGCCCGATCACCACCTGCCGCCGGTCGACGTGATCGGCGAGCCAGCCCAGCGGGTATTGCACCAGCGCCGAGGCGATCATCGCCACCACCAGCGCGCCGGAGGCCTGCGCCTCGTTGAAGCCGCGCGCGAGCGCGTAGAGCGGCAGGCTGATGAACCACGCGCCCAGCCCGATGCTGACCACGAAGATCCCCAGCACCGACATCGGCGAAACGCGATAAAGCTGGCGCAGCCGCATCCGCTCCGGCGCGACATAGGCGGGCGCCTTGTTGTCGGACAGGAGCAGGGGCACGATCGAGAGCGAAATCAGGATCGAGACCGCGCCGAACAGCATCGCCCCGGTCGGGTCGGGCAGGCCCACCATGGCGGTGCCGAGCGCCGGGCCGCCCAGCTGGATCATGAAGTAGACCGAAAGGATCTGCGCCCGCATCCGGTTTTCGGCCTTGGCGTGCAGCCAGCTTTCGGTGATCACGTAAAGCCCCGGCACGCAGACGCCCGAGAGCAGGCGCATCGCGCTCCACGAATACGGGTCGGAGGTGAGCAGGTGCACGATCGCCGCGATCGAAACCAGCGAGGCCAGCGCCGAAAAGGCGCGGATATGGCCCACCTTCTCGATCAGCCGGGGCGCCGCGACGGTGCCCGCCAGCGCCCCGAGCGGATAGCTTGCCTGCATCAGCGAGATCGTCAGGATCGAAAACCCGAGGTCATTGCCCCGGATCGTGAGCAGGGTGCCGAGCAGGCCATTGGCCACCATCAGCATCAGCATGCCGAGAAAAAGGGCCCAATTGTCCGTTAGCGCGCGTCCCAGCCGCTTCACCTGTCCGTCGTTTCAGGGGTCTTTTCCGCTCTAACCGATCCGGGCGGAATTTCCAAGACGGTCCGCTTGCCCGCCGCTCACTTGCCGGCGCGATGGTCTGGGTGCAGCGCGTGGTCGATCGCCTCTTCCAACTGGTCCCAGTGCATCTGGTGCAGGAAGCCGTGCACCGAGAAGTGGTGCGTGGCTTCCTCGTGGTCGGGCTTGCGGATCAGCATGGCAGCCAGCATCCCGACGAGGCAGGCCGCGGCGGTGATCGAAAAGGCGAGCGGGAAGTTCCCCAGGTCGCCCAGCATGCCGCCGAGGATCGGGAACACGATCCCGCCCGCGCCGTAGCTGAGAAAGACGTAAGGGTAGTTCTGGCCGACCCGGGCGTTGCCGAAGAGATCGGCCGTCAGCGCCGGGAACAGCGCGAAGTTGCCGCCGAAGTTGAAGCCGATCATCGCCGCGCCGAGGTAGAGCAGCCACGGCGTTCCGGCCATCGCGGTGAAGGCGAAGAGCGTTACCGCCTGCAGCCCGGTCATGATCAGGATCGAGCGCCGCCGCCCGATCCGGTCGGAGATCATCCCCCACAGGATCCGGCCGATGCCATTGGCCAGCGAGAAGAACACCGCCATCGCCGTGCCCGCGATCGCGCTGGCCTCGACGGCGGAATAGCCCGAGGCCATCAGCGCCTCGATCGGGTAGAGCTTCATCAGCCCGGCGCTCATCAGCCCGGCACCGGCGGAAACCGCGAAGATCAGGAACATCAGGTAGAACTGCGGCGTGCGCAGCATCTCGGCAAGGCTGTAATCCTCGCCGCCCTTGGCATGGGCCGCATCCTGTGTGAACCCGGACGGTGCCCAGCCCTTGGGCGGCATCTGCATCCAGATCGCACCGATGAGGATGAGCGCGGCGAAGGCGACGCCGTAGATCATGAAGGTCGGCCCGAGCCCGAACGTCTCGATCAGTTGTCCCCACGCGCCGGCGAGCTTGACCCAGCCCATCGCGCCGAAGCCGAAACCGGCCACCGCGAGCCCGGTGATCATGCCCTTGCGGTCGGGAAACCAGCGCATGCCAACAGCGATCGGCACCACGTAGCCAAGCCCGATCCCCGCGCCGCCAACCACGCCGATGCCGAGCACCACAACCGGAAAGCTCGTGGCCCCGAGCAAACCGGTGAGCAGGTAGCCCGCACCCAGCACCAGCCCGCCGACAACGGCCAGCCGCTGCGGGCCATGGCGGGTGAGAAGCCGCCCGGCGAAAACCATCACCAGCGCGAAGGTGGCGAGCCCGACGGCAAACACGATCTGGGATTCCATTCGGCTCCAGCCGGCGTCGAGCAACGCAGGGGTGAACACCGACCAGGCATAGATTCCGCCGAGGCTGAGTTGCATCAGCACGGCACCAAGAACCACCAGCCAACGGCTGGAGCCACGTGCCAAGGCTGTCATCGGCACCTCCCGACATCGCCCTGGAAGCATCGCTCTGGTCACAGGGCAGGTTTTCACGCAACCGGATCATAGCAGACCCGGCCGGCACCGACCATGTGCCGCGGGGTCGCGGACAGGGCAGGGCACAGCCGGCGGTCCGGCGCCTCACCGCCGAGGGCCACCGCCAGCCCCTTGCCTTGGTCCGCCGGGACGGGTTTAGTTTTGCCATGACGCACGCTCTGATCCCCGCGCTGGCGCTCGCCCTCGCAGCCCTTCCGGCGCCCCTCGCCGCACATCCGCACATATTCGTCGACGCCTCGCACGAGTTGATCTTCGACGCAGAGGGCCGCCTCGTCGCGCTGCGCAACACATGGGTCTACGACCCGCTGTTCACCCTGCTGATGGTCGAGGATGGCGGCTACGACACCGACAGCGACGGCGACATTTCCGCCGCCGAACTGGAGGCCATGCGCCTGTGGGATGCCAACTGGCCGGAAGACTACGGCGGCGACGTGGAACTCGAGCTCGACGGCGCGCCGCTCACCCTCGGCCCGCCCACCGAATGGGCGGCAGACTGGCGCGACGGCGAGGCGGTCTCGGTCCACACCCGCGCGCTGGCCGAACCCGTTGCGATCGAGGCAAGCCGCCTCACGCTGCGCGCCTTCGACCCGGTCTTCTACGTTGCCTACTCCATCGCCGCGCTGCCCGACTTCTCGGGGCGCACCGATTGCAGGGCCAGGCTGGTCTCGCCCGACACATCGACGATCAGCTCGGAACTGGCCGAAACCATCGCCAACTTGCCGCCCGACGCCGACCCCGAAGCGGCGGGCCTCGGCGAAATCGGGCGGCTCTACGCTGAGGAGTTGCGGATCTCATGCGGCAACTGATCCTCGCGCTGTGCGTGATCGCGCTGGCGCTTGCCGCGCTCTGGGCTTTCGGCGGCATCGGCGCCGCGCGGGCCGCCATTCTCGCCGCCCAGCGCGAATTTCAGGATACGCTGGCGCAGGGCGTGCGCGCGCTCAAGGCAGGCGCGCCGGGCGCCGCGCTCGGGCTGATCTCGCTCGGCTTCGTCTACGGTGTGTTGCACGCCGCGGGTCCCGGCCACGGCAAGACGGTCCTGGGGGCCTGGGCATTTTCCTCGCGCGCCACGCTGTGGCGGGTGGCAGCGATCACCCTCGCGGCCAACCTCGCGCAGGCGACAACGGCGGTGGTTCTGGTGCTCGGCGGGGCGATGCTGTTCGATCTCGGCCGCGAGGCGCTGGTGGGCATGGCGGAGGGGCCGGTGACGCGGATCGGCGATCTCCTGATCGCCGCGCTCGGGGCCTGGCTGGTCTGGCGCGGCGCGCGCGGCTTCTGGCGGATGCGCGAAGGCGCCCGCCACCACCGCGACGAGGCCTGCGCCCACGACCATGCCCCGAACCCCGAAGCCGCCGCGCGCGCCGGCTGGGGCGAGGCGCTGATGCTGATCGGCGGGGTGGCGCTGCGGCCCTGCACCGGAGCGCTGTTCGTGATGCTGCTCACGGTGATGATCGGCGCGCCTCTGGCGGGCATCGCCGCGACCTACGCCATCGGTCTCGGCACCGCGCTCGTCACCCTCGCGGTCGCTCTCACCTCCGCCAACCTGCGCGATGGCATCGCCGGCGTCGGCGCGGGCCGGGCGGCGCAACTGCGCGCCTTCGGTCACGGCGCCGAACTCTTCCTCGGCGCGCTCGTCGTCATTCTGGTGGTCTGATCCACGAAAAGGGAAGGCGGCCCCTTTCGGAGCCGCCTCCTCGCGCTTTCCGGGGTGCACCGTCCCGGTCAGCTTTTCCTGATCTGGACCTTCTTGGCGGCCTCGGCCTTCGGTTCCGACTTGGGAACCGAGATGGTCAGAACGCCATCCTTGAGGTCGGCCTCGACCCCGGCCTCATCCGCGTCGGGCGGAAGCCGGAACGAGCGGGTGAACGCGCCGTACTGCCGTTCGGTGAAATACCACGTGTCACCCTCTTCCTCGCGCTCGGTCTTCTTCTCGCCGCGCACGGTCATGACGCCGTCATTCACGGTCAGTTCAATGTCGCTCTCGGCAAGGCCGGGAAGCTCCATGGTGATCGTGTAGGTGTCATCCGCGAGCTTGGCGTCAGATGCCGGGGAATGAAATTCGGCGAGCTTCTGACCGAAAGTGCGGAAGGGATCGTAGAGAGATGGCCACAGGCCAGTGTGCGATTTCTCAACCATAATCAGCCCTCCTTTCACCGCACATATGGGGATCGCCTCATCGTTTTTCGAGGTGTCCGCGAAAACGTGCCGCGCGCGGATTGCCTGGGCGCAGCAGGCGCGCTAAGCCGTTTGCGCAAACATCGAAAGGTTCGAGCCATGATCCTGTGCTGCGGCGAAGCCCTGATCGACATGCTGCCGCGCGAGACTGCGGCGGGCAAACCCGCCTTCGCACCCTACCCCGGCGGCGCGGTGTTCAACACCGCCATCGCGCTGGGGCGGCTCGGCGAGCAAGCCGGGTTCTTCTCCGGCCTCTCCACCGATCTCTTCGGCCAGATGCTCGACAAAGCCCTCACCGCCTCGGGGGTCGACGCCGGCCTCGCACGGCGTTCGCCCAGGCCCACCACGCTCGCCTTCGTCACCCTCACCGACGGCCACGCGCAATACGCCTTCTACGACGAGAACACCGCCGGACGGATGCTCTCGCCCGATGACCTGCCCGATCTGCCGGAAAGCGTCGAGGCGCTGTTCTTCGGCGGCATCTCTCTCGTCGGCGACCCCTGCGGCGCGGCCTATGAAGCCCTGATGCTGCGCGAGGCGGGGGCGCGGGTGACGATGCTCGACCCCAACATCCGCCCCGGCTTCATCACCGCCGAGCCACGCTACCGCGCCCGCATCGCGGCGATGCTCGGGGCGGCGGATATCGTGAAGGTGTCGGATGAAGACCTCGCCTGGATCGGCGCCACCATCGAGGATCTTCTCGCCGGAGGGGCGCGTCTCGTCTGCCTCACCGAGGGCGCCAAGGGCGTGCGCGCCTTCTGGCCGGGGGGCGAAAGCTTCGTGGCGGCGCAGCGCGTCGAGGTGGTCGATACCGTCGGCGCGGGCGATACCTTCAACGCAGGGCTCCTTGCCGGGCTCGCGCGCGCCGGGCTCCTGAGCAAGGCGGGGCTCGCCGGGCTCAGCGCCGAGGCCCTCGCCCCGGCGCTGGAACTGGGCGTGGCCGCCGCCGCCATCACCGTCAGCCGCGCCGGCGCCAACCCGCCGTGGGAGCACGAGCTGTGAGGGCGCTGATCCAGCGCGTGAGCGAAGCCGCCGTGCGGGTCGACGGCGAAACCCTTGGCGAGATCGGCCCCGGCCTGCTGATCCTGGTCTGCGCCATGGACGGAGACGCCGAAGCCAACGCCGACAAGCTCGCCAGCAAGATCGCCCGACTGCGGATCTTCAAGGACGAAGCCGGCAAGATGAACCGCTCCCTGCTCGATACCGGCGGCGCGGCACTGGTGGTGAGCCAGTTCACCCTCGCCGCCGATACCTCGCGCGGCAACCGACCAGGCTTTTCCGCCGCCGCCACCCCGGCCGAGGGCGAGCGGCTCTACGAGTATTTCGCGGGCCGGCTGCGCGCCGAGGGCATCACCGTCGCCCAGGGCCGGTTCGCCGCCGAAATGAATGTGAGCCTCGTCAACGACGGCCCGGTCACGATCTGGATGGAAGCCTGACCCGCTCTTCTTGGGTCAAAAAAAAATACCTCGGGGGGTCACAAGGGGGGCAGCGCCCCCCTCCCTAAAAAAATGAGCGCGCCGAAGGCGCACCGCGTGGCGCCGTCAATCGCGGATCCCGAGCCGGGCCTTGAGTTCGGAGAGCACGGCGCGGTCGGCTTCGCTCCAGCGCGCCTTGCGCGACTTGAACAGCGTCGCCTGGCTGCGGTGCACCGGGCCGCCCGCGAGCACCTTGAGGTGGTTGGCGCGCAGGGTTTCACCCGTCGAGGTGATATCGGCGATCGCTTCGGCGGTTTCGTTCTTCACCGTGCCCTCGGTCGCGCCCTGGCTGTCGACCAGCTGGTAATCGGCCACGCCATGCTCGCGCAGGTACTCACGCACCAGGCGGTGATACTTGGTGGCGATGCGCAGGCGGAACCCATGCCGGGCACGGAAGGCGGCGGCCACCGCGTCGAGATCGTCGAGCGTGCTGACATCGACCCAGGCTTTCGGCACCGCGATCACGAGGTCGGCATGACCGAAGCCCATCGGCTCCAGTTCGGCCACCTGCTCGTCCCAGGCGCCGAGTTTCTCGCGCACGAGGTCGGAGCCGGTGACGCCGAGGTGAATGCGTCCCGCCGCCAGTTCGCGCGGGATCTCACCGGCCGAGAGCAGCACCAGTTCGAGCCCGTCCACCCCCTCGACCGCGCCGGCATACTCCCGCTCGGAGCCGCTCAGCGCCAGCCGCACGCCGCGCGCGCCGAACCAGTCGAAGGTTTTCTCCATCAGCCGGCCCTTCGAGGGCACCCCCAGCTTCACGCTCATGCCCGCCCCTCCACGACCTGCAACGCCAGTTCGGGCCGGATCACGGCGCCCACCGCCGGGATCTCGCTGCCCTGCCCGAGCACGCGGGTGAGCGCGTCGTAGCGACCTCCGGTGGCGACGGGGGGCAGATCGGGCCGGGATTCGGCGTAGAAGCCGAAGACGAAGCCATCGTAATATTCCAGCGAGGTGCGGCCGTAGGAGCCTTCGAAGTCGAGTCGCGAAATGTCCACGCCACGTGCCGCCAGGGCTTCGGCCCGGGCGATGAAGCGCGACACGGCCGGGGCGATGGCGGGCATGTCGACGGCAAGATCCTGCAAGTGCTCGGCGATGTTGTCCACCGTCTCGCGCAGGCCGATCAGATCGGCGAGCAGGCGCACTTCGTTGTCGGGGATCGGCGGCGCGGCGGCGTCCTCGCGCAGCGCCTCGATCCGCTCGGCAATCTCGGCCTCGGAACGCAGCCCCACCAGCGGCGCGTCGCAGGCCATGGGATCGGGGCGCGCGAGCAGTTCCGCCCGGCCCGGAGGCGCCGGGGCCCGGCCCGAGAACCGATCGAGCAGGGTGCGAAAGCGGCGCGGGCGCCACAGGTGGCGCAGGAGCGCGGCCTTGCGCCGCTCGGTGGTGGTCAGCGCCGAGATGGCGGCGATCAGCAACCCGACATCGCCGGTGGCGGCCCGCAGGCCAAGGGGGCCGAGCGCCTCGGCGATGAGCGAGAACACCTCCGCATCCGCCGCCGCCGGATCGGCGCGGTCGAACACCTCGTAGCCGACCTGCAGGTATTCCGGGGCGCGGTGGGTGGCTTCTTCCTGCTTGCGGAAAACTTCGCCTGCATAGGTGTAGCGCGCGGGCTCGGCGCCGCGCTCCATGTGCATCTGCACCACCGGCACGGTGAAGTCGGGCCGCAGCATCGCCTCGCCCACGACCGGGTCGGAGGTCACGTAAGCGCGGCCGCGAATATCTTCGCCGTAGAGGTCGAGCAGGGTTTCGGCCGGTTGCAGCACCGGGGTTTCCACCCGCACCGCGCCCCGCCCCTCGAAAAAGGCAAGGAGACGCGCCGCCTCGTCGCGGATCGCGGCGGCTTCAGGCATTGTACTGGTCCCAGAGCGCCTTGACGAAATCGCACATTTCCGCCCGGGAAACCTCGTGTTGAGAGGGGCGATCCTTCCACTCTTCCAGCGTTGCGCTCTTGGCGATCTCGGCCCCGAGCACCAGGTCCTTGACCTGCACCACGCCGCGCGCCTTCTCGTCGCCACCCTCGATGATGGCGATCGGCGAGCCGCGCCGGTCGGCATATTTCATCTGGTTGCCGAAGTTCTTGGGGTTGCCGAGGTAGACCTCGGCCCGAATGCCCGCCCGGCGCAATTCGCCCACCATCGCCTGGTAATCGGCCATGCGGTCGCGGTCCATCACCGTCACCACCACCGGGCCGCGCGCGCTGCCGCCGACGCGGCCCTTGGCGCGGAGTGCGGCGAGCAGCCGATCGACGCCGATTGACACGCCGGTGGCCGGTACGCTCTGGCCGGTGAAGCGGGCCACGAGATCGTCATAGCGCCCGCCCCCCGCCACGCTGCCGAACTGGCGCGGGCGGCCCTTCTCGTCGGTGATCTCGAAGGTCAGCTCGGCCTCGAAGACCGGGCCGGTGTAGTAGCCGAGGCCGCGCACGACAGAGGGGTCAATCACGATGCGGTCGGGGCCGTAGCCTTGGGCGTTGAGAAGGTCGGCAATCTCGCGCAACTCGTGCACACCTTCGCGACCTTGGTCGGACGAACCAACCAATTCCAACAAGTATCCCAAAAGCCTATCCGAAATGACCTTTCCGGTTTCAGGTGTGTGCGAATTACCTTTTGCGCGTTCAGGTCCATTCTCCAGGGACCAAGCATTCGCGAGCAATCTGTAATCCGCTGAATTCGAGTCAGACCGACCTTCCAGCTCCGCGGCGAGTCTCTCCACCACCTTTTTTTTCGCCGCAAGGAAACCCATCACCGGCTCGGCCTGCGCCTCGTCCAGCCCCACCCCGTCGATATAGGCCCCCGAGGCATCCAGCCGCCCCTTGCCCAGAAGCTCGCGCACGCCCGCTTCGCCCACCTTGTCGAACTTGTCGATGGTGCGCAGCACGGCCTCGCGGGTCTCGCCCTCGGCCACGCCCATCACTTCCAGCACCCCGTTCAGAACCTTGCGGTTGTTCACCCGCACCACGTAATCCCCGCGCGGGATGCCGACATGTTCCAGCGTGTCGGCCAGCATCGCGCAGATCTCGGCGTCGGCGGCCATGCTGGCGCTGCCCACGGTGTCGGCGTCGCACTGGTAGAACTGCCGGAAACGCCCCGGCCCCGGCTTTTCGTTACGCCAGACCGGGCCCATGGCGTAGCGCCGGTAGGGCGTGGGCAGATCGTTGCGGTGCTGGGCATAGACGCGGGCGAGCGGCGCGGTGAGATCGTAGCGCAGCGCCAGCCACTTCTCGTCCTCGTCCTGCCAGGCGAAAACGCCGTCATTCGGCCGGTCGACATCGGGCAGGAACTTGCCAAGGCTCTCCACGGTTTCCACCGCCGAGCTTTCCAGCGCGTCGAAGCCGTAGGCGTGATAGACCTCGGCGATGCGGTCGAGCATCGCCTTGCGCTCGTCCACCTCCGCGCCGAAGTAGTCGCGGAACCCCTTGGGCGTTTCGGCCTTGGGCCGGAGCTGCTTCTTCTCTTTGGCCATGGCTCGTCCCATCGTTACCTCGGGCGCGGTTTATCCCGGGCGCCTGCGCGGGGCAAGCGGCGCTCAATAGCGGATTTCGCAGATGTAATCGGTGTAGACCCAGCCGCTCGGGCCGGCATAGGACCAATCCTGCATATCCTTCTGCACGATCACCTGCCGCCACTTGCCCTTGGCATAGGGCTCCATGGTGATCAGGAAGGTGCCGGGGCCCAGTTTCATCAGCCGTTGCGAGCCCAGATCGGGCGCCGCCTTGAGCGCGACCCAGTTGTCGCCGTTCGGATCGAGATTGCAGGTGACGTATTGCTCGCCGTCATAAGCCAGCGCGGCCGTGGCGAATCCCATGGCGGCAAGGGCCAGAGAAAAGCGTTTCATCGCGCCCTCCTTTCTTTGCGGCAAGGCTCGCACCCGGCGCGCGCAGCGGCTATGATCTGGGTCAAGGGAGATACCGCCATGACCGACCGGGTGACATTGCTGGAAGAAAGCGTGGCGCACCTCAGCCGCACCGTCGAGGAATTGTCGGACGTGATCGCCCGGCAGGACGGCGAAATCGCCGCGCTGCGCCGCCGCCTTTCCCTCGTCGTCGAACGCGAGGCCGAGCGGCAGGCCGAACAGGGCACCGAGATTCCGCTCGCCGACCAGCGCCCGCCGCATTGGTAAGCCACCGCCGCGACGGCTTCGAGGCTTGCCCCGACACCGACTTCACCGCAATCTCGCCGCGAGACTGGAGGCAGACATGAGACTACAGGACAAGACCGCCATCGTCAC
The DNA here is from genome assembly GCF_014640115.1 of Sinisalibacter lacisalsi. GTDB lineage: Bacteria > Pseudomonadota > Alphaproteobacteria > Rhodobacterales > Rhodobacteraceae > Sinisalibacter > Sinisalibacter lacisalsi. Next base: position 862,076 of record NZ_BMGI01000001.1, on the reverse strand, counting down.
CGGTGCCGGGTCGGGCTTCGGCGCCGGGATCGCGCGCAAGTTCGCCGCCGAGGGCGCGCGGGTGATGGTCGCCGACATCGACGCGAACGCCGCCGACACCGTCGCCCGCGAGATCGACGGGGTGGCGCAGGTGGTCGACGTTTCCGACGCCGCCTCGGTCACCGCCATGGCCGAGGCCGCCCGCGCCGCCTTCGGGCGGGTGGATATCCTCGTCAACAATGCCGGGATCACCCACCTGCCCAAGCCGATGGAGGAGGTGAGCGAGGAAGAGTTCGACCGGGTCTTCGCCGTGAATGCCAAGTCGGTCTACCTCACCGCGCGCGCCCTGGTGCCGGGGATGAAGGCGGCGCGCGCGGGCGTGATCCTCAACGTCGCCTCCACCGCCGGGCTCTCGCCGCGGCCCAACCTCAACTGGTACAATGCCTCGAAAGGCTGGATGATCACGGCGACCAAGACCATGGCGGTGGAACTGGCTGCCTTCGGTGTGCGGGTGAACGCGATCGCGCCCGTGGCGGGGGAGACGCCGCTTCTGCAGAGCTTCATGGGCGAGGATACCCCCGAGGCCCGCGCGAGATTTCTCTCCAGCATCCCGCTCGGGCGGTTCTCGACGCCTGAAGACATGGGCAACGCCGCCGCCTTTCTTTGCTCCGACGAAGCCGGCATGATCACCGGGGTGGCGCTGGAGGTGGACGGCGGGCGCTGTATCTGAGGTTTCGCCCCGGGCTGCGCCCCCCGCACCCTGAACGAACGGGCACATGCCCGTTCGTAAACCTGGCAGGCGACTTCGCTTGCCGAAGTCGCCGAGAAGGCCCGAGGTATTTATTGACCCAAGAAGGACAGATGCGATGAAACCGGGTGCGCGCAACCTGATCACCGACGTGGCAGGGCTGAAGGTGGGCAATGCCGCCGACGATACGGTGAAAACCGGCGTGACCGTGCTGGCGGGCGAGGCGCCTTTCGTGGCCGCCGTGCACGTGATGGGCGGCGCGCCGGGCACGCGGGAAACCGATCTGCTGGCGCCCGACAAGCTGGTGCAGGAGGTTGACGCGCTGGTGCTTTCGGGCGGGTCGGCCTTCGGGCTCGACGCGGCCTCGGGCGTGGCCGATAGGCTGCGCGCGCAGGGCCGTGGCTTCGACGTGGGCGGGCAGAAGGTGCCGATCGTGCCCGGCGCGATTGCCTTCGATCTGCTGAACGGTGGCGACAAGAACTGGGCCGAAAACCCCTACAAACGGCTCGGGCGGGAGGCGCTTGCCGCCCTGGCAGAGGATTTCGCGCTCGGCACGATCGGCGCGGGCACGGGGGCGACACTGGCCGATCTCAAGGGCGGGCTGGGCTCGGCCTCGCTGGTGCTCGAGGGAGGCCTCACCGTGGGCGCGCTTGTCGTGGTCAACGCGGTGGGCAGCGCCACCGGGCCGGATGGCCGGTTCTGGGCCGCGCCCTGGGAGTTCGGGGCGGAGTTCGGCGGGCTGGGGCCGGTCACCGGGTTCGACCCGGGCGTGGAGCCTGTCACCAAGCTCACGCCGCGCGCCGCCACCACCATCGCCATCGTCGCGACCGACGCCGCGCTCACGCAAGCGCAGGCCACGCGGCTCGCCGTGGCTGCACATGACGGCATGGCGCGCGCGCTGCTCCCCAGCCACACGCCCTTCGACGGTGATCTGGTTTTCGCCGCCGCCACCGGCGCGAAACCGCTCGCCAACCCCGAGGCCGATCCGCTGCGCCTCGGCCATGCCGCCGCGATCTGCCTGGCGCGCGCGATCGCCCGCGGCGTGCATGCCGCAAGGCCGGCGCCGGGCGACCCCCTGCCCGCCTGGGCGAACCGTTTCGGTGGAGTTTGACGCCGATCAAGGATCGGTGCGAGCTTCGCGGCTATCGTGACCTGAAATGCCAATGGGAGGCCCCAATGTTTCGCGCTACTTCATTCGCTCTCTTGATGTTGTCCGTCGCCAACCCGGCGCTGGCCGACGAAGTGACCGACACGCTTTCCTCGGCGCTGCAAGCCTACGAGGACGGCGACATCAAGTATGCCATCGAGGAGCTCGACTACGCCAAACAGCTCCTGCAGGCGATGTCGGCGCAGGAGCTCACCAGTTTCCTGCCCGAGCCGCCCGACGGATGGACCCGCGAGATCGGCGAGAGCGACATGAACGTCGGCCTTTCCTTCCTCGGCGGCGGCGCGGCGGCCGAGGCGACCTATAGCGACGGCACCGAGACCTTCACGATCTCGATCATGGCCGACAACCCGATGGTGGCGATGTTCGGCGGCATGATCTCGAACGCCGCGATCATGGGGCTGAAGACCCACCGGGTCGGGCGCGAGAAGTTCCTGTTTGACGACGGCGATCTCACCGGGCTGATCGACGGGCGGATCATCGTTCAGGCTTCGGGGGCGGATCCGGAAGTGATGATTGCCATCCTCGAAGAGATCGACTTCAACGGCCTGAAGGAATTCGGCCGCTGACCGCGTTCATGGGCTGACGGTGGCGAGCACGGGGTGCGCCGCCGCCGTCATCGCCCGGGGCGAGAAGCAGAACCGAACACCACCCCGCGCATCGGTGAAGCAGCCCTGTTCACCCGCTTCCACCGTCGCGCCATCAAGCGTCTGCCAGCCCTCGGCGCGGGCCATTTCGCTCAGCCGGCCGCTTTTCCAATCGTAATCCGTAAGGCAAGTGGTGCCGCCCGCGTCGCTGGCGACGCAATTCTCCCGCTTCACGCAAGCGCCGTATTCGGTGAGCACCTCAACCCCGCCTTCACGCGCGGTGAGCAGGCAGAACCCGGCCTGCCCGCCTCCGAAGCCGATGTCGGCATTTGCCGCTTCCGGGGCCGGGGCAGGCCCCGCGGCGGGGGCGGCGTCACGCGGATGCAGACAGACAAGCTCCGCCTCCGCCTCGGTCCGGTAACAGCGCGCGTCCTCGCGATCCAGCCGGATGGCGGCAAGCCCGTTTACCTTTGCGTCCGCCAAACCGTCAGCCGCGGCTTCGATCGTGAAGCGCGAACCGTTCATCACACTGGCCCGGAGCGTCACCACCCCATTCTGCGTGGCCTCGTCGACGGTGCAGGCCGCGAAGAAATCCCATGAAGGCCGGTCGGGGTGGCGGTATTCGCACATCGCTTGTTCGGCGAACACGGCACCCGGCAGGAGGGCGGCAAGGGCAAGGAACAGAGGCAAACGCATGGGATTCGGTCTCCGGAAGGCGCGCGTATTCTGGTCCGCGCACCGGGCCTGTCAATCGCGCCCGACCAGATCGGCGACGACAGCGCTGTCGGCGTCTTTCAGCGCGTCGATCACGTCGAAATGGTGCCGCCCGGGGGCAATGCGAAGCCGCGCCTCGGGCCAGGCCTCGGTCAGCCAGTCGGCCTGATCGAGAAAGGCCGGCCGTTCCTCGGCACCCACCCAGACGCGGGTGTCGATCCCGCGCCGCTCGGTGCAGAGCGTGGGGCTTTCGGCTTCGGCCTCAGCGGCATCGAGGCGCAGATCGGCGTTCATCCGCGTGCGCATCAGCGGGCGCAGGTCGCCGACCGGCGAGATCGGCACGATCCGGGCGATCCGCGCGGCCAGATCGTCGGGCAGGGCCACGTCGGCGCAGTTCATCCGCGCCACGAGATGGCCCCCCGCCGAATGGCCGGTAAGCGCGATCGGCCCCGCCACCTCCGCCGCCGCGCGCGTCACCGCCACCGCGATCTCGCCAGTGATCTCGCGAATGTGCGCGCCGGGGGCGAGCGTGTAGGAGGGCATCGCCACTGCCCAGCCGCGCTTCACCGGCCCGGCGGCAAAGCCCGACCAGTCTCCGCGCGCGAATTTCAGCCAGTAGCCGCCATGCACGAAGACGACGAGCCCGCGCGCCTCGCCGTCCGGCAGGAACAGATCGAGCGCGTTGCGCGCGCCATCCCCATAGCTCAGCCCCAGCCGCGCACGATCCTTGCGCGCGGCGCGCCATTCCTCCGCCTCGCGTGCCCAGCGCGGCGGATAGGCCATGGCATTCGGGATGAAATCGGCGTTAGCATATGCGAGATCGTAATCCATCGGGCGCCCTCCTTCGGAGCCAGCATGCGCGCCCCGGACCAACAAGGGAGACCAAAATGCCGCGCGACGCAACCGATCTCGCCTCGCTCCTGAAAGACCCGTCACTGATCGCCACCAAGGCCTTCGTGGCCGGCGAATGGATCGACGCCGACGACGGCGCCACCTTCCCCGTCACAAACCCCGCCCGTGGCGACGTGATCTGCGAAGTGGCCGATCTCGGCCGCGATGAAACCGCCCGCGCCATTGCCGCGGCCGAAGCGGCGATGAAGGGGTGGCAGGCGCTCACCGCGAAGGAACGCGCCAATATACTGCGCGCGTGGTTCAACCTGATGATGGAGAACCAGCAGGATCTCGCTCTCATCCTCACCGCCGAGATGGGCAAGCCGGTCAAGGAAGCGATGGGCGAGATCGCCTACGGCGCCAGCTTCATCGAGTGGTTCGCCGAGGAGGGCAAGCGGATCTATGGCGAGACGATCCCGCCGCACCTGCCCAACATGCGCCTTCAGGTGATCAAGCAGCCCGTTGGCGTGGTGGCCTCGATCACGCCGTGGAACTTTCCCAACGCGATGATTACCCGCAAGGTCGGCCCCGCGCTCGCCGCGGGCTGCGGCGTGGTGGCCAAGCCGGCGGGCGAAACCCCGCTGTCGGCCCTGGCGCTGGCGGTTCTGGCCGAACGCGCGGGCCTGCCCAAGGGTCTGTTCAACGTGGTGACCTCGTCGAAAAGCTCCGACATCGGCAAGGAGTTTTCCGAGAACCACGCGGTGCGCAAGATCACCTTCACCGGCTCCACCTTCGTGGGCCGCATCCTGCTGCGGCAGGCCGCCGACCAGGTGAAAAAGTGTTCGATGGAGCTGGGCGGCAACGCCCCCTTCATCGTCTTCGACGACGCCGATCTCGATGCCGCCGTGCAGGGCGCGATCGCGTCGAAGTTCCGCAACAACGGGCAAACCTGCGTCTGCGCCAACCGGATCTACGTGCAGGAAGGCGTTTACGATGAATTCGCCAAAAAGCTCGCTGAGGCGGTAGGCAAGATGCATGTGGGCGACGGGCTCGACGAGGGCACCGAGCTTGGGCCGCTGGTCAGCGAGGACGCGGTGAAGAAGGTGGAGGAACACATCGCCGACGCGCGCGCCAAGGGTGCCGAGGTGATCCTCGGCGGCGACCATCACGAGAAGGGCGGGCTGTTCTTCCAGCCGACGATCGTCACCGGCGCGACCTCGGAGATGGAATTCGCGCAAGACGAAACCTTTGGCCCCCTCGCACCGCTGTTTTCCTTCACCGACGAGGACGACGTGATCGCGAAGGCCAACGACACGATTTTCGGGCTCGCCTCCTACTTCTATGCCCGCGACCTCAGCCGCGTCTACAAGGTGGCCGAGGCGCTGGAATACGGCATCGTCGGGGTCAACACCGGGATCATTTCCACCGAGGTCGCCCCCTTCGGCGGGGTCAAGCAATCGGGCCTCGGCCGCGAGGGCTCGCGCCACGGGATCGAGGATTTCCTCGAGATGAAATACATCTGCATGGCGATCTGAGCCAGGGCGCGGTCGGCCGATCGCTGCCGACCGCGCCCGATTTGCGCCCGATCATGGCGGGGGCCGCCGCGTTTGCCCGATCTTGCGCGCAAAGGAGGGCATGCCATGAACCGCATTATGATGATGTTCACCGCGATTGTTTTCGCAACAGGCGCGCAGGCGGGCGACTGCTCGACAAGCTACAACACGATGACGCTCCCTGACACGCCGGGTGAGCTGCGCATCTTCGCGCCCTATGACTACGACAACGGCCGGATCATCGGCCAGATGCGCCTCGGCGCGTCGGGCCCGGTGATTACCGGCACCTGGATCGAGTCGGGTTCAGGCGTCACCTGCGACAGCGCCGTCGACGGCTCCAACCACTGGGGCGCGGTCACGCTGCAGTTCAACCCGGGCTATACCAGCTTCACCGGCAACTGGGATTATTGCGGCGAAGGCGGCGGCGGCAAATGGGTGGGCGAGATCGGCGCCGGCAAGGTCCTGTTCCGCGGGCTCACGGATCGCTGAGGATTTCACCGACCCGTCATGCAGGCGTCACGCTCCTGTAATGTCGCGGGGTCACCTCCGGCAGATCGGTATTTCCCGGAGGATCCCATGAAAGCCACCCTTCTCACCCTCACCTCGGCTCTTGCCCTGATGGCAGGCGCAGCAAACGCCGAGATGAATTTCAACCGCATCGCCTCGTTCCCGGTGGCCTCGAACATGGCCGAGGGCGAAGATGTCGCCCGCGAAAGCTCGGCCGAGATCATCGCGGCCAGCGCCGATGGCATGACGCTCGCCTATTCCGACAGCCCGCTCGGTGTGATCGGCCTTGTCGACATTACCGACCCGGCCAATCCCCTGCCGCTTGGCAATATCACTCTCGACGGCGAACCCACCGCCGTCTCGACGCATGGCAATACCGTGTTCGCGGGCGTCAACACGTCGGAAAGCTACATCGAGCCCTCGGGCTACCTGCTGCACATCGACCTCGCCACCGGCACCGAAGCCGGACGCTGCGACCTCGGCGGCCAGCCCGATTCGACGGCCGTCGCGCCGGACGGGGCGTTCGTGACCGTCGCCATCGAGAACGAGCGTGACGAAGATGCCGGCGACGGCCGGGTGCCGCAAATGCCGGCCGGCTGGGTCGCCATCGTTCCGCTCGACGGGGCGGGCATGATGCTTTGCGACCAGCAGATCCGCGCCGACGTGACCGGCCTTGCCGAGATCGCGCCCGAGGATCCGGAGCCCGAGTTCGTCGACGTGAACGCCGCGGGCGAGATCGTCGTGACGCTTCAGGAGAACAACCACATCGTCGTTCTGTCTTCCACCGGCGAGGTCGTGAGCCACTTCTCGGCCGGCGCGGTCGACCTCGAGGGCATCGACGCCACCGACGAACGCGCCGCCCTGATCTTCGACGAGTCGCAAGCGGGCGTCGTGCGTGAGCCCGACGGCATTCAGTGGATCGACAACGATCATTTCGTTACCGCCAACGAGGGCGACATGGACGGCGGGTCGCGCGGGTTCACCGTGTTCCGCAAGGACGGCACGGTCGTTCATGAATCGGGTCCGGCCTTCGAGCACGCCGTTGTGCAGATCGGCCACTATCCGGATCGCCGTTCCGACGCCAAGGGCGTGGAACCCGAGGGCATGGAATTCGCCGTTTTCGGCGGCACGCCCTACCTGTTCCTGCTGGCCGAGCGTGCATCGGTCGTCGGTGTCTACGACATGACCGACCCGGCGAACCCGGTTTTGAAGCAGCTTCTTCCGTCGGGCATCTCGCCCGAGGGCGCCGTGGCGATCCCCGAGCGCAACCTTCTGGCAACCGCCAACGAGTTTGACGGGATCGAGGATGGCGCTGCCCGTGCTCACGTGATGCTCTACGAATACCAGGACGCGGCGCCGGCTTACCCGCATCTCACCTCCGCAGGGATGGACGAGTTGACCGGCTGGGGCGCGATCTCGGGCATGGTCGCCGACGAGGGCGGCATCGTCTGGGCCGTGAATGACAGCTTCTATGGCTACCAGCCGACGATCTTCAAGATCGACACCTCGGCAACGCCGGCCCGGATCGTCGACGCGATCGGCATCAACCGCGCGGGCCGACCGGCCCAGAAACTCGATATCGAGGGCATCACCCTCGATGGCGAGGGCGGTTTCTGGCTGGCCTCCGAAGGCCGCACCGACCGCGTCATCCCGCACGCGCTTTACCACGTGAACGCCGAGGGCGAGATCAAGCAGGAGATCGGGCTGCCGGCGGCGCTCATGGCCGTCGAAAAGCGCTTCGGCTTCGAGGGGATCACCAAGGTTGGCGACACGCTCTGGATGGCCGTGCAGCGCGAATGGGCGGACGACCCCGAGAACCACGTGAAACTCCTCGCCTACAACACCGAAAGCGGTGAATGGGGCGCGGTGCATTACGAGAAGACGGCGCCAGACTACGGCTGGGTTGGCCTCTCGGAAATCACCGCCCACGGCGACTGGGTCTACCTCGTGGAGCGCGACAACCAGCTCGGCACCGCCGCGGTGACCAAGCTCGTCACCCGCGTGCCCGCTTCCGAGATGGTCCCCGCGGCGCTCGGCGGCGAACTGCCGGTGGTGAGCCGCGAGGTGGTGCGCGACCTGATCGCGGACCTCACCTCGACCGGCGGCTATGTGCTCGACAAGGTCGAGGGCCTCGCGATCGCCGCCGACGGCACCGCCTGGATCTCGACCGACAACGATGGTGTCGATGACCATTCGGGCGAGACGATGTTCTTCACCATCGGTACGCTCGACTGATCCTGCCGCAAAAAACACGAAGGGAGGGGCATCGCCCCTCCCTTTTTCTGTCAGGGTCGTTGGACCCGAGGCTCAGCCTTCGATGGCCTTGGCCTTGCCTTCGATGTCCTTCGCCGCGGCGATCTCGATCCGGCGCGGTTTCAGCGCCTCGGGCACCTCGCGCACCAGGTCGATGTGCAACAGCCCGTTCTCGTGCACCGCGCCCGTCACCCGCACGTGATCGGCAAGGTGGAAGCGGCGCTCGAAGGCGCGGGTCGCGATACCGCGATGCAGGTAGGTGCGCGGCGTCTCGTCCTCGGCCTTGCGGGCGGAGATCAGCAGCGCGTTCTCCTTCACCTCGACGTTCAGTTCCGCGTCGGTGAAACCTGCCACGGCTACGGTGATGCGCCAGGCATCATCGCCGGTTTTCTCGATATTGTAGGGGGGGTAGGTCTCGCGGCTCACGTCGTTGGTGAACACCCGGTCCATCATGTCGGCAAGCTGGTCGAAACCGACGGTGGCACGGTAGAGCGGCGAAAGGTCAAAATTGCGCATGGGTCATCCTCCATTGAGCGACAACTTGGTGAGGCCCTCCCGAAGGGACGGGCAGAAAACGGACCCGCTCGGCGGCGCCCGCATCATCGAGGTAGGCGCATTTTTTCGGCGTTCAAGACCCGTCAGGGGCGCACGAAACGCGCCCCGCTCGCGCCGCGCTCGCCAACGGTCAGCCGGCGCGCGCTGAAGTCCGATTCGGGGAAAACCCCCGCCCCGGTGCGCAGCGCATGTTTCAGGTCCGCGACCGCGGCGGGCAGCTCCATGCCGAAGGCGACCATGCCGCTCTCCCTCGCCCCGCCCGACGAGATCAGCGAAACGATCCGTGCGCGCCGGTCCGCAAGGTCGAACACCGGCGCACCCGACGCGCCGAAGGTGACGTCGCAGTCGAACGCCAGCAGCCCCGACTGGCGGCCCCGCACGGTGCAGACCGCCTGCCGCGCCGGGGCCTCAGCCCTTCCGCTGGCATAGGAAACCACGCTCACCGCGGTGCCTGCCCGTGGCAGGCTCTGCACCAGGAAGGGCGCGGCGACGGCGGCCGGGATCGGCGTGGAGAGTTGCACGAGGCCCAGGTCATGGCGGATGTTCTCCGCGCTCGCCCCCGCTGCCGGCCGATAGTCCGGGTGCATAACCGCGCGCGCGACGGCGGCCTGCGCCACCGCCTCGCCGTCACGCAGCCCGGCGCGAAACATCAGCCGGTCCACCCGGCCCGCGGTTTGCGCCTCGGTCAGGCAATGCGCGGCGGTGAGCACGAGATCAGGGGCCACGAGCACCCCGGTGCAGAACCCGTCGCCGAGATCGAGCCGCCCGACCGCCTCCCACCCGACCAGATCGCTGCGAAGGGTGAGCCGGTCGAGCCCGGTGTTGTCGGCCATTGCCGGGGCGGCCAGCGCGAGGCCAACCGCCATGGCAAGCCCTTGCGCCCAGCCGCGCATCGCTCAGGGCCGCACGAACTTGGCGCCGGTGCGGTTGGCCGCCGCGCCATTGTCGAGCCTGGTCACGGTCGGACGCGCGCGGGTGAACACCCCGTCGCCTTCCGCCGCCAGCATCGCGCGCAACTCCGCCAGCGGCGCGGACAGATCGGTGCCGAGCGAAACCTCGGCATCGCCGGCGAAGGCCTTGGCGGAAACCACCGAAACGATCCGGGGCGCGCCTGTGGAAAACTCGAACACCGGTGCGCCCGACGATCCAAAATCGACTTCGCAATCGAGCACGAGCGTCGCCCCCGAACGCCCCAACACGTTGCAGATGTTCTGCATCGAAGGCATCTCGGCGCGATCATGGGCGTAGGACACCACGCCCACCTCGCGGGCCAGGAAGGGCAGATCGCCGGTGGCGAAGGGCACAACCCGGCTGTTGCGGATCGGCTGGTCCAGCTCGATCAGGGCGAGATCGCTGGCGCGGTCTTCGCCGTCGGGCAGGTAATCCGGGTGCGCCACCGCGCGCCGCGCGCCGCGGTACGCCGCCGCGCGCCCTGCCCGCCAGCCGGCGAGAAACTCGATCTCCTCGGGCGCGAAGCGGCGGCCCGTCGCCTTGTCATAGAGGCAGTGGGCGGCCGTCAGCACGAGATTTTCGGCGATCAGCGCCCCGGTGCAGAAGCTTGCGCCCGCGATGTCGAGCCGGCCCACGCCCTCCCAGCCGCGGCTGTCGTCGCCCGTCGTCAGGCTGCGCAGCGCGCCGCCCTCGCCCGCCTGAAGCGCCAGGGGGGCCGCGAGAAAAGCGAGGAGTGCGATCAATGTCTTCATGCCCGAAGCCCGGTTCTTGCTGTTCACCGCCGAATAACAAGCGCATCGGGCGAGAATGTGGCAACCGCGGGAATCGCCTCAACCGCCGAGCTTGGCCGGTTTCGGCCCGCCCAGCGCCCAGTCGAGCAGTTCCACCGTGTGCACCACCGGCACCGCGGTGGCTGAGCCGATCTGCACCATGCAGCCGATGTTGCCCGCCGCGATCACCTCCGGTGCGCGCGCCTCCAGCGTCGCCACCTTGCGCGCCTTCAACTCGGCCGAGATCTCGGGCTGCATCAGGTTATAGGTGCCCGCCGAGCCGCAGCACAAATGGCTGTCGACCGGCTCCACCACCTCGAAACCGGCGCGCCGCAGCAAGTCCTTCGGTGCGTCCTTCACCTTCTGGCCATGCTGGAGCGAGCAGGCGGAATGGTAGGCCACACGCATCCCCATGTCGGCCTCGGGAATGCCCAGCTCAGTGAGAAACTCGGTGATGTCTTTCGTCAGCGCCGACACCGTCGCCGCGTCTTCCGCCAGCGCATCGGTGCGGAACATGTGGCCGTAGTCCTTCACCGTGGTGCCACACCCCGATGTGTTGATCACGATCGCGTCCAGCCCCTGCCCCCGCGCCTCGGCCATGAAGGCGCGGATGTTGGCCGCCGCCGACGCATGGGCATCGGCCTCGCGCCCCATGTGATGGGTGAGCGCGCCGCAGCATCCCATGCCCTCGGGCACCACCACCTCCACCCCGAGCCGGGTGAGCAGCCGCACGGTGGCGGCGTTGATATCGGTGTCGAGCACCTGCTGGGCGCAGCCCGTCAGCAGCGCCACCCGCTTCTTGCGCCCGGCCACGGCAAAGACCTGCGGCCGGTCGCCCGGGCTGGGCTGCGGCAACCGGTCGGGCGCCATGTCGAGCATCGCGCGCAAGCGGCGGTCGGGCATCAGCGCCCGGAACGGCCGCCCCAGCGTCGCCGCCCGCAGTGCCAGCCTGAACCGGCCGGGATGCGGGATCACCCAGGCCAGGACGCGGCGCAACCAGCGGTCCATGAAGGGGCGGCGATAGGTCTTTTCGATATGCGCCCGGGCGTGGTCGACGAGATGCATGTAATGCACGCCGGACGGGCAGGTCGTCATGCAGGCAAGGCAGGAGAGGCAGCGGTCGATGTGCGTCACTGTGCGTTCATCCGCCGGGCGGTCCTGCTCCACCATCTCCTTGATCAGGTAGATCCGCCCGCGCGGGCTGTCCAGTTCGTCGCCCAGAACCTGGTAGCTCGGGCAGGTCGCGGTGCACATGCCGCAATGCACGCAGGCGCGCAGGATCTCGTTGGCGCGCGCAATGCCCGGGTCTTCCAGCTGGTCTTCGGTGAAAAAGGTCTGCATCAGCCCATCAGCCCCGGATTGAGTATGCCCCTTGGGTCGAATTTCTGCTTGAGCCCCCGGGAGAGCGCCGCGACTGCGCCGGTCTGAGGTTGGAAAACATCAATTCGCGCGCGCAGGTCTGCCGGCGCCTTCACCAGCGTCGCATGGCCGCCGTGGGCCGCGATCTGCGCGCGGATCGCCTCCGCGCCGCCGTCGTCGTGCTCCGGGTCCGGCGCGATCCACATCAGCCCGCCGCCCCAGTCATACAAGGCCGCGTGGCCCAGCCCGGCCTGCCCGAGCGCCTGCGAGATCGCCGGCGTGGCCGAGGGCTTCACCGACAGCCGCCAGACGACCGGCGCATCGGCGAAGGGGGCCACGTCGCGGACCTGCCGCCAAAGCGCGGCGCTTTCGTCACCCCGAAGCACCTCCCAGCCGGCGCAGATTTCGCGCTGGAGCGCCCCGATCCGGTAGTCGACGCTGGCGGCCAGCCCCTCGATCCGCACGCGGGTTTCGCTCTCGGGCCCGGCAACGCCCGGATCGAGATGGGCCGCCCCGGTGATGTCCCAGGGCGAGCCGAGCGCCGCCGCCAGCGCGGCGATCCCGTGCCGGGCATCCTTGCCGCGCGCGACCAGCGTCGCCTCGGTTTCCGGCATCGCCAGAACCTTCAGGCTCACTTCGGTGAGAACGCCGAGCGTGCCCCAGCTTCCGGCCATGAGCTTCACGAGGTCATAGCCGGTGACGTTCTTCATCACCCGGCCGCCGTTCTTGATGATCCGGCCCGAGCCATCGACGAAGCGCGCGCCAATCGCGAAATCGCGGGCCGCCCCGGCCTGGATGCGGCGCGGCCCCGAGACGTTGGCCGCCACCACGCCGCCGATCGTCGGCTCGCCTTTCGTGCCCAGCATGACCCGGTGATCCATCGGCTCGAAGGCCAGCCGCTGCCCCTCGCCCGCCAGCACCGCCTCGATCTCGGCCAGCGGCGTGCCGGCGCGCACCACCAGGGTAAGCGCCGCCGGCTCGTAAAGCTCGATGCCGGACATGCCCAGCTCCAGTGCCTCACCCACCACCGGCTTGCCGATGTCGCGGGTGCCGCCGCCGCGCACCCGGAAGGGCCCGTTTGCGCCGCGGATCGCTTCGGCCAGTTCCTGTTCGCTCGTGATCTTCATCTTGGCAGAAATACTCCGGCCTTCTCGGCGATTTCGACAAGCGAAATCGCCTGCCAGGTTTGCGAACGGGCTCAGGCCCGTTCGGTCAGGGTTCCGCGGGGCAGCGCCCCCCGCCCGCGTTACGATCTGCGCCCCGCGCTCACCTCGAGCGGAAACACCTTGGCGGGGTTGAGAATCCATTGCGGGTCGAACACGTCTTTCACCTGCATCTGGATTTCCAGATCGTCGGCCCCGTATTGCGCCGTCATGATCTCGCGCTTCTCCACCCCCACGCCGTGCTCGCCGGTGAGGCAGCCGCCCACTTCGACGCAGAGCCTGAGGATATCGGCGCCCAGCGCCTCGGCCTTCTCGAGATCGCCGGGCTTGTTGGCGTCGTAAAGGATCAGCGGGTGCATGTTGCCGTCACCGGCATGGAAAACATTGCCCACGTCCAGCCCATACTCCGCCCCCAGCTCGCCGATGCGGCGCAGCACGAACGGCAACTCGCTCACCGGGATGGTGCCGTCGAGGCACATGTAATCGTTGATCTGGCCCATCGCGCCGAAGGCGGTCTTGCGGCCCTTCCAGATCCGCTCGCTCTCGGCGGCCGAGCCGCTCTCGCGGATCTCCACCGGGTCATGCGCCTTGGCGATCGCGATGATCCGGCCGAGCTGGTCGTCGATCTCGCCCGCGCTGCCTTCCACCTCGATGATCAGGAGCGCCTCGCAATCGGGATAGCCCGCCGCCACATGCGCCTCCGCCGCGCGGATCGTGAGCCGGTCCATGAACTCGATCGCCACCGGCACGATGCCCGCCTTGATGATGTCGCTCACGCATTGGCCCGCCACCTCGGAACTGTCGAAGCCGACGAGCACGGGGCGCGCGCCCTCGGGCTTGGCGAGGATGCGCAAGGTCGCCTCCGTCACCACGCCGAGTTGCCCTTCCGAGCCGCAGACCAGCCCGAGCAGGTCAAGCCCGCCCGCGTCGAGATGCGCGCCGCCGATCTCCACCACCTCACCGTCGGCCATCACCATGGTCACGCCCAGAAGGTTGTTGGTGGTCACACCGTATTTCAGGCAATGCGCGCCGCCCGAGTTCATCGCGATATTGCCGGCGATGGCGCAGGCGAGCTGGCTCGACGGGTCGGGCGCGTAGAAAAACCCGTCCTGCTCCACCGCCCCGGTCACGCTGAGGTTGGTGCGCCCGGCCTCGACCCGGATGAAGCGGTTGTCGTAATCCACTTCCAGCACGCCGTTCAGCCGCGCCACACCGAGCAGCACGCTGTCGGCGGTGGGCAGCGCGCCGCCCGAGAGCGAGGTGCCCGAGCCGCGCGGCACCACCGGCACGCCTTCCTCGTTGCAGATCCGCATCACCGCCGAAACCTCCGCAGTCGATCCCGGCAGCACGGCGCACATCGGCGGGCAGCGGTAGGCGGCAAGCCCGTCGCATTCGTAGACCTTGAGTTCGATCGCGTCGTCGATCACCGCGCCCGGGGGCAGCGCCGCCCGCAGCCGCTCGACGATCCGCGCCCTGCCGGTGAGAATGTCTGCCCTCGGCTCCGGCATCTGCATGGGCAATCCTCCCTATTGGTCAGAATTAATAACCAATTCCGCCTGCCTGGCAAGCAGCCCCGGTCATTCGCGGTCGTGCCGCAGGCGCTGGCGGGCGACGGCCTCGTTCGCCTCCGCCTGTCGAATGTCGCGGATCGCTTCCAACGCGTAATCAAGATGAGCCGCCACCGCCGCCCGCGCGGCGGCCGGGTCGCGCGCCTGGATCGCCGCGTTGATCGCGCGGTGCTGGTGCATCAGGGCGTCACGGGTGCTGTCGCGCGCGAACACGGCCTCGCGGTTATAGAACACCCCCGCCGCCAGCAGGTCGAACATCGAACGCATCATGTGCAGCAGCATCACGTTGTGGCTGGCCTCAAGGATCGCGATGTGGAAATCGGCGTCGCGTTCGGCGGCGGTCTTTGGGCCGGCCGCCTCGAGCTTGTCGAGCGCGGCCTGGATCACCGCGAGATCGGTATCGGAGCCGAACCGGGCGGCGCGGTCGGCCGCGAGCGATTCCATGTCGCGGCGAAAGGTGATCGAATCAAACAGCGCCTCATCGTGGGTCGAGAACAGCCGCACCAATGCCGGCGAAAAGGCGGAACCGAGCACGTCGGCGACGAAAACCCCCGCCCCGGGGCGCGAAACCAGCAACCCCGCCGCCTGCAGATCGCCCAGCGCCTCGCGCAGGCTCGGGCGCGAAACCCCCATCCGCTCTGCAAGTTCCCGCTCTGCCGGAAGGCGTTTTCCCGGCCGCAGAATCCCCCGCAGGATCAGCAATTCGATCTGGCGCACCACCGCCGAGGCGAGCTTTTCCGAATGCACCTTTTCGAACGGCATGGCCTTCTCCCGTCGCGCCACCCCGACGATAGGGGCCGATCCGATGATGTGTCCACGGCAAAAGGCCGGGCGCATGGCCCGGCCCAAAGAGGTGTTTTTCCGCGGTTCTTACCGGATCGGAATGATCACGATCTCGACGCGACGGTTCAGCGCCCGGCCCTCGGCCGTGAGGTTCGAGGCGATGGGCTGATCCTCGCCGCGACCGATCGCGGTGATCCGTGCCGACGAAACGCCGTTTCCGATCAGTGTGTTGGCAACGGCCGCCGCGCGCTGGCGCGAAAGGTTCAGGTTGTAGTTCGCCGAGCCGGTATTGTCGGTGTGGCCAACGACCTGGATATTCGACCTGGAGTACTTGTTGAGATGTCGGGCGAGCACGCCGAGATCCGAGCGCAGGCTCATCGTCAGTTGGGCGCTGTCGGTCGCGAACAGGATATCCTGCGGCATCGTCACCACCAGCGACGAGCCCGTGTTGACCACGCCGATGCGGTCATCGTCGAAGGCGCCGCGCAATTCGCCCGCCTGCTTGTCGAGCTCAGACCCGATTGCGCCGCCCACGATTGCGCCGCCAACGGCACCAACCGCCGCAGTGCCCGGGCTGCCTCCAAGCACGCCGCCGAGAATGCCCCCGGCCACGGCCCCGGTTCCGGCCCCAATTCTCTGGCGCTCGCCGGCGTTTTCACAAGCGGACAGCAGCAGCAGCGCCGCCAGCGGTGCAACGAGAACAGGTTTCATGATGGACATAGGCCCCTCCCAGAATTTCGAGTCGGATCAATTCTAACGTGTTTTGCGGGAACATATAGGGGGCAATACACGCAAGTCGCTGTATTCAGCGACAAACCGCCGGTGGGGGTCAGGCCCCGGCATCGGCCCGCGCCGCCTCCCATGCAAGCAGCGCGCGCTTGACCGGCAGGCCCCAGTGATAGCCGCCGAGCGCGCCCGACTTGCGCAGCGCCCGGTGGCAGGGAATCAGCCACGACACCGGGTTGCGCCCCACCGCCGTGCCCACCGCGCGCACGGCGCCGGGATTGCCGATGGCGCGCGCGATCTCGCCATATGTGGTCACCTGGCCCGAGGGGATCGCAAGCAGCGCCTCCCAGACCTTGATCTGAAACGGCGCCCCGATGAGGTGCAGCCGTGCTTCGCCGGTCTGGCCCAGCGCCGCCGCGACCCAGGGCTCGAGCCCGGCCGGATCTTCCACGAACGCCGCTTCCGGCCAGCGCGCGCGCATGTCGGCCATCGCCGCCGCATCTCCGGTCTCCTCGGCGAAGGCGAGGCCGCAGAGGCCCCGCGCCGTGGCCATGGCAAGCATCCGCCCAAAGGGGCCATCGAACCATCCCCAGCGGATCGTCAGCCCCGCGCCGCGCCGGGCATAGTCGCCGGGGCTCATCGCTTCCCAGCGGATGAACAGATCATGCAACCGCCCCGAGCCCGAAAGGCCCACGGCCCCGGCCACGTCGAGGGTGCTGAAATGGTCGGCCAGCAGGCTGCGGGCGTGGTCGAGCGTGAGGTATTGCTGGTAGCGTTTCGGGCTCACCCCCACCCAATTCGAAAACAGGCGCTGGAAATGCGCGGGGCTCATGCCAACCTCTGCCGCCAGCGCATCGAGCCGCATCTGCGGCCCGCCCGCATCGATCGCCTCGATCGCGCGGCGAATCACCTGGTAATGGTAGTGGCCCTCGGGGCGCGCCGCCTCGGGCGTATCGGCTTTGTTCGGCATCGCCTTGCCTCCTTCGCGGCAAGATTAGGCCGGGCGCTCGGGGCGCGCGACCCGAATCCTGCGCATTTCGCCGCCCCGGGGCGAGGTGGCGAGATCGGGCGCGGCGCCGGTCCGGCCGATCCCCAAGGGGCGCATCGCCATCACGCAAAAGCCCCCGCGCAAAAGGCCCCGGTGAAACGGTCTGGGTTTTATCGTTTCCGGGCGCTTGCCTTGCCCCGCCAAACCCCCGATACCAAGGCGCATGGCCAAGCAACTGCCCTATAAAACGATCCGCGAGATCTTCCGCCGCTTCCGCGAAGCCGAGCCCGAACCGAAGGGCGAGCTGGAACACGTCAACGCCTACACGCTTGTCGTGGCCGTCGCGCTTTCGGCGCAAGCCACCGACGCGGGCGTGAACAAGGCCACCCGGACGCTGTTCCAGATCGCCGACACGCCCGAGAAGATGCTGGCCCTGGGCGAAGAGGGGCTGATCGAGCATATCAAGACGATCGGGCTGTTCCGCCAGAAGGCCAAGAACGTCATCAAGCTCAGCCGCATCCTCGTCGAGGAGTATGACGGCGAGGTGCCCAATTCCCGCGCCGCGCTGCAAAGCCTGTCCGGCGTGGGGCGCAAGACGGCCAACGTGGTGCTCAACATGTGGTGGCGCTACCCGGCGCAGGCGGTCGACACGCATATCTTCCGCGTCGGCAACCGCACCGGCATCGCCCCCGGCAAGGACGTGGTGGCCGTCGAGCGCGCGATCGAAGACAACGTGCCCGCCGATTTCGCCCTGCATGCGCACCACTGGCTGATCCTGCACGGCCGCTACATCTGCGTCGCCCGCAAGCCCAAGTGCGGCGCCTGCATCATCCGCGACTTGTGCCAATACGAGGAGAAAACCCTGTGACCAAACGCTTCCAGCTCGTCGGCATCGGCAACGCGATGGTCGACGTGCTTTCGCATTGCGACGATGCCTTTCTCGCCGACAACGGCGTAGAGAAGGGGATCATGCAACTGATCGACCAGAACCGCGGGGTGGAGCTTTACGACCGCATCGGCCCGGCCACCGAGATGTCGGGTGGCTCGGCGGCCAACACCATCGCCGGCTTCGCCCACCTTGGCGGGGCTGCGGCCTACGTCGGCAAGGTGAAAGACGACCAGCTCGGCCGCATCTTCGCGCATGACTTGCGCGCGCAGGGCGTGACCTACGAGGTGCCTCTGGCCGACAAGGACCATGCGCACGAAACCGGCCGCTGCATCGTGCTCGTCACCCCCGATGGCGAGCGCAGCATGAACACCTATCTCGGCGTCACCGAGCACCTCTCACCCGCCGACATCGACGAGGCGATGATGGCCGATGCCGAGTGGATCTTCCTCGAAGGTTACCGTTTCGACGGACCGGGAAGCCACGAGGCCTTCGCCAAGGCGATCAAGGCAGCCAAGGGCGCGGGTGGCAAGGTTGCGCTGACGCTCTCCGACCCGTTCTGCATCGACCGTCACCACGCGGCCTTCGCCCGGATGCTGCGCGAGGATGTCGACCTTCTGTTCGCCAACCGCGCCGAGATCGAGGCGATGTATGACACCGATTTCGACAGCGCGCTGCAGAAGGCCGCCGTCGACGTGGAATGCGTGGTCTGCACCGAGAGCGCGCACGGGGCGCATATCCTCGCGGGCGGGGCGCGCATTCACTGCCCCGCCGTGCCCACGAAAGTGGTCGACGCCACCGGCGCGGGCGATCTGTTCGCCGGCGCCTTCCTCTGGGGGCTGGTCGAGGGCCATGATCTCGAAACCTGCGGCACCATGGCCAACATCGCGGGCAGCGAGGTGATCAGCCACCTCGGCGCGCGGGTGGAAGCCGACCTGAAGGCGAAATTCCGGGCTTACGGGCTCGAAGTCCGGGCCGGCTAGAGCCCGCGCCAGGCGATCACCGCCGCCACCAGCGCCGCCACGATCAGGAGGTTGAAGGCGTTGCCCGCGAGCCAGTCGAGCGCAATGCCCCGTCGCCTGTCCCACGGGTCGACACGGCGCAGGTAGCGCTCGGCGGCGGCGAAGGCGCGCTCGACCCGCGCCCAGTCGATCTGGCGGGAAAGCCTGGGACTCGCCTGCATCCGCATCGCCTCGACGATATAGCCAAGCTCGCGCCGCAGGTACTTCGGCAAGCGCCGACCGGCGTGCGCGACCTTGGCTTCCAGCCCGGTGCCACCCGCATCGAGCCGGGCCTCGATCAATCTCGCCAGCTTGTCCGCGCGCCTGTCCAGGTCCATCGTCACTCCCTTTCGCGGCGAGATTAGGCGAACGGGCCTTGCGGCTCAACGCCGGGCGGTTATCTAGGCCACATGCTCGCGATGCAATCACATGGGTCCGACGACGCCCGCCCGCCCATTCTCATCGTCCACGGCCTGTTCGGCTCGGGGCGCAACTGGGGCGTGATCGCCAAGCGGCTGGCGGAGACGCGCCGGGTGGTCACGGTCGACCTGCGCAACCACGGCGACAGTTTCCACGCCGAAAGCCAGGCCTACGACGAGATGGCCGAGGATCTCGCCGCGACGATCGACCGGATCGGCGGCACCGCCGACGTGATCGGCCATTCGATGGGGGGCAAGGCGGCGATGACGCTCGCGCTCGCCTCGCCCGACCATCTGCGGCGCCTGCTGATCGCCGATATCGCCCCGGTCGCCTACAGCCACGGCGAGGGCCACCATGCCCTTATCGCCGCGATGCAGGGGCTAGATCTGTCCGGCATCACAACCCGGGCCGAGGCCGACAGCGCGCTGGAAGCCGATATTCCAAACCCCGCCGTGCGCGCCTTCCTGCTGCAATCTCTCGACGTGAAAGAACGGCGCTGGAAGCTCAACCTGCCGGTGCTGGCGCGCGAGCTTGACCGGGTGATGGGATTTCCCGAGGTCGATGGCGCCTTCGAGGGGCCGGTGCTGTTTCTCTCCGGCGCGGACTCGGACTACGTCCTCCCCGAGCACCGCCCGACGATCAAGACGCTGTTTCCCAAGGCCCGGCAAGCGAAGATTCCCGAGGCGGGGCACTGGCTCCATGCCGAGCGGCCACGCGCGTTCGAAGCCGCCGCGCGCGCCTTCCTCGACGGCTGACCACACTGAGGGCAACGGGTCTTTGTCGCGAGGGCCGGGCCCGCGACAACGCGGGGTTTCAAACCACCCGCGCCCTTGCCGACGGAATGAAGGCCCAGCGCCACCTCCCGGCCTTGCGTGGCGTCTTCGTTCACCGCCGCAGGCGCGATTGCCCGCCATCCGCGCCCATGGCGAGCGGAGTGTTCAAAGCCACGCAATTCCAGTATAAAGTCGAAATCTCCTGCATGTCGCGGCGGGGATCTGACGAAGGGGTGAACGCTATTCGGGTCGTGTTGAGAATATGCCCGGTTATTCCGGAAGCGGCGGGATGGGCTGTTTGACGTGACCAAGGTCAACGCTCCCGACAAGACGGCTGGCAAGCCCGCGCGCTACTCGGCCCCCGCGCTCGAGAAAGGGCTCGACATCATCGAGCTGCTCGCCCACGAGGAACGCGGGCTCAACCAATCGGAAATCGCCCGGGCGATGGGGCGCACGGTGGGCGAGATCTTCCGTATGCTGGTGGTGCTCATCGAGCGCGGCTATCTGGCGCAGGACCCCGATACCGATCGTTACACCCTGACCACCAAGCTCTTCGAGGTGGCCCACCAGACCCCGCTCATCAAACGCCTGACGGCGCTCGCCGGGCCGCTCATGCGAAAGCTCACTCACGAGATCAACCAGTCCGCCCATCTCGGCATCATCAGCGACGAGGCGGTGCTGATCGTCGGGCAGGTCGACCCGCCGGGGCAGCATATCATGAGCATTCGCCTCGGCGCCCGGATCGACCCGTGGCGCGCCTCGTCGGGGCGGGTGATTCTCGCCTTCGCCGAGGACGAGCGGCTGGACGAGTTGTTTGCCCGGGTGCCGCTGCCGGCGGGCAAGAGCGAGGCGCAGTTGCGCGAGGAGCTTGCCGAGATCCGCGCCCGTGGCCACGAGATCACCGACAGCTTCACCGCCCGCGGCATCGTCAACATCGCCGCACCGATCTTCGATCACACCGGCCACAGCATCGCGGCGCTCACGGTGCCGCACCTCGAACGGTTCGACGACCCGGTGAGCTTCCAGACCTGCGCACACCACGTGATCGACACGGCGAACGCGCTCAGCCACTCGCTGGGCGGCCCGACCGTGCCGCCCTACGAGGCCGGCTCCATGGCTAGTCGATCCTGAGCGGCTCGGGCGGGCGGGTCATCGCGGCAAAACAGGCCTCCACCAGCGCCATGGTCTGGTAGGCATCCCCGACGCCGGAATGCAGAACCTCGTCCTCGCCGGCGTCGAATCGCTGGACGTTGCGCATCGGCCCCATGAAGGCGTCGATAAACCAGCTGCCTTCGAGCGGGACCTGTTCCCAGTCGCCGCCCGCACGGCAGAGCCAGAGTTCGTCGGGCTCGCCGTTGGGGTAGTCGAAGTTCACCCCGAGCTTGACCATCATCGCGCCCTCGGTGCCCTCGAAGCGGAACCAGGCCGACTGGAACTTCCGGCCGCATTGATGGTTGTGGTTGATCGACATCAGCCCGCGCAGCTTGTCGCCGTAGTCAAGGATCACCGAGGTGCGGGTCTGCTTGAAATCATCGGCCCGCGGGTCGTGCAGGCTGCGGGCAAACACGCCCTCGGGGTTGCCCGCCACCGCGCGGATCGCATCGAGGTAATGGATCGAGTGCACCGCGATCTCGACACGCTCCATCGGGATGAGGAAGGGGAACAGGGTCCAGGGCGTGAAGATGTTCACATGCACCTCGATCTCGAGCAGATCGCCCAGCAGCCCGCGGCGCACCGCGTCCTGCACCGCCATCATCATAGGCGAGAATCGCAGCTGGAAGTTCACCGCCGCCTTCAGCCCCTTGTCGCGGCAGATCGTGCGGATCGCGCGGGCCTGGTCCTGGTCGGCGCCCATCGGCTTTTGCATCAGCACCGCCGCGCCGTCGGGCAGGCGCGGCAGGATCTCGGGAAGCACGTGCGGCGGCGTCGCGATATCGTAGACCACGCCGGTGCCCTGGTCGGCGACGGCGGCGGCGAGGTCCGGGTAGAGGTTGGGCAGATCGAAATCCGCCGCCAGCGCCTTGGCGCGCGCGGCATCGACATCGGTGACACCAGTCACCGTGAGCCCGGCCTTGGCATAGGCGGGCATGTGGGCGTCGCGGATGATACCGCCCGCGCCGACGATGACGATGGGCTTCGGGTCGGCCGGTGCGGGCCAGCTTTGGGTGAGATCAGGGGTCATTGCGCGGCCTCCTTGCGTTCGGCGAGCAGGATATGCTCGCAATACATCACGGTTTTTCCGTCTTGATTCGTCGTCTCGCACACCTCGGTAACACGGCCATGGGCGGGGCGCTTGGGGTCGTCGTCGAGCGCGCCGATGGTAAC
Source organism: Sinisalibacter lacisalsi (assembly GCF_014640115.1). GTDB lineage: Bacteria > Pseudomonadota > Alphaproteobacteria > Rhodobacterales > Rhodobacteraceae > Sinisalibacter > Sinisalibacter lacisalsi. The sequence goes on along the minus strand of NZ_BMGI01000001.1, from coordinate 839,471 downwards.
GGTGGTGCGGATCGTGTCGCCGGCGTAGACGGGGTTTGGAAAGCGCAGCCGTTCATAGCCATAGGTGAAGGCGCGCGGGTTGATCTGGGTGGCGGTGAGGCCGATTCCGATCGCGAAGGTCATCGTTCCATGGGCGACGCGGGCGCCGAAGGGCTGGGTCTTGCACCATTCGGCATCCATGTGATGGGGAAAGAAATCTCCCGAATGACCGGCGTGAAAGACGATGTCGGCTTCGGTGATCGTGCGCGCGAGCGTCTGGCGCGCGGCCCCCAACTCATAATCCTCGAAGAATTGTTCGCGTTCCATGGCTCCTCCCTGGGGTTTCGTGGCCGCGTTCTCAGTGCCACATTTCACATATACAAAAAGATTTGACATATGAAAAGTAATTGGTGAGGATATCGCCAACCCGCCGAGGAGCGGGAGAAGGAACCAACCGGGAGGAGATGATGGCCGAGATCGGCGTTCACGCGCGCACGTTGCCGGGCTTGCCGGACGCCCACGCCGCGATTCCGGTGTGGAATGCCGAAAACTGGTATTTCGAGGATTTCGAGCCCGGCGACAGGATCCGGTCGATCCGCCGCACGATCTCCGAAGGCGAATCGATGCTCTTCAACTCGTTGGTGATGGACCATCACCCCTACGTCAGCGACGAACGCTTCGCCTCCGAGGAGGGCGTGTTCGGCCGTCGGCTCGTGGCAGGGGCGATGGTGTTCTCCTACGGGCTGGGACTCGCGGCCACCAACTGTCTCAACTCCTTCTCCTACGGCTACGACCGCTTGCGCTTCATCGCGCCGGTCTTCATCGGCGACACGATCTACACCATCCGAGAGAACCTCGCCAAAGAGGTGAAGGACCACCGCTTCGGCAAGGTCCGGGTGAGCTACTCGGTGTTCAAGGGAGAGGGCGAACAGGTGCTCTACTGCGAACACCTGATGACGGCGCTCTACCGTGATCCCGAGCCGTTCCGGGCCGAGGCGGATGCCGTGCTCGCGGCGAAGCGGGAGGCGAAGAAGAATGCCTGAACTTCTCGGCATGACATGGGATCATTCACGCGGGTTCGACCCGATGATCGCCACCTCCGAGGCCTGGGCCAAAGCGCATCCGGGTGTGACGATCCGCTGGGAGAAGCGCTCGTTGCAAGCCTTCGCCGACCGGCCGATCGAGGAGATGGCCGACCGCTACGATCTCATGGTGATCGACCACCCGCACGTCGGCGAGGTGGCCGGTTCCGGCCTGCTGATGGCCTTCGACGGGATCGGGCGCGACGCCGACCTTGCCACGCTCGCGGCGCAATCGGTGGGGCTTTCTCACCCGAGTTACGAATTCGGCGGCCGGCAATGGTCGCTCGCCATCGACGCGGCAACGCCGGTGGCGGCGTTCCGGCCCGACATCATCGCCGAGGCCCCGCGTGACTGGTCCGGCGTGATGGAGTTGGCCCGTTCCGGCAAGGTCGCCTTCGCGCTGATCCCGATCAACGCGCTGATGACCTTCATGGGGCTTGCGCGCAATATCGGCGCCGCCGTTGCCGAGGGGCCGGATTTCATCGACCCCGCGGCGGGCGCCGAGGTGCTGGGGCTGATGGGCGATGTCGTGGCGCTGATGGACCCGCGCTGCCTCACGCTCGATCCGATCGGGATCTACGAGTGGATGGGCCGCACCGCCGAGGCCCCGGCCTATTCGCCCTTCGGCTACGGCTACACGAACTACAGCCGCACCGGCTATTGCCGCTTTCCGCTGAACTTCACCGATGCGCCCGGCGTGCACGGGGATGACCCCTCGGGCACCGTGCTGGGCGGCACCGGCATCGCCGTGAGCGCCGCCTCCGAGCATCGCGAGATCGCCGCCGACTACGCCTTGTGGATTGCCGGGGCCGACTGCCAGAAAGGGCTCTTCTTCGAGGCGGGCGGCCAGCCCGGCAACGCCGTAGCCTGGGAAGACGAGGGCTGCAACGCCGCCACCCGCGATTTCTTCCGCGCCACGCGCCGCACGCTCGACACCGCCTGGCTGCGCCCGCGCTACGATGGCTACATGGGGTTTCAGGACCGCGGCGGCGACATCGTGCACGCCTTCCTGCGCGGCGATGCCGACGCCCCGGCCACGCTCGCCGCGCTGCAGGCCGCCTACGAGGAGAGCCGGGCATGAAGGTGATGCCGAGCCAGGACCGGCCGCTTGACGGGCTCGTGGTGCTGGATTTCAGCCAGTTCCTGTCGGGCCCCTATGCCTCGCTCCGGCTCGCCGATCTCGGCGCGAGGGTGATCAAGGTGGAGCGGCCCGGCGTTGGCGACCTGAGCCGCTACCTCTACCTTTCCGATACCGATATCGACGGCGACAATTCGCTGTTTCACGCGATCAACCGCAACAAGGAAAGCCTCACAGCCGATCTGCGCAACGAAGACGACCGCGCCCTCCTGCGCCGGCTCATCGCCCGCGCCGACGTCATGATCCAGAACTTCCGCCCCGGCGTGATCGAGCGGCAGGGGTTTGGCTACGACGCGGTGCGCGAGATCAATCCGCGCATCGTCTATGGCTCGATCTCGGGGTTCGGCGAAGATGGCCCCTGGCGCGATCTGCCGGGGCAGGATCTGCTCGCCCAGGCCCGCTCGGGGCTGTTGTGGCTCACCGGCTCGCGCGACGATCCGCCGATGCCGATGGGGCTGGCGGTGGCCGACATGTTCGCCGGGGCGGCGCTGGCGCAGGGCATTCTCGCCGCCCTCGTCGGGCGCGGCATCCACGGCCGCGGCGCGCATGTGCAGACCAGCCTGTTCGAGGCTATGATCGACTTCCAGTTCGAGGTGCTCACGACCCATCTCAACGATGGCCGCCGCCCACCCGAGCGCGGCGCGGTGAACGGGGCGCATGCCTATCTCGGCGCGCCTTACGGGATCTACCGCACCGCCGATGGCTATCTCGCGCTGGCGATGACGCCCTCGCTCGAGCGGCTCGCCGAACTGATGGAAATCGAGGGGCTTGAGCGGTTCTACGGCGACGACGCGGCAATGATGCGCGACCGCGACACGATCAAGGCGGTGATCGCCGAGGCGGCGGCGCAGCGCAGCACGGCCGAGTGGCTGGCGCGGCTGCAGCCGGCCGATATCTGGTGCTCGGAGGTGCTCGACTGGCCGGCGGTGCTGGCCTCGGATGCCTGGCGCAACCTCGATCTCGAACAGGTGATCCGGCGCAACGGCACCACCGAGCTTCATGCGCTGCGCGGTCCGATCCGGCTCGACGGCCAGGTGCTGAAAAGCCCCCGGGCCGCCCCGGTGCTGGGCGCCGATCGCGCGGCCATCATCAACGATCTGCTTTCCGATCTCGTGCCGGCGGAAAGCGGAACTGACAAGAAGCCCCGCCAAGGGGCGTGAACCGGCATGTTCAAAGGGAGGACCAAATGTCCAGACTGACAGCGAAAGCACTTATCGCCACCGCGCTTGTGCCGCTCATCGCGGCCCCGGCCGCGGCCCAGGACTACGGCAACTTCGAGGGCGAAACCCTGCGGGTGAAGCTCATCGGCGGCGCACAATACGAGCCGCTCTATGCCGAGATCTCGAAATGGGAGGAAATGACCGGCGCGACCGTCGAGATCCTGAGCCGCAAGAACCACTTCGAGCTCGATCGCGAGATCAAGCAGGATATCGCCGCGCGCACGCTCGACTGGTGCGTGGGCTCGAACCACACCAGCTTCGCGCCGCAATACGGCAACATCTACGCCGATCTCAACGACCTGATCGACGCCGAGACCCTCGCCGCCTTCGTGCCGCTGGTGCTCGAACACTCGACCGTCGATGGCCGCCTCGTGCAACTGCCGCGCCATTCCGACGTGTCGAACATGTTCTACATCAAGTCGCTCTTCGAGGACGAGGAGAACAAGGCCGCGTTCAAGGCCGAGTATGGCTATGATCTCGCGCCGCCGGAAACCTGGTCGCAGGTGTCGGACCAGGCCAAGTTCTTCGCCAATCCGCCGGATTTCTATGGCACGCAGTATGTCGGCAAGGACGAGGCGATCACCGGCCGGTTCTACGAGATGCTGGTGGCCGAGGGTGGCCAGCTCTTCACCGACGACTGGGAACCGGCGTTCAACTCCGAGGCCGGGGTGCGCGCGATCGACTGGTTCGTGGATCTCTACAACGCCAATGCCGTGCCGCGCGGAGTGCCCAACTACCTGTGGGACGACACCGGCCTGGGCTTTGCCAGCGGCACCGTGGCGTTGAACCTCGACTGGGCCGGCTGGTCGGCCTTCTTCAACGATCCCGAGAACTCGAAGGTGGCGGGCGATGTCGGCCTCGTGCGGGCACCGAAAGGCTCTTCGGGCAAGCGCACCGGCTGGTCGGGCACGCACAGCTTCTCGATCACCGAGGCATGTGAAAACAAGGAAGCGGCCGCCTCCTTCGTGACCTTCCTCACCGATCATGATCGCCAGATGATCGAGGCACGCGCCGGGCTTCTGCCCACCCGCACCGCCGTGTGGGACGATGCCAAGGGCGAATTCGCCGCCGATGGGCGCGACTTCATGGTCGAGGTGTTCGACACCTTCTCGGCCTCGATGTCGGAAGACGCGTTCACGCCGCCGCTGATCCCCGAGTGGATCGAGGTGTCGAACGAGCTCTGGCCGCGCCTCCAGGCGGCGATGCTCGGCGACATGACCTCGCAGGAGGCCCTCGACGAAGCGGCGCGCGACGCGCTCGTCATCATGGAAGACGCCGGTTACCGTTGATCGTGACCGAGGCGCGGCGGCTCACCCGGGCCGCCGCGCCTCACCCCCCGGAATAAGGACAGGGCCCTTGCTTCGATACCTCCGCACCCGGCAGGCGAAACTCACACCGATCCTGCTGCTTTCTCCGGCGCTGCTCACCATGCTCTTCGTGGTGGCGCTTCCGCTCCTGTTCTCGCTCTACACCTCGCTCACGCCCTACCGGCTCACCCGCCCGGAAACGATTGAAACCTTCATCGGCCTGCGCAACTACATGCGCCTGTTTTCCGATCCGGATTTCTGGAGCGCTTTCGGCCGGACCATCCTGTTTCTCGCGATCGCGCTGAACGTCGAGTTCCTGCTCGGCCTCGGGATCGCCCTCTTGATCAACCGCATCACCTGGGGCCAGCGCACGCTGCGCACCATCATGATGTTCCCGATGATGTTTTCGCCCATCCTCGTGGGCTTCCAGTTCAAGTTCATCTTCAACGACAACATCGGCATTCTCAACAACGCGCTGCAAAGCCTCGGCATCACCGACCAGGCGATTCCGTGGCTGGTGGATGCCAAGCTCGCGATGTTCTCGATCCTCTTTGCCGAGATCTGGATGAGCACCTCCGTCTTCGCGATCCTGCTGCTCGCCGGGCTTTTCGCCATGCCGCGCGATCCGCTGGAGGCCGCGAAGGTGGATGGCTGCAACTCGTGGCAGGTGTTTCGTCACATCACGCTGCCCTTCATCATGCCCTTCGCCTTCATCGCGATGACGATCCGCTCGCTCGACGTGGCGCGCGCCTACGATATCGTCTCGGTCATGACCGGCGGCGGCCCTGCGGGGCGGACCGAGCTCTTGTGGACCCTGATCGCGCGGACCGGGTACGAGAACACCCGCATGGGACAGGCGAACGCCATGGCCTACGTCTCGACGATCCTGTCGATCGCCTTCACCTATTTCTTCTTCACCAAGCTCGTGGCCGCGCGCCGCTACATGGGAGGCGCGGAATGAGCCGTGCGTTGAAAAACAGGCTGCGCGCAACGGCGCTTTGGTTTGCCACTTTCCTGCTCATGATCGTGATCTCGGTGCCGGGGCTCTGGGTCGTGCTGTCGGGCTTCCGGCCGAACCGCGAGATCCTCGCCAAGCCGCCGGTCTGGATCCCCGAAAAGCTCACGCTCAACAATTTCGCCAAGATCTTCGGCTTCGGCCAGGATCAGGTGGCGATCCCGGTGCTGGAGTATTTCCGCAATTCGCTGGTGATCGCCACCACCTCGACGCTGATCGCGCTGATCATCGGCATGGCCGGCGGCTATGCCTTCGCGCGCTTCCGCTTCCGCTTCAAGAACACCTGGTTCCTCGGGCTGATGCTGTTTCGCACCGTGCCGGGTATCGCGCTGTCGCTGCCGGTGTTCATGCTCTGGTCGCGGCTCGGGATCATCGACACCAAGCTGGGCCTGATCATCGTCTACGTCTCGCTCAACGTGCCGTTCACGATCTGGCTGATCGACGGGTTCTTCCGCCAGATCCCCGGCTCGCTCTCGGAGGCCGCGCAGGTCGATGGGTGCACCCGCTGGCAGGCGTTCTGGCGGATCGAGTTTCCGCTGGCGCGCTCCGGCATCGCCGCGGCGGGGGTGTTCGCCTTCCTGACCAGCTGGAACGAGTTCGCGCTCGCCAGCCAGCTGACCCGCTCGACCGATTCCAAGACGCTTCCGGTGGGGCTCATGGATTTCACCGCGCAGTTCACCATCGACTGGGCCGGAATGAGCGCGATGGCATTCATCATCATCGTGCCGGCGCTCATCCTCACCTTCATCGTGCAGAAACATCTGATCGCCGGGCTCACCTTCGGCGGAGTTAAGGGCTGACCATGGCAGGTATCAAACTCGAAAACGTCACCAAGGCCTATGGCAAGCTCGAGGTCGTTCATGGCATCGACCTCGAGATCGCGCATAACGAATTCGTGGTGCTGGTGGGGCCTTCGGGCTGCGGCAAGTCGACCACGTTGCGCATGATCGCCGGGCTCGAGGAAATCACCGGCGGCGTAGTGCGGATCGGGGATCGCGTGGTCAACGAGTTGCCGCCGCGCAAGCGCAACATCTCGATGGTGTTCCAGAACTACGCGCTCTACCCGCACATGAACGTGCGCGACAATCTCGGCTTCGGCCTCAAGATCGCGGGCCATACGGCGGCGGTGATTGAGGAACGGGTGGCGGAGGCTGCCGACATCCTCGGGCTTTCGGAACTGCTCGACCGGATCCCGGCTGAACTGTCGGGCGGCCAGCGCCAGCGCGTCGCCATGGGCCGCGCCATCGTGCGCCATCCCGATGCCTTCCTGTTCGACGAGCCGCTCTCGAACCTCGACGCCAAGCTGCGGGTGCAGATGCGCGCCGAGATCAAGAAGCTGCACGCGAAGGTTGCCACCACGGTGGTCTACGTCACCCACGACCAGGTCGAGGCGATGACGCTGGCCGACCGGATCGTGGTGATGAAGGACGGCTACATCGAGCAGATCGGCACCCCGATGGACGTGTTCAACCACCCGGTCAGCACCTTCGTGGCGAGCTTCATCGGCTCGCCGCCGATGAACCTGATCCCGGCCACGATATCCGACGGCACGGTGCGGTTCACCGATGGCACCGCCCTGCCCGTGCCCAACCGGCTCAAGGATCTGGTGCGCGAGGGCCAGGAGGTGGTGTTCGGCATCCGCGCCGATGACATCACCCCGATCGGCCACGGCATTCACGAGGCGCGCGAAACCACCGAGATCGAGCTCGAGGTCGATCTCGCCGAGCTTCTCGGCAGCGAAACGCTGATCTACTCCCGGCTCGCGGGCCAGGAGGTGCAGTGCAAGATGTTCGACCCGCGCGACCTGACCCCGGGCGAGCGGCTGACCTTCCGGCTCTCGCTCGACAAGGCGCATATCTTCGACGCGGCAAGCCTGCAGTCGGTGAGGGCGCACTGATGGCGCGGATCGAGCATGTCGAGATCCTGATGGTCGACCTGCCGCCCGCGGTGGAACGGGTCGACGCGATCCAGGCCTTCGTGAGCCAGGAAACGCCGCTGGTGCGGATCACCGACAGCGAGGGGGCCGAGGGGGTGGGCTATGCCTATACCATCGGCACCGGCGGCCCGGCGATCATGAGCCTGCTCGAACGCACACTGGCACCACGGCTGATCGGCCGCGAAGCCGAAGAGATCGAGGCGATCTGGCGCGATCTTTTGTTCGCCACCCATGCCACCGCCGTGGGCGCGATCACCTCGCTTGCACTCGCCGCGATCGACACGGCGCTGTGGGATCTGCGCTGCCGCCGCGCCGGGCTGCCGCTTTGGCGCATGGCCGGCGGCGCGCAGCCCTCGGTGCCGCTCTACACAACCGAGGGCGGCTGGCTGCACCTGCCCGCCGAGGCGCTGGCCGAGGATGCCGCCGAGATGAAGGCGCGCGGCTTTTCCGGGGCGAAGCTCAAGATCGGCAAACCCTCGATCGCCGAAGACCGCGCTCGGCTGGCAGGGGTGCGCGCGGCGGTGGGCGAGGATTTCCGGCTCATGGTCGATGCCAACCAAGCCTTCGATCTCGCCGAGGCGATGCGCCGTGCCGATATGCTGGCCGAGGCGCGGGTGGACTGGTTCGAGGAACCGATGCCCGCCGACAACGTCGGTGCCCATGCCCGGCTCGCCCGGCATTCGCGCGTGCCCATCGCGGTGGGCGAGAGCATGTATTCGCAGGCGCAGTTCAAGGATTATCTCGAACAGGGCGCGGCCAGCATCGTGCAGGCCGATGTCGCCCGGATCGGCGGCATCACTCCCTGGCTCAAGGTCGCGCACATGGCCGAGGGGTTCAACGTGTCGATCTGTCCGCACTTCCTGATGGAACTGCACGTCAGCCTCGTCTGCGCGGTGCCGAACGCGCCGCTCCTCGAATACATCCCCCAGCTCGACGCGATCACCACCTCGCGCCTCGATATTCGCGATGGCCGCGCGCATCCGCCGGAGGCACCCGGGCTCGGCATCGCATGGGACTGGAGCGAGATCCGCGCCCGGATCGTGCCCGGCACGCACCACAACTTTGGCGAAGGAGGAACACATGCAACGCATGGCCATGGTCATCGGGCTGAAGCCTGAGAAGGTCGAGGAATACAAGCGTCTGCACGCGAACGCCTGGCCCGAGATCCTCGACATGATCTCGAAGTGCAACATCACCAATTACTCGATCTTTCTCAAGGAGCCGGAAAACCTGCTGTTCGGCTACTGGGAATACACCGGCGAGGATTTCGAGGCCGATGCCGCGAAGATGGCCGCCGACCCGAAAACACAGGAATGGTGGGATGTCTGCATGCCCTGCCAGGTGCCGCTCGACACCCGCAAGGAGGGTGAATGGTGGTCGATGATGGAGGAGGTGTTTCACCATGACTGATGCAGACCGGATCACCCAGTTGAAAGAGTGCTACACCTCGGTCGTGCATGACGTGCTGCGCGCGATGGGCCTGCGCAACTTCACCCTGCCCCCTGCCATACGCCCGCTGCAACCGGAGATGACGCTCACCGGACCGGCCTGGACGGTGGAGGGGCGGATCGACGAAACCGCCGACCCGCACGAGACCCTGCTGGCCTGGACGGGGCTTTTGTCGAAGGCACCCGCCGGGCATATCTGGACGGCCCAGCCGCATAACTCCGTGGTCGCCCAGATGGGCGAGTTGTCGGCCGAAACGCTGCACCGCAAGGGCGTGCTGGGGTGCGTTCTCGACGGCGGCCTGCGCGACACCAACTTCCTTCTCCGGCTCGGCTTTCCCTGCTGGGGCAGCTTTCACACCCCGCGCGACGTGGTGGGGCTGTGGCTGCCCACCGCGACGGATGTGGAGATCATGATCGGCGAGGTCGCCATCGCCCCCGGCGACTGGCTGCACGGTGACCGCGACGGCATGGTGCGCATTCCCGCCGCCGTGCTAGACGAGGTGATCCCCGCCGCCGTCACCGCGATGAACACCGAGAGCAAGGTGCGCAAGGCGATCCTCGAAGGGATGGACCCGCAAGAGGCCTATCTCCAGTGGGGCAAGTTCTGAGCCATGAAGATCGCCGCCCTCGACATCCGCGCCTGCCGCCATGACGCCGCCACGATCCCCGGCGCGGCCATGCGCGATGGCCAGGCACGCGAGGGGCTGGAATTTCTCGTCTACACCCTGCGCACCGAAGACGGCCGCAGCGCCTCGATGTTCGGCTTCGCCGGGCGCTCGGCGCTCGGCGCGGCGCATCAGGCGGCGGCCTCGCTGCGGCCGTTCCTCCTCGGCCGCGACGCGCGCGACCGCGAGGCGATCTGGCACGATTGGCGCACCGCCGACCGCTGGTGGCATCATCTGCCGATCTATACCTTCGGCCCGGTCGATTGCTGCCTGTGGCTGCTGGCGGCCGAGGCGGCGGGCGAACCGCTGTGGCGTTTCATCGGCGGCGCGCGCGCCGAGGTGCCGGCCTATGCCTCCTCGCTGGTGCTGGCCGACGCCGAAGCCTACGCGGCCGAGGCCATCGCGGTGCGCGATGCCGGAATGAAAGCCTACAAGATCCACCCGCCGGGCCAATCGCTGGCGGAGGATATCGAGATCCACCGTGCCGTGCGCGCGGCGGTGGGCGACGACTTCGCCCTCATGTCGGACCCGGTCCAGCCCTACACTTACGACGAGGCGCTGCGCCTCGGCCGCGAGCTGGAGCGCCTCGGCTTCCTCTGGCTCGAGGAACCGCTGCCCGACGAAGCCTTCGGGGCGCTGCGCGAACTGACCCGCGCGCTCGACATTCCGGTGGTTGGCACCGAGGTGCTCGCCAAGCATCCCTACTCGGTGGCCGAATGCATCGCGACCCGCGTGGTCGATGCCGTCCGCGCCGACCCGAGCTGGACCGGCGGTGTCACCGGCACGCTCAAGACGGCGCGGCTGGCCGAGGCCTTCCACGTGAACTGCGAGTTGCACACCACGATCTTTCACCCGCTCGAAATGGTGAACCTCCATCTCGCCGGCGCGATCCGCAATTGCAGCTATTTCGAGGTGCTCTGGCCGATCGACACCTTCGCCTTCGGGCTCGACCGCCCCTTGCCGATCCGCGACGGCACCGCCCACCTGCCCCACACCCCCGGCCTCGGTGCCGCGCTTGACTGGGACATGATCGACAACGCAACGATTGAGAGGGTCTGAGCCATGACCGACCCGCGCCTGCTTCTGCTTTCTCCCGACGACAACGTCTTCGTTCTTCGCGCTGCCATCGAGGCGGGCGAGACGGTGACGCTCGAAACCGGCACGGCCACGCTGCCCGCGCGGCTCGGCATGGGCCACAAGATCGCCCGCCGCGCGATTGCGCCGGGCGAGAAGATCGTCAAATACGGCGCACCCATCGGCACCGCCACCGCCAAGATCGCGCCGGGTGCGCATGTGCACGTGCACAACGTCAAGAGCGACCACACGCCAACCTATGCGCTGGCCGCAACATCCGAGGAGGTGCCACGGTGAAGGGATATCTCAGGTCCGACGGCCGCAAGGGCATCCGCAACGTCGTGGCGGTGGCCTATCTCGTCGAATGCGCCCATCACGTCGCCCGCGAGATCGTCGCCCCGCACCGCGACACGGCGCACCTCATCGGCTTTCCGGGCTGTTTTCCCAACGACTACGCCCAGCACATGATGGAACGGCTCTGCACCCATCCCAACGTCGGCGGCGTGGTGCTGGTTTCGCTCGGCTGCGAAAGTTTCGACCGGAACGCGCTGGCCGAGACGATCCGCGCCACGGGCCGGCCGGTGGAGGTGCTGGTGATCCAGCGCGAGGGCGGAACGCGGGCGACGATCGAGGCGGGCCGCGCTGCGGTGACGCGGATCGCGGGAGAGATCGCCGACGCGCCGATGGTGCCGATGGATCTTTCCGAACTCGTGGTGGGCACGGTCTGCGGCGGCTCCGACGGCACCAGCGGCATCTCGGGCAACCCGGCGGTGGGGCGCTGCTTCGACCGGCTGGTGGAGGCCGGGGCGACCTGCATCTTCGAGGAAACCGGCGAGTTGATCGGCTGCGAGGGGATCATGGCCGCGCGCGCCGCCACGCCGGAACTGGCCGAGGAAATCCGCGCCTCCGTCGACAAGGCGGCGGCCTATTACGCCACGCTCGGCTTCGGCAGTTTCGCCGCCGGCAATGCCGAGGGCGGGCTGACCACGATCGAGGAAAAATCTCTGGGGGCCTATGCAAAGTCCGGCCAGTCGGAAATCTCGGGCCTGATCAAGCCGGGCGACATCCCTCCGAGGGGCGGGCTTTACCTGATGGATGTGGTGCCGGACGGCGAGGTGCGCTACGGGTTTCCGAACATCTCCGACAATGCCGAGATCGTCGAGATGATGGCCTCGGGCGCGCATATGACGCTGTTCGTCACCGGGCGCGGCTCGGTGGTCGGCTCGGCGCTTGCGCCGGTAATCAAGATCGCCGCCAACCCGCACATGTACGAACGCCTGCGCGATGATATGGACATCAACGCCGGGCGCATCCTCAGCGAGGGGGCAAGCGTCGAAGAGGTCGGCAGCGAGATCCTCGATATTGTCGCCCGCGTGGCGGCGGGCGAACGGACGAAATCGGAGGAGCTTGGCCACACCGAGTTCATCCTCACCTACAAGAGCTTCGAGCCAATCGGGCCGGCCTGCCTGCCGGTGTGAACGAGAAAGGACATGACATGGAACGACTGAAGGGGAAAACCTGCCTCGTCACCGCGGCGGGACAGGGGATCGGCCGGGCCTCGGCGCTGGCGATGGCCGCCGAGGGCGCACGGGTGATCGCGACCGATATCAACGAGGCGGCGCTGGGCGAATTGTCGGGGGTGGAAACCCGCCGCCTCGACGTGCTCGACGGCGACGCGATCGCCACGCTGGCCGCCGAGATCGGCACGCCCGACGTGCTGTTCAACTGCGCCGGCTTCGTCGCCAACGGCACGATCCTCGATTGTGACGAGAAGGAATGGGATTTTTCCTTCGATCTCAACGTGAAGGCGATGTATCGCATGATCCGCGCCTTCCTGCCCGGCATGGTCGCGCAGGGTGGCGGGTCGATCATCAACATGTCGTCGGTCGCCTCCTCGGTGATCGCGGCGCCAAACCGCTTCGTTTACGGGGCCACCAAGGCGGCGGTGATCGGGTTGACCAAAGCGGTGGCGGCCGATTTCATCTCGCAGGGCATCCGCTGCAACGCGGTCTGCCCCGGCACGGTGGAATCGCCCTCGCTCGAGGAGCGGCTCAGGGCCACCGGCGACTACGAGGCCGCCCGCGCCGCCTTCACGTCGCGCCAACCGATGGGGCGGATCGCCACCGCCGAGGAAATCGCTTCGCTGGTGGTCTATCTTGCGAGCGACGACTCCTCCTATACAACCGGGGTCGCGCACGTCATCGACGGCGGCTGGTCGAACATCTGAACGAGGAAAAACCCATGAAACTCATCCGCTTTGGCAACCCCGGCGAGGAAAAACCCGGCCTGATCGACGCGGGCGGCACCGCCCGCGATCTTTCGGCCGTTGTGCCCGATATTGCCGGCGCCACGCTTTCCGACGAGGGCCTCGCGGCGCTGCGCGCGGTCGATCCCGCAAGCCTGCCGGAGGTGCCCGCGGATGCGCGGCTCGGCGCTTGCGTCGGCGGCACCGGCAAGTTCATCTGCATCGGGCTCAACTATTCCGACCACGCCGCCGAAGCCGGGATGCAGGTGCCCGAGGAGCCGATCATCTTTCACAAGGCCACTAGCGCGATCTGCGGCCCGAACGATCCCATCATCATCCCGCGCGGCTCCGAAAAGACCGACTGGGAGGTGGAGCTGGCGGTGATCATCGGCCGCCGGGCGAAATACGTCTCGGAAGCGGACGCGCTCGACTGCGTGGCGGGCTACGCGGTGACCAACGATGTCTCCGAACGCGCCTACCAGATCGAGCGCTCCGGCCAGTGGACCAAGGGCAAGAGCTGCGATAATTTCGGCCAGATCGGGCCCTGGCTTGTCACCCGCGACGAGGTGGCCGACCCGCAGGATCTGCCGATGTGGCTCACCGTGAACGGCGAGACAATGCAGAAGGGCTCGACGCGCACGATGGTTTTCGGCGTCGCCCACCTGGTCAGCTACCTCAGCCAGTTCATGACGCTGCACCCCGGCGACGTGATTTCCACCGGCACACCGCCGGGCGTGGGCATGGGAATGAAACCGCCGCGCTACCTGCGGCGCGGCGACGTGGTGGAGCTTGGCATCGACGGTCTTGGCACCCAGCGCCAGGAGGTGATCGACGACCCGGAAGGAGGACCAACATGATCGGACTGATCGACACGCACCAGCACCTGATCTACCCCGAGGTGGCGGGCTACGGCTGGACGCAAGGCATCCCCGCGCTGGAAGGCCAGGCCTTCCGGCTCGACGATTACAAGGCGCTCACCGAGGGCGCCGGCATCGCCGGCACGCTGTTCATGGAGACGGCGGTGGACGAGGGCGATATCGGCGCCGAAACCGAGCACGTGGCCCGGCTGGCGAAAGACCCGGCGAACGGCATCAAGGGATTGATCGCCACGGCGCGGCCCGAAACCGACGAGGGGTTCGCGGCCTGGATCGAGACCGCGCGCGGCATGGGGGCGGTGGGCTTTCGCCGCATCCTGCACGTGGTCGACGACGAGATGTCGACGACCGATACCTTCCGCGCCAATATCCGCCGGATCGGCGCGGCGGACATGACCTTCGACATGTGCTTCCTCGCCCGGCAGCTGCCGCTCGCCGTCGAACTGGCCGATGCCTGCGACAAGACCCGGCTCGTGCTCGATCATTGCGGCGTGCCCGACATCGCCGGCGGCGGGCTAGACCCGTGGCGCGCGCACATGAGCGAACTCGCCGCGCGCCCGAACGTCGTCTGCAAGCTCTCCGGACTCATGGCCTATTGCGCGCCGGGCGAGGCGAGCCACGAGGCGGTCAAACCCTACGTCGACCATGTGCTCGAGGTTTTCGGGCCCAAACGCATGGTTTGGGGCAGCGACTGGCCGGTGGTGAACATGGGCGGCGGCCTTGGCGACTGGCTCGCGGTGACGCGGCAGATCCTTGACGGGCTTGGCGAGGACGAAGCCCGCGCGATCGCGCAAGGCACGGCTATCGAGGTGTTCCGGCTAGACGCCTGAGCCCGGCTTTCTGGCGCGGGCCGGCACCAAAGCCGGCCTCAGTGCGTCCAGGTCGTCCGCCGGTTGGGGGCGAAGTTCTCGCCGTAGCCGCCCTTGCGGATGTTGAGCTTGCGCTTGTGGGGCGTGAGCACGGTGGCATCGATGCCGTGCTCGCGGGCATATTCGAGCGCCGCCTCTTTCGTGGAGAACCGCATCCGAACCTGCGCCTGCGTGTCGGCCGAACTGGTCCACCCCATCAGCGGGTCGATCTCCTTGCCGCCCTCGGGGGCGAATTCCAGAACCCAGGTTTTCGTCCGGGCCTGTCCGGATGTCATCGCGTTGCGGGCGGGCTGGTAGATGCGGGCGCGCATGTGCTTCTCCTGTTGCTGCCCGGGTTATCCGAAAAGCGCCCCGCTTTCGCAAGGCAAAAACGGGGCGGGGAGGAAGTCTTGCGAGTTGGCTGCCGATCCGCGGCGAGGGAGCGAGGGGTGGGGTGGGTGTTCGCCGGGACCGGCAGCCTTACTTGCTGCTTGCCCTTGGAGCTTAAACGCGCGGGGTGCTCCGACGCAACCGTGAATTGCACCTTTGGGTATGCCTTAATGAAAAAAGTTCTCCTTTAAGTAGTAACGCCCTGTTAGGAATTCCAGCGACACACCGCGCTTGACCGGCCCGGTTTGCCGCTGCGACCGGTGCGAAGGCGTTCTTGCGGATGCGCGCCGCGGGTGGGCCTGGCCGCCGATGCCTCTTTTTTTGTTTGAGCCAAGGCCCTTGATTGCGGCCGATCCGGCAACATTTGCCGGGGGGAGCGTTGCCGCACCGTGGCCCGAGCGCCCTCTTGCGTCTACCGGGAAACGGCACGAACATAGCGCGAACAGGAGAAGAGCCATGTCCCTCGCCCAGCCATCCCCCGCCCGCCCCAAGCTCGAAGGCGGAAAGCGCTTCGTGATGCACAGCACGTTTCAGCCGGCGGGCGACCAGCCCACCGCCATCGCCGAGCTTTCGCAAGGCGTGACCTCGGGCGAGCACGACCAGGTTCTGCTCGGCGCCACCGGCACCGGCAAGACCTACACCATGGCCAAGGTGATCGAGGAAACCCAGCGCCCGGCAATCATCCTCGCCCCGAACAAGACGCTGGCGGCCCAGCTTTACGGCGAGTTCAAACACTTCTTTCCCGAGAACGCGGTGGAGTACTTCGTCAGCTACTACGATTACTACCAGCCCGAGGCATACGTGCCGCGCACCGATACCTTCATCGAGAAGGAAAGCCAGATCAACGAGCAGATCGACCGGATGCGCCACTCCGCCACCCGGGCGCTGCTGGAGCGCGACGACGTGATCATCGTCGCCTCCGTGAGCTGCATCTACGGCATCGGCAGCCCCGAGACCTATACCGCGATGAGCCAGGACCTGGAGGTCGGCAAGGACTACAACCAGCGCGAGGTGATCAAGGATCTCATCGCCCAGCAATACAAGCGCAACGACAACGCCTTCGCGCGCGGCACCTTCCGGGTGCGCGGTGACAGCCTCGAAGTCTGGCCCTCCCACCTCGAGGATCGCGGCTGGCGGTTTTCGTTCTTCGGCGAGGAACTGGAGGCGATCACCGAGTTCGACACGCTCACCGGCGCGAAAACCGACAGCCTCGACAAGGTGCGCATCTATGCCAATTCGCACTACGTCACCCCCACGCCCACGCTCAAGCAGGCGATGAAGGGGATCAAGGAAGAGCTGACCCTGCGGCTCGCCGAGTTCGAGCGCGAGGGCAAGCTTCTGGAGGCCCAGCGGCTGGAGCAGCGCACCCGGTTCGATCTCGAAATGCTGGAGGCCACCGGGCATTGCAACGGCATCGAGAACTATTCGCGCTACCTCACCGGCCGCGCCCCCGGCGAGCCGCCGCCCACGCTGTTCGAATACATCCCCGACACCGCGCTGGTGTTTGCCGATGAATCCCACGTCACCGTTCCGCAGATCGGCGGCATGTACAAGGGCGACTTCCGGCGCAAGATGACGCTGGCCGAACACGGCTTCCGGCTGCCGTCGTGCATGGACAACCGCCCGCTGAAGTTCGAGGAATGGGACGCGATGCGCCCGCAAAGCGTGTTCGTCTCCGCCACGCCCTCGGCCTGGGAACTGGACCGCACCGGGGGCGTGTTCACCGAGCAGGTCATCCGCCCCACCGGGCTGCTTGATCCGGAGGTGGAAATCCGCCCCGTCGAGATGCAGGTCGACGACCTGCTCGACGAGGTGCGCCGCGTCTCGGCCAAGGGCCTGCGCACGCTGGTGACCACGCTCACCAAGCGCATGGCCGAAGACCTCACCGAATACATGCACGAACAGGGCATCCGGGTGCGCTACATGCACTCCGACATCGACACGATCGAGCGCATCGAGATCCTGCGCGACCTGCGGCTGGGGGCCTTCGACGTGCTGATCGGCATCAACCTCTTGCGCGAGGGGCTCGACATTCCCGAATGCGGGCTGGTGGCGATCCTCGACGCCGACAAGGAGGGCTTCCTGCGCTCCGAGACCTCGCTGATCCAGACCATCGGCCGCGCCGCGCGCAACGCCGAGGGCCGCGTCATCATGTATGCCGACCGGATCACCGGCTCGATGGAACGCGCGCTGGCCGAAACCGACCGGCGGCGTTCGCGCCAGATCGCCTATAACGAGGAACACGGGATCACGCCGGAGACGATCCGCAAGAACGTCGACGACGTGCTGGCGGGCCTCTACGAGGGCGACACCGACATGAGCCGCGTCACCGTCCAGGTCGACAAGGCCATGGTCGGGGCCAACCTGGCCGCGCACCTCGATGCCCTGCGCATCGACATGCGCAAGGCGGCGGAAAACCTGGAGTTCGAGGAAGCGGCAAGGCTGCGCGACGAGATCCATCGGCTGGAAGCAGTGGAACTCGCCGTGGCCGACGACCCGCTCGCGCGTCAGTCGGCGGTGGAAGCGGCCAGCGACACGGCGGTGAAGGGTGCGGTCAAGGGGCGGTCAACGGCGGGGCGGCCGGGGCAAAGGGGTGGGAAGGCTAGGCGGGGGAGGTGAGGGAATGCGAGCCAGTGTTTCATTTGAAACCAAATGTGTTGCCTTTGTGGAAGCTCGTTGCGCAAACTTGAAGGAACGAGCGTCAGCTACAGGCTTTTTCTGGCGTGTCGATGAGCGTATTTTTTTGATTTCAAATCGTCATGTTGTTACCGGACGAAACGAAACCGGTGTGATGCTGGAAAATGCCTTCGACCCACTTTTTTTGGACGTTCATTTCTACAGCAAAAACGGAAGATCAACTGACGGATATACCTCCGTAGAGTTTAAATCAATCAGGGTCAATCTGTGGAAGAATGGTGAACCCGATTGGATAGAACATCAAGACCACAGGAACTTTGATGTGGTTGCGATAGACCTAGGGGAAAATTTGGATGTCTTCGCTGTAAATGACAAAGAACAAGACGACCGAATCTGGGCAGAAGCGGGATCGGATTGTTTCATAGTTGGCTTCCCGCAAGCGCTCCGCGGCCCGGCTCAAACACCGATTTGGAAACGAGCTTCCATTGCTACAGAGCCGACACTAGACTTCAACGAAACGCCGGTTTTTCTGTGCGATTCAGCCACAAGAGAAGGCATGTCAGGTGCGCCAGTTTTCGTGAAAGCACTTGGCAACTTCGGGCGCGAGGGTGAAGGACCGCATAGCGGATTTTTCGGCTTCTGGACAAAATTTATCGGAGTTTACGCGGGAAGGAATGGTAACGATCAAACCGGCTTTCAACTCGGACGAGTTTGGAGGAGCGAGGTGGTTTCGCAAATGATAGAAAACCCCAAGAGGCCGACAGCTCCCTTTTCGAGGCAAGAGCAAGCGTAGGATGGGTGCTCGCACCCATCATGACCGCGCGGGATGGTGGGTGAAATCACCCACCCTACGCCGGCCAGTTTTTCCCTACTCCGGGTCCGTCACGCTCAGCCCCAGCATCCGCCAGACCTGCATGCCACCGCGATAATACGAAATCTTCTCCGCCGGGAAGCCGGCCTCGATGATCCGGCGGATCGCGGTGGGGGATTGGCCGCACCACGGGCCGTTGCAGAACAGCGCGATCTCGGGCACGTCCTCGCAGATGAAACCGTCGAAATCCAGTTCGCAGCCAACCTCGTCGAGCCGGTCGGCCATCGACGTGTAGGGCATGTTCACCGCGCCGGGGATCGAGCCGCCGGCGAACCAGTCGGGCGTGCGGCTGTCGAACACCACAGCGTCGGGGTCGGCCAGCATGTCGAGCAGTTCCAGCTCGCCGATCGTGCGCACCCCCTCGGCGGGCTGCATCGGCTGCACGCAGAACGGCGGGCAGGCGCGGGCGACGAGCGCCCAGTCACCGTCGAGCTTCGCCGCCGGGTCTTGCTCGCGGGAGATCACGGCGGGGCCGTTCGGCGTGTCCACCGTGACCGAGGGCAGATCGGGGCGGATGTTCACCGGGTCGGCGGCCAGTGCCGGGGCCGCGACGACGGCCAGAACGAGGGGTAGAAAACGCATGGGGAAAACCTCCTGTCAAAATCTCGTGCAATTCCGCCGAGCCTAGCAAGCTTCGCGCGACCTTGCATCCTTTATGAGCCCGACGGCGAGGCCCGGTCAGCGCGAGAAGGAAGCGCCCGCCGGCTGCGCGAACGCCGCCGCAATGCACGCATCCGTTACTTGCCTTCCCCCGCTGGAATGTTGGCAGCTATTCCGGTCAAAAACAAAAGAACCGGAGCTTGCCATGCGTCGTTACATCCGCCCCGTCTTCGTCGCTCTTCTCCTCGCCACCCCCGCCATCGCCCAGGATCATACCGGCCACGCCGGCCACGACATGTCTGCCGACGCCACCCCCTCCACCCTCGCCTACATCGCCGCCAATGACGCGATGCACCAAGGCATGGCGATCGCCTTCACCGGCGATGCCGATGTCGATTTCATCAAGGGCATGATCCCGCACCACGCCGGCGCGGTCGACATGGCCCGGATCGTGCTGGAGCACGGCGCCGACGCCGAGGTGCGCGCGCTGGCCGAAGCGATCATCGCCGCGCAGGAGGAAGAGATCGCCTGGATGCGCGCCTGGCTCGCGGCCCGGGGCCACTAGGGCTACTGCCCGAGCCCCAGCCTTTCGAGATGGGCGACCGACTCGGGCACCCGGCCGAATTCGTTAATCTCGACGATCAGCCGGGGGTTTGATTTCAGCGCGCCAAGTGCGGCGAAGATCGGGGCGAAGGGGATCGTGCCCTCGCCCAGAACCCAGTGGCGGTCGGCGTAGCCATCGGCATCCTGCAGGTGCACGTGGGTGAGCAGATCGCCTGCGAAAGAGACGTAGCGGTCCACTGGCGGGCCGCCGGCCATGACATGCGCCCAGTAGGCGTGGCCCACGTCCACCGAGACCTTGAGCGCGGGGCTGTTGGCCGCCTCGACCACCGCCACGCGGTCTTTCGGATCAACATCCTGGATATTCTCCAGCACCATTTCCACCCCGATGGCCTCGGCCCGCTTCAGCGCGGGCGCCAGAGTGTCGAGCGCGGCCGATATCCGCTTGCCGCGGGCGCGGGCGTTGTTGTCGAGGTTGGTCAGATCCCAGTGGTTGTAGGGCGAATGCAGCACCATCTGGGTCGCCCCCAGCGCGTCGCAGACATCGAGCGCCTGGTCGAGCCGCTTCTGCACCACTGCGCGAATCTCCTTGTCTTTCACGTCCAACTCGAAGCCCGCAAAGGGGCCATGGATGCCCAGCCGCCCGCTCCAGCCCTTGAGCGCCTTCTTCGCCATGTCGATAAAGGGATCGGGCGCGGCGAGAATGTCGGCCATGCAGAACTCGGGCAATTCGAGATCACGGTTCTTCTCGAACAGCCAGTCGCGGTGCTTGGGAAGGTCGAGCACGGTAAGCTGTGCACCGATGATGGGCAGGTCTTTCATGAATCAGGTCCTCCGGTCGCGAGACTGCCATGAAACAGGGTGCTTGTCCCACCCCGTCCGGTGTGGGGCGGGACAAGCGACGCGCGGGCGAAGAGGTCAGGGAGGACCTAGGACGCCGCCCGCACGTAGTCTTCCGGCAGCGGGCTTGGCTGCGATGCCGCCCGCCCCCCGGATCTGACAAAGGCCGACACCACCGCGCCATGCGCCCGGATCAGCAGCACGACGTTGGGATCGTCACTGGTTTCTTCGATCACCACGCCGTTCGGGGTATCGGTCACCTCGAGCCGCAGCTTGTCGCGCCGGGCGAAGATCTCCACGAAGGCCGGGTCCCAGTGCCGCAGGCCGAAACCTTCGCCAAGGCGGCGGTGCATCTCGTGGGCATGGGCCCGGATCAGGCCGGCAAGGGCCGGATCATCGCTTTCGGTGACCGCGCGGATGCCGTCGGGCAGTTCACTCACCTCGCGCCGGATTTCCTTGTGGCGGCGCAGCAGCTCATGAAAGACGTCCTGATCGCGGCGATGGCGCTCGGATTTGTCGGCGCCTGGATGGGTCTGCCCGCCGTGTTTGCCCTGCCCTTGCATCTCGCGCCGCTCCGGTGATTCAAAAGTTGTATCTTTTATACGGGTTAAAACCCGGCGCGCCACTGGGCCAAAACGCCGCAACCCCGGATCAGGCTTAACCATCCGGCAACCATCCCCGTGGCAGGCTTGCGGCAATGACTCCTCGGCTCCGCCTGCTTTGCGCCATCGGCCTTGCCCCGCTCGCGGGCTGCGGAGGGCTCTCGCCCGAGGCGCGGTGTTTCGCTGAGGCGACGGCGGAATATCGCGGCCCTTGGCGCGAGGCGCGCAGGATTGAGGCCGATCTCGTGCGGGGGCACGCGCTGCACAGGGTCGAGGTGATCCGGCTTGCGCCGGTCGACTGTCACGAAGGTGGGCAGCGGAACACCTGCCTCGTGGAACGGCGGGAATGGGAGCTGCGGCCCGTGGCAATTGACGAAGGGCTGCACCGCGCCCGGCTCGCGACGCTCGAAGCGCGGATGGCGGCGTTGCGCCCGGCAGCGATGGCCGCTGCCGCCGGCTGCGGCTATGGCGACCGGGCCGAGGCGCGCCCGCCACCGGAGTGACGGGGCAGCGCAAGCTGCAACCGGGCGCTGGCCGTCGGTTCGCCAGCGCGCTAGCGTTGCGCCATGACCAAGCCTGTCGCCATCGTTCTGGGGGCCGCCGTCTGGGCCGGTGGCGTGGCCTCGCCGACGCTGCGGCGCCGCGCGGAAACGGCTGCGGCGCTCTACCATGCGGGGAAGGTTGGCGGCATCGTTGCCACCGGTGGCGAAGGCGCCCACCGCCCCACCGAAGCCGAGGCAGTCCGCGATATTCTGACCGGCCTCGGTGTGCCCGAAAACGTGATCGCGCTCGAGACCCGGTCACGCAACACGCTGGAAAACATTGCCTTCTCGCGAGACCTTCTGCCCGAAGGCGCGAAGGTCGTGCTCGTCAGCGATGCCTGGCACCTGCCGCGCGCCCGCCTGGTGGCGCGCCGCCTCGGGCTCGAAGCGAGCGGCGCCTGCCCGCCTCTGCGCGGCACCCGCGCGCTCGTCACGGTGCGCGCCGCCCTGCGCGAGGTTGCCGCCCTGCTCGCCTACCTGCTGCATCTTCGCCGCTGAGCGCCGTCAGCGCGACACGGTCACCCGGATCGAGTTGCCGACACCGCCCTGGCCATAGATCCGAACGAAAACGGTCGCCCCGCCCTGCATCAGGATTTGCGCCGCGGAAGGCTCGATCGTGCCGTTCATGATCATCCGTTCCATCGCGGCGCGGTTTTCCATACTGGCGAAGAACGGATCCCAGTCATCGCCTGGCTGACTGATGCCGAAACGGTGGTAATTGGCGCGATCCTGCCGCACCACCTGCCACGGCGCGGTCAGCCGTGCGCCCTTGGAATTGTGCAGATCCTCCCAGCCGATATAGGCGCTGTAACCTCCGATCTCGGTCTGAGCCGACGCAGCGCCGGCGAAGCCGACGGCCGCGGCGATCACCGCGGCGCGGGCGAACCTGGAAAAACCTGTCATGACATTTCCTCCTTTGGTGATGTCACCCGATCGTCAGGCCGTCACGGCGCGGCATCGCGGCGTCAGCCCGAGGTGGTGACAACCTCATACATCACCGGCTCGAAAGTCCTGCACAATTCATTGAATTTCCGATGATATTCCTGCATCGATTCGGATCGAAGCGTGGTCTGGAAGTCCTCGCGGCTTTCCCATTGCGTATAGTTCGCGATCCGCGTGCGCGCGTCGTTCACATGCACCGCGGCGCCGATGAAGCCGGGCTGTTTCGAGACGAACTCGTTGCAGGCAACCCGCAATTCTTCCAGCAGGTCATCGCAGGTGCCGGGCGTCACTTCGAAGGTGGTGATGACGGTCTGGACGTTCGGATCGGTGGTGATCGTGGGCATTTCTTCCTCCCATGCTGCTAGCACAGCCTAGCACCGCACTCCGAAAGCACCAAATCGCGCAGCGCCCCCGCGGTCAGCGCACCACGTGAACCGAACACGGCGCATGACGCACGACGCGCGCCGCTGTCGAGCCGAGGAACAGATCCTGCAGCCCGGGGCGGTGCGAGGCGATCACGATGCAATCGATCTTGTGCTCGGTGGCATAGTCGACGATCGAATGCCCGGCATGGCCCTCGATCACCTTCACGATCACGCGGTCATGCCCACCGAGACGCTCGGCGAGGATATCCTCGACTTCCTTGATATTCGCTTCCATCTGCCCCTCGGGCAGGTATTGCGCGACGTAGGAGGGCACTTCCTCAACCACGTGCAACGCCGTCACCTTGCCCTCGCTGCCGCCGAGGGACTCGGCGATCTCGATGGACTTCATGGTGTCGCGGCCTGTTTCGAAGGCCACGGGGACTAGAATGTTCTTGTACATGGCGCGCTCCCTGAATGTTCGCGCCAAGTGTGGGGGCCAAAGCGCGCGGCGGCCTTGACCTAGGTCAACCGCCGCGCGCCTTTCGATCAGAACGGCAGCCCGACGTAGTTTTCGGACAGCGACTCCTGTGCCGCCTCGGAGCTGAGCAGATAGGCAAGTTCCACCTCCTGCAACTTCCGGTCGTAGTCCGGGCGGTCGGGGAAGTTGTGCAGCATCGTGGTCATCCACCACGAGAACCGCTGCGCCTTCCAGACCCGGGCCAGCGCCTTGGCGGAATACTCTTCCAGCCCGGTGCTGTCGCCGTTCAGGTAGTGATCGACCATCCCGTGATAGAGATAGTAGATATCCGACGCCGCCGAGTTCAGCCCGCGCGCGCCGGTGGGCGGCACGATATGCGCGGCGTCGCCGGCCAGGAACAGGTTGCCCCAGCGCATCGGCTCGGCCACGAAGGAGCGCAGCGGTGCGATGCTCTTCTCGATCGAGGGGCCGGTTTCGAGCTTCGCGGCCACGTCATCCGGCAGGCGGCGCTTGAGTTCGTCCCAGAACGCCTCGTCCGACCAGTCTTCCACGCTGTCGGTGAGCGGCACCTGGATGTAGTAGCGCGAAAGCACCTGGCTGCGCAGCGAGCAGAGCGAGAAGCCGCGCTCCGTGCGCGAGTAGATCAGTTCCGGGCTGACCGGCTTGGTGCGGCTGAGCACGCCGAGCCAGCCGAACGGGTAGACCTTTTCGTATTCCTTGAGCACGTCGCGCGGGATCGACTTGCGGCTCACACCGTGGAAGCCGTCGGCGCCGATAATGAAGTCGCAATCCACCCGGAAGGTCTCGTCACCCTGCCGGTAGGTCAGCCAGGGCGCATCGGTCTTTGCGTCATGGATCGCCACGTCGAGCGCCTCGTGGATCACCTTGCCATCCATCTTTTCGCGCGCATCGTAGAGGTCGCGCGTCAACTCGGTCTGGCCATAGACCACCACCGAGTTGCCGCCGGTATGCCCGGCAAGGTCGATCCGGTGCATCTGACCGTTGTCGTTGATGAAGAAGCCATCGTGGATCTCGCCTTCGGCATCCATCCGCTCGCCGCATTGCGCCTCGCGCATCAACTCGGCGAAGCCGTGCTCCAGCACGCCGGCGCGGATGCGGCTCAACACGTAATCGCGGGTGTGCTTTTCGAGCACGACGTTGTCGATGCCCTTGAGGTCGAGCAACTGGCTCAGCATCAGCCCGGAGGGGCCACCGCCGATAATGGCGACTTTCGTCCTGATCGTGTTCGTCATCGCGTTTCCTCCCAAATTCAGAGCCCCGATCATCGCAGAATCCACGCCGATTTGAATGGATCAACCCGTCCCAAACTTGTATGGATCGAACATGAAAGCCATCGAGAGTTTCAACCTGTTCGGCGAAAGCGCCGACCTGCCCGACGTCGTCCATTGCGAAACCATCGCGGCGCGGTCGGTGCGCCACGACTGGGAGTTCACCCCGCACCGTCACGCCCGCCTGCACCAGGTGTTGCTGATCGCGAAAGGCGGCGGGCGCGGCACCTTCGATGGCGAAACGCTGGCGCTCGCCGGCGGGCACCTGGCCAACGTGCCCATCGGCTGCGTCCATGCCTACAGCTTCACGCCGGGCACCGAGGGCTGGGTCGTGACGATCCCGGCGGAGGTGCTCGACGAAGGACTCGCCGAGGGCGAAGGCCTGCGCCCCCTGCTCGCGCGGCCCTGCGTGATCGACGGCACCGAAGAGATCGAGACCACGATCAAGGCGATCTTCGCCGCCTTCGAGGCCCGCCGGTTCGCCCGCGCGCATGAATTGCGCGCCCGCGTTGCCCTTCTCGCCGGGCTCGTGGCGCGCGCGATCGCCGGCGCCGCCCCAGCCAGCATCCCGGCGGAAACCACGCTGCAGAACCGCTTCGAAGCCCTCGTCGAGTCGCACTACGCGGCGCATTGGCCCGTCGCCGCCTACGCCACGCGCCTCGGCGTCACGCCCACCCACCTTTCCCGCGTGATGCGCGCCGCCACCGGCCGGCCGGCCTCGGCCACGATCCAGGAGCGGATCATCCGCGAGGCCCGGCGCAACTTGGCCTATTCGAACCTCTCGATCGCGCAGGTCGCCTATGCCCTTGGCTATGACGACCCGGCGCATTTCTCCCGCGTCTTCCGGCGCGCCACCGGCCTTTCCCCGCGCCAGTTCCGCAAACGGACAGAGGCCGCGGGATGAACCGCGGCCCCTTCATCCTGGCTCAAATACCTCGGGGGGTCCGGGGGGCAGCGTCCCCCGGCCTTGCCGTCAGGCCGCGCACTCCAGCAAGAGCGTGCCCGATGCCGTGTTCGAGATCGGGATATGGTAGTTGCGGGTGATCTCGGTCACGTCGTCGCCAAGCGCGCCCCGCATCATCATCCACATCAGGAACTCGGTGCCCTGCGCGCCCGCCTTCTCGACCAGCTCCATCCGGGTGATCTTCGTCAGCTCGTCGGGATTATGCACGATGTTCTCGAGGCAATACTGGTCGAACTCCTTGTTGATGAAGCCCGCCCGCTGCCCGTCGAGCTGGTGCGAAAGCCCGCCGGTGCCGAGCACAACGATCTTGGCATCCTCCTCGGGAAAGCTCAGCAGCGCCTTGCGCAGCGCCCGGCCAAAGGCAAGCGCGCGCTTCAGCGTCGGGATCGGGTGCTGCACCGTGTTGGCGCTGATCGGCACCGTCCTCGGCATGTCGGGGTGATGCGGCGCCCCCGGCCAGAACAGCTGCATCGGCACCACGAAGCCGTGGTCGACCGGAAGTTCCTGGCAGGAGGTGATATCGAACTCGTCGGCCACCATGCTCTCGATGATGTGCCAGCTCAGCTCGGGCGCTCCGGGGAAGGGATCGAGGCTCGGCAGCCCCCAGCCCTCGTCTTCGTTCCTGTATTCATGCGCCGCGCCGATCGCGAAGGTGGGCATCTTGTCGAGGAAGAAGCCAAGGCCGTGATCGTTGTAGATGTTGATCACGTAGTCCGGCTTGTGGTCCTGGATCCACTGGTGGATCTTCGGGTAACCATCGAAGAAGGGCTTCCAGTAGGGATCGTCGTAAAGCTCCTTCTGGATCGCGTTGCCGACCGCGGGGATGTGCGAGGTGGTAATACCGCCAAGAATTTTCGCCATGATCGTTCCTCCTCAGGCCTGCGATTTCAGGTAATCTTTGAATTCGTCGGTGCTCATGCCGGTCTGCAGACCGCCCACGTCCTGCACCGAGAGGCCGAAGATGCCGGCGAACTTGGCGAGGTAGTAGATGTTGCCCCCGGCCTCGATCAGCCCGAGCACGTCGCGCTTGCGGATCGCTTCTTTCTGCTGGTCGTTAAGGCCGTATTTCTCCATGAAGGCTTCTTCATCGGCCTTGAACGCCTCGCGGTTCTCGGCCCTGTTGAACGAATAGCACATCTTGTTCAGCGCATAGCCCTTCATCGCCTGCTTGCCGTCGAAGATCGTCGTGCCGGGAATGTCGATGTGGTAATCGAACGCTGGCATATCCGCCATCGTCTCTCCTCCTGTGTTTGACGCGCAATTGGCTCCGAAAACCGGGTTCCGCGTTTCGGATTGCGCTCCTATTTCGCCCAATACAGTCGCATCGGGTTGTCCACGAGCAGTTGCCGCTGCTCCTCGGGTGTTCGCGCGATTTTTGGGATGAAGTCGACGAGGTTGCCGTCGTCGGGCATGTGCGACTTCATGTTCGGGTGCGGCCAGTCGGTGCCCCAGAGCACGCGGTCGGGAAACTGCTCCACGAGCCGGCGGGCGAAGGGGATGACGTCGGCGTAAGCGGGCGGGCCTTCGAGGCTGAGGCGCTCGGGGCAGGTCACTTTCGACCAGATGTTCTCGTTGCGCGCCATCAGGTCGACGAAGCGCTGGAAATCGGGGTGATCCGCGCCCTTGGCCACATCGGGCCGGCCCATGTGATCGACCACGATGATGCCCGGCAGGCTTTCAAGGAAGGGGGCCAGTTCCTCGAGATCCGCGGCCTCGAAGTAAACCACCGTCGACCAGCCGAATTCCTGGATGCGCTCGGCCACCGCGGTGAAATGCGCCCGCGGGGTTGCATCCACAAGGCGTTTGACGAAGTTGAACCGCACGCCGCGAATACCGGACGCGTCCATCTCGGCCAGGTCTTCGCGGCTGATGTCATGGCGCACCGAGGCGATGCCGCGCGCGCGGTCGCCCGCTGCGCGGCAGGCGTCCATCGTGGCGCTGTTGTCCTTGCCGTGACAGGTCGCCTGCACGATCACGTTGCGGCTGAACCCGAGGTGATCGCGCAACGCAAAGAGCTTGTCCTTGCCGGCATCGCAGGGCGTGTACTTGCGCTCGGGCGCGAAGGGAAACTCGGCGCGTGGGCCGAAGACGTGGCAATGGGCATCCACCGCCCCCTCCGGCAGCACGAAATCGGGCGTCTTCGGGTCGGGATGGAAGTCGAGCCAATCGGCGTCGGTGATCTGGTCTTCTGCCATGGTCAGTCTCCGAAAACCTCGCCGTCCATCAGCTTGCGCGCGGTGCGCAGGATGGCGGCGGAGGCAGGGGTTCCGTTTTCATCCAGCCGGGCGATGACGGTCATCTCCCCGGTGGGGTGTTCGATCGAAAGGCTGCGGGTCTCGCCCACGCCGGTCTGGGCGAGCGCGGCGGCGGGGGCGCCGTCCAGCAGGCAGGCGGTGGCGACCGAGACCGCACCCAGCACGCCGATCGTCTTGTGGCAGCGATGCGGAATGAAGGTGCGCGTCGAAATCGCGCCGCCCTGGCTGGGCGCGCTCACCATCGTCATCTTCGGCACGCTCTTCGCCGCCACGTCGCCGAGGTTCATCATCGGCCCCGCTTTCAGGCGGATCGCCTCGAGCTTCGCCCGCAAGCCTTCGTTCGCCTCCAGCGCCTCGGGTGTTTCGTCCCCGCTGATGCCCAGGTCCGCCGCGCGCATCACCACGCAGGGCATCCCGTTGTCGATCAGCGTTGCCTCCACGCCCTCGATCACGTCCACCACGTTGCCAGTCGGCAGCAGCGCGCCGCAGGACGACCCGGCGGTGTCGCGAAACTCCAGCGGCACCGGCGCCGCCGTGCCCGGCACCCCGTCGATCCGCGCGTCCCCAGCGTAGGACACACAGGCTCCGGGCGTCTGCACATTGGCCACGGCCACCTGCCCGGTGTTCTCCATGTAGATCGCCACCGGCGTCTCGCCATCACGCGCCGTCACCAGCCCGCGCTCGATGGCGAAGGGACCGACGCCGGCGAGCATGTTGCCGCAATTCTGCGCGTCGGTCACGATCGGCTGGTCGACGAAGACCTGCAGGAACAGGTAATCCACGTCCACCCCCGGGCGCTCCGATCTGCGCACCACCGCCACTTTCGAGGTCAACGGATCGGCACCGCCCATCCCGTCAATCTGGCGGATGTCGGGCGAGCCCATCGCGCGCAGCAGGAAGGCGTCGCGCGCCGCCGTATCGGCGGGCAGATCCCCGGCGAGGAAAAACGCCCCCTTCGAGGTCCCCCCGCGCATCCACATGCAACGCACACCGTCAACCACGGTCCTGCTCCTTCATCCTGGCCGAAATACCTCGGGGGTGCGGGGGCAGCGCCCCCGCGCGGGTCGGATTGCCGAAAGGCAATTCGATCCCTCCGTCAGACATATTTCAGCCCCTTTTCGGCCAGCCGCTCGCGCATGCCGTAGATATCGAGCCCAAGCTCGCCGGCCTCGAAACGGGCGCGCTTCTCGGCCTCGTTCGCCTCGCGGGCGCGGGCCTTGTCCAGAACCTCCGCCGCCTCTTCGCGGCGCACCACGACGACGCCGTCGTCGTCGGCCACGATCACGTCGCCCGGGTTCACATGAGCATCGGCACAGACCACGGGCACGTTCACCGAGCCCAGCGTTTCCTTGATCGTGCCCTGCGCGCCGATCGCCTTCGACCAGACCGGGAAGCCCATCGCCTCGAGATCCGCCACGTCGCGCACGCCGCCGTCGATCACCAGCCCGCGGCAGCCGCGCGCCATCGCGGAGGTCGCCAGAAGGTCACCGAAATAGCCCGCGTCCGAGGGCGAGGTGGTGCCGAGCACCATGATGTCGCCGGCCTGAAGCTGCTCGATGGCGACGTGTATCATCCAGTTGTCCATCGGCGGGGCGAGGATCGTCACCGCCGAGCCCGCCACGCGCGCACCGCTGTAGATCGGCCGCATGTAGCTTGCGAGCAGCCCTTTGCGCCCCTGCGCCTCGTGCACGGTGGCGACGCCGCATTGCGCGAGCCCGTCGATCACCTCCGGTGCCGCGCGCTCGATGTTCTGGACGACAACGCCCGTGGTTCCCGGTTGATACGCCATCAGTCCAGCTCGTCCACGGTGCGCGGGAAGATCGCCTCGAAGCCTTCGGCGTATTTCGCCGCACGCCCGCCGGCCATGCCGCCCGAGTTGCGGCGGAAATGGTTGGCGCGGTTCTCGGCCACGTTCTCGTAGAAATGCCACAGGTGCTCCTGGCCCTGCATGCACTGGATCGCGGCCCATTTCTTGTCCCACACCGGCGTGATGTCGAGGAAGACGTTTGGTTTCCAGTTCATCTGCTCGGTCTGGTGCGGCTCGAACAGGTAGAGTTGCGGTGCGCCCAGCACTTTCTGGCCCGGGTTGTGGCCCCAGGCCTGCGCCACCATGCGGGCTTCCAGCGCGAAGTCGGTGGTGCGCATGTGGTCGGTGTTGTACGGGTCCCACTTCGAGTGCGACATCATCCATTTCGGCTGCACTTCGCGGATGATGTCGACCATCATGTCGAGCGTATCGCGGCCAAGGTCGAGCGGGTAGTCGCCGCGATCGAGAAAGCGGATATCCGAAACGCCGAGGGCGGCGGCGGCGTTCTCCGCCTCCTTGCGCCGTTCGGTCTTCACCTTCTCCAGCGTCATGCCTTCCTGCTTCCACAGCTTGGCGCTTTCGCCCCGCTCGCCGTAGCTGAGGCAAACAACGGTCACGTCGTAGCCCTGCGCCTGGTGCAGCGCGATGGCGCCACCGGCGCGCCAGACGAAGTCGGCCGAGTGGGCCGAGATCACGAGGGCGGTTTTCCTCTCGGACATGCGGATCTCCCTGATTTGTCACGGCGGGCGCGCACGCCCGATCGCCCACCGGATTAGTCCCGCCCGCGCGACATGACCATTTGAATCCCGCGCCACAGTCATAAATATTTGCTATAGCCATGGGGCATTCGCCCCCGCTCAAAGAGGACAAAACACTGATATGGCCGTTGATTTTCCGAATCTGAGGCACCTCAGGGCCTTCATGGAAGTGTCCGATGCGGGCGGGATCAGCGCCGCGGCCCACCGCGTGCACCTGTCGCAACCCGCGGTGACACAGGCCATCGCCGGGCTCGAGCAACGCTTCGGTTCCCGGCTCCTTGACCGCCGCCCAGAGGGGATGTTTCCAACCCCCGAGGGCGACGTGTTGCTGCTTCGGGTGCGGCGGATGTTCAGCATCCTCGCCCAGGGCGCGGCGCAGGCGGTGCGCCTCGCCGGGCGGCGCGATGGCAAGCCGGTCGCCGATTTTCAAACCCGCGCGACGGCGGCGCAGCTGCGCGCGCTCGTCGCCATCGGCGAGGCGGGCAGTTTCAGCCTCGCGGCGCGAAAGCTGGAGATATCGCAACCCTCGATCCACCGCGCCGGGCGCGATCTCGAACGGCTCTCGGGGCTCAGGCTGTTCCTGCCCGGGCGCAAGGGGATCGAGTTGACGCCACAGGCCGAGGCCTTCGCGCGCGCCGTCAAACTGGCGGCGGCGGAACTCAGCCAGGGGCTCGACGAGCTTACCCGCCTGCGCGGACAGGACACCACCCGCATCAGGGTCGGCTCGATGCCGCTGTCGCGCACCGAGGTCCTGCCCAGCGCCTGCGACGCGCTCCTGCGCGAGGCGGCCGGGGTGCAGATCCTGCTCGTCGACGCGCCCTATGCAGAGCTGCTGCGCG
Source organism: Sinisalibacter lacisalsi (assembly GCF_014640115.1). GTDB lineage: Bacteria > Pseudomonadota > Alphaproteobacteria > Rhodobacterales > Rhodobacteraceae > Sinisalibacter > Sinisalibacter lacisalsi. The sequence continues at coordinate 807,899 of NZ_BMGI01000001.1, read as the reverse complement.
AGCTTCGGCATGGTGATCTCGACGTGCTGATCGGGGCGCTGCGCGATCCGCCCCCGACCGAGGACGTGGTACAGGAACCGCTGTTCGACGACACCCTCGCGGTGATGGCCCGTCCGGGCCACCCGCTCCAGGGCCGCTCGGGGCTCAGCCTCGCCGACACGCTGGCCTATCCCTGGATAGCCCCGCCGAAGGAAACCCCCGCCGGGGCCTACCTCTTCCGCACGCTGGGGATCGGCACGCTCGAGAAAACGCCGGTGCGCGTGGTGACCTCGTCGATGGTTCTGGTGCGCGGCATGCTCGCACGCGGCGACTACCTCACCATCCTGTCCCCCCGGCAGGCGGCGTTGGAAATCGCACAGGGCCTGATGAGGCCGCTCGACCTGCCGCTGCCCGGGTCCGCCCGCCCGATCGGGCTCACCACCCGGGCCGACTGGGTGCCGACGCCAACCCAGGCGCGCTTTCTCGACCTGGTGCGCGCGGCCGTCTGAACCGGAACGGGCGCCTGATTCCAAACTTGCCCGGCAACGCCCGCGGCTCACATTATAGTAAGATTGAATAGCGTTTCGGGGGTTTCGATTTCCCTTTGCCGCCCCCACCTCATAAGCACCGCGGGAATAGCGAACAGGAGTATCCCATGACGGAAAAGCCATACGAAGATATTCCCGGCACCTTCGTGTTCGACGCCGACCGCTCGCGCGAGGGCTACTGGCTGAACCAGTTCTGCATCTCGCTGCGGCTGGAAAAGAACCGACAGGCGTTCCGGGATGACCCCGAAGCCCACATGTCTCGCTTCGCGATGAGCGAGGAACAGAAACAAGCGGTGCGCGACCGCGACTGGAACCGGCTGCTCGAGCTTGGCGGCAACATCTACTACACCTCCAAGCTCGCCGCCTTCGACGGCATCGTCTTCCAGGATCTCGCCGCGATGATGAGCCACATGAGCCGCGACGATTATCGCAAGATGATGGTCGACGGTGGCCGCCCGATCGAGGGCAACCGCTACAAATCCGAATGGGAGAAGAAATAATGGCCCGCATTACCGCAGGGATCGCCTGCAGCCACGTGCCCGCCATCGGCGTGGCGATGGACAAGGGGATCACCGACGAACCCTATTGGCAGCCCGTGTTCAAGGGCTTCGAGTTTTCACGCAAGTGGAACGAGGAGAACAAGCCCGACGTCGTCTTCCTCGTCTACAACGACCACTGCACCGCCTTCGACAGCTCGATCATTCCCACCTTCGCGATCGGCTGCGCCGCCGAGTTCACCCCCGCCGACGAGGGCTTCGGCCCGCGCCCGGTGCCGGTGGTGAAGGGGCACCAGAAGCTCGCCAGCCACATCGCGCAGAGCGTGATCCTCGACGAGTTCGACCTCACCATCATGAACGAGATGGAAGTGGACCACGGCCTCACCGTGCCGCTCTCGGTGATGTATGGCGACCGCAAGCCCGGCGACGACTGGGGCACGCTGGTGATCCCGCTCGCCGTCAACGTGGTGCAATACCCCGCGCCCACGGCGAACCGTTGCTACAATCTCGGCAAGGCGATCCGTCGCGCCATCGACAGCTATCCCGAAGACCTCAACGTCCACATCTACGGCACCGGCGGCATGAGCCACCAGCTCCAGTCCGAGCGGGCGGGCCTCATCAACGCCGAGTGGGATCAGAACTTCATGGACATGCTTGTGAACGAGCCCGACAAGGCGCGCCAGATCGACCACATCGAATTCCTGCGCGAAACCGGCTCGGAAGGTATCGAGATGGTGATGTGGCTGGTCATGCGCGGCGCGCTCGACGAAAAGGTGACGGAAGTTCACCGCCACTACCACGTGCCCGCCTCCAACACGGCGGTGGGGCACCTGATCCTGGAAAACCACGGATAAGGAGGAACCCATGCGGATCTGCGTTGCCGGCGCCTACGGCGCCTTCGGCCTCAAACACCTCGACGCGCTCGCCAATATCGACGGCGTCGAGGTCACCTCGGTGATGGGCCCGACGAAGGAAAAGATCGAGGCGCTGGCCGCCGAGCGCGGCATCGGCCACGCCGGCACCACGCTGGAGGAATGCATCAGCCGCGACGATGTCGACGCGGTGATCCTCTCAACGCCCACCCAGATGCACGCCGACCAGGCGGTGGCCTGCATGGAAGCCGGCAAGCATGTACTGGTGGAAATCCCCATGGCCGACACGCTCGAGGACTCGATCCGCGTGGTGGAGAAACAGAAGGAAACCGGGCTTGTCGCGATGGCCGGCCAGGTGCGCCGCTTCAACCCCTCGCACCAGTGGATCCACGACAAGATCGTGGCGGGGGAGCTGAAGGTCCAGCAGATGGACGTGCAGACCTATTTCTTCCGTCGCTCCAACAAGAACGCCAAGGGCGAGCCGCGGTCATGGACCGACCATTTGCTCTGGCACCACGCCTGCCACACCGTTGATCTGTTCCAGTACCAGACCGGCGAGACGGCGAGCGAGGTGTTCGGCCTCGAAGGCCCGCATCACCCGGAACTCGGCATTGCGATGGACATGACCATCGGCATGAAGGTGCCCTCGGGGGCGCTGTGCACGCTCAGCCTGTCGTTCAACAACGATGGCCCGTTCGGCACCTTCTTCCGCTACATCTGCGACAACGGCACCTACATCGCACGTTATGACGATCTGTTCGACGGCAACGAGAACCCGATCGACCTGTCGGGCGTGGCGGTGTCGAACAACGGCATCGAGTTGATCGACCGCGAGTTCATCTCGGCCATCCGCGAAGGGCGCGAGCCGAACGCCTCGGTGGCGCAGGTGTTGCCGGCGATGGAAACGCTCGACCGGATCGAGCGCGGGTTCAAATGAGCCTTTCGTTTCGCCCGTAGGGCGGAAAATCGAGGGGCCGCGTCTCGCGACGCGGCCCCTTTTCAATTCAGCGGCTCCAACCTGGATGGAAAAGGCAAGGGGCGCGGGCGATAAACCCCGCGCCCCTTTTTTGCGCGGCGGGCTTCAGTCCTTGGCCTTGTCGCCCGGCAGCACGCCCTCGAGGTTCACCCCGACGGCCTCTCCGAGCTTTTTCATCGTCGGGAGCGACACGGCCATGTCGAGGATCGCATCGACCGTCTGGTCGACCGGCGAAGAGGGCGCCTCGCCCCGTTCGCCACGGCCCAGCCCGGTGATGTGGTTGATCGAGATGCCCTTGATCTTCTCGGCGGGCTTGACCATCTCGGCCACGATCTGCGGCAGGGCATGCAGCCGAACCTTCTCGGCCTCGAACGAAAGCAATTCGGGTGAACGCTGGTTCTCGGCGGTGATGCGGGCGGCCTCGCCATCGGCCTCGGCCTGTTTCAGGATCCGCAGGGTCTCGGCCTCCTCGCGCTTGATGGCATCGCGCGCCTTGGCCATCACCTGGTCGGACTTGCTGGTGATCTCGACCCGGCGCGCCTGCGCCTCGGCATCCTGTTCGGCCGCCATCAAAGCGAGCGTCTTGCGCCGCTCGGCCTCGGCCACTTCGCGCAGGGTCGTGATTCCTTCCTCAGCCCTGACCAGCGCCGCGCGCGCCTCGGTTGCCTCGGCCTTGGCCTTGCTCTCTTCCTGGCTCTTGGCCGAGATCAGGATCGCGCGTTCCTGCTCGGCGATCTCGAGCGCGCGCGCCTGGGCGATTTCGGCCTCGCGGATCGTCTGTTCGCGGGTGAGCGAGGCGGACTGGATCGCGCCCTCCATCTCGATGCGGGCCTCCGCCGCCGCCCGCTCGGCCTCCGCCTTGCGGCGCGCCACCTCGGTGAGTTGCTGGGCGAGAAGTAGCTCGATCTCCTGCGTCTGCTGGATCTCGGCGCGGCGCTGTTCCAGCTCGATCTCCAGCTTGCGGCGGTTGGCCTCGACCTCGGCCCGGCGCACGCTGACCTGGCTCTCGCCCTCGATCTCGGCGCGCTCCTTCTTCGACTGCGCGATCACCTCGGCGAGCTTGCGCATCCCCACCGCGTTGAAGGCGTTGTTCTCGTCGAGCGAGGAAAACGGCGTCTGGTCGAAGGTGGTGAGCGACACGCTGTCGAGCTGGAGACCATACTTGGCCAGGGTTTCGGCTAGGGATTTCAGCACCTCGCGGGCGAACCCGCCCCGGTTTTCGTGCAACTCGTCCATCGTTTTCTGCGCCGCCACCGCGCGCAGGGCGTCCACCATCATGCCGTCGATCAGCGTTTTCAACTGATCGGGCTGGAAGGTGCGCCGGCCCAGCGTTTGCGCCGCGCGCACGATCGCGGCCTCCTCGGGAATGACGCTGGCGTAGAATTCCGCGCCCACGTCGATGCGCATCCTGTCCTTGGTGATCAGCGCGCTCTCACCGGTGCGGCTCACGTCCATGCGGATTGTCTGCATGTTGACGCGGCTGATCTCGTGGAACCACGGCACCGCCAGGGTGCCGCCGTCGATCACCACCTTGCGGCCACCGATACCGGTGCGCACCAGGCTCACCTCGTGGGTGGCGCGTTCATAAAACCACGCGGCCAGTGCGATCAGCACGGCGGCGATGACAAGAAGCAGGATGATCCAGCCGAGTATACTCATGGTGTTGTCCTTTCTCCCGGCTCAGAATTGCGGCGGGAAGTGTCGCCCGCCTCGGTCGAGGGTGATCCAGCGCAGTTCGGTGAAGGCGTCGAGCGACCAGCGCCCGCCGTAGCGGCCCACGCCGGAGGCCTTGACCCCGCCGAAGGGCACGTGGGGTTCGTCGTTGATGTTCTGGCAGTTGACGTGGGCGATGCCGGTTTCCAGCCGTTCGGCGATGCGCAGCGCCCGCGCCTCGTCGCGCGACCAGACCGCGGCGGTCAGCCCGTATTCGGTATCGTTGTTGAGCGCGATCGCCTCCTCCTCGTCGCGGAACGGGCAGACGATGACCACCGGGCCGAAGGTTTCATCGTGCCAGATGTTCATCGAGGTATTGACGTTGGTCAGCACCGTCGGCTCGACGAAATTGTCCCAAGCCCGTCCGCCGACCTCCACCTTCGCGCCCTTGGCCACGGCATCGTCGATCAGCGCCTTGACGCGCTCGGCCTGCCGGGTGTTGACGAGCGGGCCGATGGTGTTGGCCGGGTCGTTGGTGTGGCCGGTCTTGAGCTTGCGCGCGCGGGCAAGGAAGCGTTCCATGAACGGCTGCCAGACCTTCTCGTGCACCAACAGCTTTTCGGTCGACATGCAAACCTGTCCCTGGTGCATGAAGGAGCCGAAGTTGGCGGCGCGGGCGGCGCCGTCCAGATCGGCGTCTTCCAGCACGATCATGCTGTCCTTGCCGCCCAGTTCGACGCAGGTCTTCTTGAGATGCGCGCCGCACTTCGCCGCGATCTGGCGGCCCACGGCGGTGGAGCCGGTGAAGCTGACGGCCTTGACGCGCGGGTTGCCGATAAGTTCATCGCCGACCGCGGCCACGCTTTCGCGCGAGCAGGTGACGACGTTGAACACACCCGCAGGAATCCCCGCTTCTTCCAGGATCTCGGCGAAGTAGAGCCCGCCGGAATAGGGCGTGTCTTCCGACGGCTTCAGAACCACGGTGTTGCCCACCGCGAGAGCGGCGGCAAAGCCGCGCGACGTGAGGATGCCGGGCATGTTCCACGGCGAGATCACCCCGACCACGCCGAGCGGGAAGCGGGTGGCCATCATGAATTTCTGGTGTTCGGAGGGCAGAACCTCGCCGATGTTCTGGTAGCACAGCGCCGAGGCGGAGCGGAACACTTCGGCCACGTAGCCGGCCTCGAACAGCCCCTTGCCCTTCCAGCCGCCGCCCTCGGCCATGGCCGCGGCGCAGAAATCGGCGCCACGCTTCTCCCAGACATCGGCGATCTTGAGCAGCGCGTGGGCGCGCTCGTGGAACGGCCGCGAGGACCAATCGGGAAAGGCCGCATGCGCGGTGTCGATCGCGCGGCGCATGTCGGCGGTCGAGGCATCGGGGATGCGGGCGTAGAGCGTGTTGTCCGAGGGGTTGAGATCCTCGAAAGTGCGCGCGGCCGGCACCCACTGGCCGCCGATATACATGCCCTTGATGGTGGGGGCGTCGTTGGGGTTCGCGTCAAGCATGGGTCATCTCCCTGTTTTACGAGCCGGATCCGGGCGCCACGCCCGGGCCTGGGCGGCGGCGGTTTCGATCTCGGTCAGAATGGCATTGAGGCGGTCGTGGCTCGCGCCGGTGAGCGCGGCGGTGTCGAGCGCCGGCACCGTGTAGCTGGCGACGGGCCGGGTGGTGGCCGGGCTCGGCGGCGGCGGCGGGCTGGCACCGCCGTAGCGCGCGCGGCTCGCCGCGCTGGCCTCCGCCACCAGATCCGAAAGCGACAGCCCGCCGGGCAAACCATCCGGCAAACTGCGCGGCGGGTTGGATGGCGGGGGGGCGCTCTTGCGCGGCGGCTCGGCTTTTTGCGGCCTCGGCGCAGGCGCGCTCGCTGCCGGGGCAGTCGGCGGGGCCGGGGCGCGCGGTGGCGGCGACGCGAGCGAGGCCAGGGCGCTGACCGCGATCTCGTCGGGCGACGGGCCGCTGGGGCGCGGCGGCGCGGGCCTTTCGGCGGGCGACGGGGCCTGCGCCGCCGCGGGCGCCGGCTGCCGCGCGGGGCTTGCAGCGGTGGGCGGCAGCCCGGCCGACTGGGCGCCGCCAAGATACGCCGCCTGCACCGCCGGGTCGTTGCGCAGTTCTGCCGCCTTGCCCTCGTGCACGATCTGACCGTTCTCCAGCAGGTAGGCACGGTCGGCAATGGCGAGGCTCTGGCGCGCGTTCTGCTCCACCAGCAAGACCCCGATCCCGGCGTCCTTCACTGTCACCAGCGATTGGAACAACTCCTTGCACAGCAGCGGCGACAGGCCGAGCGAGGGTTCGTCCAGCGTCAGGTAAACCGGGTTCGACATCATCGCCCGGCCGATCGCCACCATCTGCTGTTCGCCGCCCGACATTGTGCGCACCACCTGCCCGCGCCGCTCACCGAGCTTGGGGAAGAGCCTGAGCACGCGGTCGAGGCTGCCCGCCTCCTCCTCGCGGGCGCGCGGCGTATAGGCGCCGAGCGAAAGGTTCTCGGCCACGGTGAGATCAGGGAACACGCCGCGCCCCTCGGGCACCAGCGCCAGCCCTTCCTCCACGATCCGGTTCGGCGGCATGCCGAGCAGATCGGTGCCCGCGAGCCGGACCGTGCCCTCGACCTTTCCCTCGCAGATCCCCGACACCGCCTTCAGCAGCGTCGATTTTCCCGCGCCGTTGGCGCCGAGGATCACCACGATCTCGCCCGGATCGACCCGCAGCGAAACCCCGGTCAGCGCCGGGTGTTGGCCATAGGCGGCCTTGAGATCCTTTACCTCAAGCATCGTCATCCCCCAGGTAGGCCCGGATCACCTCCGGGTCGGCGAGCACCTCGGCGGGCGTGCCCTCGGCGATCTTGGTGCCCGAGGCCATCACCACGCAGCGGTCGCAGAGCGAGCGGATCGCGTCCATCACGTGCTCGACGAGAATGATCGTGCGGCCCTCGTCGCGCAGCGCGCGGATCAGCGCCACGCCCTCCTCCAGTTCCGTCGGGTTCAGCCCCGCGAGCCACTCGTCGAGCAGCACCACGCGCGGCTCGCCCGCGAGCACGCGGGCCAGTTCCACCCGCTTGGTGTCGATATAGGTGAGCTGGCCCACCGCCATGTGGCCGCGGCCGGCGAGCCCGACCTGTTCGAGCATGGTTTGGGCCACCGCCTCGGCCTCGTAACCCCAACGCCGCCGGTGGCCGAACACCGCGCCCGCCATGACGTTTTCCAGGACGCTCATCGACGGCAGCAGCCGGACGAGTTGAAAGGTGCGGGCGATGCCGCGCCGGGCGATGTCTTGCGCGGGCAACTGGGTGATCGGGCTGCCGCGCAGCGCGATGGCGCCGGACGTGACCGGCAAGGCCCCCGAGATCAGGTTCAGCGTGGTCGACTTGCCCGAGCCGTTCGGGCCGATCAGGCCCAGCACCTCGTGCTCCGCCACGTCGAAATCCATCGCGTTCACAGCGACCAGTCCGCCGAAGCGCTTGGTCACACCGCGCAGGGAAAGAACCGCACTCATACCAGCCCCTCCGATCCCATCCGCCGCCGGATCGCGCCGAACAACCCGACAAAGCCCTTGGGCAGCAGGTAGACGATGACGAGGAAAGACACGCCGAGCAGCAGCGTCGTCTGGTTCGGCACCGTGATCGAGATCCCTTCCCACAGGAAGGTGAAGGGGATCACCCCCACCAGCGGACCCCAGAGCCGGCCGGTGCCGCCAAGCAGCGCCATGATCACCACCTGGAACGAGAGCATCGGGGTGAACGCCAGCGACGGCTCGATATAGACGTAGCGCGGCGCGAGGATCGCGCCGGTGATCGCGGCGACCGACCCCGGCACGAGAAACAGCAGGATCTTGGCGCGCGCCGTGTGAATGCCGGAATGGCGCGCCACCTGCTCGTCGTCGCCGATGATGCGCAGCGCGAACCCGAGCCGCGACCGCCCGATCGCCCAGCCGAGCAGGTAGACCAGCGCCGCGAGGCCAAGGAGCTGCCAGTAGATATGCGCCTCGGTGATCGAGGTGAGAACGTAGATTCCCTTGGCGCCCGAGACGTTCTGGCCCCAGGTGATCACCTGGCGGATGAACTCGGCAAGGCCGAGGGTGAAGATCACGAAGTAGACGCCCGAGAGCCGCAGCGTGGCCAGCCCGACCAGCGCCGCCAGCACCGCGCCGATCACGCCCGCGAGGGGCAGGAGCGTCCAGTAAGGCAGATACTCGATGCCGATCCCGGTGACGTAGGTGCCCACCCCGAAGAACGCCGCGGTGGCGAGGCTGATGTAATGCGTCGGCCCCGAGAACAACGCCCAGCTGGTGGCCAGCACGGTATACATCACGATGGTCACACCGATCGAGAGGCCGTAGTTGCCCACCAGCCACGGCAGGCAGGCCACGAAGGCCAGGGCCAGGGCCGAAAGCGTGAGGTTGCGCCAGTCGGTTGGGGAGAGCCTCATGTCGTGCGCCTCCCGAACAGGCCCTGCGGGCGCACCAGCAGGATCACGACGAACAGAAGGTAGGCCGCCGCCAGCGTCAGCCCCGGATCGATCAGGGTGGCCACGAAGGTTTCCAGCAGCCCGAGCGCCAGGGCCGCGATGATCGTGCCGCGTATGTCGCCTACCCCGCCCATGATCACGATGATCAGCGCCTTGAGCGTGAACATAACGCCGGTCGAGGCGTCGAGGGTGAGGAAGGTCGAGATCAGCGCGCCGCCGGTAGCGGTCACCGCGCCGCCGAGCGCGAAGGCCAGCGCCGCCATCTTGCCCACGTCGATCCCCACCAGCCGGGCGCTGTCGGGGGCCACGGCGATGGCTCGGATCGTCAGCCCCGCCCGGCTGCGATCAAGCCAGAGCCAGAGCGCGCCGCAGATGATCACCGCCGAGACGAAGGCGGCCACCCGGTTGGCGCCGTAGCTGTCGCCGAGGATGTGGACCGGGAAGGAGAGGTAGGAATAGCTGAAATAATCGCCGCCGAAGACCGCCAGCATCAGCCCGACGGAGACGAAGGAGAGCCCGAAAGTGGTCAGGATCGAGTCAACCTCGAGTTGCCCGCGCGAGCGCGCGCGCTTCACCAGCGGCCGCAGGAAGACGATGTAGATCAGCCAGTTCGCCGCGAAGGCGACCGGCGCGACGATGAACACGGTGAGCAAGGGGCTCACCTGCGCCGCGGTCCAGAACCAGAAGGCGGCGAAGCCCCCGGCCACCAGCATCTCGCCATTGGCGAGGTTCATGATGCGGGCCATGCCGTATTGCAGGTTCAGCCCCATCGCGATCAGCGCGTAGGTGCCGCCCAGCAGAAGCCCTGTGACGATGATATCCATGCCTCTCCCCGGCCTGTCTTTAAGATTGCCCGGGGCCGGTCCGATCCCGGCCCCGGGCGGGTTCAGATCACTTCCACGGGCCCTTCACGACCACGTCCACCGCGCCCTCGCGGCCGGTCGAGGCGACGCCCTTGAACACGCCGTCCTGCCACTGGCCCACGGTCCAGAACGAGGGGTTGTTGTTGTTCTCGTCGAAGTCCAGCGTGCCGATCACGGTGTCGAAAGCGTTGGCCTTGATGTGCTCGATGATCGCGGCGTTATCGAGCCCGACCGCCTCGATCGACTGTTCCAGCACCTCGAAGGTGGAATAGACCATGGCGCTGGCCCAGTAATCGGGCTTGGCGCCGGTCACTTCCTCGTGGCGCGCGGCGTAGGTCTGGAACGCCTCGTCGTCGGCATTCACACCGCCAATCCCCAGAACTCCCTCGATCGACTCGCCGAAACGGCCGGCATAGCTCGGGAAGGCGGTGGCGACGGCGGTGTAGAACGCGCCGACCTGCAGATCCTCGATCTGCGCCTGCTCGGTAAGGGCGAAGGTGTCGGGCGGATAGGAGAACGCCACGAAGGCATCCGGATCGGCCGATTTCACCGCCTTCATCACCGGCGAGAGATCCTGGCTGCCCAGCGGATAGGAGCTTTCATAGACCAGCTCGAAGCCCGCATCGGCAAAGGCCGGCTTGGCGACGTTGGCAAGCTCGATGCCGAAGGCGTCAGCGACGTTGACGATGGCGACCTTGTTGCCGATATCGCCCCTGTCGCGCAACTCGGTCAGCACCTCGACCGCGCCCAGCGCGATCGGCTGCGCCCCGCCCAGCGAGATGAACACGTTCGGGAACTGCGCCGAAAGCTCGTCCGCCTTGTCGGTGGTGGCGGTCGAGGTGATCATCGGAATGCCGTAGCGGTGGTAGATCGGCGCCGAGGCAAGGTTGAGGCCGGTGGAATAGGGCGGCAGGATGATGTCGGCCTGATCCTGTTCGACGAGCCGCTGCACAGCCTTGATGGTTTCGCCGGGGTTGGTCTGATCGTCGTACTCGATCACCTCCAGCATCATCTGCTTGCCGTCGACATTGAGGCCGCCACGGGCGTTCACCGTCTCGACCCAGAGCTTGACGTTCGGCCAATAGGATACGGCCGCGCCGCCGGCGAGCGGGCCGGTTTTCGGCGCCACGGCACCGACCTTGAGCGTATCCTGCGCCGATGCCGGCACCGCGGCGAAGCCGGTTGCGAGCGCCAGCGCGGCGATCTGGGCAAATGTCCTGCGTTTCATGTTTATGTCCTCCCTGACATGGTTCTCAGTTGTTTCCCGGTTCGTCCGGGCCGACGGCGGGTTCATCCCGCACGGTCATCCATTGAATCTCGGTGAATTCGTCGATCACGGCCTGGCCGCCAAACCGGCCGTATCCGCTGGCCTTCACGCCGCCGTAGGGCATCGCGGGATCATCGCAGACGGTGGAGCCGTTCACATGCACCGCGCCGCACTCGATGCGCCGCGCGATCGCGCTGGCCTGTTCGACATCGCGCCCGAAGACGGCGGCGGCGAGGCCGTATTCGGTATCATTCGCCACCGTCACGGCCTCGTCGGCATCGGCCACGCGGATGATCCCGACGACAGGCCCGAACACCTCCTCGCCATAGATCCGCATGCCGTATGCGACATGGTCAAGGATCGTCGGCTGCACTGCCGCGCCATGACCCTCGCCGCCGGTCACGAGCACGGCGCCCTTGGACAGCGCGTCGTCGATCAGCCCGCGAACCCGGGCCACCGCTTCGGTGCCGATCAGTTGCCCCAGCGGCCCCCGCCCGGTGGCCGGATCGAACCTGAGCCCCCGCGCCTCCTCCGCCAGTGCCGTGATGAACGCCTCGGCTGCGGGGGCCTCCACCACGATCCGGTCCGTCGCCATGCAGACCTGGCCCTGGTTGAAAAAGGCGCCATGCGCCACCGCACGCGCCGTCGCCCTGATATCGGCGTCGGCGAGGACTATGGCGGTGGCCTTGCCCGAAAGTTCCAGCAGGCACTTTTTCAGGTGCCGCGCCGCCATCACCGCAATCTCGCGCCCCACCCGCGTGGAGCCGGTGAAGTTCACCCGCCGCACCGCCGGATGCCCGATCAGCGCCTCGACGACGCTGTGGGCATCTTCGGGCGCGTTGCTGACGAGGTTGAGCACGCCGTCGGGCAGGCCCGCCTCGATCAGCGCCGCGGCGACCCGCTCGTGCAGCTTGGGGCAAAGCTCCGAGCCCTTGAGAACAACCGTGTTGCCAAGCGCCAGCGGGGCGGCCACGGCGCGCACCGCCAGCGTCACCGCCGCGTTCCACGGCGCGATGCCCAGCACCACCCCCGATGGCCGGCGGATAAGATGGTAGCGGGTGCCTTCCGGCCCGCCCTGCACGTCGGTCATGCCGATGGCTTCGGCCAGTCGCGCGGCCTGGGCGAGGGTGTCGCTTGCGATTTCGATGTTGAAGCGCACCCATTCGGCCGAAGCCCCGACCTCCGCCGCACCGATCCGGCATAGCTCGTCGGTGGCATCGCGCAAGCAATCGGCAGCCCGAAGCAGGAGCGCGGCGCGGTCGCCCGGCGCGGTTGCGGACCAGCCGGGAAAGGCGCGCGCCGCGGCATCTGCAGCGGCTTCCGCGCCGGCGGGATCAAGCGCCGCGGCCCGGCTGACCACTGCGCCCGTGATCTGGTCACGCCGCTCGAAGGTGCGGCCGTGAAGGCCGGGCACGGATGCGCCGCCGATGATGGCATTGGCTTCGAACAAGTCGTCCTCCCAAACGGCTTATCGTCCACACGCTGACTTGTTGTGCTCGCGCAGGCGCCCGCAGTGCTTGCTTTCGCACCGGACCTGCCAAGTGTCGGTTGACAAGCAAGGGCGGTAAATATCGAAATGTGGGAAAGAATTATCTTTTTGAGGGGAATCGGATGCCATTTCGCCGGAGTACGGCTGCGACAGCCGGTCGCAGCGCGGAAACCCCGATCCGGGCGGAACGGTTCCGCGCCGATCTGCAGGCCCGTTCCATCGGCCTTGCCGGCCTCGAAGAGGTGGAGAATTTTCGCGCCATCCATCTCGACAGGGGCGAGGCGACGTTGCGGCTCGCGGATGCCTCGCCCCTGCCCCTGGTCGGGCCGGTCATGGGCTGGTTTCCCTGGCGCGAGGGGATGCGGCTGGAACTGGCGGCCGGGGCGCAGGGGTGTCACCTGGCTTTGGGCCGCGCCACGCTGAACCGCATCCTCGCGCGCTCGCCGGAAACCGCCGAACTCCGCTTCATGGCCGATCGCCGGCTTCTCCTGCGCCTCTCGGGCGAAGGGGCGACGGCAGCGGCAACGGTTTCATCCTGCTTCGCCGGTATCCTTGCCGAAACGCTGCAACCGGGGCCACTGAGCGCGTCGGTGGTCGAATCTTTCCTGCGCGTGCTGCTCATCCAGTTGCGGCGCGGTCAGGGCCAGGGCAGCGTGGCAGGGCCGGCGGCGGGTGGCGGCAAGGCGCTGGCCAGTCGTTTCACCGCGTTGGTGGAAGCCCATGTCCGCGAACGCTGGTCGGTGGCGCGCTATGCCGCCGAGCTTGGCGTCTCCCGCGACCGGCTGAATGACGTTTGCCTTCGCACCCATGGCCGTCCGCCGGGCAGGATGATCCGCGAGCGGTTGTTGCTCGAGGCGAAGGCCTACCTGGAACAATCCTCGCTTGCGATCGAACAGATCGCGGGTGTGCTCGGGTTCTCCGGCGCCCCGCAACTCAGCCGCTTCTTCAGCCAGATGGAAGGGCTGGCGCCGGGGCGCTACCGGTCGCGCCAGCGCGAGGCGGCCCGGCCCGAGACCGAAGCAGACGGATCGCTTTATTCCTGGCCGTAGAGGTGGCCCCCTGCCCGATCATCCTCGCCTGGACGTGCGGCTCAAAGACGTGCGGAGACAAACCGGAGGCGGCACGGAAGCGTTATGATATTCCAGAGGAAATTGGTGGAGCCTAGGGGGATCGAACCCCTGACCTCTTGCATGCCATGCAAGCGCTCTCCCAGCTGAGCTAAGGCCCCAAGACTTGACGGCCCAGCCGTCTGTCGGCGCGTATGTAGGCGAGGCCAGTCGGCAGCGCAAGGGAAAAATCCGGCCGCTCGGGGCGTTTTCAGCGCCCGGCCGGCCACGAATATGGACATGCAGGCGTCACCCGCGTAGCTTGCCCCGAAAACGCCGGAGCGGCGCTGTTGCGGCGGCGCTCCGAATTGGGGATCCTGAGACATGAGTGACAAAACCCTCACCTGCGACGTTCTGATCGTCGGCGGCGGCCCGGCCGGGCTATCGGTCGCGTCGACGCTGCCGGATGACGTGAAAACGGTGATCGTGCACCAGGATCAGGAGATCGGCCTTCCGGTGCGCACCTCCGGCGGCTGCTGGATGGAGGATATCGAGCAACTCGGCATTCCCGAGGGAATGTACAACCGCCTCAACACCAACGAGGCTTTCGCCGACAAGGCCCACGCCACCATTCCCATGGGCGAGGCGGTGCCCGCGATCCTCGACACCCCCGCCGTCTACAAGTGGCTGGCCAGCCAGTCCGACCACAAGGACAGAACCCTGCTTCTGGCCACCAAGTTCATCACCACGCGCCAGCGCGACGACGGGCTTTTCGAAAGCGAGATCCGGGCCCGGGACGGGGCCTATGACACGATCGTTTCAACCTATGTCGTCGATGGCTCCGGTTGGCATTTCGCGGTGCTGAACGCGCGGGGGCTCGCCCGCAAGCCCGAACGCCTCGCGGTGGGAACGGAATATGAATACCCGCTTGGCGACAACAAGCTGGACCGTGGGATCATCTTCATGGGCCAGAAGGTGCCCGCGGGGTACGGCTGGGCCTTCGGCACCGTGCACGGCACGCTGCGAATCGGCGTCGGCGTGATCCAGCCCGATACCGAACAATCCCCGCGCAAGCTGCTCGACGCGGTGGTCTCGGACAAGCGTTACCTCGAACGGCTCGGCCTCACCCTCGAAGGCGAGCCGCAGGTTCACAGCGGCATCCTGCCCTCGGTGGCCTATGACGAAAAACTGGTGTTCGGCAACGTGATCCGCGTGGGCGACTCGGCGAATTTCGCGACCCCGACCGCGGGCGAGGGCATCCGCATTTGCATCGAGCTTGGCCGGGTTCTGGGCGAAGCCCTCGGCAAGACCATCAAGACGGGGCGGCGCGGGCCGCTCAACGCCTACGAACGACGGTGCCGCCGGCGGCTGAAACGCGACTACAAGTGGGGCTTCCTCGTCAACACGCGGGCCGCGAAGTTCACGCCGCAGCAGTGGAACGCATCGGTGCGGCGGATGGGTCAGCTCGAGCCGGGGGCAGTCGTGGCGATGATGCGCGGCGAGTTCGGCTATCGCAAGATCGCCAAGATCGTCTGGGCCGGCGCGCGGGGTTGGGCGCGGTCGCGCGGTCGGCGGCTGCGGGCGCGGCTCGGCATGGCCTGACCACTCCGCGCCGGACAGCTCAGCGGTAAAACAAACGGGCCGGTCGGCATCCGCCCCGGCCCGTTCTCGTCACCCCGCGGCGGGACGCTCAGTCGTCGTCGGGCGCGGCCACGTCGGCGATATCGTCCAGCGAAACATCATCGTCTTCTTCGTCTTCGAGCACATCGTCCTCGAGATCGACATCGTCGTCTTCGACGATGGCCTCGTTGTCGACGAGATCATCATCTGCAGGCTTCTTGGTTTCCGAAGCCTTGTCGGCCTTGTCGGCCACCATGGTGCGCGACGCTTTGCCGGTCTCGATCTCGACCACCTTGCCGGTATACGGGCTGATGATGGGACTCGCATTCAGGTCATAAAACCGCTTGCCGGTCTCCGGGCAAACACGCTTGGTGCCCCATTCTTCCTTGGGCATGGAATACCCCTTTCCGTCGTCAAATGGTTCTGAGAGATTTGGGGGCACTTGCCACAGTCGCGCGGGGCTGTCAAAGGCTTTCACGCAGGTCGCGTGCGGCGGGCCGATTGTGGCTGCCGGACGATGAGGCGCGAGGTGTGAACATGGGCGAACAGGTATTGCTGTCCGGCGATCCGCCGATCGAGCTGGTGCTGAAAGCCTCGGCGCGGGCGCGGCGGTTCTCGCTGCGCGTGTCGCGGCTCGACGGGCGCGTGACTCTCACCCTGCCGCGCGGGGCCTCCCGCCGCCAGGCCCTTGCTTTTGCCGAAGAAAAGGCCGAGTGGATCCGCCGTCATATCGCCGAGCATCCGGGCGAGATGCGCCCGCTGCCGGGCCAGGCGATATCCTTCCGGGGCGCCAGCTTGCCGATCGTGGCCGCCCCGGGACGCGCGGTGCGCCTGGTGGATGACCGCATCGAGGTGCCCGCGCGCGACCCCGAGCGCACCCCGGCCCGCCTTGCCGCCTTTCTCAAGCACCACGCGCGGCTGGACCTCGTCGAGGCCTCCCGCCGCCACGCCGCGCGGCTCGGATTGGCGCATGGCCGCATCACTTTGCGCGATACCCGGTCGCGCTGGGGATCGTGCAGCGCGCAGGGCGATCTGATGTATTCCTGGCGGCTGATCATGGCCCCGCCCGGCGTGCTGGACTATGTCGCGGCGCACGAGGTCGCCCACCTCGCCGAGATGAACCATTCGCCCGCGTTCTGGGTGCAGGTTGCGCGGCTCTACCCGGATTACGACGCCCCACGGCGCTGGCTCAGGACCAACGCCCAGAACCTGCACCGCTATCGTTTCAAGGATTGACGCCGGGCCGGGTTGTGATCACATTTCTGCCCATGATGACCTCCGACCCAACCCCGCCCGCAAACATCACGACCGGCGCCGAAGCCAGCCTCGCCGCGCATGAACGCGTGTATCGCGCCCTGCGCGGCCGCATCATGTATGGCGAGATGGACGCGGGCGTGCCGCTCACCATTCGGGGCATCGGCGCCGAGTTCGGGGTTTCGATGACGCCGGCGCGCGAGGCGGTGCGCAGGCTCGCCGCCGAAGGGGCGCTCTCGCTCTCGTCGTCGGGCCGGGTGACCACGCCGAACCTGAGCCAGGAGCGGATCGAAGAGCTCGCCGCATTGCGCGCCATGCTCGAGCCGGAACTGGCTGCACGGGCGATGCCGCGCGCGCACATGGCGCTGATCGAGCGGTTGCATACGATCAACGGCCGGATCGCCGAACACGTGGCTAAGAACGATATCGCGGCGTATATCCGCACCAATCTCGAATTTCACCGCACGATCTATCTGCGCGCGCAGGCGCCGGCGATGCTGGCGCTGGCCGAAACCGTCTGGCTCCAGCTCGGCCCGACGATGCGGATGCTTTACATGTCGCGCACCCGCACCGATCTTCAGCGTCACCACCGGCTGATCCTCGCCGCCCTTGCCGCCGGGGATGAACCCGGCCTGCGCCTCGCGGTGCGCACTGACGTGACGCAGGGGCTGAAAATGCTTGTGGGCTGACGTCTTCAAACGTCGTCGCCGAAACGGAAAGGACCGGGGCGATGCCCCGGCCCTGTTTCTTTCAGGATCGTCCCGCTCAGAACTTGATTTTCGGCGCCGTCGCGGAGCCGGAAAGAACGGCACTGTCCCACAGCCCGATGCGGATGACCGAGTTGACGAAAGTCACGCGCAACACCTGCCCGCAGTCGCGCGTCACGCTGCCGAGGCTGGCGGTGTCGAGCAGCGGGCCGTTGCCCTCGGTCCAGGTCCCGGTGCCGAGCGCGGCAAGCCGCAACTGGCCGCATTGTGCCAGAACGCTCGCATCCGCACGCGCGGCCTCGCGCGCGTCGGCGCCGCCGATCCAAACCTCGCCGTTTCCGAACTGGGCTTCCGTGCCATACTTGGCGAGGATTTCCGGCAGCACCTGGGCTTCGAACATCGCCTGGTCAACGCTCGCGGGCATGCGGATCGTCCGGATCGCCGCCAAGGCGCCAAGATCGGGCCGGGCGCTGTCGAACAACGCAACGAACTGTTCCGCCGCGTCGGCAGGCCAGTCGGACTGCTGCGCCAGATAGGCGGTATCCACCGTCTCGGTGCCGCCGAAAGTAGCGGTATTCGCCTGGTCGGTCACCATGTTGGCACCGAGTTCCCCGGCGAGCCGCTCCATCACCGTATCGGGCTTCATGCCGAGAGAAACCCCGAGAATATCGAACGCGAGGTTCTCGCCGACCGGGGTGACCTGCGTCGGCGCTTCTTCCTGCGGCTGGGCGGCGTTCTGCGCCCCGTTCGCGCTGCCTGTCGTCGTCATGCTGCCCGAAGACCCCGAGGACCGCCAGGCGACGAGATGCGCCCCCGCCGGAACCGGAGCTGGCGTGCCCTGCATATGTGCAAGCAGGCGACGCGAGGCGACTGGCCCACCCGGCAGGCCCTGGCTCGCCTTGTAGGCGGCAATGGCGTTGCGAGTCATCCCGCCGAAGGCGCCATCGACCGGCCCGGCGTTGAAACCGCGCCGGTTCAACTCGGCCTGAAGCTGGCGCACCTGATCGCGCGTCAGATCATTGGCGAGATCCGCGTTGAACAGGTAAGTCGCGTCGTCGGCATAGGACATGAACTCCGGCGAGAGCACCACGAGATCGTTGATCTGCTGGCCGGTGAGACGCCCGGTCGCATTCGCGCCGATGGCGGCCTGGTATTGCCGGATCGCGGTGCGGGTACCGGCACCGAACGCGCCGTCGATCGCACCGCTGTAGAACCCGAGGTTGCGCAAGCCGCCCTGCACCCACATCGCCTGGGTGCGGTTGAGCGCGATGGCATCGACAGCGCCAACTCGCGCGCCGCCGGTGGATGCGGTGCTGCCGCCGCACCTGTGCGGGTTGGCGGCGCAATACACCGCGGTGCCGACGATCCCGAGGGCAACGGCTCCCGCGATCCCGTCTTGTGCCACGGCCGGGCGCGGCGTCGACAGCCCAAGGGCAACGGCGAGCGCGAGCACGGTCGCGAAGAGGGGTTTAAAGATCAGGTCTGGAAAAATGTCATAACGCATGGTGTGCCTCCTCGAAAAACCAAGTGGACTCGGCCAGTTCGAAAAAGATCGTGGCAGCACGGCGCGCGCCTGTCAAATCCCGCGCGCCGGACATAACACCGCGGCCCGCGCTAGGCTTGGCGCCGCCGCGCTGCCGCCCGATCAGCTGTGGATCGGCCCGTCGCCGCAGGCCAGCGCCGCTTCGCGCACCGCTTCGGAAAGCGTCGGGTGGGCGTGGCAGGTGCGCGCCAGATCTTCCGCCGCGGCCCCGAATTCCATCGCCACGCAGACCTCGTGGATCAACTCCCCTGCCGAGGGGCCGAGGATGTGCACGCCGAGGATACGGTCGGTCTCCTTGTCGGCGAGGATCTTCACGAAGCCTTCGCCCTGGTGCATCGCCTTGGCGCGGCCGTTGCCCATGAAGGAGAACTTGCCGACCTTGTAGGCGCGACCCTCTTCCTTCAGCTCTTCCTCGGTCTTGCCGACGCTGGCGACCTCGGGAGTGGTGTAGATCACGCCCGGGATCACGTCGTAGTTCACGTGCCCCGCCTGCCCGGCGATACGCTCGGCCACGGCCATGCCCTCGTCTTCGGCCTTGTGCGCGAGCATCGGGCCTTCGGTCACGTCGCCGATCGCCCAGATGCCTTCGACGGAGGTCTTGCCCTGGTCGGCGGCGATCTGGCCGCGCTCGGTCTTCTTGACGCCCGCCGCATCGAGGCCAAGCCCCTCGGCGTAGGGCCGCCGGCCGGTGGCCACCAGAACCACGTCGGCCTCCAGCGTGTGATCGCTCTCGTCCTTGCGCAACTGGTAATGCACGGTGGCCTTGGTCTTCTTCGCGTCGACCTTCTGCACCGCGGCGCCGAGCACGAATTCCATTCCCTGTTTCTTGAGCGTGCGCTGGAAGGTTTTCTGAATCTCGCCATCCATCCCCGGCGTGACGTGGTCGAGGTATTCCACCACCGTCACCTCGGTGCCGAGGCGGGCATAGACCGAGCCCATCTCCAGCCCGATCACGCCGGCACCGATCACCACCATTTTCTTGGGGATCTTCGGCAGCGCGAGCGCGCCGGTGGAGGTGACCACCACCTTCTCGTCGATTTCCACGCCGGGCAGGCTCGATGCCTCGGACCCGGTGGCGATGACGATGTGTTTTGCGCTGTGGGTCTCGTCGCCCACGATCACCTGGCCCTTGCCCGGGATCGAGGCCCAGCCCTTGATCCAGTCGACCTTGTTTTTCTTGAACAGGAACTCGATGCCCTTGGTGTTCTGGGCGACCACGTCGTCCTTGTAGGCCTGCATCTCCTTCCAGTCGACCGAGGGCGATTTGCCCTTGAGGCCCATCTTGGCGAAGTTGTGCTCGGCCTCGTGCAGCATGTGCGAGGCGTGCAGAAGCGCCTTGGAGGGGATGCAGCCCACGTTGAGGCAGGTGCCCCCAAGGGTTTCGCGGCCCTCGACGCAGGCGGTCTTGAGGCCCAGTTGCGCGCAACGGATGGCGCAAACATAGCCCCCCGGCCCGCCGCCGATCACGATCACATCATACTCTGCCATGTCTCACTCCTTGCCCCGCTGGGCGTATTTGTCGTTGCCGTCCTCAAGTGCCCTTGCCGCCGCCCGCGCCGGGGCGCGTGAGCACGAAGGCGAGCACGAAGGTAATGCCGACGTAGGCCCAGCCCACCCAGATCAGCCATGCCGGCCCGTTCATCCACACCACGGCATAGATCGCGAGGATCACCAGAACGGAGCGGATCGCCCAGATCCGGAGCTTCAGCTTGCGGCTCGGCATCCACGAGGCGAGGCCTGTATCGGGTTTCTGGTCGGGTTCGGTCATCGGCTTACAGATCCATCAACAAACGGCGCGGGTCTTCCAGCGCCTCTTTCACGCGGACGAGGAAGGTGACCGCGCCCTTGCCATCGACGATACGGTGATCGTAGCTCAGCGCCAGGTACATCATCGGGCGGATCACGATCTCGCCGTTCACCACCATCGGCCGGTCCTGGATCTTGTGCATTCCGAGAATGCCCGATTGCGGTGGGTTCAGGATCGGGCTCGACATCAGCGAGCCGTAGACCCCGCCGTTGGAAATGGTGAAGGAGCCGCCCTGCATCTCGGCCATGGTGAGCTTGCCGTCGCGCGCACGCGTGCCCAGTTCGTTGATCTTCTGCTCGATGGCGTGGAAGCTCATCTGGTCGGCATCGCGCACCACCGGCACCACGAGGCCCTGCGGCGTGCCCACGGCCACGCCCATGTGGACGTAGTTCTTGTAAACCACGCCGTCGCCGTCGATCTCGGCGTTGACGTCGGGCACCTCTTTCAGCGCATGCACGCAGGCCTTCACGAAGAACGACATGAAGCCGAGCTTCACCCCGTGTTTCTTCAGGAACAGGTCCTTGTATTCGTTGCGCAATTCCATCACCGCCGACATATCCACCTCGTTGTAGGTGGTGAGGATCGCGGCCGTGTTCTGCGCGTCCTTGAGGCGGCGGGCGATGGTCTGGCGCAGGCGCGTCATCTTCACCCGCTCCTCGCGGGCGGCATCCTCGGCGGGAACGGCGGCACGCGGTGCGGCGGAGGGCGCAGGCTTCGCGCTCGGGGAAGAGGTGGCGGCGAGCGCGCGCTTCACGTCGTCCTTCATGATCCGCCCGTCACGGCCCGTGCCCTCGACCTTGTCGGGCGAAAGCCCGGCCTCGGCCATCGCCTTCTTGGCCGATGGCGCGTGCTCGATATCCTTGCCCGAGGCGGCGGGGGCCGCCGGGGTCTCTTGCGCCGCTTCGGCCTTCGGCGCCGGTTTCGCAGCCCCGCCCGACGCGCCCTCGGTGATCACCGCGAGCTTGCCACCGGCTTCCACCGTCGCGCCTTCCTCGGCCAGGATCTCGCTCAGCACACCCGCAACCGGGGCCGGCACCTCGACCGAAACCTTGTCGGTCTCCAGTTCGCAGAGCATCTCGTCGGCATCGACCGTGTCGCCCACCTTGACGAACCAGGTCGAGACCGAGGCTTCGCTGACGCTTTCGCCGAGCGCGGGCACCATCACGTCAACCGCCGGGCCTTCTTCGACCTCGGCCCTGACCTCGGACTGCACTTCCACCTTGGCGGGCTTCTCGTCCTTTGCCGGAGCCTCGGCACCCTTGCCCTCGGTCAACGTGGCCAGCAGCGCATCCACGCCGACGGTCTCGCCCTCGCCGGCGATGATCTCGCCGAGCACGCCCGCCGAGGGGGCGGGCACCTCCACGGTGACCTTGTCGGTCTCCAGTTCGCAGAGCATCTCGTCGGCCTCGACCGCGTCGCCCGGTTTCTTGAACCAGGTCGCCACGGTGGCTTCGGTCACGCTTTCGCCCAGGGTGGGCACCCGAACTTCAATGCTCATGGGTCAGTTCCCTTCGATCGTCAGCGCGTCGTTCACGAGCGCCTCTTGTTGTGCTTTGTGCTGGCTCATCAACCCGGTCGCGGGCGAAGCCGCCGCCGGGCGCCCGACGTAGCGCGGGCGGGTGTTGGCCTTGCGGATACGGCTCAGAACCCATTCGATATTGGGTTCCATGAACGTCCAGCCGCCCTGGTTCTTGGGCTCTTCCTGGCACCAGATCACCTCGGCGTTGGAGAAGCGTTCCAGCTCCTTCACCAGGCTCAGCGCCGGGAAGGGATAGAACTGCTCCACACGCATGATGTAGACATCCTCGATCTCGCGCGAGTCGCGCGCTTCTAGCAGGTCGTAGTAGACCTTGCCGGAACACATCACCACGCGCTTGATCTTGTCGTCGGCAACAAGCCTGCCATTGGAGCGCCCGGTGGGACGTTGCGGATCGGCGTCATCCCAGAGCACGCGGTGGAACGACGACCCCTCGATGAAATCGGCGGCATCCGAAACCGCGAGCTTGTGGCGCAGGAGCGATTTCGGCGTCATCAGGATGAGCGGCTTGCGATAGGTGCGGTGCAACTGGCGGCGCAGGATGTGGAAGTAGTTCGCCGGGGTGGTGCAGTTGGCCACGATCCAGTTGTCGCCGCCACACATCTGCAGGAAGCGTTCGAGCCGGGCGGAGGAGTGTTCCGGCCCCTGCCCCTCGTAACCATGCGGCAGGAGCACGGTCAGCCCCGACATCCGCAGCCACTTGGCTTCGCCCGACGAGATGAACTGGTCGAACATGATCTGCGCCCCATTGGCGAAATCGCCAAACTGCGCCTCCCACATCGTCAGCGCGTTGGGTTCGGCGAGGCTGTAGCCGTATTCGAAGCCCAGCACGGCGTATTCCGAGAGCATCGAGTCGATGACCTCGTAACGCGCCTGCCCCTCGCGGATATGGTTGAGCGGGTAGTAGCGTTCCTCGGTGGCCTGGTTGATCAGCGCTGAGTGGCGATGTGAGAAGGTGCCACGTGTGGCATCCTGCCCCGAGAGGCGCACCGGGTAGCCTTCGAGCGTGAGCGAACCGATGGCCAAAGCCTCGCCGGTGGCCCAGTCGAACCCCTTGCCGGTCTCGAACATCTGGCGCTTGGCCTCGAGCATCCGCCCCACCGTCTTGTGCAGCTCGAACCCATCGGGCGCCCGGGTGAGCGCCGTGCCGATCTCGTGGAACATTGCCTCCGGGATCGCGGTCTGGCCGCGCTGGTATTCCTCGCCCTGCCGGTTGAGATGCGACCAGCGCCCGTCGAGCCAGTCGGCCTTGTTGGGCTTGTAGTCCTTCGAGGCCTCGAACTCCTCGTTGAGCCCGGCCTGGAAGGCGGTCTTCATGTCCTCGATCTCGCCCTCGGGGATCAGCCCGTCCTTGATCAGGCGCTCGGTGTAGAGCTGGAGCGTGGTCTTGTGGGTCTTGATCGCCTTGTACATGAGGGGGTTGGTGAACATCGGTTCATCCCCCTCGTTGTGGCCGAAGCGCCGGTAGCAGAACATGTCGATGACCACGTCCTTGTGGAACTTCTGGCGGAACTCGGTGGCCACCTTGGCGGCATGGACCACGGCTTCCGGGTCGTCGCCGTTGACGTGGAAGATCGGCGCCTCAACCATCAGCGCGATATCGGTCGGATAGGGCGAGGAGCGCGAGAAGCTCGGCGCCGTGGTGAAGCCGATCTGGTTGTTGACAATGATGTGGATCGTGCCGCCGGTGCGGTGGCCGACGAGGCCCGAGAGGCCGAAGCCCTCCGCCACAACGCCCTGCCCGGCGAACGCAGCGTCACCATGCAGAAGCACCGGCAGAACCTGGGTGCGCTCGGTATCGTTGAGCTGCGCCTGCTTGGCGCGCACCTTGCCCAGCACCACCGGGTTGACCGCCTCGAGGTGGCTGGGGTTGGCGGTCAGGCTGAGGTGGACCTTGTTACCGTCGAACTCACGGTCCGACGAGGCGCCGAGGTGGTATTTCACGTCGCCCGAGCCATCGACGTCCTCGGGCTTGAAGCTGCCGCCCTGGAACTCGTTGAAGATCGCGCGGTAGGGCTTCGACATCACGTTGGCGAGCACCGAAAGGCGGCCGCGGTGCGGCATCCCGATGACGACCTCCTTCAGGCCGAGCGAGCCGCCGCGCTTGATGATCTGCTCCATCGCCGGCACCAGCGCCTCGGCGCCGTCGAGGCCGAAACGCTTGGTGCCCATGAACTTGACGTGGCAGAACTTCTCGAAGCCTTCCGCCTCGACCAGCTTGTTCAGGATCGCCTGACGGCCACGGCGGGTGAACTGGATTTCCTTGCCCAGCCCCTCGATCCGCTCCTTGAGCCAGCTCGATTGCTCGGGGTCGGAAATGTGCATGTACTGCAGCGCGAAAGTGCCGCAATAGGTGCGCCGCACGATATCGAGGATCTGGCGCATCGAGCCGGTTTGCAGGCCCAGCACGTTGTCGAGGTAGATCGGCCGGTCCATGTCGGCCTCGGTGAAGCCGTAGGAGGCCGGATCAAGCTCCGGGTGGTCGCTTTTTTCGTGCAGGCCAAGAGGATCGAGATCGGCGGCAAGGTGGCCGCGAATACGGTAGGCGCGGATGATCATCAGCGCGCGCACCGAATCGAGCACGGCGCGCTTCACCTGGTCCTCGGTGATCACCACGCCGGCCTCGGCGGCCTTGTCCTTGATCTTGGCGGCGATCTTCTCGGGCTTGGCCTCCTCGGGCCACTGGCCGTCGAGCGCGTGAACCAGGTCACCCCCCGGGGTCGGCGGCCAATCGCGCCGTTGCCATGAGGGCCCCTGCGCCTCGGCGGTCACGTCACCCTCGGCATCGCCCAATTCGGCGAAAAACGCCCGCCACGCCTCGTCGACCGCATCCGGGTCTTTCGCGTATTGCGCGTAAAGCTGTTCGAGATAGGCCGCGTTGTGGCCCTGCATGAAGCTCGACGCCTTGAACTGGTCGTTTGGGGAATGGTCGGTCATGGGGTGTCACCTGACGAAATGGACTGCGCGCGCCCGGGTCGATCGGGCGCGCGCAAGCAGTTTATTTTCCGATCGCCTCGAGCACGGCTTCGCCCAGCGTCGCCGGGCTGTCGGCCACGACGATGCCGGCCGAGCGCATAGCCTCGATCTTGTCTTCGGCGCCGCCCTGGCCGCCCGACACGATCGCGCCGGCATGGCCCATGCGGCGGCCCGGAGGCGCGGTGCGGCCGGCGATGAAGCCGGCAACCGGCTTCCAGCGGCCCTTTTTCTTCTGTTCCTTGAGGAACTCGGCCGCTTCTTCCTCGGCGGTGCCGCCGATCTCGCCGATCATGATGATGCTCTCGGTCTCGTCGTCGTCGAGGAACATGTCGAGCACGTCGATATGCTCGGTGCCCTTGATCGGGTCGCCGCCGATACCCACGGCGGTGGACTGGCCGAGGCCGATGTCGGAGGTCTGTTTCACGGCTTCATAAGTAAGGGTGCCCGAGCGGCTGACGACACCCACGCTCCCGCGCTTGTGAATATGGCCGGGCATGATGCCGATCTTGCAGGCGTCGGGGGTGATCACGCCGGGGCAGTTCGGGCCGATCAGCCGCGAGGCGGAGCCTTCGAGCGCGCGCTTGACCTTCATCATGTCGAGCACCGGGATGCCCTCGGTGATGCAGACGATCAGTTCCATCTCGGCGTCGATCGCTTCGAGGATCGAGTCGGCGGCAAACGGCGGCGGCACGTAGATCACGCTCGCATTCGCCTCGGTCACGGATTTGGCCTCGTGCACGGAGTTGAACACAGGCAGGTTCAGGTGCGTCTGCCCGCCCTTGCCCGGGGTCACGCCGCCGACCATCTTGGTGCCGTAAGCGATGGCCTGTTCGGAATGGAAGGTGCCCTGCGAGCCGGTAAAGCCCTGGCAGATCACCTTGGTGTTTTCGTTAACGAGAATTGCCATTTCGCCTGGCTCCCTATTCTTCTTGAAAATCGGACGATGCTAGCACCTGTCCGAAAAATGTCGATGTGAGTGAACCGATCGGAAGCGTCGCTGAACCGTTATCGGACTGAACCTTGACCGATCCCGCGAACATAGGACTGCGACCCTTGTAGGGGTTTGGTTGCAGGTCGGCTTGTTCCCACGAAACGTCGATTGAGTCCGCATGAACAATGAGCCCAAGCAAGGCCCAGAGGTTCTTTTCTGGCGGCTCCAATTGGGACGGAGGCCAGAGTGGATCGCTGCCGACGGTGGCACTTTTTAAGCTTCGCCTTTCCATCAGTTTTCTTGCGTGGAATGCGAAGTCCAAAAGGTCACTCTTGATTTGGTCTTCGATCAGGACTTGGAGGTTTTTATCGGACGGCCATACGGCATGACTGGCCGCAGCGAGTCGCACCCCGCAATCCTGCGCTGTGCGCCCGTTGTGGCGCTCCAGCCAATCGTTTGCGGCAATCGCGGACACCAGCCTTACCCCTTCACCGCCTTGACGATCTTCTCGGCGCCGTCCGACAGGTTGTCGGCGGCGATCACGTCGAGACCGGAATTGTTGATCAGCGCCTTGCCCTCTTCCACGTTGGTGCCCTCGAGGCGCACCACCAACGGCACTTGCAGGCCGACTTCCTTCACCGCCGCGATCACGCCTTCCGCGATCACGTCGCAGCGCATGATGCCGCCGAAGATGTTGACGAGGATGCCCTTCACCTGCGGATCGGAGGTGATGATCTTGAAGGCTTCGGTCACCTTCTCCTTGGTGGCGCCGCCGCCCACGTCGAGGAAGTTGGCGGGCTCGGCGCCATAGAGCTTGATGATGTCCATCGTCGCCATGGCGAGGCCCGCGCCGTTCACCATACAGCCGATCTCGCCATCGAGCGCGATGTAGTTGAGATCGTATTTCGAGGCTTCCAGCTCCTTGGGATCTTCCTCCGAGGTGTCGCGCAGTTCGGCGATGTCGGGGTGGCGGTAGATCGCGTTGCCGTCGAAGCCGAACTTGGCGTCGAGCACCTTGAGATCGCCGGTATCGGTCACGATCAGCGGGTTGATCTCGAGCATCTCCATGTCTTTCTCGGTGAAGACCTTGTAGAGCGTGCCCATGAGCGCGACGCACTGTTTCACCTGCGCGCCTTCAAGGCCCAGCGCGAAGGCGATGCGGCGGCCGTGGAAGCCCTGGTAGCCCGTGGCCGGGTCGACGCTGAACGAGAGGATCTTCTCGGGCGTCTTCGCCGCCACTTCCTCGATATCCATGCCGCCTTCGGTAGAGCAGACGAAAGAGATGCGGCTGGTCTTCCGGTCGACCAGCAGGGCGAGGTAAAGCTCGCGCTCGATGCCGGAGCCGTCTTCGATGTAGATGCGGTTGACCTGCTTGCCCGCCGGGCCGGTCTGGTGCGTCACCAGCGTGCGGCCGAGCATCTTCTTGGCTTCCTCGGCGGCCTCCTCGACCGACTTCGCGAGCCGGACACCGCCCTTTTCGCCTGCGCCGGCCTCCTTGAAGTGGCCCTTGCCGCGGCCGCCGGCGTGAATTTGCGCCTTCACCACCCAGAGCGGCCCGTCGAGCTCACTCGCCTTGGTCTTCGCCTCATCGGCCTTGAGAACGACCCGGCCGTCGGAAACCGGTGCGCCGTAGCTGCGAAGAAGCGCCTTCGCCTGGTATTCATGGATATTCATGAAACTGTCCCGTCTGCTTGCGATTGCCGGGCACATTGCACGGCACGAGGGTGCGAAGAAACGGTTTTCTGCCTTATGAGCGGCAATCGGCCCGGATTTCTGCACTATGTGATCACATATTTCCAACGTGTGATCACAAAGCAGGATCGCGGCAGCCTGTCGCAGGCTTCGCGCCCCACGAGTCGCCCGGCAACGGACTACCGGGATCGCCGGAGCAGCCCCGCGCGCAGCCTTTCCATGAGCCGACGGAGTCTGCGCGTGGCCTTGCCGGCGCCGCCCTGCTGTCTCTTGAGTTGAAGACGCAACCGATCGGTCGGCGTGGAAATCGCTTGCGGGGTTCCGCCAAGGCTCCAATCCGTCTCCAACAGATCGCGCACATGCTTGGCCCGCGGCACCGATAGAAGTTCGTCCAGACTATAGGGCGTCATCGGATCGCCCGGTGGGCCTTTGTGCAGCGCCGCCTGGTGCAGTATGCGCGGCGCGCCGTTGATCAAAAGCCAGACATCGATCGTCTTGATGTTCTTCAGATTGTATTCGATCGGCAAAGGGATGAAACGAAGGTCGGTCTCATAAAGACGGCGGCGCAGCGCCGGTTGGTCCAGACGCGATTTGGTCCGGGCTACTTCATCTTCTCATTCGGTCAGAAAGGCGGCGAGCCGAGGGCTCGAGCGCGCCGCGATCACGCCGGAATTCACCACCGGGAAAGCGCGGGGCAGGCCGTCATCCGGAGGAACCATCTGCTGTGAACGGTTACCGCCAAGCGCCGCTGCCAGATCATACCCGTCGAGAAGATCGAAGACCTCGGAAATATCGGTGAGCACCATCACGTCGGCATCCAGGTAGATGGTGCGCGCAAACCGCGAGCGGCGCAGTGCTTCCATCTTCGGTCGGTGACCGTTGTGAGCCAGACCGTGAATCTGATCGAAAACCACATCATCCACGGCCTGATCAGTGAACAGATCGATCGCCGCGCGTGGCATCACGGCCCGAAGCGAGCGGGCCGCACGCCGTGCGAGGATTGTATAGGATTCACCGGTCGTCGCGAAAACGAAGCCCTTTTCAGGCTCGGCGGTCAGTTCGTCCGTCATCGTGAATCCCCTCACTCGCTGAACACCCGTCTCCCTGGTCAATCCCCTAGCACTGCCCAAGCGGCATAAACACAAAAAAGGGCGGCCCACCCTTTCGGAGGCCGCCCATCTTTCTGTCTGATCGCGGTCGCCCTCAGGCGAGAGCTTCGTCGATCCCCTTGCAGGCTTCCACGAGGCCCTTCACCGCGTCGACCGACTTGTCGAACATCTCCTGCTCATCCTTGGCGAGCTTGATGTCGACCACGCGTTCGATACCGTTCGCGCCGATGATCGTCGGCACGCCAACATACATGCCTTCGAGGCCGAGGGCGCCGTCGACCCATGCCGCGCAGGGCAGAAGGCGCTTCTGGTCCTTGAGATAGGCTTCCGCCATCTCCACGGCCGAGGCCGCCGGGGCGTAGAAGGCAGAGCCGGTTTTCAGCAGGCCGACGATCTCGGCGCCGCCGTCGCGGGTGCGCTGCACGATGGCGTCGAGCTTTTCCTGCGTGGTCCAGCCCATCTCAACGAGGTCGGGGAGCGGGATGCCGGCGACCGTCGAGTAACGGGTAAGCGGCACCATGGTGTCGCCATGGCCGCCGAGCACGAAGGCGGTCACATCCTTCATCGACACGTCGAATTCGACCGAAAGGAAGTGACGGAAACGGGCGGCGTCGAGCACGCCCGCCATGCCCACCACCTTCTCCGGCGGCAGGCCGGAATACTGCTGCAGCGCCCAGACCATCGCGTCGAGCGGGTTGGTGATGCAGATCACGAAAGCGTCGGGGGCGTTGGCCTTGATGCCTTCGCCCACGGCCTTCATCACCTTGAGGTTGATGCCGAGCAGGTCGTCGCGGCTCATGCCGGGCTTGCGCGGCACACCGGCGGTGACGATGCACACATCGGCGCCGGCGATGTCGGCGTAGTCGGTCGTGCCCTTCAGCGCCGCGTCGAAGCCTTCGACCGGGCCCGATTCCGCGATGTCGAGTGCCTTGCCCTGGGGCGTGCCGTCGGCAATGTCGAAGAGAACCACGTCACCGAGTTCCTTGAGCGCGACGAGATGGGCGAGCGTGCCGCCGATCTGGCCTGCGCCGATGAGGGCAATCTTGGGTCGAGCCATGAAATGATCTCCGATCAGGTTTGTTTGGTGCCGGTTGCCTACCCCCGGTGGCGCTGCCACGCAAGCCCGCCGCGCCGCAGCACCTGCGGGCCCGTGCCCCTTGCACCCCGGGCTGATACCGCTAAACCTGTTCAGAATGAGGGGTTTCCGGAAGGGGTGCGCGTGGAACTTGGCCTGACATTCTTCCTCGTGGCGATCCCCGCCGTGATCTTCGCGGGCGTCTCGAAGGGG
Organism: Sinisalibacter lacisalsi; assembly: GCF_014640115.1. Classification (GTDB taxonomy): domain Bacteria; phylum Pseudomonadota; class Alphaproteobacteria; order Rhodobacterales; family Rhodobacteraceae; genus Sinisalibacter; species Sinisalibacter lacisalsi. The sequence continues at coordinate 777,781 of NZ_BMGI01000001.1, read as the reverse complement.
GGCTTCGGCTCCGGTGCGGCCTTCGCCGCGACGCCGCTTCTGGCGCTGATTCTGGAGCCCGGGCAGGCGATCGGGTTGATGCTGCCGCTTCTCATGCTGATGGATGTGACCGCGCTCAAACCCTATTGGAAGACCTGGGACACGCCCTCCGCACTGGCTTTGATCGTCGGCGCGGTGCCCGGCATCGCGCTCGGGGCCGCGCTCTACTCGATCAGCAATCCCGACCTGTTCCGCTTCCTGATCGGCGCGGTGGCGCTGGCCTTCGTCATCTGGCAATCGGCCAAGCGGCTCGGGCTCTACCGTCCGGGCACGCGGCCGATGTCGCTCTGGGGCGGGCGCGTGGCCGGGGCGGTGACCGGGTTCACCAGCTTCATCAGCCACGCGGGCGGACCACCCTCGGCGGTGTTCCTGCTCACCCGCGGCTTCGACAAGACCACCTACCAGGGCACCACCGTGCTCGTGTTCTGGGCGGTGAACCTGCTGAAGTTTTTGCCCTATCTTTTTCTCGGCATCTTCACGTGGGAAACTGCGCGGGCCGATCTCATCCTCATTCCCTTCGCCGTGCTCGGGGTCTGGATCGGCGTCATCGCGCACCGGAGGCTGACCGACCGGTGGTTTTTCGCGCTGACTTACCTGTTTCTCACCCTCACCGGCATCAAGCTGATCTGGGACTCGCTGTCGTAGGGCGCCAGCAATCCTTGACAATTTCACGCCAACTAAGCCAGCGTCGAAATATTCATGGAGGGCACACTAAATGAGTCTCGCCAAATTTGTAGCTTCCGCAATGGTATTGCTGACTTCGTTTACGCCTGCTGCTAGTCAAGAGACGGTCAGCGAGGAGGCAACTGAAACAATCCGCTATCGTTACACCGGCGACGGACTTATTCCAGTTGACCAAGAAATTGATCGTGAATTGTTATTGCCAGATTCTAAGGCCCCTGCGTTCCAACTGGCCCAAGGCTTAGGATACGCGAAGATTGATCCCAGCGGAAAAATCGAAAGCATTTTCACACCCGAGTATCTAGGGTCCGGAGAGTTATCTCTAGACAAACTGCCGGCAGGGTATGGCATCCAAGCCGTGAATTTCTTTGGCCGAAAACAGGTGTCCGCGGAAGAAGTTCAAACTATTCTTGTGGATGCATTCAATTCAACGTTCGACAGCATCTGTGCAGCAGAAAGAAAACTTCAAACTGTGCGATTTTCCACCGAAATCGGAATCGACTTCGGCGTGACCGCAAAGGTCATTCTGGAAGCCGAAATGAAGCCAAGGGAAGACTGCCAAGAGGAGTAGATCCGCGGGCTCAGCTATCAGTACTGGCCCGGTCGACTGTTTTGGGCTTTCGAATTCACGATTGGTTTTTTCTGCATTGCGGCATTTTGGGGCTTGCGGATTCCTGCGTGGATATGGTCGGTTGCGCAACAAAATTGCCGCATGGAGAGAATCATGACCCAGTCGACGCGCCCCTACCGCTCGGTGCTCTACATCCCGGGCTCGAACGCGCGCGCGCTCGACAAGGCGCGCAGCCTCGCCGCCGATGCGATCATCTTCGATCTCGAAGACGCCGTCGCGCCCGACGCCAAGGACCAGGCCCGCGCGACCCTGCGCGAGGAACTCGACAAGGGCGGCTACGGCAACCGGGCCAAGCTGGTGCGGATCAACGGCTTCGAGAGCCGCTGGGGCAATGCCGATATCCAGGCCTTCCGAAACGCCGAGATCGACGGCATCCTGCTGCCCAAGGTCAACTCGGCCTACGATGTCGAGACGCTGGCCGAGATGATGTCGGACGTGGCGATCTGGGCGATGATGGAAACCGCCTCCGGCGTTCTCAACGCCAAGGAAATCGCCGCGCACCCGCGCCTTGCCGGGATCGTGATGGGCACGAACGACCTGGTGAAGGAACTCGGCGCGCGCCCCGGCCCGGACCGCGCCGAGATCATGATGGCGCTCCAGATCAGCCTGATCGCCGCCCGCGCCGATGGCGTGCCGATCGTCGATGGGGTCTACAACGCCTTCAAGGACGATGAGGGTCTGCGGCGCGAATGCGAGCAGGGGCGCGATCTCGGCTTCGACGGAAAAACCCTGATCCACCCCGCCCAGATCGCCATTGCCAACGAGGTTTTCGCCCCATCGCAGGCCGACCTCGATCTGGCCCGCCGCCAGATCGCCGCCTTCGAGGAAGCCGAGGCCGCCGGGCAGGGTGTGGCGGTTGTTGATGGCAAAATCGTCGAGAATCTGCATATCGTGACGGCGAAGGCTTTGATCGCCAAGGCCGACGCCATTGCAGACCTCGAAGGATAAACCATGACCCTCCTGATTATCGGCCTCATCCTGTGGGTACTTTCTCACACCCTCAAACGCATCGCCCCCGGCCTGCGGGCAAGCCTGGGCGAACAGCGCGGCAAGGGCCTCATGGCGCTGATGGCGCTGGCCGGCATCGTGCTCATGGTGATCGGTTACCGCAGCACGACCAATATTCCCGTCTACACCCCGCTGCCAGGCATGGGCCATGCCAACAACCTCATCATGCTGTTCTCAATCTTCTTCTTCGGCGCGGGCAGCATGAAAGGCTGGGTCGCCTCGAAGGTCCGCCACAACATGCTCACCGGCCTGCTGCTCTGGGCGATCGCCCACCTGCTGGTGAACGGCGATCTGGCCTCGGTGGTACTGTTCGGCGGCATGGGGGCCTACGCGCTCCTGTCGATGGTGCTGATCAGCCGGGCCGAGCCGTGGCAGCGCCCGGCCCCCGGCCCGATCCGCAAGGATGCGATGCTGGCCGTTGGATCACTCGTGCTCTACGCGGTGATTTCTGCAGTGCATTACTGGCTCGGCTACAGCCCCTTCCTGGGAACCTATGCATGAAGCTCTACCGTCTGCTCACCGGCGACGATAACGCCGCGTTCTGCCACAAGGTCACTGCCGAGCTGAACAAGGGGTGGGCGCTGCATGGCGACCCGGCTTACGCCTTCGATGCCGCGAACGGCGTGATGCGCTGCGCCCAGGCCGTGGTGAAGGACGTGTCCGGCAAGGAATACCAGCCCGACATGGAACTGGGAGCGCAGTGATGGCCAAGACCAACCCGGGCCGTTTCTTCGAGGACTACCGCATTGGCGAGGTCATCGCCCACGCGGTGCCGCGTACCGTCTCGGGCGGCGAGCGCGCGCTCTACCACGCGCTCTACCCCGCCCGCCACGCGCTCTATTCCTCCGACGAATTCGCCCGGGCCTGCGGCCTCGACCAGTCGCCGCTCGACGATCTCGCCGCCTTTCACATCGTCTTCGGAAAGACGGTGCCCGATATCTCGCTGAACGCGGTGGCCAACCTCGGCTATGCCGAAGGCCGCTGGCTGAAGCCGGTCTATCCCGGCGACACGCTGCGCGCGACAAGCCAGGTGATCGGGCTGAAGCAGAATTCCAACGGCAAGTCGGGCGTCGTCTGGGTGCGCACCCGGGGCATCAACCAGGACGACGAGCCGGTGCTCGACTACATCCGCTGGGTCATGGTGCGCAAAGGCGACCCGAACGCCGACGCGCCCGACACCCTGGTTCCCGAGTTGAAGCCCGCGCTGGCGGCAGATGACTTGGTAATTCCCGAGGGCCTCGATTTTGCCCGCTACGATTTCACCCTCGCGGGCGGGCTTCATCGAATGGCGGATTACGCGATCGGAGAAAAGATCGACCACGTCGATGGCGTGACGATCGAGGAAGCCGAGCACATGATGGCCACGCGGCTGTGGCAGAACACCGCCAAGGTGCATTTCGACGCCACCAACCGCGAAGACGGCAAGCGGCTGATCTATGGCGGCCACGTCATCAGCCTTGCGCGCGCGCTCAGTTTCAACGGCCTCGCCAACGCCCAGATGATCGTTGGGCTCAACGCCGGTGCCCACGCCAACCCCTGCTTCGCCGGCGATACGCTGCGCGCATGGTCGGAGGTGCTCGACATGGCCGAGACAACCCACCCCGGCGTCGGCGCGGTGCGGCTGCGGCTCGTCGCGATGAAACATGGCGCCCCGGCCTTCGCGCTGAAAGGCGAAGATGGCAAATACCTCCCCGAGGTGCTTCTCGATCTCGACTATTGGGCGCTGATGCCGATCTGACGCTCGCCTGCGAATCTGCCCGAAACATGCTAGACTGCCCATTCCGGGAGGTCTTTCACATGTCGCTTTCTGTCGTTCTGTTTTGCATCGCCGGCCTCGGAGCCCTCGCGATGGGGTTGAAATACAGCGTCTCACCCGTGCCGATGCGCTACCATGCCGAGATGCTCGGCGCCGCAGCGGATCCGCCATCCGACGGTTTGCGAAACGTCCTCACCGGCCTCTACCGCGCATTCGGCGGCGCGCTGTCGGGCCTCGCCCTGGCGATCATCTGCCTCGCACTCTGGCCCATCGCCGCCGGCAACCTGCCGGCCGCCACGGGTGCCTTCCTCGCCGGGTCCTTTGCCGCGATGGCCACCGCGTTCGCAGCGTTGAAATTGGAGCGCAGGACCGCAGTCCGCACGCCCTGGCGCATCGCCGCGGGGCTCGAGGTAGTGCTTGTGGCCGCGCTGATTGCCTTTCTCCTCTGAGAGTCCGCGCAGCGCGCGGCAGCGCAACATATTCAAATATCTGGTTTCCGGTATTTCAGGCCTTGCAGAAAACGCGATTCTCCTGCCCACCTCACACGAAGCCGTCTAAATGGTGATCACAAAATTTAACCTTGTGATCACGAATGCCGAAAACCTTTCCCGTTTTCGCTCACATGCGGCATTTCCGCGCCCTCCGGGCGTGACAGCCGGGCGAAATTCATTATGCATGTGCAGAACCGCCAACAGCTTCGAAAGGGCATGTCATGGCTGACGTGGATCGGGGAAACCGCCCCCTCTCGCCGCACCTGCAAGTCTACAAATGGCCGCTCAACATGGCGATGTCGATCCTGCATCGGATCACCGGCGTCGCTCTCGGCATCGTTACCGCGCTGATCGCGATCTGGTTTTTCGCGCTGGCCTGGTCACCCGATGCCTTCGCCGCGGTGAACGGATTGATGACCTCCTGGCTCGGCTGGCTCGTGCTGCTCGGCGGCGCGGTTTCGGCCTGGTTCCACTTCGTCAACGGCATCCGGCACCTGGTGTGGGACACCGGCTCGCACTTCGGCCAGAAGCGGGTCAACCGCACCGCCGTCATCGGCCTCGCGGTCACCGCCCTGCTCACCATCGCGACCATCTGGGTCGCCCTCGCGGTGTAAGGAGAACCCCATGCGCTACCTGACCGACCGCAAACGCGCCACCGGCCTCGGCTCGGCCCGCTCGGGCACCGGGCATTTCTGGGAGCAGCGGGTGAGTTCCATCGCGCTGCTGATCCTGATGCCGCTCTTTCTCTTCCCGCTCGCCTACAACATGGGCGACGGCTACGAGGCGGTGCACGCGGCCTACAGCCATCCGATCAACGCCACCGTCACGGTGGCCTTCATGCTCACCGCCTTCCTGCACTTCTTCCAGGGCATCCAGGTGGTGATCGAGGATTACGTGCATGGCCGCTGGGAGCTGGTGCTCATCATCGGGACGCGCCTTCTGAGCGCCTCTTTCGCACTGATCGGCACCATCGCCATCCTGAAAATCTTCTTCGGCGCCTGAGGAACCACACATGGCTGCTTACGAATACGAAACCCACGAATACGACGTGGTCGTCGTCGGCGCCGGTGGCGCGGGCCTGCGTGCCACCCTCGGCATGGCCGAACAGGGCCTGCGCACGGCGAACGTGACCAAGGTGTTCCCCACCCGGAGCCACACCGTCGCCGCCCAGGGCGGGATCGCCGCGAGCCTCGGCAACATGGGCCCCGACAGCTGGCAATGGCACATGTATGACACCGTGAAGGGCTCGGACTGGCTGGGCGACACCGACGCGATGGAATACCTCGCTCGCGAGGCGCCCAAGGCCGTCTATGAACTCGAGCACTACGGCGTGCCGTTCAGCCGCACCGAGGAAGGCAAGATCTACCAGCGCCCCTTCGGCGGCCACACCACTGAGTTCGGTGACGGCCCGCCGGTGCAGCGCACCTGTGCCGCCGCCGACCGCACCGGCCACGCGATCCTGCACACGCTCTACGGCCAGAGCCTCAAGCACAACGCCGAGTTCTACATCGAGTATTTCGCCATCGACCTGATCATGGGCGAAGACGGCGCGGTGCAGGGCGTGCTGTGCTGGAAGCTCGACGACGGCACCTTCCATCTGTTCTCGGCCAAGACGGTCGTGCTGGCCACAGGCGGCTATGGCCGGGCCTATTTCAGCGCAACGAGCGCCCACACCTGCACCGGCGACGGAGGCGGCATGGTGGCGCGCGCGGGGCTGCCGCTGCAGGACATGGAGTTCGTGCAGTTCCACCCCACCGGCATCTACGGCGCGGGCTGCCTGATCACCGAGGGCGCGCGCGGCGAGGGCGGCTACCTCACCAACGCCGAGGGCGAGCGGTTCATGGAACGCTACGCGCCGCACTACAAGGATCTTGCCCCGCGCGACTACGTCTCGCGCTGCATGACGATGGAAATCCGCGAGGGCCGCGGCGTGGGCGCGAATGGTGATCACATTCACCTCAACCTCTCGCACCTGCCGCCCGAGGCGCTGGCCGAACGCCTGCCCGGCATCTCGGAGAGCGCGGCGATCTTCGCCGGTGTCGACGTGACCAAGGAGCCGATCCCGGTTCTGCCGACGGTGCATTACAACATGGGCGGCATCCCCACCAACTACTGGGGCGAGGCCCTGAATCCGACGGCGGACGATCCCAACGCCGTGGTCCCCGGCCTGATGGCGGTGGGCGAAGCGGGCTGCGCCAGCGTGCACGGCGCCAACCGTCTCGGCTCCAACTCGCTGATCGACCTCGTGGTCTTCGGCCGCGCCGCCGCGATCCGCGCGGGCCAGGTGATCGAGGCCGGCAAACCCAACGCACCCGTCAACAAGGCGTCGCTCGACAAGGCGTTCGACCGGTTCGACGGGCTGCGCCATGCCACCGGCAACGTGCCCACCGCCGAACTGCGGCTGGAGATGCAGCGCACGATGCAGGAAGACGCCGCCGTGTTCCGCACCTCCGATACGCTGGCGCAGGGCGTCGAGAAGATGACGGCGATCGCCGCCAAGCTCGATGATCTCCACGTCACCGACCGCTCGCTGATCTGGAACACCGACCTGATGGAGACGCTGGAACTGACCAACCTCATGCCCAACGCGCTCGCCACCATCACCGGTGCCGAGGCCCGGCACGAAAGCCGCGGCGCGCACGCGCACGAGGATTTCCCGACGCGCGACGACGAGAACTGGCGTGTGCATACGATCAGCCGGATCGACGGCAACAAGGTCGAGCTCAGCCATCGCCCGGTGGTGCTCGATCCACTCACGACCGAGTCGGATGGCGGCATCAGCCTCGAGAAGATCGCGCCCAAGGCGCGGACCTTCTGAGCCCGCCATGGCCGAAGACCGGGGCATAAGCGCGCGGGCGGTCACTCTGCACATCGGCGTGCAGAAAACCGCCTCGACCGCGCTGCACCACCTCCTGCGCCGCAACGCCGATGCGCTTGCGGCGCAGCTCGTGGTGCGGATGCCGGTGCAAGGCACGCCCGCCCAGCGCATGGGCCGCGCCGCGGTGGATTTCAGCCTCGACCCCACGCCCGAACGCGAGGCGCACCTCGTGGCCCAGATCGAAGCGCTGCGCGACGAGATCGCGCCCGGCGATCTGCCGGTGCTGGTCAGCCACGAAAACCTGCCCGGCGCGATGCTCGGCAACCCCGGCGTCACCACCCTCTATCCGATGCTGGAACGCCTGCTCGAGCTTTACGACCGCCACCTCGCGCCCTTCGCGCCGCGCTACGCGTTCTACACCCGCGAGATCGGCGCGTGGAAACGAAGCGTGCACAACCAGGCAGTCAAGACCGACGGCTACGCCGGAACCTGGGATGACTTCACCGACGAAACGGCCGACTGCGGCACCTGGGACGGTCTCGCCGACCGGATGCGCGCCGCGGTGGGCGCAGACCGGATCGCCGTGTTCGCGCTGGAGGACGAGCCCGACCAGATGCGCCCCGGCCAGCAGCTCTTGCGCTTCGCCGGGCTGACGGAGGCCCAGATCGCCGCGCTATCGCCGCTCGGCTGGCGCTCGAACCAGAGCCTGAACCCCGGCGCGCTCGAGTTCATGCGCCGGGTCAACGGCGCCGGCCTCGAGGCGCAGCCGCGGCAGAAGGTGATGCAGATCGTGATGGAAAACCAGGCGCTCTTCGCGCCAGACGCGCCCGGGCAAGACCCCCGGGCATGACACAGATGGGAACCGGCCCGGGCGGACGACCGCCCTCGCCTTGGATCGAAAGGTAGCGACATGGTGCAACTGACCCTCCCGAAAAACTCGAAGATCCGCACGGGCAAGACATGGCCCAAGCCCGATGGCGGCAAGCGGCTCAAGAAGTTCCAGATCTACCGCTACAACCCCGACGACGGCGAAAACCCCCGGGTTGATACCTATTTCGTCGATCTCGATACCTGCGGGCCGATGGTTCTCGACGCGCTGATCAAGATCAAGACTGAGATCGACCCCACGCTCACCTTCCGCCGCTCCTGCCGCGAGGGCATTTGCGGCTCCTGCGCCATGAACATCGACGGGCAGAACCACCTTGCCTGCATCTACGGCATCGACGAGGTGAAGGGCGACGTGAAGATCTACCCGCTGCCGCATATGCCGGTGGTGAAGGATCTGATCCCGGATCTGACCCATTTCTACGCCCAACACGCGTCGATCAAGCCGTGGCTCGAAACCAAGTCGGCCCCGCCCGCGAAGGAATGGAAACAGTCGATCGAAGACCGCAAGAAGCTCGACGGGCTTTATGAATGCGTGATGTGCGCCTGCTGCTCGACCTCCTGCCCGTCGTACTGGTGGAACGCCGACCGCTACCTCGGCCCCGCCACCCTGCTGCACGCCTACCGCTGGATCATCGACAGCCGCGACGAGGCCACCGGCGAACGGCTCGACGAGCTCGAAGACCCGTTCAAGCTCTACCGCTGCCACACGATCATGAACTGCGCCCAGACCTGCCCCAAGGGCCTGAACCCGGCGCGCGCCATCGCCGAGATCAAGAAGCTGCAGGTCGAGCGGCAGGTCTGAGGCTTCGACTTCGGGGAAGGCGCCGTTTCGGCGGCGCCTTCCGGGCGCGCAGGCAGGAACGGCTGACGAAAACCGTTCTCCCGCGCCGCCAACCTACGCTGGCTTGCGCGCGACGAAGGCGGCCCAGGTGATGTGGCCGCCGGCGAGGGCGTCCTGCCAGCGTGCGATACTCTGGGCAATGGCGCTCTGGGCGTCGGGCGTGAGGCCCTCGACCGGCTCTTCCAGCGCTTCCGCGAGCTTGTCGTAGTGGGTCCGGATATCCTCGGGCCGTTCCTCGGCGCGGGTAACCTCGAACCCGGCCGCCTCGGCCATCCCGGCGTAGTCGCGCACCGTGGCACCGGCCGCAGCGCCCAGTCGGGCGAAGGCCGCTTCCACCTTCTCCAGGTCGGCGTTCTCCCCGGTCAGGATGTCGGAGAAGGCGAAAACGCCACCGGGACGCAGGACGCGGAACGCCTCCGAGAACACCTTGGGACGATCCGGCGAATGGATCACCGATTCCTGGCACACGACGGCGTCCCATGCCCCGTCCGCCGAGGCGATATCGTGGAAATCGCCGACCTCTACCGAGATCCGGTCGTCGAGGCCGGCCGCCCGGTTGCTCTCCCGCGCCGTGGCCACGCCCTGTTTCGAGATATCCATGCCGCGAACCTCGCAGCCCATCCGCGCGAGCAGGCGCAGAGTGCCGCCGAAGCCGCAGGCAATGTCGAGCACGCGATCGCCGGGGCCGATCCCGGCACGGTCGATCAAAAGACGGGTCATCGCGGAGGAGGCATCGGCCACCGTTTCGGCACCTGTCTCGTAATGCCCGATGTGAATATCCGCGCCGCCCCAGCAGTTCCGGTAGAAGGTGGCGACGTCGTCGTTGTCGTAATAGGCCGCGGCCCCGGCCTCGTCGAATACCTCTGCGGTCATGTTCCTGTCCTCCGGTTTTGCGCCGCAGCCTTGCAGAAAGCCGCGCTCGCGTCGAGGAAAGGCCGCGCCGCCCGCTACTCCCGGGCCCGCAAAACTCCGGCGGGGCTTGCCGAGAGCGGCCTCCAGGCGAAGGCGAGACCGGCAAGCAGCGTCACCGCGATGCCGCCGCTGATGATCACGAGCGCCGAGACCGGATCGAACACGAACTCCGTCTCCATCACGAAGCGCGACACCGCCCAGCCCGCAAGCCCGCCGGCGAACACCGCCACCACGCCCGCCGCCGCGCCAAGGATCGCCGAGCGCAGCGCGAAGTTGGCCAGCACCATGCCGCGCGGCGCGCCCAGCGTTTTGAGCACCGCCGCCTCGTAGGTGCGCGCCCGCTCGCCCGCCGCCGCCGCACCGATCAGCACCACCGCGCCCGTGGTCAGCGTTACCAGCGCGCCGTAGGTGATCGCGGCGGCGACCTGCCCCATCAGCCCGGTCACCTGTGCGATTGCGTCGCGCACCGAAAACACCGTGATGTTGGGCCATGTCCGCGACAGATCGCGCATCAGCCCGGCTTCCGCCTCCTGGTCGGCATAGATCGTGGTGATCCAGCTGTGCGGCGCACCGGCAAGCGCGGCGGGGTTCATCGTCACCGTGAAGCCCATGCCGCCGGTGGAAAAATCGACATCGCGGAAACTGGCCACCGTCCCGGTGATCTCGCGCCCGAGGATGTTGAGGCTCATGCTGTCCCCGATGCCGAGGCCGATCTCCTCCGCCTCGTTGGCCGAGAAGCTGATCAGCGGATCGCCCGCGTAGCCCGCGGGCCACCATTCCCCGGCCACGAGCCGGGTGCCTTCGGGCAGTTCGTCGGCATAACTCACGCCCCGGTCACCGCGCACGACCCAATGATCGCCAGCGACCTCCTCGGCCGGTCGGCCGTTGATCTGCGTGATCCGTCCGCGCAGCATCGGTGCGCGCTCCATCTCGCGCACGCCCGGATCGCCCATCACCCGTTCTGTGAGCGCCTCGATCTGGTCGGGCTGGATATCGACCACGAAGAAGCTCGGCGCCACGCCGGGCAACTCGCGCGAGATCGCGCCGCGCAGGTTGTTGTCGATCTGCCCCACGGCGGCGAGCACCGACAGGCCGAGCCCGAGCGAGAGCACGACCGACGCCGCCTCGTTGCCCGGACCACCGACCGAGGCGAATGCCATCCGAAGGGTCGGCCGCCCGCGCAGGGCCCGGCGCCCGGCCAGCCAGCGCGCCACCCGGCGAACAGCGCGCCCGGCAAGCACCAGCAACAGGAAGGCGCCGAACACCCCTGCTGCGGCCCAGAGCGTCAGCGTGGCGATGCCGGAGAACCACGCCGCCGCCCCCACGAGCGCCGCGAGGAGAACCCCGGTGAGAACAAGGAAAACCGGCCGCGGCCATTGCCCGGCCCCAGCAGCCGCATCGCGGTAGAGGGCCGCGGCGCGCACATCCTGGGTGCGTGCGAGCGGCCAGAGGGTGAACAGAGCCGCCGCGATGAAGCCGTAAAGGGCGGCCTCGGCCAGAGGCTTGGGAGAAAGGCCCATCTCCACCGGCACCGGAAGCGCCCCGGTAATGAGCGGCGCGAAGGCGAGCGGCAGGCCCGCCCCCAGAACCAGGCCGATGGCCACCCCGAGCAGCGTCAGCGCGCCGATCTGAAGCGCGTAGATCGTGAAGATCGTGGCCCGCTCCGCCCCGAGCACCTTGAGGGTTGCGATGGTTTCGGTCTTCTCGTCGAGATAGGCGCGCACGGCGGCGGAAATGCCCACGCCCCCCACGGCCAGCCCGGCGAGCCCGACCAGCACGAGAAAACTGCCCAGCCGCTCCACCGCCTGGCGCACCTGCGGCGTACCGTTGCGCGAGTCGCGCCAGCGTGGCGCGGATCCCGCCAATTCGGTCTCGACCTGCGCGCGAGTCGCGTCGAGGTCGGCTCCCGGCGGCAGGCGCAGACGATACTGCGCATCGAACAGCGTGCCCTCGCGGATCAGCCCCGCCGCCACCATGTCGTCGATCAGCGCCAGCGTGGGCGGGCCGAACCCGAACCCCGCCGTGGCGTTGTCCGGCACCTTGGTGAGCGCGGCCATGAGCACGAACCGCCCGTCACCAAGCTGCACCGGATCGCCGATCTCCAGCTCCAGCCGGGCGATGAGCAGCGGGTCCATCGCCACGCCCGGACGCCCGTCGCGACCGGCGAAAACCTCCTCCAGTGGCATGTCCGGCGCCAACCCTGCCGCGCCGTAGAGCGGCCATGCGCCGTCCACCGCCTTCACCTGCGTCAGCGCGCGGTCGGATCCGTCGGGCCATTGCGCCATCGAGCGGAAATCGACCACCTCGGATACCGCCGTGGATATCTCCTCGAGCACCGCGCGCTCCGCGTCGTTCGCGCGTCGGTAAGTGAGTTCCACCATCGCGTCGCCACCGAGAAGCACGGCGCCCTCGCGCCCGAGGCCGGCCTCGATCGAAGCGCGCACGCTGCCCACCGCGGCAATCGCCGCCACGCCGAGCGCAAGGCAGGCAAGGAAGATCCGGAAGCCCTTGAGGCCCCCGCTCAGTTCGCGTCGGGCGATCTTGCTGGCGACCGCGAAGCTCATTGGTCGAGCCGCCCGTCGATCAGCTGCACCATGCGGTCGCAGCGCTCGGCAAGTTCCGGCGCGTGGGTGACCAACACCAGCGTTGCGCCGTGGCGGTCGCGCAGGCCGAACAGAAGATCCATGATCGCCGCGCCGGTGTTGCCGTCGAGGTTTCCCGTGGGTTCGTCGGCCAGCAGGATCTCGGGCCGAACCACGGCCGCGCGGGCGAGCGCGACACGCTGCTGCTCGCCGCCCGACATCTGGGCCGGGTAGTGATCGACCCGCCCGCCGAGGCCGACCGCTTCCAATTCCTCCGCCGCCCGCGTGAAGGCATCGGCCACGCCGGCGAGCTCAAGCGGGGTGGCCACGTTTTCGAGCGCGGTCATCGTCGGGATCAGGTGGAAAGACTGGAACACCACCCCCATATGGTCCCTGCGGAAGCGCGCGAGCGCGTCTTCGCCCATCGCGCCAAGGTCTTGCCCCAGCGCCGTGACCTTGCCGCCGGTGGCGCGTTCGAGCCCGCCCATGAGCATGAGGAGTGACGATTTGCCCGAGCCCGAAGGCCCCGTTAGCCCCAGCGTTTCCCCCCGCGTCACGCCAAGCGTGATCCCCCTGAGGATCTCGACCGGCCCGGCATTGCCCATGAGCTTCAGCCGCGCATCGGTGAGCGACAGGATCGTATCGGCCATGAAGGAATCCTTCCGTTTTGTCTCAAAGGCATATGGGCTTGCCGGCGGGCTATCCAAGGCCCTGTTGCCCGTCCCTTTTCTTGCTTTGCCGGCGATGGCCGAGCCGGTCACGCTGCTCGCTTTCGGCGACAGTCTCACCCAGGGTTACGGCCTGAGCGAGCAGGATGGATTTGTTCCCACCCTCGAAGCCTGGCTGCAAGCGGAAGGGGCTGACGTGATCGTGATCAACGGCGGCGTCTCGGGCGACACCACCGCCGGAGGCGCCGCGCGCATTGCCTGGTCGCTCACCCCCGAGGTCGACGCCGTGCTCGTCGCGCTCGGCGGCAACGATCTGTTGCGCGGGATCGACCCGGCCGAAACCCGCGCCAACCTCGACGCCATCCTCACCGAGATCGGCGCGCGAGACCTGCCCACGCTGCTGGTGGGCATGGAGGCCACGGGCAATTACGGCGAAAGCTTCAAGGCCGAGTTCGACGCGATCTACCCCGAACTTGCCGAAGCCCACGGCGTGCCCCTGTTCGGGCAGTTCCTGCAGGGGCTCGTCGACATCGAAGATCGGCAAGCGGCGCTGCGCGATTACCTTCAGCCCGACGCGACCCACCCCAACGCGGAGGGCGTGGCGCTGATCGTGGAGCGGATGGGCCCCGCCGTGCTCGACCTCGTCGCCCGGGCGGCGACAGACTGAGACGCCATGAGAGAGGCCAGGCCCGCGTTTCCGGCCGGCGCTGCGCTGGTTCGGCGCGCGCCGATCTCACGCTATGATTGAGTGGGCGGGCATTATCCCTATTGATAGGTGTATTCCGGGCGCCCTCCATGCGAGACTCCAAAGCAGGTGCAGCCCGCATGACGGGGCTGCAAGGGAGGGGACAGTTCGTGCAAGTTTTGGTCGCGTTGGGGCCCGGGTCGAATAACGGTAAATCAGTAGGTGAGGCGATCCGGGGGCCAGCAACAGACGAACCGGAAAAAACCAGTATTGCCATCGAAACCGAAAACGACCGCGTGATCGCCCGTTTCGGGGTCGCGGATGCGCCCGATGTCTTCTTGCTGGATTTCGATTTCCCCGGCATGTCCGGGCTCGCCGGCATACGCACGGCGCTCGATCTAATCGCCGACTGCCCGCTCGGCGTGCTCGTCTCTACCGTGAAGCCCGACCTCGCGAGCCGCGCCATGGCCGCCGGCGCCAAGGCCGTGCTCCCGCTCGACATGCCACCGGATGGCTTCCGCGCCGCCATTGCCCTGCTGCGGGCCGGGGTTTCCTTCGCGGTCATCGACCGGGACAACCTGATCCGACGGCTTCACAACATGGCCTCGCTCTCCGAGCGCGAGGTCCAGATCCTCTCCGGGATCTGCAAGGGATTGCAGAACAAGGAAATCGCCCATGCCTTCGATATCAAGGAAGTGACGGTGAAGATGCACGTGCGCGCGATCATCCGCAAACTCGGTGCGCGCAACCGCACCCACGCGGCGATGATTGCCCGCGATGTCGGGATCGTCTGAGGCCGGTCAGTCCTCGGGCGGGGCGTCGTCCCATTCGCCCGAGAGGATGCGTTGCGCATCGCCTTGCGGATCGTCGTACTGGTGCGTCTTCAGGGTCCAGAAAAAGGCGGCCAGTCCGACACCGCCGAGCAGGATCGAGATCGGGATCAGGTAGACGAGGACGTTCACGGCTTGCCTTTCAGTCGGAGGGCATTCAGCGATACCGTAATCGAAGAGAGCGACATCGCCAAGGCCGCCGCCAATGGCGTGGCAAAACCGAAGAGCGCGATCGGAACGGCAATCACGTTATAGCCCGCCGAAATCGCGAAGTTCTCCTGGATGCGCCTCGTCGCCGAGCGCGACAGTGCAACCGAACCGCCGATCGGCTCAAGAGACCGCCCGAGAAGGACGATGTCGGAAACGACGCGGGTGGCCTCGAGCGCCGTCGCCGGCGAGATCGACACATGCGCGGCGGCAAGTGCGGCGGTATCGTTGAGCCCGTCGCCCACCATGAGCACGTGGCGGCCCTCCGCCGCCAGTGCTTCGACCGCGGCAACCTTGTCTTCTGGCAGCATGGCGGCGCGGTAGTCTTCGATGCCGAGCCGGAACGCCACATCCTGCACCGCGGCCGGAGCGTCGCCCGAAATGAGCGTCACCTTCATGCCTTGCTTCTTCAGCGCCGCAACCGCCTCCGCCGCGCCTTCGCGCAGGTTGTCGGTGAAGGTGAAGGCCACCGCGGGCCGCTTGCCGACCTTGAGGTAGGTGGCGGTGCGGTCGATGCCCTTCGCGCCGAGCCATTCGGCGCGGCCCAGCCGCACAGGCTGCCCCGACCAGATCGCCTCGATGCCGTGGCCCGGAACTTCCCTGGCCTCGGCGATTCGCGCGGCCCGGATGCCTTCCTCCTGCGCCGCGTTCACGATCGCCTGCGCCAGCGGATGCGACGAGCCCTGCGCCAGTGCCAGCGCAACGGCGAGGTCTTCAGGGGTATGGTCGCCGAGATTGTCGAGCCGGGGCTTGCCCTCGGTGAGGGTGCCGGTCTTGTCGAACACCACGTGGTCGACCTGGGCGAGCCGCTCCGTCGCCGTCGACGATTTCAGCAACATGCCCTGTTTGAACAGCTTGCCCGAGGCCGCCGTCGTCACCGCCGGCACCGCGAGGCCGAGCGCGCAGGGGCAGGTGATGATCAACGTGGCCACGGCGATGTTGAGCGAAAGCCGCACATCGCCGGCGGAAATCCACATCCAGGCCAGGAAGGCCGTGAGCGCGAGCAGATGCACCAGCGGCGAATAGAGCTTCGCCGCCTTGTCGGCGAGCGAGGTATACTTGTTGCGCGAGGTTTCGGCCAGCGCCACGAGATCGGCCATGCGGTGCAGCGAGGTATCCTTGCCCGCCGCCGCGACCCGCACGACCAGCGGTCCGGTCAGGTTCACTTCGCCCGCGCTGAGCATCTCGCCGGGCCCGGCAAACACCGGCAGGCTCTCGCCGGTCAGCAGAGAGCGGTCGACCTCGCTTTCGCCGTCCTCGATCATGCCGTCGACGGGCACCCGTGCGCCGGGCACCACCCGCACGAGATCGCCCACCGCGATCTCGTTGACCGAGACGACCTCTTCCTTGCCGTCGGCCAGAACCCGGTGCGCGCGCGGCACTTCGAGGGCGGCAAGCTCCTCCGCCGCCGAACGCGCCACCGCGCGCGTGCGGTGATCGAGGTAGCGGCCGGCGAGCAGGAAGAAGGTGAGCATGATCGCGGCATCGAAATAGGCGTGCTTGCCGCTGTTGGCCGTTTCGTAGATCGACAGCGAGGAAGCAAGGATGAGCGCGAGCGAGATCGGAACATCCATGTTCAGCCGGCCGACGCGGAGCGACGCCCAGGCGCTCTTGAAGAAAGGCTGGCCCGAGAAGGCGACGATGGGCAGCGAGATCGCCGCCGATACCCAGTGAAACAGGTCGCGCGTCGCGTCCGTCGCGCCCGACCACACGGCGATGGAAAGGAGCATGACGTTCATCATGCCGAACCCGGCCACGCCCATGCGCATCAACAGGTCGCGCGAGTTCTTTTCTGTCGCCGTGGTCGAGAGCACGCCGGAATCGAGCTCGTAGGCCTCGTATCCGATCGAGGTCAGGAAATCGGCGAGGGTCTGGGCCTCCACCTCATGGTCAGCTTCGATGGTGGCGCGCTTCAGCGTCAGGTTCACGCGTGCCGAGCGCACCCCCTCCAGTTGCTGCAAACTACCCTCCACGCCCACGATGCAGGCCGCACAATAGGCGGTGGGCAGCGAAAGCATGATCCGCTTCGCTTCCTGGCCATTGCCGCGATAGCCCTTTCCCGCCGTGTCTTCAGCGATGTGGGCAGCGTCACAAGCCGGGCAGGCTGATACGGGCGCGGCCAAGGCTCAGCCCTCGGGCACGTAGAGCGATATGCGCTGGCGGAACGGCACGCCGTTGACGGCGGTCGCGACGAAACGCAATTCCCATTTGCCCGGGGGAAGCTCCCCCACCGGGGCAACGTGCGGGCCTTCGGCAAGTTGCGAAAAGGAAAGATCCCGATCGTCCTGCCGCTGCGTTGCACGGCCGAGCGTGGCGCTGATCTCCTCCACCCGCGCCGCCCGCCCGTCGGGGCCGATGATGTCGAGCACGAGATCGGAGTCCTGCAGCGCCACCGACGCCTCCCAGCCAAGCGCCTCCTGCGCCTTGCGCTCCTGATCGAAGGTCTGGCTTGCGACGTAGGAGTTCTTCACCGCCAGTCCGGGGAACGTGCCAACCGCCGAATAGGCCATGAACACGTTCACACCGATGATGACTGCAAAGGCTCCCGCGAAGATGAGGAAAACCTTGCGCCCCGTGAGTTCCTTGCCGGTTCCGTTCTCGTTCTCGCTCATGGCGTTCATTGCCCCGTTCCGTTGAATACCGTGTCACGCGACACGCGATCGCCGCTCTGGCCGTCCGTCACCCAGATCCGGATCGGGGTGCGATCGGCCTGGGCTTCCGTGGAACCGGCCGGCGCGGTCACGTAGACGCGCACCTTGGTTTCCTCGTCTGCAGGCGCTTCTACCACAGCTCCCTCGGTTCCCTGAACCTCTATGTCGAGCGGGCTGTTCTCGCCGAGCGAGACGTAGAACGGCCGCAATTCGCCGTGCATGTTGCGGATACCGAGTTCGTAGGTGTTGCGGATCGCGCCGTCCGACATCGTGACGTAAACCGGGTTACGCTCCGGGCGCAGGGTGATCTGCAGGTCTTCCCGCACGAAGAGCGCCACGGTCAGCGCCAGGCCGACGGCGGCCCAGAGCGCGAAGTAGAGAATGGTGCGGGGGCGGAAGACGTGCTTGCGCACGGGGATGATCGGCTCGCCCGCGCGCTCACGGTCTTCATCCTTGAGCGCCAGGTAGTCGATCAACCCACGCGGTTTGCCGACCTTGTCCATCACGTCATCGCAGGCGTCGATGCAAAGGCCGCAGGTGATGCAGGCCAGTTGCTGGCCATCGCGGATGTCGATCCCCATCGGGCAGACGTTGACGCAGGCGTTGCAGTCGATGCAGTCGCCCAGCGCCTCGCGGTCCTTGCCCTTGCCGCGCGGCTCGCCCCGCCATTCGCGGTAACCGATGGTGATGGTGTCTTCGTCCATCATCGCGGCCTGGATGCGCGGCCAGGGGCAGGCGTAGATGCAGATCTGTTCCCGCGCGAAGCCGCCGAAGGCGAAGGTTGTCGCGGTCAGCACCGCGATCGTGCCATAGGCCACCATCGGCGCCTCGAAGGTCACGAGGCCGCGCATCAGCGTTGGCGCATCGGCGAAGTAGAACACCCAGGCCCCGCCGGTGAGCAGCGCGATCAAGAGCCAGACCAGCCATTTGAAAGAGTATTTGCGGATTTTCTCGGCGTTCCACTTCTGCTTCCAGAGCCGCACGCGGGCGTTACGGTCGCCCTCGATCCAGCGCTCCACCAGCACGAAGAGATCGGTCCAGACCGTCTGCGGGCAGGCATAGCCGCACCAGACCCGGCCCAACGCCGAGGTGAACAGGAACAGGCCAAGCCCCGCCATGATCAGAAGACCGGCGACGAAATAGAACTCGTGCGGCCAGATCTCGATCCAGAAAAAGAAGAAGCGGCGCCCCGCCATGTCGACCAGCACGGCCTGGTCGGGCAGATTGGGCCCACGATCCCAGCGAATCCACGGGGTCAAGTAGTAGATGCCCAGCGTGATCCCCATGATCCACCACTTGAGCGACCGGAAAAAACCGTTCACCCGGCGCGGAAACACCGGTTCGCGGGCAGAGTAGAGTTGTTCCGGTGTTTCGGGAGTGTCACTGGCCATGGCGGAAGAGATCCTGCTGAGCGTGTTGAACTTGCTTGTATTGGGCGCCCGGTTGCATCACTTTGATATGGATCAACCGTTTTCGGGCCACCCTGACGCACCCGCGCGCGCCTCGTTTGCACCCCCACGACACCCTGCCTTGGGCCGCACAAAACTTCTATCCGAAATATAACTTAAATGGGGCCCGGCACCACCCGTTGTCGCGGCTTGCGCCTGCGACATTCTGCCCCGAAGCTGGCCGCGCCGATCCCGGAGAAACGCGCCGACCCGGATCGGGTCCGCCGTGTAACGAGTCGGTCGCGCCCCGCCCGCGTGGCGGGGCCGGCCATCTTCCCGAGAAATGCACATCGCGTTCCCTGGAACGCGGAAGGGCCGGGGTTTCCCCCGACCCTTCGAATTGGTGGCACCGACCCCGGAGAAACGCGCGAACAGGATCAGGGGCCGGTGCCTTTCCGGGGAAGTGAGGCCCCGGAACTTCGTGTGCTGGCCGGCGTTACTCGCCGCCGCCCAGCTGGTGAACATAAGCGGCGACGCCATTGATCTGGGACTCGTCCAGACCAACGCCCTCGGCGCCCCACGCCGGCATCACGCCGAACGGGCCAACGCGGACCGAATGCTCGACCTCTTGGAACGAGCTGCCATAGAGCCAGATCGCATCGGTGAGGTTCGGCGCACCCTGCAACCGGTCGCCGGTTCCGTCTTCCAGGTGGCAGGCCGCGCAGTTGTCGAGGAAGACCACTTCCCCGGCGGTCACATCGCCCTGCTCGTTCTCGAGGCCCGAGAGCGACCGAACGTAGGCGACGACGTTGGTGATTTCCTCGTCGGAGAGGTAATCATCGCCGAACGCGGGCATTTCCGAATAGCGGGCGTCGAAATCGTCCTCGTTACGGATGCCGTGCCGGATGGTGTAGGCAATCTCCTCGATGTCACCGCCCCAGATCCAGTCGTTGTCGAGCAGGTTCGGGTAACCCTTCGCTCCCGCCGCGCCGGAACCGTGGCACTGCGAACAGAACGTGGCGAAGGTCGCGCGGCCCGACTGGATCGCGTAGGAATAGATCTCCTCGTTGTCCGCGAGCGTGGTAAGATCCGCGCTTGCAAGCTGGGCCTTCACCTCGGAGTTCATATCCTCGAACCGCTCGATCTCGGCCTGCACGTTGGCGCGGGTCGAAAATCCGAGCAGGCCGGGCGTGGCCCCCTTCACCAGCGGCCAGGCCGGGTAGGCGATGGTGTAGCCGATTCCCCAGATGATGGTTGCGTAGAAAATCCAGACCCACCAGCGCGGCAGCGGATTGTTGTATTCTTCGATGCCATCCCACTCGTGTCCCGTGGTATTGACCTTGTTTTTATCGTCTTTGCTCAAAGCCGGTCCTCCTTCACTGAGCGCCGGGGGTGTCCCCGTCACCGGCAGGTTTGTCTTCGTGGCGGAAAGGGATGTTGGCGGTGTCCTTGTGGACGGCGTTGCTGCCCGGGCGGAAGGCCCAGACAACAACCCCGATGAAGAACACGAACATTGCAAGAAGCATCCAGCTGTCCGCGAAAGCGCGGAAGATGGAATATGTGTCCTGTCCTTCCATCACACCTCTCCCTTAACGGCTTGCAACAGGTTCGAAGGTCGAGAAATCGACCATCGTGCCCAGCACCTGCAGATAGGCGATGATCGCGTCCATCTCGGTGACTTCGGGCTGTCCGTCGAAGTTGCGCGTCTGCGCGCCCGGGTACCGTTCAAGCAGGGCGTCCGGGTCGGCATCCGCGAAGATGTTCCCGTTCGGATCGACCTGGCTCCAGAAGTCCGCCACGGCCATTTCCATCTGCTCGTCAGTGTAGGGCACGCCCACGAAACGGTTGGTCGCCATGGTATCCTCGACGAAGGTGCTGTCGGGCGAGATCACCCGGTTCATCAGGAAGGCATACTTCGGCATCACCGATTCCGGCACGACGGATTGCGGATCCATCATGTGGTCCACGTGCCATTCGTCCGAGTAGCGGCCCCCGACGCGGGCGAGGTCGGGCCCCGTCCGCTTCGAGCCCCACTGGAACGGGTGGTCGTACATCGACTCCGCCGCCAGCGAGTAATGGCCGTAGCGCTCCACCTCGTCGCGCATGGGCCGGATCATCTGCGAGTGGCAGACATAGCAGCCCTCGCGGATATAGATATTCCGGCCCGTGAGCTCGAGCGGGGAGTAGGGGCGCACGCCCTCTACGTCCTCGATCGTGTTCTCGAGGTAGAACAGCGGCGCGATCTGGACGATGCCGCCCACGCTCACAACCAGGAGCGAGAAGATCAGCAGAAGCGTGACGTTCTTCTCGAGGATGACGTGTTTGTCTATAAGTGCCATCTGTCCGGCCCTCCTTATTCAGCCGGTGCCGCGGCGGTCGCCGGCCGTGCAGCCGGTGCCCGAACAACGGTCATCCAAAGGTTGTAGGCCATGATGATCGCGCCGGTGAGGTAGAGAATACCACCGGTGCCACGCACCACATACATCGGGAACTTGGCCGCCACGGTGTCGGCGAAGGAGTTCACGAGGAAGCCCTGCGCATCGACTTCGCGCCACATCAGGCCTTCCATGATCCCGGTCACCCACATCGACGCGGCGTAGAGCACGATGCCGATGGTGGCGAGCCAGAAGTGCCAGGAAACGAGACGGAGCGAGTAGAGGCCCGTCTTGTTCCACAGGCGCGGGAACAGGAAGTAGAGCGCGCCGAAGGTGATCATGCCGTTCCAGCCGAGCGCACCCGAGTGCACGTGGCCGATCGTCCAGTCGGTGTAGTGCGAGAGCGAGTTCACCGCCTTGATCGACATCATCGGGCCTTCGAAGGTCGACATGCCGTAGAAACCGACCGAAACAACCATCATCCGGATGACCGGATCGGTGCGAAGCTTGTCCCAGGCGCCCGAGAGCGTCATCAGGCCGTTGATCATGCCGCCCCAGGAGGGCATCCACAGGATCACCGAGAACACCATGCCGAGGGTCGAGGCCCAGTCCGGCAGCGCGGTGTAGTGCAGGTGGTGCGGACCGGCCCAGATGTAGATGAAGATCAGCGCCCAGAAGTGGATGATCGACAGCTTGTAGGAGAACACCGGGCGCTCGGCCTGCTTCGGCACGAAGTAATACATCATGCCGAGGAAGCCCGCGGTCAGGAAGAAGCCGACGGCGTTGTGGCCATACCACCACTGCGTCATGGCGTCCTGCACACCGGCGAAGACCTGAACCGACTTGGAGCCGAACAGCGACACCGGGATCGACAGGTTGTTGACCACGTGCAGCATGGCGATGGTGATGATGAACGACAGGTAGAACCAGTTGGCCACGTAGATGTGGGGTTCCTTGCGCTTCATCAGCGTGCCCATGTAGAGCAGGAGATAGCCGACCCAGACGATGGTGAGCCACCAGTCGACGTACCATTCGAACTCGGCGTATTCCTTGCCTTGGGTGGCACCGAGCACGTAGCCCGTCGCCGCGAGAAGGATGGTGATCTGGTAGCCCCAGAACACGAACCACGCGAGGGAATCATTCCAGAGCCGTGCGCCGGTGGTGCGCTGGACCACGTAGAACGAGGTGGCGAGAAGGCCGGTGCCGCCGAAAGCAAAGATCACCGCCGAGGTGTGCAGCGGGCGCAGGCGCCCGAAGTTGAGGTAACCTTCCGCCCAGCCGAAATTGAGTTGCGGGAAGGCCAGCTGGAAAGCGATCCATGTGCCGACCAGAAAGCCGACCACGCCCCAGAACGCCGTCAGGATCACGCCGATCCTTACTGGCCCGTCCATGTATCCGGTCTTGGGTGCCAGTTCGCCACCCATCTGCCGTAGCGTAACGATGAACGCCACGACGGCGCTCAGAAACCCGATGAGAGCCGCGACCAGATAGGCCAGGTCTCGGGCTTCACTCGCGAGGTAGAGGGTCAGCACAGCGAGCAGACCGAATACCACAAGTTTGAAGTAATCCCACATTTCACGTCCCTTTGTCTTATCCAGCTCCCCACTGCGCATACACTTCGAGCGTGGGGACACTTGTCGACTTTCGCGGGTTTGGACGGTAACCTCCAGCACCGCTTTGATCCATGTCAATTTCGTGTTCCTCCCCGCGCCCTGTCGCCGCACCTCCTTGAACCGCGGGGCGCGACTTCCGGCGCAGTCCGCGCGGAGATTGACCCATGTCAAGGAAACCGGGGGCTGCCGGGTGCACGATTTCCGCCAGCCGTCACGAAACACCGTGGCGAATGAACTAAACGAAGAAGGGGCTCGCTATGGCCTTCCGGACAATCACCACGATCCTGACCGACCCCGACCTGAACGCGTCGGCTCTGAAGGCGGCGATGGATCTCGCCCGCCGCGAGGACGCGCATCTCGACGTGCTTTGCCTCGGCCTCGACCGTACGCAACCGGGGTTCTACTATGCCGGTGCAAACGCAATGGTCGTTCAGGACAATCTCACCCAGGCACGGGAGGATTCGACAAGGCTCGAGGCTTTCGCCCGTGAAATGCTGCAAGGCGCCGACTTCAATTGGTCGGCAACCGGAATATCGGCGCAGATGGTGGCCCTGAACGGGCTCGTCGCGCACCGCACCCGGTTTTCCGATCTCGTCGTGCTCTCGCGCCCCTACGGCCAGGGCCGCGGCCACGATTGCGAGGCGATCACCGAGGCGGCGATGTTCGACGGCGATGTGCCGGTTCTGATCCAGCCCGACGACACCGATCTGCCCGAACAGATCAACACCGTTCTCGTCGCGTGGAATGAAAGCAACGAGGCGTTGCGCGCGGTTCGCGCCGCGCTGCCGCTGCTGCAGCGCGCCGAGAACGTCAACATCGCCATCGTCGATCCGCCCCAGCACGGGCCGGAGCGGTCCGACCCGGGCGGCTCACTGAGCCAGATGCTCAGCCGCCACGGGGTGCGCCCCGAGGTTTCGGTGCTTTCGAAGACGATGCCCCGCGTCTGTGACGTGTTGACGCGCCATGCCGGGGATATCGACGCGGACCTCATCGTGATGGGGGCCTACGGCCATTCGCGGTTCCGGGAATCGATCCTCGGAGGCGCAACGCGCAACATGCTGGAGCTTTCGCAGGTTCCGGTGCTGATGGCGCACTGACAGTTTCGTTCTCCCTGAAGGACTGGCCGGGGCCGCGTGCTCCGGCCCTTTTTTGAACGGGAGATGACAGCGCCCCGCTTCCGGGATCGGAAGCGCCAGCGCGGTCGCTGGTCTTGTGCCTTCGCGAAACCGCCGAGTCGGGCCTTCAGACCGTGACGGGCGCAGGCTCGAGGCTTCCCAGGAATGCGGCGATCGCGTCGATGGCCCGGCCCATGTCCGCCGCCGTGGCATGTTCTTCCGGGCGGTGGCTCACGCCGTTGGCGCAGCGCAGGAACAGCATGGCGATCGGGCAAAGGTCGGCCATCGCGGAGGCATCGTGTGTGGCCCCCGATGGCAGCGCCAGGCCCCGGCCGCCGGTGGCGCGCACCGCCTCCGCAAGGATGCACGATAACGCCTGGTCGCAGGGCGCGGCAGGCTGGTGATAACTGCGGTGCATGTCTATCCCGAGGCCGCGTTCGGCCGCCATCCGTTGCGCGAAATCTTTCAGATCCTGCCCGGCCCGCTCGCGCACCGCGTCTTCGGGCGCGCGCAGTTCCACCGTGAGGCGCGCCTCGCGCGGCACCGCGTTCACCGCCCCCGGGAGCACCGACAGCGTGCCCACAGTTCCCAGCAGCCCCGGCTCGGCGCGCGCCATCCGGTCGACTTCGCCGACCAGCGCCGCCGCCCCCACCAGCGCGTCGCGGCGCATGTGCATGGGCAACGTGCCCGCGTGCCCGGTTTCGCCGGTGAGCACCACCGGATGGCGCTCGATGCCGCAGATCGCGGTGACCACGCCCAGCGCCTCGCCTTCCGCCTCCAGCACCGGGCCTTGCTCGATATGCGCTTCGAGATAGCCGATGATCCCGGCCGGATCGCGCTTGAGCGCCGGGATTGCGCTCGGGTCGAGCCCGAAGCTGCGCATCGCGTCGCGCAGGCGGATACCGGCGGCGTCTTTCATCTCGAGCACCGCAGGGTCGAAGGTGCCCGCGAGCGCCCGCGGCCCGATCAGCGCGGTGGGAAAGCGCACGCCCTCCTCATCGGCGAAAGCCAGAACCTCGACGGCGAAGGGCAGATCCACGCCCTCGTCGCGAAGCTTTTCGAGCGCGAGGATCGGCAGCACCACGCCCATGATCCCATCGAACGCACCGCCTTCCCGCACGCTGTCCTGGTGCGACCCGATCAGGAAGGTGGGCGCGCCGGGCGGGCCTTCGCGGCGGCCGATCAGGGTTCCGGCCGCATCGAGGTGGACCTCGAGCCCGACCTCGGCCATCCAGCCCTTGAGGATGTCCAGCGCCCGGCCATGCTCGGGCGTGAACGGCAACCGGGTGACGCCCGGGCCGGGTTCAGATACCTCGGCCAGCTCGGCCAGGCGCGCGGCGGCGTGCGCGCCCCAGTCGCGGTCAGCCTTCATAGGTGCGCTCCGGGTTTTCCAGCGCGGGCACCTGCCGCGCCCATTTGCCGTAATCGCCGGTGGTGGCGCGGGTGTGCAGCTCGCCAAGCGCGTCCAACGGATCTTCCGCGTAATCCACCCGTAGGGTGAGCGGCGCATGCGAGGGCGACAGCACCAGAAGCGCCGCCGACATCAACCCGCGCGAATCGCTCCCTGCCGAATCAGCCGCGCGCAGCCCCGCGAGCAGGCGTTCGGAAAAACTGCCCGTCGCCGCGAGGAAGCCATCGACCAGCGCCTCGATCACCTCCGGACCCGCCAGCATGTTGCCCGCCGCCACACCGCCATCGAACACGCGCTCTGCCCGCGTGGGCGTGTTTTCGGCGCCGGTGAACACCGCGCCCGGACCTTCCAGCGGCAGCGCCGCCAACTGGCGCTGGGCCCGGCCGGAATCCGGGCCTGTCACGGCTTCGATCGCCTTTTTCGCATTGTGTCCGGAAGCCATCAGGTCGAGCACATCCTCGCCCCAGAAGGTGGAGGGTGCCATGCCCTGGCTCGCGCTCATCCCGCCGGCGAGGCTGCCACGCAGAACCCAGCCGCCGACGCACAGGCTGCCCGTCGCCGCGGCGCCACCGATGGCGCCGGTCTCGGGATCGCGGGCAAGAAGTGAAAAGGTCATGTCTCCTCCAAAATTCACTTCTTTCCATCTATCATGAAAAATTGACCGAAACAATTAATCATGATAATTATCGGCCATCCAAACCAACTGGGAGAGCCTGACATGAAACCGATTGAATGGACGCGGCGCAGCCTGTTCGCGGCCGCTGCCGGGATGGCGATGGCGGCGAGCCTCGGCGCGCCGGCGCTGGCACAGACCCCGCCCGGCGTGCTCATCGTGGGCCAGATCGCCGAGCCGAAATCGCTTGACCCGGCGGCGGTGACCGCGGTGAATGATTTCCGCATCCTCGTGAACCTCTACGAGGGCCTCTTGCAATATGCGCCCGGCACGCTGGAAGTGGCGCCGGCCCTTGCCGAGAGCTGGGACGTTTCCGAAGACGGCACCGTCTACACCTTCAACCTGCGCGAGGGCGTGACGTTCCACGACGGCACGCCGTTCAATGCCGAGGCGGTGAAGTTCAACTTCGACCGGATGCTGAACGAGGATCACCCCTACCACGACACCGGGCCCTTCCCGCTCGCCTTCTTCTTCTCGGCGGTGCAGGAAACCACCGTGGTGGATGACCTGACCGTGCAGTTCACGCTCAACGAACCCTACGCGCCGTTCCTGTCGAACCTCGCCTACCCGACCGGGCTGATGGTGTCGCCCGCCGCCGTCGAAGCCCACGGCGCCGACTTCGGCCGCAACCCGGCCGGCACCGGGCCGTTCAAGTTCGCCGAGTGGCGCTCGAACGAGGCGGTGGTGATCGAGAAGAACGACGATTACTGGGGTGAACCCGCCGGCACCGACGCCGTGGTGTTCCGCCCGATCACCGACGCCAAC
Source organism: Sinisalibacter lacisalsi (assembly GCF_014640115.1). Classification (GTDB taxonomy): domain Bacteria; phylum Pseudomonadota; class Alphaproteobacteria; order Rhodobacterales; family Rhodobacteraceae; genus Sinisalibacter; species Sinisalibacter lacisalsi. The sequence continues at coordinate 750,753 of NZ_BMGI01000001.1, read as the reverse complement.
ACCCGCGTCGCCGAGATGCTCGCCGGTGGCATCGACATGATGGTGGAAGTGCCGCCGACCGCGCTCAGCGAGTTCGAGGGCACGGATTTCACCATCGTCGAACAGGCCGGGCCGCACGTCTGGTTCCTGATCCTGAACGCCAAGGAAGGCCCGTTCGCCGACAAGCGCGTGCGCCAGGCCGCGAACTACGCGATCAACAAGGAAGCGATCGTGAACGACGTGCTGGAAGGCACCGCCGACGTGGCTGCCGGGCCGATCCCGCCCGCGTTCGCCTGGGCCTACAACGAGGATCTCGATCCCTACCCCTACGACCCAGCGCGCGCGCGCGAGCTGCTCGCCGAGGCCGGGGCCGAGGGTGCGGAGCTGACCTTCTACGTCACCGAAGGCGGCTCGGGCATGCTCGATCCGATCCCGATGGGCACCGCGATCCAGGCCGATCTGAAGGCCGTGGGGCTCGATGTGAAGATCGAAACCTACGAGTGGAACACCTTCCTCGGAGAGGTGAACCCCGGACTCGAGGGCAAGGCGGACATGGCCGAAATGGCCTGGATGACCAACGACCCCGACACCCTGCCCTTCCTCGCGCTGCGCACCGAGGCCTGGCCGGAGGCCGGCGGCTTCAACTCTGGCTACTACTCCAACCCGGAAGTCGACGCCCTGCTCGAAGAGGCGCGCGTCGCCACCGATCAGGGCCGCCGTGCCGAGCTCTACAAGGAGATGCAGGCGATCGTGCAGGAGGACGCGCCCTGGGTCTTCGTGGCGAACTGGAAGCAGAACGCCGTGACCAGCGACAAGGTGGAGAACTTCGGCCTCGAGCCCTCGTTCCTGCTGCTGCTGCGTGACGTGGTGAAGAACTGAACGGTTTCGGGCCGCCTTTCGGCGGCCCGACCCATGCGGGGGGCGCTGCCCCCCGCGCCCCCCGAGGTATTTTCAGACCCAAGAAGGGGGGGACGCCTTTTCGACACCGGGGGGGGAGTGCCATGGGCGCCTATATCCTGAAACGACTTCTGTCCGCGATCCCGGTGCTGCTCGGCATTACCGTGATCGTGTTCCTGATCATGGCGATGATCCCCGGCGACCCGGCCACCGCGATCCTCGGCAGCTACGCCACGCCCGAGAACGTGGCCAAGATCAACCGAGACCTCGGCCTCGATCAACCGCTGGTCAATCGCTACTTCATCTGGCTCGGCAACATGCTGACCGGCGATTTCGGCCGCTCGTTCAGCCTCAACCGGCCCGTGCTCGACGAGATCCTCGACCGGTTCAACGCCACGCTGGTGCTCGCCGGGGTCAGTTTCGTGCTCGCCTCGGTGCTCGGCATCCTGGCCGGGGTCGTCTCCGCGGCGCGGCAATACGGGCTCGCCGACAAGCTCATCACCTTCACCGTGATCATCGGCATCTCGGTGCCCTCGTTCTTCCTCGGCATGATGATGATTCTCTTGTTCGCGGTGAACCTGCGCTGGCTGCCGGTTTCGGGCATGTACGCGATCTATGGCGGCGGCGACCTGCCCGATCTTCTGCGCCACTTGATCATGCCCGCCTCGGCGCTGGCGGTGGTGGCCACCGGGGTGATCGCCCGCCTCAGCCGTTCGGCGATGCTCGAAGTGCTCCGGCAGGACTACATCCGCACCGCACGCGCCAAGGGCGTTGACGAGCGCCGGGTGATCATGGGCCATGCCCTGCGCGCGGCGATGGTGTCGATCATTCCGGTTCTCGGCATCCAGGCGGGTTTCGTTCTGTCGGGGTCCGTCTACATCGAGATCGTGTTCCAGTGGCCCGGCGTGGGCCGGATGCTGGTGGACGCGATCCTCAAGCGCGACCTCCTGCTGGTGCAGGGCGGCGTCGTCTTCGTTGCCGCCTGCTACGTATTCTTCAACATCGTGGTGGACGTGGCGCAATCGCTGCTCGATCCGAGGATCAAGACATGATCTCCTTCCTCAAGCTGTTGTTCCGCAACCGGCTGGCGGCGATGGGCGCGGTGGTGCTCTCCGCGATCCTGATCCTCGCGGTGATCACGCCGATCCTGCCCCTCGCCGATCCCGACGCGATCTCCACTGCCGACCGCTTCAAGCGGCCGTTCAGCGAGGGCCACCTGCTCGGCACAGATCACCTCGGCCGAGACCTGCTGTCGCGGCTGCTCTGGGGCACGCGGCTTTCGCTCGCCGTGGGCATCTTCGCCGCCCTGATCGCCGCCTCGATCGGCTCCGCCATCGGCATCATCGCGGGTTACTTCGGCGGGCGCACCGACAACGTGATCATGCGCGCCGTCGACATGCTGATGGCCTTTCCCTACATCCTGCTCGCGCTCGCCATCGTCGCGGCCCTCGGGCCCGGACTGGTCAACGCGCTGATCGCGGTGGCCGCCGTCAACATCCCGTTCTTCGCCCGAAACATCCGCGGCGTGACCGTGGGACTGGCCGGGCGCGAGTTCGTCGACGCCGCCCGGCTTGCGGGCATGGGCCACGGCCGCATCATCCTCACGGAACTTCTGCCCAACGTCGCCTCGACCATCGTGATCGCGATGTCGACCACCGTTGGCTGGATGATCCTCGAAACCGCCGGCCTTTCCTTTCTCGGCCTCGGCAGCCAGCCGCCGCAGGCCGACCTCGGCTCGATGCTGGGCGAGGCGCGCTCGGCGTTGATCACCGCGCCGCACACCTCGATCGTGCCCGGGGTGATGATCTTCCTGATCGTGATGAGCATCAACCTGCTGGGCGACGGCGTGCGCGACGCGCTCGATCCGCGGCTGCGCTCGGGCGCCCTCACCCGGCCGCGCGCCGTCACCCTCGTCGACCGTCGCGGCAACGTGCCGCGCGCCGACCAGAAGGGATTGCTCAACATCCAGGAGCTGGAGACGCAATTCCATGTCGGCCCGCGCATCTACCGCGCGGTCAACCGGGTTTCGCTGCACGTGAACCCGGGCGAGGCGATCGGGCTGATCGGCGAATCGGGATCGGGCAAGTCGGTGACGGCGCTCAGCGTGATGGGGCTGGTCGCCTCGCCGCCCGGCGTGATCACCGGCGGCGCGGTGCGCTACGCTGGTGAAGACCTGCTGGCGGCGAGCTACGACAGCCTGCGCGCCAAGCGTGGCCAGAACGTCGCCTATATCTTCCAGGACCCGCTCAGCACGCTCCACCCGCTCTACCGCGTGGGCGATCAGCTGATCGAGGCGATCCAGGCCCACAACCGGGTGCCCGAGACGCAAGCGCGCGCCGAGGCGATCGAGCTTCTGAAATCCGTGCGCATCCCGAACCCCGAGAGCCGCATTCACAACTATCCGCACGAGATGTCGGGCGGCATGCGGCAGCGGGTCGGCATCGCCATGGCGCTCGCCAACGATCCCGACGTGATCATCGCCGACGAACCCACCACGGCGCTCGACGTCACGGTGCAGGCGCAGATCCTGAGCCTGCTCGACGATCTGCGCCGTGAACGGGGGCTGGCGATCATCTTCATCACCCATGATTTCGGCGTGGTGGCGCAATTGTGCGACCGGGTGGCGGTGATGTATGGCGGCCGGATCGTCGAGGAAGGTCCGACCGAGACCATTCTCGAACACCCCGCACACCCCTATACCAAGAAGCTCATGGCCTGCGTGCCCGAACTCGGCGGCGGCAAGCGCCGGCTCGAGGCGATCCCCGGTCTGCCGCCGGTGGTGCACGAGTTGCCGCCCGGCTGCGCCTTCGCTCCGCGCTGCGAAAAGGCGACCGAGGCCTGCCGCGCGGGCGAGATACCGCTCGCGGGCACCGAAACCCACACCGTGCGCTGTATCGACCCCGAGGAGGAATTGGCATGACCGCCCTGAAGGTGACCGATCTTTCAAAGACCTTCCCGGTTGGCGGCGGGCTGTTCCGCGCGCCGAAAACCGCGGTGCGCGCGGTGCGGCCGATGTCGTTCGAGGTGGCCGAGGGAGAGACTCTGGGGATCGTCGGCGAATCGGGCTGCGGCAAGTCCACGCTGGCGCGGATGCTGGTGGGCCTGCTCGAACCGACCACCGGGCGGATCGAGATCGAGGGCAAGCCGCTCGACAACGCCGATCCGGCCGCCTTCGGCAAGTTGATCCAGTATGTCTTTCAGGATCCGGTCTCCTCGCTCAACCCGCGCAAGACGATCCGCCAGATCATGGAAGCGCCATTGAAACGGCTCTACGGCATGGACCGCGAGGAACGCGCCGCGCGCATCCGCGAGATCTTCGCCAGCGTGAACCTGCGCGAGGATTTCCTCGACCGCTATCCGCACGAGTTTTCCGGCGGGCAGGCGCAGCGCATCGGCGTCGCCCGGGCGCTGGCCGCGGCGCCCCGGATCATCATCCTCGACGAGCCGGTCTCGGCGCTCGACGTTTCGGTGCAGGCGCAGGTGCTGAACCTGCTGGCGGATCTCAAGAGCGAGTTCAACCTCACCTACCTGTTCATCTCCCACGATCTCGCCGTGGTCGAGGCGGTATCGGACCGGATCCTCGTGCTCTACTTCGGCACCGTGGTCGAGATCGGACCGGCCAGGGAGGTTTTCAAAACCCCCCGTCACCCCTATACGAAGCTCCTGGCAGACAGCGCCCCGGTTGTCGGGCGGCCGCTCAAGGCCCCCGAGCAGAAGGACAGTGAACTGCCCGATCCGCTGAACCCGCCGCCCGGCTGCGCCTTCGTCACCCGCTGCCCGCGCGCGACCGACCGCTGCCGCACGGCGGAGCCGAAACTGAGACCGTTGGGAGAGCACCAGCTTGCCGCCTGCCACCATCCCCTCGAAGGCTGAAACGCCCCGGCTGAGCCGTCCGGCGCAAGTGGCCGAAGCGATCAAGGACTGGATCGTGCAGGAACATTTCGGCGCGGGCGACCGGCTGCCGTCGGAGCCCGAACTCATCGAGCGCTTCGGGATGGCCAAGGGCACGATCCGCGAGGCGATGCGCATTCTCGAAGCGCAGGGACTGGTAAAGAGCCGCACCGGGCCGGGCGGCGGCACCTTCGTGCACGAGGTCTCGAAGGAACGCGCCCGGGCGCTTCTGGGCAATTACTTCTATTTCCAGGACCTCACGATCAAGGACATCTACCAACTCCGCCGGGTGCTCGAGCCGGAACTGGCCGCGTCGCTGGCGGGGCAGCTATCGAAGGATGTTCTGGGCCGGCTCGAAGCGATCATCGGCGAATATTCCGAGCCCGCGCGCACGCTCGACGAGGAGCGCGAGCAGCACGTGGCCTCGTTGCGGTTCCACGCTCTGCTCGCCGAGCAATCCGGCAACGCGCTGCTCGGCTTCCTGATCGACTTCATGGTGAACATGCTGGCCGATCTCACCGTCTACCGACGGCTCTATTCGCCGCCGAACCTCGAACTTTGGGAGAAGGGCAAGGCCTTCCAGCTCGAACTGATCGACGCGCTCAGGATCGGCGACGCCGACACCGCGCGGCTGGTGATGCGCGATCACATGGAGACGGCGCAGAAGCTCATGGAAGGGCAGGAAGCCGAGATGCAGCGTCGCTTCATTTCGGAATAGGCGCCTTCAACGCGTCGGCGAGAAAATCGAACACGAAGCGCAGCCGGCGGTTTCGGTGTATCTCGCGATGCGCCACCAGCCATAACGGAAACTCGAAGGGCGCGATCCCGGGCACGGCACGTCGCACGGCCGGGTCGGCGTCGCCGATACGGTCGTCGATGACACCGAGGCCAAGGCCCTCCTTCACCATCGCCCACATCGCCGGGTAGCTTGCGCAACGGAAGGGGAAATTGGCCGTCGTGAGGCCGAGGCCCTGCCGGTTGAGCCACTCCAGCATCATGCCGTTGGAATCGAGGTCGATGATCTGAGCGCGGGCAAGGTCTTGCGGCCTTGTGAACGGGCCCCGGCGTTCGAGGTAGGCGGGCGTGCCGTAGAACCGCGCCGTCGCATCGCGGATCTTGCGGGCCACGAGTTCGGGCTCGCGCGGGCGGAAATTCCGAAGCGCGATGTCGGCCTCCCTGCGCAGAAGATCGGCGGCATCGTTGGCGGCGATCACCTCGATGCGGATATGCGGCTCGGCGGCGTGCAGCCGGGCGAGGATCGGTGGCAGCACCATCGCCGCATAGGCATCGCTGGCCGAAATCGAAACCTCGCCTTCCATCGCATCGTTCTGGCCAAAGGCCGTCATCGACATCCGGCTCGCCGCCTCGCCCATCGCGCGCACGTGGTCGAGCAGTTCGTAGCCTGCGGGCGTCAGGTGCAAACCGCGCCCGACGCGCTCGAAGAGGACAACGCCGAGTTCCTGCTCCAGTGCGTCGACCTGCCGCCCGAGCGTGGGCTGGGCAAGCCCGAGGGCGCGCGCCGCCGCGGAGAGCGAGCCTTCCTCGGCGGTGACGAGAAAGGCCCGCGCGCGGTTCCAGTCGAAATTCACCGATCGCCAATCCATGCATTACTGCATACCACGAAGGCGAAATTGGTCAATTTTATTTAGGTTTCCCGCACGCTACACCCCTCATGTGCCCCACGGGTGCCGCGACAGACTTCAACCAGACCGGGCTCACCTCCAACGCCCCGCGCATGGCCGCGGGAGCGACCGGGACCGGCTTGTCCATTGAAAGGAAACGATAATGAATGTATTCAACGACCCCCAGTCCCGCCGATATGCCCGGCTCACGGGCGCCTTCTACGTCACCATCGCCATCGCCGGCGGCTTCTCCATCCTCTGGGTGCCCTCGCAGTTGCAGGTGGCGGGCGATGCCGCAGCCACCTTCGCCAACATCCTCGCCAATCGCGGGCTCTACGCAGCCGGGATCGGCGGCGAGGTGGTGATCCTGGTCGCCGAAATCATGGCCACCGCGATGCTCTACTTCATGTTCAAGCCGGTGAACGCCACTCTCTCCTTCGCCGCGGCCCTGGCCCGGCTCTCGATGGTGGGCGTGATGGCCGCGATGCTGTTCTTCCACGCCGCCGCCTATGCGCTGGCCGATCCGGGCAGCACGCTCGCCAGCTTGTCCGAGGCGCAGCGGTTCGACCTCGCGGGCCTGATGCTCGCCGTCCACGACGCCGGCGTCTGGGTCTGGCAGATCTTCTTCACGATCCACCTCGCCATTCTCGGCCAACTGGTCGCCCGCTCCGGCCGCTATCCGCGCCTGCTCGGCCATGCGATGACGCTCGGCTCCGTCGGCTACCTGCTCGACACGCTCTCGGCCACCGTGCTGACCGGCTCGGCGGCGCTCGCCACAATCACCGGCGTCTTCCTCGCCATCGTCACCTTGGCGGAAGTCGGTTTCGCGCTGTGGCTTCTCATCCGCGGCCCGCGCCCGGCCACCCCGGCCCCGGCCTTCGCCTGACGCCACACCGCGCGGGCGGCCCCACCGCCCGCGCCTCCATTCGAAAGGAACAAGCAATGAAACGCATCTGCATCATCGGCATCTCCGGCAAGCTCGGCCAATACATGACCGAACATGCCCTCGCCCGCGGCTACGAGGTGGTGGGCGTCTGCCGCCCCGAGAGCGTGGACAAGCTCGAACGCTTCAAGGGCCGGATCACCATCATCCCCGGCCGCACCAACGACCGCGAGGTGATCGCCCGAGCGGTGCAAGGCTGCGACGGCGTGCTCACCGTCCTCGCGCCCTGGGGCACCGAAAACTACGCCTCCGGCACGGCCCAGGCGGTGCTCGACTTCGCCGACCCCGGCGCGCGGCTCATCTTCTCCTGCGGCTGGCACATCAGCCGAGACGGCAAAGACCGCTACTCGTGGAAGCTCAAGGCCTTCGTCGCCGTCTTCGGCAAGATCGCCCGGGCCCTTCGCCTCGTCGATCTGAACGACCAGGTCGAGGCCACCAACCGCATTTTCGGCTCCGAAAGGCTCTGGACGGTGGTGCGCGGCTCCGACCTGGAAGAAGGCGAAAGCGAGGGTTTGCCGGTCTGGTCTCGCCACGTGGGCGACCCGGTGCTGGCTTCGAACCTGACCCGGCGCACCGACTTCGCGCTGTTCATGGTCCATGCCCTGACCGATGACCGGCTGATCCGCGAGGCCCCGGCCATCGTCGGGCGCAACACCGCCTCGGCCCGCGCCCACCCGCAGGCGGCACAGTCGGTTCCGGCCTGACAGGCGCGCCTAGGTCACGTCGCCGTTTCCGGGGCTTGCGCCCGCGAACGGCGGCGTATGCGCCAGTTCCGCCGCCGCGCGGCGCAGCGTGGAAACGGTGGCCAGAACCGCGCCCTCGGCTTCGAACCTCGCGTGGAAGTCGGACACGCCCAACACCGCGCGCACATCATCGGGCGGGCCGACCGGCACGGCGATGCCTGTCACGCCCGCCTCGAAGCCACCACGCGCAACCGCGTAGCCCTGCGCAGCGGTGCTGGCGATTTCCGCCGCGATCCGCGCGCGATCAGTTTCGGTTTCGGGGGTCAGGGGGGTGAGCGGGGCCTCGGCGATGAGACGCTGCCGTTGCGCTTGCGGGGCATGGGCCAGCAGCATCCGGCCCATCGCGGTGTGCAGGAGCGGCAGGCGGCTGCCGATGGTGAAACCGAAGGTCACCGCGCTGTCGGCCAGCGTCGATTGCGCCACGAGCAGCGCCCGGTCTTCATCGAGAAGCGCCAAGGATACACCGAGGCCAAGCCCGGCGGCGGCACGGTTGAGCACCGGCTGAACCCTTGTGCCGAAGCCCTGCCCGCGCAGAAACCCCGCCGCCAGCACCAACACGCGGGGGGTGAGGGAGAAGGTTCGCCCTTGTTTATGGACGTAGCCAAGCCGGACCAGCGTGAGCACGAGACGGCGAGCGGTGGCCGGGTCGAGCCCGGTCTGGCGGGCGATCTCGGCCAGCGTCAACGCCGCGCGGTCTTCGTCGAACACCCGCAGCACGGCGAGCCCCTTCATGAAGGTCAGCGAGATATCGCGATCCTGTTCCATGCGCTCGACGGGCCTTCCTGCGGTGCTCTTGCCCCTTTTTGCGCCAAGACGCGCGCGAGTGCGACCGAAAACCGCAGGAGGTTCTTGCCTATGCGACAATTTGTGCGATTATCGACGGAATTGGATTCGAACGCGCGGAGAGACAGCCATGATCAGCCAGGACCTCAACGACACCATCACCAAGACCGGCCCCGGCACGCCTGCCGGCGAGGTCATGCGCCGCTATTGGCAGCCCGCGGCGCTTGCCGACGAACTCGAAGGCAAGCGCCCGGTGGTTCCGGTGCGGCTCCTGGGCGAGGATCTGGTGCTGTTCCGCGACGAAGAGGGCAAGCTCGGCCTGATCGGGCGGCGCTGCCCGCACCGCGGCGTCGATCTGTGCTATGGCCGGCTCGAAGACAACGGCTTGCGCTGCCCGTTCCACGGCTGGCACTTCAACCGCGAGGGCCAATGCGTCGAGCAGCCGGGCGAGCCGGAGGGCAGCCGGATGCACGAAAACATCCGCACCGCCGCCTACCCGGTGGTGGAGAAGAACGGCATCATCTTCGCCTACATGGGGCCGGGTGAGCCGCCCGCCTTCCCCGATTTCGATTGTTTCCGCGCGCCCGATACCCACGTCTTCGCCTTCAAGGGGCTGTGGGAATGCAACTGGCTGCAGGCGCTCGAAGTGGGGATCGACCCCGCCCACGCCTCCTTCCTCCACCGCTTCCTGCAGGATGAAGACCCGGCCGACAGCTACGGCAAGCAGTTCCGCGACAAGGCCGCGAACACCGAGATCCCGATGACGCAGCTCCTGCGCGAATATCCGCGCCCCGAGATCAGCGTGGAAGACACCGAGTTCGGCATGCGGATCATCGCCCTGCGCCACCTCGACGACGGGCGCACCCATGTGCGCGTGACCAACCAGATCTTCCCCGAGGCGATCACCATCCCGATGAGCCGCGAGATGATCATCACCCAGTGGCACGTGCCGATCGACGATGAAAACTGCTACTGGTATTCGATGTTCACGAGCTACGGCGAGCCGGTGAACAAGGCGCTGATGCGCGAGCAGCGGCTCAAGGAGCACCGCCTTCCCGATTACGCCCCGCTCAAGAACGCGCGCAACAACTGGGGCTACAACCCCGACGAACAGGCGCGCGAGACCTATACGGGCATGGGGCTCGACATCAACGTGCACGACCAGTGGGCGGTCGAGAGCATGGGGCGGATCCAGGACCGCACCGAGGAACACCTCGGCAAGACCGACACCGCCATCATCCGCTACCGGCGCAAGCTGCGCGCGGCGATCGCGGCGCTCGGCGAGGGCAAGGAAGAGGAATTGCCGATGCGCGGCGGCGTCGATCCGGCCACGATCCACGGCCCGGCGGCGAACGACACCCTGTGCAGCGACGGCGACTGGCAGCGGGCCTACACCGAGGGCGACGCCGCCCGGCGCGCCGCCTGCACCGGCTGGGACGCGACGATCGACTGAGGCTTCTCAGCAAAATGACCTTGCCTTGGCGCAGCGGCTCGCCCACCCTGTGAGCCGCCCCGCGCCGCGCGACAGCCTTGGGATGATGCACGTGACACAAGCCGACCACGACCGGATCGCCTCCGGACAACTGGCCCGCATGGGGCTGATCGACGCCGACTGGACCCGCGCCGCCGTCGAGGCCGTCGCCCGGGTGCGGGCGGAGGGGATCGAAACCGTGCGCGTAGTCTTCGCCGATCAGCACGGGGTGCTGCGCGGCAAGGCGGTGGTGGCCGAGGCGCTCGTTTCGGTCTTCGCCAACGGGCTCGCCGCGCCCTCGACGCTCCTGCTCAAGGACACCTCGCACCGCACCGCCTTCCCGGTGTGGTCGGCGGAGAGCGGTATCGGTTCGGGGCCGATGGACGGCGCGGGCGATATCCTGCTCGTGCCGGACCCGGCGAGCTTCCGCCCGCTGCCCTGGTCACCGCATTCGGCCTGGCTGATGTGCGATGCGCATTTCCGCACCGGTGCGCCGATCGGCTTCGCCCCGCGCGAGGTTCTGCGCCGCGCGACGGGTCAGCTTGCCGACCGGGGGATGGAACTCGTGGTGGGGCTGGAGGTGGAGTTCCACGTCTTCCACCTCGACGACCCGCGCCTCGCTCATGGCGACACCACCATGCCGGCCCGCGCGCCGGAAACCCGCGCGCTGGCGCATGGCTACCAGTTTCTCACCGAAACGCTCTATGACCGGCTCGAGCCGGTGATGGACCGCTTGCGCCGCGCCTCCGCCGAGCTGGGCCTGCCGCTGCGCTCGATGGAAGTGGAGATGGGGCCGAGCCAGTTCGAGTTCACCTTCGATCCGGCCAGCCCGATGGCGCATGCCGACAACATGGTGATGTTCCGCACCCTGGTGAAGGAAGTCTGCGCCCGCGAGGGGCTGCACGCCACCTTCATGTGCCGCCCCAAGGTCGAGAACGCCGCCGCCAGCGGCTGGCACATCCACCAGTCGCTGGTAAACGCCGAGGGGCGCAACCTGTTCATGCCCGAGGCAGAGGGGGCGCTCACGCCGGTGGCCGGGCAATGGATCGCGGGGCTTCTGGCCCACGCGCGCGAAAGCTGCCTGATCACCACGCCCACGGTGAACGGCTACAAGCGTTACCAGCCGTTCCAGCTCGCCCCCGATCGCATCCAGTGGGGCGAAGACAATCGCGGCGCGATGGTCCGGGCGCTGATGAAGCCGGGCGATGCGGCCAGCCGGATCGAGAACCGCGTGCCGGAGCCTGCCGCCAACCCCTATTACCTCTTCGCCACGCAGATCGCGGGCGGGTTGTCGGGGATCTCGCAGGGGCTCACCCCGCCCGCGAAGGTCGAAACCCCTTATGACGCCGACGCCGAGCGCCTGCCCACCTCGCTGCTCGATGCGATCACTGCCTTCGAGGGCTCACAGATGTTCCGCGCCACTTTCGGCGACGAGTTCGTCGATTACCTCGCCCGGCTCAAACGCGCCGAGTGGGACCGCTACGTCGCCACGCTCTCGGAGTGGGAGCAGGCGGAATACTTCTCGTTGTTCTGAGCACGCCATGAGCTTTGCGCTGACCGCATATCTCGATCGTCTCGGCCTCACCGATGTGCCGGAAGGGCTGGCCGGGCTGCGCGCCGTGCAGGAAGCGCACATGCGCACGATCCCGTTCGAAAACCTCGATCCCCTCCTTGGCCGCGTGCCGAGCCTCGACCCGGCCTCGCTCAGCGAAAAGCTCTTGGCCCGCGCGCGCGGCGGCTATTGCTTCGAGCACAACGCCCTGTTCGGGCGCGCGCTGGAGCGGCTCGGTTACGCCCCGCGCCCGCTGCTCGCGCGGGTGCGCAACGGCGCGGCGGAAGGCGGCGCGCGCACCCATCAGGCTTTCGAGGTGGTGATCGAAGGCGCGCGCTGGCTCGCCGACACCGGCTTTGGCGGCCACGGCGCGCTGCACCCGGTCGCGCTCGACGATCCCGCCCCGCAAACCCTGCCGAACGGCACCTACCGCGTGGTGCGCGACGAAGCGGCGGCGGAAACGGTGCTGGAGCGCGACGCGGGCGATGGTTGGATTTCGCTCTACGGCTTTGATGGCCTCTCGGCGCGGGAGATCGACCTCGAGGCCGCCAACTTCCTCTGCGCCCGTTGGGAACGCGCGCCCTTTACCGCCAACCTGATGCTGGCGCTGCACGGGGCAGACGGGCGGCGCGCGATGTTCAACCGCGCCCTCACGCTGGGAATGCCGCCGGACACGGAAACCCGGGTGATCGAAACCCCTGTGGAGTTCGCGGACGTGCTGCGAGACGAATTTCACCTCGACGTCAGCGATGCCGATATTGCCGAGATCTGGGCCAGGATCGAAACCGCGCCGACGCGCCGCTGAGGGCGTTCACTCGTCGCCCAGAAGCTCTTTCGCGCCGCTCCAGCCCGCCGCCTTGGCCCGCTCCATCGCATCCGCCTGGATGCGCATGTAGCGCTCCTGCATCTCGGGCGGCATGCCGCCGACGCGGAAGCCGTATTTCTCCCACTCGGCGTTGACCTTTTCCCAAAGGCCCTCGATCCCGTGCGCCAGCCAGCCTTCGCAGGTTTCCGTCTCGGGAATGAGTTCGAACACCCAGGCGTCGCGGATGATCTTCCCGGTATCGGTCATGCCACCGTTCATGTCGTTGTCGATCCCGACGTAGCGCTTCGATTTCTGCATGGCCTTCCCCTAGCTGGTGAGGCTCGCGAACAGCGTGGGCAGCTTTTCGGGCAGGCGGCTCACGTGATCGACGATGGTGTAGTTGTTCTCTCCGAAAATGCGTTTGACGTAAGCATCCGCGTTCGGATCCAAGGTCAGGCAATAGGTGAAAACCCCCTTGGCGTAAAGTTCCTCGACGGCTTTGCGGGTGTCATGTCGCAGGTGCTGGGGATCGCGCTCGTCGATATCGGCGGGGGCGCCGTCGGTCACCAGCAGGATCAGCTTGCGCCGCTCGGGCTGCTTGAGAAGCCCCGCCCCGGCATGGCGCAGCGCCGCGCCCATGCGGGTCGAAAGCCCGCCCTTCATGCCGGCGAGCCGCGCGCGGGCCTCTTCGTCGAAGCGTTGGGCGAAGTCCTTGAACTTGTAATAATGCACGTCGTGCCGCCCGTCGGAGGCGAAGCCGTGCACCGCGAAGGGGTCGCCAATACCATTGATCGCAGTGGCCACAAGCGTGGCGGCCTCGCGGGTGAGATCGAGCACCGTCTTGCCCTCGTCGTCGCCCGCCTGATCGTTGGTGCTTTCCGACAGGTCGAGCAGCACGGTGACCGCGAGATCGCGCGTCTTGATCACGTTGCGCATGGTGATGCGGGGGTTGGGCTGCTCGCCCATGCGGATCGAGATCATCGCGTCCACCGCCGCGTTGAGGTCGATCTCGTCGCCGTCTTCCATGTTGCGCACCCTTTGCACGCCGGCCGGGCTCAGCATGTCGATGATCTGGCGGATGCGGTGGGCGATCGGCTTGTGCTCGGCAAGGATCTCGTCGATCTGCTCCGGGTCGCCCCGGTTCACCCGGCGCTCGTAGACCGTGGCCCAGTCAGGCCGGAACAACTGCACCTGGTAATCCCATTCGTGGTAGTGGAATGGCGCCGAGATCGGCTCCTTGCCCCACATGTCGTTGAAGCTCACCGTGGCCTCGCCGGCGTCCTCGTAGGGCATGAAATTGTCTTCACAGATCCAGACTTCCTGCGCGTCGTCACCGGCAAGCTCGGCGTCGACTTCGTGGGCCATCTCCATCACGCTCACGTATTTGCGCACCTGCCGCTGGCTCGCGGGAATGTATTCGGCACCGTGGCTGTCCCAGTCGAACTCCTCGAACTCCCAGACGAAGCGGTTATCGTCGCGGTAGGGGATGCGGATGCTGTTGAGGATACGCAGGGAGGGCACGTCGCGCTGGGCGGCGAAGACGTGGAAAAGCTCCATCCCGATGTGCCACGACAAGCTGTTGTCGCCCGCCCGCGCCTCGATCTCGGCGTGGAACTTCGCGCCCAGCGTGTCGAGCTCGGGGTTGCCGGTCAGCGCCTCCGGGTCGAGTAGCAGGTGGGCGAACTGCTCCAGCGCCTCGACCGTGGGATGCTCAACGGGGCTTTGATGTTCAATCGAGTGGAGCCGCCCCCAGAGCTTGGCGAGGCCGGGAAAATCGCGCGCCGCGCGCCATTCGACGCGGGCATCTTCCACCAGCCCGATGCAGAACATCTGCGCCGGGCTGAGTTGCTCGGCCGAGATCGGCGCGGTGGTGTATTGCATGTGCGCGGCCTGGTGCGCCGTCATCGCGCGGTACAGCTCAAGACCCGGGATGCCGGCGATATCGTCGAGCGCGTCGGGCAGGTGCATGACGTGGTGCTCGATATAGGGGCGGAAGCCCTCGTAATCGGCGACCGTCGGGCGCAAGAAGAAATCGCGCCCCCAGAGCGCGCGCAAGTAGAAGTTGAGCTTGCGCTGGGTGTCGATGAACAGCGTGCCGCGGCGCTCCTGCTGGAGCATCTTGCGCGCGTCGGCGCTTTCCAGCGAGAAGTAGCGCGTGAGCCCCGCAAGGTCGCGCTTGTAGGCATCGGCGCCGAAATTGGCCCAGCGGCGCAGGCCCGAGAGGGTGAGCTTCGACAGCAACTCGTCAATGTGCGAGAGCATGGGGCGCAGGCCCCGGCTGGCCTTGGCCGAAAGCTGGTGGATGAGGTTCAGGTAGCCGCGCAGAAGCTCCGGATCGCCCAGCCGCCGTGCGGCGGTGGGCAGGCTGGAGAACAGGAGCGCGATCACCTCGCCGCTGGTCATCGAGCTGAGCTTCATCGCCGCGCCGAGGCAATCGCGGATCACGTCCTCGCCGCATTCCTTGACCACGGCGGGCATGTTTTCGAGCCATGCCAGCACGAGATCATAGCCGCGCCCGAGGCTGCAAAGGCCCTTGGCTCCTTCCATGTAGTCGGCAAGCCCCGCGGGTGACATCACCCGGGCCGCCTCGTGGAAGGTCGCCTCGAGCGTGTCGAACATCTCGGGCGGGGCCTTGGCGAAGCAGACGCGGTAGTCTTCGAGGTCGATCGTCATCGGGTGTTCCTCGCGGGTTGCAGACGTGGGGACGGCGCCGCGCGGTGCCATCGGGCGCGCCCACGCGGACGCACCTACCCCTTCACACGAAGAAGGTCTCCACCGCCGCCTGCAGCGTCTGGCGCATGTCGGGATCGTCGGTGAGCGGGGTGACCAGCGTCATCTGGCAGGCCGCCACCGGATCGACACCCTCGGCAATCATCTGGCCTGCGTAGACGAGCAGGCGCGTCGAGATCCCCTCGTCCAGCCCGTGGCCCTTGAGGTTGCGGGTGCGGTGCGCAATCTGGACGAGCTTCTTCGCCGTCTCGCCGTCGACCCCGGCTTCGCGGGCGACGATATCGGCCTCGATCGCCGCCTCCGGGTAGTCGAAGTCGAGCGCCGCGAAACGCTGCTTGGTCGATTGCTTGAGATCCTTCATCAGGCTCTGGTAGCCCGGGTTATACGAGATCACGAGCTGGAAATCGGGATGGGCATCGACCAGCTCGCCCTTCTTGTCGAGCGGCAGCTGGCGGCGGTGGTCGGTGATCGGGTGGATCACCACGGTGGTGTCCTGCCGGGCCTCGACGATCTCGTCGAGATAGCAGATCGCGCCGATCCGGGCCGCCATCGTGAGCGGGCCGTCCTGCCACTTGGTACCGTCCTTGTCGAGCAGGAAGCGGCCGACGAGGTCGGAGGCGGTCATGTCTTCGTTGCAGGCCACGGTGATCAGCGGGCGGCCCAGCTTCCATGCCATGTATTCGACGAAGCGCGACTTGCCGCAGCCCGTGGGGCCCTTCAGCATCACCGGCATGCGCCGGGCATAGGCCGCCTCGTAGAGTTCATCCTCGCCGGCGACGACCCTGTAGAATGGCTCCGCCTTGACCTTGAACTGATCGGTGTCGTGCTGGTTCATGACTTCCTCCCCTGTGATCCCCGGCCCGTCGTAGCGGCGGGCCGGGGAGATCCGGATCAGACCGGTTTGCCGCGGTAGACGACCATCTCGGCGCCCTTCGACTGGGCGTAGTTGTCGTAACCGACGAGGCGCACGTGGTTGTTCGGGTGCGCCTTGTGGCAGGCCTCGGCCTCGCCGAGGATGACATCGACATCGGTTTCGCCGAACATCGGCAGTTTCCACATGTACCAGTAGCTGCTAGTCGCGTTTTCCGGTTCGGTGTGCTCGACGGCCGGGTTCCAGCCCTTCGAGACGATATATTCCACCTGCTTGCGGGTCTGTTCGGTGGTCATCTCCGGCAGATAGGAGAAGGTTTCGAACTTGCGGCTGGTGACGTCGGAAAGCGACGACTTGTAGTCCTGCATGTCGGCCATGGTTTGGCTCCCTTGATATGTCTGGATGTGCGACCCCGGGGCGTGCCGCCCGGGGCCAATCGGTGGCGCGGAGATCAGCGGTGCTGGGTGTCCAGCTTGTCGACGGTGTCGAACTCGAACTTGATCTCTTTCCAGGTTTCCATCGCGGTCGCGAGTTCGGGCGAAGACTTGGCGGCATTGGTGAGAATGTCCTTGCCTTCCTTCTCCAGCTCGCGGCCCTCGTTGCGGGCCTGGACACAGGCTTCCAGCGCCACACGGTTGGCGGCCGCGCCGGCGGCGTTGCCCCAGGGGTGGCCGAGCGTGCCGCCGCCGAACTGAAGCACCGAGTCGTCGCCGAAGATCGAGACCAGCGCCGGCATGTGCCAGACGTGGATGCCGCCCGAGGCCACCGGGAAGACACCCGGCATCGAGCCCCAGTCCTGGTCGAACATGATGCCGCGCGAGCGGTCTTCCTTGATGAAGCTGTCGCGCATGATGTCGATCCAGCCCAGCGTCGCCTCGCGGTCGCCTTCGAGCTTGCCGACGACGGTGCCCGAGTGCAGGTGATCGCCACCCGAAAGGCGCAGCATCTTGGTGAGCACCCGGAAGTGGATGCCGTGGTTCGGGTTGCGGTCGATGACGGCGTGCATGGCGCGGTGGATGTGCAGCAGCATGCCGTTGTCGCGGCACCAGTTGGCCAGACCCGTGTTGGCGGTGAAACCGGCGGTCAGGTAGTCGTGCATGATGATCGGCGCGCCGAGTTCCTTGGCGTATTCGGCCCGCTTGTACATCTCTTCCGGCGTCGGCGCGGTGACGTTCAGGTACGAACCCTTCTTCTCACCGGTTTCGGCTTCGGCCTTCTGGATCGCTTCCATCACGTAGTCGTAACGGTCGCGCCAGCGCATGAACGGCTGCGAGTTGACGTTCTCGTCGTCCTTGGCGAAGTCGAGACCGCCGCGCAGCACCTCGTAGACGGCACGGCCGTAGTTCTTGGCCGAGAGGCCGAGCTTCGGCTTGATGGTGCAGCCAAGCATCGGGCGGCCGTACTTGTTCATCTTGTCGCGCTCGACCTGGATGCCGTTCGGCGGGCCGCCACAGGTCTTGACGTAGGCGATCGGCACCCGCACGTCTTCGAGGCGCAGCGCGCGCACGGCCTTGAAGCCGAACACGTTGCCGACCAGCGAGGTGAGGATGTTGACCACGGAGCCTTCTTCGAACAGGTCGATCGGGTAGGCGATGAAGGCATAGAAGGCTTCGTCATTGCCCGGCACGTCCTCGATGGCGTAGGCCCGGCCCTTGTAATAGTCGAGATCGGTCAGAAGGTCGGTCCAGACCGTCGTCCAGGTGCCGGTGGAACTCTCCGCGGCAACGGCGGCGGCAGCTTCCTCGCGCGGCACACCCTCCTGCGGGATCACCTTGAAACAGGCCAGAAAATCGGTGTCGAGCGGGGTGTAATCGGGCATCCAGTAGGTTTCCCGATAATCCTTCACCCCGGCGTTGTATGTCTTCGCCATCGCGGTCGTATGCCTCCCTATCGCATCAAATGGCCCAACCGATGGGGCCTGAGCGACTCGTAGTTGACCACTCGGATAGAGAACACTAAATTTTTTTTATGCCACGCATAGAGTTTATAACATATGAGCAAGCCCATCATCACCCCCACGATCCAGCAGCTCCGGCTTCTCGAAGCCGTGGCACGGCACCATTCGATCACGCGAGCGGCCGAGGAAGTGCACCTGACCCAGCCTTCGGTTTCCATGCAAGTGCGCACCCTGGAAGAGAAAATCGGGATGCCGCTGACCGAGCAGGTGGGCAGGACGCTGCATCTCACGCGGGCCGGCGAGGTCGTCGCCGCGGCCGCGCGCGAAATCCTCGCCCGGCTCACCGAGATGGAAGCCGGGCTCGAAGATCTCGACCGGGAGGTTGGAGGGCGACTGTCTGTCGCAGTCGTCTCGACCGCCAAGTATTTCATGCCGCAGCTCCTGGGCAGCTTCAAACGCCGCTTCCCGAAGGTCGAGCCCAGGCTGCAGATCACCAACCGCGAAACGCTGCTCGCGCGGATGGGCGCGAATGCCGACGATCTCTACATCATCGGTCGCCTGCCCGAAGAGGAAGCGCAAACCGTGATCGCCGAGCCTTTCCTTGAAAACGTCATCGCCTTCGTGGCCCGGCCCGATCACCCGCTGGTCGGCCAGAAGGCGATCCCGCTCGCCCGGATCGCGCAGCAGGATCTGCTGCGGCGCGAGCCCGGCTCGGGCACGCGGCTGGCGGTGGAACGGCTGTGCGCCGCGGCGGGGGTGACCCTGCGCACGCACATGGAGTTCGACGACAGCGAGGCGATCAAGCAGGGCGTGGTCTCCGGCCTCGGCATCGCCTCGCTCTCGCTGCACACCCTGCGTCACGAACTCGCCACCGGCGAGCTTGCCGTGCTCGACGTGCAGGGCTTTCCGATGCGGCGGCGCTGGTACGCGGTGCACCGCAAGGGCAAGCGGCTGTCCAATGCCGCGGAACGGTTTCTCGATTTCCTGCTCACCGAGGGCGAACAGGAAGTCTCGAAGGCGTTGCACACCCCGGGGTGATGGCCACGCCGGGCGGGTTGTCAGATCTGCGCCACGCCCCGGTCGCGCACGCTTTCCATAGAGACGAAGGTGGAGGTCGAGGCCACCTTGGGCAGTCGCGAGATGCTTTCGCTCAACACCCGGCGATACTCGGTGATATCGCGGGTGCGCACCTTCACCAGGTAGTCGAACCCGCCGGCGATCAGGTGGCATTCCTCGACCTCCGCGATCTCGCGCACCGCCTTGTTGAAGGCGGCGAGCGAATCCTCCCGGGTGTCCGACAGCCGCACCTCGAGAAAGGCGACGTGTTCCATTCCGAGTTTTCGAGCCGAAAGCTCGGCGCGGTAGCCGGTGATCACCCCTTCCGCCTCCAGCCGTTTCACCCGCGCCGCCACCGGGGTTTTGGAAAGCCCCACCTTCTGGCCGAGTTCCGTCATCGGGATACGGGCATTGCGGGCCAGCTCGTTGAGGATCGCCCGGTCGATCCGGTCGAGCTTCGGGGTGGGGGGATTGGTCATGCCATTATCTCGCTATTGCCGCGAATTTTGGTCGGATCGCCTATTCATTCCCGAAAAATGGACGGATGTCACGTCAACGCTGAAATATCATGTCACAAATGCATGGAGGCAGGACGATGATCGACATCGATTCCCGTTGGGACGAAAACAAGCGCCGCGACGAGGCGGAGCTTCTGGCCGAATTGATCGGCACCGCCGCGCTCGATGCGCCCGCGCGCGAACGGATCGTCACCCGCGCCGCCGCGCTGGTGGAGCGCATCCGGAACGATGCACGGCCAGGGCTGATGGATGTTTTCCTCGGTGAATACGGGCTGTCCACCGAAGAGGGCGTGGCGCTGATGTGCCTTGCCGAGGCGCTGCTCCGGGTGCCTGACGCCGACACCATCGACGCGCTGATCGAAGACAAGATCGCGCCGTCGGACTGGTCGAAGCATATCGGCCAATCCGCCTCGCCCCTGGTCAATGCCTCGACATGGGGCCTCCTGCTCACCGGCAAGGTGCTCGACGAGGCCGATCCGGGCATCGCGGGCACCTTGCGCGGCATGATCCGCCGCCTCGGCGAGCCGGTGATCCGCACCGCCGTGGGCCGCGCGATGCGCGAGATGGGCCGCCAGTTCGTGCTGGGCGAGACCATCGGGGCGGCGATGAAGCGCGCCCGGGGCAAGGAGGTCGAAGGCTTCACCTATTCCTACGACATGCTCGGCGAGGCGGCGATGACGGCCGCCGACGCGGCGCGCTATGCCCGCGCCTATGCGCAGGCGATCAAGGCCATCGCGGCGGCCTGCTCGCCGGGCGAGATCGCCGCCAATCCCGGTATCTCGGTCAAGCTCTCGGCGCTTCATCCGCGCTACGAGGTTGCCAAGACGGAGCGGGTGATGGCCGAGCTCGTGCCGGTGCTGCGCGACCTTGCCCGGCAGGCGGCGCGCGCCGGCATTGGCCTCAACATCGACGCCGAGGAGGCCGACCGGCTGGGGATCTCGCTCAAGGTCATCGAGGCGGTTCTGGCCGACCCGGAGTTGGCCGGATGGGACGGGTTCGGCGTCGTGGTGCAGGCCTACGGGCGGCGCGCGGGCGACGTGATCGACGGGCTGCACGAGATCGCCACGCGGCTGGACCGGCGGATCATGGTGCGCCTCGTGAAGGGGGCCTACTGGGATACCGAGATCAAGCACGCGCAGGTCGAGGGGCTCACGGATTTCCCGGTTTTCACGCGCAAGGCGGCAACGGATGTGAGCTATCTCGCGGGCGCGCGCAAGCTCCTGGGGATGACCGACCGGATCTATCCGCAGCTCGCCACCCACAACGCGCATACCGTGGCCGCCGTGCTCGACATGGCCGACGGGCTGGACCGATCGCGTTTCGAGTTTCAGCGCCTGCACGGCATGGGCGAGGGGCTGTACGACATCGTCCGCGCCGAAACCGATGCGCGCTGCCGGATCTACGCCCCGGTCGGCGCGCACCGTGATCTGCTCGCCTACCTCGTGCGGCGGCTGCTGGAGAACGGGGCGAACTCCTCCTTCGTCAACCAGATCGTCGACAAAGCGGTGCCCGCGCGCGACGTGGCCGCCTGCCCCTTCGCCGCGCTCGAGGCCGCGCCGGGGCGGTTCGAGCCGGAAATCCGCAAGGGTCCGGAGCTTTATGCGCCCGACCGGAGAAACTCGCTGGGGTTCGACCTGAACGATGTCACAACGCTTGCCGAAATCGCGGCCGAGCGCCGGGCGCCGGGCAAGTGGGAAGTGGGGCCAATCATCGCCGGCTCGGTCGAGGGCATGGAGCCCGAGACCGCGCGCAACCCGGCCACGGGCGCGGAGATCGGCAAGGTGGTGAAAGCGAGCGAGGCGGACGTGGAAACCGCCCTGTCGGCGGCGCGGGCCTGGAATGCGCCGGTGTCGGAACGCGCGGCGGTGCTGCGCCGGGCCGCAGATCTCTACGAGGAGAATTTCGGCGAATTGTTCGCGCTGCTTGCCACCGAGGCCGGAAAAACCCTGGCCGACGCAGTGGGCGAACTGCGCGAGGCGGTGGATTTCCTGCGCTACTACGCGGGCGAGGCCGAACGGCAGACGGCACCCGCGCGGGGCATCTTCACCTGCATCAGCCCCTGGAACTTTCCGCTCGCGATCTTCAGCGGGCAGATCGCCGCCGCGCTCGCCACCGGCAACGCGGTTCTGGCCAAGCCGGCCGAAACCACCCCCGCGATCGCCGCCTGGGGTGTGCACCAGATGCATGCGGCGGGCGTGCCGTCCGATGCGCTGCAGCTTCTGCCGGGCGACGGCAGCGTGGTTGGCGCGGCCCTCACCTCCGACCCGCGGGTGAACGGGGTGGCCTTTACCGGCTCCACCGCCACCGCCCGCCGCATCCAGCGCGCCATGGCGGAAAACCTTGAGCCCGGCACGCCGCTGATCGCCGAAACCGGCGGGCTAAACGCCATGATCGTCGACAGCACCGCCCTGCCCGAACAGGCGGTGCGCGATATCGTCGCCTCCGCTTTCCAGTCGGCCGGGCAACGCTGCTCGGCCCTGCGCTGCCTTTACGTGCAGGAAGACATCGCCCCGACGATCCGCACGATGCTGATCGGCGCCATGGATGAGCTTGCCCTCGGCGACCCCTGGGCGCTTTCCACCGATGTCGGCCCGGTCATCACCGCCGAAGCGCGCGATGATATCGCGGGGTATGTCGAAAACGCCGAGGCGGAGGGGCGGCTGATCCACCGTCTCACCACGCCCGGGGCCGGCAATTTCGTGGCCCCGGCGCTGATCGCCGTGGACGGGATCGCCGATCTCGAACGCGAGGTTTTCGGCCCGGTGCTGCATCTGGCCACCTTCAAATCGCGCGACCTCGGGAAGGTGATCGCGGACGTGAACGCCACCGGCTACGGGCTTACCTTCGGGCTGCACACCCGGATCGACGACCGGGTGCAGACCATCGCCGACGCGGTCCATGCGGGCAATATCTACGCCAACCGCAACCAGATCGGCGCCATCGTCGGCTCGCAGCCCTTCGGCGGCGAGGGGCTTTCGGGCACCGGCCCCAAGGCGGGCGGGCCGCATTACCTCGCGCGCTTCACCCGGGCCGAGGCCCCGCGCCACAACGTGGCTGCGGGCGCGCCAGCCGATCCCGCCGGGATCACGGCCGCGCTTGCAACGGCGGAACCGCCGCAGCTGGTGAACTCGCGCCTCATGCCGGGGCCTACGGGCGAGCTCAACCGGTTGAACACGCTGCCCCGCCCGCCCGTGCTTTGCCTCGGGCCCGGCGAGGCCGCCTGCACGGCGCAGGTGGCGGCCGTCGAGGCGCTTGGCGGGAAGGCCATTGCCGTGACCGGAACACTGGCGCCCGATGCGCTCGGCGGGCTGGCGCCATACGGTGCCGTATTGTGGTGGGGCGACGACTATACCGCCCGCGCCTATGCGCAGGCGCTCGCCGACCGGGCGGGGCCGATCATTCCGCTCGTCACCGGCCTTCCGGATAATGGCCACGTGCTTCACGAACGGCATCTGTGCGTCGACACGACCGCGGCGGGTGGCAATGCCAGCCTGCTTGCCGGGCAAGGCGGAGCGTGATCGCGTGCGCGGGGTATCGGCACCCCGCGCGCGTTTCATCAGGCCATGAAACACCCTTCCGGCATGGCTGTTGGCGTCTCGATTTGCGGGGCGAAGGCCATCTGAGAAAGGATGTCCTGCTCGAGATGCGTTCCCGGAGCCGTCTCGATCAGCGCCAGCCCGCGCTCGGTCAGCCGGAACACGGCGCGCTCGGTGACGTAGAGCACCTCCTGCCCCTGCCGCAAAGCCTGTTGGCCCGAGAAGGTGATCTGGTCGACGCGCGCCACGAATTTTTTCACCGCCCCGTGTTGCCGGATCATGAGCCGCCCGTCGCCCGAGGCGATGTCGGCGCCCTTGGCATCGAAGGTGCCGACGAAGACGACCTTGCGCGCATTCTGGGCGATGTCGATGAAGCCGCCCGGCCCCACCGG
Source organism: Sinisalibacter lacisalsi (assembly GCF_014640115.1). Taxonomy (GTDB): domain Bacteria; phylum Pseudomonadota; class Alphaproteobacteria; order Rhodobacterales; family Rhodobacteraceae; genus Sinisalibacter; species Sinisalibacter lacisalsi. Next base: position 727,067 of record NZ_BMGI01000001.1, on the reverse strand, counting down.
CAGCCCGCCGAGCCTGGAGGCGTTCACGTTGCCCAATGCGTCGATCTGGCCGAAGCCGAGAAAGGCGATGTCGAGCCCGCCACCGGCGTAGAAATCGAACTGCGACGGCCCGTCGATCATGCAACTGGCGTTTCGGGCGTAGCCGAACAGCGTTCCGGTGAGCAACTGCCCGCCATAGGTGCCGTGTTCGATGGTCTGGTAATAGAGATGGCTCTCGCCCCGGGCCGCGAGGATCGTGGCGATCTCGTCGGGAATGCCATACCCGAAATTGACGATCGCGCCCTCGCGCAGCTCCAGCCGGGCGCGGTTGGCGATGATCCGGCGCGGGTTGAACCCCGGATCATGCGGCGGCTCGAGCGGCACGCGGGCCTGCCCCGAGATCGAGGGATCGTAGCCGATCTCGTAGCCTTGCGCCTGGTCGGGGTCGACAACGATGGCATCGACGATGGCGCCGGGGATGCGCACCTGCCGGGCGCCCAGTTCCCCGGCCTCTACCCGCTGACGAACCTGGAAGATCACCTTGCCACCGGAATTGTGCACGGCGGCGGCGATGGCGTAGGTGTCGACGTTGGCGGGCTCCTCGTCGAGCGAGATATTCCCCTCGTCGTCGGCGATGGAGCCCTTGAGCAGGCAGGCGTGGATCGGGAAAGGGAGATAGCGCAGGTATTCGCGCCCGTCGATCTCGATCACCTCGCAGAGCGGATCACGCGCCGCCTCGTTCATGCGCCCGCCGTCGATGCGCGGGTCGATGAACGTGCCGAGGCCGACGTGGGTGATCAGCCCGGGCCTGCCGGCCGCAATCTCGCGCATCAGCTGCATCGCCACGCCGCCGGGCAGAACATGGGCCTCGATCTCGTTTTTCGCCGCCATTTCCTGCATCTTCGGCGACCAGACCCAGTGCCCGCCGATCACCTTGCGCACCATCCCCGGATGTGCGAACCGCCCCACCCCGGTGCCCTGCCGGTTGCCGATACCGAGGGCGTGAACGAGAGTCAGGCGGCGCGGATGCCCGGTTTCGAGAAAGCGCTTCTCGATCTCCTCCTGCAGCAGCATCGCCTCACACAGGCCGCCGCCGCCGCCGGTGATCGATACGGTCGCGCCATCTTCCACGAGGGCAACGGCCTCGGCGGCCGACATGAACTTGTCGCGCATCAGGCTCCCCACGGGTCGAAAAGCTGAGCGCCGCCCTTGAGAAGGGACTTGGCGATCACGCCACGGTGGATCTCGCTGGCGCCGTCGAAGATGCGGTAGATCCGGGCGTCGCGGTAATAGCGCTCGATGGGCAGGTCTTTTGAATAGCCCATGCCGCCGAAGATCTGCACCGCGCGGTCGACCACGCGACCGAGGGTTTCGGAGCCCTGCACCTTGAGCACCGAGATGCGCGCGCGCGGGTCGAGCCCTGCGTCGATTTCCCATGCACACTGCCACAGCGCGCTGCGCGCGGCGCTGATTTCCATGGCGGAATCGGCCAGCATCTGCTGCACCATCTGGAACTCGCCGATCGGCTGGCCGAACTGCACCCGCTCGCGGGCATAGTCGAGCGTCATCTGGAGAACCTTCGTCGCCTTGCCGATCGAGCGGGCGGCCACCTGCGCCAGCCGCACCCGGCCAAGAACAGACAGCGCCAGTTTCAGCCCCTCGCCCTCGGTGCCGAGCAGATTCTCATCGGTCAATTCGACATCATCGAAGTGCAGATCGAGGTGCGAGGTGCCGCGCAGGCCCATCATCGGCTGGTCGCGCCCGATGTTGAACCCGGGTGTGCCCTTGTCGAGCAGGAACATCGAGATGCCGCGATGGCCCTTCGCCGGGTCGGTGACGGCGGTGACGACGAAGAAATCGGCAAAAGCCCCGTCGGAGATGTAGTGCTTCATGCCGTTCAGCACCCACTTGTCGCCCTTGCGTTCGGCGCGGGTTCTGATCCCCGCCGCGTCCGAGCCGGCACCGGGCTCGGTGAAGGCGATCGAACAGACCCGGTCGCCGCGCACCGAAGGCAGCAGCCAGCGCTCGACTTGCGGCCCTTCGCAGGACAGCAGCACTTCGTAGACATTGCCGAAGGCGCGGCGGATCAGGATATCGGTGGTGTGGCCGAATTGTTCCTCGACCATCATGGTTTCCAACGCCGAGAGCCCTCCGCCGCCGAACTCTTCGGGAATGTTCATCCCGTAGAGCCCGAGCGCGCGGGATTTCTCGAAGATCGAGCGGGCGATTTCATCCGGCAGCTGGCCGGTTTCCTCAATCTCCTGTTCCAGCGGCGCAAGCTCGTCCTTGATGAAACCGCGCACGGTTTCGACCAACATCCGCTGTTCGTGGGTTATCTCGAAATCCATCTCACTTTCCTTCGATGTGCCGTCTCTCAGCGCAACGGCGAGAGGCTGAGGGGGCGCAGAAGCTCATGGGTCAGCACGCCATCATTGCTGGAAGCCAGCGCCTCGAAGGCGCCCTCGGACAGGGTCACTCGCGCGCCCGGCACCTCCCCCGAAAGCACGCGGAAGGCGGCGACGCGGTCGCCCGGAACGGGGTTTGCCGAGATCGTCAGGGCATGCACCCCTTGGGCAAACATGGCGCTTGCGGCAGGCTGGTTCGGGTGCAGCGTGCGCCTTTCGGCCACCACCGCGTCGAACCCCGGCGACGACGCCTCCAGTGCGAGAAACCTGTTGGACTGCTGCACCACGTCGGCAAAGGCTTCGGGCACGAATCCCTCCATCCAGTCCCGGTCTTTCACGAGGGCCGCGCGGGCCGCCTCGCGCTCGGCGAAATCGGCATAGACCCAGAGGTGTTCGATCCGGTTGAGCCGGCCGCTCTCAACCATCCAGTAGCCGGCCATCGGCAGGTGACGCGTCACCAGGCCGACTCCCACGGTTCGGAAAAAATCAAGGTAGGCCGGAGCCTTACCCGGTTTCAGATCATAAGTGCGAAGCTCGAACAACACGCCGAATTCCTCTCGACCGCCGACGATGGCAACCTGCAAAGCGGGCGCGCGGAAGAAAATGGACGATCGGGAATTAGTGTTGGACGATCCGTCAGCCTTCGACGCGGCGGGTGGTCGCGGCGTCGAGGCGGTAGCTGCCCGGCGGTGCTCCCACGCGCTGGGAGAAGAAACGGTTGAAATAGGCCGGATCGTCGTAACCGATGGAATGGCCGATCTCGGCCACGGTCATCTCGGAGTAGAGCAGGCACCGCTTGGCCTCGACGAGGATACGATCATGCAGCACTTCGGAGGCCGTCCGTCCGGCGCGGGCCTTGCAGGCGGCATTCAGGCGCTGCGCCGAGATACCGAGTTCACGGGCATAGAACGCGAGCGATTTCTGTGTGCGGAAGTGGTTCTCGAGCAGGTTTCGATAGCGTGTGACCAGTTCGAAGTTGCGGTCGCGGTGGGCGCCTCCCGCGCCTGCACGGTTCTCGCTCACCCGCAAGAGCGAGACGAGAACGGACAGAAACTGCGCCCGGATCGCCATCCGCCGCCCGGTCGCGTCCCAGCGCGACTCGGCGAGAAGCTGCTCGAACGCATGGGGCACCGCCTCGGCACAGGGGCCATCGGGCCGGATCGGATAGGCACCGGCATGGCGGGTGATGTCGACGAGCCTCGGGTCGTCGCGCGCCACGGCCTCTACGAAGGTGACCGCCGCGGTGACGACCCGCCCCTCGGTGCCGGGCCGGAAGCGGATTTCATGCACCGCGCCGGCGGGCTGAACCACCAGCGTGCCGGGCTCGGCGACGAACTCCTCCCCCTCGATCAAAAAGGTCGCGCCACCATCGGTCAGCCACAGGATCTGGGCGTGGTCGGGGTGCACATGTGGATGAATAATCCAATCATGCCGCAACGAGCGCTCGCGAACAGGCTCGACGTGAATCGTATCGAGATCAACGTCTTGCTGGGCGTCGCCATAGAGATAATAGCTTGGAACCGGTGTCAGGCCTTGTTTGTTCACGGGTTCCTCCGTCTGGATCGCGCGTGGCGAGGAACAGGAATAGTCCAACAAAAACCTCTCCCTGTCCATTGGCGATTTCCTCCCCCGGAGGCGTAATCGCCGGGCAAATCCAGGGAGGAAAGCATGAGCCTGCGGCCGAAGGCACAAGAAACCTACGACGTCGTCATCATCGGTTCTGGCGCCGGCGGGATGTCGACGGCGATTACCGCAAAAAAGCACGGGCTTTCGGTGGCGATCATCGAAAAGGAGCCTGTGTTCGGGGGCACCACGGCCTTCTCGGGCGGTGTCTTGTGGATTCCGATGAACCCCCACGCCAAGGCGGCGGGCATCGACGACGACCGCGAGGCCGCGATCACCTACATGAAGGAGGAAACCGGCAATTTCTACAATGCCGACGCGGTCGAGGCCTTCATCGACACCGGGCCCGAGATGGTCGACTTCTTCGAGCGGGAAACGGCGGTCAAGTTCGTGCCCACGCTCTACCCCGATTATCACCCCGATGTGCCGGGTGGCGTCGACGTCGGGCGCTCGATCCTCGCCGCGCCGTTCGACACCTCGGCGCTGGGCGAAAACCTCAAGCGCCTGCGCCCGCCTTTGGCGACGATCACCTTCATGGGGATGATGTTCAATTCCTCCAATGCCGACATCAAGCATTTCTTCAATGCCACCAAGAGCCTGTCGAGCTTTGCCTATGTCAGCAGGCGGATGGTCAAGCATTTCGGCGAGGTCGCGCGGCATGGCCGTGGCGTGCAGGTGACGAGCGGCAACGCCCTCGCCGCCCGCCTGGCAAAATCGGTCTTCGATCTCGATATTCCGCTCTACACCGACACGCCCGCCGAAAAGCTCATCATCGAGGACGGGCGGGTGCGCGGCGTGCGCGTGCCGGGCGCGACACTGACCGCACGCAAGGGCGTTGTGATCGCCACCGGCGGTTTCGCGCATGACCGGGAAAAGCTGAAGAAGGCCTATCCGCACCTCGCGCGGGGCGGCGAGCATTTTTCACCCGTGCCCGAGGGCAACACTGGCGACGGTATCCGGCTTGCCGAGGCGATCGGCGGGCATGCACCGATCGAGTTCAACGATACTTCCGCCTGGATGCCGGTTTCGAAGGTGCCGATGGGCAAGGGCAAGTTCGGGGCCTTCCCGCACCTGCTCGACCGCTACAAGCCGGGTGTCATCGCGGTGCTCAAGACGGGGCGGCGCTTCACCAATGAAAGCGAGAGCTACCATGACGTGGGCGCGGCGCTGATGCGCGCCTGCGAGGGCGAGGCGGAAACCGCCGCGTGGCTGATCTGCGATCATCCGACGATCAGGAAATACGGCCTTGGATACGCCAAGCCCGCCCCGGTCCCGCTCGGGCGCTACATCGCAAATGGCTACCTGCAGAAGGGCGCGACGCTGGCCGACCTTGCCCGCGCAACCGGGATCGACGCGGCCGCGCTGGAGGCCACCGTGACGGCCTACAATGCGACCGCCGAGAAGGGCGAAGACCCTGAATTCAACCGGGGCAGCACCAGCTTCAACCGCTACCTGGCCGATCCCGCGCACCAGCCCAACCCCTGCGTCGGCCCGATCCGTCAGGGCCCGTTCTACGCGCTCAAGATCATCATGGGCGACCTGGGCACTTTCGACGGGCTGCGCACGGCTGTATCGGGCCAGGTCCTGCGACCCGACGGAAGCCGCATCGACGGGCTCTTCGCCGTGGGGAATGACCGGGCTTCGATCATGGGCGGCAACTACCCCGGCGCGGGGATCACCCTCGGCCCGGCGATGGTGTTCGGCTACATCACCGGCCGCGCGCTGGCGGGGATCGGCGCGCAAGGGGCGACGGCATGAGTTGGCTCGGGCTGGAAGGCAAGGTTGCCGTCGTCACGGGTGCGGGCGGCGGGATCGGCACGGCGATTGCGGCCGCCTTTGCCGGCGCCGGTGCGAAGGTGGCGCTGCTCGACCTCAACGGGGAGGCCGCGCAAGCGGCGGCACGCGAAACCGGCGGGCTCGCCGTCACCTGCGACGTGAGCGACGCCGCGAGCGTGGCCGCGGCGGTTGACGCCGTCGAGGCCAGGCTCGGCCCCGCCGATATCCTTGTCAACAACGCCGCCCTCCTCTCGCCCGGCAATCTCGACGAGATCGACATCGTGGACTGGGAAAGGATGCTGTCGGTCAATCTCACCGGCTATCTGCGCTGCGCCCAGGCCTTCGGGCGCGGGATGCTGGAGCGAGGTGCGGGGGCTCTGGTGCATGTAGGCTCGATCTCGGGCAACCACCAGCAGGCGTTTTCCAACGCCTATTCCGCCTCGAAAGCCGGGGTTTCGATGCTGTCGCGCCAGCTTGCCTTCGAATGGGGGCCGCGCGGGGTGCGCTCTAACGTCGTCTCGCCCGGGCTCGTCCGCACGCCGCTCTCGGAAACCTTCTACGCCGACAGCCGCACCAAGGCGGCGCGCGAGGCGGTGGTGCCCCTGCGCCGGATCGGCCGGGTGGAAGACATCGCCGAGGCGGTGCTGTTCTTCGCCTCGGCGCGCGCCAGCTACATCTCCGGACAGGAGGTGCTGGTGGACGGCGGCTACGGGCAGACGCTCATGAGCCACGTGCCGCGCCCCGGCTACGCCGATGACTGATCCTGTCGCCCTGATCACCGGCGGCGCCGAGGGGATCGGCCGGACCACCGCCGAGCTGTTCGCGGCGCGCGGCTACCGCGTGGTTATCGCCGATCTCTCCGGGGCGGCCGATGCCGCCGACGCGCTTGGGCCAGAACACGAAGGCCACAGCCTCGACGTGACCGATGAAGACGCCGTGCGCACCCTTCTCGCCGGGCTCGACCGGGTGGACGTGCTGGTGAACAACGCCGGGATCGGCGACAGTCACCTGCCGACGCTGGAGCAGGAGATCGCGCACTTCCGCCGGGTTCTCGACGTGCACCTCGCCGGGGCTTTCCTGGTCGCGCGCGAGACGGCGCGCCGGATGATCGGCCAAGGCGGCGGCGCGATCGTAAACCTCTCTTCGATCGCGGGAGTCGTGGGCCTGCCCCGGCGCAATGCCTATGGCGCGGCCAAGGCCGGCATCGCGATGATGACGCGCTCGCTGGCCTGCGAATGGGCGGAGGCGGGCGTTCGGGTGAACGCGGTGGCGCCGGGCTACGCCGGAACCAAGCTGGTGCGCAAATTGGTGGACGCAGGCCGGATCGACCTTGCCGCGATCGAGCGCAGGGTGCCGATGGGCCGTTTGGTCGAACCGGCCGAGATTGCGGAGGCGATCTGGTTTCTTGCCTCCCCCGCCGCCAGCGCGATCACCGGAGTGACGCTTTCCGTCGACGGCGGATGGGCCGCGTTCGGCGATTTCGGCGACGCCCATCCCAGCTGAGGTCGTGCGAGGGGGCCTTGCCCCCCTCTGGCTTCGCCATTCACCCCCAAGGTATTTTCGGACCCAAGAAGCCCCGGTCAGCCGGGCCTGTGGTGAGGCGCGCGCGGCGCGGTCAGGCCGTCTCTTCCTCGTCGATATGGCCACCGAGGAAGAGGTGGCCGACCCGCGGATCTGCAAGCAGTTTGGCGGCTTCGTCGTGCATCCTGGCCTGTCCGAGTTCCAGCACCAGCCCGTAATCCGAGACCGCCAGCGCCGACTTGGCGTTCTGCTCCACCATGAGGATGGTCACGCCCTGGTCGCGCAGGTCTTGCAAGGTGCGAAAGACATCCTTCACCAGATTGGGCGAGAGGCCGATGGACGGCTCATCGACCAGCATGAGCTTGGGATCAAGCAGGAGCGCACGCGCGACCTCGAGCTGCTTCTGCTGGCCGCCGGAAAGCTCGACGGCCTTGCGGTTGCGAAACTCGCGCAGCATCGGGAACTGGTCCATCACCTGTTCGATCCGGTCGCGCAGCTTGCGCTGGTCGCGCGCGGTGATGCCGCCAAGCTCGAGGTTGTGATAGACGGAGAGTTGCGGCACCACGTTGCGCCCTTGCGGCACGTAGGTGACCCCGGCGTCGATCATCTGCTTGGGGGTGCGGCCGGTCACGTCGGTGCCTTCGAGCAGGATCTGTCCCGAATGGATGTTGAGCAGGCCGAAGATCGCCTTGAACACGGTCGATTTACCCGCGCCGTTAGGGCCGATCACGGTGGTGATCGAGGCGCGCGGGATCTTGAACGAGGTGCCGTTCAGGATCGTGATCTTGCCATAGCCGCCGTAGATGTCCTTGAGTTCTAGCATCCGTCAGCCTCCAAGATATGCGTCGATGACCTGCTGGTTCGACCGGATCTCGTCCGGCGTTCCCTCGGCGATGATCGCGCCCTCGGCGAGCACGATGATCCGGGTGCAGAGCGACATGACGAATTCCATGTTATGTTCGATCACCACGAAGGTGGTGCCATGTTCGCGGTTATAGGTCTCCAGCCGCTCGCGCAGGTTGCCGAGCATGGTCAGGTTCACCCCCCCGGCCGGTTCGTCGAGCAGCACGAGCGAAGGCCCGGCCATGAAGGCCATGGCGGCGTCGACGAGCTTCTGCTGGCCATAGGACAGGCTGCCCGCCATCTCGTCGCGCAGATGTTCGAGCCGGAAGAAGGCGATCAGCTGATCGGCCTCTTTCGTCAGCCCCGCGTCGGAGGGGCCGAACAGGCGGGTGGCCATATTGCCGTGATGCTCCTGCCCGGCAAGGATGATGTTATCGAGCACCGACATCTGGGGGAAGACCGAGAGCTGCTGGAAGGTGCGCCCCACGCCCAGCTTGTTGAGCCGCGAGGCCCGCATGTTGCCCACGCGGTGGCCATTGATCTGCACCTCGCCCCGGTCGGGCCGGAGCTGGCCGAGCACGCAGTTGAACAGCGTCGACTTGCCCGAGCCGTTCGGACCGATAAGGCCAAGCACCTCACCCTTCTCGACATCGAAGGACACATCGCGCACCGCGTGGATGCCACCAAAAGACTTCGATATGTTGCGGACGGAAAGGACGGAGTCACTCACAACTGGGCCCCCTTCTCCATGTCTTTGCGGGTTTCCCGGCCGGGCCGGAGGCGGGCGTAGAGCTTCTGGCCGGCGCCGATCAGCCCACTCGGCGAATAGATCATCAGCACGATCACGAGGCTGGCGTAGATCATCAGGTAGTAGCCTTCGGTGAAGCGCAGGAACTCGGGCAGCAGGATCACCACCGCCGCGCCCAGGATCGGGCCGAAGAAGAAGCCCGCGCCGCCGACCACCACCATGAGCAGGATCTTCAGCGAATGGATGAAGGCGAACGACCCGGGCTCGATGAACTGCACCAGCGGCGACATGATCGCACCCGCGCCGCCGCCGAAGGCCGAGCCGATGGCGAAGGCCAGCAGCGTGATGCGGCGGGTATCGACGCCGAGGCTCTCGGCCCGCACCGGGTTTTCGCGCAGCGCCTTGAAGGCCCGGCCCCAGGGCGAATTCACGATCCAGTAGAAGATCGCCCCGGAGATCACGAAGAGAACGAGCGTGAAGTAATAGAACTCGAGGTTCGTGCCGGTCGAAAGGCCGAAGAAGTTGGGCCGCGGCATGCCGACAAGGCCGTGGGAGCCGCCGGTCAGCCAATCCTCGTTGCGCAGCACGAGAAAGACGAGCGTGTTGAAGGCGAGCGTCACGAAGGCGAGAAAATGATGCTGAACGCGCAGGGCCGGGTAGCCGAGCAGAAGGCCGATGACGAAGGTCCCCCCCATCGCGGCGAGCCAGCCCAGCACCCAGTGATAACCCGCCAGCGTGATCAGCGCGGCAATATAGGCGCCGATACCCATGAAGGCCGCCTGCGCGAGGCTGATCTGGCCGGCATAGCCGAGCGTGAGGTTGAGCCCCATCGCGGCGATGGAGAACACCAGCCAGGACGTGAGAACGTAGATGATGTAATTGCCCTGACCGAGCGGCACCAGAATCAGGGCAATCAGCGCAACGAGCGTGAATAGGATGGATTTGCGCGTCATACCGTGCGTCCCTCCGAGGTTCCAAGCAGGCCCTGCGGCCGGATCAGGATGATAACAATGAGCAGGATCAGCGGCAGCGCCTGGCGGTATTCGGCCGAAACATAGGTGGCCGAGAGGTTGTCGATGATGCCGATCAGGAGGCCGCCGACGAGCGCGCCGCGGATCTGGTTGAAGCCGCCGACGATGGCCGCGATGAAGGCGATCAGCCCGAGGGTCTCACCATTGGAGAACTTGGCGAGGTAGATCGGCGTGATCAGGATCGAGGCGATGGCGGCCAGTGCGCCGTTGATCATGAATGTGTAGAGCACCATCCGCTTGATATCGACGCCGAGAATCTGGGCAACGTCGGGGTTCTGCGCCGTGGCCTGCATCGAGCGTCCGGTGCGGGTGCCGCCGAGAAAAAGCTGCAGCGCGACAATCGCGCCCATCGCGATGACGAAATTGGCGATGTCGGGGATCGAGATCACCGCGCCGAATATCGTGACCACGTCCTGCGGAAACAGGCTGGGGAACGGCTGGCCGAGGGGCGAGTAGAACTCCTTGACCATTTCCTTGAGCAGAACGCCCAGCGCGATGGTGGCGATCACCAGCGGCAGGGTGCCGTGCTTGATCATCGGCTCGACGACGAGGCGCTTGAACAGCACGCCGAGGATCAGCACCGCGAGGATTATGGCGAGCGGCATGGCCAGCCAGAGCGGGAACCCGAGCTTGACCGAAAGCGCCAGGACCAAAAAGGCCGGCAGCATGACGAACTCGCCCTGGGCGAAGTTGATGGTCTGCGATGCCTGCCACAGCAGGGTGAAACCGACAGCGGCGAGGGCATAGATCGACCCGGTCGAAAGCCCCGATACGATGAGCTGGAAAAATTCGGACATGCGCCCGCGCCTCCGATTCAAGCGGTGTTCAGGTGCAAAACGGGCGACGCCGTGTCAGGCGCCGCCCGTGCTTGCGAACGATCAGTTCGCGGGGAGGGTCTGGGTGATCTGCTGTGCGCCGTCAACCACCTCCACGAGGAAGCTCTCGCGGCTCATCTCGCCGGTTTCGTCCCAGCAGGTATCCATCAGGATGCCCGGGTGGGTTTCGGCGTCGAGGCAGAGACCACGCAGCGTTTCGGCGAATTTCTCGCGGTCGAACTCGCCGATCTGCTCGGTGACGTACTTGATCATGTAGACGCCGATATAGCCCTTGATCGCGTTGTGGTCGGCGCCGTAGCCGAACTCTTCCTGGAACTTCGCGGCCATCTCCTTGATCGCGGGCACCGGTGCTTCGGCGGTCAGGCCGACGTGTCCGAAGGCCCCGTTGGCGGCGTCGCCGGCGAGGTCGATCACCTTTTGCGAGATCAGCACGGTATCGCCGCCCATCGGCAGGTCGAGGCTCTGCTTGTTGGCCTCGATCAGGAAGCGCGCGCTTTCTTCCTCGGTGAGGTAGACGAAGACCGCATCGGCACCGGAGGATTTGACCTTGGCGACATCGGAGGCGAAATCAACCTGCGCCTGCTCTGTCGGCACATCGGCAACGATCTCGAAGCCGAAATCGTCGACCAGCCCCATGAAGGCGTCGTAACCGCCCCGGCCGAACTCGGTGTTGGCCCAGACCACGGCGATCTTCTCGGCGCCAAGCCCGTCCTTGAGGTAGCTGGCGAGTTTGGGCAGGCCCTTTTGGGCCCCGAAGGCGGTGCGGAAGATGTAGGGGTTGCCCTTGGCGGTGATCGTGGGGCTTTCCGACCCGGTGATCTGCGGCATACCGTTCTGCTGGGCGACCAGCATGTTGACCACGGTGGACGAGGAATAGACCGTGCCCAGCAGCACGTAGGTGCCCTCGTCGATCGCCTTCTGGACCATGGCCCGGCTGATCTGCGGATCGGTCTGGCTGTCGTATTCGGCCAGCTCGATCTGCTCGCCGAGGATACCGCCGGCGGCGTTGACCTCTTCGACGGCCAGCTTCACGCCATCATGCCAGACGGCGCCCGCGGCCGCGCCGGCGCCCGAAAGCTCGGCCACATCGGCGATCTTGACCTGGGCCACGGCGGCACCCGCGCCGAGCGCGAAGGCAGCCACGGTGGTGATTGCAAGTTTACGGATCATGTTTTCCTCCCTGAAGTGTTATTCATCCGCTTCCAAAGTCAGAAGAGCATCAACCAGAAGCCCCTCCTGGGCCTTGAACATGCCGAGCCCCGGCATGGTCAGGCATCCTTTTGCCGCCGCCGCTTCGATGAAGGGCGAGCGGGCAGGTCTCGTGATCGGGCAGGCCGCGAACTGGCCCTCGCTCAACTTGTCGACCTCCACCGGCAAGGGGTCGCCCGCCCGCATGCCGAGCGGCGTTGCATTGGCGATGATGTCGAATCCCGTGGGATCGGCGGACCCGACCGAAACGCGGCCGGGAAACATTGTTTCGAGCCGCGCGATGAGCGCGTCACGGCGTGCGATGTCGATTTCGTGGATGGCGAGGCTCGCCGCGCCACGCACGAGAAACTCGAAGGCGATGGCCGAGCCCGCACCGCCCGCGCCGATGAGCAGCACCCGTTTGTCTCCGACGGCGCCGCCGGCGGCGAGAATGCCCTCGACATAGCCCATGCCGTCGGTGTTGTCGCCGATCCAGCCCTTTTCGCCACGGCGCATCACGTTGACCGAAGCCGCCATCCGCGCCCGTTCCGTGAGCGCCGCGCAATGGCCGAGCGCGGCCTGCTTGTGAGGCACGGTTATGACGAGGCCGGGCACGTTCCTCGTGGCCACCAGGCCCGCCATGAAGGTATCGAACGCCGCCGGGACGACATGCGCGGGCACCACCACCACATTTTCGCCCATCGCCGCGAAGCGCGCGGTGAGCAGGCCGGGCGACTTCACCTGCGCGATCGGGTCGCCCACGATCGGCACGACCAGTGTTTCACCGTTCGGCACGATGCCGGTGACCGCCCCGGGTGCAAGCGCCTCGGATTGGACTTTCGCCGTTGTGCCTGTCATGGTTGCATTGGCCTCCCGAGCATCCCGTCCGTTGGGGTATTGGCGTTCTGCGCACTTGGCCCCATGGCAAAGACACTCCCCAAAACCCGACCGCAAGAAAATGGATGAACCGGGGCAATCCTTGGACAATTCGTTTGTCCTGCCGAGCGGCTCATGCGGCCCCGATGCCGCGCCGAGCGCGGTAGAAGTCGAGCGTGGCCGCGATGCCGTCCGACACGCCGGTAACCGGAACCCGGGCAAGAGCCGTTGGCAGGGGCGACGTGGCAAGGTCGGTCGGAATGCGCAGCGGCGGCCCTTCGATCGTCACCTCCGCCCCGGGGGCCTGCGACCGGAGTTCGCGGACGAAATCATCCATCCCGGTGGTTTCACCGCACAGGGTATAGGCCGTTGCTCCGGAGACCGGGGCGCGCACCGCGGCGACCATCAGTGCCGCCACGTCGCGCACATGCACGAATCCGACCCGCCCCGAGAAACGGATCGTCGCCGCCTCGCCCCGCGCCGCCGCGCCGATCGCGATCGAAGGGCCGGCGGCAATGCCGGAGCTTTGCCCCGGGCCATAGACGATGTAGGGGCGAAACCCGATCGAGGGCAGGCCATGGTCGAGCAGGTAGGCGCGCGCCGCGCCTTCTATGGCTAGTTTCTGCGCGCCGTAATGCGTCATCGGCTGCGGGTAGATCGGATCGTCCGGCCCGAACACCCCCGCCGTCGATACATAGGCGATACGGTCGATGCCATGCGCCCGCGCCGCCTCGAAAACGTGAAGGCTGCCGATGAGGTTGATCTCCGCCGCCCGCACCGGATCGGCGGCGGCGTCGACCGTCATCACCCCGGCAAGGTGCACGATCCCGTCGGCCCCTTGAGCTGCATCGCGCACCGAACCGTCGGCGATATCGCCGGAAACAAGGCGCACCTCAGCCGCAAGCCCGGGCCGCAGTTCGTCCAGTGCGGACGGGTTGGGGCGGGCGTCGAAAACGGTTACGTCGTGCCCATGCGCGCGCAGCTCGGCCACGACCCAGCGGCCGATGAAACCGGTGCCACCGGTGACGAGAACCCGGCTCATTCCGACCGCGCCCGCGCGGTGGCGCTCATGGCCGCGACATAGCCAAACGTGAGGGCCGGGCCGATGGTGATGCCGGGGCCGGGATAGACGCCGCCCATGATCGACTGCATGTCGTTGCCCACGGCGTAGAGCCCAGGAAGGGGTTGATTGTCGGGCCCAAGCAGGCGCGCCTCGGCGTCGGTGGCAAGCCCCGTTGCCGCGCCGATATCGCCGGGCCAGAGCTTCACCGCATAGAAGGGCGGCGTGGCGATCTCGCCCAGCGTTGGGTTCGGCCCATGACTGGCATCACCATTGGCGCGCTCGTAGACGGTTTCGCCGCGATGGAAATCCTCGTCGACACCAGCCGCCGCGAACCTGCCTAGCCGCGCCACGGTCTCGGAAAGCCCGGCGGCGTCGATAGCAAGTTTTTTCGCCAGTTCGTCGAGCGTCGTGGCCTCGACGAGGTAGCCGTCCTGGATCAGCGCCTTCGCCCCCATGGCCCCGGGGCGCACCATGCCAAGGCCGTATTTCTTCAGGCCCGCGGCGTCGGTGAGCAGGAAGGCCGGGATCGTCCCGGTCGCGTATTGCGCGAGGGCAAACTCATGATAGCTGCGAGTCTCGTTGGTGAAGCGCCGCCCATCCGCACCTACGGCGATCACGCCCGGCTTGGAGCGGTCCATGAGGAAATGCGGAAAGACCGTCCAGCTCCCGTCGGGGCGCTTTCGGGTGGAGACAGGCGCCCAGAACGCGTTCGTCGCCGCGCCCTCGCCGTAGCGCGCACCGAGACCCAGGACGATATCGTGCAACTCGCCGGTGTGCCCCGGCGCGGCCGGGCTGTGCTCGGCCAGCGGCACCGGCAGCATTTCGGCACGCCGTGTCGGGTGCCGTCCGAAACCGCCGGTGGCCAGAATCACCCCACCGCTCACCCGGATCTCGCCGCCATCGGCAAGGCTCAGGAGGTTGGCGCCACCGCCGGGCGTGATCGCCACAACCCGCGTTTTCAACCGCACATCCACACCGGCCCGCTTTGCCGCGAGCAGGAGCCGACCGACCAGCGCATTGCCCATGACGAGCCGCGCCGAGCGGCCATATCGGAGCTTGTCGAGCGCGTAGGTGCCCACAAGCCGGAGGGAATAGAAAAGCGATTTCAGAGATTTGCCCATGGCCATCAGGTGGCCGATGTCGTCGCGGTCAACCTGCAGCCCGCCGAGGATGGTGAACTCGGGGATCGCCGGTCGGATCATCCTGAGGTCGCGGCCAAGCTCGCTGGCGCGAAACGGCTCGGGCTCCAGCGCGCGGCCACAGGTCGTCGAGCCATCCAGCTCGTGGAGGTAATCGGGGTGAAAAGGGCGGGCGCGGAATTGCGCCACGGTTTCGTCCATCAGCCTGTCGATCGCGCGCGGCGCGTTGTCGACAAAGGTCTCTCGCATCGCGCGCGGGCTGCGGTTGCCCACCGCCGCGTCGAGATAGGTATGCACCTTCTCGGGGCTGTCATCCGCCCCGACGGTGGCGGCCAGCCGCGTGTTCGGCGCCCAGGTGGTGCCGGCGGAATAGGCCGATGTGCCACCGACATAGTCGGTACTCTCGATCAGGACGACGCGCGCGCCCTCCAGCGCGGCAAAAACCGCTGCGGCGAGACCGCCGGCGCCCGCGCCGATAACGGCCACATCGAATTCTTCAGCCATCGCGCCCCCCCTCTCGCCCCGGTATCCGAATCTCGGCCAGGGTCCGACGCCAAGCGTTAAATTTTTTAGAAACTGTTTCAAGTTTAAAATTTTCTTCCATTTTTTTCCGCCCCGCTCTATCCCTGACTGCGAAACCTCCGGGGAGAAGCATGTCGGACCTGCGTATCGCCATTGTCGGAGCCGGGATCATCGGCCACACCCACGCGGCAACGCTCGCGGATGTGAGGGGCGTGGCGCTTTCGGCGGTGGTCGACCCGATCGCCGGCGCCGACGTCGCGGAGCGCCATGGCGTGCCTCTTTTCACCGATGTCGGGGCGCTGCTCGATGCCGGCGTGGCGGACGCGGCCATCGTCGCGTCACCGAACGACACCCACGTGCCGATCACCAGCGCGCTGTTGCGCGCGGGCCTGCCGGTCCTGCTGGAAAAACCGGTAGCCAACAGCGTGGCCGACGGTGAAGCGCTGATCGCGGTGGCCGAGGAAACCGGCGTGCCCGTGCTCGTCGGCCATCATCGCCGGCACAACCCGATCATCAAGGCTGCGAAGGCCGCCATCACGGCGGGCCGGCTGGGCGATCTGGTCACCGCCACGGTGAATTCGACGCTCGCGAAGCCGTCGTCCTATTTCGACGTGGCCTGGCGGCGCGGCTCTGCCTCGGGCGGGCCGCTGTCGATCAACCTCATTCACGAGATCGACCTGCTGCGCCACTTCTGGGGCGAGGTCGCCGAGGTGCGCGCCTTTGCCTCGAACCATCACCGCGGTTTCGACGTGGAAGATACCGCCGCCGCGATCCTCGTTTTCGCCTCCGGCGGCATCGCCACGCTCACGATCTCGGACGCCGCCACCGGCCCCTGGGCCTGGGACGTGACGGCGGGCGAGAACCCTGCCCGCTTCCCCGCGCACGATACCATCGCCCATGCCTATGCGGGCACGCTGGCGGCGCTCTCGCTGCCGGACCTCGCGTTCTGGCGCCCGGCGGACGAGCCGGACTGGACGGTCCGGATGACGCGCGGGACGCTGCCTTGCACGCCGGCCGATCCCTACATCGGGCAGATCGAGCATTTCGCGGCCGTTGCGCGCGGCAATGCGTCGCCCCTCGTCAGCCTCGCCGACGGGGTTGCCAACATGCGCGTGATCGAAGCAATCAAGACATCGGCCGCCAACGGGGCGCCGGCGCAACCGATGAGGCTTTGACATGTCCAGTGTTCTCGAGAAATCCCTCGCCATCCTCGAACTGATGGTCGAACACCCGGAGGGGATGCAGGTTTCGACGCTTGCGCGCAAACTCGACATGCCGGTTTCGGGGGTGCACCGCACGCTGCGCGAACTGGCCCGGCTCGGCTACGTGCGGCAGGAGCGCGATCAGGGCGACTACGCGCTCACCATCCGGCTCGCGGCGATGGGGCTTGGCTTTCTCGGCCGTTCCGGCGTGACGGATATCGCCCAGCCGATCCTCGACCGCCTCGCCCAGGCCTCCGGTGAGCTCGTCCGCCTCTCGGTTCTCGACGGTCGGGGGCTGGTCTGGGTTGCCGTGGCGCAGGGCGCGACGGTGGGGTTGCGCTACGATCCCGGCCGCGAACAGGGCGTGCGTGTGCATCCGGCCTCGAGCGCCGGTGGCCAGGCGCTGCTTTCGACGATGACAGATGACGAGGTTCTGGCGCTTGTGGGCGAAACCGGGCTGCGCCCCGAGGGCATGGCGAAGGCATCGGCCACGCCGGCCACGATCGCCGATCTTCTGAAGGTGATCGCGGAAACCCGCACGCGGGGCTACTCGGTCGCCGTCAACACCTACATCGAAGGCATGGGCGCGATGGCCGCGCCGGTGCGCGCGGGCGGCGTGGCCGACGGGCAGGTGCTTGGCTGCCTGTCGATCGCGGGGCCCGCCGTGCGCTTTCCGAAGGCGCGGATGGAGGAGCTTGCCCCCTCGCTCCTCGATGCCGCCGCCGAGCTTGGCGCCGCCGCGCCGGCCTCGCATTTCTTTGCCGGTTTGCTCAGGCAGCCGCCGACACCATGACCCGGGATTGCGATGTCCTTGTGATCGGTTCTGGCGCGGGCGGGCTTTCCGCCGCAGTCACCGCCGCCCATCACGGGCTTCGCGTCATCGTCGCGGAGAAAACGCCCTTCATCGGCGGAACAACCGCCTGGTCGGGTGGCTGGCTCTGGATCCCCCGCAATCCGCTGGCCATCGCGGCGGGCATTGAAGAAGACATCGAGGCGCCGCTCACCTACCTGCGATCCGAGATCGGCAACCGGGCCGAAGACCCGCGCATCCGCACCTTCCTGGAAAATGGCCCCGAGATGGTGGGATTCTTCCGCGATCACACCGCCGTCGACTGGATCGACGGAAACCGCATCCCGGATTTTCACACGACGCGCGGCGCTAGCGCGGGCGGACGATCGGTTTGCGCCGCACCTTTCGACGGGCGGCGGCTCGGCGATTGGGCACACCGTCTGCGCCCGGCGCTGGAAGAAACCACGATCTGGGGCATGGCGATCGCATCGGGCACCGATATGGCCCGGTTCTTCAACTGGCGCGCGTCCCCGGCCAACGCCCTTCACGTCGGGCGCCGCCTCGCCCGCCATGTCGCCGATCTCGCAACCCGTGGCCGCAGCACCCAGCTCGTCAACGGCAACGCGCTGGCCGCGCGCCTCCTGCGCTCGGCCCTCGATCTGGGCGTGACCGTTCTGACCGAAGCCCCGGCCTCCGACCTGATCCGCGAAAACGGCCGCGTAACCGGCGCCATCATTGGCGGGCGGCCGGTCCGCGCCGATCGCGGCGTGGTTCTCGCCACGGGAGGGTTTCCGCATGACAACGCCCGCATCGCGACGATGTTCGAGCACGCGAAGGATGGCACCTGGCACCACTCGGCCGCGCCGCCAACCAACACCGGCGACGGCCTGACGCTGGGCGAAAGCGCCGGTGGCGTGGTGACGAAGGACTACGTCAATCCGGGGGCATGGGCCCCCGTCTCGCTGGTCCCGAAGGGTTACGGCGAAACCAGCCGGTTTCCGCACCTCGTCGAGCGCGCCAAGCCCGGGTTCATCGCCGTCGCCCCGAACGGCAGGCGCTTCGTCAACGAGGCCGACAGTTACCACGATTTCATGTCGGCCCTGTTTCGTGCCGGAGCCGATCACGCCTGGCTCATCGCCGACGCGCCCGCGCGGCGCCGCTTCGGGATCGGTGCGGTCAAGCCGTTTCCCTTCCGCGATGCCCCGCACCTTGCCACCGGCTACCTCAAGCGGGGCCGAACGCTTGAGGATCTGGCGCGGGCCACCGGCCTCGACCCAGAGGTTCTCGATGAAACCATCACCGGGTTCAACGCAGGGGCGCGGCTTGGTGAAGATCCTGATTTTGGCCGGGGCACGACTCCCTACAACCTTATCCAGGGCGATCCCGGGCACCAACCGAACCCGGCCCTTGGGGCGCTCGACCACGGCCCGTTCTATGCCGTGAGGATCGTTCCCGGCAGCCTTGGCACCTTCGCCGGCCTCACCACCGACCCGGCGGCACGGGTGCTTGACGCATCCGGCGCGCCGATCCCCGGACTCTTCGCCACCGGCAACGACGCCGCCTCGATCATGGGCGGCAATTACCCTGCCGGCGGGATCACGCTCGGCCCCGCCATGACCTACGGCTATATCGCCGGCCGCGTGCTTGCCGGGCAACCCGTCAAGGGCCTCCAAACCCAGAAGGAGACAGAGAATGTTTTATGAACTGACCACCCTGCGCACCGCGATCTTCGGCGCCGGCAAGGCCGCCGCCGGCCTCGAAGCCTGGATTGCGCAAGGCGCGGGCACGCTGCACGGCGCTTGGTTTTCCGATATCGGGCAGCTCAACGAGGTTTACCTTTTGCGCGGTTACGAAGAGGCGGGCGAAATGCTGGTCGAGCGCGAACGGCTTGCACGGGCCGAAGACCCCTTCGGCTGTGCCGAGCACCTCGTCGGATATGAGGTCGAAAGCTACCGCCCACTCGACTTCATGGGCGCGATCATCCCCGGCGAATTCGGCCCGGTCTACGAGATCCGCACCTATGCGATGAAGCTGAACGGCCTTCTGCCCACCATGGAGAAATGGCAGGCCGCGCTGCCGAAACGGAACGAATACTCGCCCTGCACCATCGCCATGTATGGCGTCGACGGCGCCCCCCGGCTGACCCAGATCTGGCCCTATCCGTCGCTCGAAGCGCGCAGCGCGGCGCGCGGCCAATCGGTTGCCGACGGCAACTGGCCGCCCAAGGGCGGGCCCGACTGGCTCACCCCCGACATGCGCTCCACCGTCGCCATGCCGATGGCATTCTCCCCGCTGAAATGAGGCAGACATGACGCACAGCTATTCCATGGGTTACCTGACCGCGAACGGGCTGCCCCCGGTCGCGGCCATCGAGCTTGCCGCCCGCCTCGGATTTTACGAGATCAGCTTTCGACTTCTGCCTGCCGGCCCCGACGACAGCCCGCCACCGCTGATGACCGACGACAGGCTGCTGGCCGAGGTCATGGCCGCGCTCGACGCGCATGGCCTCACGGTGTCGGACGCCGAGATGATCCGGCTTGGCGCGGAGACCGACCTTGAAAGCTTTCGCCCCTTCCTCGAACGCGTGAAGGGCATGGGCGCGCGGCATGTCCTGGTAGCGGGCGACGACACCGACCGGGCGCGGATCATCGACAGCTACGGCCAGCTTTGCGAGATGGTCGGGGAGTTCGGCCTGACTGCTGATCTCGAATTCATGCCATGGACCGCGATCCGGAATATCGCCGACGCGCGCGAACTGGTCGAGGCGGCGCGCCACCCGGCCGCGGCGATCCTGTTCGATTGCCTGCACTTCGACCGCTCCGACAGCACGCTCGAAGAGCTGGAAGCGATCCCACGCGAAATGATGAACTACGTGCAGATCTGCGACGGACCGGTGCCCTATGACCCCGACGGCACGGCGATGATGCAACTCGGCCGAACGGCGCGGCTGGTGCCCGGCGAAGGCGGCATCGACCTTACGGCCATTGCCGCCCGCCTGCCCGCGGATATTCCGATCTCGGTCGAGGTGCCGAACCACGCGTTGCGTGACGAGATCGGCGCCGAGGAACTGGTGCGGCGCTGCCTCGTGGCCACCCGAGCCTTGCTCGGCGAAGCGACAGACAGCGCCTGACGCTCGGGGGCTTTGGGAGCGCGGGCTACGAAAGCGCCGCCCGGCCTCCGGCGGCCCATATTGCCCCGCGGCGGATCATTTCGGTGACCTGAGGCACCTTGAGATCGTCCAGCTCGTGCCCGATCGAGCAGTAGAACACACGCCCTTTGTCCCAGCGACGGGTCCAGGTGACGGGGATCACGGTGCCCTCAATCCACCACAGGTGATCGCCGGAGAAGGTGGTCGTGGCCAGCACGTTGTTGGACGGATCGGTCAGCATGTAATACTGCTCGGAGGTGATGCGGAAACTGCGGATGCCCTCCACCAGAGGGTGGTCCGGCTGGCAGATTGTCACGTCGTAGTTGATGTAGTCTTCCTTGGGTTGGAGGTTGTCGGGCCAGCCGGGCGGATGAGCCACGAACTGCCCGCCGATCAGGAAGTGATAGGTTGGCCGATCGCGGAAGGCATCGCCCATATGCCCGTGCCATCCCGCCAGCCCGCAACCAGCACCGATCAGCTTCAACAGCCCATCTTCCTGCAGCTTCGTCATGTTGCCGAATTCTTCCCTGTGGCCCGACCGGGCCGAAGACCAGATCGGCGTGATCAGGTCCAGGTCGGCGAGGTCTTCGGGGCGCTCAAGCGGCTCCAGCGTTTCATGGATGGCAACCTCGAAACCGTTCTCTTCGAGCAATTGCCTGTACCAGTCCGCGAATCGGGTGGGGGCGTGGCCTTGCCAACCACCGACGAAAAGGGCGGCCTTCATTCTGTGTCCTTTCTCATGAAGTCGAGGATCGAAGCCATGTCGCGGGCGCCGTAGCCCCGCGCCTCGGCCTCGATCAGCGTTTCCAGCGTGACCAGCCCCTGCGGCATGGCGGTTCCGAGCCGCTTCGCCAGCGTGGCGGTCACGGCCATGTCCTTTCGGGCCAGCGCGACCGTGAAGGTCACGTCATGCGCCGCCTCGTCGAGGTAGAGCGGGCGGCGGTATTTCAGCATCGGCGCGGCGGCGGCGCTGTTCTCGATCACCTCGAAGGCAACCTCCGGGGCGATGCCCGCCGCTTCGGCAAGGGTCATGGCTTCGGCCAGCGTCTGGTTGAGCCCGTGAATCATCGAATTCACGGCAAGTTTCATGACCGCCCCGGCGCCGGTCGATCCAAGGCAGATCGTGGCCCGACCGATGGCGTCAAACAGCGGCCGGAGCGGGATGGCCTCGCACTCGGTGCAGCCGGCCATGATCAGAAGCTGCGCATCGGCGGCGGCCTGCGTCGCCCCGGAAACCGGCGCGTCGATCACGCTGCATCCATCGGGCGCCGCCTTGGCCAGCGCGATGATGTGATCCGGCGACATCGTGCCCATCTCGACGAACACCCGAGCGCCCCGACCGGCGAAAAGGCCGTTCGGCCCCAGGTGCACCGCGTCCGACGAGCGGTCGTCGGCCAGCATGGTGACAACGACCTCCGCGGCCTCGGTCAGCGCCCTCGGGGTATCGACGACGCCGCAGCCGATTTGATCGGCCAGCGCCTGCGCCTTTTCGGCCGAACGGTTCCAGACCACGAGCCGATGCCCGGCGGCGGCAAGATTGGCCGCCATGGGGGCTCCCATTCTGCCAAGTCCGGCAAATCCCACGCGCACGCTAGGCCACCTTGTCTCCCGAGATCCCCGAAATCGCCTGGATCAGGCTGTCTTCGGTCACTTCCTCCGAGGTGAATTCACGCATCACCTTGCCGGAGAACATCGCCACGATCCGGTCCGAGACGTGCAGCACCTCGGGCATTTCCGAACTGATGACGATCACCGCATAGCCTTGGGCGGCGAGTTCGCGGATCAGGTTGTGGATCTCGGATTTGGACCCGACGTCGATGCCGCGGGTGGGTTCGTCCACGATCAGAACCTCCGGGTGCATCGACAGCCACTTGCCGATCACGATCTTCTGCTGGTTGCCCCCCGAGAGGTTGCCGACCAGCTGCCGCCAGCCGGGCGTGCGGATATCCAGCTTGTCGCGATACTGGTCGAAGATCGCCACCTCGGCCCCGTCGCTGACGAAGGGCCCGGCCGTCATGTCATCGACCTGCGGCAGGGTCATGTTGTCGCGGCAATTCATGCCCAGCACCAGCCCCTGCGCCTTGCGGTCTTCGGGCACCAAGGAAATGCCGCGCCGGATGGCGTCTTGCGGCGAGTGGATGCGCACCTCCTCCCCGTTCAGAAAGATCTGTCCCGAAGAGGGATCGCGCAGGCCGAAGATCGTTTCGGCGATCTCGGTGCGGCCGGCCCCGACGAGGCCGTAGAAGCCCAGAACCTCGCCGCGGCGGACGGAAAAACTGACATCCTCGAACAGCTCACCGCAACTGAGGTTGCGCACCTCGAGCGCCACATCGCCCATCTCGTGATGGCTCTCGTTGCGGCTGAGATCCAGCTTGCGCCCGATCATCAGGTGCGTGACTTCCTCCTCGTTGGTTTCGGCGGTGTTCAGCGTGCCGCGATACTGGCCGTCGCGCAGGACGCTGATCCTATCGGTGATCTTGAAGATCTCCTCCATCCGGTGGGAAATGTAGATCACCCCAACACCGCGCGATTGCAGGTCGGCAATCACCTTGAACAGAACGACCTTCTCCGCATCGGTCAGGGAAGCGGTCGGTTCATCGAAGATCACCGCGCGCGGATCGACGGTCAGGGCGCGGGCGATCTCGACCATCTGCTGGTTGGCGATCGACAGGTCCCCAAGCCGGGTGCGGGCGTTGAACCCCACGTTCAGCGTCTTGAGGATCGCGTCGGTCGCATCGTAGAGCGTCTGCCAATCGACGCGACCGAAGCTCCTGCGCGGCAGTTCGCCCAGAAAGATGTTCTCCGCCACGCTGAGTTCATCGGCGAGGCTGAGTTCCTGGTGGATGAAGACCACACCATTGGCCTTGGCCTGCATCGGCGATGTCATGACGACGGGCTTTTCGGCGATGTAGATCTGCCCTTCGTCCGGGTCGTGGATTCCGCCCAGCACCTTCATCAGGGTCGATTTTCCGGCGCCGTTCTCGCCCATCAGCGCGTGCACCTCGCCGGGCATGACCTCGAAGGAAACATTGTCGAGGGCGCGGACACCGGGAAAGGTCTTGACGATGCCTTCCAGCCGCAATGCGGGGATCTGATCTGTCATGTCTTCAACTCCTCCTTGCCTTTGCGGTTCAGCTGCCGGTCAAGAAACAGCACCGTGATCAGGATAAGGCCGATAACGAGGTTCACGGTCTGGGTATCGGCGCCGATATGGCCCAGCCCCTTGCGCAGGAGCTGGATCGCGATGACCCCGCCTAGGGTCGACACGATCGAGCCATAGCCGCCGGTGAGCTTGGTGCCGCCCAGCACCACGGCGGTGATTGCCCAAAGCTCGTAGAGCATCCCGTCATTGGGGTTGACCGAACCGCTTTCGGAATAGAACACCACCGCCGAAAGCGCGGCGAGAAACCCGATCAGCATGAAATTCCACAGGAAATGCGGACCAACCCGAATGCCGGCGTTGACCGCTGCCTCGCGGTTGTTGCCGATCGCGTAGGCGTTGCGGCCATGGACCGTTCTCGTCATCAGGAGCCACAGAAGCAGGCCCGCCACCAGCAGAAACCAGGTGGCCGTGTGCAGCCCGAGGAATTGCGCTTCAGCGAAATCGACCAGCGTCCAGTTCAGGTGGCTGGTGGGTTGTTCGCCGTTGTACATGAAGACCAGGCCGCGAAAGCCCAGCATCGAGCCGAGCGTGACGATGAAGGCATCAACCCCGGTCTTCCACACGATGAACCCGTTCACCGCCCCGAGGACAACGCCGGTCAGCAGCGCGAAGCCCCAGGCCAGCGGGATGGCCCAATCGCCAAGGGCCGCCATGAATGGCCAGGTCATGCTGTCCAGCAGCACGATCGCCGAAAGCGCGAAGATCGCGCCCACGCTCAGGTCGATGTTGCCGTTGATCATGATGATCGTCATGCCGAGAGCGATGATCCCGATCGGGGCCGACTGCTTGAGCAGCAGCAGCATGTTGTCGAAATCCATGAAGGCCTTGTCGGTGACCGCGAGCAGCTCGCCGGCGACCGAGAAGAAGATCAACTCCACCACGATGAAGGCCCAGATGCCGCCTTGCTTGATCAGGTTCACCCGAAATTGGCTGTTCATTCTCATGCCCTCCCTACGCGATCGGCGACCAGAGGCGGCCACGCTTGGCGGCGATATCCAGCCAGACGGCGAGGATGATGATGATCCAGGTCACGACATACTGAACGTAGAAGGCGAGCCCCATGAGCAGCAGTCCATTCTGGATGAAACCGAGGATCAGCACCCCGATCACCGTCTTGAAAACCGTGCCGGAGCCGCCCAGCAGGGAAGCCCCGCCAAGAATGACGGCGGCCAGGACTTCCAGTTCGAGCCCCTGACCCACGGTGTTCTGGCTTCCGAGGCTGCGGCTTGCCTGGATCAGGCCGGCGGTCGCGACACAGAAGGCCGAGAACAGGTAAGTCATGAACACGACCCGCGCGCGCGGAATGCCCGAGAAGGTCGCGGCGGTTCCGTTGCCGCCGACCGCATAGACCTTCCGTCCGAAGGGCGTCTTGCCCAGAATGATGCTGAGCACCACGGCCAGCAGCGCGAACATCAGGATCGGCACCGGTATTCCCACGATGCTGCCTTGTCCGAAAACGCTGAACCAGGTGCCTTCCTTGTCGGCGATATCCATGTTCTTGCCGCCCGACCAGGTCAGCGTCAGGCCATGGATCGCAGATAGCATCCCCAGCGTCACGATCAGGGAATTGAGCTTCAGGTAACCGACGAGAAAGCCTATGAAACCGCCCAGCGCCAATGTCATCGCGAACATCGCCGGAATCGCCAGCGAGGGGCCGATCTTGTCATGCAGGTCGAGCACCACGATGGTCGAGAACGACATCATGGACCCGACCGAAAGGTCGAGATTGCCGCCGATCACGACGAAGGTGACACCGAGCGCCATCACGCCCAGAATGGCGGATGACCGGATCACGCCAGAGATATTGTCGATCGCGATGAAGCGCGGGTTGGCCAGCGCGAACGCGATCATGAAAACCACGAAGGCCACGAGGATCCCCTGCCTCGCAAGGAGCTTGCCCAGCCCCTTCGTCGTTAGTTCCGCCATGTTCTCCTCCCTGATGGTTGACATGAACGCCCGTCAGACGAGCGTCATGCCCCCGTCGATCATGACGATTTGCCCCGTCATGTAATCGCTGTCTCTTGCGGCCAGAAACGTCGTGGTTCCGGTCACATCGCCGGGTTTGGCCACGCGGCCCTTCAAAATCTCGGCAGAAAACTCCTCCATCGCCTGTCCCGGGCGCTCGGCGGCACCGATCTCCATCAGGTCCTGGTCGACCTGCTCCCACATCTCGGTGGCCACGACCCCGGGCGCGAAGCCGGTGACGGTGATGCCGTGCTTGGCGAGGTCGCGCGCGCCGGACTGGGTCAAGGAGACCACGGCCCATTTGCTGGCACAATAGGGTGCGACGTTGTCGAAGCCCTGCCGGCTGGCGATCGAGGCGGTGTTGATGATCTTGCCGGCCATGCCGTCGCCGTCGCGGCCCTGCGCGATCATCTGGCGGGCCGCTTCCTGCATGCCGATCATGCAGCCCAGCCCGTTGATCCCCATGATGAAATTCCAGTTGTCCTCGGTCACGTCGAGGAAGTTCATCGGCTTGTTCACACCGGCGTTGTTGAACTTCACGTCCAGGCGCCCGAATTGCCCGACGGTGTGCGCGATCATGGCCCGAACCTGCTCGCGGTCGGTCACGTCGACGGCGGCGTGGGTCACTTTCCCGCCGGCGCGGGCCGCACGTTCAGCGTTTTGCTCGGCAACCTCGGCAACCTTGGTGTCGTTGATGTCGGCGAAACAGACATTCGCGCCTTCGTCCAGCAGCGCCTCGCCGATTGCGCGCCCGATGCCTTGCGCCGCACCGGTGACAATACAGGACCGTCCCTCGACACGAGCCATACCCTGCCCTCCCCTGTCCGGAAATACAGTTCGGTGAAGATGTCGGCGCAGGGCGGCCGTAACCGCCCCGCGCCTTCAGGGAGAAGATCAGAAGACGGGCTTGGTGAACTCGTCCATGTTGTCCTGGGTGATCTTCGGCGTATCGAAGTAGTTGAGGAACGGCAGCTCTTCGCCATTGAGCGTGTCGATCGCGGTCTTGAGCGCCGCTTCGGCGTCATCGACCGGCGACTGGTAGATCGAACCCCAGTATTCGCCGCGACCCATCGCCTCGTAGCCGACGGCGAAGTTGGTGGCGCCGACGAAGGTGATGCCTTCGGCCCGGCCAGCGGCGAGCGCGGCGTTCAGCGCGCCGACGCCCATGTTGTCGTCACCGGCATAGACACCGTCGATATCGTCATACTTGACGAGGAAGGCTTCCATGACCTGCTGCGACTTCTCGCGGTTCCAGTCGCCCGGCTGGGTTTCGACCAGGTCCACGTTCGGGCAGACCTCGGGCAGGCGCTCCTCGAAGCCCTGCGCCCGCTCGATCGCGGTGGTGTAGCCCGGCTGACCGGAGATCTGCACGACGCGGGCCTCATCCTCGATACCCAGTTCCTTGAACCGGTCGCACATGATCTCGGCGGAACGCGACCCTTGCGTGATGTTGTCCGGGCCGGAGAACGAAGCGACGAAATCGAAGCCAGCCTCGGCGATGTTGGAATTGGTGACGATCACCGGGATATCGGCCTGGCTGGCCTTGCGCACGGCAGGGATCACGGCTTCGCCGTTGGTGGGCCAGATGATGATGGCGTCCACTTCCTGCTGGATCAGGTCTTCCATCTGGGCGATCTGCCGCGCCACGTCGCCACCGGCATCAAGCACGACAACATCGACGTTCGGGTTGGCTTCGGCGGCGGCGATGAACGCCTTTTCATAGGTCGTCTGATAGCTGTCGACGCCCACGTTGTTCTGCGTGATGCCGATCGTGTAGGTGGCGTGGTTGTCGGCAAACGCCGACGTGCCGATCAGGGCCGTCGTGCAAGCGAGCGCGATTTTGGTCGTTGATTTCATCTTGGGTCCTCCCAGTAGATTTTATTCGGTTGCGATTGCGGCTGTCCTCCCAGCCCGGGAACTGGCGCCCCTGAACAATCCGACCCCTATCCAGCGTGATTCTCACAAAAGATAGGCCCTTCGTTTTATCCATTACGGACAAATTCATATCCAATTCGGAGAAGATCAGCATACTGCGAAGGTATCAATCTGAACATTTTCGGAAAGGACACGGCATGACCGACTCGCGCCGACGCAATCGCGCCCCCAACAACCATGATGAGATGCAACAGAAAGCCGCAAGAAATATCCATATCAGAGAAAGTGCTGCCGCCACGGCAAGCGCTTTGTCCGGTATTGCGGCCAGCCCGGAGATGCCGCGGCTCGTGAGCTTCTTGCAGGAGGTTTGCTCCGAGATCGAAAACGGATTGGAACCGAACACGCCCAATCCGCATCTCAACATGGTTCTGCACCTTCTGCGCTGCCATTGCGAAGGGCGCGTGGTGTCGCCCTCGGCCATGGTCGCCGCTTCCGGCGTTCCCTATGCGACCGGCACGCGGAAGCTGGCCGAGATCGTGGACTCGGGCCTTGTCGAACAGCGGCCCCGGACCAAGTCGGGCAAGAGCTTTTCCCTGCATCCGAGCCCGAAGCTCCTTCACACCTTCAAGCAGTTCGCCGACCGTATCGACCGGATCGCCCAGGCAGCCTACGGCGGCGCGCAGCAGTCCGCCGAAACGGCGGATTATTACTATGGCGGCTCCTATCAGGCCGGCCAGGCGACGATCCCGCCGCCACGCGCCCTGCCGCAATCGCTGAACCTCGCCGGCGGGCTGCGGATCCTCGTGCATGGCGATCCGACCTTCATGGTCATGGAAAACCTCAAGCGGCAGTTCGAACAGATCGTCGGCACCGACATCAGCCAGCGGGCGTTTTCGATCGACCGTCTGCGCGAAGAGGGGCTGCGCAACGCAACCCGCAACAAGAGCCGCTATGACCTGATCGCGGTCGACCTGCCGTGGCTGGGCGAATTCGTGAAAAAAGGGGTGATCCGCCCCCTGCCCGAGGTGATGGACGTGTCTCGGCTGGAGCCGAGCGATTTCCATACCGCGGGCTGGCGCGCGGCGCATTGGGATGGCGTGCCCTATGGTGTGCCGAGCCAGACCACGCCGGAACTGCTGTTCTACCGCAAGGACTGGTTCGCCGAAGCCGGACTCGAGCCGCCGACGGTCACCGATGACGTGATCGCCGCCGCAAAGGCGTTTCATGACCCGCGCAATGGCCGCTACGGCGTGGCCTGGAACGCCGCCCGTGGCACCGCGTTGGGCCATACCTTCATGATGACCTGCGCCGATTTCGGCCAGCCGATCGTGAATCTGCCGAAGATCGCAGGGGGTTATGACGCCGACCACCTGGAGCGCGACGATTTCCGGCCCATGCTGGACACCGATCGCGCCCGGGCGGCGGCCGAGTACCTGATGCAACTGATGGAATACTCTCCCCCCGACATCCTTTCGATGTCGTGGTACGAGAGGGTCCGTCCCTTCGCCAGCGGCAGCGTGGCAATGGCCTACGGCTACACCCTGCTGGCGCCGTATTTCGAACTGGACAAGACCTGCGCGGCCCATGGCAATACCGGCTACCTGCCCCATCCACATGGCCCTGAGGGCGTGCCGATCGCGCCGGTCGGGGGCTATGTGCTGTGCATCCCGGCCAACCTGTCGGACGAGCGGCTCGAGGACACGGTCGAGGCGCTGATCGCCTTCACCTCACCCGCCGCGCAGAAACTCTATGCCCAGGAAGGCAGCCGGACCTCGCCGCGCTATTCCGTCGGCACCGATCCGGAGGTGCGCAGCCTGTCCACGATCTTCGAGCTTGTCGACCAGATGTCATGGCGTGATGAGCTGCAGTTCTGGCCGCGCCCGCCGCTGCCACAGATTTCCGGGATCATTTCAGCCTGTGGAACGGTGCTGCACGACATGCTGCGCGGCCTCGTGACCCCAGCGGAAGCGCTGGCGGACGCACAGGCGCGCGCCGAAGCGATCTTGAGACAACCAGTCACTTAGGGAGGAAAACATGGACCCAAATCGCCTGAAGGGAAAGAACATCCTGATCACCGGGGCCGCCCGGGGAATGGGGGCCGCCAACGCCGAGTCCTTCGCCGAACAGGGCGCCAATGTCTGCATCGGCGATCTCGATCTGGATGAAGCCCGCGAAGTCGCCGACCGCATCAACGCGGCCGGAGGAGGCAAGGCGATCGCGGTGAAGATGGATGTCACCAAACGCGAAGACAACGCCGCCGCCGTCGCCGCCACGGTCGACGCCTTCGGGTCCATCAATGTCGGCCTGTTCAACGCGGGCCTGAACAAGCCCCGGTTCTTCATGGATATCGATGAAGACAACTGGGACATGATCATGAACGTCAACACCAAGGCGATGTGGCTGGGGATGCAGGAGACCGCCCGCCAGATGATCGCGCAGGGCCCGATGGAAGATCACCCCTACAAGCTGATCAACGTCGGCTCCATCGCCTCGCGCAAGCCGCTGATCGACGTGACCGTCTATTGCACCTCGAAATACGGCTGCCTGGCGCTGACCCATTGCGGCGCGCTGGGGCTGGCCGAGCACAACATTACCGTCAACGGCTATGCGCCCGGCGTCGTCGTCACCCCGCTTTGGGAACAGCTCGACAAGGACCTTGTCGATATCGGCTTCAAGGAGCGCGAAGGCCAAGCCTACGAAGACATCGTCCGCGATGCGCTGCAGATCAAGCGCGTGTCCTATCCCAACGACATCGTCGGCACCGCGTCGTTCCTCGCCAGTGACGACAGCGACTATATGACCGGCCAGATGATCCACATCGATGGCGGCTGGTGCATCCAGTAACGCTCTGACTTTCCAAACGAAACATTGTCAACGGGTCGCAATCTCGGCCCGGAGGAGACCCCCATGTCACGTGCCTTGATGCCGAACTTGCTGACCCCTCAGGATCTTGAACCAAACTGGGAATGGCGCGACCGCCTGCCCGCCTGGGGCCATACTTCGGTCGATTTCGAACGCCGGATCGACCACGACCGGCTGCGGCGCTACCGCCTCGCCCGGACACGGCAGGCACTCCAGAACTCGAACGCGGGCACGCTGCTGCTCTTCGACGTCAACAACATCCGCTACGTATCCGCCACCAAGATCGGCGAATGG
Source organism: Sinisalibacter lacisalsi (assembly GCF_014640115.1). GTDB lineage: Bacteria > Pseudomonadota > Alphaproteobacteria > Rhodobacterales > Rhodobacteraceae > Sinisalibacter > Sinisalibacter lacisalsi. The sequence goes on along the minus strand of NZ_BMGI01000001.1, from coordinate 696,218 downwards.
GAACGCGACAAGATGTGCCGGTTCTGCCTGCTGACCGGCGATGACAGCCCCTACGTGTGGGATTTCGGCTCCGCAGCGATGCACCACAAGCGCTATTCCGACTGGCTGGAGCCCGATCACTGTCTGGCCGGTGTTGTCGGGATGCGTGGCACGATCCCGCCCGAGTTCGGCCTGATGAAGAAATACGCCAAGCAGATCGCCGGCCTGATCCGCGATGCCGGCATGGCCGACATGCCGGTCGGCGTCGATTATGCCGAAACGGCGATGTTTCACGCGCTGCAGGAAGAAGGTTTGCACGTGGTCGACGGCCAGCAGATCATGCTGGCCGCGCGCGAGATCAAGAACTGGGACGAGATCCAGCTTCTCACCCAGGCGGCCGCGATGGTCGACGGGGTCTACCACATGATCTACGAGGAGCTGAAACCCGGCGTGCGGGAGAACGACATCGTCGCGATGTCGAACAAGATGCTCTATGAGATGGGCTCCGACGACGTCGAGGCGATCAACGCGATCTCGGGCGAGCGCTGCAACCCGCATCCGCACAACTTCACCGACCGGCTGTTCCGCCCCGGCGACCAGGCGTTCTTCGACATCCTGCAAAGCTACCAGGGCTACCGGACCTGCTACTACCGCACCTTCAACATCGGACGGTCGACCCCGGCGCAAACCGACGCCTACGTGAAGGCGCGCGAATGGATCGACGCCTCGATCGCGATGATCAAGCCCGGTGTGACCACCGACAAGGTCGCCGCGGTCTGGCCCAAGGCGGAGGAATTCGGCTTTCCCAACGAAGACGCGGCCTTCGGCCTGCAATTCGGCCACGGGCTCGGTTTGGCGCTGCATGAACGCCCGATCATTTCCCGCGCGGTCAGCCTCGATCACCCGATGGAGATCCAGACCGGCATGGTTTTCGCGCTGGAAACCTACTGCCCGGCCACCGACGGCTACTCCGCCGCGCGGATCGAGGAAGAGGTGGTGGTGACCGAGACCGGCTGCGAGGTGATCAGCCTCTTCCCGGCCGAGGAACTGCCGATCGCGAACCGTTACTGAACGGCCGCCGGGGCACGAGCCCCGGCGCACCCGTCGCCAATCACAGGATGCAAGGGCAATGGCGCCCTTGCCCTTCGTGGGAGATTCACATGGCAAAAGGCAAGACGAATACCGAGGATTATCTCCGTATGTATCGCCAGATGGTCCGCATCCGCACCTTCGAGGACAACGCCAACCAGCTCTACCTGTCGGCCAAGATGCCGGGTCTGACCCATATGTATTCCGGCGAGGAAGCCGTTGCCGTTGGTATCTGCGAGGCGCTGACCGACAACGACCGCATCACCTCGACGCATCGCGGCCACGGCCATTGCGTGGCGAAGGGCGCCGAGTTCAAGGAAATGTTCTGCGAGCTTCTGGGCAAGGAAGAGGGCTATTGCCGCGGCAAGGGCGGCTCCATGCACATCGCCGACCAGAGCCACGGGAACCTGGGCGCCAATGCCATCGTCGGCGGTTCGATGGGGATCGCGACCGGCTCCGCCTTGCGCGCCAAGCTGCAGGGCGCCGACGATGTCACCGTCTGTTTCTTTGGTGACGGGGCCACGGCCCAGGGGTTGCTCTACGAGGTCATGAACATGGCCGCGTTGTGGAACCTGCCGGTGATCTACGCCTGCGAGAACAACGGCTATTCCGAATACACCAAGACCGAGGAAATCGCCGCCGGTTCGATCACCGCGCGCGCCGAGGCCTTCGGGATCGAAGCGTTCAGGATAGACGGACAGGATGTTCTGGCGGTGAATGAGCTGACGCAGAAACTCGTCGCCCGCTGCCGCAACGGCGAAGGCCCGTTCTTCATCGAACTCGAAACCTATCGCTACCACGGCCACCACGTGGGCGACATCAACCGCGAATACTACCGATCCAAGGAAGAAGAGAAGGACTGGAAGCAGAACCGCGATCCGATCGTGCGGTTCCGGTCCTGGCTGGTCGATCAGGGCATCGCCAGCGAGGAAGAGATCGAGGCGATGAATGCCGAGATCGAGAAGGATGCGACCGAGGCCGTCGCCTATGCCGAGGCGGCCAAGTACCCGGACGCAGCCGAGGTCGACATGCATGTTTACGCGGACTGAGGAGAGATAAGATGAGAGAGATCACCCTGTCCCAGGCCGTGAACGAGGCCATCGCGGAAGAAATGCGCCGCGATCCGACGGTATTCCTGCTCGGTGAAGACGTGGCCGAGGCCGGCACGCCCTTCAAGGTTCTGTCCGGCCTGGTCGAGGAATTCGGCACCGAGCGGATCATCGACACGCCGATTGCCGAGCCCGGCTTCGTGGGGTTGGCCGTGGGCGCCGCCATGACCGGCGCAAGGCCGATTGTCGACCTGATGTTCGGCGATTTCATCTACCTGGTGATGGACCAGCTCTGCAACCAGGCGGCCAAGCAGCACTACATGTCGGGCGGCAAGCTGAGCGTGCCGATGGTGCTGCGCACCAACCTCGGCGCAACGCGCCGGTCCGCCGCCCAGCACAGCCAATCGCTGCAGGCGCTGGTGGCGCATATCCCCGGTCTGAAGGTCGCCATGCCCTCGTCGGCCTACGAGGCGAAGGGCCTGATGAAGACCGCGATCCGCGACAACAACCCGGTCGTCATATTCGAAGACAAGCTGATGTACCAGGACAAGGCCCCAGTGCCGGAAGAGGAATACCTGATCCCCTTCGGCGAGGCCAACGTGAAGCGCGAGGGCCGCGACATCACCCTGATCGCCACCTCCTCGATGGTGCAGGTGGCCGAAAAAGCCGCCGAGACGCTGGCGGCCGAAGGGATCAGCGCCGAGGTGATCGACCCGCGCACCATCGTGCCGCTGGACGAGGCGACGCTGCTGGCGAGCGTAAGGAAGACCAGCCGCGCGATCGTCATCGACGAAGGCCACCAAAGCTACGGCGTGACCGCGGAGATCGCCTCGCGCCTGAACGAAAAGGCCTTTTATCACCTCGATGCGCCAGTGCTGCGCATGGGCGCGATGGACGTGCCCGTGCCCTTCAGCCCGGCGCTGGAAGACATCACTGTGCCGACGCCCGAGGGGGTTGTCGCAAACGCCCGCAAGCTTTGCGCGGGGGAGATGATAAATGCCGCATGACGTGACGATGCCTCAGCTGGGCATGGCACAGGATGCGGGCAAGATCGTGTCCTGGCTCAAGGCGCCGGGCGATGCCGTGGCCAAGGGCGACGCTTTGTTCGAGGTGGAAACCGACAAGGCCACGATGGAGGTCGAGGCGCAGGCCGACGGCTTTCTGACCGCGGTCGCGGCGACCGAAGGCGACGATGTGCCCGTGGGCGCGGTGATTGCCCGGATCTCGGATAGCGCCGAGGAGGAAAGCACCGCACCCGCCAAGGCCGGCGAGGCCCCCTCGGGCGCCGAGGACGCCCTGCCCCCGGGCCATTCCGTGACCATGCCACAGCTGGGCATGGCGCAGGACACCGGGTTGCTCGTCAGCTGGCAGAAAACTCCCGGCGATGCGGTCGCGGCCACGGATGTTCTGTTCGAGGTCGAGACCGACAAGAGCACGATGGAGGTCGAGGCGGGCCGCGACGGCTACCTTGCCGCGACCCTGGCCGAGGCCGGCGAAGAGGTGCCGGTGGGCGACCCGGTGGCAATCATCAGCGATGAGGCTCCCGCGAACCCGGTGGCGCGTTCCGCGGTCGCGGCCCCGGCAGCCGCGACGCCTGCACCCGAAGCCGCAGCGGCGAAGCAAGAGGCAAAGCCGGAGCCGCGACCGGCCCCGCAACCCGCCACGCCGCAATCGACGGACGGGCGCATCCTCGCCTCGCCAAAGGCGCGGCGCTTGGCGCTGGAACAGGGGCTGGACTTGAACAGGCTGGCGGAAGCCGGGCACCCGCAGCCCTATCATGTCCGCGATCTGGAAACCCTGCGCGCCATGCCTGACGCCGCCCCGGCGGTCGGCGGTGCTGCGGCCAGCCGCCGCCTCGTGGCCGAAACCGCCGAGGACGGCGTGCCGGGCTTCGCCACATGGGCGGCCGAAGTGCATGGCCTCAGCGACGCCGACGCCATCCTGGCCGGGCTGGCCGGGGCCGCGCTTCCAACCCCCGGGCCGGTCGCGGTGGAACGGCATGGCAGCGCCAAGACCTACGCCCTGCCGGCCACGCGCAGGCTTTCGGAGGTTGGCAAAACCGAGGATGAGCCGGCCCTGATCCTGCGGGATCTGCGCGGCACGGCGCTGCGCTCGGTCGAGATGGGGGCCGAATCTGTTCCCGTTCTGACCCTGGCAACCGCGGGCGCAGGCCTGACGATCACGCTGGAATGCACCCCCGCGCAGCTCGATGCGCAGGCGGCGATCCAACTTCTTGCAAACTTCGCAGGCCAAGTGGAGCAACCGCTTCGCGTTCTGCTCTGAATATCGGAGACCGACATGGACCATACCGATCTCTACATCAACGGCGGCTGGCGCGAGGGCGCGGCCAAGGAACGGTTCGACGTTGTGAACCCGGCCACGGAAGAGGTTCTGGCCTCGGTCGCCTCGGCCGAGATTGCCGATGCCGACGCCGCCCTCGACGCTGCCGAAGCCGCCATGGCGCTCTGGGCCGCGCGCACCCCGCGCGAACGCTCCGAGGTGCTGCGCAAGGCATGGGAGCTGATGACGGCGCGGCTCGATCATTTCGCCCGTCTGATCACATTGGAAAACGGCAAGGCCGGAACGGATGCGCGGGGCGAGGCCACCTATGCCGCCGAATTCTTCCGCTGGTTCGCCGAGGAAGCCGTGCGCGCCGATGGTCTCATCACCCATGCCCCGTCCTCCGGCGCGCGCATCGTGGTGCAACACAAGCCCGCCGGCCTCGCGGTTCTGGTGACGCCGTGGAACTACCCGGCGGCCATGGGCACCCGCAAGATCGCCCCGGCATTGGCGGCGGGCTGCGGCGTCATCATCAAACCCGCGTCGGAAACCCCGCTGACCATGCTGGCGCTGATGCCGCTGCTGGAAGAGGCGGGGGTGCCCAAGGGCCTTGTCAACGTGCTGCCCTCGCGCCGAACCGGCGCGCTGGTCGATCACATGCTGCACGACCCGCGCGTGCGCGTGGTCAGCTTCACCGGCTCCACCGGGGTGGGGCGCAAGCTGCTCAAGGGCGCCGCCGACCAGGTTCTGAAACCGGCGATGGAACTGGGCGGCAACGCGCCTTGCATCATCTTCGAGGATGCCGACATGGACGTGGCGATCGAGGGCACGATGCTGGCCAAGATGCGCAACCTGGGCGAAGCCTGCACCGCCGCCAATCGCATCTACGTGCACGAGGACGTGGCCGAGGAATTCACCCGCCGCCTGACCGAACGGATGTCGGCACTCAAGGTGGGCGACGGCACCGACCCCTCGGTCGATGTCGGCCCGCTGGTCAACGCCGATACGCGTGACAAGGTAGCCGAGTTCGTCGCCGATGCGGTGGCGCGGGGGGCGAAGGTCGAATGCGGCGGAGCCACTCCCAACGGCACCGGGTATTTCTACCCGCCGACCGTGCTGTCGAACGTGCCCGAAACCGCCGAATGCGTGAAAGACGAGATCTTCGGCCCCGTCGCCGCGATCCAGACCTTCACCGACCAGGAGGAGGTGATCCGCCGCGCCAACGACACCGAGTATGGCCTTGTGGCCTATGTTTTCTCGGAAGACTTCAAGCGCGCCATGCAGGTCTGTGAGCGGCTGGACTATGGCATGGTCGGCCTCAACCGTGGGCTGGTCAGCGACCCGGCCGCGCCTTTCGGCGGCACCAAGCAATCGGGCCTTGGCCGCGAGGGCGGTCACGAAGGCATGCTGGAGTTCATGGAAACCCAGTATATCTCGGCCAGCTGGTAGGGGGTGAGCATGTCAGAGATCATCGCCAGCCCCTCCACCCGCCGCCTCGCCCGCGAACACGACGTGGATATCCAGGCCCTCGCAACACGCCTTGGCCGGACCACCATCGCGCCCGAGGACATCACCGGCGCCGGCAGCGCCCCGGCCCCGGCACCCGGTGGCGACACGTCTTACTGGGATGTGGACCACAGCCAGTATGGCCAGGTGATCGAGGAACCGATGAGCCGTTTCGCGCAGGTCGCCGCCCGGAACCTTGCGGCCGCGCAGGCGCTGATCCCGGCGGTCACCCATCATGACCGCGCCGACGTCACCGCCATCGAGGATCTGCGCCGGGTGTGGAAACCCGAGGCCCGATCGCGCGGCATCAAGCTGACCGCGCTGGCCTTTCACGTGGCGGCCCTGGCGCGAACCCTGCGTGCCTTTCCCCGTTTCAACGCCTCGCTGACGCCAGATGGAGAAACGCTGCTGCGCAAGGACTACGTGCATATCGGCATCGCCGTCGACACGCCGCATGGGCTGATGGTGCCGGTCATCCGCGATGCCGACCGCAAGGGTCTGTGGCAGATCGGCGCCGAGATTGCAGACCTCGCGAGCCGCGCGCAGGCCCGCAGGATCGGGCCCGACGAGATGGGTGGCGGCTCGATGACCATCACCAACCTCGGCGGTATCGGCGGCACCGCCTTCACGCCCATCGTGAACCCGCCCGAGGTTGCGATCCTCGGCATCACCCGGACCGAGACCGTAACGGCATGGGATGACGGCACACCGCGCCCGGTGCCGATGGTGCCGCTTGATCTCAGCTATGACCACCGCGTCATCAACGGGGCCGATGCGGCGCGGTTCATGGCCCATTACACCGGGTTGATCGCCGATCCCCGCAACATGATCGTCTGAGGCCCGCCATGAGCGACAAGATCGACCTCCTCGTGATCGGCGCAGGCCCCGGCGGCTATGCCTGTGCCTTTCGTGCCGCCGACCTCGGCCGCGACGTAACGCTAGTCGACGCGCGCGACCGTCTCGGCGGGGTCTGCCTGAACGAAGGCTGCATTCCATCCAAGGCGCTGCTGCATGCCGCCGAAGTGATCCGCGAAGCCCGCCACATGGCCGATTGGGGCATCAACTTCGGCAAGCCCCGGATCGACCTCGACAGGCTCCGCGCGAAGAAGGACCACATCGTCGACACGCTGACCGGCGGTCTGGGCGGGATCGCCAGGCGGCGCAAGGTGACGACGCTGCAGGGCCAGGCCAGGTTCACCGGGCCCGGCACGGTCGAGATCGACGGGCGCGAAATGCGGTTCGAACAGGCGGTGATCGCCGTTGGCTCCAGCCCGGTGCACTTGCCCGGCTGGCCCGACGACCCGCGCATATGGGACAGCAAGGTGGCGCTGGAGATGCGCGAAGTGCCGAGAAAACTGGCCATCGTCGGCGGCGGCATCATCGGGCTGGAAATGGCCACCGTCTACTCCGCGCTCGGTGCCGAGGTGACCGTGGTCGAACTGTCGGACCAGATCGCGCCGGGTGCCGATGCACAAGCCGTCGCGATCCTGCGCGCCGCCTTGGAAGCTGACGGGATCACCCTGCATACCGGCACGCAGGTGACAACGGTAGAGACAACGAAATCCACCGTTACCCTGGTCTGCACCGGCGCCTTCGAAGGCAGGATCAAGGCGCAGGCGGTGATCCAGTCGGTCGGCCGGCGCGCCAATGGCGACCGGGTGGGTGCGGAGGCTGCCGGCCTCGCCGTCTCCGACCGTGGCGTGATCGAGGCCGACAGCGCCGGGCGCACCACGGTGCCCGGTATCTTCGCCATCGGTGACGTGACCGGCAACCCGATGCTGGCGCACCGGGCCACGCATCAAGGCCACATCGCGGCCGAGGTGGCCTCGGGTCACCGCGCGGCACTGAACACCGTGCTGATCCCCTCGGTGGCCTATACCAACCCGGAACTGGCCTGGGTTGGCCTGACCGAGGCGCAAGCGAAGGCGGAGGGTCGCAAGGTCAAGGCCACCTCTTTCCCGTGGTCCGCGAGCGGGCGCAACCTTGCCTCGGGCGGGCAAGACGGGCTGACCAAGCTGATCTATGACCCTGACACGAACCGCCTCCTGGGTGGCACCATCGTGGGCCGCAACGCCGGCGAGCTACTCGCCGAGATCACGCTGGCCATCGAGATGGGCGCCACGCTCGAGGATATCGGCCTGACCATCCATGCCCACCCGACCCTGTCCGAAACCACCGCCTTTGCCGCCGAACGCGCGCTAGGCACCCTGACAGACCTGTGACGGATCTCGGCGGACAGACGGCCCTCGTGACCGGGGCGAGCCGCGGGATCGGCGCGGCGATCGCCATCGCGCTGAAGCAGGCGGGGGCAGAGGTGATCGGGCTCGGCACCCGGATCGAAGACAACCCGCCGCCGGGGATCACGGCGCGCAATTGCGATCTGTCGGACCGGGCCGCCATCGCGGCGCTGGTGGCGGATTTGGACGGCACGCGGATCGACATCCTCGTCAACAATGCCGGGATCATCCGCCGGGCCCCGGCGGCCGAACATGCCACCGAGGATTGGGACGCGGTGATGGCGGTCAACCTCGACGCTCCCTTCCTGCTGACCCGCGCCTTCGGGGCCCGCATGGTGGAGCGCGGGCATGGGCGGGTGATCAATCTCGCCTCGGTTCTCAGCTTCGAAGGCGGCATCATGGTGCCCGGCTACGCCGCCAGCAAGGCAGCGCTGGCCAACCTGACCCGCGCTTTCGCAAACGAATGGGCGGCCCACGGCGTGAACGTGAACGCGATCGCGCCCGGCTACGTCGCCACCGACAACACCGCCGCGCTGCAATCCGACCCCGCGCGCGAAGCGCAGATCCTCGGCCGCGTGCCGGTCGGCCGCTGGCTCACCCCCGAGGAAATCGCGGCCCCCGTTGTCTTTCTCGCCGGCGAATCCGCCTCCGCGATCCACGGCGCGATCCTGGCGGTCGACGGCGGATGGACCGGAAGGTAAGGCCGCCCATGGCCACGGTGGGAGACCGCCTCCGGAAAGCCGTGCAGCTGATATCGCGATTGCGCGTTGTGTGGCCCGGCGGGCAAGAGGGAGATCAGGCCGTCAGGATCGCGCGGGTGGTTCGGTTCGGAATGGCCTCGGGCCCCAGCCAATTTTTCGGCGCGAAAAGCAGACGCTTCAACGCGTATTCTATCCGCTCGATCTGGGGCTTGATGATCGCGTAATCGGCCTGCCCATGGTGCACGTCAAGGATCGACATGGCGGCATTGGCTTCGAACAGAACGAATTCGTCCTGCCCGATCATCCCGAGATCCACCCCGAAATACTCGAGGCCGACACGGCGGCGGATCGTGTCGCAGACCGTCCACAATGGATGATCCGAACCGAACGCGGCGACATGGTCCATGAAGGATTCCAGATCACGGTTGTCGGGTGCATCGCCGAAGGCGCGACGGATGAGCCAGGACGACTGCTCGGTGTAACCTCGCAGGAACGCCCGCTCACCGACGAATGCGATCCGCAGGCGCACATAGGTTCCCCGCGCGTTGGCGAAATCCACGAACTGGGTCATGAAGCAGGCTTCGCCCGGAACGGTCTCGGCATAGGCCTTGGGCCAATCGAAGGGCGTGTCGACCCGGACCAGCCGGCGTGCCGTCTGCGAAGCCGCGGGCCGGATCAGCACGGGATAGGAAAACGCCTCGCGGTCGAAGGTCTGCTCGAGCGCACCGGGGCCGGTCGCGACAAACCGGACGCATCTGGGGACGATCAGGCCCGGGATGCCTTCGAGCACCTGGCTTGAAAGATCCCTTCGGGTCATCGCAACGCGCCGGGGGTGATTGAATATCGGCACCTTCCCGCCAAAGGCATCGTCCAACCCGATCAGCGCGTTCTGGTACTCGTCGGCATCCGCGCACTGGTTTGCGATCCACTGAACATTGCGGACATCAAGAGGTCTTGCAGGCGGATACCAGAATTCAAACGCGTGTTTTGCCAGTTCCCGCTGCAAGCCTTCGCTCCAGACCACGGTGTTGGGAAAGACGAAACGCGGCCGGTTTCGCTCCGTTACGCTGACCCGAACAGAGCCATTGTCGGGAATGGCACGGTAGTGAATCCCCTGCCCTTTCTTCAAACGCACGCCGTTTCTCCTTCGATTCCGAATTGAATTGATCCCGGGCTGTCAGCGCCCGACAAACCCGCCGTTGACGGCGCCGATGGCCGTTGCGGTGATCGAGTTGACCTTGACCGAAACGCCCATGGTTCGGTTCACGACGGCCGCGGTGACCGGCATCATGTTGGCGGCGATGTTCAGCCGGGCGGCCGGAAGGTCCGGCACACCGCCCAATTCCCGATTGCTCGTCCGAACCGCGATCACGGTGTCGGTCACGGCGGCCTGGTAATGCGCGTCCGGCCCCTCGGCGATCCGCGCCTTGAGAAGGTCGATCTCCACCCCGATCGGCCCGACAAGCCGTTCCGTCTTCAACCCGGTCAGAATGCCACCGGCGTTGACCGCCCCGAGCGCTGTGGTGCCGATCTCGCCCATGGTCGCGAAACGCGCGCCGCGCGTGATCGCGGCGATCTCGGCGAGATCCTCGGGCACGGTGCTGTAAATGAGATTGGTCACGCGGCCGTCGATACGGGTGGTCAGCAATTCCCGCGCCGAGGCGAGGGATTGCCTGTCCACGGCGGCCTCGTAGAGCGAGAGGCGCGCCGCGGGCGGCACGCTGTAGAGCTGCGATCCCACCGGATACAGCCCTTCGGAGAGGCCCGACTGCAGGCCGGCGGCCTGCGCCGATGTCACAGCGAGGCCATTGTCCCCTGCGACCGATGTCACGGCATAGCCCCCGGCATCGTAGCCGATCACGACGCGATCGCCGGGCATCAACCGGCGCGGTGCAACGGCCAGGGAGCCAGAGGCGTTTTCGGCGATGTTCGCCATGATGTTCCAACTCGCGGAAACATGCTCGGTATCGATGGCGCGCAAAAGGCGTTCAAGAATTCCAACCGACTGCGCCTGTCCCGGCGACAGCAATCCGACCAGGACGACGAAAGCCACACCGCGCGCGCGCCACGCCGGCGACCGACGCGCCAGAGATCCCCGAAGCGGTTGCACCCCGGCCGCGAGCAGACGGCCGGGGTGCGGTAGGGTCAGCGGGGTAGGGAACCGCCAGACCGTACACGAAAGCGCAGTTTTGAACTGGGGTATTATGTCCCGCGCCTCCGATCTCTATCCTTCACGTAAAACGCTTTGCGCAAAGGATAATTCATTTTTACTCCGTCGAGCCCGAGGTGCCGACGATGCCCTGCACAGCGGCATTCACACCCGAGGTGATCGTGCCGGTGTTGACGGCGCCGAGCGCGGTCGTCGACAGGTTGGCGGTCTTGGCGTTGACTTCGGTCATCGTGTTCGAGATCGAGCCGTTCACACCGGTCATGTTCGATGCGATGTTGAGCACCAGAGCACCGTTGCCGTCAGCGCCGCCGAGCTGTTCCATCACCGACGAGACAGCCTGGGTCGAGGAGGTCTTGGCTTCATCCACGGTCGAGTTCACACCGAGCGTGATGTCGCCGGTGTTGACCGCGCCAAGCGCCGTGGTGGCCATGTCGCCGAATTCAATCGTCGGCATGTCCCATTCGATCGCGGTCACGCCGTCGGCGTCCGTCGCAGAGGGGGGGACCGTGATGCCATCGAGGATGTTGGTGATCGAGCCGTCGATGCCGAAGTAACCTGCGGTCTTCAAGAGTTCGATCACCTGTTCAGCCTGCAGGCTCTCGATGTCCGCCTCCGAGAACAAGTCCGAATTGTCGCCATCCGTCAGGAAGCGCGACACGTATCCGGCGGCTGGTGAATCGAAATTGATGCCGTTGTCCGGGTCCGTGAGGAAATAGACCGTCTGCATCTCACCCTCGACCTCGATGGTGATGCTGGACAAGATCGCATCGTCGGAGATCGTTCCATCGACGATGGCGGTATACTCGAACATCACGTCCAGTTCGGGATCGTCGATCAGATCCTGCAACGTGTGGGGCTGACCCACGTAATCCCCACCGGAGTCCATCACATCGGGATCACCGATCAGGATCAGGCTCGGGTCGTATCCTGCGAAGCCATTGGCCCGCAGATCGCCGAACGTCACCGGACGCTCGACCTCGGTGATGCGAGTTCCGCCAAGGTTTTCCGCGATATTCGCGAAGGTGCCGTTTGCCGGTGCCAGGTTGGTTGCGTTGTCGATCTCGCCAAGCACACGTTCAAGCACGGATTGCGCCGACGCGGCGCCCGCCAACATTCCGGTTGCGAGAGCCGTGATCGCGACTGTTCTCATCAAGGGGTGCTTGTTCACGTCTCGACCTTTCTTTCTTTGCAGGCAGGGCGGCAAGAAGCCCGTCCCGGCAATCGTCTGTTCGTTCCGGCCGGCTTCGGCCCGCCGGATGAGGTGGCGGAGGCGCGAACGCCTCCGCCGGGTCTGGATGCGGAAATCTTATTCCGCGGCCGAACCGGTCGAGCCCGAGGTGCCGACGATGCCCTGCACAGCGGCATTCACACCCGAGGTGATCGTGCCGGTGTTGACGGCGCCGAGCGCGGTCGTCGACAGGTTGGCGGTCTTGGCGTTGACTTCGGTCATCGTGTTCGAGATCGAGCCGTTCACGCCGGTCATGTTCGATGCGATGTTGAGCACCAGAGCACCGTTGCCGTCAGCGCCGCCGAGCTGTTCCATCACCGACGAGACAGCCTGGGTCGAGGAGGTCTTGGCTTCGTCCACGGTCGAATTCACGCCGAGGGTGATGTCGCCGGTGTTGACCGCGCCAAGCGCCGTGGTGGCCATGTCGCCGAATTCAATCGTCGGCATGTCCCATTCGATCGCGGTGACGCCGTCAGCGTCGGTCACCTGGGTCGCCTCGGTGATGCCATCGAGGATGTTGGTGATCGAGCCGTCGATGCCGTCGGACACACCGGTCACAACCTGCTCCGAGGTGCTGTTGGCAGCAAGGAAGTTGCCCACAACGGTCGCGGCATAGGCTTCCGCCGCTTCACGAGTTTCGAACGCGTTGGCCGGAACCGAAGTGCCACCGGCCGAGCCGGAAACGGTGAAGCTGCCGTCTTCGTTCTCGGTGATGCCGGCAACCAGGTCGTTGGCGAGGATCGAGGCGAGATCGTTGTATTCGGCTTCCGTCAGCACAACGCTGTCGCCGTCGACGGCGCCGCCAAGCAGCGCGCCATATTCAGCCGAAACGGTATAGAAGGTTTCGACCGTGGTTCCGCCGATGTTTTCGGCGATGTTGGCGAAGGTGCCGTTCACCTGCGCGAGGTTGGTGGAGTTGTCGATCTCCGACAGCACACGCTCCAGAACCGATTGGGCCGAAGCTGCACCGGTCGTTGCGATAACCGCGAGCGCGGTCGTAGCAAGAAGTTTTTTCATTGCTCGTTCTTCCTGTTTTATTCTGCTCGTCCCTCATAAGCAGACGTGGATTTGCGGGCAGTGAAAGAGGGGCCCATTTTTCCTCGACCCGTGGGAGAGGGTCCAGGAAACTCGGTGTGCGCTAGTGCGCGGTGTCATGGTCGGGGTGGGTCATTCGGGTCTCCCCCTGGTACATTCGGCTTGCCGTCATCCGCTTGCGGCGTGGCCGCCTCGGAGATTTCCGTTTTGGCGCGCAGGCTCTTGACGAAAACCTCGCCCGCGTTGACCGCGCGGATCGCCTGTTCCACCACGGTGGCCACGGCATCGCCCTGCGCACCGGACAGCCCCTGTTCGGCGGCCTTGCGCAGATCCCGCACCGCGAAGGCGAGGTAGAGCCTGGCCTTTTCGAGAGCCGCCTGGGCCGTATCGACGTCGCTGGCGGTGGCGATGCTGTCGGCCGTCGAAATCGCGCGTGCCGCCTGCGAGGTGATGCTGTTGGCCAACTTGCGCACTTCCGGCGGCAGCTCGACCTCTTGCGCGGTGGTCGACATTTCCTTGCGCATCTCGCCGATTTCGGCTTCCGAAGGCGGGCGGCGCGATTCAACCTGCGCCACGATCTCCTGGAAGGTCGCGCGACCGGCCTCGTCCTTCCAGATCAGGTCTTCGGCGATGGTCTGGGCCAGGTTCTCGTTGCAGGCCTTGGCGCCGGCGCCGTCGATCGCCTGAACGATCAGCTGGTAAGTGCCGTAATAGAGCATCTGCCGCAGCACGAAATTCATCGTCTCGCGCACCATGGCGCCCGCGTTGATGTTCACGAGCGCATTGTTGAAAACGCCTGTGTCGAAGAACCGGCCGACCGCGAACCCGATCTCTTCGCCGACGAGCTGTTTCTGGACCGCGACATTGGCGATGACTTCACCGGTGGCGGTGTCGGTCATCGAAAGGTCCATCCCGACCAGAAGCCGGTTTTGTCGCGCCCTCGGCCCGACCCCCATGATCTCGATCTGGGCGCCCGCGCCGGGGATGAAATCGAGGCTGTTGATCGAACCGGTGATGTAGAGATCGACAGGCACCTGGCTCTCGATCGGCCGTATGCCCCAGTTGTGCTCGGTTGCCGCGATGCTCGGATCACGACGGTTGAGCACCCGCACACCGGATGTGAACAGCGCGGTCTGTATCATCTCGCCGGCGCCCTGGGTGACCATCTTGCCGGAACCGGACTCGGCATAGGATTCCTTCCCGGTCGCGTCATTGATGTTGCCGACCGCGAAGAAGAGCGACCCGGGAACGAAATCGCCAATGCACGACAACGCATTGTCGTATTTCGTGACGATGCGCCTGATCTCGGGGCCCTCGAACATCTCGACGTCCTTGCTCGACGACGCGATCGAATTCGCGAAGCCGCAACCTCCGAGCACGAAGAACAGTGCGAGAACAGACAGACGATGCACCCGACCCCCTCCATCAATCGCAGGCAGCGGATCGTTCGATCGCGTCCGCGAGATCCAGCATGGAGGCGCCGACGCTTGCATCGTCGAAGAGTTCGCTTGCCGATACCGAAGAGGTGACCGTCGCGATCGAGCCATCCACGCAGGCGGAGGAATCCGCGCTGTTCTCGGCGATGATCGAGTTGCCTTCACCGACGACTTCGATGTCGGTCGAGCCTGTGTTCAGGGAGCCCACCGAGTAGGTTTGCTGACCGATCTCATCACCGATCTGGTAGTCGGTGTTGACTTCGCCGGTCGTGTTCGTCTCGACGTAATTCGAACGCGAGTCGTTGTAGGTATTATAGATGACTTCGGTTTTCGCCGGGTTCTGCGCGCTCCACATCGCCTGTGCCTGCTGGATCGCCAAGCTGCGCTCGCTGACCGAGGGGAAGCCGTACGAACCGGCCCAGTTCTGACCCGAACTGGAATACGACTGCGCCATTGCCGAGATCGGCAACGCGACGGCGAAAAGGGTCAGGCGGATCATTACTCGACCACACCCATCCGCGGCATCTGGACGGACCCGTCTTCGAAAATCGTGATCCCGCCGGCAACCACCGACGCTTTTCGATTACCGACAACCGGAATCTCGACCTGGGAGGCGTCGGCGAAGCCGGGGCGGGTCACCGAGCGTTCGATGACCATCTTCGGCTCTGACTTCGTTCCGGAGTGCGGCGTGGACCCCGACGAGCCCCCCGTAGGAGTGGCAACGGCATCCAGGGTTTTCGCGTCGGGGCAAACCTCAAGCCAGTAGGCGGTCTTGCCATCGTATTGCACATCGGAAAGCACGTAGCCTTCCGGAATGACCACGCAGCGTTGCGCTTCCTGATAATACGGTTGGGTTTGGCATCCCGCGAGAACGATCCCCACGAGGGGCAAAAGAATCTGTTTCATTCCGACCTCCAGTTCCCCTCAAGGAGTGGCCAGATCGGACAGGTGTGTCATTATGTCTTGCGACTTAGGCGTATATATTCTCAGAGCTTGAAAAACGATCGGCTGATTTCGAGATCAAAGGATATAATAAATGTACCGATAATAGGGATCTCAGCGACCGCATTTACTCATTCCAGGGATCCGGCGCGATGGCTTGCGGCTCCGGGCACATCGAGATGACCCGCCTTCCCCGTCCAAATCTGGTGCGAAACCTGAGATGCCTCACCATATCTTGCGATAATTTTTGATTCTTTTCGGTTCGGTCATTTCCGACCCAGGCTCGGCCCATTTCGGTGAGCACTCCATGGCAGGCAATAGGGCGGGCTGCGCGCTGCAAAATCGCATTCGGGGCCGGTCGTGGGCCGGCTGGGAAAAGGCTCCCGACGCGAAACCGAAACAGGCGGTGATCCTTCGGATAGTATTCCTATCCTTTTCGCGCGAGCTTGACCGGCTGCGATGTTTCCCTGACCCGGTCCGGGAGGGCACAATTTTAAGTAGCGAATGCCGGATGAGAACGTGAGGACGTAAGTTGAAAGTCATTTCCGTCGCCCACACCGAGGCACCTGCGCGAAAGCCTTTTTCAAACCCGTTGTCGCGCATATTCAATCCGGCGGTGCAAAAACAGCCGGCGATTGCCGCCGCCGCCGAGTTTTCCGCCTTCCCGCGGATGTTCAACGGACCGGTAGCGGTTGACGCGCCCGCGCTCATGGTTTCCCGCAAGGTCGACAGCGTCGCCCCGGCTTTGGACTGGTTCCGCGCCCAGGGCGTGAAGTGCTACCACCTCGACCATTTCGCCGATGCGCTGGCCGTGGCGCTCGAATCCCCCCGGGCTTGGTCCTACCTGATTGTCGACATCGACGATTTCGGCGGCGTCGACGGGATCATCGACGAAATGATGCAACTGCGCCTCGCCGTTCCCGGGTTGCCCGTGATCCTCTTGTCTTCGGGATTCGCGGTGAATGACTTCGGATCGGATCGCCTCTACGTGGCGGATGCCTCGCTGCGGCTGCCATTGAGCTTCCGGGCCCTCGAACTCGCGGCGGAAGATGCGCCAAGGAACAACCGCGAATGGCGCGCGCGCAACCCCGCTTGAACCGACCGGGCTAACCGCTGCGCTTGTTTGCGACCTCGTCCTTGAGCATTGAAAGCACCCTGCTCGCTTGATCGCGCGCCTTGCGGATCAGGGTCGCGACGCGCTCGTCATCCCTGCCCGATCCGCTTTCGCCGTTCTCGGCCTCCAGCTTGCGAAAAACCTGCTCCAGATCATAGGCTCCAAACATCGCGCTCAGGCCGCACAATTGATGCGCGAGACGGGCGAATGCATCGTTGGTGCCATCTTCCTTGAGCGTTTGTTCAAGGCTGTCGAGGGATGCGTTCACATCGGTTTCGAACTTGTCGACCATTTCCCTCGCCATTGGCAATCCGAGGGTTTCCACCATTTCGTCGAAGAACGAACCGTCGAACTCGTTGTGCCGGGTGGATCCGGCCTGCTTCACGAGGCGCCGGATCACGGCGAGCAATTGAGCGCGAGACGTGGGTTTGCCGAGCACCGCGTCGAAACCGGCCTCGGCAAAGCGCTTCTGGTCTTCCTCGAGCACGTGGGCGGTCAGGGCGATGACCGGCACCTTGGCGTTTGGCCCCGCTCTCGAGCGAATGTGGCGCAGGGCTTCAAGCCCATCCATGCGTGGCATGCTGATATCGAGGAATATCAGGTCGAAGTTGCTCTGGCCGAGCTTTTTCAACCCGTCCTCGCCGTCCGCCACCGCGGTGACGTCGAACCCGGCGTTCCTCAAGGTTTCCGACACGATCTTGCGGCTGATCTCGTTGTCTTCGGCCAGGAGAATGCGCAGCTCGTCGCCGAGAAGCGCGGGGCCGGTTTCCGGCGTCGGCTTCAAGATCGGGTCGTCACCGGTCGCGCTGTCGATATCGGCCTTGGGCGCCAGCGGCACCTGGAAGCGAAACGTGCTGCCGCGTCCGACCCGGCTCTCGACCCAGATCCGCCCCCCCAGCGCCCCGACCACCCGCGCGGCAATCCCGAGGCCAAGGCCGGTGCCGTCGAAGGCCCGGGTATTCGGGCTTTTCGTTGTGTAGAAATCATCGAAGATGTGCGGCAATTCGTCGTTGGCGATCCCGATACCGTTGTCCGCGACCCAGAACTCGATCATCTCGTCGCGCTCGTCGCGGCAACATCCCAGCTCGACCCGACCGTTGCAGGTGAACTTGAGCGCATTCGACACCAGATTGTCGAGCACCTGCCGCAATCGCATGGGATCGCATACGAAGTTCGGCTGATCGCGCGCCCAGTTCGCAACCACGATTTCGTTGCCGCTCTCGGCGGCCAGGGCGAGGTGGTCGCGCCGGACATCGCCGACCAGTTCACGAACGTCGACCGAGCGGTACTCGATGTCGATACCTTTGCGGCCGGAGCGGGCGACGGCCAGCAGATCCTCGATATGCCGCAGGAGGTGCAGGGACGACCGCTCGAGGATGTCGAGGTATTGCTCCTGGGCGTCGGTCAGGGTGCGTGAGCGCAAGAGTTCCAATGCACCCATGATGCCCTGCAAGGGTGTGCGCATCTCATGGCTGACGGTGGTCAGAACCCGCTCTTTCGCTTTTGCGCCAGCAAGCGCGGCATCTCTGGCTTCGCGCAGCTCCTTTTCGTGAGCTTCCTGGCTGGTCACGTCACGGATATAGGCAACGAAAAACCGGCCGCTCTGATCCGAGCCTTCCGAAAGCTCGATCTCGGCCGGAAACACCGTGGCGTCCTTGCGCAGCGCGCTGATCTTGACGCCGGACTGGCCGATGATGTGTTTTTCGCCCGTGCGCTTGTATCTCCTCAGGCCCTCCCTGTGCCGGGCACGTAACTCTTCAGGCACCAGGAGCGTGCCCACGTCGCCTGAAAGTGCCTCCCGCCTCGTGTAGCCGAACACGCGTTCCGATGCCTTGTTGAACTCGACGATTCGCATGTCTTGATCCGCGATCACGATCGGGATCGGCGACGTCGAGATGATGGCCTGAAGCCGTCTGGCGACACCTTCCATCGTCGTCGCGGCAAACCTGGTGTCGCGTTGGGCTTGCCAGATCCGAAAGATCGAGAACAGCAGCAGGAGGCTGCTGGCCAGAGACGCGAGCGCCATCTGCCAGAGGCTCTCGCTCAGATCGAGCCGCCGTTGCGCAGCCAGTTCGGCGATAACCGTCACGCCCGCGAGCGCGATCCGTCGAATATTGCGCCGTTGGGCCTCGGTTCGTGCATCGAGCGCCGAAAGGTCTGCCAGCGAGGTCGGTGGCAAGCTGTCCAGTTCCGTGGCCGTTTCCGTGGCGAACTCGGCAAGCGCGAAGAGCTTGGGCTTGAGGTTCTCGTTCTCGCGGATCTCGGTGAAGAGCGGACTTTGCTGGATCGTGGATATCCGACTGAAGAGGATATCGAACCTGAGCCGCACCTCCCGGAGACGCGCAAGCGCCGCCTCACCCTCGCCCTGCTCGGAAACGTCCGTCGGGTCGGGAAGCAAATAGGCATCCAGTGCATCCGCGAAACGCAAGTACTCGATTTCGAGCTGCGCCAGGTTCCAGGGAACGTTGTCGGACGTTGCGCGTTCGAGTTCCGCGGCCTGCCGCAAGGCTGCCAATCCGTTCGACAACCCCGACCATGCGGTCGCGGCAATCAGGAGGGCGAGCACGAACGTGAAAATCGATGTGCGGTTGGGCTGTCTCACAGGGGACTCCATGTGAAAGACCGGTCGGCCGCCCAACCGAAATCATTCAAGGATCTGGATCTCGCGCAATTGCCAGATCGAGCGGGAATAGTAAACCTCGTGGGCATAGGCGGGGTTATCGTCGTAGGGATAGATGATCCAGAGTGGCCCCTTGTCGCGAACGCTCATCAACTCCCCGTCAAGCGAGAACGCGACGAGGGCACCGCCCTCAACGGCATCAGACACCGGAAGTTCCACGGAATAGTCGTTGAGCGCGCGGGCGATCAGGCGCGACCCATCGGCGCTGACGTTTTCGAGCAGGGCTGCAAGGGAAACACCCTCGAACTCATGCGTGCCATTCGTCCAGATCGTCGTCGTTTGAACCGTTGTCGTGCCGATCGCCTTCAGCGCATCCAGATCGAAGTGCCAGACGTCGCCAGGCGCCCCGGCCTGGGGTTTTCCATACACCGAAAGTATGATCGGCCGCTTCGCGTCTTCGCTGGACTCGGCAAACACGGGCAAGCATAACACCAACGCGATTGCGGTCAGTAAGGCTCTCATCGAATTTTCCAATGTTCGTGTGAAGTCAAAAGTGAAGATAGGGGCGAAATATCGTCAGAAACACCTCTCATTCATGCACGATGGTTATCCTTTTGCCGCTCCACCTATCTTTAGATACCATCCACATCCTTTTTTACCTTTCCAAAGGACATTTGTTGGTTACCACGTGATCTCGACCCGGCTTATCAACGTATGGGGCAGACAAGTTGTGCCCGGACAATAATTGATCCTACGATGGGTTTGACCCAAGGAGTGAAATGTGTGTGCAAAAGTCCTCATCGCCGATGATCACTCGCTTGTGCGCGAGCTTATCGCGAATTCCATCACGTCTGTCCTCGGATACGAAACGGTAACGGCTTCGGATATGCCCGAGGCGCATAGGGCGATCGAAGAGAACGAGTCTTTCGACCTTATACTCGTCGACTACGTGATGCCCGGCGTGGACGGGCTGAGAGCCATCGAAGACGTCATCGAGCGCGTCCGCGGAACACCCGTTGCGATCTTGTCGGGGGTCGCATCGAGATCGATCGTCGAGGATGCGCTCAAGCTGGGGGCAGCCGGGTTCCTCCCCAAGACACTTCATCTGAAATCCATGCTTGCCGCGATTGATTTCATGATCGCCGGTGAGGTTTACGCTCCCTTCGACTTTCTGCTCAAGAAAGAAAAGCCGGACCCGTACCACCTTTCCCCCAATGAAAAGAAAGTGCTGCAGGCGATCTGCAAGGGCAAGGCCAACAAGGAAATCGCGCGCGATCTCGAGATGAGTGAATCCAGCGTGAAGATGCATGTCCGGACGCTTTCGCGCAAATTCGACGCGAACAATCGCACCCAGCTCGCATTGTTCGCGCTTGAGAGCGAGATTTTTGAGTGAGTATTCGTTCGGACAATAAAGCCAAGACGTAACGATTGCGCCGCGGTTTTCATTTCATGGCATCCTGCGCCTTTCGGGTCGATGGCCACCCCGGGTTTCTCCGAACGCGCCAGTGATACGTCCTCGTCGGACACGACACCGGCTTGATTTGCGACAGGTGAAGCCACCGGAAGTTATATTGGCCCGTCCAGGCCCCTCGCCCCGCAGGGTATGCGCTTCATGCGCGTGACGGTGCTGTTCAGAAGCCGCGCTGCCCTAGAAGCCAAACACCCGGCTTGGCTCCAGGGTCAGGTTGGCGATGACAAGGCCATGCAGGGGAAGCGCTTGCGTGGATGCCTTCGATATCGGCGGTGACGCGGCGCGGCCCCATCGGCTTTGAAAGGCATCTTGACGGGAAAACCGCGATCAAATAGGCATCAGGTCTCGGCGCGGGCGTTGTGTAGTGGTAAGACCTCAGCCTTCCAAGCTGATGACGCGGGTTCGATTCCCGCCGCCCGCTCCAACCTCAATCCGCACGCGCCGCGCACCTTGCCATGACATGGCTGAAGACGCGGAGCGCATTGGCCAAAAACGGCCGGGCGGGCTTTTCAGAGATAGAAGTGACCGGCAAAAACGTGCGGCACGATGTCGTCACGGGTCAGACCGCGTGCGGCCAGTTGGTCGTCGCTGAGCCGCTGCAGCGCCTCGATCTCTCCGCGCCGCGACCGGAACTCGGCGTATTCGACGAAAAACGTACCAATCGCGGCGAGGCTGCGCGCGATCCAAGACGGCCGCAAGGCGGCATCGTTGCGAGAAACAGAAATGAAAGCCATTTTGGAAACTCCAGATGTGCGTCTGTTTGTTTCCTCCCTGACAGTAGAGGTAAGGGTCCCTGACCTTTTTGAGAACTGCCGGTTCCGCAACCCCGCTATGCGCGGGCCTCTGCCGCGCGCATCAAGGCACCACGACTGAAACCCCGGAATCCCCCGCGAGCCAGCACCTGGCACTGCATTGCCCCGCCTCGCCAAGGTGATAGCCGGCAGAGCCTTTCGGCGGCCCTCATCGGCCCTGCACTCGGTCTTGGAATCGGGGAACATGGCGCCGGACGTCCTGCACCAGGCCGAGAAAGAAGGCGTGGCCAGCCAAAACGCGAGCCGTTTGATGCCAGTCAACGCAGGATCCCTTCGCTGCGCATAGCATGGTGAGTTGGAGGGCGAAGATGCGTAGTTGGCCCGGCATGTCTGAATTTCTGCGGCGCTTGGTCGTGGCGATGATCGTGGGGCTGGCCTTCGCAATGGCAGGGGCGTGGTCATGGGCGGTCGTGGCCGGGCTCGGTGTGCTCGCCATCACGATCTACCGCTATTTCCCGCGCGAAACGCCGCCGCCGAACGCCCTGCGTTACGACGCCGGGCCCTCTCAGACCGGCCCCGATTGGCTCGGCTTCGTGCTTTCGGGCCTGTTTTTCGCGATCCCGATCTGGGCTGCGCGCGCCGAACCGGCCTTTGGCGCGATACACCCCGCCGCATTGCTCACCTGGCCGCTCGCGCTGCTCTCGGTTGCGTTCTGGATGATCGGTGCGGTCTATGCGCCCTACTGGATCGTGATCGAGCGCGACGGTCTCCGCGTGCGTTCGGCATTCACCGAGCGGGTGGTGCCCTTTGCCGATGTTCTCCGGGTGTATCCGTACCGGCGAGCCATTCCACGCTGGCTCACCGCGCTTGCACCGATGCTCGCGGGAAGCGGCAACTTCGGCACCGCGGGCGCCCTGATGCTGGCCCGCCCGCGCAAGGGCATCGTGATTGAACACCGGGGAGGACAGCACATTGCCATCGCGTCGGACAGCTTTGAAAAGCCGATGGAGCAGATCATGGCGGCGCTGAAAGCGAATGGCCTGAGCGTGGACCCACCGCGAAAGGGGGCATGACATGAAGCCGCAAAACGCGATCGCCCTTGTCCTGACCGCCGCCCTCGCCATGTCGGCACAGGCCGGGTCGGGCACCTTCGAGGCGATCGAAGAAAAATACCGCGATCTGCGCCCCGACCACGGCGCCACCATCCCGCGCGCGGGCGACTGGGCGGTTTACACAACCCCGCGATTCGGCACCTCGGTGGACTATCCGCAATCCCTCTTCCTGCTCCTGCCCGCGCCCGAGAACGGCGATGGGCAGGCCTTTCAGACCGCCGACGGGCGTGCGAACTTCGCGATCTGGGGTGGGTTCAACGCGCTGGACGAAACGCCCACGAGCCGTGCCAGTGATTATCTCGACAGCGCCGGGTTCGATCTGGTCGACGAGGCCGTGATGCTCGGGGCGCAGGGGTTTCGCGTTGTCGGCACGCGCGCGGGCGGCACGGTGTTTCACGCCGATATCTTTGACGGCGAGGTGATCCACGGGTTCGAGGCCGAACTCGCCCCGGAGGCAGACCCGAACCTCGCCCCTGTCCTGCAGCAGATTATGGTCAGCCTGCGCGGAGCGGATGCTGCCGGCACCAAATCGCCTTCAGATCTCCCCGTTCAAGACGTGACCGAGGGAACGCCCGCGCGTGCGATCCTGCTCGACGCGGCCCGCGCCGTGATCACCCCGGAGATCGGGCAGCCGATCGCGTTCAGCGTTCGGGTTCTGCGCAGCTACGGGCCATGGGCCTATCTGTCCGCGGTGCCAGTGCAGCCCGACGGGCGACCGCTCGATTGGTTGCAGACGCCCTTTGCACAGGGGTGGCGCGACGACATGATGAGCGACTCGGTGCTGGTCTTATTCCATGATGATGGATCGGGCTGGCGCGTGCTGGACTGGGTGATCGGACCAACCGATGTCTACTGGGTCGGCTGGCTGCTGGATCACGATCTGCCACGGGAACTGTTTCTCCCCCAAAGTGAGTGAAGCCGCGGTCAGGACCGTTCCAGGTGCCCCGCTTCGAGATGAAGCGCCCCATCCGCGACGCCGTCGAGGTCAGCCGGGGTGTGGGTGACGAAAAGCGCCGCCGCCCCGCTCGCGTCCACCGCAGCGCGTATGGTGCGGGTGATGTCGTGGCGCAGGTCGTGGTGCAGGTGGGCCAGCGGCTCGTCCAGCAGCAGACAGGCGGGCGCAGGCGCGAGCGCCCGGGCAATGGCCACGCGCGCGGCTTCGCCACCCGACAACCGCGCTGGCCGTTCGGCGGCAAGGTGGCCGATTCCCACCAGCGCCAACACCTCGCTCACGCGCGCGTCTGCCGCGTGCGTGGACATGGCACCAAGCCCGAAGCGAACATGCTGGGCCACGGTCATGTGCGGCCAGAGCGCGGCCTGCTGGAAAACCATGCCGATGCCACGCTCATGTGGAGCGAGCAGCGCGCGCGACCCA
Source organism: Sinisalibacter lacisalsi (assembly GCF_014640115.1). Taxonomy (GTDB): domain Bacteria; phylum Pseudomonadota; class Alphaproteobacteria; order Rhodobacterales; family Rhodobacteraceae; genus Sinisalibacter; species Sinisalibacter lacisalsi. The sequence continues at coordinate 672,122 of NZ_BMGI01000001.1, read as the reverse complement.
CGGCTCGCAACTCGCCCCGCGATCACGATGCTTCCCGAGTCGGGCTCTTCCAGCCCGGCAATCAGCCGCAGCAGCGTTGTCTTTCCCTCGCCCGAACGACCGGTCAGCGCCGTCACGCACCCCGGCATGAGCGAAAACCGCACCTCGTCGAGCACCACGCGGTCCCCGAACCGTTTGGTCAACCCGTCCGCTTCGACGGACGCGGGAGGCTGCGAAGGTGTGACATCCGGTTTCATCTGCCCGAAACCTATCCCCGCTGCCTTGCGAACCAAAGCCCAAAGGCCGCCACTGACCAAACGATCACGGCAAGCACGAGCCCAAGTGCGGCCACGGTTTCGCTCACACCGTAGTGGAGATAGTTGAACACCCGCATAGACAGCAAACCCTGCCCGGGGGCGGCTGTCATCATCGTCACCTCCAGCTCGCCGATGCTGGCGCAAAAGACGAGGCCGAAAGCCGCGATCAGGCCCGGCGCCGACAGGGGCAGGTCGATGCGCCACCAGCGCGCGGGACCAGGCGGGCGGAGCACCCGCGCGGCGTCGATCAGCAGCGGGTCCACCCGTCGCATCTGGACGTAGATCAGCAGCACCGCAAGCGGCAGGAAGCGCGCCGCCTGCGCCAGGGCCGGCACCCAGCCCGCCGTTCGCACGCCGTCCGGCGCACAGCAGGCAAGAAAGGTGGCGTAGCCGACTCCTGTGAGCGAGGGCGGGATCGCCAGCGGTATCAGCACCCCCAGCCACATCGCCGCCCGAAGGATCGGCTTGCGGGGAGGCGCCGCGAGGCTGCCCGCAACCAAAGCCGCGGGCGCGAGCGCCAGCGCCCCGGCGAGCCCCGCGGTCAGGAGCGTTCTGGCAAGATCCTGGCGCACCTCCCATACAAGCTGCGGCAAGATCCGCCAGAGCAGCGCCGAGGCGAGCAGGAGCGCGAGGATCATCCCGGCATAGGCCGCCGCGAGCCAGAGGGCCGCCATCGCAGGCGGGCGCAGGGTGTCGAGCGGTCGGTAGAACCGGAAAGCGCGGCCCAGCGCGCGGGCATGGGCCGGTGTGCCGTTGGCGAGCGCGGCGAGCCCGGCGCCGATCACGAGCGCAGCGATCGCGATCAGCGGCAGAGCGATCAACGCCGCGCGCCAAGGGGCGCGGCTGGAGCTGTATTCGGCGACGATCTCCATGGCATAGGACGACACGCCGAACAAAGAGGGGGTGCTGTAATCCAGCAGGCTGAAGACGAAAACGGCACCAGTGCCGGCGAGGATGGCAGGGGCGGCAAGCGGCAGGACGACGCGGAAGAACACGCCGCGCCCAGGCCTGAGCAGCGTGGCGGAGTCGACAAGATCACGTTCGACCGAGATAAAACCGATGGCTGCCGCAATCATCGCAATGGGCATCAGCGCGAACCCTTGGGCGAACAGCGCGGCGAGCCAGCCCGGCAGATCGGGCATCGGGCTTGCAGCAGACCCCAACCCGCGCAACCAGTTGCCCGCTTCCATTCCCGCAAGCGCATGGAGATAGGGGGGCGTGATCACCCACAGGACGAGCACAGCAAGGATCACGCTGCGCATGGCCCCCGAAAGCCTGCCCCGCGCGGCACGGCGCAACAACGCCAGGGCGGCAAGCCCCCCCACCAGGCCGGCAAAGAGCGCCACACCCGCAGACAGCGCAAGGCTGCGGCCGAGCAGGGCTGCCCGCCTTGCGCTCGGAACCAGCGCGGTCCAGGCCTCCGGCGCACCTGCCAGGAGCCGCCCCGCCGCCTCGGCGAAAAGTCCCACCGCGGGGCCGAGCGTCAGTGCCAGGAACAGCCCCCAGGCAAGCAGGATCAGCGCAGGGCGCAACCCGGGACGCATGCTCAAGAGCCTTGGCCCGCCCATCGTCCACATCAGTCCTGGAACATCTCACGCATCGCATCGCTTATGCCGGCACCCGCGTCACGGATCGCGGCCACGCCTGGCTGCATCCCGCGCACCGTCAGCTTGCCAAAGCATTTTCCTTCGGCGATGCCTGGCCGCGACGGGATCTGCACCCAGCCGCTTTCGATCAACTTCGCCTCGGTGTCCGGCGAGAGCAGGTAGTCGGCCAGCAACCGGGCCTCCTCCGGATGCGGTCCGCCGGCGATCAGCGCCACCGTGTTGGGCACCACCAGTGTGCCGAGACCCCCCTCCTCCTGATCGAGAAAGACCACCGCCACCGGCGCGCCCTTCTTGATCGAAACGCAGGCGTCGTCGGTATCCGTCAGCCCCATCGGCACCCGGCCTGCCGCCACCATGTCACGCACGACGGCGTTGCCATCGACAACGCGGGCGCCACCCGACTTGAGCGCCTCGAAGAAGCCCAGTGCCTCGTCCGGTCCCAGCGCCGCGGCGAGGGCCGCGGCGTGGGTCGCCGTCGAGCCGAACAGCGGGTTGGCGAAGCTGATCTCGTCCGCCCGCCCGGGAAGATCGAAGATCGACCGGGGCCAGTCTTCCTCCGCCATCCTGTCGGTGTTGACGAAAAGCACCCGTGCGCGCCCGCCGAAGGCCGCCCAGAAAGCGTCGGGGTCGACGAACAAGGCGGGAAGCCCCTCCGCGGCGGGCGAGGCATAGGGCGCAAGCACACCTTCTTCCTGCAGAGCCAGGGTTTGCCAGAACTCACCGTTCCAGAACACGTCGGCCAGCGGCGCGCCTTTCTCGGCAATCAGCCTGTTCACCAGCCCCACCGTCTTGGCCGCCTCGGCATCGTAGAGGGCATTGACCCTGATGCCGGTTTCCGCCTCGAAGGCGCGCAGGATCGGCTCGGAATAAACCTGGTCGACGGAGGTGTAGATCGTGACTTCCCGGGGCGTGTCGCCCTGCCGGAACGTTGCGAAAACACCCGCGCCGACGAGAAGCATGGCCAAGATCCAAAGCACATATCTCATCGTCAGGAGCCTCCTCCGACTTTCGCGCCGCAGGCGGCACAGAATTTTGCGCCCGCAACCAGCGCCGCGCCACAGCTCGCGCAGGTATCACCGCCGCCGACGACGACGGGTGCGACCTTGCCACCGCAGGCCGGGCAGAATTTTGCCCCCGGGGCCAATGCATGGCCGCAGGTGCCACAGGTTGCCGCGCTCGCTGGCTTCGGGTCACCCCCGGCCAAAGCCTTGGCCGGCGGAGTGAGCACGGCGGTGAGCAGGGTGCGCAGATCCTCGAACGCGAGGGACGCGATCACCGCCTCACGCCCGCCGAGATCATACATCACGACGTCCTGCACCGACCGGAGGAAGAAAAACGCCTCGTGCCCCTTGAGATCCTCGTCGGTCGTTGCGGTCACCCGCAGGCCGACCTTGGTGAGGTGCTGCGCATCGGCCACGGCGAGCTGGTAGCCAAGCGGCGTCAGCATCCAGGTGGTCTTGCTTCTTTTCACCCGCTCCACGAGACCACGGTCGGCCAGCGACACGAGCGCGGGTGGAATCCGTGCCTCCCAATCCAGGCCGTTGAGCGAAAACGGCAGCACCTTGTCGAGAAACAGGAACGGCCACCGAAAGTCTTCTTCGGCCACATTTTCCAGCGTCTCGGCGATCGCCCCCGGGGTGAAGGCCACCGGCGCGAGATCGTGGGTGAGCAATGCCTGCAGACGCCCAGCGCGCAAGGCGTGCAGCGCGGCGAGAAACACCAGCGCCGCGTCGGGCGAGAGTGCCTTTTGCAGTGACATGGGCGAAAGCGGGATATCCTGAAGCAGCACCGAGGCGACCGTGTCGGAAAGCTCGTCGGCGCCGACCGTCCGGATCGCCCAGTCCTCGGCCCGGCTCACCATCAGAACCGCATCGGCGCCGGTTTCCGGACCCCAGGCGAGGATTGCGCGGGTGAGGCTTTCTTCACCCAGGGCGTAGTGCAACGTGCCGATCCGCAGCGGGTTGGCCAGCGTCGTGATCAGGGCGCGGATCTCGGTTTCCACCGGCGCGCGCAAACCTGCGAGAAAGTCGGTCACCGCCTGCCCCGCCCCGGCGCCCGCCCGCACCGCCGGCAGGCGCGAGAGGGTTCCGACGGCCAGATCGAGCACGGCGGGCGCGGCCACCAGTTCCGCCCCGGTCGCGATGAGTTCGCCCTTCACGAGTTTCATGGTCGGCCTCGCTTTCCCTTGTTGCGCATTGCCTCACACCCCCGGTGTCTGCCCGGATTTCGAAGCGCCGCGCAGCCCTTCCACCGCCCGCTCGCCGAAATCGAGCCCGGCAGGCTGATCCACCACGGAAGGCGGCTTGAATTTCTGCAGCGACTCCAGGTTCGACGACATCTGCTGCACCACCTTGTCCGGCGTGTAGCCCATCTTCGCGAGTTCAAGCTCGACTTCAGCAGGCGTCAGCTTCGGATTCTGCATGATGTCGACGGCCTTTTCGAGCCGCGGCGGCACCTCGGCGACCTTGCGGCCATATTGTTCGTTCAGCTTGGCGACGCGGTCCTCGAGCTGGTTCTTGAACTGCTTGGTGGTCTGCCGGTAACCCTCTTCGATCTGCGCCTCGGCCTTGGCGTGCAGGTCACCTGCTTCGGCCCGCACTTCGGCAGCGTCCTGCACCCTCCCCTCTGCCTCGAGGGCATTCGCCTTCGCATCGAGCGCGTTGGCGTCGGCGCGGTTCTTGGCCGCGTCGTTCTGCCACTCGTAGTTCTTGTGCTCCATCGTCTTGCCCACGGCCTCGACATCATCGAAGTCGCGGCCTCGGTGTTGCGGGTCGACAGCGGTTTTCAGATCACGGTCGCCGGTGCCGTAGGCCTCGGCGTCGAGCCGGTCGGTGCAGGCCTGGTCCATGTCCTTGGCGTATTTGTTCACCGCGTCGGTATCCACCTCGAGCTTGCCGGTCTCGGGGTTCACCTTCGTCGGCAGATCGCCGCCATGGCGAGCCTTGTAGAATTCCTCGTTGTAGATCCGCTGGCTGTCGGTCTTCGGAACGTCGGCGAACCCCTCCTGAACCTTGCCGGTCCGCGGGTCGATCACCTCGTCCTGGCGCACCCGGTAGGTCACGTCCTGATCGAAGCTCGCCTTGTCGCCGCGCACCTCGACACCGGCTTCGGGCGGGCGCTGTTGGTAATCGGCGGCATCTGTCCGCACGCTGGGGTCGGGTTTGCGGGCAAAGCCGCGAGGATCGGCCGGGGCCACCTCGCCGGGCGCATTAGTGGCCTTCACCACCTTCACGTCCTCGATCGGCACGCCATATTCGTCCGCGATCCGGCGACGGGCGGAATCATGCGCGGTTTCGTAGGAGGTTTTCAGCTCCTTGTTGAACTCGGCGATGGTTTCGCTCGGCGCATCGGGGCCGCCGCGCTTGTTGAGCTCGTGCATCGCGTGCTTGTCTTTCTGCACCTTGTCGACCGCATCCCGAACCCTTGCGTCGGCATCCGGCGCGTCGGGGTTGTTGCGGCGGTAATCCAGCGCATCGTCGAGATCACTGACCTTTTCGGCCCCCCGCGCGCGCCCGGCCTCGAAATCGGCCTTGCGCTGCTCGAAGCTGCGCCCGCCGTGGCTCACGTCGGCCTCGCTCGCGTCGACACGTGGCACGCGCGAGCCCAACCCGTCCGCAACATCGTCACCAGAGCCGCGCAGGATATCCTTCACGTCGCGCTTGAGAAAATCGTCGGCGCTCTTGACCTTGCTGCGCAGGGCGTCGTCGAGGTTCGAGCCCTTGATGGTGCGCTCGTAGAGCTCGCCCCCCGCCTTTCCGCCGATCTTGATCCCGCCCTCGACGACGCGGCCGATGGTTTCATCGACCAGCACCCGCTTGACCGCGTTGCCGAACGCCTCGGTGCCGCTCTTGCCGGCCATGACATCATCATGGACGCCATACATCTTCTCGGTGACTTCCATGGCAATCTCGGATTTGCCGGCGGTGCCTGCGGCAAGAATCCCGCGCAGCGTCATCGCCTTGTAGGACGTGTTGCCATCGGCATCGACACCTGTGAACACCTCGCGCGCGGTGCCCTGCGCGCCCTCCGTCACCCAGTTGGTCTCGTCCGACTCGCGGCGCGTGCGCGTGGCATCCATATCACGCTCGATGATCCGCTTGAGTTCGTTGATCTCATCCCAAGTCGGCTCGCGCCCCCCCTTGCGCACCATCTCGTCGCTCATCCTGTCGAGGCGGTCGAGAACCTTCCGGGTCAGATTGGAGTTCTCGCCGACCATGCCCTTGTCCCACATCCGGTCCACGGCATCCGACATCTTGTGAATGGTCTTGAGCCGGTCCTGGCTGTCTTGCTGCTGCCGGATGAATTCGTCGTGCTCGCCGAATTTCCAGGCCCCGCGCTCGCGCGGGGTATAGTCGGTGTTCCCGCCCGCCTTTCCGACATCGCCCCGCAGCCTGTCGCGCTCGCGGATATAGCGCTCCATTTCACGGACCTGGTCGCTCGGGTCGCGCCCGGCATTCTTGAGCCCCTGAATGATCGAGCGCAGAAACTCGACCTGTTCGGCCGCGCTGCGATAATCACCCTCGATCTGCCTGATCCGCTCCTGTTCGGCTTCGGCCTCGGCCTTGCGCAAGAGATGCTGGTAATAGCGGTTGGCCTCTTCCTCGGTTTCGAAGATGTGCTGCGTGTCATCGGTATCGGTGACGACCCAGCCCTCGCTGCCCGGTGGCAGCTCGTTGAAACCGTCCGAGGTGGGTGCGCGGTCATCATCTCTGGCGCCGGGGGTCTTGGGTGGGGGCGTGGTGCCCGCAATCGTGCCGGGCAGGGCGCCTCCCGCAACGCTGGAACCAAGAACCCCGGCGAGGATGGCCGAAATCGCGCCCACGACGGAGAGCACCGCGTTGTATCCGGCGGTCTGCTCGCAATCGGCGGGCCCCGAGCAATCATGCGCCAAGCCTGCCTCGGGCAGGAGGGCCACGACAGCGGCAACCGCCACGAACGGAAAGAGCGCGACGAGGCGCCGAGAAGGCCTTGCCAGGGTGCGCCGCGGCCTCATCGCCTCCCTCCCCCTGGTGTGGCCGGTGCGTCGCCTGCCGCGCCGGGACGTGGAGTGAGCAGCACATAGGCCGCCAGCATCCCGACGATCACGACGAACTGCTGCTTGAACGCCTCGTTCGAAACCCGTTCCTGAAACGTCAGCAGCAGCGATAATCCGGTTGGGATGAGAAAAAGCGACACCCATCGGAGCGGCTTCGACAACCGGTCGCGGGCATCGAACACCGCCGGAAAACGCTGCATCACCGTGGGGCCATAGAAGATCGTCAGGTGCACGAGAACACCCACGATCGCCGGGAAAGCCCGGTGCGAAACAATCCCGACGGAATAGCCCGTGTCGTAATGCGATCCCGACCAGACGATCGCGAAAAAGACGGCTGCCACGATCGCCGGCATCACCGAGCGATGTTGCTGGGGAACGGTGGCATTGAGCTTGTTGATAACGGCCGTGATCGGCTTGCGCAGCAGGATCATCACCATAGCCAGGACGATCGAACCGAAGACGACGCTGAGGCCGACGAAGGCCGAGCAGACATACATGCCAAAGGTTTTCGGGGCATAGCCGGAACAGCCCCCCGTCGGAATGAGCGCGTTGATGCTGACGGGCAGGATCATCAGCAAGCCCCAGCCAAGCCAGGAGATCACCAGGCTCACACCGAACACGATCGCAATATTGGTGAGCGATTCCTTGTCGAAAAGCGAGGAGAAAGCCGGTGCGTTGGCCGATGTTGTCAGCCGAGTCGGCGCAGGCTCACGGCTGGTGGTGGAACCGGTTTCCGGCGCGGGCGCTTTGCCTCCTCCGCGCACCGCCCACGGCCCGCTGGCGCCGGCATTCAGACGGCCGGGCTGCCATGTGTCGGATACGCTGTCGTGGCGGAGAAGCTGACCGCTGGCATCCACGGCCCACCAAGTTCCGGCCTCGTCCAACGCCATCAGCCCCTCGCATTCGGCGAGGAATGCGTCGTGAGACATCCCGCCCCCTTCGTAGGAGGCCCTCAAATCTTCGTATTGCCCAACCAGATCCTCGGGGCGCATCTGACTTCCCCTGGGCCGGAGGCACAACGATCCGCTCCCGGCGACGACGCTCATTCGACAAGAAATCGAGTGGCTTTTGCATGATATGGATCAATTACCGATGCGATTGGCTGTTTCATCATGTTCAGGATGGCCTCAGCGGGCGCAAGAATGGCATTGGCATAACGATGGGCAGGCCTGTTTTTCTCGGCGCATCGGTCTTGGCGCTGGTCCTGCTCGGGGCGATCGCATGGTGGGGCCTTGGCCCCGCACACACCTCAGGCGAGATCGCTCCCCGGCAAGGCTGGACGATCCTGCGCCCCCCGCATGACGTCAACGCCCTTGCCGAACATGCAGGGAAGATCTGGGCCGGGGGGCGCGACGGCCTCGCCTTGCTCGACCCGAAAAGTGGCGCGGTGCTGCCCCTGCCGGATGGCACCCCGGACATGGGCTACGTCAAGGCCCTGCTGATTGACCGGGCCGGGCGGCTGTGGGTTGGCCACCGCACCGGGCTTGCAAGATTCGACGGTGTGAACTGGTGGCGGATCGCGGTTTCGCCCACCGCGCCGCCCGGGCCTGTAACCGCGCTGGTCGAAACGCAAGACGGCCGGATTCTGGTTGGCGGCGAAGCTGGGCTCGCGGCACTTTCCAACGCCGGTCTCGCACCTGTCGACATGCCCGATGGGCAAGCCGGACGCGCAGTTCTCGCCCTGTTCGAGGATGCGGGCGCGCGCCTCTGGGTGGGCCTGAGCTCGGCCAGCCTCGGGGGTCTGCTGGTCGAGGCGGGCGGCACCTGGCGGGCGCTCGGCCGCGACGACGGCCTTGCGCACCTGCGCGTGAACCACATCACCCAGGACCGCGAAGGCCGGATCTGGCTGGCTACCGGCTTCGGCCAGCAGGGTGGAGCTTGCGCGTCGGACAGGTCCGGCAACCGGGACTCGTGGCGCTGTATCGGCGCCCGCGACGGCCTCGCCTCCGACATGGTTCGGCTGGTCTTCGAGGATCGCCATGGCCAGTTCTGGTTCGGCACCGAATTCGACGGAGCTGCCGTTGTTCTTGCCGAACGCAGCCTTCGCCTTGCCCGAGCCGACGGGCTTTCGGGTTTCGAACTCAAAGCGATGCTGGAAGACAGTCTCGGTAATCTCTGGCTCGGCAGTGACAAGGGCCTGACCCGGATCGACGCAACAGCGACCGCGCTGTTTCCCGCCGATCCGACGAAGCCGAAGGGAGGGCGCGAGTGACCCGTGCACCAACTCTTGCCCTCGCCGCGCTTTTTGCGCTTCTGCTGGGCCTCGGGCTGGCGGGCATCGGCCTCGGGCGCATGCCGCTGGACTATGCCGTTTCGATCCTCGCCCTGCCTCTTGGCGGGCTTGCCGCAGCGCTCGTTCTGACGCTGAGGCGGCAGACCGACCTGCTCGCGCGCTGGTCGGGCCGGTTGCTTGCCGGGCTGGCGGCCGGGCTCGCGGCAACCCTGGCCTACAACCTCTACCGCGTGGCGGTGCGCAGCTTGTTCGATCTGCCGTTCGATCCGTTCCGGGTGCAGCCGGTCTTCGGCCAGATCATGACGGGGATGCCCTCCACCCACGCCATCGCGCTGGCCGCGGGCTGGGGCTATCACCTCTGGATCGGCGCCATGCTCGGAATGGTGTTCGCCGCGCTGCGTCCCTCTGGCGGGCTGGTCGCCGGGCTGCTCTTCGCCGCGCTCGTGCAACTGGGCCGGTGGGCGATGTATCCCAGTGTTTTTCGCGCCGGACTCAGCGACCAGGAATTTTTTGCCAATGGTGTCATCGGCATGTTGTTCTGGGGGGCGGTCCTCGGCGCAACCCTCCACCAACTCGCCCGCACCACGCGCACGGCAGGCTGACGCATTCCCCGAGCGCGCCCGCGCCTAGCCCAATGCACCGTATTGCAGATACCGGCCGAGCACCGCCGCCAGCATGAGGGCGATCGCCGCCACGGGCACGCGGACGACATTCCCCCAGCCCGGTTTTTGCCCGACGAGCAGGAGCGCGAAGATCAAACCGTATAGCAGCCCGAAAAGGCCGATGATGACGAGAAAACCCTCGATCGTCTCGATGCCCAGGCTGTCCCAGTTTCGCACCAGGAACAACTCGGACAGGACCCAGAACACGATCGTGACCCCGATCCGCAACCAGCCCCAGACCGTTGCTCCGAAAAACAGGAGGGAAAGGGAAAAGCCCGCCAAAGCGCCGCCGATCACACCACCCGCCGCATTCTGGCGCATGATCTCCAGATCGTAGGAGAGGTTTTCGAGCCCGAAGATCCCGATCTGGCTGACAAAATCGGCGAGCGCCCAAGCCACTGCCCAGGCGAGCGCCATGATGAAGATGTTCGCCACCAGCGTGCCAACGCCGCCGCCCGCCGCGGCTGCGGCGGTGGGGGCTCTCTCCGGCAAAGGTACGTCGGCAACCGCCGGGGCCGTAACGGGGTCGGCCCGGTGCGGCGCGGGCGTCGCCCTCGCGGCAGCGCGCGGCGGCGCGGGCGCCTTGAGCGGCGAAGGGGGCCGGACAGGTGATTTCGGGGGCGCGGCCCTGGGCGGCGATGGCCGAGTCGCCTTCGCAGGCTCGGGCATGACGACCGCCGCGTTCTGCCCTTGCGGTGCACCGCACACGGTGCAGAAATTGGCACCGGGCTCGAGTTTCGACCCACAGGCGGCGCAAAAGACGGCTTCGGCTTCCATCGCCCTATCCCTTTGCACCTATATTAACACGCAGCCATCCCCAGTCACCTTGATCGAGATCCAAGCCGTTCTTTTTACGAAAGGTGCAGGCCGGCGGTGGAAATGACCCCGTTCAACCCGCGGCATCACCGCAGCGCGGGGCCAAGCGATTGCCGAGATCGAGGCGGAGGAGGGGATTTTGCGGGGAAGTGGCGCGCTGGGGAGGATTCGAACCCCCGACCCCTTGATTCGTAGTCAAGTACTCTATCCAACTGAGCTACCAGCGCGCGGACAGGCGGGATTTAACGGCCCAGCCCAGGCATTGCAAGGGGCAATCCGCAGCTATTCCGCCTCGCCCAGGCCGAAACCGCGCGGCAGGCAAATGGCGAAGACCGTGCCGTCCTCACCGGTGCGCAGGAGTTCCAGCCGCCCACCGTGGCCACGCGCAAGCTCGGCGGCGATAGCGAGGCCGAGCCCGGTTCCGCCCTTGCGCCCACCCGCGGCGAAGGGCTGAAACAGGAGTTCGCGCGCCTTCTTCGGCAGGCCCGGGCCGGTATCGGTCACGGTGATGATCCATTCCTGCGCCTCTTCCTTGGCCGCAACCATGATCTCGCCGGCCTCGCCGGTTGCCTCGATCGCCTGGCGGGCGTTGCGCACGAGGTTGCGCAGGATGCGGTAGAGCTGCTCGGGGTCGGCGCGCAGGGTCAGGCCCTTCGGCACGTCCTCGGCATAGGAGATATCGTGATCCCCGGTCGCCATGCGCTCGCTTTCGACCACGTCGTTCACCACGTCGGCCACCGCGATCAGCGTCAGCCGCGGCGCCGGTTCCTCGGCGCGGCCGAACGCCAGCGTCGACTCGGTGAGATTGACGGCGCGGTTGATCGAACCGATCAGCTTGGGCAGCGCGCGCTGCACCATCGGGTCATTGCTCATCTCCACCCGGTCGGCGAAAAGCTGGGTGGTGGTGAGGATATTGCGCAGATCGTGGCTGATCCGGGCCACAGCGCCGCCAAGCTGGGCGAGGCGATCCTTCTGTTTCAACGCCAAAGATAGCTGGGTTTCGAGATCGTGCAGCGCCTCCTCCGCCTCGCGCAGCTCGCGCAGGCGCGACGAGGGGGTGAGCACCCGCCGGGCGTCTTCCGGCGCCTGGGCATAGGAGGCCATCGCACCGACCACCTTCCGGACCGGGCGCACGAAGAGCACCCGCACGGCGAGAAAAAGAAGCCCCGCCGTGATCACCGAGATCACCAGCGACAATTGGAAGATGCGCCAGCCGTAATCGAGCATCGCCGCGCGCAGCGGACCGGAGGCCATCGTCACCTCGATCACCAGCCCGCCCGCGCGCACCGGGTCACCGATCACCCGGATCACCTCGTCGTCGGGGCTGACGAGGCGGCTCATGGCATCCCGAATCAGAACGATCGCACCGGGATCGCGCAGATCGAAGGTCGCCACCGCCGGGCCGGGTACGGGCGACGACAGCATAAGTTCGCGCGCCTCGTCGCGCAGCAACACCACGTTGAACACCTCGGCGTTCTGCAACAGTTCCTGCTCGAGCCCCTGGTCGATCATGTCATCCGCAAGCAGCACCAGCGAGGCGATCTGGGCGCGTTCGAGCCGGGTGCGCAGGTAATCCTCGCGGAACCGCGCGACGGACGGCACGAAGATCAGCACCTCCGCGACCATCACGAAGGCGATGGTCAGGATCAGGAACCGGCCCGAAAGCGAATTGATCATCAGCCTCCCCGCGCGCCTCGTCTCAGGGCACGAACCTTTGCACGGCCCGAACAAGACGTTTCACATTCGGGTTATCAAATAGGCGCGGCGAGAAATAGGTGCCAGCGGCTCGTTTGGAAATTTCTGCCATCGTCGGATAGGGCGCGACCATCCCGGCAATGGCGCTCATCTTAAGCCGGGCGGAGAGCGCCAGCGCCCAGAGCGTGATCTGTTCACCCGCCCCCGGCCCGACCATCGTGGCCCCCACCGGGCGGCCCTTGTGGATCATGACCTTGAGGAAGCCCTCGGTGTTCTCCGTGGCCACCGCGCGGTCATTCCCGGCGAAATCGGCGCGCACCACCTCAAGCGCCGCACCATGTGCCGCGCGCGCCTCGGCCTCTGTCAGACCCACTTGCGCAAGCTCGGGCGCGGTATAGGTCACGCGCGGGATGTGCGCCGTGCGCGCCTTCGCGGGCAAGCCGAACAGCATCGACCGCACGATCACCCCGGCCTGGTAGCCGGCAACATGGGTGAACTGCATGCCCCCCGCCACGTCTCCGATCGCATAAACGCGCCGGTTGCTGCTGCGCAGCCGGGCGTCGACCTTCACGCCGGCGGGCGTCGTCTCCACGCCGGCCTTGTCGAGGTCCAGCTCCTCGACGGAAGCGACCCGGCCGGTGGCGACGAGAAGATGCGAGCCGGTGAGCGTGCGGCCATCGTCCAGCACGACCTCAACTCCGCCATCCGTGCCGCTCACCCGCACCGGAACCGCGCCTTCCTCGAAGGCCACGCCTTCCGCCTCGAGCGAAGCGGTGACAAGCGCGACGGCCTCGGGATCGTCGCGGCCAAGCACGCAGGCCGGCTCGATCACGGTGACATCGCAGCCAAGGCGGCGGTGAGCCTGGGCCATTTCCATGCCGATCGGGCCACCGCCGAGAATCAGCAGGGGCTCGGGCCGTTCGGCGAGATCGAAGATCGTCTCGTTGGTGAGGAGGGGCACCTCGGTCAGCCCCGGCACATCGGGCAGGCGCGGGCGTGAGCCGGTGGCGATCACGATCCGCCGCGCGCGCACCGTGGTGCCGTCCACCGTCACCTCGCGCGGGCCGGAGAAACGCGCGAACCCCCTGATCACCCTGACCCCGAGCCCCTCGAAACGCTCCACCGAATCATGCGGGGCGATCGCTGCGATGGTGGCGCGCACATGCTCATGCGCGGCGTCCCAGCCCATGTCCGACGCGGCCGCATGCAAGAGCGCCTTCGACGGCACGCAGCCCGCGTTCAGGCAATCGCCGCCCATCGCGCCCGCCTCGATCAGCACCACGCGCGCGCCCATCTGCGCCGCGCCGGCCGCCACCGACAGCCCGCCCGAGCCTGCACCGATGATGCAGATATCCGTATCGATCCGGTTCATGCCCGCACCTCCTTGCGAAACAGCCGCAGCACCATCGGCAACGCCGCCAGCGCCGCGAGGCCGAGGATCGGGCCGAGGATATGCGGCTCGAAGATCACGCCCAGATCGGGCTGCTCGCCCGCTTCCAGGATTTCCCCGAGGCCCGCGCCGACCGAAGTATAGACCAACCCTCCGGGCACGATGCCAAGCGCGGTGGTGATCACGAACCGCCTGAGCGGCACGTTCAGCAAAGCTGGCACCACGTTGGCCACGAAGAACGGCACCACCGGCACGAGGCGCATCAGGAAAAGCACCGACCATTGGTTCTCGTCGATTCCCCGTTTCAGCCGCTGCACCGCGCCGGGCGAAGCGTCGATCCGCGCCGCGAGACGCTCGCCAAGGCCCATCCGGGCGGCGAGAAAGATCAGGATCGCGCCGATGGTCGCGCCGGCGAGATTGAAGAACACCCCCGGGAACAGGCCGAAGAGAAAGCCGCCGGTGAGCGTGGCCACCGTCGCACCGGGCAACGACAGCGCCACGATGACGATATAGGCCGCAACGAAGCCCAGCGCGGCGAACCCGTAATGCGCCGCCACCAGCCCCACCAGCGCGTCGCGGTGCTCGGCCAGCGCGTCGAACCCGAGGTAGGGCCTGAGAAACACGGCGCCGACCAGCGCCGCCGCGAGAATGGCAAGAAAGGGCAATTGCCTGAACAGTCGGGTTTTCGCGGTTTTCATCGGGCCTCCGGAGTCCGCGTGAAGATGCGCCTTCGGACTCACGATGCCCACCCTTCGTTACGCTCTCTCACGCCCGATTGATCCCCCGCGTGCGAATGTTACAGGAAAAGCCGAAAACCGCGCCCCGGCGTTTGACTTGCCGCCAAACCCCGCATATAGAACGGGCTTCGAATGTAACGGCCCCCGAATCCATCGGGGTCATGGGTCTGTGTGAAACGGAGACGGGCGATGAAACGCACCTACCAACCCTCGAACCTCGTTCGCAAGCGCCGCCACGGCTTCCGTGCGCGCATGGCGACGAAGGCCGGCCGCAAGATCCTGAACGCGCGCCGCGCCCGGGGCCGCAAGTCGCTCAGCGCCTGAGCCGCGGCGCCCCAGACCAAGAGACGATGAAACCGCCGGAGGCTCCCGTGACGACGGATACGCCCCCGGCGGTTTCCGTTTGCCTGGAAACCCTCAAGAAACGCGCCGATTTTCTGGCCTGCGCCCGGGCGCGCAAGGCGCCTATGCCGGCGTTTCTGCTGCAAGCCCGCAAGCGGGATGATTCTGCCACCATCCGGGTCGGGTTCACCGCTTCGAAAAAGGTCGGCAACGCCGTGACCCGCAACCGCGCCAAGCGGCGGCTGCGCGCCCTCGCCCGTGAAATCCTGCCCGTCGCCGGCAAGCCTGGCTGGGATTACGTGCTCGTCGCCCGCGCCGACGCGACCACCCGGCACCCGTTCGACGAGATGCGTGCCGATCTGATGCGCGCGCTCGCGAAGTTGCACAGCCCGCGCCCTGCCTCTTGACCCGCGCGCCCGCTTGGTGAAAATCGCTTATCATAATGTTTGAATGTTCGCCCCTGCGAGCATCTGGGAGGATATGGAGGATATCATGGCTTTCGAATTCAACGGCCAGTCGGTCGAAACCACCGCAACCGGCTACCTCGTGAACCTGGAAGACTGGAGCGAAGACCTCGCCCGCGCCATGGCCGAGGCGGAAGAAGTTGGCGAATTGACCGAGCGGCACTGGGACGTGATCAACTACCTGCGCGAAGAATACTTCGACAACCGCGAGAACCAGCCCAATACCCGCGCGATCATCAAGGCGATGAGCGACAAGTGGGGCGAGAAGATCAAACAGGACGCGCTCTATGCGCTGTTCCCGCTCGATCCCTCCAAGCAGGGCGGACGCATCGCCGGCCTGCCGGAGAGCCGGCGCAAGGGCGGCTACTGAGCCGGACCCGGGGGAAGGTCCGGCCCGGGCCTTCCGCCTTCCCCCGATGTCCTTGTTGGGTCGAAAAATACCTCGGGGGGATGCAGGGGGGCGGCGCCCCCCTGCCAAAAAACAAAGCGCGGCGCAGCCGCTCCGCTGAATTGCCGCACCCGGTGCCTCTGGCCCGAGCGCCCGCGCGGCCCTATATCGCGCGCATGAGTCCGTTTGCCTTTGTCCTTTCCCTGCCAGTGCGCGCCTATCGCGCGGTGCTAAGCCCCTGGGTCGGCCATTCCTGCCGTTACCAGCCCACCTGCTCGGCCTATGCGCTGGAGGCGCTTGAAAAGCACGGCGGGCTGAGGGGCGGCTACCTGGCCGCGAAGCGCATCCTGTCGTGTCACCCGCTGGGCGGGTCGGGCTACGATCCGGTGCCCGAGCCACGCGGCAAGGACGACCCGCACGACCACTAGTCCCGATGACGCTGCGCGCCTCTGCCCGATGGCGGCGGCACGTGGTGGGTCACGATGCAGCGTGGCGCGCTCGCCACATGCGACACTGTCCTGCAACGGCTGGCAACAAAAAGCTGGTTCCGCGCCGCGCCCATGCTATGAGGCCGTCGTCCGACACATCAAGCAAGGAGGGCGCTTCATGACGATCACCGTATCCGCGAGCCGCCGTCCCGTCGGGCTCAAGGTCGCCCAGCCGCGCACCCGCGCCTGCTAGGCCACCCGTCCCCGACCCCGGGGCTCCTGATCATCTCCTGACACCCGGCTGTCCGCCCCATCGCGGCTCAAGCCCCTTCTTTCGCTTATCTGTATGGGACCGGTGCGTCAGCACCGGCTGATTTCGATGCAAGACACCACGCTCGATACGGGGAATTTTCCCCCTGATACGACCCTTGCCAACCTGATCGACCGGCACGGCGCCGCCACGGTTCTGCGCGCGCTCGCGACGGTTCTGGGTCGACGCCTGCGCACCCGGCGCAACGCCGCCGCGTTGCCCGACCAACTGCGCCGCGATATCGGCCTGCCCGAACGCGGCGAACCTCCGCCCCGGCTTCGCGGCCCGTGGATGTGACGCATCGGGCGGGCGTGGCTCTGGAAACGAGCCCGCTTGCCCGATGCGCGCGCCAGGCGTATGACGCGGCCATGTTCGACAACACCGACGATATCCACCCGCTGCTCGCCGGCGCGCCCTCGACGACCGAGTTCAAGAAGCTGCGCAAGCGGATCGTGCGCGGCGTGCGCGAGGCGATCGAGCAATACGGCATGGTGGAGCGCGGCGCGAAATGGCTGGTGGCGCTGTCGGGCGGAAAAGACAGCTACACCCTGCTGGCCGTGCTGACCGAGTTGAAATGGCGCGGGCTGCTGCCGGTGGATCTGCTCGCGGTCAACCTCGACCAGGGCCAGCCCGGATTTCCCGCCACCGTGCTGCCCGCCTTTCTCGAAAAGATGGGTGTGCCGCACCGGATCGAATACCAGGACACCTATTCCATCGTCACCGACAAGGTGCCCCAGGGCCGCACCTATTGCGCGCTGTGCTCGCGCCTGAGGCGCGGGCATCTCTACCGCATCGCGCGCGAGGAAGGATGTTCCGCCCTGGTCCTCGGCCATCACCGCGACGATATTCTCGAAACCTTCTTTCTCAACCTCTTCCATGGCTCGCGGCTGGCAACCATGCCGCCCAAGCTGGTGAACGAGGAGGGCGATCTCTTCGTCTACCGCCCGCTCGCGCACGTGGCCGAGGAGGATTGCGCCCGGTTCGCCGCGGCGATGAACTACCCGATCATCCCCTGCGATCTCTGCGGCTCGCAGGACGGGCTGCAACGCCAGCAGATCAAGGCGATGCTCGACGAATGGGAGCGCCGCAGCCCGGGGCGGCGGCAGAAGATGTTCAAGGCGCTCTCCAACACCCGGCCCTCGCACCTGCTCGACCCGGCCCTGTTCGATTTCGCGGGGCTTGCGCGGGGCGCGCCCGCGAGCGGGGATGAATGAATCCCCGCGCGTGTTAACCTGAGGTTGACTCCCGGCACCTAGAGTGCACCCGAAGGGCGATGAGCCCGGGCGAGGAGGCACGTTGCATGGCGTTTGGCACCGGCAATCAGATACGGACCGCGGGCAGGTTCATTCGCTCCGTGTTTCTCGGCCCGCAGCTGGCGGCCTTTCTTCCCGCCGTGATGCTCGGCGCGTACTGGTTCGGCGGCGAAGGCGTCCTGCTTGTCGCCGCCGTGATCCTGCCTGCGCTGATCGCCTTCGCCGGGCTGGCAAGCCGCGGCCTTGACCTCCGGTCGCCCCGCGATTCCGTCACCGGTCTGCCCGGGCGCGATCACCTGGTTCGGCATCTCGATATCACCGCGCGGGCTACCGGCGGGAACGACTCGCAAGCACGTGTCGGCCTGGTGATCGAGATCGACAACTTTCGCGGTCTGCAGGGCATGTATGGTGAAAGTGGTGCCGAGGCGATCTTGCGCCAGACGAGCGAGCGGATCGCGGGCGTCATGCGGCGCGACGATTTGATCGCGAGCCTCGGCAACGGACGATTCGGCATCGCGATGGAAAAGACCCCGCGGGTCGATCTGGAAACCATGATCCGGCTCTCCACCCGTCTGCAGGAAGCGATCGCCGCGCCGTTCTCGATCGACGGCGCGCGGATCCTGGTGACCGCTTGCGTCGGTTTCGCGCTCCCGGGCCGGGTGCCGGACCAGACCGGCGATGCCTATCTCGCCGCGGCCGAGAGCGCATTGGCCGAAGCCCAGAGATCCGGCCCTGCCTCGATCCGGGCCTTCACCCGGGCGATGCGCCCCCGCGTCTCCGTTCCGGATGCGCTGACCAAGGAGGTGGTGCGGGCGCTTGAAGACGGCCAGATCCGCCCCTGGTTTCAACCCCAGATCTCGACCGATACCGGCGCCCTCACCGGGTTCGAGGCGCTCGCGCGCTGGGAACACCCGGAAAAGGGGCGGATCGCGCCGGGCGCCTTCCTCCCGGCGATCGCCCGCGCCGGGCTGTTCGAGCGATTGGGTGAAGTGATCCTTTTCAACGCCCTCACGGCGATCCGCGAATGGGACCGTGCGGGGCTCGAAGTGCCCACCGTCGCGGTCAATTTCTCGCCCGACGAGCTGCGCAACCCGGAGCTGTTCGACAAGCTGCGCTGGGAGCTCGACCGTTTCGATCTTGCCCCGGAACGCCTCACCATCGAGGTTCTCGAAGACGTGGTGGCCAAGTCCGACGACGACGTGGTGACGCGCAATATCGCGGCGCTGTCGAAACTGGGCTGCCCGATCGACCTTGACGATTTCGGAACCGGCCACGCCTCGATTGCGAACATCCGGCGCTTCAACGTGAACCGGATCAAGATCGACCGTTCCTTCGTCACCCGGGTCGACACCGATCGTGACCAGCAGAACATGGTGGCGGCGATCCTCACCATGGCCGAGCGCCTCGGGTTGGCAACCCTGGGCGAGGGCGTGGAAAGCCATGGCGAACACGCCATGCTGTCGCAACTCGGCTGCAGCCATGTGCAGGGCTATTCCATCGCCAAGCCGATGCCGTTTGAAGAAACCGGGGCCTGGATCATCGAAAACCAGAGAAGGATCTGCGATCATCCCCGGCTGCCGCGCCAGGCGGGTTGACGCCACACCGCGGCCCCCCGGGCCGTGCCACCTCTTCGCACCTTCGCCCGCCTGACCGGAACGCGCGGCCGCGAATGCGCCGAGCCCCGGCCTTCCGGGAAAACTGCTTGACCTTTCGGCCCCTCCCCTGTTGAACCACCGTGACCGAAAACCGACGTGGTGGAGCGATGAAAACCCAGACCCAGAACACGATACTGGCGCTTGTGCTCAGCTTTCTGGTGATCACGGCCTGGACGCTCCTGTTTCCGCCGGTTGAGCCAGCCCTCGACACGACCGCGCCGCTCGCCGGCGAAACCGCCGCCGACGGTGACGTTGCGACGCCCCCGGCGGCCGGTGTCGACGCGGCGACCACCGCCGGCGTGGCGACCTCGCCCGAGGAGGACCGCAGTTCCGCCCTCGCCGAAAGCCCGCGCATCGAGATCGACACACCCGACCTCGAGGGCTCGATCTCGCTCCTCGGCGGCCGGATCGACGATCTGCGGCTCAAGGGCTACCGCGAAACGATCGACGATGACGCCGACATCGTCACCCTGCTCACGCCCGCGGGCCAGGATGACGCCTATTACGCGCTCTACGGCTGGGCCCCCGGCGGCGCCCTCGAGCTTGGCGACGTTCCCGGCGCCACAACCGCATGGGAGATCGAGAACGGCGAGCGGCTGACGCCCTCCACACCGGTCACCCTGTCTTGGACCAACGCCCGGAACATGACCTTTCGCCGCACCATCGCGGTGGACGAGAACTACATGTTCACGGTCACGCAATCGGTCGAGAACGGCTCCGGCGCAGCGCAGCGCCTCGCCCCCTACGGCGTGATCGCGCGCCACGGAATGCCCGATGATCTCAAGGGGTTCTTCATCCTGCACGAGGGCGTGGTGCGGCAGACCGACCAGGAACTTTCCGAGGTCAGCTACAAGGATGTCACCAAGTTCGAGCTCGACCCGCGCGAGGGCGCCGCGGCCGAGACCATGCAGGTGACCGAGAACGGCTGGATCGGCTTCACCGACCATTACTGGATGACCGTGCTCGCCCCGGAACCGGGGCAGGCCTTCACCTCGGTGGCGAAATACGCCACCGCGGCCGACATCTTCCAGACCGAGGTGCGCCTGCCCACCGTCGAGGTCGCGCCGGGCGCAAGCACGAGCAGCACCACCCGCCTGTTCGCCGGCGCCAAGGAATGGGAAACGATCCGCGAATACGAGAATTCGGAGGGCATCTACCGCTTCCTCGATTCGATCGACTGGGGGATGTTCTTCTTCATCACCAAGCCGATGTTCGCCGTGCTTCACTGGCTCAACATGCTGATCGGCAACATGGGCTGGGCGATCATCGGCCTGACCGTGGTGATCAAGCTGGTGCTCTTCCCGCTCTCCTACAAATCCTACGTGTCGATGGCGCGGATGCGCGAACTGCAGCCGGAGATGGAAAAGATCAAGGAGCGCGTCGGCGACGACAAACAGGCGCAGCAGAAGGAGATGATGGAGCTCTACAAGCGCGAGAAGGTCAACCCGGCCTCCGGCTGCCTGCCCATCCTGCTGCAGATCCCGATCTGGTTCTCGCTCTACAAGGTGATCTTCGTCACCCTCGAATTGCGCCACGCGCCCTGGATCGGCTGGATCCGCGATCTCTCCGCGCCCGATCCAAGCTCGATCTTCAACCTCTTCGGCCTTCTGCCCTATGCGGCACCCGGCCCCGACAGCATGATCGCCTTCTTCTCGCTCGGCATCCTGCCGATCCTGCTCGGCGTGTCGATGTGGCTCCAGCAGAAGCTCAACCCGGCCCCCACGGACCCGACGCAGGCGATGATCATGGGCTGGCTGCCCTGGGTGTTCATGTTCATGCTGGGCACCTTCGCCTCCGGCCTGGTGCTCTACTGGATCGCCAACAACGTGCTGACCTTCACCCAGCAATACACCATCATGCTGAGCCACGGTCACAAGCCCGACCTGTTCGGCAACATCAAGTCGAGCTTCAAGCGCAAACCCAAGGACGATAAAAAATGATCGCGCATGTCGCTCAGATCTGGCGGCATCCGATCAAGTCTCACGGCCGCGAGAGCCTGACGCATGTGCTTCTGACCGAGGGCAAGGCGATTCCGTGGGATCGTCGCTGGGCGGTGGCGCATGAACGCTCCTGTTTCGATCACGAGCGCCCGTCCTGGCAGCCCTGCTCCGAGTTCAAGCGGGTGGCGCATTCGCCCAGCCTGCAGGCGATCACCCTGCACAGCGACATGCCCTTCCAGCGCCTCACGCTGAGCCATCCGAAGCTGCCAGATCTCACCATCGACCCCGACAACGAGAACGACGCGCTCGATTTCATCCAGTGGGTCATGCCGATCAGCCACGGTGGCCGCCTTCTGCCCGCCCGCCTGGTGCGCGCACCGGGCAAGGCGATGACCGATACGAGCTATCCCTCGATCTCGCTGATCAACATGAACTCGCACCGCGAGGTCGCGGCACAGCTCGGCCAACAGCTTTCGCCCAACCGCTGGCGCGGCAACCTGATCCTGGAGAACGTCGACGCCTTCGCCGAGCGCGCGTGGATCGGGAAGCGCATCCGGGTGGGCCTCGCCGAGCTGGAAATCCGCGAGAGCATCACCCGCTGCGCCGCGACACAGGCCAGCACGCGCACCGGCGAACGCGATGCCGATACGCTGGGCGCGCTGAACGAGATCCTCGGCGCCGCGGAGATGGGCGTTTACGCGGTGGTGGTCAAAACCGGCGATCTGCGCGCGGGCGATGCCGTCGAGGTTCTGTCGTGAGCGCACCCCTGCCCTTCCCGCTGGCCGAAGCCCCCGACGACGAAGCGCGCGAGGCCGGGCGCCTGCTCTTCGCTGCGCCCACCGAGTTTCTCAAGGGTGTCGTGGCGATGGACGGGCTGCCGCCCGACGACCGGCTCGAAGTCTGCTTCGCCGGGCGTTCGAACGTGGGCAAATCGTCGCTGATCAATGCGCTCACTGGGCGCAAGGGGCTTGCCCGGGCGTCCAACACGCCGGGCCGGACCCAGGAAATCAACTTCTTCACCACGACCGGCGGCCCCTATCTCGTTGACCTGCCCGGTTACGGCTTCGCCAACGCGCCGGTGAAGGTGGTGGAGAAATGGCAACGCCTGCTCAAGGCCTATCTCGCCGGCCGCGCCAGCCTTCGCCGGGCCTTCGTCCTGATCGACGCGCGCCACGGGGTGAAGGCCGTTGACGAAGAAATCATGGCGCTGCTCGACCGCGCGGCAGTCACCTTCCAGGTGGTGCTGACCAAGGCCGACAAGATCAAGCTGGAAGACCGTGAGCGCGTTCTCACCCAGGTGCGCGGCGCGCTCGCGAAACATCCGGCCGCCTTCCCCGAACTGGTGGTCACCTCTTCCGAAAAGGGCGACGGGATCGAAACCCTGCGTGCGATCATCTCCACGCTGGAATAGGTTTTGATGCCGGCGTCAGAGCCCCTTCAGCCGTTCCAACATCGGGCGAAGATGCTGCGCATATCGCCGCCACGCCTCTGAGCTCCCGGTATAGATCGGCCGCCGCACCTGCTCGGCCGAAGCGGTTCGCACCGCCCGCCGGGTCTCGTGGAAAGCGAGACAAGCCGGATCCCACGCCAAGCCCGCCGCCGCGACGATTGCGCGGCTTTCGGATTCCTGGTTCTCGGTGAGCCGTTCATAGGGCACGATGGAAATCCGGTCGGGATAGTGTTGCTGCCAATGCCCGACGAGATTGAGATGAAGGAGATACATCTCGGCGGTGTCGACCATGTCGGCGCCAAAATCGTTGGCTCGGCCTGAGAGGTCGTGGGTCAGGTTGGAAAAGCAGGTCGCCCGCGCGTCACGCCGCATGACCAGCACCCGCGCCTCCGGGAGAGCCGCCAGGGCGAAGCCCAGCCAGCGGAAATTCATCGGCGTCTTGTCGGTGATCACCGGCCGATTGCTGCCCAGAGCGGCAAGAGCATCAAGATATGTCCGGCGCAGGCGTCCGAGCATCTCGGCACTCGGCGCCGCGCCGATCCGGCCCGCACCCCAGCCCGCTTCCGCCATGGCCCGGCCCAGCACCGGCAATTCGCCGCCACCGAAAACCGAAGGATGGCTCGCCAGGATCTGTTCAACGAGCGATGTGCCCGAGCGCGGCATGCCGACGATGAAAACGGGTCGCACCGGCACCGGCTCGATGCCCTCAAGCGGCGCGATCGATGCGGTGAACATGCCCCGGATCGCCTCGAACATCCGGGCCTGTGCCTCGATGTCGTAGGGTCGCGCCGCCCGTTTCGCACGGCCCGCGCGAATCAGGTGATCGAAGGCCGCCTCGGTGTGGCCGGCCTTGTCATCGGCCGCGAACAGGACGAGTTCCAGCGCGGTGCGCAAATCCGGCGCGGTCGCCGGATCGGCAAGCCGCGCCGCGATGCGATCACGCCCCGGGTGGCCGGGCGGCAGGGGCGACATCCGCCAACGCGCAACCAGCGCCGTGGGATCATCGGGCGCGATCTCCAGCGCGGCGTCATAGGCGGCGATCGCCCCGGTTTCGTCGCCAAGCGCGCGACGGCAGGATCCGAGCAGGCCATGCGCTTCCGCCGAACGCGGCTCGGCCCGGATCGCCGCCTCCGCTGCCTCGGTGGCAGCCTCGATCCGGCCAGCGCCGCGTAGTGCCCGCACGCGGGCGATCTGGAGCGGCGCATCTAAGGGATTGCGCGACCCGGCCGGCTCAAGCACATCCACGGCCGCCTCGAAGCGGCCAAGCTCGATCAAAGCGGTACCGAAGTTTCGGGCGATGGAAGTATCGTCCGGCCAGCGTTGTGCCGCAGCCTCGAGCACCGCCACCGCCTCGTTGAAGCGCCCGAGAGTTGCCAATAGCCCACCCAGCCCGGCATGGGCAGCGACCATGTCGGGGTTCGCGGCGATGGCAGCCCGAAACGCGCCCTCTGCCGCCACGCGCGCACCCGTACTGGCATGAGCCACGGCGAGCAGGTGATGGGCCTTCGCCGCCTCCTCAGCCCCCGCCACTGCGGCGAGCGCGGCTTCACAGACCGGCACGGCCGCGGCAAATCGTCCAAGCGCGATCAGCAGATTGGCGCGATTGATATAAGCCCCGGCAAAGCGAGGATCGGCGGCATTGGCGCGCGCGAAGGCCGCAAGTGCGGGTTCGACCTGGCCTGATTGCATCTGCGCGAGTCCGAGCATGTTTTCGACCCGCGCGTGTCCCGGGTATTGCTGCGCCAGCCGCTCCGCCACTTCGAGCGCCTGCGCGAATGCCCCGCGCATCAACAAGCCTTGCAGGCTGGCCAGCGCCTCCGGGGTCGGCGACGGGCGGTTTCCGGTTTCGCGGCTCCGCCCTGCTTCGCTTCCGCTCTCCCCTGGCTCAGACATGCTGCCCCCCGTTCACCTCGATCTCCGTGCCCGAGATATAGGATGAGGAATCCGAGCACAGGAAATAGATCACGTCGGCCACTTCTTCCGGCTGACCGAGGCGGCGCAGTGGCAATTGCTCAACGATCTTCTCGGTTCCCCGGCTCAGAATCGCGGTCTTCACCTCGCCCGGCGCGATGGCGTTGACCCGCACGCCGAGGGGGCCGAAATCATGCGCCATTTCCCGCGTCAGTGCGGCGAGCGCCGCCTTCGAGGTGGCATAGGCCGCGCCCGCGAAAGGGTGGACCCGGCTGCCCGCGATCGAGGTGACGTTGACCACCGAGCCCTGCGCCGACGCCAGCTCGTCTTTCAGCCCGCGCGCGAGCACCACCGAGGCGAAGAAATTGACGTGGAAGACATGGCCCCAATCGCGCAGATCGGTGTTGAGGGTCGACAGCCGCTCGCCATCGGGGCCCTTCGGCGAAATCCCGGCGTTGTTCACCAGCGCGTCGAGATGGCCGCCCAGCTTTTCCTGGATCAGGCCGACGGCGTTGATCGTGTCGGCGGGATCGGCAAGGTCGATCTGAACGTGGTTTTCCGCGCCGCCGCCCCAAGGGCATTGCTCGGGAAAAGGGTGGCGCGAACAGGTGATCACCCGCCACCCTTCGCGGTTGAACTTGCGCACGGTGGCATGGCCGATGCCCCGGCTCGCGCCGGTCAGCAGCAGCGTTTTCTGTCTGTCGCTCATAGCCTGGCCCCTTTTTCGCTCAGCCTAGCGCAAGCCCGGGCGGAGGCAATGCCCCTTGGCAGCCGGGCGTGGCGCGGGTAGACGAAGGGCACAGCCCGCCCGAGGAAGACTGATGAGAAAGCAGACCATGCAGCGAGACTGGATCGCCACCGCCCGCACCCTGAACGAAGCCCTGCCCTACCTGCAGCGCTACGAGGGCGCGACCGTCGTCATCAAGTTCGGCGGCAACGCCATGGGCGACGACGAGGCGATGAATTCCTTTGCGCGCGATATCGTGCTGATGCGGCAGGTGGGGGTGAACCCGGTCGTGGTGCATGGCGGCGGACCGATGATCAACGATCTGCTCAAGCGGCTCAATGTCTCGAGCGAATTCGTGCACGGCAAGCGCGTCACCGACGCGGCAACGATGGAAGTGGTCGAGATGGTGCTCGCCGGCCGGGTCAACAAGCGCATCGTGCAGGCGATCAGCGACGCCGGCGGGCGCGCGGTGGGCCTCACCGGCAAGGACGCAAAATTGATGGTCTGCGACCAGACCGACCCCGACCTCGGTTTTGTCGGCACACCGTCCGAGATGGACCCGACGGTGCTCACCAAGCTGTTCGAGGCGGAGATCATCCCCGTCATCGCGCCGATAGGCATGGGCCGCAACGGCGAGACCTTCAACGTCAACGGCGATACCGCCGCTGGCGCGGTGGCCGCCGCGCTGAAGGCCGACCGGCTCCTGCTGCTGACCGACGTGGAAGGGGTGAAGGATCAGGACGGCAAGGTCATCACCGAGCTCAAGGCCCACGACATCATTGATCTTACCACCGCGGGCGTGATCGCGGGCGGCATGATCCCGAAGACCGAAACCGCGCTAATGGCGCTCAACGGCGGCGTGCGCGCCGTGGTCATCCTCGACGGACGCACGCCCAACGCCTGCCTGCTCGAACTGTTCACCGAGCACGGCGCGGGCTCGCTGATCCGCCAGGGCTGATGACGCCCCCGAACGAACCAAGCCATGCCGACGACGCGGCCCGGCAGCACCTCGAATTGATCGGCGCCGCGCCCGATGGCGGCGCGACCGTGCTGCTTCTTGCCCCGCGCGAGCCCGGCTTCTGGCCCGCTTTCACCGCCGCGCCCGAGTATTCCGACGGCGCGCCCGATCCGCTCGACCGCTGGTCGAAACGCGTGATCGGCGCGCTGGCCGACGCCTGGGACGGTGAGGCGGTGTTTCCCTCCGACGGGCCGCCGTGGCCGCCGTTCATCGCCTGGGCGCTGGCCACGGGCCGGGTCTGGCCCTCGCCTGTCGGGCTTCTGGTGCATGATCGGCTGGGGCTGTGGCTGTCGTTTCGTGGCGCGGTGCGCCTGCCCGGTGCTGTTGCCCTGCCGGGCGGCGAGAACCCCTGCGAAACCTGCGCCGACCAGCCCTGCCGCACCGCCTGCCCGGTCGGCGCGCTCGCGCCCGAGACCTACGACGTGGCGGCTTGCCGCGGCTTTCTCGACACCGCCGCCGGCACCGACTGCCACGAGCGCGGCTGCGCCGCTCGGCGCGCTTGCCCCGTCGGGCAAGCATACGGTAGGAACGAGGGGCAATCCCGTTTCCACATGAAGGCGTTTCACCCGCGATGACCTTGCGTCTGATCCTTACCCGCCATGCCAAGTCATCGTGGAGCGATCCGATGATGGACGACCACGAGCGCCCGCTCAACAACCGGGGCCGGGCCTCGGCGCAGGCGGTCGGCGCCTGGCTCGCGGCCCGCGGCTACGTGCCCGACGAGGCGCTGGTTTCCTCTGCCACGCGCACCCGCGAAACCTGGGAGCTGATCGCAGGGGCCTTCGATGCGGCCCCCGCTGCGGTGATCCGGCCTGATCTCTATAACGCCGAGCCCGAGGGCATGCTGGCGGCGCTGCGCGAAGCCACCGGCCGGGTGGTGATGATAGTGGCGCATAATCCCGGTGCGGCCTATTTCGCGCAGGGCATCGTCGAGGTGCCGCCCCCCGATGCGCGCTTCGGCCGCTACCCCACCGCTGCCACCACCGTCATCGACTTCGAGTTCAGCGACTGGGGCGGCGTGGTTTGGCGATCGGGCCGCATCGTCGACCTGGTCTTTGCCCGCGATCTGATCTGAACGCGAAAGGGCGCACCCGAAGGCGCGCCCTTCCCGAACCAGTTTGCCCGGCTCAGAGAATCTGGCTGAGGAACAGCTTGGTGCGGTCAGACTGCGGGTTGTTGAAGAACTCGCTGGGCGCGTTCTGCTCCACGATCTGGCCTGCATCCATGAAGATGACCCGGTTGGCGACCTGCTCGGCAAAACCCATCTCGTGCGTCACCACGAGCATGGTCATGCCCTCCTCGGCGAGCGAGATCATCGTGTCGAGCACCTCCTTGATCATCTCCGGGTCGAGCGCCGAGGTCGGCTCGTCGAACAGCATGATCCGCGGCTTCATGCAGAGCGACCGCGCGATCGCCACCCGCTGCTGCTGACCGCCGGAGAGCTGGCCCGGATACTTCAGCGCCTGCTCGGGGATCTTGACCTTTTCGAGGTAGTGCATCGCGATTTCCTCGGCCTCCTTGCGGGGCGTCTTGCGCACCCAGATCGGGGCGAGCGTGAGGTTGTCGAGCACCGTGAGGTGCGGAAACAGGTTGAAGTGCTGAAACACCATGCCGACTTCCGAGCGCACCTTGTCGACGTTCTTGAGGTCGGACGAAAGCTCGATGCCATCGACGACGATGCCCCCCGCCTGGTGCTCCTCCAGCCGGTTGATGCAGCGGATCAGCGTCGATTTCCCCGAGCCCGAGGGGCCGCAGATCACGATCCGCTCGCCCTCGTAAACCGTGAGGTCGATGTCGCGCAGCACGTGGAACTGGCCGTACCACTTGTTCATGTTGCGGATTTCGATCGCCACCCGGTCGGAGACCTGCATGTGCGAGCGATCGACATCGCGTTCCAGTTCGAAGGTGGACATGTGGGGTTCTCCCTTAACGGTGATCCGTGCGCAGGCGGCGCTCGAGATACATGGAATAGCGAGACATCAGGAAGGTGATGATGAAGAACAGGAAGGCGATGAAGCCGTAAAGCTCCCAGACGATCCCGTTCCAGGCCACGTCAGCCCTGATCGAATTCGAAAGCCCGATCGGATCGAGCAGGCCGATGATCGAGACCAGCGTGGTATCCTTGAACAGCCCGATGAAGACCGAGACGATCCCGGGGATCGAGATTTTCAGCGCCTGCGGCATGATAATCAGCCGCTGCGCCTTCCAGTAATCGAGGCCCAGCGCGTCGGCGGCTTCATACTGCCCCTTGGGCAGCGCCGCGAGCCCGCCGCGCACCACCTCGGCAATGTAGGCGGCCGAGAACAGCGTGGCCATGATGATGACGCGCAGGATGATATCGAAGTTGGTGCCCGGCGGCATGAAGACGTTGAGCAGGAACGAGGCCACGAACAGGAGCGTGATCAGCGGCACGCCCCGGATGAACTCGATGAACCCCACCGACATCCACTTGACGAGCATGAGGTCGGACTGGCGGCCAAGCGCGAGCACGATGCCCAGCGGCAGCGAGACCGAGATCGCCACCACGCCGATGGTGACCGAAAGCAGGAGGCCCCCGAAATTGCGGCTTTGCACCGGCTCGAGCCCGACCGGGAGAAGCCCGTGCAATCCCGCAGCCACCGGGCCCACGAGGAACAGCCACCAGACGACGGCGGCCACCACGCCAAGGATCATCGCCACCAGGCTTCCGGCCACCGGCGCGAGCACGCGAAAGGCGCCCCAGCCGACGACGAAGCCGAAGGCGGTGGCGATCGGTGCCCAGACCGTGCCGCCCCAGAGCAGCCACGGCATGATGAACACGAATGCCGCCGAGAACATGAGCGGGTTGGGCAACCGCCTTGCCCCGGCCTTGATCTCGTCGGCGCGGTCCGAAACCTTTGTTACCAGGATCAATCTGCCGATCCAGATCATCGCGACCACGAGCAGAACCTGCGCAACCACGGCCAGCCAGCCGGAGGCGACGAACAGGGTGGTGACAAACAGCACCAGCGCGAGCAGGAACCAGTTCCACCGCCGCGAGATCATGTTGAACAGCACCGGGATCAGCGCCACGAACATCAGCACGAAGGCAAGGATCGGCCGCCAACGCTCTTCGACCGGGTAGAAGCCGAAGAGCATCTGCGGCCAGCGTTCGTTGATCACCCCCCAGCAGGCGCCGCTTTCCTTGCCGGCAGCCCCGATCATTTCGCGGCACTGGCCGAGCGACGTGCCATTCCACGTCGGCGACCAGAACCACGGTATGAAATGGCTGAGCACCCAGTAGATGAAGGCCAGCGAGGCCAGCGTGAGAACCGAGTTGGAGAGGCCGTTGAACAGGTTTTCGCGGATCCACCCGATCACCCCCGTGGTGGAGAGCGGCGGATCTCGCTCGGAAAGCATCTCGGTGCGGACATAGGACAGATCGGTCATATCAGCGCTCCTGGAGCTTCACGGAATTGTTGTAGACGTTCATCGCCCCCGAGATCACCAGCGAGATCACGAGGTAGATCAGCATGGTCATCAGCACCGTCTCGAGCTCGCGGCCGGTCTGGTTGAGGGTGATCCCCATCAGGGTGCCGGTGATATCCATGTAGCCCACCGCGATGGCGAGCGAAGAGTTCTTGGTGAGATTGAGGTATTGCGAGATCAGCGGCGGCACGATCACCCTCAGCGCCTGTGGCAACACCACGAGGCTCATGATCCGGCGCGGGCGCAGGCCCAGCGCGGCGGCGGCCTCGGTCTGCCCCTTCGAGATCGCGAGAATGCCCGCGCGCACGATCTCGGCGACGAAGGCGGCGGTGTAGAGCGAAAGCGCAAGCCAGAGCGCGATCAGCGAGTTGCGCATGTAGGTGCCGCCCTGGAAGTTGAAGCCTCTGAGCTCCGGGTATCCGAAGTGCAGCCCGAGACCGGCGAGCAGCGCCGCCGTGGGCAGCACGATCACCCCGAAGCGCCAATGCCAGGTGCGCGGCCGAACCCCGGTCGCCGCCTGGATCCGGTCGGCGCGCTTGGCGAACAGCCCGGCGAGGAGCACACCGGCCAGGAGCGTCGCCATGATCGCGATGAGGTCGAGGCTCACGTCGAAGCGCAGCGGGGATTGGCCGAAAAGACTGACGTCGCCGAGGCTGCGCGAAAACAGCGGCTCGGGAATATAGAAACCCCGGTTGGTCAGCGCCACGGTGTCGCCCAGCAACATGCTCGCTTCGGGCGTGTCGCCCCTGAAATCACGCGGCGCGGGCAGCGTTTCGATCAGGATCGCCATGGTGAAGACGATCCAGAGCAGCACCGGCACGTTGCGGAAGATCTCGACGTAGACCGTCATCAGCCGGGCGAGGATCCAGTTGTTCGAAAGCCGCAGGACACCGACGATAACCCCGACAACCGTGGCCGCGATACAGCCCATGATCGCCACGATCAGGGTATTGAGCAGCCCAACGAATGCCGCGCGCAGGTTGCTGTCCTGGTTGGTATATTCGATGAGCATCTGGTTGATGTCATAGCCCGCGGGCTGGGTGAGGAAGCGAAAGCTCGGTTCCTTGCCGAGATCGGCCAGGTTCTGCGCGGTGTTGTTGAGCAACCAGCCAATCAGCGTGAGAAATCCAATGAGCGCAACGATCTGGATGGTAATCGACCGATAGCGGCTGTCGTTGAGCAACATCGACAGACGAAACGACTCCTTGGGCGGGTCGGTCAGTGTCGTCATGTAATATCCCCGTCGTCCCGGTGCGGGTCACGCGCGGCACCGCGCCAACGCCCGGGTGTTTGCTTATGCGTTTTGTCGCCTGGATCGGAAAAGGGCGCGGCCAGTGCCGCGCCCTTCGCCACTGTTCTTAGCGGAACGGCGGGGCGTAGAGGATGCCGCCGTCACGGTATTGGGCGTTCAGCCCGCGCGCGAGGCCGATCGGGGTATCTTCGCCGATGTGGCGCGCGAAGATTTCGCCGTAGTTGCCGTTTGCCTTGATGGCACGCACGGCCCACTCGGCGTCGAGGCCGAGCATCTCGCCGAGGTTGCCCTCGGTGCCGAGCAGACGGTTGATCTCGGGGTTGTCGGTGCCCTTGAGCAATTCGTCGATGTTGGCCGACGTCACGCCGTATTCCTCGGCGGCGATCAGCGCGTTGAGGCTCCAGCGCACGATGTCGGCCCAATCGTTGTCACCGTGGCGCACCAGCGGACCGAGCGGCTCTTTCGAGATGATCTCGGGCAGGATCACGTGCGCGGTCGGATCTTCGAAGGTGGCGCGGGTCGCGGCGAGGCCGGAGGCATCGGTGGTGTACACGTCGCAGGCGCCGGCCAGATACTGCTGCTGGGCCTCCGCGTTGGTCTCGATCGGCACCGGCTCGTAGCTCATGCCGTTCACGCGGAAGTAGTCGGCGAGGTTGAGTTCGGTGGTGGTGCCGGTCTGGATGCAGATCGTGGCGCCATCAAGCTCCTTTGCCGAGCTCACGCCAAGCTCCTTGGGCACCATGTAGCCCTGACCGTCGTAGTAGTTCACGCCGATGAAATCGAACTTGAGGTCAACGTCGCGCGAGAAGGTCCAGGTGGTGTTGCGCGCGAGCATGTCGATCTCGCCCGAGGCGAGCGCGGTGAAGCGGGTCTTGCCGGTGGTGGGAACGAATTCCACGGCCATCGGATCGCCCAGCGTGGCGGCGGCAACGGCACGGCAGACGGAAACGTCGAACCCCTGCCACTCGCCGCTGGCATCCGGCGATGCGAAGCCGGGCACGCCGGTGGCCACGCCGCAGTTCAGCTTGCCGCGTGCCTTGACGTCATCCAACGTCGCTGCCGACGCCGCGCCAGCCGAAAAGCCGGCAGCCATCAGGGCGCCAAGAATAACGGTTCTTTTCATGTTTACCTCTTCCTGATTATCGCCCTGTCAGGGGCGTCTCGTTTACCGGCATCGCGCCGGGAGCAATTTCGAAGCGGGATTCCCCCCTCCATGAAACAAGTTTGGGCGGATTCCGTCCAATCGGTCAAGTCTGCCGTCGAGATCAGCCTCGGGCTAAGACCAAGCATTTTCATGGAATTTCGCGTCGGACGGGCGGCTGGCGATCAATCGTCACGCTCAAGGAGTGAAAAAAACCGCGCGGCATCGAGAAATGCCTGTTTTTTCAGCGCGGTGTGTTCCGCCGCTTCCTCGTCTTCGCCCCATTGCGCCTGCTGCCACGCCTCGTCGATGCGGGAGATCTCCCAGATCTCTTCCGGATCCTTCAAGCGATGCACCGTCGCGAACCCGAGGATCAGCGACCCGCTGAGCGCGACAAGATCGTGAAACCCCGCAAGCGAAAACGCGTCGAAGTCCCGCGTTTGCGCGGCGAGGCGGGTCATCGCCTCGGCGTCTTGCGGTACCGGAACGATGCCCGTGGTCGCCCGCAAGCGCGCGCCAAGTTGGATTGCCGCCCAGTCGAGAAACGGGTCCCAGGCCTTTGCCTGCCGGTCCACGAGCCCCTCTGGCGCTTCGGCGCGGTAGCACAGCAGATCGGTCTCGCCATAGGCCGCGATCATCGCCCCGATCTCTGCATGCTGCGCCGAAACCTTGTCGATGGCCGAATTGACCGTGCGGGTCAGCGGCATGTTCTGCGGCTTCACAAGGCCTTCCTGCGCGTCCCATTCCGCCGCCACCGCCTCGGCCAGCGCCCGCGTCGGCATCACCAGGTCGGCCTTGCCCGGTGTGCGCACCGGGCGGTCGTCGAGCACGACGGTGAAACCGCCTTCCGCGGTTTTCACCGCCGCCTCCGACCAGAACCGTTTTGGCTGCCAGGCGCCGCTCATGCTGAAACCCTCCAGAATTGCTCAAGCACGGCCGGCAGTTGCGCGAAACTCTCGATCACGAACGC
Source organism: Sinisalibacter lacisalsi (assembly GCF_014640115.1). Taxonomy (GTDB): domain Bacteria; phylum Pseudomonadota; class Alphaproteobacteria; order Rhodobacterales; family Rhodobacteraceae; genus Sinisalibacter; species Sinisalibacter lacisalsi. Next base: position 638,955 of record NZ_BMGI01000001.1, on the reverse strand, counting down.
CGCCCCGGCCGAATGCAGCGCCTCGGGCGGATGATAGCCCCAGGCCACGCCGATCGGCAGCACCCCCGCGCCGCGCGCCATCTCGATATCGAACGTGGTATCGCCCACCATCACCGCGCGCCCGGGGGCCACGCCGGTTTCCGCCAGTGCCGCCTCCAGCATCGCCGGATGCGGCTTGGAAGGATGAAGGTCGGCGGTCTGGCGGGTGACGAAGAAACGATCGAGATCATGGCCGGCAAAGGCATGATCGAGACCGCGCCGGGCCTTGCCGGTGGCCACCCCCAGCAGCACCTCGGGGCGGGCGTGCAGCGCCTCCACCACGGCGCGTGCACCGGGATAGAGCGGCGAGGCGGCCTCGCCCCCGGTTTCCTCCCGAAGCGCGATGAAGGCCGCGCGGTAACGCGCGACGGTCTCGTCCACGGCGCCCGCGTCAAGCTCGGGCGCGAGCCGGGCCACCGCGTCGTGCAACGAAAGCCCCACCACCGAGAGCACCGCCGCGCGCGCCGGCAATGGCCGGCCCGCATCGGCGAAGGCCCGGTGCATGGCCGTGACGATGATATCCTGGCTGTCGATCAGCGTGCCGTCGACATCGAAGACCACGAGGCTCAGGTCCATCCGCCGTCCTCCGCGAACGGATCTTCCGGCGCGTCCATCTCATCGAACCCGAGCGTCGCCCAGGTCCGCGCCATGTGCTCGGGGAGCGGCGCGGTGAACGTCAGCGGCTTGCCCGTGACCGGGTGGGTCAGGCTGAGCGAGCGCGCGTGCAGGTGCAGCTTGCGCGAAATGTCACCGCCCAGCATCGCGCCCCAACCGTCGCCGAGGTTTTCCTGCCCCGAACCGCCATACTTGCCGTCGCCCACGATCGGGTGGCCCATCTCGGCCATGTGCGCGCGCAGCTGGTGGGTGCGGCCGGTGACCGGCACCAGCGCAACCCAGGCAGCGCGGGTGGCGAGGTTCTGCACCACCGTGTAATCGGTCACCGCGCGCTTGGCGCCGGGCGTGGCGTCAACGTCGGCCGGATGGACGCAGAGCATCTTCTCGCCCTCGCCATGGCCGCCATGCCCGGGCGCCTTCACCAAACCCCACTTCACCGTGCCCCGGCGCGGGCTGGGCACACCGGCCACCACCGCCCAGTAGATCTTGCGCGCATCGCGGGCGCGGAAGGCATCGGTGAGCGCCTTGGCGACGGCCCGGGTGCGGGCCATGATGAGAACGCCCGATGTATCCTTGTCGAGCCGGTGCACGAGGCGCGGCTTTTCCTCCAGCCCGAAGCGCAGCGCCTCGGCCAACCCGTCGACATGACGGGTCTGCTTCGAGCCGCCCTGGCTCGGCAGGCCCGGCGGCTTGTTGAGCGCGATGATGTAATCATCGCGGTAGAGCACCGCGCCCTGGATCATCTTCGCGTCGGCATCCGAAACGCGCGGCGTCTCCGGCTTCGGCGCGGGGGCCGCCTCATCGGGCAGCGGTGGAATACGCACCTCCTGCCCTTCCTCGATCCGCGTCGCCGGCTTCACCCGCCCGCCATCGACCCGGATCTCGCCCTTGCGGCACATCTTCTCGATCCGCCCCTGCGACACATGCGGGAAACGCCGGCGAAACCACCGGTCGAGCCGCTGGTCGCCCTCGCCCGCGGCGACGGTGAGCATCTGCACCCCGCTCATGGCACCAGCACCATGCGGGTGGCGAGGATGCCAAGCGCGATCGCCCCGAGCGACAACGCCACCGAGAGGCCGACGTAGAGCCCGGCCAGCCCGGTCTCGCCGCGCTCGAACAGGGTGAGCGTATCGAGCGAGAAGGCCGAGAAAGTGGTGAAGCCGCCAAGCACGCCCGTCATCAGGAAGGGGGCATAGGCCTGCCCGCCCTTGCGCGCCAGGACCACCACGAGCACGCCCATCAGGAACGAACCCGCCACGTTCACCACGATGGTGGCATAGGGAAAGCCGTGGCCAACCGCGCGGGCCACGATGACGTTGGCAAGGTAGCGGGCCGAGGCGCCGAGTGCGCCGCCGAGAGCCACGGAGAAAAGGGTCAGGTTCATGAGGGCTTCCTTGTCGCTCCGGCGCGACTTGTCAAGTTTGCCGCTTGGCGCGCAGCTTGGCGAACCACTCCACCCGCTTCTTCAGATCACGTTCGAAGCCGCGCTCGGGCGGCAGGTAATAGACCCCGCGCTTCATCGTGTCGGGGAAATAGTTCTGCCCCGAGAAGGCCTCCGGCGCGTCGTGATCATAGGCATAGCCCGCGCCGTAGCCCTGTTCTTCCATCAGCTTTGTCGGGGCGTTCAGGATGTGCTTGGGCGGCGGTTCCGAGCCGGTCTTCTTCGCGGCCGCCGCCGCCTGTTTCTGCGCCACGTAGGCCGCGTTCGATTTCGGCGCGAGCGCGAGATAGATCACCGCCTGCGCCAGCGCCAGTTCTCCCTCTGGGCTGCCAAGGCGCTCGTAGGTTTCCCATGCATGAAGGCAAACGGCATTGGCCTGCGGATCGGCGAGGCCGATATCCTCCACCGCCATCCGGGTAAGCCTGCGGGCCAGGAAGCGCGGGTCCTCGCCGCCCAGCAGCATCCGGTTGAACCAGTAGAGCGCCGCGTCCGGGTCGGAGCCGCGCACCGATTTGTGCAGCGCCGAGATCAGGTTGTAATGCTCGTCGCCCGACTTGTCGTAGCGTGCGGCCCGGCGCATCAGCCGGGTGGAAAGCGCGTCGCGGTCGAGCTTACCGTCGACCTTCCAAGCCATCACTTGCTCGATCAGGTTGAGCAATGCCCGCCCGTCGCCATCCGCCATCTCGATCAGCGCCTCGCGCGCCGGGCCGTCGAGCGGCAGGGCGCGGCCGAGGTCTTTTTCGGCGCGCTGCGCCAGGCGTTCGAGATCGGCCGGGATCAGGCGCTTGAGCACCAGCACCTGCGCCCGGCTCAGAAGCGCGGCATTGAGTTCGAACGAGGGGTTCTCGGTCGTCGCCCCGACGAGCAGGATCGTGCCATCCTCCATGTGCGGCAGGAAGCCGTCCTGCTGGGCCTTGTTGAAACGGTGGATTTCGTCGACGAACAGAAGCGTGCCCTGCCCGTTCGCGCGCCGGTGTTTCGCCGCCTCGAACACCTTGCGCAACTCGGGCACCCCGGTGAAGATCGCGCTGATCTGGACGAAATGCATGTCGGTCTCGCGCGCGAGCAGCCGGGCGATGGTGGTCTTGCCGACGCCGGGCGGCCCCCAGAACACCAGCGAGCCGAGCGAGCCCGAGGCCAGCATCACCCCCAGCGGCCCCTCGGGGCCCAGCACTTCGTCCTGCCCGATCACCTCCGACAGCGCGCGCGGGCGCAGCCGGTCGGCCAGCGGGCGCGGGGCGCCATCGGGCACGGGGCCCGGAACGGTGTCGAAGAGATCGGCCATCGGTGCGAGACTATGCCTGCCGGAGCCCGGTCGCCAGCCCGAATCCCCGCCCCTTCATCCTGGCCCAAATACCTCGGGGGGTGCGGGGGGCAGAGCCCCCCGCCCGGGCCGGATCGCACCGGCGATCCGGGCTCACAGCAACTTGTATTCCTGGGCGCGCTGGATCGCTTCCGCCGTGGTGCGCACGAACAAACGGTCGCGCGCGGAGCGCAGCCGCGCCTTCAGGGCGGATTCGGAAATCCCCAGCAGGGCCGCGGCCTCGGCATGACGATTGCCGCGAGCGATCAGGCGCAGAGCCATGCGCTGCGCCGAGGTGAGTTGCTCGGGCGGCTCGGAAGCGACGTGCAGCTTTTCGACGATCTCCACGATCCGGTCGATTTCATCGTCGCTGTATTCCCGGTCGTCGCGGGCGAACCCCCCGATCGTGCGCGACGAGGTCGGGCCATAGGCCACGACCAGGCCGTATTTCAGGCCATGGCTGCGGGCCTGCCCGAGAATGTCGTGCGGATCAGGCAGATTGACCTGCGACCAGCGGATCGCGCCATCGTTGCCGAAGCCCCAGAACACCGTCGGATCGGCGAGCATGTAACCGCGCTCGGTGTAGATCTCCGTCCAGCGCGGATCATAGGTCTGGATCATCAGGTGCGCCGAGGCGAACCGGATATGCAGCCCGAGCGCATAGCCCTTGGGTGCGAGGTCGGAAAGCTTGGCCAGGCTCCGATCCAATCCGAGCGTGTCGATCATGCGCGTCCTTCACTTCCTGCCCGGGTGCCGGACGGCTCCAGCGCGGCAAACAGGACCATATACAACTTTAGATTGTATTTCGCGGCTTTTTCAACCCATCTTGCCACGACTGGGCCGGTCAAGGCAAAAGAAAGCTTGCACGCGGCGGACAGACGCCGATGCGGGCAACAAAAAACCCTGCGCCGACGAGCGCAGGGCCTTTGTTTAACCGGTCTGGCCGAGGCTCAGTCCTGGCTGAAGGCGGCCTCTTCCTCGGCGGCAACGCGCGCCTTGTCGCCCGCGCCCTTGGCGCTCTCGTCGCGGTCCACCAGCTCGATGATCGCCATCGGCGCCATGTCGCCGTAGCGGAACCCGGCCTTGAGCACGCGGGTGTAGCCGCCGTTGCGCTCGGCGTAGCGCGGGCCGAGCACTTCGAAGAGCTTGGCGACGTGGGCATCCTGCTTGAGCTGGGCCGCGGCCTGACGCCGGGCGTGCAGATCGCCGCGCTTGCCGAGCGTGATCAGCTTGTCGAGCACGCGCTTGAGTTCCTTGGCTTTCGGCAAGGTCGTCTTGATCTGCTCGTGTTCGATCAGCGAGCCGGCCATGTTGGCGAACAGGGCCTTGCGGTGCTCATGGGTGCGGTTGAGGCGACGGTAGCCTTTCGCGTGACGCATGTTTTATCTCCTTGGTCTTCGTTTTGCTTTGTCTGGCGGCCGATGCGTGTGGGCCACTCTCCTTGGGGCGGGATTGCCCGGGTATTGCGGAAGGCGGGTTCCAGCCCGCCCTACCGTAGGCCGGGCCCGAGCCCGGCAGTCTTTCAGAACTGGTCTTCGAACTTCTTGGCCAGGTCTTCGATGTTCTCCGGCGGCCATTCCTCGACATCCATGCCGAGGTGCAGACCCATGCCCGAGAGCACTTCCTTGATCTCGTTGAGCGACTTGCGGCCGAAGTTCGGGGTGCGCAGCATCTCGGCTTCGGTCTTCTGGATCAGGTCGCCGATGTAGACGATGTTGTCGTTCTTGAGGCAGTTCGCCGACCGCACCGAGAGCTCCAGCTCGTCGACCTTCTTGAGCAGCAGCGGGTTGAACTCGAGCCCGTCATCCTCGGCTTCGCGGCCTGCCGATTCCGGCTCCTCGAAGTTCACGAAGATCGAAAGCTGGTCCTGCAGGATGCGCGCGGCGTAGGCGACGGCATCGTCGGGAGTGATCGAACCGTCGGTATCGACCTTCATCGTCAGCTTGTCGTAGTCGAGCACCTGGCCCTCGCGGGTGGGCTGCACTTCATACGACACGCGCTTGACCGGCGAATAGATCGCGTCGATCGGGATCAGCCCGATGGGCGCATCCTCGGGGCGGTTCTTGTCGGCCGAGACGTAGCCCTTCCCGGTATTCACGGTCAGTTCCATGAACAGGTCGGCGCCGTCGTCGAGGTGACAGATCACGTGATCCTTGTTGAGGATCTCGATCCCCGCGCTCTCCGACACATCGCCCGCGGTCACCACCATCGGCCCCTTTGCCGAGATCGAAAGGCGCTTCGGCCCCTCGACTTCCATGCGGATCGCCACGCCCTTGAGGTTCAGCACGATATCGGTCACGTCCTCGCGCACACCGGCAACGGAGGAAAACTCGTGCAGCACGTTGTCGATCTGCACGGAGGTGAACGCCGCGCCCTGCAGGCTCGACATCAGAACACGCCGCAGCGCGTTGCCCAGCGTCAGGCCGAAGCCACGCTCCAGCGGTTCGGCCGTCACGGTGGCCTGACGCGCCGGGTCATTGCCCGGTTTAACGTCAAGCTGTGTCGGCTTGATCAATTCAGCCCAGTTTTTGTGGATCATGCGTCCCTCCATACCAGTCCTGCCTCCATGTCCAAAAGGCAGGACGCCCGAGGTTCAAAATGACGGACTCGGGCCGCGGGAATCCCGGGGCCCGAGCGATAGAATTGTTTACACCCGGCGGCGCTTCGGCGGGCGGCAGCCGTTGTGAGCGATCGGGGTCACGTCGCGGATCGAGGTGATGTTGAACCCCACCGCGGCGAGCGCGCGCAGCGCCGATTCCCGGCCCGAACCGGGGCCCTGAACCTCGACCTCGATGGTCTTCACCCCATGCTCCTGAGCCTTGCGGCCGGCATCTTCGGCAGCCATCTGGGCGGCGTAAGGAGTCGACTTGCGCGAGCCCTTGAAGCCCATCGTGCCCGCCGACGACCAGGCAATCGCGTTGCCCTGCACGTCGGAGATCAGGATCTTGGTGTTGTTGAACGAGGAGTTCACATGCGCCACACCAGCGGCGATGTTCTTGCGTTCCTTGCGCTTGGGTGCGCGTTTATCACGTGCCATGTTTCTTGCCTCCCCTTATTTCTTCTTGCCGGCGATCGCTTTCGCCGGACCTTTGCGCGTGCGCGCATTGGTGTGGGTGCGCTGCCCGCGCACGGGGAGGTTGCGGCGATGGCGCAGGCCACGGTAGCAGCCAAGGTCCATCAGACGCTTGATGTTCATCTGCACTTCGCGACGCAGGTCGCCTTCCACGAGGAAGTTCGCGTCGATATGTTCACGGATGGCAAGCACCTCGGCGTCGCTGAGTTCGTTGACGCGGCGGGAGGTGTCGATATTCACGGCTTCGCAGATCTGTTTCGCGGAGCTCTGACCAATTCCGGTGATGTAGGTAAGGGCGATCGGGACGCGCTTGTGCGTCGGGATGTTCACGCCGGCGATACGTGCCAAGTCTGTCTTCCTTTCGTTGCGGACCCGTAACCCCAGGTCCTTTTTTCACAACGTAAGCCCGCCGGGGTCATCCCTGCGGGCCGCAGCTGAAACTATGATCTGGTGCGGCTCGGGGCGCGACCCCGGACAGCGCCGATTCCCTTGCGGGATGCGGTGCTTTACGAGGGATTGCCGGTGGCGTCAAGGGGCGAGGGGCGCTGGCGCCGACGTCGGCGCCAAGGCACCGGTTCAGCCCAGCACGCCTGCGATCTCGGCCGCCACCTCGTCGATCTCGCCCAGGCCGTTGACCGGCTTCAGATCGCCCTTGGCATAATAGTAGCCGATCAGCGGCGAGGTCTTCTTGTAATACTCCATCAGCCGGGTGCGCAGGCTCTCCTCGTTGTCGTCCGCGCGGCGCTTGAACTCGGTCCCGCCGCAATTGGCGCACTTGCCGTCGGCCGGGATCGGCTTGGTGTTGTCGTTATACACTTCGCCGCAATCGGCGCAGGTCGAGCGCGCCGTGATCCGTTGAACCAGCGCCTCGTCGTCGACCTGCATCTCGATCACCGCGTCGAGCTTGGTGCCGTGGCGCTGCAACAAGTCCCCGAGCGCGTCGGCCTGGGCCAATGTGCGCGGGAAGCCATCGAAGATGAAGCCGCCGCCGTGGTCGCCCTCGAGCTTTTCCTCGATCAGGCCGATCACGATCTCGTCGGTCACGAGCTGGCCCGCGTCCATGATCGCGGCAACTTTGTTGCCCATTTCGGTGCCCGAGGAGCGTGCTTCGCGCAGCATGTCACCGGTGGAAAGCTGGATCATGTTGCGCTCTTCCACGAGCTTGCGGGCTTGCGTGCCCTTCCCCGCGCCGGGCGGTCCCAGAAGAATGATATTCATCGACGCGCCGGTCCCTTCCTTGCCGTCTTGTTTTTGCTGCGCTTGCCGCGAAGCTGCGATTTCTCGATCAGGCCCTCATACTGGTAGGCGAGCAGGTGCGACTGAACCTGGTTGATCGTGTCCATCGTCACCGAGACGACGATAAGCACCGAGGTGCCGCCGAAGTAGAACGGGATGGACCATTGCGACCGCAGAACTTCGGGCAGAAGGCAGACGGCGGCGAGGTAGATCGAGCCCAGCGTCAGGATGCGCACGAGCACGTAATCGAGGTATTCGGCCGTCTTGGCGCCGGGGCGGATGCCGGGCACGAAGCCGTTCTGGTTCTTGAGGTTGTCTGCCACTTCGTCGACCTTGAAGCTCACTTCGCGGGCGTAGAAGAAGGTGAAGAAGATGATCATGCCGGCGTAGAACAACAGGTAGAGCGGCTGACCTGGGCCAAAATAGGCCATCAGCGTCGACATCACCGGGCCCTGCTGGCCGGTGTTGAAGGTCGAGACCGTGGTCGGCAGAAGCAGCAGCGCGGAGGCGAAGATCGCCGGGATCACGCCCGCGGGGTTGACCTTGATCGGCAGGTGCGAGGAACCGCCGTCATAGACCTTCATCCCCACCTGGCGACGCGGATACTGGATGTGGATCTTGCGCAGCGCGCGTTCCATGAACACGACGAAACCGATCACCGCCACCACCATCAGCAGGACGGCGATGATGACCACCGGGCTGATGGCGCCCGAACGCCCCTGGCTGAGGAACTGCGCCGCGGCGGCCGGGATCTCGGCGACGATGCCGACGAAAATGATCAGCGAGATGCCGTTGCCGATACCGCGCGCGGTGATCTGCTCACCGAGCCACATCAGGAACATGGTTCCGCCCACCAGCGTAATGACGGCGGAGGCGATGAAGAACATCCCCGGGCTGGTCGCCAGGTCGCCCGCCTGCAGCGAATTGGCCAGCGCGAAGGCCTGGCCGGTGGCGAGCACCACGGTGCCATAGCGGGTATACTGGTTGATCTTGCGCCGGCCCTGCTCGCCTTCCTTGCGCAGCTGTTTCCACGGTTCGTACATCGTGGCGACGAGCTGGACGATGATCGAGGCCGAGATATAGGGCATGATGCCGAGCGCGAAGACGCCCATGCGCCCCAACGCACCACCGGTGAACATCGACAGGATACCACCGATCCCGGCCTGCGCATCCGACATGAATTCGCGCAGCGCCGCCGCGTCGATCCCCGGCACCGGAATATAGGTGCCGACCCTGTAGATGATGAGCAGGCCGATGGTGAAGAAGATGCGCTGGCGCAACTCGGTGGCTTTGCCAAGCGTCCCCCAGGAGAGGTTCGACGCCATTTGTTCCGCTGCAGATGCCATGAGGCCCCCTGTTCGTGCAAGCGCCGCCGAGGTCGATCCCCGACCCGGCGGCGCTGGAAATCATCTGCTCATGTAAGGGGCCAGACGACCCCCCACAAGCGCTTACTCGGCCGCCGGGGTCGCCACGGTGAGCGAGCCGCCCGCCTTTTCCACGGCCTCGATGGCCGACTTGGAGGCGCCGGTGACGCTGAGCTTGAGCTTGGCGCTGATGTCGCCCTTGGCGAGAATGCGCACGCCGTCGAGCTTGCGGCGGATGATGCCGGCTTCCAGCAGCGTGTCTTCGGTGATCTCGGCCTTGGCATCGAGCTTCTTGGCGTCGATGAATTTCTGGATCAGCCCGAGGTTCACCACGGCGAATTTCTTGCGGTTGGGCTTGTTGAAGCCACGCTTGGGCAGGCGCATGTAGAGCGGCATCTGGCCGCCCTCGTAGCCCGCGATGGCCACGCCCGAACGGGATTTCTGGCCCTTGATGCCGCGTCCGGCGGTCTTGCCGGTGCCGGAGCCGGGGCCACGGCCAACGCGCTTGGCTTTCTTGGTTGCGCCGGGATTGTCGCGCAGTTCGTTGAGTTTCATATCGCTTCTCCTTGGCCGGAAATGCCCCCGAAGCGAAGCGGGGCACACGCGGCGTTTCTTGGTTGTGTGAGTCGGGCCGGTTAAGGGCCACCGGGGGCGTATAGACGCTTGCGCGGGGGGGATCAAGTGGCCCGCGAGGTTGACAGCTGGCCGGATCGGGCCCACGATTTGGCTCCATCTGCATGGGGGTGCACCGATGGACCTGCTCAACCTGGAAAACCCGGTCTTTGTCACCTACGCGATCGCGGCCGCGCTCGGGGTGCTCAAGGTGATGGCCCAAGGCTGGATGACGGTTTACCGCATGATGAAGGTCAGGACCGGCTTCGCCAGCCCCGAAGACCTCCAGCCGGGCCCTCTGAACCGCGCGCCCTCCCCCGAACAACTGGAGATCAACGATTACGTCGACCGTTCCCGGCGGATGCACCGGAACGACCTCGAAAACATCCCCGCGTTCTGGATCGCGGGGCTCCTGTTCGTGCTGACCGCCCCGCCGCTCTGGCTGGCACAGGTGCTGATGTTCGGCTTCGTCCTGGCCCGCGCGGCGCACGCCCTGGCCTACGCGACGAAGCAGAGCCACGAGGTGCGGGCGACGTTCTACACCGTGGGCTCGGTGATCGTGATCGTGATGGCGGCTTGGGTGTTGTGGGCGGTGGTGGTTTAGTGTGCGGATGAAGGCGCACCTTGACTGGCGGTTGTCAGGCGATGGGTCGGCGCGGGCGATATCACGCAGGGTCGAAGGTGCGCGTTCATGCGCACCCTCCCCTTGTTCCAAACCGCATCGCAAACGATCCGGTTCGGTATTGGCGCCCGAATTAGGTGAATCTAGATTAAGGCAAGGTCAGTCATCGTCATCTAGGGTTTGCCTATACATTATTACAGCGACCAGCAAAGTAGCCAGCGCTGCAACTAGATTTGAGAGTTCCGAGAGAAATTGAAGAATGGGCATGATACGCTCCCAACAGAGGATGGGCTCGCATCAAGCGGTCGACTATAGTTCGCATGGCGAAACCTCATCAGGTTGACGTCATGCTCAGTTGTGTGGTTCCGGTAGAGCGTTACCGTTATTGATTTTTTTGTGCCGAACCAAGGCAAAATCTCAAATACCAATTCCTATCCCTGTCAGACTGGCCCTCACTGTCGTTTCAGTGATAACTCAGTTTTCCACATTCTCCATCTGGGAAGGGTTGGCACAGTTTTCAATACCCCTAGACACACAGCCGCCCCGGCCATTCCTGACCGGGGCGTTCCAATTCACTCGCAAATCGCGGGCGCGCGCCCGCGCTTCACGCCGACGCGCGTCGGCGTTTACCCGCGCTCTTCGATGATCTCGACGAGGTGCGGGATCTTGGCAACCATGCCGCGGACGGCGGGGGTATCTTCGAGCTCGCGGGTCTTGTGCATCTTGTTGAGCCCGAGGCCGATCAGCGTGTCACGCTGGACGGCGGGGCGGCGGATCGGCGAGCCGATCTGTTTGACAACGATGGTTTTCGCCATGTCTCTCAAGCCTCCTCAGCAACCTGGCTCGACGCGGCCGGGGCCTCGTCGCGGGCGGGCAGGATGTCGGCCACCTTCTTGCCGCGGCGCTGGGCCACGGAGCGGGGGCTGGCTTCCTTCTTGAGGCCATCGAGCGTGGCCCGGATCATGTTGTAGGGGTTCTGCGACCCGATCGACTTCGACACGACGTCCTTGATGCCGAGCATCTCGAACACCGCGCGCATCGGGCCACCGGCGATGATGCCGGTGCCTTCCGGGGCGGTGCGCAGCACCACGCGGCCAGCGCCGTGGCGGCCTTCGATATCGTGGTGCAGGGTGCGGCCTTCCTTGAGCGGAATGCGGATCATCGCACGCTTGGCGCTCTCGGTGGCCTTGCGGATCGCCTCGGGCACCTCTTTCGCCTTGCCCTTGCCGAAGCCGACACGGCCCTTCTGGTCGCCCACCACGACGAGCGCAGCAAAGCCGAAACGCTTGCCGCCCTTCACGGTTTTCGAGACCCGGTTGATCGCGACCAGGCGATCGGCGAACTCGGGGGTTTCGTCACGGTCGCGGCGCGGGCCGCGGCGGTTGTCACGTTCTGCCATCAGGCATTCCTTTTCGTCGTGGTGCGCATCGCACCGGTTGTTGCCAACCCAAGTGAGCCGCGGGCCCCCGGGTCATCGGGAGGGCGGCCTGCGCCCCCCTCGTTTCGTCTCGGCGACGCCCGAAGGCATCGCCATTTCTCAGAACTTCAGACCACCTTCACGGGCAGCCTCGGCGAGCGCCTTCACCTTGCCGTGGAACAGGAAGCCGCCACGGTCGAAATAGCACTCGTCCACGTTCGCCTTCTTGGCGCGCTCGGCCAGCGCGGCGCCCACCTTGGCGGCAGCCTCCACGTTGTTCTTGCCGGTCGTCCCGAGATCTTTCTCGAGCGACGAGGCGGCGGCGACGGTCACGCCGTTCACATCGTCGATGAGCTGGGCGGAGATGTTCTTGTTCGAACGGTGCACGGTGAGGCGCAGTTTGCCCGAGTTCGTCTTCCGCAGCCGGTTGCGAACGCGCAGGCGGCGCTTCACGAACAGGTCTCGTTTGCTGTTTGCCATTTTTCGCGTCCTTACTTCTTCTTGCCTTCCTTGCGGAAGATATACTCGTCCTTGTAGCGGATGCCCTTGCCCTTGTAGGGTTCCGGCGCGCGCCATTCGCGGATATTGGCCGCGACCTGCCCGACGAGCTGCTGGTCGATCCCCTCGACGACGATCTCGGTGTTCTTCGGCGAGGTGATCGTCACGCCTTCGGGGGTTTCAAAGTTGACTTCGTGGCTGTAGCCGAGGTTCAGCTTGAGCACGTTGCCCTGGATCTGGGCACGATAACCCACACCGGTGATCTCGAGCTCTTTCCTGAAGCCCTCGGTCACACCGGTGACGAGGTTCTGCACCATGGTGCGGCTCATGCCCCACTGCTGGCGCGCGCGCTTCGACGAGCCGCGCGGATCAACCTGCACGGCGTTTTCTTCCACCTTGATGGTGACATCGTCGGTGGCGGTGAAGCTGCGGGTGCCCTTCGGGCCCTTGACCTCGATGGTCTGGCCCGAGACGGACGCCGTCACACCCGAGGGCAGCTGGACCGGCTTTTTCCCAATACGAGACATCTGGCCCTCCTTAGAATACGGTGCAGAGCACTTCGCCGCCGACATTGGCAGCGCGAGCGTTGGCATCCGACATCACGCCCTTCGGCGTCGAGACGATCGAGACACCGAGGCCCTGACGGACCTGCGGGATCTCCTTGGCGCCCATGTAGACGCGGCGGCCGGGCTTCGACACGCGCTTGACTTCGCGGATCACCGGGGTGCCGTCGAAATACTTGAGCGCGATTTCAAGCGTCGGGTGACCGTTGACATCCGTGCCACTTTCGTAGCCGCGGATGTAGCCCTCGTCGGCCAGAACGTCGAGCACCCAGGCACGAAGCTTGGAGGCCGGCGTCGAGACGGTGGATTTGCCGCGCAGTTGCGCGTTGCGGATGCGGGTGAGCATATCGCCGATAGGATCGTTCATCTCTCTCTCCTTACCAGCTCGATTTCACCAGGCCCGGGATCTGGCCGTGCGAGCCGAGATCGCGCAGCGCGATCCGGCTGATCTTGAGTTTGCGATAATAGGCGTGCGGACGGCCGGTGAGCTGGCACCGGTTGTGCAGCCGCGTGGCCGACGAGTTGCGCGGCAGTTTCGCCAGCTTCAGAGAGGCGCGGAAGCGCTCCTCCATCGGGCGATCCTGGTCGTTGATGATCTCTTTGAGCGCGGCGCGCCTGGCGGCGTATTGCTCCACCAGCTTCTGACGCTTGGCCTCGCGGGCAATCATGGATTTCTTAGCCATCTGTCAAGTTCCTCCGGCGGATCAGCTGTTGAAAGGCATGTTGAAGTGCTTCAACAGCGCCTTGGCTTCCGCGTCGGTCTTCGCGGTGGTCGTGATCACGACGTCCATGCCCCAGACTTCATCGACCTTGTCGAATTCGATCTCGGGGAAGACGATGTGTTCCTTGATGCCCATGGCATAGTTGCCGCGGCCGTCGAAGGAGGTGCCCGAAATACCGCGGAAGTCGCGGATACGGGGCATCGCGATGGTGATCAGGCGATCGAGGAATTCATACATCCGGTCGCCCCGGAGCGTGACCTTGGCGCCGAGCGGCATGCCTTCGCGAACGCGGAAGCCGGCGATCGACTTTTTCGCCTTGGTCACAACGGCCAGCTGGCCGGCGATCTTGGTGAGATCTTCCTGGGCCGACTTGGCCTTCTTGGTGTCTTTCACCGCCTCGGTGCCGCAGCCGATGTTCAGCACGATCTTTTCGAGACGCGGGATCTGCATGTCGTTCTTGTAGCCGAACTCTTCTTTGAGGGCGGCGCGGATCTCGTCCTTGAAGACCGTCTTCAGGCGGGGGGTATAGGTCGCAGCGTCAAGCATCAGATCACATCTCCCGTGGTCTTGGCGAAACGCACCTTCTTGTCGCCATCCATGCGGAAGCCGACGCGGCTGGGTTTGCCGTTCTTGTCCAGGATCGCCAGGTTCGAGATGTCGATCGGCATCGCCTTCGGCACCCGACCGCCTTGGCTGGTCTGGCTTTGCTTGGTGTGACGGATGGCGACGTTCACGCCATCCACGATCGCCTTGCCGTCCTTGGGCATCACGCGGGAGATTTCACCCTGCTTGCCCTTGTCCTTGCCGGCGAGCACGACAACCTTGTCGCCTTTTTTCAGTTTCGCGGCCATCACAGCACCTCCGGCGCGAGCGAGATGATCTTCATGAAGTTCTTCGCACGCAGCTCACGAACCACCGGCCCGAAGATACGGGTGCCGATCGGCTCGTTGTTGTTGTTGAGGATCACGGCGGCGTTGCGATCGAAGCGGATCGCGGTGCCGTCTTCGCGGCGCACTTCCTTGGCGGTGCGCACGACGACGGCCTTGCGGACGTCGCCCTTCTTCACCCGGCCACGCGGGATGGCTTCCTTCACCGAGACGACGATGATGTCGCCGACGGAGGCGTATTTACGCTTGGAACCACCCAGGACCTTGATGCACTGAACCCGGCGAGCGCCGGAGTTGTCAGCGACATCCAGATTGGTCTGCATCTGGATCATGTGGTTTCTCCTGACCTTTGGGGTAACGACCCCATGGTTTCGATCAAACCGGGATGTGACCCCCGCCTCAGGCGGTGATCACCTCCCAGCGCTTGGTTTTCGACTTCGGCGCGCATTCCTGAATGCGCACCGTGTCACCGGCCTTGAACGTGTTGTTCTCGTCGTGGGCGCGGTATTTCTTGGTCGAGCGAACCGTTTTCTTCAGCAGCGGGTGCTTGAAGCGGCGTTCGACACGCACGGTCACGGTCTGGGCGTTGGCGTCCGAGGTCACGGTGCCTTGCAGGATACGTTTGGGCATCTGTCAGGCCTCCTCTTACGCTTCGCCGGCCGCGGCAGCGGCCTTTTCGGTCAGGATCGTCTTCACGCGTGCCGCGTCACGGCGCACCTTGCGCACGCGGGCGGAGTTTTCCAGCGCGCCGGTGGCTTGCTGGAAACGCAGGTTGAAGCTTTCCTTTTTCAGCTCGGCCAGCTGCTCTTTGAGCTGGTCCGGCGTCTTGTCACGCAGTTCCTTGGCGTTCATTCGCCTTTTCCTTTCTCAACATCACCGGGGCGCCCTTCCCGCTCGCGAATGCGCACGTACAGGTCACGCCGAATCCGGTGGAGTCCGTGTGAAGGCTGCGCAATACGCGGGTTCACGCGGGAAAGCAAGCCCCTTGGGCGGGTTTTCGCGGAGGGCGTGGACGCGGGCGCGCGGCGGCGTCCAGAACCCGGCGACAGATGAGAACAAATGACACTCGCGCCGTTACCAGCATTGCGCTATCACCTCGCCATGGCCGATATCAAATCCCTCTTCGTGACCCGCCTTTACCGCGCCGCGCTCTCCGAGCACGGGCCCGCCGTCGACTCCGACGCGCTCGAAGCCGAGTGCCTTGCCATCGCCGAAGATGATGAGGCGGGGCAGCTCTGGTCGGCCGAGAACGGATACCCGGGCTATACCTCCTATGCCTCGCTCGCCGACCTGCCCTGGCGCTCGCCGGTGTTCGCCGATGTGAAAGCGGCGCTCGATGCGCATGTGGTGGCCTTCGCGGAAGACCTCGAGTTCGATCTCGACGGCCGCGCGCTGGTGCTGGAAGACCTCTGGATCAACATCCTGCCGGAAGGCGGCACCCATGGCAGCCACATTCACCCCCATTCGGTGATTTCCGGCACCACCTACGTGGCGATGCCCGAGGGCGCCTCGGCGCTGAAACTGGAAGACCCGCGCTCGGCCCGGATGATGGCCGCCCCGCCGCGTCGCAAGGACGCCCGCGAAGAGCTGCAAACCTTCGTCTACGTCAAACCGGTCGTGGGCGACGTGCTCTTGTGGGAAAGCTGGTTGAGGCACGAAGTGCCGCTGAACATGGCGGACGACGAAGAGCGGATTTCGGTGAGTTTCAATTATCGCTGGGAGTGACGTCTATTCCCCTGCGGTGGCCGCGAATCCTGACATCAACTTTTCCAACCCGGCGATGAGCCGTTCGCGGTCCGGTCCGACGCGTTCGGGCAGGTCCGCCAGCACCTCGTCGGCGACCTCTTGCGAAACCTCCATGACTTCCCGTCCATACGTTTCCGCATCGCCGCCTGGGTTTTCCTCGAGCCATGCCTGGTAATCCGCGTATTCGAACCCGACGGCGGCCGCGAGCCCGACGAACGGCAGAACCGTCACCACACGACGCAATCGCGCCTTGGCCTTTTCCTTCGTGCGAGCTTTGGCAACGGCGCGCCGTTCTTCGGCCTCCGATTTCACCTCGTTTGTTGCAACCGCGGCCGTCACTGCGGCGGCGCGCCAGATCGGCTGAAAAACGAAGTTGAGCACCCCAAGTGCCAGATTTCCCGCAACACTGAGGACCAGGAGAAATGCCAGATTCAGGCGGAGGAACAGAAGAATGCGTTTCACGTGATGAGAATATCCCAAGGCCGGAGCAGGTCCAACGATGTTCTTGACTGGAACCGCGCGCTGGAGCCGGGTGCGGGGCGACCAGCCCCGTGCCGCGTCGGGGCAAACGAAAACCCCCGCCGGGTGACCGGCGGGGGTTTTCTTGTCTCTAACGGGGCGCGGCCCGGACAAATCCTGCGGATTTGCCTACACCACGCCGGACAGAAAACGCTTGCGCGTTTTCGTCCTTACCAGTCTTCCCGCATCACGGTCCGGGTCTTGATCGGCAGCTTCATCGCAGCGAGGCGGAGCGCCTCGCGGGCGATCTCCTCGTTGACGCCGTCGATCTCGAACATGATCCGGCCGGGCTTGACCTTGGCGGCCCAGAAATCGACCGAACCCTTGCCCTTGCCCATCCGGACTTCCGTCGGCTTCGACGACACCGGGACGTCGGGGAAGATACGGATCCAGACCCGGCCCTGACGCTTCATGTGGCGCGTCATGGCCCGGCGGGCGGCTTCGATCTGGCGCGCGGTCACGCGCTCGGGTTCCACCGCCTTGAGGCCGAAAGTGCCGAAGTTCAGATCAGAGCCACCCTTGGCCTGGCCCTTGATCCGGCCCTTGTGCATCTTGCGGAATTTGGTGCGCTTCGGTTGCAGCATTTTATGCTCTCCTTACCGGCGGCCGCCCATGGCGCCACGTGGCGCCGGGCCTTCCTGGAGTTCCTGGAGCTTGCGATCATGCGCAGAGGGATCATGCTCGAGGATCTCGCCTTTGTAGATCCAGACCTTGATCCCGATGATGCCATAGGCAGTCTTGGCCTCGGCAAGCGCATAGTCGATGTCAGCGCGCAGCGTGTGCAGAGGCACCCGGCCCTCGCGCGTCCACTCCGTACGGGCGATCTCGGCACCGCCGAGACGGCCGGCGACGTTCACCCGAACACCGAGCGCACCCATGCGCATGGCGTTCTGCGCCGCCCGCTTCATCGCGCGGCGGAACGAAACCCGGCGCTCGAGCTGCTGGGCGATGCTCTCGGCCACCAGTTGGGCGTCGAGCTCGGGCTTGCGCACCTCGACGATGTTGAGATGCAGGTCGCTGTCGGTCATCTTGGCGAGCTTCTTGCGAAGCACCTCGATGTCGGCGCCCTTCTTGCCGATGATGACGCCCGGACGCGCGGTGTGGATCGTGACGCGGCACTTCTTGTGCGGACGCTCGATGATCACCCGGCTGACGCCCGCCTGCTTGACCTCTTCGCGAATGAAATCGCGCATCTTGAGATCTTCGAGCAGGAGATCGCCGTAGTCCTTGGTGTCGGCATACCAGCGGCTGTCCCAGGTGCGGTTGACCTGAAGGCGCATGCCGATCGGATTGACTTTATGACCCATTAGGCTTGCTCCTCAACTTGACGCACCTTGATGGTGAGTTCCGAGAACGGCTTCATGATCCGGCCATAGCGGCCACGCGCCCGCGGACGGCCGCGCTTCATCACCAGGTTCTTGCCCACGAAGGCCTCGGCCACGACGAGCTCGTCGACGTCGAGGTTGTGGTTGTTCTCGGCGTTGGCCACCGCGGACTGAAGGCATTTCTTCACGTCCTGGGCGATGCGCTTCTTCGAGAAGGTGAGGTCGGAAAGCGCCTTGTCGACCTTCTTGCCACGGATCATCGCGGCCACGAGGTTGAGCTTCTGCGGGCTGGTGCGCAGCATGCGCAGTTTCGCCATCGCCTCGTTGTCCGCCACGCGGCGGGGATTCTTATCCTTGCCCATGGCTTATTTCCTCTTCGCTTTCTTGTCGGCGGCGTGGCCGTAATAGGTGCGCGTCGGCGCGTATTCACCGAACTTCTGGCCGATCATGTCCTCGGAGACGTTCACCGGGATATGCTTCTTGCCATTGTAGACACCAAAGGTGAGGCCGACGAACTGCGGCAGAATGGTGGAACGGCGCGACCAGATCTTGATGACCTCGTTGCGACCCGACTCGCGGGATTTTTCGGCCTTCTTGAGGACGTAGGAGTCGACAAAAGGGCCTTTCCATACAGAGCGCGACATGATTACCGACCCTTCTTCCTGGCGTGACGCGAGCGGACGATCAGCTTCGACGACGCCTTGTTCTTGTTGCGGGTGCGGGCACCCTTGGTCGGCTTGCCCCAGGGCGTGACCGGATGACGGCCACCGCTGGTGCGGCCTTCACCGCCGCCGTGCGGGTGGTCGATCGGGTTCATCACGACACCGCGGACAGAGGGGCGCTTGCCGTAATGGCGGTTGCGCCCGGCCTTGCCGAGGTTCTGGTTCGAGTTGTCGGGGTTCGACACCGCGCCGACCGTGGCCATGCATTCCTGGCGCACGAGGCGAAGTTCGCCCGACGACAGCCGGATCTGGGCATAGCCGCCGTCACGTCCGACGAACTGGGCATAGGTGCCCGCGGCGCGCGCGATCTGGCCGCCCTTGCCGGGCTTCATCTCGACGTTGTGCACGATGGTGCCGATCGGGAGGCCCGAGAAGGGCATCGCGTTGCCGGGCTTGATGTCGGCCTTCTGGCTCGCGACGATCTGGTCGCCGACGGCGAGGCGCTGCGGGGCCAGGATGTAGGCCTGCTCGCCATCGTCATAGGCGATGAGGGCGATAAAGGCGGTGCGGTTGGGATCGTATTCGATCCGTGCCACGCGGGCGGGAACGTCGAACTTGTTGCGCTTGAAATCGACGATGCGATAGAGACGCTTCGCGCCACCACCACGGCGACGCATCGTGATCCGTCCGGTGTTGTTCCGGCCGCCCTTCTTCGTCAGACCCTCGGTGAGGGCTTTGACGGGACGTCCTTTCCAAAGCTCCGAACGGTCGATCAGCACCAGCCCGCGCTGGCCCGGCGTCGTCGGCTTATACGACTTGAGTGCCATGCTTTCTGTCTTCCGTTGCTTTGCGGCGGGTTGCCCCGCCTGTCTGTTAGTGCCCCCCGAAGGGAGCGGGGTGTAGGGCCCCGGAGGTCCCCGAATTCAATAAGCCAGAGGCCCCGGAACGAATCCGGGGCCACGTGACTGGCGCGGTATAGCGGGGTTGGGGGGGCGTGGCAAGTGCGCCGGTTGTTTGGCGCAGGATGGTGTCAAGAGGCGTGGCGCCACGGGCGATAGTCCGGGCCGGTTGGCACCTGGCTTCAGGCGGGCCGGCAGTCGCCCCGTAGCCTTTGGTTTTCCCCTCCCCTCTGGTTATCCGCTGCCGCTTCGCGCATTCTGCAACCACCGAACAGGAGTCTTTATTGATGAAAAAGCCGATTCTTCTCTTGGCCAGCGCGGCCCTGTTTCTGGCGGCCTGCGAAGGCACGGGCGTGCCCTCTGGCCCCTCCGGCTCTTTCGTGCAGCTTCCCGAGGGCGTGCTGGCGATCGCCGCCCCCTACCAGGACCTCAACGCCGTGAAAATCGACGAGGCCGATGGCTGCTACGTCTACCGCCACATCGGACCGGTGGAGACGACCTTCCTGCCGCTGCGGTCGAAGGACGGGCGGCCGATCTGTTCCCGCGCTTCGGGCTGACGGCAGGTTCGCGGCGCTTGGCCTTGCCCGAGGCGCTTCAGCTGCGCGACGCGATCACGTCTTCCGGCGGATAGAGCACCGCCATCGCCCCCTTGGCGACGTGCGGGTAGAGATCGTTGATATGCGCCATCACCATGCGGACGCAGCCAGAGCTTGCGCGCCCGCCGATGGATCCGGGGTGCGGCGAGCCGTGGATGCGCAGCAGCGTGTCGCGGTTGCCGACGAATAGATAGAAGGCGCGCGAGCCGAGCGGGTTGCGGGGGCCGGCATCCATGCCGTGCTCATACTTGGCGTATTGCGGGTCGCGCCTGATCATCGCCTTCGTCGGCGTCCAGGTCGGCCACTTGGCCTTGCGCCCGATGGTATAGGTGCCCGGCTCGTAGAGGTTGCCCTTGGCGATGGCGACGCCGTAGCGCATCGCCGTCCCGTCATCACCGATGTGGTAGAGGTAGCGCGCCACCGCGTCGACATGGAGGCTCCCCGGCGTCAGGCCCGGGTTGGCCTCAACCCGCTGCGGCAGGAAGCGCGGATGAAATCCCCAGGGGTTGGAGGTGGCCGGATCGTAGTTGGCGGGGGTGACCTGCGCGTCCCACCGATCCCATTTCGCCGGATATGTCCGGGGCGCGCGCGGCGCCGGTTCGGGCGCGGTTTCGACCGAAGTGGCCACGGCGTCAGACCCGGCCTCGTCAGCCGTCTGCGCCTGCGCGATCGGGGCCGAGAAAAGGGCCGCGGAGGTGATGACGAAATGGCGTCGGGTCAACATGGGATACGATTCTCGTAAAGAAATGATACCTTAGTGTGGGCTGCGAAGGCCGGGCAGATCAAGCAAGGAACCGGTCACATGGCCGTGTTTGGCAGGTTCTGGCGTGTCCAGGCCGCCCAAGCAAAGAGAAAAGGCCCCCCGCTCGCGCGAGGGGCCCTCCCAATTCTCGATCATGGGCCGGGGGTCAGCCCGGCACCAGGCTCAGAGCCCGGTGGTCACGTCGATCGTGTTGCCTTCTTCCAGCGTCACGTAGGCTTTCTTCACGTCTCTCCGCTTGCCGGTCTGGCCGCGGAAACGCTTGACCTTGCCCTTGGTGATGGTGGTGTTGACCGCCTTCACCTTGACGCCGAAGAGGCTTTCGACGGCCTCCTTGATCAGCGGCTTGTTCGCGTCGATCGACACTTCGAACACCACCGCGCCGGATTCCGACGCCATGGTGGCCTTCTCGGTGATGATCGGCTTGCGGATCACGTCGTAGAGTTTCGCCTTGTCGGTCATTTCAGCCGAGCCTCCAGAGCTTCGACACCCGCCTTCGTGAGCACCAGCGTGTCACGCTTGAGGATGTCATAGACGTTGGCGCCCATCGAGGGCAGCACGTCGAGCCCGTCGATGTTGCGCGCGGCCTGGGCGAAGGTTTCGTTCACCTCCGCACCGTCGATGATCAGCGCGCGCTTCCAGCCCAGGTTCTTGAGCTGCTTGGCGAGCGCCGAGGTCTTGCCGTTGGATTCGGCGGCCTCGATGATCACCAGCTCGCCCGCCTTCGCCTTGGCGCTGAGCGCGTGGCGCAGACCCAGCTTGCGGAACTTCTTGGGCAGTTCATGGGCATGGCTGCGCGGGGTCGGACCCTTGTAGATACCACCCTTTCGGAAGATCGGCGCGTTGCGGTCGCCGTGGCGTGCGCCACCGGTGCCCTTCTGGCGATAGATCTTCTTCGTCGAGTAGCTGGTCTCCGACCGGGTCTTGACCTTGTGGGTGCCGGCCTGCGCCTTGTTGCGCTGCCAGCGGACCACGCGGTGCAGGATGTCGGCGCGCGGCTCGAGGCCGAACAGCGCGTCATCCAGATCGACCGAGCCGGCCTTGCCGCCGTCCAGTTTGATCACGTCGAGTTTCATGCTTCAGCGCCTCCTTCGGGGGCTTCTGCCGGCGCTTCCACGACCGGTTGAGCGTCCGATTTCAGGGCCGCCGGGTGCGGCACGCCGTCAGGCAGCTTTTTCTTCACCGCGTCTTTCACGGTGACCCAGCCGCCCTTCGAACCGGGCACGGCGCCCTTGATGAAGACGAGCCCACGCTCAGCGTCGGTCCGCACCACTTCCAGGTTCTGGGTGGTGACGCGGGCGGCGCCCATGTGGCCGGCCATCTTCTTGCCCTTGAACACGCGGCCCGGGTCTTGGCACTGACCGGTGGAGCCGTGCGAACGGTGACTGATCGACACGCCGTGCGAGGCGCGCAGGCCGCCGAAGTTGTGCCGCTTCATGGCACCGGCGAAACCCTTGCCGATCGAGGTGCCGGAAACGTCCACCTTCTGGCCTTCGACGAAGTGCTCGGCCGAAAGCTCGGCGCCCACGTCGATCAGGTTGTCGGGGCTTACGCGAAACTCGACGAGTTTACGCTTGGGCTCCACCTTGGCGGCCGCGAAATGGCCGCGCATGGCTTGAGACGTCCGCTTGGCCTTGGCCGCGCCGGCACCGAGCTGAACGGCGGTGTAGCCGTCGCGCTCGGCGGTGCGCTGAGCCACCACCTGCAGGTTGTCGAGTTGAAGAACGGTCACGGGGATCTGCTTCCCGTCCTCCATGAACAGGCGGGTCATGCCCACCTTCTTTGCGAGAATGCCAGAGCGCATTACCGATGCCCTCCTTAGACCGAGATCTGAACGTCAACGCCGGCGGCGAGGTCGAGCTTCATCAGCGCGTCCACGGTCTGCGGCGTCGGGTCGACGATGTCGAGAAGCCGCTTGTGGGTGCGGATCTCGAACTGGTCGCGGGATTTCTTGTCGATGTGCGGCCCACGGAGAACCGTGAACTTCTCGATCTTGTTGGGCAGCGGAATGGGTCCGCGCACCTGGGCACCCGTCCGCTTGGCGGTGCTCACGATTTCCGCGGTGCTGGCATCCAGCACACGGTAATCGAACGCCTTGAGGCGGATGCGAATGTTTTGGCCTTGAAGCGCCATGGGTCTTGCCTTTCGCGTTGAGAGGTAGGGAGCGGGTCGGGCCCGCGCCCTACATCGAACAGGTTTGATTACTCTACGATCTTCGACACGACGCCGGATCCGACGGTGCGGCCGCCTTCGCGGATGGCGAAGCGCAGGCCGTCTTCCATCGCGATCGGGGCGATCAGCTCGACCTCGAACTTCAGGTTATCACCCGGCATCACCATCTCCGTGCCCGAGGGCAGCGTCACCGTGCCGGTCACGTCCGTCGTGCGGAAGTAGAACTGCGGACGGTAGTTCGCGAAGAACGGCGTGTGGCGGCCGCCTTCCTCCTTGGTCAGGATGTAGACCTCGCACTCGAACTTCGTGTGCGGCGTCACCGAACCGGGCTTGCACAGAACCTGGCCACGCTCGACCGCGTCACGGTCGATGCCGCGCAGCAGAACGCCCACGTTGTCGCCGGCCTCGCCGCGGTCAAGCAGCTTGCGGAACATCTCC
Organism: Sinisalibacter lacisalsi; assembly: GCF_014640115.1. Lineage (GTDB taxonomy): Bacteria > Pseudomonadota > Alphaproteobacteria > Rhodobacterales > Rhodobacteraceae > Sinisalibacter > Sinisalibacter lacisalsi. The sequence goes on along the minus strand of NZ_BMGI01000001.1, from coordinate 615,446 downwards.
ACGCCCGTGCAGGTCGTCTTCTTGGTGTCGCGGATGCCCACGATCTCGAGCTCGTCGCCCACGTTGACGACGCCACGCTCGACCCGGCCGGTCACAACCGTGCCACGCCCAGAGATCGAGAACACGTCTTCGATCGGCAGCAGGAACGGCAGGTCAACCGCGCGCTCCGGCGTCGGGATGAACTCGTCGACCGCCGCCATCAGCTCGCGGATCGAGTTCTCGCCGATCTCCGGATCGCGGCCCTCGAGGGCGGCCAGCGCCGAGCCCTTGATGATCGGAATGTCGTCGCCGGGGAACTCGTACTCGGTCAGAAGCTCGCGGATCTCCATCTCGACGAGTTCGAGAAGCTCCTCGTCGTCAACCTGGTCCACCTTGTTCATGTACACCACCAGCGCCGGAACACCCACCTGGCGCGCCAGAAGGATGTGCTCGCGCGTCTGCGGCATCGGGCCGTCAGCGGCCGAAACCACGATGATCCCGCCGTCCATCTGCGCCGCGCCCGTGATCATGTTCTTCACGTAGTCGGCGTGGCCGGGGCAGTCGACGTGCGCGTAGTGACGGGCGTCGGTCTCGTACTCGACGTGCGCCGTCGAAATCGTGATCCCCCGCGCCTTCTCCTCAGGCGCGCCGTCAATCTGGTCGTAATCGCGAAAATCGCCGAAATACTTCGTGATCGCCGCCGTCAGTGTCGTCTTGCCGTGGTCAACGTGACCAACCGTCCCGACGTTCACGTGCGGTTTGGAGCGTTCAAACTTTTCCTTAGCCATCTTGTCTTCCTTTTCGTTTCGGGTGGCGGGGAGGCCCCGCCCTACGGGTGGTGGGTAGGGCGGGGTTCACCCCGCCATCCCGGTTATGCGTATTTCGACTGGATCTCGTCCGAGATGTTCTGCGGAACCGGTTCGTAGTGGTCGAACTGCATCGTGAACTGGGCCCTGCCGCTCGACATCGAGCGCAGGTTGTTGATGTAGCCGAACATGTTGGCCAGCGGCACGAACGCCTGGATCGCGACGGCATTGCCGCGCGGCTCCTGGCCCGACACCTGGCCGCGCCGCGAGGTCAGATCACCGATGATGTTGCCGGTGTATTCCTCCGGCGTCACCACCTCGACCTTCATCATCGGCTCGAGCAGCTTCGCGCCGGCCTTCTTGAGACCTTCGCGCATACCCATGCGGCTGGCGATCTCGAAGGCGAGCACCGAGGAGTCCACGTCGTGGAACTTGCCGTCGACCAGCGCCACCTTGAAGTCGATCACCGGGAAGCCGGCGATCGGGCCGGAGTCCATCACCGACTGGATGCCCTTTTCGACACCGGGGATGTATTCCTTCGGCACCGCGCCGCCGACGATACGGCTTTCGAACGAGTAGCCCTCGCCCGGCTCGGTCGGCGAAATCTCCAGCTTGACCTCGGCGTACTGGCCCGAACCACCCGACTGCTTCTTGTGGGTGTAGGTGTGCTCGACCTTGTGCGAAATGGTTTCGCGGTAAGCCACCTGCGGCGCGCCGATGTTGGCCTCGACCTTGAATTCACGCTTCATCCGGTCGACGAGGATGTCGAGGTGAAGTTCGCCCATGCCCTTCATGATCGTCTGGCCCGATTCGAGATCGGTCTCGACGCGGAACGACGGATCTTCGGCGGCGAGACGCTGAAGCGCCTGCGCCATCTTCTCCTGGTCGGCCTTGGTTTTCGGCTCGACCGCGATCTCGATCACCGGATCCGGGAAGGTCATGGTTTCGAGCACCACCTGGTTCTGCGAATCGCACAGCGTGTCGCCGGTGGTGGTTTCCTTCAGGCCGGCCAGCGCGATGATGTCGCCCGCGTAGGCCTCTTCGATTTCCTCGCGGTTGATCGAGTGCATCATCATCATCCGTCCGATGCGCTCACGCTTGCCCTTGGTCGAGTTCATGATGCCGTCGCCCTTCTTCAGCACACCCGAATAGATGCGCGTGAAGGTGAGCGAGCCCACGAAGGGGTCGTTCATGACCTTGAAGGCGAGCCCGGCGAAGGGCTGGCTGTCATCGGCCGAGCGGGCGATGTTACGAGTTTCCGTCTCGTCGCCCGGGGCGAAGCCCATGTAGGGTGGCACGTCGAGCGGCGACGGCAGGAAGTCGATCACCGCGTTCAGCAGCGGCTGGACGCCCTTGTTTTTGAACGCCGAGCCACCCAGAACCGGGACGAAGCTGAGCGACAGGGTGCCCTTGCGGATCAGCTTGCGCAGGGTGTCCTCGTCGGGTTCGTTGCCCTCGAGGTAGGCCTCCATCGCGTCGTCGTCCATTTCGACGGCATGCTCGATCAGGTGCGACCGCCACTCTTCGGCGGTGTCCTGCAGCTCGGGACGGATCGGCTGGCGAACCCACGATGCGCCGAGATCTTCGCCGATCCAGACCCATTCTTCCATCTTGAGCAGGTCGACGATGCCCTCGAGCTGGTCTTCGGCCCCGATCGGGAAGTTGATCGGAACCGCGATCGCACCGGTGCGATCCTTGATCATCTTCACGCAGTTGAAATAGTCGGCGCCGATCTTGTCCATCTTGTTTACGAACACCATGCGCGGGACCTTGTAACGGTCGGCCTGGCGCCACACCGTCTCGGTCTGCGGCTCCACGCCGGCGTTGGCGTCGAGCAGCGCCACGGCGCCGTCGAGCACGGCAAGCGAACGCTCGACTTCAATCGTGAAGTCGACGTGGCCGGGAGTGTCGATGATGTTGAAGCGCACCTTGGTGTCCGAGGTGCCCTCGGCGGTCGGGTCTTCCTGGCGCTGCCAGAACGTGGTGGTCGCGGCCGAGGTGATGGTGATGCCGCGTTCCTGCTCCTGCTCCATCCAGTCCATCGTCGCGGCGCCGTCGTGGACTTCGCCGATCTTGTGGGACTTGCCGGTGTAGAACAGGATGCGCTCGGTCGTCGTGGTCTTGCCAGCGTCGATGTGCGCCATGATGCCGAAGTTGCGGTATCGGTTGAGTTGGTATTCGCGTGCCATTGTGGCCCCCTTACCAGCGGTAGTGGCTGAACGCTTTGTTCGCGTCGGCCATCTTGTGGGTGTCTTCACGCTTCTTCACGGCGGTGCCGCGGCTGTTCGCCGCGTCAAGCAGTTCGCCGGCGAGGCGCTCTTCCATCGTGTTTTCGTTGCGGTTGCGGGAGGCAATGATGAGCCAGCGGATCGCCAGCGCTTCACGGCGCTCAGGACGCACCTCGACGGGCACCTGGTAGGTGGCGCCACCAACCCGGCGCGAACGCACTTCGACGGAGGGCTTGATGTTGTCGAGCGCCTCGTGGAACACTTCCACCGGCGCGCGCTTCACCTTGTCTTCAACGCGGCTCAGGGCGTTGTAGACGATCGTTTCCGCGACCGACTTCTTGCCGTCGATCATCAGGTTGTTCATGAACTTCGTCAAAACCCGATCACCATACTTGGCATCGGGCAGGACTTCGCGCTTCTCGGCGGCGTGACGACGGGACATCCTTGTCTCTCCTTACTTCGGACGCTTCGCGCCGTATTTCGAACGACGCTGGCGACGGTCTTTGACGCCCTGGGTATCGAGCACGCCACGAAGGATGTGGTAGCGCACACCCGGAAGGTCTTTCACACGGCCGCCGCGGATGAGCACAACCGAGTGCTCTTGCAGGTTGTGGCTCTCGCCGGGGATATAGCTGATCACCTCGAAGCCATTGGAAAGGCGCACCTTGGCAACCTTCCGCATGGCCGAGTTCGGCTTCTTCGGCGTCGTGGTGTAGACGCGGGTGCAGACGCCGCGCTTCTGCGGGCAGGATTCCAGGTGCACCGACTTGGAACGCTTCACTTTGGGCTGCCGCGGCTTGCGGATCAGCTGCTGGATCGTTGGCATTGGGTCTCGTCCCCGTGTTGCAACACTCTGTTCATGGGGCGCGCGCCCCGGTTAATCTGTTCTGCGCCTCACGCGTCCGCAAAACGCAATCCGCCGCACCCGCCCCATTCCTTGGGGCGACGCGGTGGGATGTCAGAGGATCGGGGCTGGTGCCCGGATCGTGTCCACTTCAACTCTGATGCAGGCGCGGAGGGAGTTCCCCCGACACCCGAATGAGCCGGCGTATATGGGGAGTCGGGGGGGTTGTCAACATGCCTTCGTCGCAACCGGTGCCGCGCCGGCCCGATCAACCCTGCGCGGCGTTCCTGCGCCGCGCCCGCGTCAGGGCGCGTTCACGGTAGAGCGTGAACAGGCCGGTGGCGACGACAATGCCCGCGCCGAGCAGCGTAAGCGGCGTGGGCCAGTCGCCGAACACCAGCCAGCCCATGAACAGCGCCCAGATCAGACCGGTATAGCGAAACGGCGCGACGAGGCCGATCTCGCCCACCCGCATCGTCATCACCGAGGAGAGATAGCCGGCAAAAACGAACACCGCGGCAAGCGCAAGCAGCCCGAGATCGGGCCGGGCAACGGGGTGCCAGCCGTCGAATGCCGTGATTACGCCCGAAGCCAGCATGATCGCCGCCGCCCCCACCAGCGCCACCGTCACCGAGGGGGTGGCCGGCGAAAGACGGCGCGCGGCGAGATCGCGTATGGTGACGAAACCGACCGCACCCAGCGCGAAGAGGGCATGAAGGTCGAACCCCTCCGGCCCCGGCCGCACGATCAGCATCACGCCAAGAAAGCCGATGGCGATCGCCGCCAGCCGCCGCCAGCCCAGGGGCTCGCCGAATATCAGCGCCGCCGCCAGCGACACGGTCAGCGGCAAGGCTTGGAGAATCGCCGTCAGGTTGGCCAGCGGCATCCGCATGAGGGCCGCGAGAAACAGGAAGGTGGCGCCGATATCGGCAAGGCTGCGCACGGCGATGAGGGCCCAGTCCCTCCGCGGCAGGCGCAGACGGATCGCCCCCATGCGCCGGGCGGCGAGATAGATCAGGGCCGTGCTCATCATCCCGCGCAGGAAGATCGCCTGTGCCAGCGGCACGCTGTCGCCCAACGCCTTGATCGCGGTGTCGTTGAAGGTGAAGGCGGCCATCGAGAGCATCATCAGCCCCGCGCCGCGCAGGTTGTCGGACACCGGCGGGCGGGCGTTCACTCGGCGGCCTCGCCGTATTCGTCTTGGTAGGCGCGCAATGCCTGTTTGAACGCCGGCAGGTCGATGCGGAAGCGCTGGCGCAGGGCGCGACGCAGGGCGGCCGGCTCTGCCTCGAAATGCGCCTTGGGGCGCGGGCTGCCGCTGTCGTTGGTGCCGTGAACGCCGCGCACCCACATGTAGCTGTCGCTCTGGGTGACCACCGGCATGGTCTGCCAGATCGTGTGGTGCATGAAATCGAGCACGTGGTTGCCGTCGCCCGGCCGGGTGCAGATCGCGAAGGCGACGCCGAGGAAAGCCTCGAACCGGGGAAAGGCCTCCAATTCTCCGCCGACACCGAACAGGTTGAGCCCGCGGACGTAGTCGATCACCATCGGCCCGCCGGAATTGAACAGCCGCCGCACCTTGCGGAAATCGCGGCGCAGGCGGCGCACGAAATCGACCGACACCGCGTCGTCATCATCCTGCCGGAACTGCAGAACCGCCTCCGCCTCCGGGTCGATATGGCGGGCGATGGCATCGGCGCAGACCTGGCGGTGATCCCCGGGTGGGACGAATTCGGCGACGAGCTGGGGGATCGCCTCGACGTGGCCGAGCATCCGGCTCCGCCACGGCTCGGGCAGGTCTTCGCCCAGCACCACCACGAGCTTGAAGTTCGGGTCTTTCTGCCCGGCGATACCGGGCAGCACAACATGCTCGAACCACGCGAACCGCAAGGCGAGGCGCTTGGGATCGTAGAGAAAGGCCCGGCGGTTGGCGACGTAGTGGTGATGCACCTGGAAGGCGCCTTTCGAGGGCACCGAAAACCGGCACAGGCCCAGAACCTGTACCCCGTGCACCGTGCTGTTCACCACTTCAACCATGGGCTGACTATGTCAGAACCCGCAGAGGCCGAAAAGACCGTTGGTCGGTAAGAAAAAGCCCCGCCGACGGTGCGGCGGGGCCTTGGTTTTCATGGTCGACAGAACCGATCAGGGCTGTTCGTCGCCATCGGTTTCGGGCGTGTCGACGATATCCGTATCCTTGCTGCGGAAGAAATCGTCGGCCGAAACATCGCTGCCTTCGACAGGAGCGGCGAGAGCCGCTGCAGCCTCGGCCTCGGCGCGCGCGGCCTCGATGACCTTGCGATCGCGCTCCTGGGCGATGTGGCGCACCTTCTGGGTTGCGCCGCCGGTGCCAGCCGGGATCAGCCGGCCGACGATGACGTTTTCCTTCAGCCCCACGAGCTTGTCACGCTTGCCCTGAACCGAGGCCTCGGTGAGCACCCGCGTCGTCTCCTGGAAGGAGGCGGCGGAGATGAACGACCGCGTCTGCAGCGACGCCTTGGTGATCCCGAGGAGGATCGGCTGGCCTTGCGCCGGGCGACCGCCCTTGGAAATCGCCTTCTCGTTGGCGGCGTCGAACTCGGCCTTGTCGACATGCTCGCCCTTGAGCAGGGTCGATTCGCCCGAGTCCGTGATCTCCCACTTCTGCAGCATCTGGCGAACGATCACCTCGATGTGCTTGTCGTTGATCTTCACGCCCTGCAGCCGGTAAACGTCCTGCACCTCGTCGATCATGTAGTCGGCCAGCGCCTCGACGCCCATGATGGCGAGGATGTCGTGCGGCGCGGGGTTGCCGTCCATGATGTAGTCGCCCTTCTGGACGAAATCGCCTTCCACAACCGGGATGTGCTTGCCCTTGGGCACCATGTATTCCACCGGCTCGAGGCTGTCGTCGGCGGGCTCGATGGTGATGCGGCGCTTGTTCTTGTAGTCCTTTCCGAAGCGCACGTAACCGTCGATCTCGGCGATGATCGCGTTGTCTTTCGGACGGCGCGCTTCGAAGAGTTCGGCCACCCGCGGCAGACCGCCGGTGATGTCCTTCGTCTTCGCGCCCTCGCGCGGGATACGCGCCACAACGTCGCCGGCCTGGATATCGGCGCCATCTTCGACCGAGAGGATCGCGTCCACCGACATCGGGTAGGTGATCGGGTTGCCGGCGTCGTTGCGAACCGGCTCGCCGTCTTCACCCACGAGGATGATCTCGGGCTTGAGATCGGAACCCTTCGGCGCCGACCGCCAGTCCGACACGATCTTCTGGGTCATGCCCGTGGCATCGTCGGTATCTTCACGCACGGACAGGCCCGAGATCAGGTCGACGAAGCGAACGCTGCCGGCCGACTCGGCGATGATCGGCAGGGTGTAGGGGTCCCATTCGTAGAGCTTGTCGCCCCTTGCCACCTGCTCACCTTCGCGCACGAAGAGCTTGGAGCCGTAGCCCGGCTTGAACAGGGCGCGTTCGACGCCGTTCTCGTCCATGATCGCAACCTGCATGTTGCGGCCCATGATGATCTGCTCGCCGGCGGCGTTTTCCAGCAGGTTGGTGTTGCGGAACTCGATCTTGCCGTCCTGGTTGGCTTCCTGGAACGATTGCTGGCCACCCTGGGCGATGCCGCCGATGTGGAAGGTCCGCATCGTGAGCTGGGTGCCGGGTTCGCCGATCGACTGGGCGGCGATGATTCCCACCGCCTCACCGATGTTGACCATGGTGCCGCGGGCAAGGTCACGCCCGTAGCACATGGCGCAAACGCCTTCCTCGGCCTCGCAGGTCAGCGGGCTGCGGATCCGCATCGAGATGACACCGGCATCCTCGACCGCGTCGGCCTTGCGCTCGTCGATCAGCTCGTTCTTGGCCACCAGCACCTCGCCCGTGGCGGGGTGCACGACGTCATCCGCGGCAACCCGGCCAAGGATGCGCTCGCCAATGCTCGCCACCACTTCACCGTCGTTGATCGCAGGCTTGGCGGTGATCGCCAGTTCGGTGCCGCAATCGTGGACCCGAACAATCGAATCCTGCGCCACGTCGACGAGGCGGCGGGTCAGGTAACCCGAGTTCGCCGTTTTCAGGGCGGTGTCGGCCAGACCCTTGCGGGCGCCGTGGGTCGAGTTGAAGTACTCGAGCACGGTCAGGCCTTCCTTGAAGTTCGAGATGATCGGGGTTTCGATGATCTCGCCCGAGGGCTTGGCCATCAGGCCGCGCATGCCGCCGAGCTGCTTCATCTGCGCCGGAGAGCCCCGCGCGCCCGAGTGGCTCATCATGTAGACCGAGTTCGGCTCCTTCTCGGCGCCGGCGTCGTCGTAACGCACCGCCGAAATCTCGCCCATCATCGCGTCGGCGACGCTGTCGGAGCACTTCGACCAGGCGTCGACCACCTTGTTGTATTTCTCGCCAAGGGTAATGAGGCCGTCCATGTATTGCTGTTCGAATTCCTTCACCTGGTCGCGCACGGCATCCACGATCGTCCACTTGGTGTCGGGAATGACCATGTCGTCCTTGCCAAAGGAGATGCCGGCCTTGAAGGCTTCCTTGAAGCCGAGCGTCATGATCTGGTCGCAGAAGATCACGCTCTCCTTCTGGCCGCAGTAGCGGTAGACGGTGTCGATGACCTGCTGAACTTCCTTCTTGCGCAGCAGACGGTTGACGAGTTCGAACGGCGCCTTGGCGTTGAGCGGCAGCAGCGCGCCGAGACGCACGCGGCCCGGCGTCGTCTCATAACGCTTGCAGACTTCCTGGCCGGTTTCGTCGATCTGATTGATCCGGGCCTGGACACGCGCGTGCAGGTGCACTTCGCCGGCCTCGAGCGCATGTTCGATCTCTTCGATCGACGAGAACACCATGCCCTCGCCCTTCATGCCCTTGCGCTCCATCGTGATGTAGTAGAGGCCAAGGATCATGTCCTGCGACGGAACGATGATCGGCGCGCCGTTGGCGGGCGACAGCACGTTGTTGGTCGACATCATCAGCACGCGGGCTTCAAGCTGGGCTTCCAGCGAGAGCGGCACGTGGACGGCCATCTGGTCGCCGTCGAAGTCGGCGTTGAAGGCCGAGCAGACCAGCGGGTGCAGCTGGATCGCCTTGCCTTCGATCAGGATCGGTTCGAAGGCCTGGATGCCGAGGCGGTGCAGCGTCGGCGCGCGGTTGAGCAGCACCGGGTGTTCGCGGATCACCTCGTCGAGAATATCCCAGACCTCGGGGCGCTCTTTTTCCACCAGTTTCTTGGCCTGTTTCACCGTCGAGCTGAGGCCCTTGGCCTCGAGCCGCGAGTAGATGAACGGCTTGAACAATTCGAGCGCCATCTTCTTCGGCAAGCCGCACTGGTGCAGCTTGAGTTCCGGCCCGGTCACGATGACCGAACGGCCCGAGAAGTCGACCCGCTTGCCGAGCAGGTTCTGGCGGAACCGGCCCTGCTTGCCCTTGAGCATGTCGGAGAGCGACTTGAGCGGGCGCTTGTTGGCGCCGGTGATCACGCGGCCGCGGCGGCCGTTATCGAACAGCGCATCGACCGATTCCTGCAGCATCCGCTTTTCGTTGCGCACGATGATGTCGGGCGCGCGCAGTTCGATCAGCCGCTTGAGGCGGTTGTTGCGGTTGATCACCCGGCGGTAGAGGTCGTTCAGGTCGGAGGTCGCGAAGCGGCCACCGTCGAGCGGCACCAGCGGGCGCAGTTCCGGCGGAATCACCGGGATCACGGTGAGGATCATCCACTCCGGGCGGTTGCCCGACTCGAGGAAGCTTTCCACGATCTTCAGCCGCTTGATGATCTTCTTGGGCTTCAGCTCACCCGTTGCCACCGCGAGATCGGCACGAAGCTGTTCCGCCTCGGCCTCGAGGTCGATCTGGGCGAGCATCTCGCGGATCGCCTCGGCGCCGATGTTGGCGGTGAAGGCGTCCATGCCGTAGAGGTCCTGGGCATCCATGAACTCTTCTTCGGTCATCAACTGGCCGTAGTGCAGATCGGTCAGGCCCGGTTCGATCACCACGTAGTTCTCGAAGTAGAGAATCCGCTCGAGATCGCGCAGGGTCATGTCGAGCATCAGGCCGATGCGGCTGGGCAGCGACTTGAGGAACCAGATGTGGGCGACGGGGGCGGCAAGCTCGATATGGCCCATCCGCTCGCGGCGCACCTTCTGCAGCGTCACCTCGACGCCGCACTTCTCGCAGACGACGCCGCGATACTTCATGCGCTTGTATTTGCCGCAGAGGCACTCGTAGTCCTTGATCGGCCCGAAGATGCGGGCGCAGAACAGGCCGTCGCGCTCGGGCTTGAAAGTCCGGTAGTTGATCGTTTCCGGCTTCTTGATCTCGCCGTAGGACCACGAGAGGATCCGTTCGGGCGAGGCCAACGACACCTTGATCTCGTCAAAGATCTTCGGCGAAGCGAGCGGGTTGAACGGGTTGCTGGTCAGTTCCTGGTTCATCTTGAATTCCTCAAATCGGTGCAGTGGGATGGGGCGGCGCCAAGGCGTCTCAATACGCCTTGGCAGGGGCCGTTTTCGGCCCTTTCGCCTTTATTCCTCGTCCTCCGCATCCAGGAGTTCCATGTTGAGGCCGAGGCCGCGAACTTCCTTCACGAGCACGTTGAAGCTCTCCGGCACGCCGGCCTCGAAGTTGTCCTCGCCCTTGACGATCGACTCGTAGACCTTGGTGCGCCCCGCCACGTCGTCGGACTTGACGGTGAGCATCTCCTGCAGCGTGTAGGCCGCGCCGTAGGCCTCCAATGCCCAGACTTCCATCTCGCCGAAGCGCTGGCCGCCGAACTGCGCCTTGCCGCCCAGAGGCTGCTGGGTGACGAGACTGTAGGGGCCGGTCGAACGGGCGTGGATCTTGTCGTCCACCAGGTGGTGCAGCTTGAGGAGGTATTTCACCCCAACCGTCACCGGGCGGGCGAACTGCTCGCCGCTGCGACCATCGAACAGCACCGACTGGCCCGAGGTGTCGAAGCCCGCGCGCATCAGTGCGTCGTTCACGTCGGCTTCCTTGGCGCCGTCGAACACCGGGGTGGCGATCGGAACACCGCGCGCGACGTTTTCCGCCGCCTCGACCAGACGGGCTTCGTCCATCTCGGCGATCCCCTCGTCATAGACATCGTCGCCGTAGCCGTGACGCATCGCCTCGCGCACCGGGGTGAGATCACCCGAGCGGCGGTATTCGGAGAGCGCGTCGTCGATCTGGATGCCCAGCGCACGGGCTGCCCAGCCCATGTGGGTTTCGAGGATCTGGCCCACGTTCATCCGGCTCGGCACGCCGAGCGGGTTGAGGCAGAAGTCGACCGGGGTGCCGTCGGCAAGGAAGGGCATGTCTTCCATCGGCACGACCTTGGAGATCACCCCCTTGTTGCCGTGGCGGCCGGCCATCTTGTCGCCCGGCTGAAGCTTGCGCTTCACGGCGATGAAGACCTTGACCATCTTCATCACGCCCGGCGGCAGGTCGTCGCCCCGGCGAACCTTCTCGACCTTGTCTTCGAACCGGTGCTCGAGCGCGCGCTTCTGCGCCTCGTATTGCGCGTGCAGGGCCTCGACCTGGGCGGCGTCGGCCTCGTCTTCGAGAGCGAGCTGCCACCACTGGCCGCGCGAGAGTTGGTCGTCGAGCAGGGCGGCGTCGATCGTCGAGCCCGCCTTCACGCCTTTCGGCCCCTTCACCGCGGTCTTGCCCTCGATCATCACCCGCAGGCGGGCGTAGATGTTGCGCTCGAGGATGGCGAGTTCGTCGTCGCGGTCACGCGCGAGGCTTTCGACCTCTTCGCGCTCGATCTGCAGCGCGCGCTCGTCCTTTTCGACGCCGTGACGGTTGAACACCCGCACTTCCACGACCGTGCCGAAATCGCCCGGCTTCACCCGCAGCGAGGTATCGCGCACGTCGGAGGCCTTTTCGCCGAAGATGGCGCGCAGAAGCTTTTCTTCCGGCGTCATCGGGCTTTCGCCCTTCGGTGTGATCTTGCCCACGAGAATGTCGCCCGGCTGCACCTCGGCGCCGATGTAAACGATGCCCGCCTCGTCGAGGTTGCGCAGGGCCTCCTCGCCGACGTTGGGGATGTCGCGGGTGATCTCTTCCGGCCCGAGCTTGGTATCGCGCGCCGCGACCTCGAATTCCTCGATGTGGATCGAGGTGAACACGTCGTCACGCGCGATGCGCTCGGAGATCAGGATCGAGTCTTCGTAGTTGTAGCCGTTCCACGGCATGAAGGCGACGACCACGTTCTTGCCCAGCGCCAGTTCACCAAGATCGGTCGAGGGGCCATCGGCGATGACTTCGCCCTTGGCCACGTCCTGCCCCACCTTCACCAGCGGGCGCTGGTTGATGCAGCTGTTCTGGTTCGACCGCTGGAACTTGCGCAGGCGGTAGATATCGACGCCCGGATCGCCCGGCTGAAGTTCCTCGGTGGCCCGGACCACGATGCGGGTGGCATCGACCTGGTCGATCACGCCGCCGCGCTTGGCCTGGATCGCGGCCCCCGAGTCGATCGCCACCTTGCCCTCGATGCCGGTGCCGACGAGCGGCGCCTCGGCCTGCAACAGCGGCACTGCCTGGCGTTGCATGTTCGAGCCCATCAGCGCGCGGTTGGCGTCGTCGTTCTCGAGGAACGGAATCAGCGATGCAGCAATCGAAACCAGCTGTTTCGGCGACACGTCGATCAGATCGACGCTTTCGCGCAGCGCCATGGTGTATTCGCCCGACTGGCGGGTGTTGACCATGTCGTTTTCGAACCGGCCGTTTTCATCGAGATGCGCGTTGGCCTGCGCCACGGTGTGGCGCATTTCCTCGGTTGCCGACATGTAGACGACTTCGTCGGTCACCGCGCCGTCGACCACCTTGCGATAGGGGGTTTCGATGAAACCATACTTGTTCACCCGCGCGAAGGTGGCCAGCGAGTTGATCAGGCCGATGTTCGGGCCTTCCGGCGTTTCGATCGGGCACATGCGGCCGTAGTGCGTCGGGTGCACGTCGCGCACCTCGAAGCCGGCGCGCTCTCGGGTGAGGCCGCCCGGGCCAAGCGCCGAGAGACGGCGCTTGTGGGTGACTTCCGAGAGCGGGTTGGTCTGGTCCATGAACTGCGAAAGCTGCGACGAGCCGAAGAACTCGCGCACCGCCGCCGCGGCGGGCTTGGCGTTGATCAGGTCCTGCGGCATCACCGTGTCGATCTCGACCGACGACATCCGCTCCTTGATCGCGCGCTCCATGCGCAGCAGGCCGACGCGATACTGGTTTTCCATCAGCTCGCCGACCGAGCGGACGCGGCGGTTGCCGAGGTGGTCGATATCGTCCACCTCGCCCTTGCCGTCACGCAATTCGACAAGCGCCTTCACGCAAGCCACGATATCCGCGTTGCGCAGGGTGCGCTGGGTATCGTCGGCGTCGAGATCGAGGCGCATGTTCATTTTCACCCGGCCGACGGCCGAGAGATCGTAGCGCTCGCTGTCGAAGAACAGGCTGTCGAACAGCGTGCTGGCGGCGTCGACGGTGGGCGGCTCGCCCGGGCGCATCACGCGGTAGATGTCCATGAGCGCGCTGTCGCGGTTCATGTTCTTGTCCACCGCCATGGTGTTGCGGATGTAGGGGCCAACGTTGACACCGTCGATGTCGAGCACCGGAATGTTGGTGACACCCGCGTCGATCAGCTCTTTCAGGCTGCCGCCGGTCACGTTGCCGTCCTTGTCGGTTTCCCAGGTCAGCTCATCGCCGGCCTCGACGTAGATCGCCCCGGTTTCCTCGTTGATGATGTCCTTGGCGACGTAGCGGCCGACGATGTTGTCGAACGGGACGAGAAGCTCGGAAACGTTGCCTTCGTCGATCAGCTGCTTCACCGCGCGCGGGGTGATCTTCTTGCCCGCCTCGAACAGCACTTCGCCGGTCTTGGCGTCGACGATGTCGATCGTCGGACGGGTGCCGCGCACCCGCTCGGGGAAGAACCGCGTAACCCAGCCCTTGTTCTTCTTCAGCTTGAAATCGACCGTCTCGTAATAGGCATCCATGATGCCTTCCTGGTCCATGCCGAGGGCGTAGAGCAGCGTCGTGACCGGCAGTTTGCGCCGGCGGTCGATGCGCGCGAAGACGATGTCTTTCGCGTCGAACTCGAAATCGAGCCAGGAGCCGCGGTAAGGAATGATGCGGCAGGCGAACAGCAGCTTGCCCGAGCTGTGCGTCTTGCCCTTGTCGTGGTCGAAGAACACGCCGGGCGAGCGGTGCATCTGGCTCACGATCACGCGCTCGGTGCCGTTGACGACGAAGGTGCCGTTCGGCGTCATGAGCGGCATGTCGCCCATGAACACGTCCTGCTCCTTGATGTCCTTGACGCTCTTGGCGCCGGTATCTTCATCGACATCGAACACGATGAGCCGGAGCGTGACCTTCAGCGGCGCCGCGTAGGTCATGTCGCGCTCCATGCACTCCTCGACGTCGTATTTCGGCGTTTCCAGCTCGTATTTCACGAATTCGAGCACGGCGGTTTCGTTAAAATCCTTGATCGGGAAAACCGACTGGAAAACGCCCTGGATACCGTCGCCATCGGTGGGCTCCTCGGCATCACCCGACTTCAGGAAAAGGTCGTAGGACGATTTTTGAACCTCGATGAGGTTCGGCATTTCCAGCACTTCGCGGATCTTGCCGTAGTATTTGCGAAGACGTTTCTGGCCAAGGTAGGACTGCGCCATCAGGTGTGCACCTTTCTTTTCTCACTGACGCGCGTAGCCGCCGGGCTTCGGCTCGCGCACCGTTCGAAACAGGGGGTTCGGATCCATACCTGGCAGCCCTCCCACAGGCCACCTCCCGATCCTCGAACCGCGCCTTGGGAAGGGCTCAGAGCGCCCAAGCCCTTTCCAAGACAGGTTCGGCCGGACCCGGATTTCTCCGGGCCCAGCCTGAATTTTTGCGGGGGCTCGGCCCCAACGGCCCTTAGGCCAGCTCGACTTCGGCGCCAGCGTCGGCGAGCTTCTTCTGCACCTCTTCGGCCTCGGCCTTGGAGACGCCTTCCTTGATCTTGCCGCCGGCTTCCACGAGGTCCTTGGCTTCCTTGAGGCCAAGGCCGGTGAGGCCGCGCACTTCCTTGATGACCGCGATCTTGTTGGCGCCGGCGCTCTTCAGCACGACGTCGAACTCGGTCTTCTCCTCTTCGGCGGGGCCGGCGTCGCCAGCCGGGCCGGCCATCATCACAGCGCCGCCGGCGGCGGGCTCGATGCCGTACTCGTCCTTGAGGATGGTTTTCAGTTCCTGGGCTTCGAGAAGGGTCAGACCCACGATCTCTTCGGCAAGTTTCTTCAGATCAGCCATTTTGATTTCCGTTCTTTCAGATGTGTTCCAACGTCTATGCGCTTGCGCTCACGTCGGTCCTTCGATTGCTTACGCAGCCTTTTCCTCGATGGTGGAAAGGATGGATGCGATGTTGGAAGCAGGTGCGCCAATGGCCCCGGCGATGTTTGCGGCAGGTGCACCGATCTGCGACACGATCTGAGCGATGAGCTCTTCACGCGACGGCATAGCGGCAACCGCCTTGACACCAGCCAGATCCAGCGCCGTCTCACCCATGGCACCGCCGAGGATCACGAGCTTTTCGTTATCCTTGGCGTATTTATCCATGACCTTGGCCGCGGCCACAGGGTCTTCGGAATAGGCGAGAACGGTCATCCCCTCCAGGTATTCGGCGATCGAAGCGGCCGGCTTACCATCGAGGGCGATCTTGGCGAGCTTGTTCTTGGCAACACGCACCGACCCGCCCGCTTCGCGCATGCGTCCGCGCAGGTCCTGCATCTCAGCAACCGTGAGACCTTCGTAATGGGCAACCACTACGACGCCAGAGCTTTCGAAGATCTGGCCGAGTTCCTCGACCACTTTCTCTTTCTGGGCTCTATCCACAGTTTCACTCCAAGTATGGGAGGTTGGAACCCCCCGGCTCATGTTTCACCGGGGCGCGAACCCCGGCAATCGGGTCCGTACGGGTCCGTCCAACTCGCCCCGGGAGCCAGGCTGCCCGAAGAAATCTGGTTTACCCGTCTCGGGCAGGATTTATGGAAGCCCATGACCTCCACCCACCGTCTCGGACGAATTGACAGGCCGCCACGATAGAATCGGGCGACCGGTCGCGAGCGGTTTAGTAGGTCGCGCTGGAAATTGAAAGCCCCGATTTCGGGTTTGGGCTTCGATCCAGCCGGACAGGCCCCTATAGTGCGCGAAGATGCGCCGAGGGGCAAGGTCGAAGGCGAAGGAGCGTTGCGGCGATGACAGCGGGATCATTCGAGCCGGGCGGAACGGGACGGGCGCTCGCCGGCTTGCGGGCGCGCGTGCGGCGGGCCCGGGCGAAAGGCGCGGGCAAGGCCGCGACCGAGCGCGCCCGCCGGCTGCTCGACGCCTATCTCGCCACCGCGGAGCGGCATGGCCGCGCCGCCCGCGAAGTGGCGGCCGGCATGGCGCGCGGCGAGGTCGCCCTCGCGATCGGGACAGCAACCCGCGACGCGTTGATGTCCGATCCGCCCGTGGTGGTGCGCAGGGCGGCCTGCGCCGAGGGCTGCGCGTTCTGCTGCATCCTCAGGGGCGGCGACGGCGGCACGATCACCGAGACGGAGGCGACGCGGCTGCATGACGCCCTCGCGCCGCTCGCGGGCCAACCCGACGGGCGCGACTGGCACCCCGACGCATGCCCCGCGCTCGATCCGGTCACCCGCGCCTGCCGGGTTTACGACGCGCGGCCGATGATCTGCCGGTCGTTCCTGTCGACCGATGCCGCGGCCTGCGAAACCAACGCGACCGGCGGCGCGGCGGCGGGCGCCGGGCTGATCGGCTCGCATCTCGACTACCTTGCTGCCCATGCCCTTGCGCGCGACGCGCTGAGAGGCACCGCCCGGGTGCCGACCTACAGCCTCGCGCGAATCGCCGCCGGGGCCGTTGCGGGCGAGACCGCGGACGCCAGCCTCGACGCCGCCCGCCACGCGACGGGCACACTCGACGACACCTGCCGCAACGCGGCACGGGCGGGCCAGATCACCAATTCCTGACGGAAGAACCGGGCACCCAACGAAAAAGGGCGGGCAAATCTGCCCGCCCCTGCCATGTCTTGTCGCGCTGGCTCAGTTGCCGGTGGCGTTGTCGATATCGACCGAGACGCCCGGCCCCATGGTCGAGGAGAGCGACACCTTCTTCAGGTAGGCACCCTTCGCCCCGGCGGGCTTGGCTTTCTGCACGGCATCCACGAAGGCGCGCACGTTCTCGACCAGCTTGGCCTCGTCGAACGACACCTTGCCGACGCCGGCATGAACCACGCCGGCCTTCTCGACCTTGAACTGGACCTCGCCGCCCTTGGCGGCTTCGACGGCCTCTTTCACGTCCATCGTCACCGTGCCGACCTTGGGGTTCGGCATCAGGTTGCGCGGGCCCAGGATCTTGCCGAGCCGACCGACGATCGGCATCATGTCGGGCGTGGCGATGCAGCGATCGAACTCGATCTTGCCACCCTGCACGATTTCCATCAGGTCCTCGGCACCGACGATGTCGGCACCGGCGGCCTTGGCTTCGTCGGCCTTTTCGCCACGGGCGAAGACGGCGACGCGCATGGTCTTGCCGGTGCCGTTCGGCAGCGAGACCTTGCCGCGCACCATCTGGTCGGCGTGGCGCGGGTCGACCCCGAGGTTCACGGCGATCTCGACGGTTTCGTCGAATTTCGTCTTGGCGTTCGCCTTGATCAGCGTCACGGCTTCCTCGACGGTGATATCTTCCTTACCGGCGAAAGCTTCGCGGGCGGAGCGGGTGCGTTTTCCAACTTTTGCCATCAGATCAACCTTTCACCTCGATACCCATCGACTTCGCCGAGCCGAGGATGATCTGCATCGCGCCCTCGATATCGACGGCGTTGAGATCCTTCATCTTGGCTTCCGCGATCTCGCGCACCTGCTTGACGGTCACGGTGGCGATCACCTCGCGGCCCGGCTTGTCGGAGCCGCGCGGACGGTTGCGCTTGCCCACGGGCTTCAGGCCGGCGGCCTTCTTGAGGAAATACGACGCCGGCGGGGTCTTGATGTTCATCGTGAACGACTTGTCGGCGTAGTAGGTGATCTCGGTCGGGCAGGGCGCGCCCTGCTCCATCTCCTGCGTCTTGGCGTTGAACGCCTTGCAGAATTCCATGATGTTGATCCCGCGCTGGCCGAGGGCGGGGCCCACGGGCGGCGACGGGTTGGCCTGACCTGCAGGGATCTGCAGCTTCATCTTGCCAGCGACCTTCTTGGCCATCTGGTTGCTCCTTCTTCAACAGCCCCCGAACGCGTTCGGGCGCCTTTGGTTGACGTGGTCTGGTCCGGACAACGCGTCGCCCTCGCCTCCCACATGTTGACCGGGCCGTGGCCCGGACTCGCCTCAGGTCTGTTTGGTGACCTGGGTGAATTCCAGTTCGACCGGGGTGGCCCGGCCGAAGATCGAGACCGACACCTTGAGGCGCTGGTTGTCGTCGTCCACGCCCTCGACCTGACCGTCGAAGCCCTCGAACGGGCCATCGGTCACCGAAACCGTCTCGCCGATCTCGAAGCTGATGAGCGTGCGCGGCGCCTCGGCGCCTTCCTCAACCCGGCCGAGGATGCCCTGCACCTCGGCGTCGCGCATCGGCATCGGGCGGCCCTGCGGGCCGAGGAAACCGGTGACGCGGTTGATCGAGCTGATCAGGTGATAGCCCTGATCCGACATTTCCATGTGCACGAGCACGTAGCCCGGCATGAAGCGGCGCTCGGTGGTCACCTTCTTGCCGCGACGCACCTCGATGACCTCTTCGGTCGGCACGAGCACTTCGTCGATCTCGTCCTCGAGCCCGGCGTCGGCCACGGCCGTTTTGATCTGCTCGGCAATCTTCTTCTCGTAATTCGAGAGAACGCTCACCGAATACCACCGTTTCGCCATCTCGTTTCAGCCTCGTTTCCTGGCGGGAATGCCTCGCCGAAGGGTCTTTGATTCCTGCGCGGTCACCCGCGCGCCCGAAAAAAAACCGGCGTGCAACTCGAATCATTGCACGCCTCTTCGGGGATTGGAGCCGGGAATAGCCCCGAACCCGCGTGGATTCAAGAGGTTTGGGCGGAGATCAGCCGAAGGCGGAGAGGATTCCGTTCAGCCCCGAGCGAATCGCCAGGTCGACCAGCGAGAAGAACACCGCCGTCAGCGCCGCCATGGCGACAACCATGCCGGTGGTGAGCAGAACCTCGCGCCGCGTCGGCCACACCACCTTGGCGACCTCCGAGCGAACCTGCTGGATGAACTGGAACGGATTGGTCTTCGCCATCATCATGCCTTTCACGGGTTGCAGCGCACATACGGGAAGCGCGCGGGCATTTCAAGAGCCTCCCCGGGCGCCCGCGAAAAGCGGCGCGAGGAAATCCGACATCGCCGCAAGCACCTCCGCGGCCGCGTCCGTCGGGCCAGCGTGCAAAACGCGATGCCCGGCCCCCGGCGCGATCCGCACCTGCGGGTTGGCGCCCGCCTGCCGCAGCCGGTCGGCGAAGGCCTCGCCTTGCCCGCGCCAGGGATCGGTCGCCCCGAAGGCCAGGAGCGTGGGCGGAAAGCCCGCCAGCGTTTCGGCCCGCAGCGGCGAGGCCAGAGGCGCGGCGCGGGCGACCGGATCGGGCAGGTAGGCGGCAAGCCCCGCGCGAGCGAGGCGCGAAAGGCCCTGCGGCGGCTGGGCGAGATCGAGCAGCGGCGACGTGGCGACCACTCCGCGAGGCTTGAACCCCATCCGCGCCGGCAGATCCAGGCAGGCGCCGATCGCGAGGTTGGCCCCCGCGCCCTGCCCGCCCAGCGCGATGCGCTTGCCGTCCCACCCCAGCTTGCGGCCGGCGAAACTGGCCCACCAGCCGAGCGCCAGGGCCTGCGTCGGCGCGGCGGGGAAGCGCGCGCCCGGCGCGGTGGCGTAATCGGGGCTGAGCACCACGCAGCCCAGCCGGGCGGCGAGGCCGCGGCAGATATGATCGTCCATCTCCGGTGCGCGCAGCACGAAGCCACCACCGTGGAAATTGATGTAGACCGGCGCATCCGTTCCCGCCCCTTCCGGCCTGAACAGGCGCAGCGCGACCTTGCCCGCCTCGGTATCGGCCGCCAGCGGCTCGGGCCGGGGAAGGTCGCCCGCCAGCGCGGCGACCGCAGCAGTGGGCTGCGCCTTGCGCGTCGCGCGTGCTCGGGCGAGGCGCACCGTGATGTCATCAAAAAGCGCCATGCCGTTCTTCGCTTCCGGTCAGGCCGCCTCGGCGCGCGCCTCGAGCGCGCCCAGCGCCGCGCGCATCATGATCGCGGCGAAGGGCGGGCTCTTATGCACCACGTCACCGTTTTCCCGCGCGGATTCGGCGGCGAACTCGGCCTTGGTCATCAACTCGGGCGTCAGCGTGTCGTCGGGCTGGTGTACCAGCGTCACACCGTCGGCTGCCCCCACCCGTGCCACCGCGTCGAGCGTGCGCGCCACCGCCCCGGCCTCGCGCGGTGCGTGGTAAAGCTCGGCTTCCCGTGCCGCGTCGATCACGCCGGTGGTTGGAAAGGACGCCGGCACGAAGGCGATCCGCCCCCCGCCCCGGCGAAAGCCTGGGCGAAGCGATAGGCCCGGATGCGGCCCAGCCACTGGCCCACCGCGGCCTCCATCACCGCCTGCGAAACCAGGCCATGGGCGGCCTCGTGGCGCTGCATCGCCAGCACCAGGTCGCCGATGCGCATCCGCGCGGCGTAGAACACGAAGGCGTCGAAATCGCCGGGCCCCAGGGTTTCCGGCCCATCGCCGCGCACCTTGGCAACGGCCTCGACCGCCGCCGCGTCGGGCACGATGCGACCGCCCTTGAGCCGAAGCCCCCGAAACGCCGGGCCCGCCGCGCCCCAGAACGCCAATCGACCTTCCAGCTCCGGCAGCAGCCCCGCATCGAGCGCGCGCTTGACCGAGCCGATATGGCTGTCGCCGTAAACGCAGATCCGGTCAGCCGAAGGCATTGAGCATCTCCTCCTCGCAGACCACGCCTGCGCTCTTGACCGCCTCCCGCGCTTCGGCAACCCTGCCTCGCCGCCTCGCGCGCGCGGCTTTCGCGGGCGATCTCCTTGCCGAAGGCCGCGGCCTGGTCGGCGAAGAAATTCCGCATCACGAAGTCAACGCCATGGGCGGTGACCGATCGCTGGTTCGGCTCGAAGAACATGCCCCGGTAGGGCGGCGCGGTGATGATCTCGTAGGACGGGAAATAATCCACCCAGTCGTGGTCCTGCGCCGCCATGCCCGCCACCGCGCGCAACACCGACTTGGAGTAGCTCGTGGCGGTGAGCACATGCTGGCCCGAGGCGGTGGCGGTGAGCGGCACCGGCGAGACGGTGAGCAAAACCTTCAGATCGGGGTTGGCCCGGTTCAGGATCGCGAGCGCGGCCTCGAGATCGGCCTGGATCGCATCGACGCGGTGATTGACGAAAACATGCGCCTCGGGGTCATAACTGCCCGCCGAGGTCCCGGGGCAGCTGGCGTATTCCTGCCCCGTGGCCGCGTTGGCCCAGCTTTCGGTGAGACCGAGGGTGAAGATGAAAACCCCGGCCGTCTGCACCGCGCGGCGGATCGCCCCATAGGTCACCTCGCGCGCGGCGCGCATCTCGTCCTCCGAGGCGAAGCCGCCGGGTTCGATCGTTGGCCGCAGCGGGTCGAACACCCGCCCCTTGCCATCCTCCCAGGCTTCCCACATTGGCTCCGCCTCGCCATGGGCCTGTTCGAGCCATTGGCGCAGCATCCGGGTGGTGTAGATGTTGCCGGTGCGGAAAGAGAAGATGCCGTGGTTGAAACGCCGCGCCGTTTCCTCGTCGAGCATCGGCGGGGCGGTCTCGGCGTTGTGCCAGGCGTAGCCGCGCGCGGCCAGCGCCTTGCCGATGTGCTGGGCGAAACACGATCCGGCGGTAACGATCGGCATCGCTGGCGTGACGGGGTATTTCGGCGTCCACAGCCCGCCGATCTCGAACGGCGAGTGGCTGGCCACGGCGTGTTTCCAGAACGCCTCCGGGCCGACCCGCTGGTAAGGGTTTTTCATGGCCTGTGCTCCTGCCTTTTTCGCTCGATACCATGGCCGCGCGCGCCGCTCCAGAGGTTTGCATACGACAGGTTGCCAGCCGGTTGACGCGGAGGGGTGCGGCATTTGCGGCCATGGAAGGCCCGCACCCGCGCCGCTAGCCTTCGCGCACCGGCACCGCAGCAACCGAAGGAGCAGGAACATGGAGCTTGGCCTGATCGCGGCAATCGTCGGCTGGGGCGTGCTTGTCGGCATCGTCTTTTCCGCCATCGGCGCGGCGGGAGGGATACTTTCCTCCTTCGGCCTGATCACCCTGTTCGGCGTGATGGAACCCAACAGCGTGAAGCCGATGACGCAGATCGTGGTGCTGGCCACGGCGCTCACCTTCGTGCCCGGCTACGTGCGGCGCGGCGCGGTTGTGCCCTCGCTCGGGGTGCTGCTCGGGCTGGGCGGTATCGTGGGGGCATGGGCGGGCAGCACCGTCTCGGCGCTCTACCTCTCCGACATGGCCACCTTCCGCCCGCTGTTCGGCCTGCTCACGCTGGCGATCGCGGCGCAGATCGGCTGGAAGCTCTATCGTCACTGGCAAGGGGCGCGCCGGGGCGAGGGCGGGGCGATGCAGCCCTTCATCGGCGCGGTCACCGACAAGGTGCTGCAACTTGGCTGCATGTGCTTTCGCTATGGCGATGCGCGCTACCGGGTGCCGGTGATCTCGCCGCTGATCGCCGGGGCGGTGATCGCCTTCACCGCCGCGATCTTCGGCGTCGGCGGCGGTTTCCTGATGGTGCCCTACATGGCCACGATCCTCGGCATGCCGATGCACATCATCCCCGCCACCTCGGCGATCCCGATCTTCATGTCGCTTCTGGTATCCGTCGGCAACTACCTGAACCTCGGCGCGCCGCTCGACTGGCCGATCCTCGCTCCGCTGGTGGCCGGCGCGGTGCTCGGGGCGGTGCTTGGGCCGCATATCAACCGCCGCCTCGCCAACCACTGGCTACAGGCCGCGATGGCGGTGATCGTCACCGGCATCGGCGCCAAATACGTGTTCTTCTGAAGGATGTGGCAGGGGCAGCAGGGCTCGAACCCGCGACCTACGGTTTTGGAGACCGTCGCTCTACCAGCTGAGCTATACCCCTGTGGCCGAGGCTGGACGTAACCGAAGGTGGCGCGGGTTTCAAGACCTCAATCGCCGCATTGCCGCTTCCAGCCCGGCACGGTCGCCCGAGGCCAGAACCGGCACCAACGCGCGGATCTCGTCCAGCGGCAGATCCCACCAGGCCAGCCGGTCGAGCAGCGCCCGCACCGGCGCGTCGAAGCGCTGCCGCAGCACCCCGGCGGGGTTGCCCACCACCACGCTCCATGGCGGCACGTCGCGCGCCACCACAGCGCCCGCGCCGATCACCGCGCCGTTGCCGATCGTCACCCCCGGCATCACCATCGCCCCCTGCCCGAGCCAGACATCGTGGCCGATCAACGTGTCGGGCCGGGGCGCGAAGAGCGCCGGGTACTGCTCCATCAGCCCGTGGTCGAACATCGGGAACGGATAGGTTGAAAAGCCATCCATCGGATGATTGCCGGCGGCGAGAAAGCGCACGCCGTGGGCGATCTGGCAGAACCGGCCGATCACCAGCCGCTCGGGTGCGCCCGGGTAGAGATAAGGCGCGATCCGGGCGGCGTAGTCCTCAACGGGATCGAAATCGTTGTAATAGGTGAAATCGCCTACCGCGATGTTCGGGTGGTCGATGACACGGGCGAGCTGGACGGTCTGGTTGTGCGGCTCGCCGTGGATGTTGATGAGCGGATGACGCAGCGAGGCGTCGAGAAAGGGCGCAGGCATGGCTGAACTCCGGCAAAACGTGGCAGTTTCGGTTCGGTCAGTTCAGCGCTTTGTCCATGTCACCCTCCCGTCGGATAGGCCAAGCATACAGGGTTTTGCCCGGTCGATCCAGCCCGGGAAAACCGCCTTTCGAAGGGCAGTCCGACGCGCATTCGAATGC
Organism: Sinisalibacter lacisalsi; assembly: GCF_014640115.1. Classification (GTDB taxonomy): domain Bacteria; phylum Pseudomonadota; class Alphaproteobacteria; order Rhodobacterales; family Rhodobacteraceae; genus Sinisalibacter; species Sinisalibacter lacisalsi. Next base: position 591,622 of record NZ_BMGI01000001.1, on the reverse strand, counting down.
GCGTCACGAGCGGTTTCGTAACCGCTTGACCCGCCAAACGAAAAGGGCCGCCCCTGGAGGGCGGCCCTTTCGATCTTGTTCAAGCCTCGGAGTTATTCGAGGATCTTCGACACGACGCCGGATCCGACGGTGCGGCCGCCTTCGCGGATGGCGAAGCGCAGGCCGTCTTCCATCGCGATCGGGGCGATCAGCTCGACCTCGAACTTCAGGTTGTCGCCCGGCATCACCATCTCCGTGCCCGAGGGCAGCGTCACCGTGCCGGTCACGTCCGTCGTGCGGAAGTAGAACTGCGGACGGTAGTTCGCGAAGAACGGCGTGTGGCGGCCGCCTTCCTCCTTGGTCAGGATGTAGACCTCGCACTCGAACTTCGTGTGCGGCGTCACCGAACCGGGCTTGCACAGAACCTGGCCACGCTCGACCGCGTCACGGTCGATGCCGCGCAGCAGAACGCCCACGTTGTCGCCGGCCTCGCCGCGGTCAAGCAGCTTGCGGAACATCTCCACGCCCGTGCAGGTCGTCTTCTTGGTGTCGCGGATGCCCACGATCTCGAGCTCGTCGCCCACGTTGACGACGCCACGCTCGACCCGGCCGGTCACAACCGTGCCACGCCCAGAGATCGAGAACACGTCTTCGATCGGCAGCAGGAACGGCAGGTCAACCGCGCGCTCCGGCGTCGGGATGAACTCGTCGACCGCCGCCATCAGCTCGCGGATCGAGTTCTCGCCGATCTCCGGATCGCGGCCCTCGAGGGCGGCCAGCGCCGAGCCCTTGATGATCGGAATGTCGTCGCCGGGGAACTCGTACTCGGTCAGAAGCTCGCGGATCTCCATCTCGACGAGTTCGAGAAGCTCCTCGTCGTCAACCTGGTCCACCTTGTTCATGTACACCACCAGCGCCGGAACACCCACCTGGCGCGCCAGAAGGATGTGCTCGCGCGTCTGCGGCATCGGGCCGTCAGCGGCCGAAACCACGATGATCCCGCCGTCCATCTGCGCCGCGCCCGTGATCATGTTCTTCACGTAGTCGGCGTGGCCGGGGCAGTCGACGTGCGCGTAGTGACGGGCGTCGGTCTCGTACTCGACGTGCGCCGTCGAAATCGTGATCCCCCGCGCCTTCTCCTCAGGCGCGCCGTCAATCTGGTCGTAATCGCGAAAATCGCCGAAATACTTCGTGATCGCCGCCGTCAGTGTCGTCTTGCCGTGGTCAACGTGACCAACCGTCCCGACGTTCACGTGCGGTTTGGAGCGTTCAAACTTTTCCTTAGCCATTGGCCATGCGCCTCGTCATTGGGGGGTTCCGCGCGAACCCGGTTCGTGTCCGCGCGCTCGTTACTTTGTCGGACAGGGAAAATCAAGCGGATGTTGCCCGCCCCGCGTTCAGCCTTCCGTGGCCGGCCTGGACTGCGGCTCGAGCGGCTGCACCGGGCGTCCGGGCGAGGTCGTGGCCGGGTCCATCAGCGAGGCGTCGCCGAACCATTCCTTGTTTTCGAGCATCCAGTTCTGAACCTGCTTGGCGAGGCTGCGCGCAAGGCTGCGAGCCTGTTCCTCGGCGGTCCGGGTCAGGCCGGAACCGATGAGTGCGTCGCCCCCCTCCTCGAACACGGTGAAACGCTTGGGCTCGTCGGTCAGCGGCTTGCCGCCGTCGCTGTCGCGGAACAGGTAGACATCGGCCATCAGGATTGACTTCGGCGCGGCCACGACGGGAATGCCCGGGGGCGCGAGGATGTAGCCGAGGATCGCGGTGGAGATGTGGTAATATTCATCGCCATCGTAACGCGAGAACCGGGTGTTCATCTCGTCGCGCACGAGGTCGACCCAGACGTCGTTCTCGATCTTGCGCGATATCTGGAGGATCTCGACATCCTTCGACACCACGGCCACGTTATGGCCAAGCAGGAAACGCCCCAGGGGCTCTGGGGTGTCGCCAAGGTCGGTGACGGCGCAGGCCGAGAGCAGTCCCGCGGAGAGCACAAGGGCAGTGGCTCGGGCGGCAATGGACTTAAGGCGGGTCATGTTCATGGCTCCTTGCCGCGAATCCAGTAGATGGGTCTGGATAACTCGTGCAGCCCTTTCTTGCAAATCACACACGCACCAGCCGCGACGGTTTCGCGGTTGCCCCCTTACACGCTTGCGCATAGCGTTCTGGCCATGGACGAACCATCGGATCCCGGGGGCACCGGCCCCGCCACAGGCGCGCCGCACACGCCTCCGCGCCAGCGCGGAGGCGACAAGCGGCTTGTCGGTCCGCGCGCACCCAGCGCCGACATGCTCAAGGAGCGCAAGGGGTTGCTCGAACTGGTCCGGCTTTCGCGCGACAACGTGCTCAACGTGATCCCCGCCGCGACGCTCAGCCGCCGCATCCTATCGGGCCGGGTTCTGAGGCGCGTCCACCTCGTCGCCGACCCCGAGGCGAACCGGAAGGTGTTCAAATCGAACATCGACAATTACCCGAAATCGCCGGAGACCAAGGGCATTCTGCGCAAGGCGCTGCGCCATGGGCTCTTCGTGCTTGATGGCGACGACTGGCGATGGCAGCGGCGGGCGCTGAATCCGGCCTTCGCGCCCCGCAATATCCGCAAGCTCGGCCCGCTCATGTCACGCGTTGCCGAGGAAAGCTCCGAGCGTCTCGCCGACGCGGATGGCAGCGTGAATATCTCCGACGAGATGATGCGCACCGCCTTCGACGTGATCGTGCGGGTGACCTTCGCCGGTGGCGACGGTCAATCGGCGGTTCCGGTTGACGTCGTGAGCCGCGCCATCGAGCATTATCTCGACAAGACGGGCCGGGTCTCGCTGCTCGATTATCTCGGCCTGCCCGGCTGGGTTCCGCGGCCCGGACGGCTGCGCACCCATCCGACGCTCAAGGCGCTCAAGGCCGGCGCGGACAAGGCCATCGCCGACCGGCGCAAGACCCCCAACACCCGCGATGCCGCCCTGATCGACCTTCTGATGGACGTCGAAGACCCGGAAACCGGGCGCAAGATGAACGACGAGGAACTGCGCGACAACCTGATCACCTTCCTGATCGCCGGGCACGAAACCACCGCGCTCACCCTGTCGTGGGCGCTCTACCTGCTCGCCCATGCCCCGGCCAAGCACAGCAAGGCCACCGAGGAAGCGGTTCGCGTTCTCGGCTCGCGCACCGCCACGGTCGAGGATGTGGGCCAGCTCGAATACGTTCGAAAGGTGCTCTACGAGGCGATGCGGCTGTTTCCGCCGATCCCGGTCCACCTGCGCACCGCGCAACGCGAAGACAGCCTGTGCGAACACGCCGTCAAACCGGGCGACACGGTGATCGTGCCGTTCTACTCGCTGCACCGGCACAAGAAGCATTGGAAGAGTCCAAACTGTTTCGTGCCGGAGAGGTTCGACAACATGGCAAGGATCGACCGCTACACTTACATGCCGTTTTCCGTCGGGCCGCGAATCTGCATCGGCGCCGAATTCGCGATGCAGGAATCGATCATCATCCTCGCCACGCTGCTTGCGCGGTTCCGGTTCAGCGGCGTCGAGGGCAGGGCGCCGAAACCCAAGCTGATCCTGACCCTGCGCCCCGACGAAGACATCCGGCTCAAGGTCGAGCCGCTTGCCGCCGAAGCGGCGGCGGGTGAAGGGGCCTAGTCCCGCTCCGGGCGGCGCGAGGAGCTTTGGCCTTTGTCGTCCTGCGGGCCGCAGATTGTGCGCAGGGCGCGCCATTCGGCGGCGGTGAGCACCGGGTCGCCGATCTCACCCGCCCGCTCGGCCCGATCCTGCGCCGCCTGCGCCGCGTCGACCCGCTCGATCATCTTTGGGTGGGTGGAGAAATGCTCGGCCCAGCCCGCCTCGTCGCCGTATTCCGCCATCAGGCGCTCGAAGAAGCTGCCCAGCGCGGCGGGCGGCAAGCCGGCGTCGCTCAGTAACCCATGGGCGTAGTCATCGGCGCCGATCTCGGCGGCCTGGCTGTATTTCGCGTTAATGAGCTGGTTGGCGAGCAGGAGCATCACCGTCCCGCCGGCGAAATCGCCGAAGATCAGCCCGAGCACACCGATGGAGCCGGCAAGCCGCAGCGCGTCGCGGGTCGGGTCGCGGTTGACGACGTGGCCAAGTTCGTGGGCGAGCACCGCCGCGACTTCCTCGGCGCGCTCCGCTTCCTCGATCAGGCCGCGAAACAGGATGACCCGCCCGCCGGGCAGCGCGAAGGCGTTGACCATGTCATGATCGAGCACCGCCACCGTCACCGGGTAGGGGAGATCATGCCCGGCGTCGAGCCGGGCCTCCATCTTCGCCAGCGCGGCCACCCCGGCCGGCGCTTCGCAAACCTCCACCGGCAGAAAATCGGCATCGCTGAGCGCGGTCCGGACCTGCTCGAAGGTGGCATCGCCCAGCGCCTTCTCGCCGGCGGGGGGCAGGAAAAGGGCAAGCTGGTTGGCCATCACCGGCACCAGCACGAAGATGATGAGCGACACCGACGCGACCGCACCCGCCGCCCAGCCGGCGATCCGCCCCTTGTTTTCGATCGGCGGGCGACGGTGCAAAGCGGGCGCGTTCTGGCGTAGGAGCCGGGTGATTGTCTCATCGCGGATGAGGAGCCGGGTCAGCGGATCTCCGGCGCGGGCGAGCATGAGCCCGGACAGGTCGGCCTGGTCGGGCACCTCGCGCAACTCGTCCGCCATCCAGTCCTGCGCCGCGCCATTGGGCAGGGTGATGATGAGCCGGTCGGGCGCGAGCCGCAGCGCGACGCGGTGCACCACCGCGGTTTCGCCATCGACCAGGTCGGCGAAAGCCTCGTGAACTGCTGCCGCCCCGGTCAAATCCCGTCTCCCAGCGGCAGGGCATCGGCGAAGCCTTCAGCCTCGGCGAACTCGTCGCGCGGACGCTGGCGGACGGCGTTGAGGGCGTCGGGATTCACGATCTCGGTGGTCTCGGCCAGGTGGCGGGCGATCGGCATGGTGATGAACACCTCGCGCAGCACGCCCCAGAACAGGAACACCGAGAAATAGGCCACGAGGCCCAGGAGCGTTGCCAGCCAGGCCGGCAGCGCCGCGAGACTCGCGAAATCATCAAACCCTTCCGCGATCAGCTCGGGATCGAGAAAAGACAGCAGAACGCCGATCGCCATACCCAGCGCGAACAGCAGGGCAAACAGCAGCGCCGCGATGGCGAGACCGCCGAGAAGGTAGATGCCCACGATCCGGCCGCCGCGCGGGTGACAGCGAAAGCGCACCTCGCCCAGCCGCTTGCCCTCGGTGAGCCGCTTGAAGCTTTCCGCTTTCCAGTGGCCAAGCCCGAGCACTGCCCAGGCCGCACCCATCGCCGTGGCAACGAGCCATACCGGCTCGTCCGACATGGTGGACGCGAAGATCCCGCCACCGATCAGCGCGGCGGCGATATAGACGTGTTTCATCGCCCCGATCAGGCTCCAGCGCCCGCCGGTCTGCTCGAAGCGGGCATCGCCGTAGAAGGTCCGGTCGGTGCGGTATTTCTCCAGTTCGAAGGTTTTCACCGGCCAGAGGATGCCCGCCGAAAGGATCGTCGCGATCCACCATAGCGTGGCGCGCCAGACATAGCCCTTCACGCCGGGTTCCAGCCCGAAGCGGATACCGCGCCAGCGGGTGCGCGCGAGAATGTAGCGCCGGGCGCGATATTGGGCGAAGAAGATGATCGGCACGAGGCCGAGGAAGCTCAGCAGGTAGGCCGGCGCCTCGCCCTTGAACAGCGAGAACGACAGGAACATCAGCACGAGGTTGACGAGGCCGATGTAGAAGGCGAGCACCACCACGGCGGTGAGAAACCCCATCAGCATCTCGGTTGGCCGGCCGGTGAACTCGAGCGGCTGGCCGCCGGGGCGGATCGCCGACCAGTAATAGCGGCGCATCCGGGTTTTCATCCAGAACCGGTAGAAACCGAGCGTGAGAACGGTGAGCACACCGGTTTTCAGCGCGAGGCGGAACATCGGGGCACCGCGACCTGCGTAATCCGTGGTGAGGTCGCGCAGCGCCACCGGTCCGGCCTAGCTGGTGAACCGGTTGTCGCGCGGGAAGCCGTGCGGCGGCAGTCTGCCCACGCTCGCGCGCTTGCCCACCCATGGGCTCATGTCGACCTCGGTGCGGGTGCGGTCGCCGCCCGCCGTCCACGACAGACCCTTCTCGATATCGAAGGTGGTGAGATCGGAGAGTCCGCCGTCAAGCTCCAGCACGCCCTGCTTGCCGCGCGCGGCGTTGTATTTCTGCAGGCGAACGCCTTTGCCCCGGCCCATCTCGGGCAGTTCCTCGAGCGGGAAGACGAGGAGCTTGCGGTTTTCGCTCACCACCGCGACGTGATCGCCCGCCACCGGCTTGCAGATCTTCGCCACGCTCTCGCCCACGTTCAACACCTGTTTGCCCGCCCGTTTCTGCGCCACGATATCGTCGGCGTTGACCACGAAGCCGTTGCCCTCAGCGGAGGCGACGATGAGGCGCTGCCCGGGACGGTGCACGAACATGTCGACGATCTCGGCCTCGTTGGGCAGATCGACCATCAGCCGCAGCGGCTCGCCCATGCCCCGCCCGCCGGGCAGGTTGGCAGCCGACAGGGTGTAGAACCGGCCGTTGCCTGCGAAAACGACGATCTTGTCGGTGGTTTCGGCGTGGAAGGCGAAGCGCGGCCCGTCACCGTCCTTGAACTTGAACTCGCGGCTGAGATCGACGTGACCCGACATCGCCCGGATCCAGCCCATGCGCGAGCAGACAACCGTGACCGGCTCGCGCTCGATCATCGCTTCGAGCGGCACGTCTTCGATCGCGCCCGCCTCGGCAAAGGTTGTGCGGCGCGCGCCGCCCTCGTAATCCTTGCCGAAAAGCTTCTTGGCCTGCTTGAGCTGGTCGGCGATCCGCGCCCATTGCAGCGCCTCGCTGTCGAGCAGGTCTTCGAGTCCGGCGCGCTCTTCCATCAGCGCATCGCGCTCGCGGACCAGCTCGATCTCCTCAAGGCGGCGCAAACTCCGCAGCCGCATGTTGAGGATGGCGTCGACCTGAACCTCGCTGAGCTCGCCCTCGCCCGGCGCCGGGCTGACGTAATCGGCCTCATTCGTGGCGCGCACATGGTCCTTCGACCAGTCCTCGCGCATCAGCGCGGCCTTCGGCTCGTCGTCGTAGCGGATGATGTCGATCACCCGGTCGAGGTTGAGGAAGGCGACGATGAAGCCTTCCAGCACCTCCAGCCGGTGGTCGATCTTCTCCATCCGGTGCGTCGAGCGGCGGATCAGCACCTCGCGGCGGAAATCGAGGAAGGCGCGCAGCACTTCCTTCATCGAGCAGACTTTGGGCGTGACCCCGTCGATCAGCACGTTCATGTTGAGGCTGAAACGCAATTCCAGATCGGAATTGCGGAACATCAGGCCCATCAGCATTTCCGGGTCGACGTTACGGGTACGCGGCTCGAGGATCAGGCGGATATCGTCGGCGCTCTCGTCGCGCACATCGGCGAGGATTGGCACCTTTCGGGTCTGGATCAGCTCGGCGATGCGCTCGATCAGCTTGGATTTCTGCACCTGGTAGGGGATTTCGGTGACGACGATCTGCCATTGGCCGCGGCCAAGATCTTCCACCTCCCAGCGCGCGCGCAGCCGGAAGCCGCCGCGCCCGGTGCGATAGGCTTCGGCAATGGTCTCGCGCGGCTCGACGATCACCCCGCCGGTGGGAAAATCGGGGCCGGGCACGTAGTTGAGCAGGGTCTCGTCGCGCGCGTCGGGCGTCTTGATCAGGTGCAGGCAGGCGTCGACCAGTTCGGCGATGTTGTGCGGCGGAATGTTGGTGGCCATGCCCACGGCGATCCCGGAAGAGCCGTTGGCGAGCAGGTTCGGAAACGTCGCCGGCAGCACCACCGGCTCGCTGAGGGTGCCGTCGTAGTTGGCGCGGAAATCCACGGCGTTTTCACCGAGCCCGTCCAGCATCGCCTCGGCAATCGCGGTCAGCCGGGCCTCGGTGTAGCGGCTGGCCGCCGGGTTGTCGCCGTCGATATTGCCGAAATTGCCCTGCCCGTCGACGAGCGGGTAGCGCACGGCGAAATCCTGCGCCAGACGCGCCATCGCATCGTAGATCGCCGCGTCGCCGTGCGGGTGATAGTTGCCCATCACGTCGCCCGAAATCTTGGCCGACTTGCGGAAACCGCCGGTGGACGACAGTTTGAGTTCGCGCATGGCGTAAAGAATGCGGCGGTGCACCGGCTTCAGCCCGTCGCGCGCATCGGGCAGCGCGCGGTGCATGATGGTGGAGAGTGCATAGGTCAGGTAGCGGTCGCCGATGGCGCGGCGCAGCGGCTCTGCCACCTCGAGCGGCGGCTTGTCGGGGTCGTCGATCAGATCGCTCATGCGGCCTGCATAGCGCCGCGATTCGCCCCCCGCAAGCATCACGGCGGGGGGACGGGAAATCCGCGCAAAGCCCGCCCTTGTGCCGCATGGGTGTGGCGTGGGACGCATGGGCAGGGTAATGGAGGAAGCATGGGTATTATCCGGCTGACATTGCTGACAACGGTGCTGATCTGGCTCGCGATGATGTATTTCGGGCGCGACGAGGGGTTGCCCGATCGGGTGATCGGGCGTGAGGCACCGGCGCCGACGCAGGTCATTGAGACTGCGCCCGAGCCGGTTGAACTCGAACCGGAGCCCGCACCCGAACCGGAGCCTGAGCCTGAACCCGAGCCACCGGTGGCCGCCGCCCCGGCCGAGCCTTCGCCGCCCGAACCGGTCGACCGGTTCGAGGAGGCCATCAGCGAGGCGATGGAAGAGGCCGAGCCCGAGGCCGAACCCGAGCCCGAGCCGGCACCCACCCCCGCCCCGGACAGCGTGCTTTACGTCACCGGCGCAACCGTCAACGTCCGGTCCGGCCCCTCGACCGTCTACGACGCGATCACGGCATTGCCGCGCGGCACGGCGGTTGTGGATCAGGGCAATGCGGGCGAGGGTTGGCGAATGATCCGGCTACAAAGCGGCGAGACCGGCTATATGTCGGGCGATTTTCTCTCGCCGGTCGCGCCCTGAGGATTGCCGCGGCACAGGCTTGCGCCTAGCGTCGCCGGGAGCAACGAGGCAGGCATGGCACAGAAATCCCTTCTCATCACCGGGTGTTCCTCCGGCATTGGCTACGATGCCGCCAAAGGCATGGCGGGTCGCGGCTGGCGCGTCTTCGCCACCTGCCGCGACCCGGCCGATTGCGCCCGTCTCGAAGCCGATGGGCTGGAGAGCTTCCCGCTCGACCACACCGACCCCGACACCATCCGCGCCGCGCTCGCCGAGGCCACCTCCCGCACCGGCGGCACGCTCGACGCGATCTTCGCCAACGGCGCCTTCGGCCTGCCCGGCGCGCTGGAAGACCTGCCGACCGACGCCCTGCGCGCGATCTTCGAGACGAATTTCTTCGGCGTGCACGAACTGGTGCGCCAGACCATTCCCGTGATGCGGACGCAGGGGCACGGGCGGATCGTGCTCAACTCGTCAGTGCTCGGCTTCACCACGATTCGCTGGCGCGGCGCTTATGCGTCGACCAAGTTTGCCCTCGAAGGGTATGGCGACACTCTGCGGCTGGAGATGGCCGACGCCAATATCGACACCGTCCTGATCGAACCGGGGCCGATCACCTCGATGATCCGCGCCAAGTCGCGCCCGCATTTCGAGGCCTGGGTGGACTGGCGCGCCTCGCCCAGGCGGGCACAATACGAGGCCAGCCTGCTCAAACGGCTCTACGACAACACCACCAAGCCCGACGCCTTCGAACTTCCGCCCGCAGCGGTGACGCGCAAGCTGGCCCACGCGTTCGAGAGCCCGCGGCCGCGCGCGCGCTACCTGGTGACAACGCCGACCTACGCGGCGGCCATCCTCAAGCGCCTGCTCCCCACCCGCCTGGCCGACCGCATCCTCGCGCGAAGTTGACCGCGCGTCCGCCCGGCAGACGGCCTCGCGCCCCCTCGCCAAGCCGCGCCAAACCCGTTATCCAAGGCCCAACGCGATCAGGGAGCCGCCATGTTCAGAGACCCGCTTTTCCTTGTTGTCGTCGTGGCCGTGGCCGCGGTGGCGATCATCCTGCTCACCGGCATCGGCGGCTTCGCGCGCGGCGGCGACTTCAACAAGAAGCACGCCAACCGCATCATGCGCTGGCGGATCTATGCACAGGCGTTGGCGATCGCGCTCATACTTCTGTTTGTCTGGATTCGTCGCGGAGGCTGACCCATGGTGGTGCTCAACAAGATCTACACCCGAACCGGCGATGCCGGCGATACGGCGCTGTCCGATGGCACGCGAGTGCCGAAACATTCCCTGCGGGTCACCGCCTACGGCACGGTGGACGAGACCAACGCCACCATCGGCCTAGCCCGGCTGCATGCCGAGGGCGAGATAGATGCAAAGCTTGCTATGATCCAGAACGATTTGTTCGATCTCGGTGCCGATCTCTCGCGCCCGAACCCGGAGCGCGACGACGAGGCGGAATACACGCCGCTGCGCATCGTGCAATCGCAGGTCGACCGGCTCGAGGCCGAGATCGACGCGATGAACGCCGGGCTCGAAGCGCTGCGCAGCTTCATCCTGCCCGGCGGCTCCGCGCTTTCGGCCTACCTGCATCTTACGCGCACGGTATCGCGCCGGGCAGAACGGCTGGCGGTGGAACTCGCCGGCGAGGAAACCGTGAACCCGGCCGCGATCCGCTATCTCAACCGGCTGTCGGACTGGTGCTTCGTCGCGGCGCGGGTGGCCAATGAAACCGGCGCCGAGGATGTGCTCTGGGTGCCGGGGGCAACCCGGTAGGATAGTCGCGGCAATGCGTCTCGCAACGTCCAGGCATCCGATCATGCAATCGCACGCCGCTTCCGGCGCGCCTTGCTACCGCTAACGCCGCCTCCTGGCCCGAAGAACGCGGCGTTGCGGCGCAATTTTCTGTCGCTTTGGCATTGTTCCCGGACGGAATGAGCCGGTAAACAACGGTGCAGACTCACCACCCCGCGGCGTGCCGCGCGGGCAAACCCAAGGGAGAGACACGCCGATGAAGGTGCTTGTGCCGGTTAAGCGCGTGATCGACTACAATGTGAAGGTCCGCGTGAAAGCGGATGGTTCCGGGGTCGATCTCGCCAACGTGAAAATGTCGATGAACCCCTTCGACGAGATCGCCGTCGAAGAGGCCATCCGCCTCAAGGAGGCCGGAAAGGTCGAGGAAATCGTGCTTGTCTCGATCGGTGTGAAGCAGGCGCAGGAGACGATCCGCACCGGGCTGGCGATGGGTGCCGATCGCGGTATTCTCGTGGTCGCGGCCGAGGATGTGCAGCAGGACATCGAACCGCTCGCCGTCGCCAAGATCCTTGCCAAGGTTGTCGAGGAAGAGCAGCCCGGCCTGGTGATCATGGGCAAGCAGGCGATCGACAACGACATGAACGCCACCGGCCAGATGCTCGCCGCCCTGATGGGCTGGGCGCAGGCCACCTTCGCCTCCAAGCTCGACGTGGATGGCGACAGCGCCACGGTGACCCGCGAGGTCGATGGCGGCCTGCAGACGATCAGGGTCAACCTGCCCGCGGTCGTCACCGCCGATCTGCGCCTCAACGAGCCGCGCTATGCCTCGCTGCCCAACATCATGAAGGCGAAGAAAAAGCCGATCGACGAGAAAACGCCCGCCGATTACGGCGTCGACGTGAGCCCGCGCCTCGAAGTGGTGAAAACCACCGAGCCGCCGGTGCGCAAGGCCGGCGAGATCGTGGGCTCGGTGGATGAGCTCGTGACCAAACTCAAAGATGCGGGGGTGATCTGATGGCCGTTCTTCTTCTTGCCGAAGTCGCCGGGGGGGCGCTGCACATCGACGCCACCGCCAAGGCCGTGACCGCCGCGAAGGCGATGGGCGAGGTCACCGTGCTCGTCACCGGCCCCGCCGCCGCCGCTGAAGCCGCCGCCAAGCTCGATGGCGTGGCGAAGGTGCTGGTGGCCGATGATGCGGCCTATGCCAACATGCTGGCCGAGCCGGTCGCCGACCTGATCGTCTCGCTCGCGGGCGATTACAGCCACATCGTGGCCGCCGCCACGGCGGACGCCAAGAACATCCTGCCGCGCGTCGCCGCCCTGCTCGACGTGATGGTGATCTCCGACATTTCCGTCGTCGTCGACGCCGACACCTTCGAGCGCCCGATTTATGCCGGCAACGCGATCCAGACGGTGAAATCGCACGATGCCACCAAGGTGATCTCGGTGCGCACCTCGACCTTCGAGGCCGCCGGCGAAGGCGGCAATGCCCCGGTCGAGGCCATCGCCGGCGCCGGTGACAAGGGCGTGAGCGCCTGGGTCGAGGACAAGGTCGCCGAGAGCGACCGGCCGGAACTCACCTCCGCCGGGATCGTCGTGTCCGGCGGCCGCGGCGTCGGCTCGGAAGCCGATTTCGCCCTGATCGAGAAGCTCGCCGACAAGCTCGGCGCCGCCGTCGGCGCCTCGCGCGCCGCGGTCGATTCGGGCTTCGCCCCGAACGACTGGCAGGTGGGTCAGACCGGCAAGGTCGTCGCCCCCGCGCTCTACGTGGCGGTCGGGATCTCCGGCGCGATCCAGCATCTCGCGGGGATGAAGGATTCGAAGGTCATCGTCGCGATCAACAAGGACGAAGAAGCCCCGATCTTCCAAGTCGCCGATTACGGCCTCGTCGCCGACCTCTTCGAGGCGGTGCCGGAACTCGTCGAAAAGCTCTGACGCGTCACGACAACACGGCAAAAGGCCCGCCAGACCGGCGGGCCTTTTTCGTCGCGGCGCGGCCATCAAAGCAGCGGCGCGAGCACCGAGTGCAGCGCCGCCGCCGCCTTTTCATGCGCGACCGTGCCGAGCATCTCGCGCGCGGCCGGCTCCTCGAGGGCCCCGAACACCAGCCGTTCACGGCCCGCCGTAATCTCGTCGCGGCTCACGACCACCTCGACAACGCCCGCCGCGTAGACCGACACCTCGCGCAGCATGGCCCGGTCGACGAACAACGGGTCACCGCCATCGGCTGTGCGGGTCACGCATGCCTCCGGCGGATGGTCCGACAACCACAACAGCACCACGTCGGATTCGATGCCCGAGACCAGCGTTTTCATCCGCGCCGTCCAGGCCTCCTTGAGTTCCTGCTCCACCATCGCGAAACGCTCCGCGCTTTCCCGCTTGAGGGCGGTCAGGAGGTGACGCGTGAAGTTGAACTCGGTGAAATCGACATCACGGTAAACCGTCTTCAGCAGGGTCGAGGCGCGCAGGAAACGATCGTTGCGGCGCGGGTGCACCGCGTAGAACCGGTTCGACATGTTCTGCGCCCCGCCGATCTGGATCACCGTCACCTTTGCCCGCGAACAGGCGTCGCGGATCGTCGGATCCTGGGCGAAAACATCGAGGCCGGCATTGCCGATCCCGAAGTTCACCACCTTGCGGCCCAGCAATTCCTCGGCCAGCGCCGGATAGGGCCGCTCGACGAACCTGCCATAGGTTTCACTTCCCCCGAGCACGGCGACATAATCGCCCTCAAGCTTGCGCTTCGGCCCCCTGAACAGGAGCTTCGACTTGCCATAGCGACACGGGAAATACTCGAGGGCATTGCTGCCCAGCTCTTCATAGGCCATTCCACCCACTCCATTCTTCTCACCCGGCAACGAGGGTCGCAGCAAACTCTTGCGAAATGGCTAAGGCGAAAATACGCGACGTTCGGTTGGCCTTTCGTCAATCTCGGACCGGCGCCTTTCGCTTGCACGCGGGCGCGCCGCGCGCCTAAGGTCGCCGCGAAACCTCAGGGAGCGAAACATGGCAATAGAAACGGTCGGCGTCGTCGGTGCGGGACAGATGGGCAACGGGATCGCCCACGTGATGGCACTGGCAGGCTACGAGGTTTTCCTCAACGACGTCGACCAGGCGGCGATCGACCGCGCGCTCGCAACGATCGGGAAGAACCTCGACCGCCAGGTCTCCCGCGAGAAGATCACCGCAACCGAGCGCGACGAGGCGCTCGCCCGCATCAAGCCCACGCTCCGGCTCGCCGATCTTGGCCAGGCGGACCTCGTGATCGAGGCCGCGACCGAGCGCGAAAGCGTGAAACAGGCTATCTTCGAAGACCTGCTGCCGCATCTCAAGCCCGAAACGATCCTCACCTCCAACACCTCGTCGATATCAATCACCCGCCTCGCCTCGCGCACCGACCGGCCCGAGAAGTTCATGGGATTCCACTTCATGAACCCGGTGCCGGTGATGCAGCTGGTCGAACTGATCCGCGGCATCGCCACCGACCAGGCCACCTACGCCGCCTGTCTCGAGGTGGTGAACCGCCTCGGCAAGACCGCCGCCCCGGCGGAGGATTTTCCCGCCTTCATCGTCAACCGCATCCTGATGCCGATGATCAACGAGGCGGTCTACACGCTTTACGAGGGAGTCGGCTCGGTCAAATCCATCGACGAATCCATGAAGCTCGGCGCCAATCACCCGATGGGGCCACTGGAACTGGCCGATTTCATCGGACTCGACACCTGCCTCGCGATCATGAACGTGCTCCACGACGGGCTGGCCGACACCAAATATCGCCCCTGCCCGCTGCTCACCAAATACGTCGAGGCCGGCTGGCTCGGCCGCAAGACCGGGCGCGGCTTCTATGACTACCGCGGCGATGAACCGGTGCCGACACGCTAGCGACCGGCCCCGTCTTCTTGGGTCGCGAAATACCTCGGGGGTCTGGGGGCAGCGCCCCCAGGGCTTTCGTGGCCTGAACGAAATCGCAAAGAGCGCGCCGAAGGCGCACCGTTCGCGCGGGTCAATCCTGCAGCGAAAGGGTGTGGGCCCGCAGCCAGGCGATGAAGCCGCGCGGGTCGGTGGCTAGGCGATCCAACTGCGCCGGCGTCAGCGGCGCACCGATCACCGGGCCATGCGGCTGGTTGCAGACGTGCACCACCTCGTGCAGCAGGAGCGCCTGTCGCAGGGTCGATGAGAGCCGGTTGGCGATCTGGTACCAGCGCGAGTTGCGCCCCCGGAAATGGATCGGGACGACCGCCGCGCCCGACCGCCGTATCAACTGCGCGGTAAAGACGTTCCATTCCGCCTCTTCCACCGGCCCGAACGCGGTTTTCGAACTGGCGACCACGCCCGACGGAAAAATGCAGATGAGGCCGCCGGCGTTGAGCCGTTCCATCGCCCTGGCCCGCATCTCGACGCTCTTCTTCTGCGCGTCCTTGTCGTGCGGGAACGGCACCGGGATCAGGAAGGAGGAGGCCACCGCGTCGAGCCCGGTCAGCACCTCCCGGGTGAGGATCTGGAAATCATCACGCACCCGGGCGATGAGCTCGGCCATGATCATGCCGTCGACCAGCCCATGCGGATGGTTCGCCACCACCACCACCGGCCCGGTCTTGGGAATATGCTCGAACTGCGCCGCCGGCGTGGTGATCTCGATCCCCATGACGTCAAGGGCGGCGCGCCAGAACGCCAGGCCCTCGGCGCCGCCGCGGCGCTCGAACTCACGCACCATGCGGATGATCGAAATCTTTCCGGTCAGCCACTCGATCGCGCGGATCGTGCTCGCCTGCAGGCCGTTTTCGAAGCTGTGGGCATAGGTCAGGTTGCGCTTGTCGTATTTGTGCGGCGTTGCCCCCGTTGCGGTCCGGATACCCATCTCGGACCTCAGGACTCTTCGCCGAACTTGTCCGCCACGAGCGCCTCGAGCGCATCCATCAGGCGGGCGGCCTCCGGCCCCGATGTCTCAACCTCGATCACGCTGCCATAGGCGGCGGCCAGCATCAGCAGGCCCATGATCGAGTCGCCCTCGGTTTCCATCCCGTCCTTCGACACCTGCGCATGCGCGTCATGCGCCTCGACGACCTCGACGAATTTCGCCGATGCGCGGGCATGAAGCCCCTTGTCGTTGATGATGTTCAACCGGCGGGTCACCGTTTCGGCCATGGGTTTCTCCTAACTCGGTTATCCGTCGATGCTGTCGATATACTTGCGGCCGGCCGCCAGCGCGGCCCGGGTCGCCGCTCCGACCTCGGCATGACGCATCTTCGCGAGTTTCACCAGCATCGGCAGATTTGCGCCATAGAGGATCTTGCGGTCGGCCTTGGCGCAGGCGGGCAGCGACAGGTTGGATGGAGAGGAACCGAACATGTCGACCACCACGATCACCCCGTCGCCGGTATCGACGCTTTCGGCGGCCTGAACGATCTCGGCGGCTTTCTTGGTCCGGTCGTAGTCGGCGGCGATGGCGATCGCGCGCACCTGTTCAAGCGGCCCCACAACATGCTCGACCGCGGCGAGATATTCCGCCGCGAGCCCGCCGTGGGCGACGATCACGATGCCGATCACGTGCTGTTTCCCCCGATCTGGCCGGTCTCTGCCCCTCCGGCAGAGCCCCCGAGTTCCCGGTGCCTAATTGACACCCGCCAGCCGCTATCCGCAAGGGCCTTGGCGACGGTTTCCGCCAGCGCAACCGAGCGGTGCCGCCCGCCGGTGCAGCCGAAGCCGACCGCGAGATGCGCCTTGCCCTCGGCGGCATAGGCCGGCAGCAGGAAGGTCAGCAGATCGACGATCCGAGACAGAAACCCCTGGTAGCGCGGATCTTGCGCGACGTGGTCCGCCACGCGCGCATCGAGGCCGGTGTGCGGCCGGAGCTCGGGTTGCCAATGCGGGTTCTGCAGGAACCGCACGTCGAACACGAGATCGAGCCCGCGCGGCACCCCGCGCTTGTAGGAAAAGCTCTGCACCGACACGGTGAGCGCCTCGCCTTCCTCCATGCCGAGCCAACGCTGAATCTCGGCCTTGAGGTCATGCACCGAGAGATCGGACGTGTCGATCAGCACGTCGGCGCGGGCCCGGATCGGCGCCAGCAGGTCGATCTCGCGCTCGATACCCTGGATCGTGCTGTCGCCCCCGGCCAACGGGTGGCGGCGGCGGGTTTCGGAATAGCGCTGCGCCAGAACCTCGACGCGGCAGTCGAGAAACAGGACGTCGACCTCGAGCATCGGATTGGCGACAAGCGCATCGACGGCGTCGGCGAGCGCATCGGCGGAGAAATCACGCGTGCGCACGTCCAGCCCCAGCGCCAGCGGCATGTCGAGCGGCTCGCCCGAGATCAGCCGTGGGATCAGGTTGAGCGGCAAGTTGTCGATCACCTCGTAGCCGAAATCCTCGAGCGCATCGATCGCCGTGGATCGCCCCGCGCCCGAAGCGCCGGTGACGAGCACCACGTGCTGCGTCGCGCGCCGTTCGGCCGTTTCGCCTGTCGCCGTCTTCGAATCTTCACGCATCACGCCAGAGCCCGCCTTTCAGAAGCGCGACTATGGCACCGGTGAAATGGGGGCCGTCAACCCTTCGGATTTTCGTCACGGCAACGCCGAGCACGGTTTCCTCCAGCGGCTCGGGAAGCCTGGCGGTCTCCGCCGCGCCCATGTCGACCACGAGCCCGAGCGGCGCAGACCGGAGGAATGGCGCCCGCACCAGCCCGACGCCACGCGCCTCGATCACCCCGGCGAGGCGCTCGGGTGCCAGCGCCCAGGGCCATCCCTCGCGCAGTTCGAGCCGGGTCCGGTCATCGGCGACCAGTTCGGCCCCGTGCGCCATCAAACCCAGCGCGAGGCCCGATTTGCCGCTGCCGGAGGGGCCAATGATCAACACCCCCGCCCCCTCGATCGCAACCGTCGTCGCGTGGCGGGTTTCCGGGGCGTGACTGCTTTGCGGCGCGGTCAAACCGGCAGGCCCACGACGAAGCGCGCGCCGAGGGGTTCGGAGGTGATGTCGGCGTCGGTCGGGCGGATGTTCTCGGCCCAGATCACGCCGCCATGGGCCTCGACGATCTGCTTGGAAATCGCGAGGCCGAGGCCGGAATTGTTGCCGAACTGGTTTTCCGGTCGCTGGCTGTAGAAGCGGTTGAAGATCTTGGTCAGCGCCTCTTCGGGAATCCCCGGGCCGGTGTCTTCGACCACCACCAGCACCCGGTTCTCGCGCTGCCGCGCCCAGACGCGGATCGCGTCGCCTTCATCGCAGAACGAGGTGGCGTTGGTGATGAGGTTGACGAAAACCTGCGCCAGCCGCGCCTCGAGCCCGTTGATGATGATCGGCTCGCCGGGCAGGTCGGTGATGAAATCCACGCCCTTCTGGTGCGCCTCGTTGCCGAGGTAGTCAGCGAGGTTGCGCAGCATCTTGAGCAGGTCGAATTGCTCTTCTTCCTCCTTCACCAGCTCGCTGTCGAGCCGCGAGGCGTTGGAGATGTCGCTCACCAGCCGGTCGAGGCGGCGCACGTCGTGCTCGATCACGTCCAGCAGCTTGTCGCGCTGCTCATCCTTCTTGACGAACCGGAGCGAGCCGATGGCCGAGCGCAGGCTGGCCAGCGGATTCTTGATCTCGTGCGCCACGTCTGCGGCGAACTGCTCATTGGCGTCGATCCGGTCGTAAAGCGCCGCGACCATGCCGCGCAGCGCCTTGGAGAGCCGGCCGATCTCGTCGGGCCGGGCGGAAAGATCGGGGATTCGCACGCGGCCGGGATTGGCCTTGCGCGAGTTGCGGTCGCGGCCGATCTCGGCGGCGGAGGCGAGATCTGACAGCGGGTTGGCGATGGTGGAGGCGAGCAACAGGCTCAATCCGATCGAAACGAGGATGGCGAGCACGAAGACCTGCAGGATCTGCTCGCGCTCGGAACGCACCAGCGCATCGATGACGCTGCCCTCGCTGACCATCGCCACAACGCCAGAAACCTCGCCACCCACGAGGATAGGCGTGGTGACAAAGAAGGTGCTCTGGCCCGAACCATCGCGGCTGCTGGCGATGCGCGTGCGCCCCGCGAGGGCATCACCGAGCAGCGCCCGCGCCACCCGCTCGGCGTCGAGCTGCGCTGCCGCGCTTTCGTTGTTGGCCGAGATGAGGTTCGACAGCGCTTCCCAGGCACGGCTCAGGCCATCGCTGATGATGGTGGTGCCCAGTTCCCCCTCAAGCCCGACCACGGGGAGCGGGTCCGCCACGCCGGCCCCCAGGGTATCGCCGAGCAGGGCGCCTTCGAGGTCGAAGACAAGAAGGTTGCCGCCGTCGCGCAGGTTGACGAGCGGCAGGATCTCCGCCACCCGCTCCCGCGTCAGCCCGTCGCCGGGCTCCGCGCCAAGCTGGCGCGCCTCGAACACATCGGCCACCAGTTCGGCCGAAGTCACCAGGCTCCGCTCGCGCTGGAACATCAGGCTTTCGCGGAACGGGTTGAGATAGAGCAATCCGCCCACGAGCACGACCAGCCCGAGGATATTGAAGATGATGATCTTGCGGGCCAGCGGTGACCGATTCGCGGTGATCCAGCCACGCCGCTTGCGCCTTTCGCGCAACTCGGCATCGACGGAAGACTGGGGCGAGACCCAGTCTTCTCCCAACACCACTTCGGTGTTGCCGGCAGATGCCTTCGTGTCACGCACCACTTTCACCTCTGGGCGAACCCTCGCCTCCGCGCCTATTCCTCGTTGTACCGATAGCCGATACCATAGAGCGTTTCGATCGCGGAGAACTCGTCATCGGCCATCCGCATCTTCTTGCGCAGGCGCTTGATGTGGCTGTCGATGGTGCGGTCGTCGACATAGACCTGATCGTCATAGGCCACATCCATCAACTGGTCGCGGCTCTTCACGAAGCCCGGACGCTGCGCCAGTGCCTGCAGGAGCAGGAATTCGGTCACCGTGAGCGACACGTCCTTGCCCTTCCAGCTTACCGCGTGGCGGAGCGGGTCCATGGTCAGGTTGCCGCGCACCATGACCTTGTTTTCCTCGGTGTCCGGAATGGCGACACCCTCGATCGCATCCTGCCGGCGCAGCAGCGCGCGGATGCGTTCGACGAGCAGGCGCTGGCTGAACGGCTTCTTGACGTAATCGTCGGCGCCCATGCGCAGGCCGAGCACCTCGTCGATCTCGTCATCCTTGGAGGTGAGAAAGATCACCGGCATGTTGGTTTTCTGGCGGACGCGCTGGAGCAGGTCCATCCCGTCCATCCGCGGCATCTTGATATCGAACACCGCCATATCGGGCAGGCGCTTGTTGAACGCATCAAGCGCGGCCTGACCATCGTTGTAGGTTTCAACCTCGAAGCCCTCGGCTTCGAGAGTCATGGAGACGGACGTCAGGATATTCCTGTCGTCATCGACCAATGCAATCCTCGACATGTGAGGTATCCTCTACTGCTCATTTTTTTGCCTGTTTTCCGCCAATAGAATCCGCTTTCTCCCGCAAAATCAATATACACGGCGAATCAAAGCCGCGGGTGAGTCAATTACGCACCACAAAAGGCGAAAAAATGGCTAAGGCATTTTCCCGCGCGAAGCATGATTGCGCAAACACCGTCTGGCTAGCGCTAACGCCGCCGAACACGCCTGTTCCTTTGCAAAACCCGCATGTTATAGCGAGCCGTGCAGCGGCTTCGGCCTTCCGGGCAGCGGCATAGTGCGGGTTTGGCCCCTCGCACGTCTTCGACAATCTCGATCCCCGGCGGTTGCCGGCAACAGGAGCATCAGATGAGCACAGGACGGGTGAACCCGGCACACCGACTGGAAGACCAAGGCATCGAAGGGCTTGGACACGTCTTTTACAACCTGATCGAACCGCAGCTGGTGGAGCAGGCCGTCCAGCGCGGCGAGGGCCACATCGGCAAGGGCGGCGCGATCATGGTTTCGACAGGAACCCACACCGGCCGTTCGCCCAAGGACAAGTTCGTCGTCCGCACCCCGGACGTGGAAGACACGATCTGGTGGGAGAACAACAAGCCGATGGACCCGGCCGCATTCGACGTTCTCTACGCCGACATGCTCGAACACATGAAGGGCAAGGACTACTTCGTCGAAGACCTCTTCGGCGGCGCCGATCCCGCCCACCGGCTCGACGTGCGCATGATCACCGAACTGGCCTGGCACGCCCTGTTCATCCGCCACATGCTGCGCCGCCCCGAGCGCGAGGAACTCGACAGTTTCGCCCCCGAGTTCACCATCATCAACTGCCCCAGTTTCAAGGCCGACCCGGCCCGCCACGGCTGCCGCTCGGAAACCGTGATCGCGCTGAACTTCACGCGCAAGCTGATCCTGATCGGCGGCACCGAATACGCTGGCGAGAACAAGAAATCCGTATTCACCCTGCTCAACTACATCCTGCCCGGCAAAGACGTGATGGCGATGCATTGCTCGGCCAACCACGCGCCGAACAACCCGGTCGACACCGCGGTGTTCTTCGGCCTTTCGGGCACCGGCAAGACGACGCTCTCGGCTGATCCGAGCCGGGTTCTGATCGGTGACGACGAGCACGGCTGGTCGGAAAAGGGCACCTTCAACTTCGAGGGCGGCTGCTACGCCAAGACGATCAACCTCTCGCCCGTGGCCGAACCCGAGATCTTCGCGACCACCTCGATGTTCAGCACCGTGGTGGAAAACATGGTCTGGGACGAAGACACGCTCGATCTCGATTTCGCCGACGACAGCCTCACCCCCAACATGCGTTGCGCCTACCCGCTGCACTACATCTCCAACGCGTCCGAAACGGCGCTGGGGGGGCATCCGAAGAATATCATCATGCTCACCTCCGACGCGTTCGGCGTGCTGCCTCCGATCGCGCGGCTGACGCCGGCGCAGGCGATGTATCACTTCCTGTCGGGCTTCACCTCGAAGGTGGCCGGCACCGAGCGTGGCGTCGTGCATCCCGAGCCGACGTTTTCCACGTGTTTCGGCGCCCCCTTCATGCCGCGCCGCCCGGAAGTCTACGGCAACCTGCTGCGCGACAAGATCGCCAAGCATGGCGCGACCTGCTGGCTCGTCAACACCGGCTGGACCGGCGGCCCCTACGGCGAAGGCGAGCGGATGCCGATCAAGGAAACCCGCACCCTGCTCGCGGCCGCGCTCGACGGGTCGCTCTCCGATGTCGAATACCGGAAAGATCCGAACTTCGGATTCGAGGTGCCGATGCATGTGCAGGATGTGCCCGATGTGCTGCTCGATCCGCGCCGCACCTGGAACGATCATGCCGCCTATGACGAACAGGCGACGAAGCTGGTGAAGATGTTCGCCGAGAACTTCGAGCAATACATCGACTTCGTCGACGACGACGTGAAGGCGATTAAGCTGGGCTGATCGCATCAGAACCCGAAGACCCCGCGCCCCGGCCCAACCGCCGGGGCGCTTTCGTTTGCGGTGTCACGGTCGTTTCACGGAATCCTGTCAGCCTTGCCGGCATGAAACATGCCCTTGCCGCCTGCCTGTTTGTGCTGCCCCTGACCGCCACGGCCGAAGACGACATTCTGGCCACCGGCGCGGCGCTCTACGATGAGTTTTGCTTCGACTGCCACGGCCCCACCGCAACCGAGGGCGAGGCGGGTGACATTCGCGGCCTGCCGGCCTCGACGGTGTCCAACGCCACGCAGAGCTTCGAGATGATGCCGGCGTTCGATCTCGACGCCGACCAGATCAAGGGCCATCGCCAGCTATCTCGCGAGCCTCTGAGCGCGTTTCACCCCATCAGCCCGCGCCGGACAAGGTTCAACCCGGCGAGGATGAGCACCACGAGCATGGCGCGGCGGAAGGTCTGCTGCGGCATCCGGTCGTGCAGGCGGGTGCCGATCCAGAGCCCGGCGAGAACCGGCACAACGGCCGCGGCGGAAAGCGGCAGGGTGGCAGCATCGAGCACGCCGGAGCGCAGGTGCGCGGCCGCCAGCATCACCGCGCCAAGCCCGAACACCACGCCCTGGATGCGGATCGTCTCGCGTTTTTCCTCGTCGATGGCGACGAGGTAAGCCACGAGCGGCGGCCCCCAGACGCCCGACATGCCGCCGAT
This sequence comes from Sinisalibacter lacisalsi, assembly GCF_014640115.1. GTDB lineage: Bacteria > Pseudomonadota > Alphaproteobacteria > Rhodobacterales > Rhodobacteraceae > Sinisalibacter > Sinisalibacter lacisalsi. Next base: position 568,877 of record NZ_BMGI01000001.1, on the reverse strand, counting down.
GAACCCGGCGACGCCGCCGAACAGAAGCTCATCGCGCACCCGGGTCTCGGGCCGCAGGTGCAGCCGCCAGCCCATGAGCTGGGTCAGCGCGAAGAGCACGATCGGCACGCCGATTACGAGAAACAGCAGGTTCTGCGGCACCAGCGCCACCAGTTGCGCCGCCGAGGCAAGGAATACCAGCATCATGACGAGAAACAGCCAGAACCGCCGCACCACCGCCCAGGCCAGCCGCCAGCCACCGCGCAGGCTCTGGAACAGGTTGGACACCAGCGTGGGCAGGATCAGCGCCGCAAGCGCAATCTCCGCTGGCAGGATCGAGCCCAGCCCCGAGATCATGATCATCGGCAGGGCAAAGCCCACCGCACCCTTCACGAAGCCTGCGAACGCCGAGATCGCTGCCGCGACGAGCAGGATCTCGAGCGGCAATTCCACCAGTAGACCGCTCATATCCCCGCCTCGCTTCCCGTTTTTTCGACAGCTTGTATCGGCTTGAGCCTCCGCACGCACGTCAAAACACCCGCGACACTTTCAGTCCATTTTTTCTGCAGTTGCGAATTAATGTTGCGCTGCACCTGCAAAATACCTATTTCTTCCGGGACCGATTCAAGGGAGATCCCCATGCCCAAGGACGCGCACATGCAAAGCCCTCTTCTCGACGATCTGCTCGGCCTCACCGGCGCCGCCATCGCCCCGGCCGAGGAAGTGCTGGCGACCGCAACAGAGCGTGTGCGCGATGCCGTGAGCGAGAATGGCAAGGTCTCGGCCGCGCAGCTGGAGGCACACCAGACCGCCGCCCACGCGCTGGCCTGGCTCGCCACCTATGTCGAGGCGCTGCGTCAGATGCAGGGCTGGGCGGAACGGCTTTCGGCAGAGGGCAGGTTCGGCGAGATGGAGGCACTGATCCACCAGATCGCCTTCGGCGAATACCTCTGGCAGATCTACGGCGGGATCCCGATGAGCCAGGGCGAGATCGCCCGCCTGCAAGACATGTTTCTTACCCAGGACGACCAGCGCGTGCTGATGTCGGACGCGGTGATGACGCTGACCGGGTCCGGCAACACGCCCGCCGCCCGCGCCCGGCTCGTGGCCCTGATGCAGGACAACGCGGGCCACGCCACCTTCGGCGCCACCGGCCTCGACGACGAGCTGGAGATGATCCGCGAGCAGTTCCGCCGCTACGCCGAAGACAAGGTGGCGCCCCACGCCCACGAGTGGCACCTCAAGGACGAGCTGATCCCGATGGAGATCATCGAGGAACTGGCCGAGATGGGCGTGTTCGGCCTCACGATCCCCGAGGAATTCGGCGGGCTAAGCATGTCGAAAGCCTCGATGGTAGTGGTTTCCGAAGAACTTTCGCGCGGCTACATCGGCGTCGGCAGCCTTGGCACCCGCTCCGAGATCGCCGCCGAGTTGATCCTCGCAGGCGGCACCGACGACCAGAAAGAGCACTGGCTGCCGAAGATCGCCGCGGCGGAGGTGCTGCCCACCGCCGTGTTCACCGAACCCAACACCGGGTCTGACCTTGGCAGCTTGCGCACCCGCGCGACGCGAGAGGGCGACGACTACACCGTCACCGGCAACAAAACGTGGATCACCCACGCCGCCCGCGCCAGCGTGATGACCCTGCTCGCCCGCACCGATCCGGCCTCGACCGATCACCGGGGCCTGAGCATGTTCCTCGCCGAGAAAACTCCGGGGACCGACGACGATCCCTTCCCCACCCCCGGCATGACCGGCGGCGAGATCGAGGTGCTCGGCTACCGCGGCATGAAGGAATACGAGCTTGGTTTCGACGGCTTCAAGGTGCCGGCCGAAAACCTGCTCGGCGGCGTCGAGGGTCAGGGCTTCAAGCAGCTGATGAAAACCTTCGAGGCGGCCCGCATCCAGACCGCCGCCCGCGCCGTCGGCGTGGCCCAGAACGCGCTCGAAGTGGGGCTGCAATACGCGCAGGACCGCAAGCAGTTCGGCAAGCCCCTGATCGCCTTCCCCCGGGTCGCGGGCAAGCTGGCGATGATGGCGGTGGAAATCATGGTGGCGCGCCAGCTCACCTATTTTTCGGCATGGGAAAAGGACCACGACAGGCGCTGCGATCTCGAGGCAGGCATGGCCAAGCTGCTCGGCGCCCGCGTGGCCTGGGCGGCGGCCGACAACGCGCTGCAGATCCACGGCGGCAACGGCTTTGCCCTGGAATACCAGATCAGCCGCATCCTCTGCGACGCACGCATCCTCAACATCTTCGAGGGGGCGGCGGAGATCCAGGCCCAGGTCATCGCGCGGCGTCTGCTGGGCTGAGGACGCCGGCTTCCCCGCGACCATCATCCATGCTAGACTTTTCTCCAGCAATGGAGACTTGATGATTGTCCTTTGAACCCGTGGGGCGCAATGAGCGTCCTTGCCCGGCACCCGAACAGGGGTGCTTACCGTGGTTCCCACGAGGATGTTTCCTTGACCAAATCCCATGATCTGAAATCTCTCGGCTGGTCGGCCGACTTCCTGCGCCAGATCGAGGTCGACGAAATCGGCGTGCTGGAGCCTGCGCGCGTCACCGCCGTGCACCGCGACCGCCTTGATGCCATCGCCGAAACCGGAACCGTGAGCCTCCGGCTTCCGCCCGGCCTCTCCACCGGCGAGGTGGCGGTGGGCGACTGGGTGTTGATCGACCCGGCGCGAAGCCACGTTGCCCGGATACTCGACCGCAAGAGCCTGCTGCACCGCCGCGCCGCCGGGATCGAGGCGCGCGACCAGCTGATCGCAGCGAACGTCGATACCCTGTTCATCACCACGTCGCTCAACGCCGATTTCAACCCGGCCCGGCTCGAACGCTACCTCGCCATGGCCTACGAAGGCGACGTGACGCCGGTTCTCGTGCTGACCAAGGCCGATCTCTGCGACGATCCCGCGCCCTACCTCGACACCCTGCGCGCCATCGCGCCCACCGTTGCCGTCGTCGTGCTCGATGCCCGCGATCCGGGGGTGGCGGCAGAGCTTGCCGACTGGTGCGGCCCGGGCCAAACCGTGGCCCTGCTCGGCTCGTCCGGGGTGGGAAAATCCACCCTCGCGAGCACCTTGACCGGCGCGCAGATCGCCACCCAGGACATTCGGGAAGACGACGCGAAGGGCCGCCACACCACCACGGCGCGGGAATTCCACGCGCTCGCGACCGGTGGCTGGCTGATCGACACGCCGGGCATGCGCGAGTTGCAGCTGGCCGGCACCAGCCGCGGCATCGACACGGTTTTCGAAGACATCGCCGAACTGGCCGCTGCCTGCCGGTTTTCCGACTGCGCGCACGAGAGCGAGCCGGGCTGCGCCGTCAAGGACGCGATCGCGCGCGGCGAGCTCTCCCGCGACCGGCTCGAGCGTTGGCACAAGCTCAAACGCGAGGACGCGCGCAATTCCGAGAGCGCCGCCGAAGCGCATGCCCGCAATCGTGTTTTCGGGCGGGTGGTGAAGCAGGTGAAGAAGATCAAGCGACGCTGACGGCGGCCCCGGTTGCCCCACCCGGGCACCGCTGCCCAATCCCGTCACATCGCGGCGCCCTCCACGGCCTCCAGATCGAAGGCCGCCGCCATGAGCGCCCGGGTGTATTCGGTTTGCGGGGCGTCGAAGATCTCGTCGGCGGTGCCCGTCTCTACGATGTCGCCGGACTTCATCACCAACACCTTGTGCGCCAGCGCCCGCACCACCTTGAGATCGTGGCTGATGAACAGGTAGGCCAGCCCGTGGCGGCGTTGCAGCGTGCGCAGAAGCTCGACGATCTGCACCTGAACCGTCATGTCCAGCGCCGATGTCGGCTCGTCGAGCACCAGCAGGCGCGGGCGCAGGATCATGGCCCGCGCGATCGCGATGCGCTGGCGCTGGCCGCCGGAAAACTCGTGCGGATAGCGGTGCATCGCTTCCGGGTCGAGCCCCACCTCCGCCATGATCTCGGCGACCATCTCGCGCCGGTTGCGGCCGGGCTGGACCCCGTGCACACCGAGCCCCTCGGCGATGATCTCCTCCGCGGTCATCCGGGGCGAGAGTGAACCGTAAGGGTCCTGGAACACGATCTGCATGTCGCGCCTGATGCTGCGCAACTCCCGCGGGCTCAGACCCTGGATATTCTGCCCCAGGAACACCACCGGGCCCTGCGACCCGATCAGCCGCATCACCGCCAGAGCGAGCGTGGTCTTGCCCGACCCCGATTCGCCGACGATCCCCACCGTTTCGCCCGCACGCACCGAAAAGCTCGCGGCGTTCACCGCCTTGATGTGCCCCACGGTGCGCCTGAGGAGCCCCTTGGTGATCGGAAACCAGATCCGCAGGTTTTCCGCCCGCGCGATCTCGTCCGCGCCATCGGGCACCGGGTCTGGCCGGCCGGTCGCCTCGGCGGAAATCAGCATCCGGGTATAGGGGTGGCGCGGGTTGTTGAAGATCTCCGCCGTCGGGCCTGTCTCGACGATCTCACCATCCTTCATCACGCACACCCGATCGGCAAACTTGCGCACGATCGCGAGGTCGTGGGTGATGAACAAAAGGCTCATCCCCTCGGCGGCCTTGAGGTCGGCGAGAAGATCGAGGATCTGCGCCTGGATGGTCACGTCGAGCGCCGTGGTGGGTTCGTCCGCGATCAGCAGGTCGGGGCTGTTCGAAAGCGCCATGGCGATCATCACGCGCTGGCGCTGGCCACCGGAAAGCTGGTGCGGATAGGCGTTCAGCCGCTCCTCGGGGTTCGGAATGCCCACCTTTTCGAGCAGTTCGAGAATGCGGGTGCGCACCGCCGTCCCCTTCAGCCCCTGGTGCAGCAGGATGGTTTCGCTGAGCTGTTTCTCGATCGTGTGCAACGGGTTGAGCGAGGTCATCGGCTCCTGGAAGATGAAGCTCACGTCGTTGCCGCGGGCCGCGCGCAGCTGGGCCTCCGGCGCGCCGACGAGCTCGCGCCCTTCGTAGCGGATCGAGCCGGTCACGGTGGCGCTGTCGGGCAGCAGCGACACGGTGGAAAGCGCCGTCACCGACTTGCCCGAGCCGGATTCGCCCACCAGGGCCACGGTCTCGCCCTTCTCGATGTGAAAGCTCACCCCCTTCACCGCGGGCTGTTCCCGCCCGTCCTGGCGGAACGACACGTTCAGATCCGTGACTTCGAGCACCTTCATTGGAACGTCTTTCGCGGATCGAAGGCATCGCGCACACCCTCGAAGATGAAGACGAGGAGCGAGAGCAGCACGGTGAAGGTGAAGAAGGCGGTGAAGGCGAGCCACGGGGCCTGGAGGTTCTGCTTGGCCTGCCGGGTCAATTCGCCAAGGCTGGGCGACGAGGACGGCAGGCCGTAGCCCAGAAAGTCGAGCGCCGCGAGCGTGCCGATGGTGCCGGTGATGATGAAGGGCAGCATGGTGAGCGTGGCCACCATCGCGTTGGGCAGCATGTGGCGGAACATGATGACCCGGTTGGACACCCCCAGCGCCTTGGCCGCGCGCACGTATTCGAAGTTGCGCGCCCGCAGGAACTCGGCCCGCACCACGCCCACAAGCGCAGGCCAGCCGAACAGGACGGTGACGAAGACCAATAGCCAGAAACTTCGCCCCAGGATGGCGAACAGGATGATGATGACGTAGAGCGAGGGCGTGGAGCCCCAGATTTCGAGCAATCGCTGGAAGATGAGGTCGATCCAGCCACCGAAATAGCCCTGGATCGCGCCCGCGGCGATGCCGATCAGCGAGGTCAGCACCGTCACGATCAGGGTGAACAGCACCGAGAGGCGAAAGCCGTGGATCACCCGCGCCAGCACGTCGCGGGCGGTGTCGTCGGTGCCCAGCCAATGCCGGCTGTCGGGCGGTGAGGGCGCGGGGCCGCCGATGTCGTTGATCGTGTCGTAGCTGTAGGGAATGATCGGCCAGAGCAGCCAGCCCTTGTCGATCTCGACGCCTCCGACGATGCCATCCTGCGCGTCTTCGATCACGCCCTCGGGATCATCGAAGCAGCTCTGGTTGCCCTGGCTGACGATCAGGCATTGCACCTCGATATCGCCGTAAACCGCCTCGGTGCGGAAATCGCCGCCGAACTCCGTCTCGGGATAGAAACTGAAGACCGGCGTGTAATAGTCGCCGGCGTAGCGCACGAGGATCGGCTTGTCGTTGGCGATGAACTCGGCGAACAGCGTGATGCCGAACATCACCGCGAAGATCACCAGCGACCAGAAGGCGCGCCGGTTGCGGCGGAAGTTGCGCCAGCGGCGCTGGTTCAGCGGCGAGAGCGTCATGGCCGGGCCTCAGCGGCGAAAACGCGGGCGGACGCGCGGGCCCGCAGCATTCGCGAGGGATTGGCGTGCGGTCTGCTCATCATCCCTCCCGCCGCTCGAAGTCGATGCGCGGATCGATGAACACATACATCAGGTCCGACAGGATGCCGACGAACAGCCCGACGAGGCCGAAGACGAAAAGCGTGCCGAAGATGATCGGGTAATCGCGCGCCACCGCCGCCTCGAACCCCAGCCGACCCAGACCGTCGAGCGAAAAGATCGTCTCGATGATCAGCGAGCCACCGAAGAACACGCCGATGAACAGCGCCGGGAACCCGGAAATCACGATCAGCATCGCGTTGCGGAAGACGTGGCCATAGAGCACCCGCGCTTCCGAGAGCCCCTTGGCCCGCGCGGTAATCACGTATTGCTTCTTGATCTCGTCGAGGAAGGAATTCTTCGTCAGCAGCGTGAGGGTGGCGAAGCTGGCGATCGTCGAGGCCGTGACCGGCAGGGCGATGTGCCAGAAGTAGTCGAGCACCTTGCCGACCAGGCTCAGCTCTTCCCAGTTATCGGAGGTCAGCCCCCTCAGCGGGAAGATCTGCCAGTAACTCCCGCCGGCGAAGAGCACGAGCAGAAGGATGGCGAAAAGAAAGCCCGGAATGGCATAGGCCACGATGATCAGGCCGGAGGTGAAGGTGTCGAACCGTGTGCCGTCACGCACTGCCTTCCTGATGCCGAGCGGGATCGAGACGATATAGGCGATGAGCGTCGACCAGAGCCCCAGGGTGATCGACACCGGGAGCTTCTCGGCGATCAGTTCGAAAACGCCGATGGAGCGAAAATAGCTCTGCCCGAAATCGAGCCGCATGTAGCGCCACATCATGTTGAGGAAGCGTTCGAGCGCGGGGATGTCTTCCTTGAAACAGGCTTCATCGGCGAGGTCGGGCGGGCCTTCATGCTCGGGCCCGCAGACGACGCGGGCGAAGCCCATCTCGATTTCGAGGCTGTCGAGAAAATCCTGAGGCAGTCCACGCGCGCCGAGATAGCGATCGTCGCCACCTCCGGCGTTGTCGGACGCCTCCGAGCCGCCGCCGGAGATCGCCTCGAACACGTCGCCCTCGCCCTCCATCTGGGCGATGATCTGCTCGATCGGCCCACCGGGGACGAACTGGGTCAGCGAGAAGTTGATGATCATGATCCCGATCAGCGTCGGGATGATCAGCAACACTCGCCGAAGGATATAGGCGCCCATCTCGCTCCTGTCCTGCCTGCGGCCTGCCTCGGATCAGCGCAGCGCGCCGGACGCCTTCAGCGCCGCGTGTTTTTCTTCGTTGAACCACCAGAAATCGAGATAGCCGAGATCATAGGGCGGGATCGTGCCGGGATGCTCGAACATGTCGTAATAGGCCACGGTGTGCTTGTCCTTGAACCATTGCGGCACGACGAACTTCAGCGCACGCAGGGTGCGGTCGAGCGCCTTCATTCCGGCAACCATCTCGTCGCGGGACTCGGCATTGGCGGCGACCTTGATGATCGCGTCCACCGCGGGATGCGCGATGCCGGCCGGGTTGAACAGGCTGTACTCGGCCTCGCGCGAGCCGAAGGCCTGTTCCAGCCCCGATCCGGCCTCGTAGCCGATCGAAAGATGGTCGGTCATGATGTCGAAGTCGAAGCTGCGCGAACGCTCGATGTATTGCGCGGTGTCGACCCGGTTCAGCTTTGCGTCCACGCCCAGCGATTTCAGGTTCGCCACGAAGGGCTGGATCACCCGGTCGAACGATGGCGAATACTCTAGGAACTCGACCGACAGCACCTCGCCCGCAGCGTTGCGGCGCAGCCCGTCTTCGCCCACTTCCCAGCCGGCCTCGGCCAGCAGCGCCGAGGCGGCGCGCAGTTGCGCGCGGTCAAGCTGGCGCGCGCCGGATACCGGCGGCATCACCACCTCCTCGGTCAGCACGCCCTCGGGCAGGATATCGGCCAGCGGCTCAAGAATGGCCAGCTCCTCGGGCGAGGGCAGGCCGGTGGCCTCGTTGTAACTGTTGGTGGCGAACCCGTTGACCCGGGCATAGAGGCCGTAGAACAGCGTGTCGTTCGACCACTCGAAGTTGAACATCCGCGAAATCGCCTCGCGCACGCGGATATCCTGGAATTTCTCACGCCGCAGGTTGAAGACGAAGGCCTGGCCGGAAGCCTGCTGGCCATCGGGAAGCTCCGCTGTCACCACTTCGCCGTTCTTCGCCGCGTCGAAATCGTAGCCCGTGGCCCATTGCTTCGAGCTGTTCTCGATGCGGAAGGTATAGGCACCGGCCTTGAACGCCTCGAAGGCGGCATCGCTGTCGGCGAAATATTCCACGCGGATGCTGCCGAAATTGTTGCGCCCCTTCATGATCGGCAGGTCGGTCGCCCAGTAATCCGGGTTGCGGCGATAGACGATCCGCTGATTCACCTCGTAGCTGTCGAGCATGTACGCGCCGGTGCCCAGCGCCATTTCGAGGCGGCTTTCGTCCAGCCGGGCGCCGTTTTCCTCGAACCATGCCTTCGACATCACCGGGGTCGCGCCGGCCTGGCCGATCCGGTCGCGCTTGGTGCTGTCTTCGACGAAGGTGAACTTGACGGTGCGCGCGTCGAGCGCTTCGATTTTCTCGATGATCCGGGAAACGCCTTCGCGGTAGCTCGGCAGGCCCTGCTCCATGAACAATTCGTGGGTGAACACCACGTCTTCAGCGGTGACCGGCGAGCCATCGGCAAAGGCCGCCTCGGGACGCAGAGTGAAGGTGACCCAGCCGTGATCCTCGGGGTATTCCAGCGTTTCGCAGATCAGGCAGTAGCTGGTGCCGATCTCGTCGGCGGTGGAGGTCATCAGCCGCTCGATGTTGATCGAGGCGCCCCAGCCCGACACGCCCTTGCGGCTGTAGGGATTGAAGCTGTCGAAGGTGCCCATCGCCCAAAGCGCGATCTCGCCCCCCTTCGGGGCATCGGGGTTCACATAATCCAGATGGGCAAAGTCGGCGCCGTATTTCGGCGTTCCGAAGTAGGAAAAGGCGTGGGAGGTGACCGTTTCCGCGCTCCGCGCCGCCATCGTCGAGGCCGCGAGTGCAAGCACCGCCGCTGCGAAAAGGCTGGTGAGGGCGCCGAGCGGGGCCGCGTGGCGAGCCTCTGCACGGGCGGGGGCGATCTGTCGCTTCATCGGGTATCCTCCGTCAAAAAAGGCGCGGCATCGCCGGCTTGGTCAGCCTTCACGCTAAAGCGCGCCATGGTCCGGCTCAAGGCGAGAATTCGTGAACACTTTCGTGAGCGCCTGCGGGCGGGCAAAAAGAAAACGGCCGCCCCTTCTGGGACGGCCGCCAAACCTTGAACCTATTTTTGGCCCGATCACCCGCCGATGGTGGCGAGATAGGCGATCAGGTTGGCCCGGTCCTCGACCTTGTTGAGACCGGCGAAGGTCATCTTGTTGCCCGGCGCATAGGCGCGCGGATCTTCAAGCCAGGCGTTGAGTTCTTCCGGCGTCCAGACGTTGCCCTGCATGGCGAGGAGGGCATCGGAATAGGAGAAGCCGTCCATCGCCGCGACCTCGTGCCCGACGATGCCGTAGAGCGCCGGCCCCGTGGCGTGGGCGCCTTCTTCGAGCTTGTGGCAGGCCCGGCACTTGCCGAACACCCGCTCGCCCTTGCCTGGATCGGCCTCGGCGTAGACGTCGGCAAAGGCGAGGACCACTTCTTCTTCCTCGGCTTCGACTTCATCGCCCATGTCGGGCGCGATGTTGAAGCCGCGCACGACCGCATGCTCCTCGTCGCCGTGGGCCTCGTCCTGGGCCACCTTGTAGAGCGCGCTTGCGCCCCAGTTGGCGAAAAGCATGATGAGAAGCGCGCCGGCGGCACTGGCGCCCAGCTTGATCAAGTTATTTGTGTTCAACATGTCGCGGTCCGTACGTTCCCTGAGTCCCACGCCTTCTATCCGCTTCCATTGCCACGTTTCAAGCGATATGAGGCGCGACGAAATGCCTTGGCTGTCGTTTGTGCATGCAATCGCTAGCCAGACGCGCGCAAATCCGGGGAGAACACGAGAATATGAGCGGAAAAATCGCCTTTCAGGGAGAGCCGGGCGCCTACTCCCACCAGGCTTGCCACGAGGCACGCCCCGGCATGGAGGCGCTGCCCTGCGATACCTTCGAGGACGCGATAGCGGCGGTGCGCGACGGAACCGCCGACCTCGCGATGCTGCCCGTGGAAAACTCGACCTATGGGCGCGTGGCCGATATTCACCGCCTGTTGCCCGAGAGCGGGCTGCACATTCTCGACGAGGCGTTCCTGCGTGTCCGCATCAGCCTGCTCGGCCTGCCCGGCACCCGGCTTGAACAGGTCAAGACGGTGCGCGCGCACCTCGTGCTGCTGCCGCAGTCGGCGCGCTTTCTGAAATTGCACGGGATCACCGGCCACGCCGCCGCCGACAGTGCCGGCGCCGCCGCCGACCTCGCCCGCAACCGTCCGCCCGGTGAAGGGGTGCTCGCCTCGACCCTGGCGGCGGAAATCTACGGCCTCGACGTGCTGGCGCGCGATATCGAAGACCATGGCCACAACACCACCCGCTTCGTGATCATGGGCCCCGAACTCGACCTCACCCGGCGCGGCAACGACGGGATGATGACGACATTCGTATTCGAGGTGCGCAACATCCCGGCCGCGCTCTACAAGGCGATGGGCGGCTTCGCCACCAACGGCGTGAACATGACCAAGCTTGAGAGCTACATGATCGACGGTTCGTTCACCGCCACCCGCTTCTACGCCGATATCGAGGGCCACCCCGACGACCGTCCGGTGCAACTCGCGCTCGAGGAGTTGGATTATTTCACCAACAATCTCGATATTCTCGGGGTCTACCCCGCCGATCCGCGCCGTCACCAAAAGGGCGTCTGACGTTCAGGAAACCTCGGCCTTCGCGCGCGCCTCGATTTCCGCTGCGAACTCGCCCACCCGCTTGCGGAACCGCTTCAGCACGTTCTGACGGGCAAGCTTGAGCGACTGGATCACAAGCCGCGCGGGGATCGTGCGCGGACGGGCATCGAGCGAAAGGTTCATCCGCGTACGGCTGCGCGACATCGCGACGAGGTCGATCTCGACAACGATATCGACCGCTTTCGACGTGGCATTGATCCGCATCCGCTCGGGCGCTTCGTATTCGGTCAGTTCGATATCGAGTTTGCGCTGCCTGTCGCGGTATTTGAACTCGGTATGCCAGGACATGCCCACGCCGGGCACGGCCAAGTCATCGGTGCGCACCACCTCCGCGCCGCGCCGCAGCACCGCGCGTTCGAAACCGTCAAAATCCGACAATTGCCCGAAAACCGTTTCGATCGGTGCGTCGAGATCTTCGCGCGTGGAAAGCTTCATTGCCGGCCCGTTTTTGTCTGCTCGTGGAACGGGCGAAGTGTCACCTCAATCCATCCGGTCCGCAAGCCACATCTTCATCAGGAAATGCGCGATCGCCCCTTCGCGCGGCGGGCCGATGCGCGGGTGAGTGCCCGCGAAAACCGCGAGGAGGTCTTCGCGCGAGATCCACAGCGCGTCTTCCAGTTCCACCGGATCAAGCGTGATATCGGTGCTGATTGCTTCGGCCGCGCAGCCGATCATCAGCGACGCCGGGAAGGGCCATGGCTGGCTGGCCAGCATGCGCACCTCGCCCACCGCCACGCCGGTTTCCTCCGCCACCTCGCGGCGCACCGCCCCGGCCACGGTTTCACCCGGCTCCATGAACCCCGCGAGCAACGAGTAGAACCCCTCCGGCCAGCCCGGTGAGCGGCCGACCAGGAGCGCGTTGCCGCGAGTCACCAGCATGATCACAACCGGGTCGGTGCGCGGAAAATGCGCGCGCCCGCAGGACGGGCACTGACGCCGCCAGCCGCCGTCGATCACCTCGGAAGGGTTGCCGCAACTGGCGCAGAAGCCGTGCGTTCGGTGCCATTCGAGGATGCCCCGCCCGCTCGCGGCGATCTCGGCGTCGAGCGGCGGCATCCGGGCGATGAGACCGCGCAACTCGGCCAGCCGGGCATCATCCGGCAAGTCCGAAAGTGACCCGGGGAAGATATCCTCGGCGGCGAAACCGGGGCCGGGCTCGGGCAGGACGGCGCCCTCCGTCGGCGCCCAGCCAGACACATCCTGCGCGAAGGTGGCGATGCCGGCGGCCGAACCGAGAAACACCCGCACACCGCCGTGCGCAGCCAGAAGGCCGTGCTGCGGCGCAAGCCCGGCGATCTCGCCGCCGCCCGTCAGCAACGGCCGACCGCGCCAGAACGGCACCACCTGCGCCTCGGGGTCGCCGGCGATCTCGTTCGCCCGCGCCCGCCGGTGCGCCTGACGGTCCAGCCCGCCGCCTGCCAGAATGACCCGTTCCGCCACCTTCACCGCGCTTCTCCCGCAACCCTTTGCCGAGGCTGGTGTCTTCCAGCGGTGCCTGGCTGTCAAACAGATCTCCCGGCAACGGGGCGTCGGCAGTGCCTTGCTCGCCTCAAGGTTGTGCGCTAGGATCGGCGCGCCCGCATAGATGCGCGACCGTCAAAAGACTGCGGGCCCACCGGGAATACCCGGGGACAATGGGAAAGGGTGCGGGGAATGGATCAACCCGCTGCGAGCATCACGGCAACCGGGGCGCGCCAGCTCGATCTTCGGATCATGGCGACGAGCGACGTGCACATGCACCTGCTCGCCTTCAATCACGACGCCGACCCCCTCGCCGCCACCACCGGGCTCGCCCACACCGCGACGCTGATCCGCAGCGCCCGGAAAGAAGCGGCCAACACGATCCTGCTCGACAACGGCGATTTCCTCCACGGCAGCACCATGGCCGAGGCGATCACCCACAACGTGCTCGATGGACGGCGCGAGCCGCGCGGGCTGCACCCGATCGTAGCCGCCATGCGCGCGCTCGGCTACGACGCGATGACGCTCGGCAACCACGATTTCGACCACGGCGTGGAATTTCTCGGCCAGGTCCTGCGCAATGCCCCGTTCACCGTTGTCGCGTCGAACATTTCGCTGCTGCCGACAACCGGTTCCGGCGGTCCGCGGCCGATGCCCTTCACGCTTCCTTTCGCCCTGTTGGAGCGCAATGTGACCGATCGGTCCGGCGATCCGCACAGCCTGAAGATCGGCCTGCTCGGCATGTTGCCGCCGCGTTCCGTCACCGGGCTGCACAACGGGCCGTTCCGCGCCGAAACCCGGGATATCGTGACCACTGCGCGCACGATGGTGCCCCAGTTGCGCGCGCTCGGGGCCGACCTGGTCGTGGTCATGGCGCATTCCGGCATCGCCGGGGAGGTGGCCGAGGACGAGATGGAAAACGCCGTGGTGCCGCTCGCCGCCGTGCCGGGGATCGACGCCATCATTGCCGGGCACGCGCACCAGGTTTTCCCCACCGACGCGGGCACATGGCCGCCGTCGGTCGACGCGCGCGCCGGGATGATCCATGGCATCCCGGTTGTCGCCCCGGGCTTCTGGGGGTCGCATCTCGGGGTGATCGACCTCACGCTCCGCCCCTCGCCAACCGGCGGCTGGAGCTTGTCGGACGCACGCAGCGTCGCCCGTGCCGTCGCCCGTCGCGACCCGCTCACCGGAGCGGTGCGGCCAACGGTCTCGCCCGACCCCGAAATCCTCAAGATCCTCTCGCCGGTGCGCGCCGCGATCACTCGACGCACCCGCCGAGCCGTTGGCAACACCCGCCGCCGTCTGCACAGCTACTTCGCCACAGCGGCCCCCGCCCCGGCGCTGGATCTCGTCCATCGCGCCATGCTCTGGTATGGTGCAACGCAGCTCGACGGGATCGCCTCCGGCAGCCTGCCCCTCGTCGCCTCCACCTCTCCGTTCAAGGCCGGCGGCCTCGCCGGACCGGGCTATTTCACCGATATTCCGCCCGGTCCGATCTCGGCCGAGGGATTGACCGACCTTTACGGCCATCCAAACAATCTCTGCGCCTTGTGCCTTTCGGGCACCGGCCTGCTCGACTGGCTCGAGCGCGCGGCGAGCGTGTTCAACACCATCTTGCCGGGGGGCGGCGACCAGCCGCTGGTTACCCCGAAAACACCGGCCTATGCCTTCGAGAGCGTTGCCGGCTGCGATTACCAGATCGATCTTGCCGCCCCGCCACGCTATGACCCCTTCGGAACCTTGCTCGATCCGCGGGCCTCGCGCATCCGGGAGCCGCGGATAGGCGGTGCCCCCGTCGGGGCGGACACGCAGGTTCTTCTGCTCACCAATGACTATCGCGTCACCGGCGGCGGCAACTACCCGCTGCCGGCGGGCGATGGCCAGGTTTTCGACGTGGCGATCCGGGTGCGTAACCTGATCGCCGACTACCTCGCCGCCAACGGCACCTACGACGCCGACCCGATGGCGCGCTGGCGCTTCCGGCCGGTGCCGGGCGCGCGGGCCACGGTTCGGTCATCGCCAAGGGCCGTCGCGGTGCTGGACGAATCCGGCGCGAACGGGATAACCCCCGGCGAGATCTCCGATAGCGGTTTCCAGGCTTTCCATGTCGTGCTCTGACTTGCATCGCCGGGCCCACTTGCCTATATGCGGCCTCGAGAGGTTGGCGCGGGCAAGCGCCTCGCCAACCCGGTCAGGTCCGGAAGGAAGCAGCCGTAACGAGCCCCGCTTGGGTCGATGTCCAGCCTCTCACCTCCCCCGATTGATCGGATGCCCGCATATTGCACCTTGCGGCCGCGCTGCGTAAGCTTCGGCAGCCCTCATCCTGTGGAAAGGCGCCATGTCAGCCCATCGTTCGCGCCTCGGCCCCGAAGACTGGCTCACAGCCGGCCTCGCCGCGCTCACGGAGTCCGGACCGGACGCGCTGAAAGCGGAGCGGCTCGCGCGCGCGTTGGGCACCACGAAGGGGAGCTTCTACTGGCATTTCAAGGATATCGACGCCTTCCGAACACAGCTTGCCAGGCATTGGCAGGCCGGCGCCGAAACGATGCTGCGGCAATCGGCCAACCTCGCCGCTCCCGCCGCCGAACGGCTGCGCAACCTCGCCGCGATCATCGGCGATGGGGCCTCGGAAGCCTCCGTTCGGGCCTGGGCACGCTTCGATGACGACGCCGCGGCGGCCGTGGAACAGGTCGACGAGGCCCGCCTAGCCCATATCGTTGCGGTGCTCGACGCGCTCGGCCTGACCAACCCGGAGTTCGCCCGCATCGTCTACGCCGCGCATATCGGCATGCTCACCCTGCCCGGTGCAGACTCCGACGCCATGAACGACAGCGCGCGCTCAACCCTCACCGCCGCGCTGCTCGCCCTGCAGGACGCCTGAGCCCCGCGCCAATCGGTCGACCAGCCGAGCCCGGGCCTCCGGCAACGGCTTGTCGCCGAGCGAATGGGCGAGCCCGTGGCGCAGGAAATGCCCTGTCGTGCGCAGCCCGTCGACAAGCCCGGCGAGATCGCACGTCACCACCCCGAGCAGTTCCGGCGGCAAGGGCAGGAGCCGGGAGGCCCATTCCCCTGCCCCCTCGGCGCTGACCGCGCGCCCCGACTTCGGCGACACGAAGACGAGATCTTCCCGCCCGCCGGTAACCGCGCAACCGGACAGATCGAGTCCGAACCCGAGTTCCTCGAGCAACGCCAGTTCCCATCGCAGGTAGGCGACGGGCCAGGCCGGGGTTTGCCCGAGGAGATCGAACATCGCGATGCTGCGGGCATAGAGCCTCGGGTGCGCCTCGCGCTCGGGCAGCGCGAAGGCGAGGAGCGCGGTCATCGCGTTGAGCGCCGCGAGCGCCGCGCGATCGTCCATCACCGCCGCCGCCCGGCTTTTTACCGGCTCGACGGTGAAGCTGCCGATATGGTCTTCAAGCCGCGCCCGCCAGGCGAGATCGAGCTGCGCGCCGGGCTGCAGGATCGGGGCGATCTTGCGCGAGGTGCCGCCGCGCACCACGCCCGCGTGCCGGCCGTGCTCGGCGGTGAACACCTCGATGATCGCCGAGGTCTCGCCATGCTTGCGGACGCTGAGAAGTGTGCCTTGGTCACGCCAGTCCATCTGCGCTCGCCCCCTTGCCGCGAGTATCCATGCGGCGGCACGAAGGCGCAAGCGGCGCGCGTGGCTCTATTCCGCCAGTCCGGGCTCGTCGAGCAAATGCCGCCCGCGGGCGTCTTCCACTTCGATCACCCAGAGATCAGGGTCGAACCGTCGCTGGCGGGCAATGGCGGCATCCACCTCCGATTCCGGGCCCTCGGCCAGCACGTCCCATTTCCGGGTGCCCGACATCAGGTCGGCCACCCGCTGAAACGCGACTGCCGCGCCATCCATGGTGGCGAGCTTGACCAGCACCGCGCCGGCGGTGTCGTCGCCCCGCGCCACGACGTAAACCGGGATGCCTTCGGCCTGTAGTCGGGTGATGTAGGCCGAAACCCAGAGGCCCGCGGCCAGTCGGCTCACGAATTGCCGTCTCTGAAATTGAGGCCCATCTCGGAGTAACGTTCAGCCTCTTCCAGCCAGTTCGGCCGCACCTTGACCTGCAGGAACAGGTGAACCTTGCGGCCAAGAAACTCTTCAAGCTCGGCCCGCGACGCCTGGCTCACCGCCTTGATCGTCTCGCCCTTCTTGCCCAGCACGATTCCCTTGTGGCCATCGCGGGCAACGTAGACGATCTGGTCGATCCGGGCGGAACCATCCGGGCGTTCTTCCCAGTTTTCGGTTTCGACGGTGAGCTGGTAGGGCAGTTCCTGGTGCAGCCTGAGCGTGAGCTTCTCGCGCGTCATCTCGGCGGCGATCATGCGCAGCGGCAGATCGGCGATCTGATCCTCGGGGTAGAGCCAGTGGCCTTCGGGCATCTGCTCCGCCAGCCAGCTTTTCAGCTCCGCCACGCCGTAGCCCTTCTCGGCGGAGATCATGACGGTTTTCGCGAAGGCGAACCGTTCGTTCATCTCTTTCGCGAGGCCAAGCAGAACCTCGGATTTCACCCTGTCGATCTTGTTGATCGCAAGTGCCACGGTGCGGCCCTTGGGCATGTTGGCAAGGCCTTCGAGAATGCTCTCGACGCCTGCGGTGATCCCCCGGTGCGCCTCGATCAGCAGCACCACCACGTCCGCGTCCGCCACACCTGCCCAGGCGGCGGCGACCATGGCGCGGTCGAGCCGGCGGCGCGGGCGGAACAGCCCGGGGGTGTCGACGAGCACGAGCTGCGCGTCGCCCTCCAGCGCCACGCCGCGAATGCGCGCCCGGGTGGTTTGGACCTTGTGGGTCACGATCGAGACCTTCGCGCCGACGAGATAATTCGTCAGCGTCGATTTGCCCGCGTTGGGTTCGCCGATGAGGGCGACAAATCCGGCTCTTGTGCTCATGCCGGCGGGCTTAGACCAAATCGGAGGATCGCGCCAGTGGCCTCGTGTCAGCGCAGGATCGGCGGCGCGCCGCGCTGCTCGTCGCGCGTGGTCACGCCGTAGCGCAGGCTCTGCCCGATGCGTTCTGCAAGAGCCGACATATTGGCGGCCTTCTCGGGGCTCAGAACCTCGGCGGCGGTCATGTGAAAGAGGTCGAGCCACGTCGAGAACATGCCCGGATGAATGTCGCGGTTGGCGCGGTGCACCTGCATCGGGTTGCCGTCATAACTGCGGTCGATCCCGATCGCGTTGCGCCAGAACGCGGCGATCCGCGCTTCGTGCGCGCGCCATTCCGGCCCGTCTTGCGAGGCGATGGCGCGGGCGAAGATCGGTCCGAGCATCGGGTGGGCGCGGATGCGCTGGTAGAACAACCCCACCAGCGCGTCGATCTCCTCGGCGGTGATGTCGAATTTCTGGATCGGTGTCGCGGTCGACATGTCTACCTCCGGTGCTTCGAAATAGCCAAGGCGCCGGGCCGCTTACGCACAGGCTGACGCAAGGCCCGCCTCAACTCAGCGCCCTGGCCATCGCCCGCTCGTGGCCGGTCCCATAGGCCGCGAGCATCGCGGCCAGCTCGTCACGGGCCGGCACCGGTATCAGCGCCTCACCCACCTCGATCGGTTTGCGGCTTTCGATCTTGAGCGGACGCCACTCGCCGCCGAACCGCGCTTCGATCCAGGAATGAAAGATCACGGGCATTGCGCCGAGCTGAGTCGCCAGCGTTGTGCGGGCGCGCAAGAGCGCGGTGCCGTGGCGGCGTTCCTTGTGGCAGTCGATGCGGGCCTCGAGCGCGCGCGCATCACCGGGGGCGACCACAACGTCGATCCGTTCGAGCTCGCCGACGTCGATTCCGTAGAGGGCCGCGGCCGCGGGCCCGATCACCCACCACGGGCTGCGACAGGGGCGCATCGTCTCGAACAGGGCCTCGAAAGAGCTGATCTCGCGTTCGCCGATCATTTGCGGCCCTCCAGCCGGTCAAGCAGCGCCTTGGCCGCCGCCTGCTCCGCCGCCCGTTTCGAGGTGGCGCGCGCGCTGGCGGCCTCGCCGCTGTCGAGCCGCGCCTCGATGGTGAACTCGGGCGCGTGATCCGGCCCTTCGCGGGCGATCTCGGCGTAGCGCGGCGGTTGCAGCCCGCGCGCCTGCGCCCATTCCTGCAGGCTGGTCTTGGCGTCGCGCGCATCGGCCTCAACTGTCTCGATCCGCTTGCCCCAGAGCCGCAGGATCACCTCGCGCGCCGCCTCGAAGCCGCCATCGAGATAGACCGCCGCGATCACCGCTTCCATCGCGTCGCCCAGAAGCGCCTGCTTGCGGCGCCCGCCCGACATCATCTCGGACCGCCCCAGCTTCAGCACCGCGCCAAGATCGGCCTCGCGGGCCACGTCGGCGCAGGTTTCCTTGCGCACCAGCGCGTTGAAGCGGGGGGCAAGCTGGCCCTCCGTCGCAGCGCGGTCGGCGGCCAGCATCGCCTCGGCCATCACCAGGCCGAGCACGCGATCGCCGAGGAACTCGAGCCGCTGGTTGTCGGGCCGCGTCTCGGAAGAAAACGAGCCATGGGTGAGCGCGCGAACCAGAAGCTCGGGCCGGTTGAACTCGTGCCCGATCCGGCCCGCGAAGGCCCTCAGTTCAGCGGAGAGCTTCATTCCACCTTCTTGAAGAAACGGTCGCTCCGCCACGTCCAGAAATAAACCAGGCGCTTGCCGGCGGAGGAGAACATCACCCGATCGACCCGGCCGAGCAAGTATTCGTAGGGCACCATTCCAACCCCGCCCGCGCGCTGGTCGACGCGGCTGTCGGTCGAGTTGTCGCGGTTGTCTCCCATGAAGAAGAAATGCTCTTCGGGCACGGTGTAGACATCGGTGTTGTCGGGGAAGCCCGGGTAATCCCGCACGTTGAGCACCGAGTGGGTGTGCCCGTTCGGCAGGGTTTCAACCGCCTTTTCCTTGCTGCAGATCGCGCCTTCGCCGACCGAACCGTTGGAGCACTTGGGTGCGGTGCCAAAGCTGCCCTGGCGTTCGAAGACCTCTTCGAAGGTGCCGTCAGGCTCCTGCGGCGCAACCTCGCCGTTGATGTAGAGCAGCCCCTCCTGCATCTGGATGCGGTCGCCCGGCAGGCCGATCACGCGCTTGACGTAGTCGGTGTTGAGCGTGGGGTGGCGGAACACCACGATATCGCCGCGCTCGGGCTCCGAGCCCATGACCCGGCCGGGCACCGGGCACATGGCGAAGGGGCAGGAATAGCGCGAATAGCCATAGGCCATCTTGTTGACGAAGACGAAATCGCCGATCAGCAGCGTATCTTTCATCGAGCCGGTGGGGATGAAGAAGGGCTGGAAGAACAGGGTGCGGAACACACCCGCGATCAGGAGGGCCCAGAAGATCGTTTTGACCGTCTCCAGGATGCCGTCTTTCTTCTCGGCCATGATGCGCTGCCTTTTTTGCTGGGTTTGAGGCGATATGAGGGGCTGCCCGGCGCGTGTCAAGCAATCGGGCGGGCTTCGATCAGCACGAAGGCCTGCGCCCAGGGGTGATCGTCGGTGAGGCTGACATGAACGGTGGCCGCGTGGCCGGGCGGCGTCATCTCGGCGAGGCGCTCGGCGGCCCAGCCGGTGAGGTGCATCTCGGGCTGGCCGCTGCCCAGGTTGGTGACCGCCATGTCTTTCCAGGCAATCCCCATCCGCAAGCCGGTGCCCAGCGCCTTGGAGCAGGCCTCCTTGGCGGCCCATCGCTTGGCGTAGGTGCCGGCCACATCGGCCCGGCGCTCGGCTTTGCTTTGCTCGATCTCGGTGAACACCCGTTTGCGGAAGCGGTCGCCATGGCGCTCCAGCACCCCGGCGATGCGCTCGATATTGGCGAGATCGGTGCCGATGCCGAGAATCATCGGCCCGTCTTCCGCTTGCGCTCGTTGTTGAACGCGAACGTCAGGCCGTAGCGGTTCGCGAGCAAGACAAGGAGGGCGAGCGTTATGCCCGAGAACACGAAGAACGCGGGGGAAAGGGCAATGAGGATCTCGCGCGGCCCGGGGAGGAATTGGGCCACGACGAGCACCGCCGCGTCGACCACCAGGGCGATCACGGTCATCGCCGCGGCGGCGCGCCAGGCGTCGGCAACAACGATCTTCTCGATCTCGCTGCGGGCGAGCCGCTGGCCCTCGATGATCGCGCCGACCAGCGGCGGCAACAACACGCTCAGACCGCTCGGTGGCGCCATCTCCAGTCGCATCGTCATGACCAGCCCGATCACCAGCAGCGCCGCGAGGGTCGCAAGATAGATCACCGTATATCTGCCAAGACGAACGATCACGCGCGCGCCTCGTCCATCAGCCGGCGCATCTCGGCGATCGAAGCTGCAAGCCCCGTGAAGATCGCCTCGCCGATCAGGAAATGCCCGATATTGAGCTCCATCACATCGGGGAACGCGGCGACGGGTTTGACCGTGTCGTAGGTCAACCCGTGGCCGGCATGAACCTCGAGCCCGAGCGCATGGGCCCGGCGCACACCCTCGGCGAGTTGCGCAAGCTCGGCGTCCCGCCGCTCGGCCTCGCCGGCGTAATGGAAATCGCAATAGGCGCCGGTGTGCAGTTCCACCACAGCCGCACCAACCCGCGCCGCGGCCTCGATCTGCTCGGCCTCGTGGCCGATGAACAACGAAACCCGGATTCCCGCCTCGGCGAGCGGCCCGATGAAATCGGCAAGGCGGGCTTCCTGCCCCGCCACGTCGAGACCGCCTTCGGTGGTCACCTCCTGACGGTTCTCGGGCACGATGCAGACGGCATGCGGCAGGTGGCGCAGGGCGATCGCCTGCATCTCGGCGGTCGCGGCGATCTCGAGGTTGAGCGGCAGCGTGAGCGCCGCCATCAGCGCCTCGATATCGCGATCGGAAATATGCCGGCGGTCTTCGCGCAGGTGCGCGGTGATGCCGTCGGCGCCGGCGTCCTCAGCCAGTTTCGCGGCGCGCACCGGGTCGGGATAGGCCGAGCCGCGGGCGTTGCGCACCGTGGCCACGTGATCGATGTTGACGCCGAGTCTGAGTTTGCCAAGCGGTTGCATGATGGCGATTCCTTCGTGAATTCCGCGCGAGCCTATCGCGGCTCGTCGTCGGCGTCAGCCCTTGCCACGCTTTCGGCGAGGCGTTTGTCGTAGCGTTTGCGCAGCCGCTTGATGCGGGCCTTCTGGTAGGCGGTGATCAGCGGCGTGGTCAGGAAGTAGGCCACCAGCGCCGCCGCCAGCCCGGGCAGGAGGCCGCCGACAAGGTAGGGCAGCATCACCGCGTCCCAGAACCCGGCGATCCGCGTCCAGTCGGCCTCGGCCGGGGTGAAAACCGCGAGCAGGTTCCGCCAGAGATCTCCGGTGGCGTGCCCGAAGGCCTCGACCACCCGCGGCAGGTGAATCGGCACGGGATAGCCCAGGATCCGCGACCCGAGGCGGAGCGACAGTTCGGCGATCAGCGGGAAGGTGAGCGGATTGCCCACGAAGGTGGCGAGGAGCGCGGCGAGAATGTTGCCGCGGATCACCCATGCGATCAGTGTTGCCGTCAGAAAATGCAGTCCGAACAGGGGTGTGAAGCACACGAACACCCCGGCCGCCACGCCCCGTGCGATCCTGTGCGCGGGGTCGGGCAGGCGCCGGATGCGGTGAATCACGTAACGCGCCGCGCGATACCATCCGCCGCGCGGATAGAAGAACTCCAGCACAGACCTGGCGTAGGAGCGCGGGTTGCGTTTGAACACCGGACCTCCTCCGGGCGGTTAGGTTACGGTGCGCGGGACAGATCCCGGTGGCGCCGGATCTCGGCAACGTCGCTGTCGGCTTCGAGCACGAGCATGACGGCATGCAGATGCTCGATATCGCGCAGATCCACGTCGATGACGAGCCGGAAATAGTCGGGCTTGCGGTCCACGAACCTCAGATCCGAGATATTGGCCTTCTGCTCACCGATCAACGAGCAAATCCGCCCCAGCACGCCGGCATCGTTGGCGATCGTCACCTCGAGGCTCACGGTATGCACGGCGGCGTGCTTGCCCGAATGCCATTGCACATCGACCCAGCGATCCGAGTCTTCCGCCACCGCTTCCAGCGCGCCGCAGTCGATCGTGTGCACCACCACGCCGCGGCCGCGGTAGGAAATGCCCACGATGCGCTCGCCCGGCACAGGCTGGCAGCACTGCGCGAGCTGAAAGCTCTGGCCCGGATCAAGGCCGACCACGGCGCGCTTGCCGTCAATCTCGCCGCCTTCCCTCGCCTCCGGGTAGAGCACCGCCACCACGTCGCGCGCGGCAAGCTCGGCGGAGCCGAGCTGGGCGAGCAACTCGCTGGTCGAGCCGAGCCCGATCTGCTTGGCCGCGGTTTCGAGCGCCTTGTCGGTGGCCCGACGGCCCACGTGTTCGAAGGCGACGCGGGCAAGCTCGCGCCCGAGCTTGATGAACCGCTCGCGATCCTCCTCGCGCAGCCGGCGCCTGATCGCACTCTTGGCCCGGCCCGTGACCACGATGTCGAGCCAGGTCGCCTGCGGGCTCTGGCCCTCGGCGGTGATGATCTCGACGGACTGGCCGTTCTTGATCCGGGTCCACAGCGGCACGCGGATACCGTCGACCTTGGCGCCGACGCAGCTGTCGCCGATCCGGGTGTGGATGGCATAGGCGAAATCGAGCGGCGTGGCGCCGCGCGGCAGTTTCACCACCTCGCCCTTCGGCGTGAAGCAGAAAACCTGGTCGGTATACATCTCGAGCTTCACGTGCTCGAGGAAGTCGTCGTAGTCATCGGCGCTTTCGAAACGCTCGGTCAGCGCCGCGAGCCACTTGGCCGGATCGACGGCAAAGGGGTTCTCGGCGCGCACACCGTCGCGGTAGGACCAATGCGCCGCCACGCCGGCCTCCGCGACCTCGTGCATCTCGCGGGTGCGGATCTGCACCTCGACCCGCTTGCCGTCACGCCCCGAAACGGTGGTGTGAATCGAGCGGTAGCCGTTCGACTTGGGCTGGCTTATGTAATCCTTGAACCGCCCCGGCACCGCGCGCCAACGCTGGTGGATCACCCCGAGCACACGGTAACAATCCATCTCCGAATGGGTGATGACGCGAAAACCGTAGGTGTCGGACAGCCGGGAAAACGGCTGGTCCTTCTGCTGCATCTTGCGCCAGATCGAATAGGGCTTCTTGGCGCGGCCGAATACGTCGGCCTCGATGCTGGCGCGATCGAGTTCCAGCCGGATATCGGCGGTGATCTTGTTGATCACGTCGCCCGATTCCTTCTGAAGCCGGATGAAACGGCGAATGATCGACGCCCGCCCCTCGGGGTTGAGCACGTGAAAGGCGAGGTCTTCGAGTTCCTCGCGCATCCATTGCATGCCCATGCGGCCTGCGAGCGGCGCGTAGATATCCATCGTCTCGCGGCTTTTCTGCACCTGCTTGTCGGGGCGCATATGCTTGATCGTGCGCATGTTGTGCAGGCGGTCGGCGAGCTTGACGAGGATCACCCGCAGATCCTTCGACATCGCCATGAACAGCTTGCGGAAGTTCTCCGCCTGCTTCGTCTCGGACGAATTGAGCTGCAGGTTGGTGAGCTTGGTGACGCCGTCGACAAGCTCGGCCACATCGCGCCCGAATCGTTTTTCGATTTCGGGGTAGGTCGATTTCGTGTCTTCGATCGTGTCGTGCAGAAGCGCGGTGATGATGGTCGAATCATCAAGCCGCTGTTCGGCGAGAATGTGCGCAACCGCCACGGGATGGGTGAAATACGGCTCGCCCGAGTGGCGCGTCTGCCCATCGTGCATTTTCATCCCGTAGAAGAACGCCTCGCGCAGCTTCTCGGAATTCGACTTCGGGTTATAGGCGCGGATCCGGGCGACCAGTTCCTCGGGATCGAGTTCTGCGAAAGTGGTCGCGGCCTCTGCGGGCAAGGTCTTCCGTCCCTAGCCCTGGCCCTGAGCTTCCATCAACGCGCGCAGGAGGTTTTCCTCGGTCATGTCGTCCTCGGCGGGCTTGTCGGCCGCCTCGGCGCCCATGAGCAAGGCCATCTGGTCATCCTCGGGCTCGTCAACCTCGATCTGGGTCTGGTTGCTCTCGATCATCCGCTCAGTCAGCTCGTCGGCGGTCTGGGTCTCTTCGGCGATCTCGCGCAGGGCCACGACGGGGTTCTTGTCGTTGTCGCGGTCAACAGTGATCGGCGCACCAGCAGTGATTTCGCGCGCACGATGGGCGGCGAGCATCACCAGATCGAACCGGTTCGGAACCTTGTCAACGCAATCTTCAACCGTGACGCGGGCCATGTGGGACTCCAGTATAGCGGGTTTCGAGCGGCCTACCTAAGGCGCTTGCGCCCGTTTGACAAGGGAAATCGGGGTTTCGCGGCAATTGGCAGCAGCCTTGCGGCGGATGCCGGCCCCTAGGCCGATCCGGGCCATGGACGCGCCCGGCGAAGGGCTGTAGCGTCGCCGCGCAACCAGCGAAAGGACAAAAGATGAGCGGTTTCGAAGCACGCCTTGCAGAACTGGGGATTACCCTGCCCGACGCCCCGGCTCCGGCAGCCAACTACGTGCCATGGGTCAAGTCCGGCAACCTCGTTTTCATCTCGGGCCAGATCCCGATGCGCGATGGCGGCTTCATCACCGGCAAGCTCGGCGCCGATATGAGCGTGGAAGACGGTGCGGCGGCGGCGAAACTCTGCGCGATCTCGCTTCTGGCGCAGGTAAAAGCGGCCTGCGATGGCGATCTCGACCGGCTGCGCCGCGTCGTCAAGCTCACCGCCTTCGTCAATTCCACCGTCGATTTCGGCGATCAGCCCAAGGTGGTGAACGGCGCTTCGGATTTCCTCGTCGAGGTTCTGGGCGAGGCCGGGCGGCACAGCCGGTCGGCGGTGTCGGCGGCGAGCCTGCCGTTTGGCGTCGCGGTCGAGATCGAGGGAATCTTCGAGGTCGCCTGATCATGACAGCCCTGCCCGAGGCCTTCCTGCGCCTGCCCATCGCCCACCGCGCCCTGCATGATGCGGGCGCGGGCCGGCCCGAAAACTCGCGCGCCGCCGTGGGCGCCGCCGTCGACGCCGGCTACGGCATCGAGATCGACGTACAGCCCTCCGCCGACGGGGTGGCGATGGTGTTTCACGACGATACGCTCGACCGGCTCACCGCCGAAACCGGGCCGATTCGCGCCCGCACCGCCGCCGACCTTGGCGGAATCGCGCTCCTGGGCGGTGACGAGGGCATTCCAACGCTCGCCGAGGTGCTCGCGCTCGTCGCCGGCCGGGTCCCGCTTCTCGTCGAAATCAAGGATCAGGACGGCGCGTTCGGCCCGAAGGTGGGGGCGCTGGAAGCGGCGGTCGCGAGCGATCTGGCCGGATATGACGGCCCCGTCGCAGTGATGAGTTTCAACCCGCATTCCATGGCCGCGATGGCCGAGGCCGCACCGAAAGTGCCACGCGGCCTGACCACGATGAGCTGGGAGATCGAAGAGGCCCGAGCGATCCCCGAACAGCGCCGCGCCCAGCTCGCCGCGATCGCCGATTTCGACCGCGTGGGCGCGAGTTTCATCAGCCACCACTGGCGCGATCTCACCGCTCCACCCGTCTCGGAACTGAAGGCGCGCGGCGTGCCGCTGCTGTGCTGGACGATCCGCTCGGCGGAACAGGAAACACAAGCGCGTGAACTGGCCGACAACATCACTTTCGAGGGCTACCGCGCCCCCCGGCCCGCTTGACGCTCCCGCGCCCGCCCGTTCCTATCGCGCCATGAGCGACGCGACGATCGAAATCCGGATTCACGAAAGCCTCGCCGGCATTCCCGCCGCCGAATGGGATGCCTGCGCCTGCCCCGAGGGCAGCGCCCGCCCGCGCGATCCTTTCACCACCCACCGGTTCCTGAGCGCGCTCGAAGCCTCGGGCAGTGTCGGCCCCGGCACCGGCTGGGCGCCGCGCCACGTCACCGCGCACGCAGGCGACGAGATGATCGCCTGCGCGCCGCTCTACGCCAAGAGCCACAGCCAGGGCGAATACGTCTTCGATCATTCCTGGGCCCATGCCTGGGAGCGCGCGGGCGGGCGCTACTACCCCAAGCTGCAGATCGCCGTGCCCTTCACCCCGGCGACCGGGCGGCGCTTCCTGGTGAAACCCGGCCACGAGGCACGCGGCATGGCCGCGCTGGTGCAGGGCGCGGTGAAACTGGCCGCCGACAACGGCGTGTCGTCGCTGCATGCCACGTTCTGCACCGAGGCGGAGGCGCGCGCAGGCGAGGCGATGGGGCTGATCCGCCGCCTTGGCACGCAGTACCATTGGGAAAACGCGGGCTACGCCGATTTCGAGGCTTTCCTTGCCTCACTGTCGTCGCGCAAACGCAAGGCGATCCGGCGCGAACGGCGCGACGCGCAGAGCTTCGGCGGTGAGATCGTGAACCTCACAGGCGACGATCTGCGCCCCGAGCACTGGGATGCCTTCTGGCGCTTCTACCAGGACACCGGCGCGCGCAAATGGGGCACGCCCTACCTCACCCGCGCCTTCTTCGACATCGTGCAGGAGACCATGCGCGACGACGTGCTGCTCAGCCTTGCCCTGCGCGAGAGCCGCCCGGTCGCCGGCGCGCTCAATTTCATCGGCAGCGAGGCGCTGTTCGGCC
Organism: Sinisalibacter lacisalsi; assembly: GCF_014640115.1. GTDB lineage: Bacteria > Pseudomonadota > Alphaproteobacteria > Rhodobacterales > Rhodobacteraceae > Sinisalibacter > Sinisalibacter lacisalsi. Next base: position 541,704 of record NZ_BMGI01000001.1, on the reverse strand, counting down.
GCTACTGGGGCCAGTCCGAGCACCACCCCTTCCTGCATTTCGAATTGTGCTACTATCAGGCCATCGACTTCGCCATCGCCCGGGGGCTCGCCAAGGTCGAGGCCGGGGCGCAGGGCGACCACAAGCTCGCGCGCGGTTATCTTCCGGTGTCCACCCATTCGCTGCACTGGGTCGCGGATCCGGGCTTTCGCGAGGCGGTGGAGGAATTCGTCGCCCGCGAGGCCGAGGCGGTGGACGAGGATATCGAGATCCTCACCTCGATGGGCCCGTTCCGGCGCGGCCCCGATTGACGCGCGCCCGCCCCGCACCCACATTCAGGGTAGCCCACAGGAGGACCGCATGAGTTATACCATCAACCGAAAATTCGACGACGCCACGTTCGACGAGATCGACAAGCGCACCCGCGAGGCTCTCGCCGCGAAAGGCTTCGGTGTGCTGACCGAGATCGACGTGAAAGCGACGATGAAGAAGAAGATCGACAAGGACATGGACGACTACCGCATCCTTGGCGCCTGCAACCCCAAGATGGCCTGGGAGGCGATCGGGCTGGAACCAAGGGTCGGCTCGATGCTGCCCTGCAACGTCATCCTGCGCAGCGTCGACGGTGGCGTGGAGGTTTCGGCGGTTGACCCGCTGGCCTCGATGGCCGGCATCGACAACGCCGAGCTGAAAAGCGTCGCGGGCCGGGTGCGCGAGATGATGGAAGAGGTCGTCGCCTCGATCTGACGTGCACAAGAGGTTTGCCCTCTTCATCCTGGCAAAAATACCTCGGGGGGTCCGGGGGGCAGAGCCCCCCGGCCTTGACGCGATCAGAGGGCTGCGAGCATCGCCTCGCCGCCCGAGATCTCGCAGGTGCCCGGCCCTTCCTCGATGTGAAGATGGGTGACCACGCCATCATCGGCCGCGAGCGCATAGCGCCTGGACCGGGCGATGAGCCCGGCGGGCGCAGCATCGAAGCGCATGCCCAGCGCCTCGGTGAAGGCGCATTCGGCATCCGCCAGCATGGTGATGCCGGCTTCGTTCGCCCCCGTGGCCTCGCCCCAGGCGCCCATCACGAAGGGGTCGTTCACCGAAACGCAGATCACCTCGTCCACGCCCTTCGCGGCGAGCCCGTCCCTGACCCGGATGAAGCTCGGCACATGGGCGGAATGGCACGTGGGCGTATAGGCCCCGGGCACGGCGAAAATGACGACCTTGCGCCCTTTCACCACCTCAGCCAGCGCCACCGGTTCGGGCCCGGCCTCGCCCATCCGCGTTACCGTCACCTCCGGCAGGCGGTTGCCCACAGCAATCGTCATGTTTTCGTCTCCTGTTCAGATTTGCATGTCTCTTACGCGTCGCTATAGGTTGCCGGACCAAAGACGCTCGAAAGGATTTTCGACATGAGCCATATCGTCGTCGTCGGGGCCGGACAGGCCGCCGCCTCGCTTGTCGCCAAGCTGCGGGGGCTGGGATTCGATGGGCAGGTCACCGTGGTCGGCGAGGAAGCCGCGCCGCCCTATCAGCGCCCTCCGCTTTCGAAGGCCTATCTCCTCGGCGAGATGGCGCTCGACCGGCTCTACCTGCGCCCCGAAAGCTATTATGCCGAGCAGGATATCGCCCTGCGGCTCGGCTGCCGGGTCGACCGCATCGACACCGAAGCCAAGTGCCTGCACCTCGATGGCGAGACGCTGGCCTACGACATGCTCGCGCTCACCACCGGCGCGGTGCCCAACCGGCTGCCCAACGCCATCGGCGGCGATCTTGACGGGGTCTATACCGTGCGCAGCCTTGCGGATGCCGACGCCATGGCGCACGAGTTTCGCCCCGGTGCGCGCGTGCTGATCGTGGGTGGTGGCTATATCGGGCTGGAGGCCGCGGCGGTGGCGGCGAAGAAGGGTCTTTCGGTGACGCTGGTGGAAATGGCCCCGCGCATTCTCCAGCGCGTCGCAGCCCCGGAAACGTCCGACTATTTCCGGGCCCTGCACGAGAATCACGGGGTGGATATCCGCGAGGGCTGCGGGCTGGAACGGCTCACCGGGGGCCCGCGCGTGACCGGGGCGACGCTCACCGACGGCACCGAGCTCGAGGTCGACTTCGTGATCGTCGGCGTCGGCGTGCGGCCCGACACGGCGCTTGCCGAACTCGCCGGGCTTGCCGTCGACAACGGGATCGCGGTGGACCCGGAGGGGCGCACCTCCGATCCCGCGATCTGGGCTGCGGGCGATTGTGCGTCCTTTCCCCATGGCGCGGGCCGCCTGCGGCTTGAAAGCGTGGGCAACGCGATAGACATGGGCGAGCTCGTGGCGGCCAACATGATGGGGGCTGGCACGGCTTACCTGCCGAAGCCATGGTTCTGGTCGGACCAGTATGATGTGAAGCTCCAGATCGCCGGGCTCGGCACCGGCTACGACGAGATCCTGACGCGCCGCAACGGCGATGGCGTGAGCTTCTGGTATTTCGCCGGCGACCGCCTGCTCGCCATCGACGCGATGAACGATCCGCGCGCCTACATGGTCGGCAAACGGCTGATCGAGGCCGGGCGCAGCCCCGAAAAGGCGGCGCTGGCCGATCCGGAGACGGACCTCAAGGCCCTGTTGCAGGCGTGAGGATCATCGCGGGGCGATTTCGGGGCCGGGCGCTGGCCTCCGTCGGCAAGGGCGACAAGGCGGGGCATTTGCGCCCCACCAGCGACCGGGTGCGCGAAAGCCTGTTCTCGATGCTCGCGGGCGGGCGCTTCGGCGATCCGCTGACCGATGCTCGGGTGCTCGATCTCTTTGCCGGCACCGGCGCGCTCGGGCTCGAGGCTCTCTCGCGCGGGGCCGGCGCTGCCTGTTTCGTCGACGAGGGCCGCGTGGCGACCCGGCTGATCCGCGAGAACGTGGCGAAATGCGGGGTCGAGCGCGATACCGCCCTGATCCAGCGCGACGCCACCCGCCTCGGCAGCAACCCCGAAGCGGCCTATTCGCTGGTGTTCTGCGATCCGCCTTACGGCAAGGCGATGGGCGAGGCGGCGCTCGCGGCGGCGCTCGCGGGCGGCTGGATCGCCCCCGGGGCACTGGTGATCTGGGAGGAGAGCGCCGCCGTGAACCCGCCCGAGGGGCTCGCACTCCTTGACGAACGCCGCTATGGCGACACGACAATCCGAATTCTGGAGGCAACATGACACCCAAAGCGGTGCTGTTCGACTGCGACGGCGTGCTCGTCGACAGCGAGCCGAACGGGCTCGAGATCCTGCAACGCGATCTCGCGGGCCATGGTTTCGAGATCACGATGGACGAGATCCACGCCGGCTGGGTCGGGATGACGATCCGGGGCGTGGCCGACAAGGCGCGCGGGCTTGGCGCGGCGCTACCGCCCGACTGGGTCGACCGGCATTACGAGCTTCTCTATGCGCGGCTGACCGAGGGAACCCCGCTCATTCCCGGCATCGAGGCTGTGCTCGACCGGCTGGACGCCGCCGGCATCTCCTATGCCGTGGGCTCGAACGGCACCCTGCGCAAAATGGAAATCACCTTGTCGCAACACCCCGGCGTCTGGTCTCGCCTAAAGGGGCATCTGCACTCCGGACAGGACCTGGCCCGCCCGAAACCCGACCCGGCGCTCTATTTGCAGGCCGCCGCCGGGCTCGGCGTAGCACCAGGCGATTGCGTGGTGGTCGAAGACAGCGCCCCCGGTTGCCGCGCAGGCGTGGCAGCGGGGATGCGCACGCTGGGGTTTGCCTCTGCGGGCACCGGCGCGAGGCTGGAGGCAGAGGGCGCGGAGGTTTTCCGCAGCATGGCCGAATTGCCCGCGCGGCTGGGGCTCTGACATGACAAGGCCGGCCACGACGGGCCGGCCTTGCTGAGCTTGCGCATGGCCTCACTGCGCGCGGGTCGCCTCGACGGCGGCACGGGCATCGGCGACGAGGCCGGCGCCGTCATACCCCTTGGCATCCATCTGCGCGATCCACTCGGCGATCACCTCGTCGCCCAGCGCGCGGATCTCGGCGGTGGCTTCCTCGCTCAATTCGGCCGCCTCGTGCCCGGCCGCGCGCAGCACTTCCCGGCCCTCGGCATCGCCGGTGTCATGCGCCCGCCCGGCCCAGGCCGAGGCCTCCAGGCCGGCATTGGCGTCGATCACCGCCTTGAGATCGTCCGGCAGGCGCGCGTAGCTGTCCTTGTTCATCGCCCAGATGAAGTAGAGGTTGTAGAGCGACATGTCGCCCGCCACGTCGGTGTGACTGTCGGTCAGTTCGTCGAGCTTGAGCGACGGAGCCTGTTCGTAGGTGATCACGCCGCCATCGACCACGCCAAGCGCGAGGCTTTCGGGAAACTGCGGCACCGGCATCCCGATCGGGGTCGCGCCGAGCTTTTCGAGCAGAAGCGTCACCGGGCGCGAAGGCCCGCGCAGCTTGAGCCCCTCGAAATCCTCAACCTTCGAGATCGCCGGACCTTTCTTGTAGACGAGGCCGCGCCCGTGCATGTGGATCGCGAGCACCTTCACATCGGCGAAATCGTCCATCAGGTGCGCTTGCGAGAATTCCCACGCGGCGCGGCTGGCTTCCTCGGCGCTCTTGGTCACCATGAACGGCAGCTCCAGCGCCTCGGTTTCGGGGAAACGCCCCGGCTCATAGCCCGGGATCACCCAGCCGCCATCAACGATACCCTCGGCGATCTGGTCATACATTTCCGACGCGGCGCCGCCCAGTTGCATGAATGGATAGAGCTCGACCTTGATGCGCCCGTTCGACTCCGCTTCGATCTTGCGTGCCCAGGGCTCCATGAAGTGCGTCGGGTTCGCCGAGGCCGGCGAAACGAAATGCTGAAAGCGCAGAGTGACTTCCTGCGCGTACACACCACTGGCCCCAAGGCCGAAGATCGCGGCCAGAGCCGCCGATTTCACAAGGGTCTTCATCAAGTCCCCTCCTTTGTTATTGCCCGCCAACTCGCGGTGCGGAGACGTGAAACTAGGGGGATGCGCGCCGCGATACAAGCGCGGGGGCCACCTGATGCGGATATGCCGCAGAACGAGTGGCCAAGATATTGAATTATTATATGGTTTTTAGCGCTAACGGGGAGGATTTGCCCGTTGCCGGCGCGGTCGGCCGGATCAGTCCCAGGTGGGGTAGAACTTGCCGGCCGGGCTCAGCGTGAAAATCTCCACGCCCGTCGCCGTCACCCCGATCGAGTGCTCGAACTGCGCCGAGAGCGACCTGTCGCGGGTCACGGCCGTCCAGTCGTCGGCGAGCACCTTGGTTTCGGGCCGCCCGAGGTTCACCATCGGTTCGATGGTGAAGAACATGCCCTCTTCCAGCACCGGTCCGGTGCCGGGGCGGCCGTAGTGCAGCACGTTGGGCGGCGCGTGGAACACCAGCCCCAGGCCGTGGCCGCAGAAATCGCGCACCACGCTCATGCGGTTGGCCTCGACATAGCTCTGAATGGCATGGCCGATGTCGCCGAAGGTATTGCCCGGCTTCACCGCCTCGATGCCGCGCATCAGGGCCTCGTGGGTCACCTCGATCAGCCGCTCGGCCTTGCGCGGCAGTTTGCCGGCGACATACATCCGCGAGGTATCGCCGAACCAGCCGTCAACGATCACGGTCACGTCGATATTCAGAATGTCGCCGTCCTTGAGCCGCTTGTCGGACGGAATGCCGTGGCAGACGACATGGTTGATCGAGATGCAGGTGGCGTGCTGGTAGCCCTTGTAGCCGATCGTGGCCGAGGTGGCGCCGGCTTCGTTCACCATCTCCTCCACCAGCCTGTCGATATCGGCGGTGGCGGCGCCCGGCTGCACATGCGGGGCTATCCGGTCGAGGATCTCGGCGGCCAGCCGCCCAGCCTTGCGCATGCCCTCGAAATCCGCGTCTTCGTAGATACGGATACCGTCCTTGGTGATGCGACCGCGCGTGTCCACTTGGCTCTCCTTCGTCGTTGCGAACCCTAGATAAGGCAGAACGCGGTTAAGGGCCAGTGCAGGCCGCGCGCGGCATCACACCACAGGAAGATTGAAGGGCAGTTGCGGCCCCAGCGTCACCCCGCGCGGCGAAATGTTGCAAGAATGCGCGATCACCTCGACGCCCGCGCCATAGGCGGTGAGGAAGGCGCTGGTGTAGCGCGGGTCGATGTCTTCGGCGAGGCGCACCTCGCTCGCATCGGTCCGCTGCACGAGGAAGAACACCGCCGCGCGGTGGCCTTGCTTGGCCATCAGAGCCAGTTCCAGCATGTGCCGGGCGCCACGCTCGGTTTTCGCATCGGGAAACTCGGCCACCCCGGGGCGGCGGCATAGCGTCACCGATTTGACCTCGACATAGGCGTCGGGCTTGCCCTCGGCGGAGAGCAGAAAGTCGATCCGGCTTTTCTCGCCGTATTTTACCTCGGCGCGCACGGCGGTGTAATCGGCCAGCGCGGGCACTTCGCGTGCTTCCAGCGCGGCCCTGAGCATCCGGTTGGGCACGGCGGTATCGACCCCGGTGAAATGCCCGTCGATGTGCTCGACAAGCCGCCAGCCGTAATCGAGCTTCTTTTTCGGGTCGTCGTTGGGTTCCAGCCAGACCCGTGTGCCGGGGCTCGCGAGCCCAATCATCGAGCCGGGATTGGCGCAATGCGCGGTCACCTCGCGGCCGTCGTCGAGGCGGCAATCGGCGAGGAAGCGCTTGTAGCGGCGCAGGAGCGTGGCGGGGATGAGAGGGACCGGGAATTGCATCCGGGCTAAATGGGGCCACGGCGGAAGATTGTCCACTCCCGCCGCGCGGTTTAGGTCGGCAAAGGCCGCACGGCGGCCACATCTTCCGCAGGCAGCGCGTCGCGCATCTCGGCGATGCTGAGGCCGGTCAGGGGATGGCGCCAGTCGGGCGCGATCTCAGCGGCGGGCACCAGAACGAAGGCGCGATCCTGAAGCCGCGGGTGCGGCAGGATCAGCCCGGCGGGGGCCTCGCGCTTCTGCGACTCGGGCGGCAGGTCGATCCAGTGCACCAGGGTTTCGCGATCGGGCAGCACCAGATCCTCCATCGCGATCAGATCGAGATCGAGCGTCCGGCTCGACCAGCGCATGCCGCGGTCACGATCGAAGGCCGCCTCGATCTCGTGCAGTCGCGCGAGCAGCGCTTGCGGCCCGAGCGCGCTTTCGAGCAGGACGACGGCGTTCACCACATCATCCCCGCCGCCCGCGGGAACGAAGGGGGTGAGGTAGAAACCGCTCGCCTGAACCACCCGGCAAGCTCCACCGTCAAGGGCTTCAAGCGCCTTCCGGAGCGTCTCGCGCGGCGGCCCATGACGCGACGTTGCGTTACTTCCGAGAGCCACAAGCGCTTTTCCGCCCGAGATTGATCTTTTGTCAGGTTGCGTCACTGCCACAGATGCCTATTTTCTGCCCACTTCTGCCGGATTGGCGATTTTCGCCTTACCACTCACGAACACGCCCGGCGATCCAAATTCGGAAGGATCCATCATGTTTTACAGAGACGAACGTCTCGCACTGTTTATCGACGGATCGAATCTCTACGCCGCCGCGCGCGCGCTCGGGTTCGATATCGATTACAAGCTCCTGCGACAGGAGTTCATGCGCCGGGGCAGGCTCCTGCGCGCGTTCTACTATACCGCCCTGCTGGAAAACGACGAGTATTCGCCGATCCGGCCGCTCGTTGACTGGCTGCATTACAATGGGTTCACCATGGTAACGAAGCCCGCCAAGGAATTCACCGACTCGATGGGCCGGCGCAAGGTCAAGGGCAACATGGATATCGAACTGGCTGTCGATGCCATGGAGATCGCCGCACATGTCGACCATATCGTGCTGTTCTCGGGCGATGGAGATTTCCGGTCGCTTGTAGAGGCGCTCCAACGCAAGGGCGTGCGGGTATCGGTGGTTTCGACCATCCGAAGCCAGTCGCCGATGATCGCCGACGATCTGCGCCGTCAGGCCGACAACTTCATCGAGCTCGACGAGTTGCGCGACGTGATCGGCCGTCCGCCACGTGAGCCTCGCAACGAAGACACCGAGCCCGCCGAAGACATCGAGGCCTGATCGCGAGGTGCGCACCGAAAGCCCCGGCCCGCTTGCGGCCGGGGCTTTTTCGCGCGCGCTCGTGATTGGCCGGGCCTAGACCTCGCGGCCGCGAGCGACTACCCATGGGGCGAACAGGAGAGACGCCATGGCAAAGACGCCCCTCACCCTTTATCTCGCCGCGCCGCGTGGCTTCTGCGCCGGGGTCGACCGGGCTATCAAGATCGTCGAGATGGCGATCGAGAAATGGGGCGCGCCGATCTACGTGCGCCACGAGATCGTGCACAACAAGTTCGTCGTCGACAGCCTGCGCGAGAAGGGGGCGGTGTTCGTCGAGGAACTCGACGAGTGCCCGATCGACCGGCCGGTGATCTTCTCCGCCCATGGTGTGCCCAAGGCGGTGCCGGCCGAGGCCGAGCAGCGCAAGATGATCTACGTCGACGCCACCTGCCCTCTGGTGTCGAAGGTTCACATCGAAGCCGAGCGCCATCACCGGAACGGGCTTCAGATGGTGATGATCGGCCACGCCGGGCACCCCGAGACGATCGGCACCATGGGCCAGTTGCCCGAGGGCGAGGTTCTGCTGGTCGAAACGGCTGCCGACGTCGAAAGGCTTGCGCCGCGCGATCCCGAGCGGCTCGCCTTCATCACCCAGACCACGCTGTCGGTGGATGACACCAAGGATATCGTCGCGGCGCTGCAGGCGCGGTTTCCCGCCATCGTCGGGCCGCACAAGGAAGACATCTGCTATGCCACAACCAACCGCCAGGAGGCGGTGAAGGCGATCGCGCCGAAGGTGGAGGCACTGCTGGTCATCGGCGCGCCGAACTCGTCTAACTCGCGGCGCCTGGTCGAGGTCGCGCGCTCCGAGGGCTGCCACTACGCCCAGCTCGTGGGTCGCGCCGACGAGATCGACTGGCGCGCGCTCGAGGGCGCCGCGAGCGTCGGCGTTACCGCCGGGGCCTCGGCACCGGAGCTTCTGGTGGACGAGGTGGTCGCCGCCTTCCGCGACCGCTACGAGGTAACGATGAAAACCGTCGAGACCACGCGCGAAAACGTCGAGTTCAAGGTGCCCCGCGTGTTGCGCGAAACCGCATGAGCGCCATCCCCCGCACACCGCTTCTGCTCGGTCTCGCCGGGCTCCTGCCCTTCCTCTGGGGGGCGGCTACTGTGCTTTGGCCCGATCTTGGCGCGCCCGTGGCCCGCCGCATCGGGATCGCCTTCGTCGGCGTGCCCGTGCTCGCGGGCTATGGCAAGATCATCCTCGCCTTCATGTCGGGGGTGATCTGGGGCTTCGCCGCCCGTGCCGACGATCGGCGCGCGCAACTCGGTTACGCCCTCTCGGTGATCCCGGCGCTCTGGGCATTCTTCCTCGTCGTCGGCACCACGCCGGCGGCGCTGATCTACCTGATCGCGGGCTTCGTTGGCCTGCTCGCCATCGACGCGCTGTTCTGGCGCCACGGCCTCGCGCCTGGCTGGTGGATGCGTCTGCGCCTGTTGCTGAGCGCCGTGGTCGTCGCCTGCCTGGCGGTTGGTGTGCTCGCATGACCGGCGCGGATCCGGAGACCATCACGGCCTACGAAACGCGCAGCCGCGACTATGCCGCGCGCACCGGGCGCCGGGCCGAGCCGGGCCTGGCCGAATTCGTCGCCGGGCTGCCCCGTGGCGGGCACGTGCTCGATCTCGGCTGCGGCCCCGGCGACAGCGCCCACCGATTTCTGAAAGCCGGCTTCACCGTCGATGCGATCGACGCCAGCCCGGCAATGGTCAGCCGCGCGCGCGAGCTGGGCGTGCCCGCCCGCTGCGCGACCTTCGACGAGATCGAGGGGCAGGACCTCTACGATGGTATCTGGGCGAGCTATTCGCTCCTGCACGCGCCCCGCGCCGACATGCCGGGCACGCTCGCGCGCCTGCACCACGCGCTCAAGCCGGGCGGGCTGTTTCACATCGGCATGAAAACGGGCACTGGCGAGGCACGCGACAGCCTTGGCCGGCTCTACGTCTACTACAGCGAGCCGGAGTTGATCGGACTGCTCCAAGCCGCCGGTTTCAGCCCGACGATCCGCGAAACCCGCACCGATACCGGCCTCGACGGCACCGAATACCAGGGCATCTGGATGCACGCCAATGGTTGAGATCGTGGCCCATACCGACGGCGCCTGCTCGGGCAACCCCGGCCCCGGCGGCTGGGGCGTTCTGCTCGAAGCGAAGCAGGGCGAACAGATCGTCAAGACGCGGGAACTCAAGGGCGGCGAGGCGGTCACCACCAACAACCGCATGGAACTGATGGCCGCGATCATGGCGCTCGAGGCGCTGGCGCGGGGTTCGGCGATCACGATCGTGACCGACTCGGCCTACGTCAAGAACGGCGTCACCAGCTGGATTCACGGCTGGAAACGAAACGGCTGGAAAACCTCCAACAAGAAACCGGTCAAGAACGTCGATCTTTGGCAACGGCTCGACGAGGCGCAGGCCCGCCACGAAGTGCACTGGAAGTGGATCAAGGGCCACGCCGGCCACGACGAAAACGAGCGCGCCGACGCGCTTGCGCGCGAGGGCATGGCGCCGTTCAAATAGGCGCGCGCGTCAGGCGGTGAGGCTTGTGCGAAACATCACGTAGAGCACGATACCAACCCCGATCACCGCGCCGATGATCGCGGCGGCGAGCGAAGAAATCGAGAGCAGCCACGGGATCACCGCGCCACCGAGGAGCGCGCCACCCATACAGACCGCGATGTTGCGCGCCTGTCCGGTCCGGAAGGTGACGGCGTAGTTGACGAAGCAGCCGAGGGCAAAGCCGATGGCGAGCGAGACGACGATGATGGCCATGTGATCCCCCGATCTTGAGCCTGCGCCGGGGCAATGATGCGCCAATAACGAAAAATCGCAAAGCGCATTTCGCGCGGCCGGGGATCACTTGAAATAGGTTTGCCAGATCCAGATCAGCAGGACAGCCCCGAGCACGGCGCCGACGAAGCCCGCCGCCAGCCCGGTCAGCACCAGCAGGAAGCGCAGGACCAGCCCGCCGATGATCGCGCCGAGGATGCCCACCGCGAGCGTGGTCGGCAAGTCGGCCTCGATCTTCATCAGCCGGGTGGCGATGAAACCCGCAGCCGCGCCGATGATGATGAGAAGCACGAATTGCATGGAGGCAATATGGGGGCGTCGGCCCGGCTTTGAAAGCGGTCAGTTGATGCGCGCGACCACGAAATCGGCGATGTCCGACAGCATGTCGCGGATCGGGTCTTCGGGCAGCCCCACCAGCGCGGCCTTGGCCCGAGCCGACCAGTCGAGCGCGGTGATGCGGGTCTCTTCAAGCGTGTCGTGCCGCTCCATGAGCGCCAGCGCCGCGTCGAGATCGCCCGCCTCCTGACGGCCCTTGCCGATGGTGCGCTCCCAGAAGGCGCGCTCATCGGCATCCGCCTTGGCGATGGCGCGGATCAGCGGCAGGGTGAGCTTGCGGTCGCGGAAATCGTCGCCCTTGTTCTTGCCGGTGCCATCGCCCCAGAAGTCGAGCAGATCGTCGGCGATCTGGAAGGCGATGCCCATCGCGTCGCCGTAATTGCCAAGCGCGCGCAGAGCCGCCGCGTCGGCCCCGGCCACCACGCCGCCCACCTCGCAGGCGGCGGCGAACAGCGCCGCTGTCTTGCCGCGCACGACCTTGATGTAGATCTCTTCGTCGGTGGCGATATCGGTGGCCGCGGTCAGTTGCAGAACCTCGCCTTCCGAAATCGTCGCCGAGGCATCCGCGAGGATGCGCAACGCCCGCATTTCGCCGGTGTCGGTCATCAGCTGGAACGAGCGCGCGAACAGGTAATCGCCGACCAGCACCGACGACTTGTTGTCCCACAACAGGTTCGCCGTCGGCCGCCCGCGGCGCTTTTGAGAACCATCGACCACGTCGTCGTGCAGGAGCGTGGCGGTGTGGATGAACTCCACGGCCGCGGCGAGGTGCAGGTGATTGGCGCCCTCGTAGCCCATCAGCCGCGCGGCGGCGAGGGTCAGCATCGGGCGCAGCCGCTTGCCGCCGGCCTCGATCAGATGCGCGGTCACTTGCGGTATCCGCGGCGCATGGTCGGAGCTCATCCGTTCGCGAATCAGGGCATCGACCCCCGCAAGATCCTCGCGGAGGTGGTCTGCAAGCCGCTCGAGCGGTTGGCGCGCTATCTCATCCCGCATCGTCACCGTTCCGTGTTCCCATCGTCCGATCCGGCCTCTCGACATTCCCGGTGCCTTACCGGTAAGGCTCTGAGGATGAAAGAGCTTCTACGCACCACGGACCCGACGATCATTGCCTTCGCCACGGCGCTTCTGGACGGCGAAGGTATAACGACCTTTGCCATCGACGTCCATATGAGCACGCTGGAGGGATCAATAGGAATTTTACCGCGTCGGCTTATGGTCCACCCCGACGACGCGATCCGTGCCGAGCGGGTGTTGCGCGACAACGGGATCGAGTGCACGGAGGAATAGGTATGGGGTTTGCCCGCGCGGATCTGACGGAAGACAAGTTTCTTGGCGGGCAATTGGCGTTGATACAGCCGCGCAAGGGCTACCGCGCGGGGGTCGACCCTGTGTTTCTCGCGGCCTCGATCGCCGCGCACCCCGGCGAAAGCGTGCTCGATCTGGGGTGTGGCGTGGGTGCGGCCGCGCTCTGTCTTGGCGCGCGCGTTCAAGGGCTTAGGCTCGTAGGCGTCGAACGCCAGCCCGATTACGCTGATCTTGCCCGGATGAACGCCTTCGATAACGATATCGACATGGAGGTTTTCACCGGCGACCTCACCGCGCTTCCGTCCGAGGTGAAGGAGGAGAGCTTCGACCACGTGATCATGAACCCGCCCTATCACCTGCGCCAGCGCTCCACCACCTCGGCCGACCCGGGCCGCGAAGCCGCGCTGTTCGAAGACACGCCGCTCGCCCTGTGGATCGACGCTGCGACGAAACGTCTCAAGCCACGCGGCTACCTGACCATCATCCAGAAGGCCGAGCGCCTGCCGGAAATCCTGCGCGGGATGGACGACAGGCTCGGCTCGATGCTGGTGAAGCCGCTTGCCCCGCGCGAGGGCCGCGCGGCGGTGCTGGTGCTGGTGCAGGCGCGCAAGGGCGGGCGCGGCGCCTTCCGGCTGGCGAGCCCGCTCATCCTGCACGACGGCACCGAACACGTGGGAGACACCGAAAGCTATCGCCGCGAGGTCTCGGCCATCCTGCGCGAAGGCGCGCATCTGCCGCTGTGGTAACACCGCGCCCCGGTCGGCAAGGGAACGAGCATCGGTATGCCTTTTGCAACGTTTTGATGACACGACTCGGTTTCTGTGGTGCACTGAACTTGCGGTAACAACAGGTAGAAAAAGGAGCACGCCATGAGCGTTGACGCGCATCTCAACGAACTTCGCAAAAAGCACGAAACCCTGTCCGCGAAGGTGGAGCAGATGCAGCAAAGCCCGTCGAGCAACGATCTCGACATTGTCGCGATGAAGAAGGAAAAACTGCGCCTGAAAGAGGAGATCGAACGCCTCGCCCAGGGCTGAGGCGTCTTTGACCGGCGGGCGCATGCCAAGTGCGAGCGCTCGCCACCTGCAAAAGGCCATTGACGGATCGTCCCGGCCGTGGCCGGTCGCGGATCAGGTGGAGGCCGTGTCGGGCCGAGCCAGGGTTCGGCCTGAATGGGCAGCGAGCGCCGCGCCCCCGGTGATCAGCACCGCCGCCACCAGGATCGCCGGGCTCGGCTCGGCCATGCCAGCGAGAACCAGCGCAAGGGTAGAGAGCAGCGGAGCGGCATAGGAGGCCGTGCCGAGGAGTTGGATATCCCCGCGCTTCACCCCGATATCCCAAGTGTAGAACGCCAGCCCGACAGGGCCGAGGCCAAGGCCGAGAACCGCCGCCCAGCCAAGCGCGCGCTCGGGCCAGACCGTGTTCTCGAATGCAAGATGCGCCCCCGTTGATAGCCCGGCCGTCAACACGCAGAACACCGCGACCGCGGCGGTTGGCGTGGAGCCGAGCCGGCGCGACAGCACCGAGTATCCCGACCATGTGAGCGCGCAGAGCGCGGCGAAACCGAAGCCCGCGAGCGTGCCCCCGACGCCGCCCGTGATCCCGCCCGCAAGGATCAGCGCCGCCCCGGCAAAGGCGACGAGTGCCCCGATCACATGCCCCGGGCGCAGCCGCTCACCGGGCAGAAGCCCCGAGAACAGAACGATCAGCAGCGGCCAGAGATAGGCGATCAGCCCCGCTTCGGCGGGCGGCGCGAGGCGCAGGGCGGTGAAATAGAAGGCGTGGTAGCCGAACAGCCCCGCCGTGCCGAAGGCATAGACCCGCCACGGCACCCCGCGCAACTGGCCCATCCCACCGCGCAACGCGATCCAGACCAGGCCGACCGCGCCGCCCACCGCGAAGGTCATCGCGTTGAGCAGAAAGGGCGGCACCGGCGCTGTGGCGACGGTGAACAGCGCGAGCAGCGCCCAGAGCAGCACGGCGGTGAAGCCGACGAGGGTGGCGGCGGAGCGGGACATGGCACTATTTGGCATGAAAAAACCGGCCCCGAAAGGCCGGTTGTCATGCGCTGGCGCAGGGCCTCAGGCCAGGTATTGCCCGCCGTTCACCGTCATCGTCGAGCCGGTCACGAAGCCGGCGTCGTCGGCCGCGAGGAACACCACCGCGCGGGCGATCTCCTCCGGCTCGCCGAGCCGCCCCACCGGGATCGTGGAGATGATCGAGTCACGCACCTTTTCCGGCACCGCCATCACCATCTCGGTGGCGATGTAGCCGGGGCAGATCGCGTTGACGGTGATCCCGTAGCGCGCACCTTCCTGGGCCAGCGCCTTGGTGAAGCCGATGTCGCCCGCCTTGGCCGCCGAGTAGTTGACCTGGCCAAACTGGCCCTTCTGGCCATTGATCGACGAGATGTTGATGATCCGGCCGAACTTGCGCTCACGCATCCCCGGCCAGAGCGGGTGGGTCATGTTGAACACGCCGGAAAGGTTGGTGTCCATCACCTCCTGCCACTGCTCGCGGGTCATCTTGTGGAACGGCGCGTCGCGGGTGATGCCGGCGTTGTTGACCAGCACGTCGATCGGGCCGAGATCGGCCTCGACCCTGGCAATCCCTTCGGCGCAGGCATCGTAATCGGCAACCGACCATTTGTAGGTGGCGATGCCGGTTTCCTCGGTGAATTTCGCCGCTGCCTCGTCGTTGCCGCCATAGGTCGCGGCCACGTTGTGGCCGGCTTCCTTGAGCGCCTTCGAGATCGCCGCGCCGATGCCGCGGGTGCCGCCGGTAACCAGTGCAACTCTCGCCATGAAGTCCTCCCTGTCGCGATTCTGGTGTGTAACTCTATTGCCGCAACCCGTAGAACATACGCAATTTTATTGCGCAATACTTTTTCTGCGGCTGCAAAAGGAAGGGGCGCCGAAGCGCCCCGTCAGATGGTGATTTGCCGGCAGCATCAGGGCCGCTCGAGGCACATGGCCACGCCCATGCCGCCGCCGATGCAGAGCGTTGCGAGGCCCTTTTTCGCGTCACGCTTCTTCATCTCGTGCAGGAGCGTGGTGAGGATGCGCGCGCCCGAGGCGCCGATCGGGTGGCCGATGGCGATGGCGCCACCGTTCACGTTGACGATTTCCGGATCCCAGCCAAGCTCCTTGGTGACGGCGAGGGCCTGGGCGGCGAAGGCCTCGTTGCTCTCGACGAGATCAAGATCCTTGACCGTCCAGCCCGCCTTCTCCAGCGCCTTGCGGCTGGCGGGGATCGGCCCGGTGCCCATGATCGAGGGGTCGACCCCGGCGGTGGCGTAGCTCGCGATCCGCGCCAGCGGCTCCAGCCCGCGGCGCTCGGCCTCCTCGGCCGACATCAGCAGCAGCGCCGCGGCGCCGTCGTTGATGCCGCTGGCGTTGCCCGCCGTCACCGTGCCGTCCTTGGCGAAGGCCGGGCGCAGCTTCTGCATTGATTCCATGGTTGCGCCGTGGCGGACGTATTCATCCTCATCCACCACGAACTCGCCCTTGCGGGTGTGGATGGTGAACGGCACGATCTCGTCGGCAAAGCGCCCGGACTTCTGCGCCGCCTCGGCCTTTTGCTGGCTGGCCACGGCGAAGGCATCCTGCTCGTCGCGGGTGATCTGGTATTTCTCGGCGACGTTCTCGGCGGTCTGGCCCATGTGGTAGCCGTTGAAGGCATCCCAGAGCCCGTCCTTGATCATCGAGTCGATGAACTTGGTGTCGCCCATCTTGTGACCCGCGCGCAGATGCGCCACGTGGGGGCTGAGGCTCATGTTTTCCTGCCCGCCCGCTAGAACGATTTGGGCGTCGCCAAGCTGGATGTGCTGGGCGCCCAGCGCCACCGCCCGCAGGCCCGAGCCGCAAACCTGGTTGATGCCCCAGGCCGCGCTTTCGATCGGCAGGCCGGCGTTGACGTGGGCCTGACGCGCAGGGTTCTGACCCTGTCCGCCGCTCAGGACCTGGCCGAGGATCGTCTCGCCGATCTCCGCTTTCCCGATCCCGGCACGTTCCACTGCGGCTTCGAGCACCGCCCGGCCGAGATCATGCGCCGGGGTGCTCGCGAACGAGCCGTTGAAACTGCCCACGGGCGTGCGCGCGGCAGAAACGATAACGACGTTGGTCATGTCTTCCTCTCCATGTCTGACCTGCGCGCGGGGCCCCGCACCGCTCCTGTCGCGGTCGGCCTCCCCGACCGGCCGGAACGGTAACGGCTGCAGTCTTCCCCCGCAAGCACGTGGAGCCCATGACTATGCTGCGATGCAGAGCAAATCAACCCGGAGGGCGGGCGCAGGCGCGACCCTCAAGCGCGGCGGCGGTCAGCGCCCTGTTGCCACCACGGCCGCACGGTGGGCGCGCCGAAGAAGTAGCCCTGCAAAAGGTCGCAGCCGGCATTGATGAGGAACTCGGCATCGGCCAGAGATTCGACGCTCTCGGCCACGGTCAGCATGTCGAAGTGCCGCGCCAGCGAAAGCATGGCCTCGACGATCACCTGGTTGTCGGGCGCGCCGGCGATGCCGCGGATGAACGCGCCGTCGATCTTGAGAATGTCGAAGTAGAAATCCTTGAGGTATCGAAAGGCGGTGTAGCCGGCGCCGAAATCGTCAAGCGCGAAGGAGATTCCGCGCGCCTGCATTTCCTGCATGAACACCTGCACCAGTTCCGGCATCACGATGGCGGTGCGCTCGGTGATTTCGAGGATAAGCCGCTCGCCTGCCGTCGGATCGCGCTCGAGCCCGTGGCGCAGCGCCTGCATCCAGCGCGGATAGCCGATCGAGCGCGCCGACATGTTGATCGACAGCCTCAGCGAAGGCTCCTGCTCCAGCGCGCGAAACCCGAGTTCGAGCGCGCGGGTATCGAGCTGGCGACCGATCTCCTGTGTCTCGACCACGCCGATGAAGTCCGCCGCCGGGATGATTCGCCCGGTATGGTCGAGCACGCGGATGAACCCCTCGTAGAACGCCGGCGCCTCGGGATCCGACGCGCGCATGACCGGCTGAAAGGCCAGCATCACCTCGCCCCTGGTCACCGCGCGGCGCACCATCTGAAGGGTATCCTTGTCGCGCCGCGAGATCGCCACCGAGAGCGGGCTGCCAAGCTCTGCGTCTGGATCGGCGGGGTCGAAGACAGGTTCGTCGCGCATGGGCACCTCTTGGCTCTGCCCCGCTTCTATCTCCTTTCCCGCTAACAAGCGGTAAAACTCTAGATTTACGTCTAATTTTCGGCATTCTGGAAACGGCAAGGAGGAAAGCATGGCAGAGAGATGCGGCTGGTGCGGCAACGACCCGCTCTACATCGCCTACCACGATCGGGAATGGGGCGTGCCCGAATACGACGGCCGCGCACTATGGGAAAAGCTCGTGCTTGACGGCTTCCAGGCCGGGCTTTCATGGATCACCGTCTTGCGCAAACGCGAGAACTTTCGCGCCGCCTTCAACGGGTTCGACCCGGCAGACATCGCCACGTGGGGCGAACCCGAGGTGGCACGGCTTCTTGCCGATCCCGGCATCATCCGCCATCGCGGCAAGATCGAGGCCACCATCGGCAACGCCCGCGCCTTTCTCGCGATCGGCGGCGCTGAGGCCTTTTCCGAAAAGATGTGGGCCTACGTCGGCGGTGCGCCGGTGGTGAACCACTTCGCCACGCTCGCCGAGGTGCCCGCTTCAACCCCGCTTTCGGAACAGATCTCGCGCGATCTGCGCAAGGCGGGCTTCCGCTTCGTCGGCCCCACCATCGTCTACGCCTGGATGCAGGCCTGCGGGCTGGTGAACGATCATCTCGTCAGCTGCCCCGCACGCAGGGTGTAGCGCTCAGGAGGAAGGCGCGTCCATCACCGCGGTGATAATCGCCTTCGCCTCGTCGCTCGCCCAGTCCGCCCCGCCGATGAAGCGCGCGACCTCGCGACCCTCGCGGTCGAGAATCATCGTCACCGGCGGCGCCATCACGCCCATCTCGGCCGAGAGCTTGCGGTCCGGATCGAGCAGAACCGGCAGCGCGTCGATCTCGTACTTGCTGATGAACCGGGCAAGGCCGCCGGGGTGATTGTAGCCGTAGGCCACCGGCACCACGGCAAAATCCTCGCCGCCCATCTCCTTTTCCAGCGTGTTGAGGGCCGGCATCTCCTCGCGGCAGGGCGGGCAGGACACCTGCCAGAAATTCAGCAGCACCACCTTGCCCTGCCAGTCGGCCAGGTTGTGCACGGCGCCGTCACGGTCGGTGAAATCCGCGCTGCCGGCAGGTTTCGGCTCGGCATGAACCGCGAGCCGCTTCATCTCGCCCAACTTGAGCGCCTCGAGCGTCGCGGGATCGGCGCTCGCCGCATTTGCACCGAGGATGAGGGCCGCGTATAGCAGGGCGGAACGGAACATTGAGACCTCCCGGGGGCCGGACGACATGAGTGACACCAAATCCGCAAATGCCATGTGGGGCGGGCGCTTCGCCTCCGGTCCCGACGCGATCATGGAAGCAAT
This sequence comes from Sinisalibacter lacisalsi, assembly GCF_014640115.1. GTDB lineage: Bacteria > Pseudomonadota > Alphaproteobacteria > Rhodobacterales > Rhodobacteraceae > Sinisalibacter > Sinisalibacter lacisalsi. The sequence continues at coordinate 522,779 of NZ_BMGI01000001.1, read as the reverse complement.
CAACGCCTCGATCGGGTTCGACAAGCGCCTCGCGCCGCAAGATATCGCGGGCTCGCGCGCCCATGCCGCGATGCTCGCGGCGCAGGGCATCATCACTGATAGCGACGCCGAAGCGATCAGGGAAGGGCTGCTCACGGTACTGTCAGAGATCGAGACCGGCCAGTTCGCTTTTTCCACCGCGCTCGAAGACATCCACATGAACGTCGAGGCCCGGCTGAAGGAGATCATCGGCGAACCCGCCGGGCGGCTGCACACCGCGCGCTCGCGCAATGACCAGGTTGCCACCGACTTCCGGCTCTGGGTGCGCGACCAGGCCGACGCCGCGATCCTCGGGCTCGACGCCCTGATCCGCGCGCTGCTCGACCAGGCCGAGGCGGGCGCCGACTGGGTGATGCCCGGTTTCACCCACCTGCAAACCGCCCAGCCGGTGACCTGGGGCCACCACATGATGGCCTATGTCGAGATGTTCGCGCGCGATCTCTCCCGCTTCCGCGATGCGCGCGTCCGGATGAACGAAAGCCCCCTCGGCGCTGCCGCGCTGGCCGGCACCGGCTTCGACATAGACCGCCAGATGACAGCCGAGGCGCTCGGTTTCGACCGGCCGATGGCCAATTCTCTCGATGCCGTGTCGGACCGGGATTTCGCGCTCGAATTCCTCTCCTCCGCAACGATCTCGGCGGTGCACCTGTCGCGCCTTGCCGAGGAGCTGGTGATCTGGTCGTCGGCGCAGTTCCGCTTCGTCACCCTGTCGGATCGCTTCTCCACCGGCTCCTCGATCATGCCGCAGAAGAAGAACCCCGACGCCGCCGAGTTGATCCGCGCCAAGATCGGCCGCATCCTCGGGGCGACGGTGGCACTGTTCACGGTGATGAAGGGGCTGCCGCTGGCCTATTCCAAGGACATGCAGGAAGACAAGGAACAGGTCTTCGATGCCGCCGACAACTACATGCTGGCGCTCGCAGCGATGACCGGCATGGTGACCGACATGACCGGCAACCGCGACAACCTCGAAGCCGCCGCCGCCTCGGGCTTCTCCACCGCCACCGATCTCGCCGACTGGCTGGTGCGCGAACTGGGGCTGCCGTTCCGCGAGGCACATCACGTCACCGGCGCGCTGGTGGCCATGGCCGAAGAACAGGGGTGCGACCTCGCCGATCTCGCCCTCGCCGATATGCAGGGCGTGCATGCCGGGATCACCGAAGGCGTGTTTTCCGTTCTCACCGTGCAGGCCTCGGTCGCGTCGCGCGTCTCCTACGGCGGCACCGCACCGGCCCAGGTGCGCGCGCAGATCGCCCGCTGGCGCGAAAGGCTCGGCTGATGTCGGGCCTGCGCCTCACCTATCTCGCCCTCGCCATCATCGGCGCGGCCTGGCCGATGCGCCATTTCCTCGCCTATCTCACCTCCGACGGCGGCACGCTCGCGGGCATGGTCGATCTCTGGACGGCCAACCACGCCGTCACCGGCCTTGCGCTCGACCTGATGATCGCCGCCACCGCGCTGATCGTCTGGTGCCTCGCCGAAACCCTCGCGCGCCGCAACTGGGTCGCGCTGGTCACCATCCCGGCCACGTTGCTCGTCGGCGTCTCCTTCGGCCTGCCGCTATACCTCTTCCTGCGCAGCCGGCGGGTCCACTGAACAAGTGGAATTCGACTCTTCCCTACTTTTTAATTTCTACTACTGACTTTCGGTTTGACGGAACGGTCCGCCGCGTGTCACCCTTCTAGAGTGTCGAAGCGGGCCGAGCTGCAATTCTCCCACTTCGATAACGCGGCGGACCACCGCCGGAGCCAGCGCCGAGGAAGGCCACTATATGTAGTGGCTAACCTCGGTGCATCTTCACGTTGAAGTAGGTGGTCCCAAAGATCAACGGACATTTTTCGCGTTTTTCGCTTGACACATATCTCGTCTGGAATCTGCTGCGGGCCGCTTCCCGATTTCGGCATGTTTTTTCAGCGTTTCGCGCCTTTGTATTCGCATTGCATGAACGCGCGCCCGCTGCGGCCGGGGCGAAACCTGCATTGCGCGCGCGCACCGCTGTGCTATGACGCGCCGCGCCCATACGCGAGGTCAGCATGGACCATTTCGATTACCAAGGCGGCATTCTCCACGCCGAAAACGTCGCCATCCCCGAAATCGCGGCGGCCATCGGCACGCCGTTCTACGTCTACTCCGCCGCCACGCTGCGCCGTCACTTTCAGGTTTTTGACGACGCCCTGGCGGGGATGGACCATCTCGTCTGCTACGCGGTGAAGGCGAATTCCAACGTCGCCGTGCTCAAGCTCCTGGGCGACATGGGCGCGGGGATGGACGTGGTTTCGGGCGGCGAATACCTGCGCGCGAAAGCGGCCGGCGTGCCGGGCGAGCGGATCGTGTTTTCCGGCGTCGGCAAGACCCGGGAGGAAATGCGCCTCGCCCTCGAAGGCGGGATCCGCCAGTTCAACCTCGAGAGCGAACCGGAAATGCTGGCGCTTTCCGAGATCGCCACCAGCATCGGCGTCACCGTGCCGGTTACGCTCCGCGTCAACCCCGATGTCGACGCCAAGACCCATGCGAAGATCTCCACCGGCAAGAGCGAGAACAAGTTCGGCATCCCGATCGCCCGCGCCCGCGAGGCCTATGCCGAAACGGCAGCGCAGCCCGGGCTCAAGGTGGTAGGGATCGACGTTCACATCGGCTCGCAGCTTACCGATCTCGCGCCCTACCGCGCCGCCTATGAAAAGGTCGCGGAACTCACCAGGCTCCTGCGCGCCGACGGCCACGAGATCACCCGCCTCGATCTCGGCGGCGGACTCGGCATTCCCTACGAACGCTCCAACGCCGCCCCGCCGCTGCCGATCGACTACGGCCAGGTCGTGCGTGAAACCGTGGGTGATCTCGGCTGCGAGATCGAGATCGAGCCGGGCCGCCTGATCGCCGGCAACGCCGGGCTGATGGTCTCCCGGGTCATCTACGTCAAGCAGGGCGAGGGGCGTAAATTCCTCATCCTCGACTCGGCGATGAACGATCTCGTGCGCCCGTCGATGTACGAAGCGCACCACGATATCGTGCCAGTCGTCGAGCCCGCGCCCGACGCCGCGCACGAGAGCTACGATATCGTCGGGCCGGTCTGCGAAACCGGCGACACCTTCGCGCGCCAGCGCAGCCTGCCCGTCTTCGCGCCCGACGATCTCGTGGCCTTCCGCTCGGCCGGGGCTTACGGCGCGGTGATGGCCTCGGAATACAACTCGCGGCCGCTGATTCCCGAGGTGCTCGTCGATGGCGACCGCTTCTCGCTGATCCGTGCGCGGCCGACCTACGAGGAGATGCTCGCGCGCGATATCGTGCCCGACTGGCTCGCCGACTGATCACATTGCCGCCAATCGCCCGGCCCCGGCCTATGAAGCCGCGCCGGGCGAAGCTATGGTCGGGGCAGCGGCCCCGATCAAGCGGGGCGCGAAGGACTCCCGATGACGCGCAACAACCTGCCCGACGAGATCGCACGGCGGCTTGCCCGCCCGCTCCGTCTCACCCTCGCGGGTCTCTGGGCCGAGCGCATTGCCCGGGCGTTCTGGTCGCTGGCCACCGTCGCGATGACGCTTGCCGCGCTCCTGCTCTCGGGCGGGCTCGCGATCTGGCCCGACTGGATCGGCCAGGGCGGCCTCGTTCTGCTCGCCCTTCTCGGCCTTGCCGCGCTCGTCCATGGCATCCGCAGCTTCCGCCCGCCCACCCGCGCCGAGGCGCTCGCCCGGCTCGACGCCACGCTGCCGGGCGCCCCGATCGCCGCGCTGACCGATACCCAGGCGATCGGCGCCGAGGACCCGGCGAGCGCCGCCGTCTGGGCCGCCCACCGCGCCCGCGAGGCGGCCCGCATTATCGGTCTTCATGCACCCGGGCCGAACCCCGGGCTGCCCCGGCGCGATCCCTTCGCCCTGCGCCTTGCCGCCGCCACAGCACTCGCCGTGGCGCTGATCTTCGGGGCCGGAACCGAGCGGGGCGATCTCGCGGCGCTGATGCCCGGCAGCGCCGAAGCCGCACTTTCGCAGGCCAGCTGGGAGGGCTGGATCGAGCCGCCGTCCTACACCGGCAAGCCCACGCTCTACCTCGCCGACCAATCCCCCGGGCCGCTCGAAGTGCCGATCGGCGCGCGCGTCACCCTCAGGCTTTACGGAAAGATCGCCGAGATCGACATCGCCGAGACCTTCTCGGACGCGGCCCCGCAAGAGCCCACCGCCACCCGCCTGTTCAAGATCGACGGCGACGGCCGGCTCAGCATTGGCAATGACAGCTGGGACATCGTCGCCATCCCCGACGCGACCCCGCGCATCCAGGCCTCCGGTGATCTGACCCGCACGCTCGACGGTGAAATGCGCCTGCCGTTCACGGCGCGCGACGACTACGGCGTTTCCGCCGGGCAGGCCCGCATCGCGCTCGACCTGCCCCGGGTCGACCGCCGCCATGGCCTCGCCCCCCTGCCCGAGCCGCGCAACCCGATCACCGTCGATCTGCCGATGCCTTACCGGGGCGACCGCAGTGAGATCGAGGAACTGCTGGTCGACAACCTCGCCGAGCACCCCTGGGCCGAGCTTGCCGTCACCGTCACTCTCCGCGCCACCGATGCCGCCGGGCAAACCGGCGAAAGCGCCCCCATCGAGATCGTTCTGCCGGGGCGGCGCTTTCTGCACCCGCTCGCGCGCGCCATCGTTGAGCAGCGACGCGATATCCTGTGGACGATCGAGAACGCGCCGCGCGCCGCGCGGATTCTGCGGGCGGTCTCGAACCGGCCCGACGGGCTGTTTGCCAAGGAAACCCAGTATCTACAGCTGCGCGCCGCGGTCTCCGCGCTGGAAGAGGATGACCTGACCGCCGAGGCGCGCGATGAAACCGCCGCCGCGCTCTGGCAGATCGCGGTCGAGATCGAAGACGGCAGCCTCGCCGATGCGCTTGAGCGGTTGCGCCGGGCCCGCGAGCGGCTTTCAGAGGCGATGCGGCAGGGGGCGACCCCTGAGGAACTGGCCGAACTGATGCAGGATTACCGCGACGCGATGCGCGATTACATGCGGGAACTGGCCCAGCGCGACCCCGAGAACCGCGCCGACGAGCCCGACCAGGGCGAGCGCATGGAGATGACGCAGCAGGATTTGCAGGAGCTGATGGACCGGATCGAGGATCTGATGGAGCAGGGCCGCATGGAAGAGGCGCAGGCGTTGCTCGATATGCTCCAGCAGATGATGGAAAACATGGAGATGACCGAGGGCGCGTCCGGTCAGCAGGGCCAGTCGCCCGGCGAAAAGGCGATGGAGGGTCTTGCCGAAACCCTGCGCGACCAGCGCGGCCTGTCGGACGAAGCCTTCCGCAACCTGCAGGAGCAGATGAACCCGGGAGGTGGGCCGGGCGAGGGCGAGAGGCAGGATGGCGGCGCCGGTGAAGGCGAGAGCGACAACGGCGAGAACCGCCCGGGGCCGGGGGAAGAGGGCGAGTCGGGTGACGGCACCGGGCAATCCCTCGCCGACCGCCAGCGCGCCCTGGAAGATGAGCTTTCCCGTCAGAAGAGCAACCTGCCCGGCGCGGGCACCCCCGAAGGCGAAGCCGCCAGAGAGGCGCTCGACCGCGCCGGCCGGGCGATGGATCAGGCCGCCGACGCACTCGAACAAGGCGATACCCCCGGCGCGCTCGACCGACAGGCCGAGGCAATGGAGGAGTTGCGAGAAGGGATGCGCAACCTCGAAGACGCGATGCGGCGCGAGGCCCAGGCGGGGCAGAGCGGCCAGCAGGGCCGCCTCGCGGGCGACCCCTCGGACAGCGACCGCGCCGACCCGCTCGGGCGGCGGCCCGGCGGCGCCGGGGCGTCCGGAACCGACAGCCCGCTGGAAGACCGTGAAGACGTTTACCGCCGCGCGCAGGAATTGATGGACGAATTGCGCCGCCGCGCCGGCGAGGCGGAGCGCCCCGAGATCGAACGCGAATACCTCAGGCGGCTGCTCGACCTGTTCTGAAACATGCCGGTCGCGCGCGACTCTAGGGCTTCACCGCCCGCCGCGGTCAACCATTGCCCGTCATCGCCTCGATCCTGACGATGATCTCCTGCAGGGTCGTATCGAGCCAGGCCCTGGCCACGTTGACGATCTCGACGAAGCCCGACAGCGCCGGTTCAAGCATCGGCATGGTCTCGGCCAGGTTCGGCGCAAGCATGTAAACGGCAAGCAGCAGCGCGGCGAGGAAGATCACGAGGAAGAACCCGCGCCCGAAGCCACCGCTGCGCGCGCCCTCGACGAACATGGCATCGGTGTCACCGTCGATGCCGCGGCCGTCCAGGGTCGAGTTGATTTCCTCGATATCGGGGAAAAGTTCGCGCCGCGGCACGCGCGAGCGCGGCTGTTCCGGTTCCGCCTCCGACTCGACGTCGCCGTCCTCAGCCTCGGCACCGGGCAATTCGTCTTCATCCAGCCCACGCATCCGGGCCATCCGCTCGCGGGCGATCCGGCGGCGCTCTTCCTCTGGCGACGGGCTGCTGTCGAGCCCGAGATCGGGCTGGGTTTCAACACGTTCGGCGGCCCGGCGCGACAATTCGTTCTGCGCTTCTTCCCTCAGGATCGAGCGCACGTCGTCGTCGACTTCGCGGCGAGGCGGCGCTTCGGGTTCGGGCCCGTCCTCCGGCTCATCATCGGCCGGCGGCGCAGCATGTTCCGCAGCGACAGGTTCATCACCCGGTTCACCCGGAGACTCCTCGGGCTCTTCGTCTTCCGCCTCGGGGGCAAGGGTTTCGTCGTGATCGACCGGCGCGGCCTCGTCTTCGGCATCGGGGTGCCCCTGAGGCATCTGGTACCAGGCGTGGCCGCAGGCAGAGCACTGCACGTCACGCCCCGATTCCGGGATCACGCGTTCATCGACTTCGTATTGTGCGCCGCAATTGGGGCAAACCAAACGCATTCTGCCCACGCCCTCTTTCCTGCCCGGCGACCGTGCCAAGCTTCTGCCCCCAGTCCGCTCACAGTATGCGCAGGGAAGCCCGGGAAATCAAACCTTTGCAATCCCGTGATTGCAACAATTCCCCCGGTGGGGCAAAACGGTCGCCAACCAGCGAAGGGGCATCCGGGCGTGATAGAATTCGAGGAAGTCACCTACGGCTACGGCGGCGGACCGCTGCTCGCCGACGTGTCGTTGAAGCTCGCCCCCGGTTCGTTCCACTTTCTCACCGGCCCCTCCGGCGCGGGCAAGACCACGCTTCTGAAGCTGTGTTACGGCGATCTCATCGCCCAGCAGGGCCGCGTTGCCCTGTTCGGGCAGGACGCGCGCCTGCTCAGCCGCGACGACGTGGCATTGATGCGCCGCCGGATCGGCGTGGTGCACCAGGACCAGCGGTTTCTCGATCACCTCTCCGTCGCCGAGAACGTGGCCCTGCCGCTGACCGTATCGGGCCGTAGCGCGACCGAGGCCGATATCCGCGAGCTGATCGGCTGGGTCGGGCTGGAAAACCAGCAATTCGCATACCCGCCTGAACTGTCCGGCGGCGAACGCCAGCGCGCGGCGCTCGCCCGGGCGATCATCATGAGCCCCGAGGTGATCCTTGCCGACGAACCCACCGGCAACGTCGATTGGGAGATGTCGCTGCGGCTGCTCAAGCTGATGGTCGAGCTCAACCGGATGGGCAAGACGATCATGATCGCCACCCACGATCTCAACCTGATCCGCGCCGCCAAGCAGCAGGTGCAGGCCAGGGTTCTGCGCATTGCCAACCACCGGCTGCAGCTCGCGGGGGCCAACCTGTGAGTTCGCGTCTCGCCACCCTGTTCCAGCTTCTCGCCGGCGATGCCCAGGCCGACCGGGTGGTGCCGCCGACCGGGATCACCGCGCGGCTCACCACCTTCGCCGCGGCCGCGATGGCCTTTCTCACCGTTTTCGCGCTCGCGCTCTCGCTCGCCACCGGGCGGCTGGCCGACCGCTGGGGCACGGCGCTGGCGCAGAGTTCGACGATCCGGATTTCCGCGCCCGACGAGCAGATGGACGCGCAGGTGCTGGCGGTGATGGACGTGCTCGCCACCACGCCCGGCATCAGGGATGCCCGCGTGCTCACCGACGACGAGCAGCGTGCCCTGCTGGAGCCGTGGTTCGGCCCCGACCTGCCGCTCGACACGCTGCCGGTGCCGCGGCTGATCGAGGTGCTGGAAACCGAGGAAGGCTATGACCCGGCGGGACTGCGCGCCCGGCTCGCGGGCGAGGCTCCCGGCGCGGTGCTCGACGATCACACCCGCTGGCGCGAGCCGCTGGTGCGCGCCGCCGACCGCCTGCGCGCGCTGGGGCTGATCTCGATCGGGCTGATCGCCGCGACGACTGCAGTGATCATCACCCTCGCCGCCTCCGCGGCCCTCGCCGCCAACGAGCAGGTGATCCGCGTGCTGCGGCTCGTCGGCGCCCGCGATGCCTACATCGCCCGTGCATTCGTGCGCCGCTTCACCCTGCGCGCGCTCACCGGCGCGGCGGCGGGTTCGGGTCTCGGCATGGTCGCGATATGGCTCCTGCCCGATGCCGACCCGACGGGCGGCTTTCTCACCGGGCTCGGCTTTCAGAGGGGCGAATGGCTCCTGCCGGTCCTGATCCCGCCGCTCGCCGCCCTCGTCGCTTTCGTCGCCACCCGCCGGGCCGCACTCGCCACGCTCAAGGAACGCAGCTGATGAAAACCGCCCTGCAACTCGTCCGCTCTCTCGTTTTCATCACCGTGATGTATCTGGGGATGGCCGTGATCGCGCTCGCCTACTTTCCGCTCACGCTGATCGACCGGACCTGGGCCTTCAGCGCAATCCACGCCTACACCCGGTTCGTGCGCTGGGCCGCGCGCGTGATCGTGGGGCTGCGCTCCGAGATCCGCGGAACCCCGCCCGAGGGCGAGGTGATCATCGCCTCCAAGCACCAGAGCTTCTTCGACATCATCCTGATCGTTTCCGCCGTGCCGCGGCCGAAGTTCATCATGAAGCAGGAACTCACCCGCACGCCCTTCGTCGGCTATTATGCCAAGGCCATCGGATGCATCCCGGTGGACCGGGGCAAGCGCGGTGCGGCGGTCAAGCAGATGGTGGCGGACGTGAACGCGAGCCGAAGCGCGCCCGGACAACTCATCATCTTCCCGCAAGGCACCCGCGTCGCCGCCGGTGCGCACAAACCCTACAAGATCGGCGCCGGGGTTCTCTATAAGGAAACCGGCCAGACGGTGATTCCTGCCGCGACCAACGTGGGCGTCTTCTGGAAACGCCACGGGCTGATGCGCTGGCCCGGGCTGGCGGTGGTGGAATTCCTGCCCCCGTTCGAAGACGGGCTTCCGGTGGAAGAATTCATGACCCGGCTGGAAGACCGTATCGAGACCGCGTCGAACCGTCTGATGGCCGAAGCCGGCTTCCGGATCGAGGCCCACCGCGACGCCTGACACGATCAAGGCGCTCTGGGGAGAAGCCTGTCACGGCCGCCCTCGTAAAGGCGAGCGGGGATGCTGCGTTGCGCTCACATGATTCGCAGGGCGTTTACCCGAAACCGGGCCTCATCCCGCGCCGGGCGGCACGGGTTACGGCGCGGCATTACCCGATCAGTTGAAGGGGCGGCGCGCGGTCAGATCCCGCGCGCGAGAATGTAGCCGTTATTGTCGGGGTCATTGTCGTGGTATTCACGCGTCGACACGCCCGGCAGCTTGGCAAAATCGGCCTGCAGGTTTTCGGGGAACATCGTCGAGCGAATCGATTCGAAGCCGGGAAGCTCGCTCAGGATCGCGGTGATCGAATTGGTGCAGAAGGCGTTGGGCACCGGGCCGTTGGCCTTGGCCAGCGCCAGCGCCTGTTCCGCCACGGCGGCCGGCACCGAGATCTCCTGCCGCACCACCCGCCAGCTCTCGCGGGAATGGTAGTCGATGTAGAAGTCGACGGCCGCGTCGGTCATCCCGTGCAGCACATCGTGGCGCTCGGGCAAGCGCGGGTGCTGAAAACTGCCCGCCGGATCGAACAACACGCGTTCGGAGGGGGCGGACACCAGAAGCCCCGAATGCCCGCCGTTGCCGGACTTGACGTTGATAACCGAGAACAGCGTGAGCGTGGGCGCGCCCGAGGAGGAAACGCGCGCGCGGTCCACGGCCTCGTCCGGTGCCCAGACAGGATCGGGCATGGCGCAAGCCGAAAGCCCGAGCAGCGTGATCAGGAGAATGGTAATCCGTCGCATGTTATCGCCCTACCCCGTGATTGAAAAAACCATGTGACGGTCACGCACCCGATTGCGCCCGCGTCAGCATCAGGCGTTGAAGATCGCCAGCAGGACGAGCAGCACGATAATCGTGATCGTCGAGCGGATCGACAGCTTGATGAAACCTTCGAAGGTCTTTTCCTGCACCCGCGTGTCCATCGTGCCATGCTTGTGTTCGGCCATGTTTATCCTCATCGTCTGATGTTATTGTCGTTTCGATCCGAGGATTAGACGATTTGTCGCGGCCTGTCACGGCCTCGCTTGCGCGCGGGGGCGCGGATGTGATCCCCGCGTTTTGCCCTTGCCACGCAGGGCGAACCCGCCTATACGGCCCCCTCAATCCGCGCGGCCGGCCGAAGAGGCATGCCGAGTCGCGTGTCACGGGTAAGCTCGAAGGAGACCGAAATGCCCAAGATGAAGACGAAGTCGAGCTGCAAGAAGCGGTTCAAGGTGACGGCCACGGGCCGCATCGTGCGGGCCCAGGCGGGCAAGCGCCACGGCATGATCAAGCGCACCAACAAGTTCCTGCGCAATGCGCGCGGAACCACGCTGCTTTCCAAGGCTGATGAGCAGATCATCAAGCCGATGATGCCCTATTCGCGCTAAGGAGGCCTGAACCATGCCCCGCACCAAAGGTGGAACCACCACCCACGCCCGCCACAAGAAGGTGATCAAGGCCGCCAAAGGCTATTACGGTCGCCGTTCCAACGCTTTCAAGACGGCAACCCAGGCCGTCGACAAGGCCAACCAGTATGCAACCCGCGACCGCAAGCAGCGCAAGCGCAACTTCCGCGCTTTGTGGATCCAGCGCATCAACGCCGCCGTGCGCTCGCATGACGAGGCGCTGACCTATTCGCGCTTCATCAACGGGCTGTCGCTCGCCGGGATCGAGGTTGACCGCAAGGTGCTCGCCGATCTCGCCGTGAACGAGCCCGACGCGTTTACCGCCATCGTCGACAAGGCGAAGGCCGCGCTCGCGTAAGCTCCCGTTCGGGAACAAGCATTTCAGAAGCCGCGGACCTGCATGGGTCTCGCGGCTTCTTGTCTTTCAGGCTCCGCGTGGTATCGACGGGCCAACCGGAAAAGAGGGATCGGAAATGGACGATCTGAGGCAGAAGTATCTCGAAGCCATCGCAGGCGCCGGCGACGAGGCCGCGCTGGAAGACATCCGCGTTGCCGCCGTGGGCAAGAAGGGCGAAGTGGCGCTCAAGATGCGCGAGCTTGGCAAGATGAGCCCGGAAGAGCGGCAGGTGATGGGGCCGAAGCTCAACGCGCTCAAGGACGAGATCAACGCGGCGCTGGCGGCCAGGAAAGAGGCGCTTGGCGATGCCGCGCTGGATGAACGGCTGAAAACCGAGTGGCTCGACGTGACGCTGCCCGCGCGGCCCCGCCCGGCGGGCACGATCCACCCGGTCAGCCAGGTCACCGAGGAGGTCACCACGATCTTCGCCGACATGGGCTTTTCCGTCGCCGAAGGCCCGCAGATCGAGACCGACTGGCACAATTTCGACGCGCTCAACATCCCGCCGCACCACCCCGCGCGGCAGGAGTTCGACACCTTCTACATGCACCGCGAAGAGGGCGACGAGCGCCCGCCGCACGTGCTGCGCACCCACACCTCGCCGGTGCAGATCCGCGCGATGCTGGCGCAGGGCGCGCCGATCCGCGTGATCGCGCCGGGCCGGGTGTATCGGTCGGACTATGACCAGACCCACACGCCGATGTTCCACCAGATCGAGGGGCTGGCGATCGACCGCGATATCTCGATGGCCAACCTCAAGTGGACGCTGGAAGAATTCTGCCGCGCCTTCTTCGAGGTCGACGAGGTCGAACTGCGCTTCCGCGCCTCGCACTTCCCGTTCACCGAACCGAGCGCGGAGGTCGACCTGCGCTGCTCATGGCAGGACGGCCGCCTGAAGGTGGGCGAGGGCGACGACTGGATGGAAATCCTCGGCTCCGGCATGGTCCACCCCAAGGTGCTGGAAGCCTCCGGCGTGGACCCGAATGAATGGCAGGGCTTCGCCTTCGGCATCGGCATCGACCGTCTGGCGATGCTGAAATACGGCATCCCCGATCTGCGGGCATTCTTCGATAGCGACCTGCGGTGGCTGAGGCACTACGGGTTTTCCGCGCTGGACGTGCCGACGATGCGGGGGGGATTGTCGCGGTGAGTGAAAGCTTTCGGGGGAGACTCAAAGAGGGTTTTAAGGATCTAGCTGGCCTCAATTGGGTCGCAGTTGGGGCTATCGTGGCTCTTGGTACACCGATTATCTTTTTGTTGGAACCGTCCGCACGTGGGACCGGCATCGGTTCAATTGCTGCAATTTTGATCGCATTTGTAGCCTATCCTTGGCAAAAACGGAAAGATAGAGAACTACAGCTTCAATCCGAGGAACGTGCTGCATACAAGGATTTCTTCTCCGTTGCGCACAGCCATATCTTTGCCATCCAAACGAGGGATTTTGAGGCTGCGCGAAAGCTAATCAATGAGAGCAGAGTAAAATATAATAGCCTAACTTTGTATGCCTCTTTAGAGGTCTTAGGTCCCATTCGAGATTTCGTTGATGCGATCCAAGTTTTTGAAATTCGGACCCGGAGTGATGTGGAAAAACAGATTCCGTTCGGTGAATTCTCGCCAGCTAGTTTAGAGGCTATCGAAAAACTGCGGATTCAGGACAAGCGCGCTCTGAAGGCTGCGCGTCATTCCATATCGGATTTGGATCAGAACGATGCATCTCAAGCTGTAGGTTTGATTTACCGACACCTGACCATCGATCTAACACCGCATGATGAGGACGGAGCCCAATGATATTCGCACTCTATTGGCTGAAAGAACACCGCGATAACACCGCCTCCGAGCACCCCCAATGACCGACGACATGGAAGACCTGCAAGTCACCTACCCCGGCGCGGGCACCTTCAAGTTCGGCGACAGCGCCGCGCTCAGCGCCGAGTTGATCGCCCTCGTGCGCTCCGGCAAGAAGCGGGCCACCTGCGCCCCGCTGGCCGAGTTCGAGGCCGAGCCGGAGGCGATGCCCAAGGTCGGCCGCTGCGACATTGCCGCCAACTGGGATGGCACGCCGGCGCTGGTGATCCGCACCGTGCGCCTGCACGAAATCCGCTTTTGCGACGTGCCCGAAGAGCTGGCGCTGGCCGAGGGCGAGGATGAAACGCTCGAAGGCTGGCGCGCCGGACACCAGGCGTTTTTCGAGCGCAACGGCGGGTTTGACCCGGAAATGATGCTGTTGTTCGAGGAATTCGAGCTTGTCGAGGATCTGGCAGACCGCTGAGCGGTGCCGAATGAGGAAACGGACATGAAATTCACACTCTCCTGGCTGAAAGACCATCTCGACACCACGGCAAGCGTGGACGAGATCGCCGAGGCGCTCACCGATCTCGGGCTCGAGGTCGAGGGCATCGAGAACCCGCTGGCAAAGCTTTCCAGTTTCACCCTCGGCAAGGTGAAGAAGGCCGAGAAGCACCCCGACGCCGACCGGCTGCGCGTCTGCGTGGTCGAGACCGACGAGGGCGACAAGCAGATCATCTGCGGCGCGCCGAATGCCCGCGAGGGGATCACCGTGGTCGTCTGCAAGCCCGGTGACTACGTGCCCGGGATCGACGTGACGCTCTCCGTCGGCAAGATCCGCGGTGTGGAATCCCACGGCATGATGGCCTCGGAGCGCGAGCTGGAGCTTTCCGACGAGCACACCGGCATCATCGAGCTGCCCTCGGGCGAGGTGGGCGAGAGCTTCGCCGACTGGATGGCGAAGAACCAGCCCGAGAAGGTCGACCCGGTGATCGAGATCGCGATCACCCCCAACCGCCCCGACGCGCTCGGCGTACGCGGCATCGCCCGCGATCTGGCCGCGCGGGGGCTTGGCACCTTGAAGCCCGAGAAAACCGCCCAGATCGAGGGCAAGTTCCCCTGCCCGATCAAGGTGACCATCGACGACGACACCCGCGAAGGTGGCTGCGAGGTGTTCATGGGCCGGCTCATCAGGGGCGTGAAGAACGGCCCCTCGCCCGCGTGGCTGCAACAGCGCCTGCGCGCCATCGGCCTCAGGCCCATTTCGGCTCTGGTGGATGTGACCAACTTCTTCACCTACGACATGAACCGCCCGCTGCACGTGTTCGACGCCGACAAGGTGCGCGGCAATCTCCGGGTGCACCGCACCAGGGGCGGCGAGACGCTGATCGGCCTCGACGAGAAGGAATACACCTTCCCCGCGGGCGCCGTGGTGATCTCCGACGACCACGAGATCGAGAGCATCGCCGGGATCATGGGTGGCCTGCGCACCGGCTGCACCGAGAAGACGGTGAACGTCTTTCTCGAAGCCGCCGTCTGGGACACGATCCAGATCGCCAAGACCGGGCGGGCGACGAAGATCAACTCCGATGCCCGCTACCGCAACGAGCGCGGCATTGATCCGGAATTCAACGCGCCCGCCATCGAACTGGCGACGCAGATGATCATGGAGCTGTGCGGCGGCGAGCCGTCCGACGTGGTGACGGCGGGCGAGGTGCCCGACGTGAGCCGCGCCTACAAGCTCGATACCGACCGCGTGGTGAGCCTCGTCGGCATGGACATTCCCGCCGGGGAGCAACGCCGCACGCTGGAAGCGCTCGGCTTCCGGCTTGAGGGCGACCTGGCCCATGTGCCCTCGTGGCGCCCCGACGTGATGGGCGAGGCCGATCTCGTCGAGGAGGTGGCCCGGATCGCGTCGCTGACCAAGCTGGTGGGCCGGCCCATGCCGCGCGCCCATGTCGGCGTGCCCAAGGCGGTGCTGACCCCGATCCAGAAGCGCGAGAACATCGCCCGCCGCACCATGGCCGCGCTCGGCTACAACGAGGCGGTGACCTATTCCTTCATCGACAAGGAAAGCGCCGGGCTGTTCGGCGGCGGCGCGGACGTGACGATGCTGGAAAACCCGATCTCGTCGGAGATGAGCCACATGCGGCCCGATCTCCTGCCCGGGCTGCTGCAGGCCGCCGCCCGCAACCAGGCGCGCGGCTTCATGGACCTTGCGCTGTTCGAGGTCGGCCCGGCCTTCGACGGCGGCGAACCGGAGGAAAGCCACCTTCAGGTGGCGGGCCTTCTGGTGGGCGGCACCGCCCCGCGCGATCCCTGGGGGTCGCGCCGGCCGGCGGATGTCTACGATGCCAAGGCCGATGCCGAGGCAGTGCTTTCGGCCATCGGCGCCCCGGCCAAACAGATGATCCTGCGGGATGCGCCGGCATGGTGGCATCCGGGCCGCTCGGGCCGGATCAGCCTCGGGCCGAAGAACATCCTCGCCACCTTCGGTGAATTGCACCCCAAGGTGCTCGACCGCATGGGCGTGAAAGGCCCCGCCGTGGCCTTCACCCTCTGGCCCGAGCGCGTGCCCTTCCCCAAGTCCACCGGGGCGACGAGGCCGGCCCTTGCGGCGTCCACGCTGCAACCGGTCGAGCGCGATTTCGCTTTCGTGGTGGATGCGGGCGTCGAGGCGCTGACGCTGGTGAACGCCGCGCAGGGGGCCGACAAGGCGCTGATCGAGAGCGTGACCGTGTTCGACGAGTTCCACGGCGCGAAGGCCGAGGCGCAGATGGGCGCGGGCAAGAAGTCGCTCGCGATCACCGTGCGGCTGCAACCGCGCGACAAGACCCTGACCGACGCCGAGATCGAAGCGGTGGGTGCGAAGATCGTCGAAAAGGTCGCCAAGGCCACCGGCGGGGCACTGCGCGGCTGACGCGGCGGCCCCCGCGACGATCCGCTGCTGGCGTAACTCCCGCGCCAGTGGCATGATCGCCGCATGTTTTCGAACCGTGATGACGCCGGCGTCAAGCTGGCAGAGGCGCTCGCCGACCTTGACCTGACCGATCCGGTGGTGCTCGCGCTGCCCCGGGGCGGTGTGCCCGTCGCGGTGAAGGTAGCCGAGGGCCTCCGGGCCCCGCTCGACCTTATCCTCGTGCGCAAGCTGGGCAGCCCCGGCAACCCGGAGCTGGCCGCCGGCGCGGTCGTCGACGGCCCGGCGCATCAGGTGGTGTTCAACCCCGAGGTTCTGAATGCGCGTGGGCTCAGCGAAGCCGATTTCGCGCCCGCCATAAGCGAGAAACTCAAAGAAATCGCCGCGCGCCGCCAAATGTGGCTGGCAGGCCGCGCGCCGGTGCCGATCGCCGGGCGCAGCGTGATCGTCGTGGATGACGGCATCGCCACCGGGGCAACGGTGCGCGCCGCGCTGAAAGGGCTCGCGGGCAAGGGGGCGCAGGAGATCATCCTCGCCGTGCCGGTCGCCCCCGCCGACGTGCTCGCCACGCTCTCGCCGCTTTGCACCCGCACGATCTGCCTTGAAACGCCCAGCCCCTTCTACGCCGTCGGCGCGCATTACGCGGTCTTCGACCAGGTGCCCGACAGCGCCGTTGCCGCGATGCTTGAAGGGCGCTGAGCCGGGGAACCGGCGTTCCCTTTGCCCCGAGGTTCTGCAAGAAATCCGCCCGTCACCATGCTAGGATCGTGCGTATCCGCCGTGCTGCGCGGGGAAAGTGGAAGGGGGAACCATGTTCAAGGAATTCAGGAATTTCATCGCCAGGGGCAATGTCATGGACATGGCGGTTGGGATCATCATCGGGGCGGCCTTCACCGCCATCGTCAACTCGCTGGTCTCCGACCTGATCAACCCGATCATCGGGCTGTTCGCGGGCGGGCTCGATTTCAACAACAATTACGCCGTTCTCGCCGGAGAGGTGCCCGCCGGTGCCAGCCTCGAAGCGGCGCGCGAAGCGGGGGCTTCCGTCTTCGCCTATGGCGCCTTCATCATGGCTGTGATCAATTTCCTCATCATCGCCTTCGTGGTGTTCATGCTCGTGCGCTACGTCAACAAGATCAAGGACGTAGCCGTCAAGAAAGAGGAAGTCGCCCCCGCCGCACCGGCCGGTCCGACGGAACTCGATCTTCTGATCGAGATCCGCGACGCGCTCGCCAACAAGTAAGGCCAAAGTGCCACAGTGAAGGGGTGCCTCCAACGGTGCCCCTTTCACTTTGCCCGGTCGTGGCTACCCTGAACTGATGGATACAATGCTCGACAACATGACCGGCCTCGCCTCCGGTTACGCCCCGCTCATCATCAACGCCGCGAAGGCGCTTCTTGTTCTCGTCCTCGGCTGGATCCTTTCCGGCTTCGCGAGCCGAACGGTGAAGCGGCGTTTCACCGCCTCCCCCCGGATCGACGATACCATCGGAAGTTTCGCCGCCTCTATCATTCGGTGGCTGGTTCTCCTGATCACCCTGATCGCGGTGCTGAACCTTTTCGGCATCCAGGCCACCTCGCTCGTCGCGATGCTGGGTGCCGCCACCCTCGCGATCGGCATGGCGCTGCAAGGCACGCTCGCCGATCTCGCGGCGGGCTTCATGATCGTCCTGTTCCGCCCCTACCGGATCGGCCAGTATGTGGAAATCTCCGGCACCTCGGGCACGGTGCTGGATATCAATCTCTTTTTCACCGAACTGGCCACGCCCGACAATGTTCAGATCATCGTTCCCAATGGCAAGGCATGGGGGGCGATCATCACCAACTACTCCCACCACGATACCCGCCGCGTCGATCTCACCTTCGGGATCGGCTACGACGACGATCCGGGTAAGGCGATGGACATCATCCGCAAGATCGCAGCCGCGGATTCGCGCGTGCACGACGACCCCGATCCCTGGCTCCGGGTGACGAACCTCGGCGACAGCGCGGTCGAGATCACCGCCCGGATCTGGGTGGCCGCGCCCGACTATTGGGACGTGAAATTCGAGCTGACCCGGGCGGTCAAGGAAGCCTTCGACGCCGAAGGAATCACCATACCCTACCCGCACCGGGTCATGGTGCAGGCCACGGGCTGAGCGCAGCCCCGGGCGCGCGCCAGAGCACCGCGAAAATGCCGTTTTCCGCGTTGACAGCCGGGCCGCACGGGGCTATCTGCCCCCACGTGTGAATGGCGTGGTAGCTCAGCTGGTTAGAGCACAGCACTCATAATGCTGGGGTCGGCGGTTCAAGTCCGCCCCACGCTACCACACAGGCCCCCCTAGATCGGACCGATGGCTGCGATAGCGCGCTCACCCGCGGCATCCCTTGCCGATGCCGAACGCTCCGGCAGTCCGGGGGTTGCCCCCCGAACTCCCGGACTGGCGCCCGCCTATTTCGTCAACGCCAGCTTCGGCGAAAGCACGTCGATCTCGAGCGCCTCGCCGACGGCGTATTGGGTCAGGTGCCCCGCGTGCACGTTCAGCCCTTCGAGCAGGTATGGGTCGTCCTCGCAGGCCTGCCGCCAGCCCTTGTCGGCAAGCGCGAGCAGGAAGGGCAGCGTGGCGTTGCCCAGCGCCAGCGTCGAGGTGCGGGCGACCGCGCCGGGCATGTTGGCAACGCAGTAATGCATGATCCCGTCGACCTCGTAGATCGGGTCTTCATGGGTGGTGGGGCGCGACGTCTCGAAGCAGCCGCCCTGGTCGATCGCCACATCGACGAGCGCCGCACCGGGTTTCATCGTGGCGAGCATCGCACGGGTCACGATCTTGGGTGCTGCCGCCCCCGGCACCAGCACCGCGCCGATCACCATGTCGGCCCCGGCCACCAGTTCGGCGGTGAGCCCGGCGCTGGCGAAGCCGGTGCGGAACTCGGTGCGAAACGCGTCGTCGAGCTGGCGTAACCGGGCGAGCGACATGTCGAGCACGGTCACCTCCGCGCCCATCCCGGCGGCCACCCGCGCGGCCTGGGTGCCGACGACGCCGCCGCCGATCACCACCACGTTGGCGGGCCGCACACCGGGCACGCCGCCCATCAGAACGCCGCGCCCTCCATTGGCCTTCTGCAGCGTCCAGGCCCCCACCTGCGGCGCCAGCTTGCCGGCGACTTCCGACATCGGCGCCAGCAGCGGCAGGCGCCCGTCGCGGTCGGTGACCGTCTCGTAGGCGATCGCCGTCA
This sequence comes from Sinisalibacter lacisalsi, assembly GCF_014640115.1. Classification (GTDB taxonomy): domain Bacteria; phylum Pseudomonadota; class Alphaproteobacteria; order Rhodobacterales; family Rhodobacteraceae; genus Sinisalibacter; species Sinisalibacter lacisalsi. The sequence goes on along the minus strand of NZ_BMGI01000001.1, from coordinate 503,646 downwards.
CCCCGCTTGCCAGCAGATCTTGGGTTTGTGCCGGATCTGGCGCGAGGTGCAGGTAGGTGAACAGGATCTGCCCCTCTCGCAGCATCTTGCGTTCAACCGCCTGCGGTTCCTTCACCTTCACGATCAGGTCGGCCCGGGCAAAAACCTCGCCGGCCGTCGCCACGACCTCGGCCCCGACCGCTCTGTAATCGTCGTCCGGAAAGCCCGATCCGGCCCCTGCGCCGGCCTCGACGATCACCGAATGCCCGTGGGCGATGGCCTCTCCTGCTGCGCGCGGCGTCAGGCCGACACGGTATTCCTGCGGTTTGATTTCTCTCGGGCACCCGATGAGCATGACGTCTTCCTCCTGATAATGATCCAGCTTGAGCGCTTGCGCGCGCAATTGCTTTGAATTCGATGGTCCCGCTGGCTATGCTTATCGGTGAACTCTTCGAAGGTTAAACGGTTTTACGCAAGGATATTCGCAGGATATGGATCTCGACAGCATGGACCGCCGGATTCTGACCGTTCTCCAGAAGAGCGGGCGGATATCGAATGCCGAGCTTTCCGAACAGGTCAACCTCTCACCATCCGCCTGCCACCGGCGGGTGCAACGGCTGGAGAAAGAGGGCTATATCCGCAACTACGTGGCAATGGTCGATCCGCGCCGGATCGGCCTGCCCACAATGGTCTTCGTCGAGATCACGCTTTCCGGCCAGGCCGACGAACTGCTCGAAGCCTTCGAGCGCGAGGTGGCGCGTGTGCCCGAGGTGCTCGAATGTCACCTGATGGCGGGATCGGCCGATTACATCCTCAAGGTCGTCGCCCGCGACACCGACGATTTCGCCCGCATCCACCGGCAAAAACTCGCGCGCCTGCCCGGTGTTCAGGGGATGCAATCCAGCTTCGCCCTGCGCACCGTGTTCAAGACAACCGCGCTTCCGGTCTGACCCGGCCGATCCCGGCTTCTTGGGTCCAAAAAATACCTCGGGGGTCTGGGGGCGGAGCCCCCAGGGCCTTCGTGGCCCGAACGAGATCGCAACCTGTGCGCCGAAGGCGCGCCGCTTACAAACCCTTGATTCCGTTCAGCACCATGTCGGTGGCAAGGCGCGCATATTCCGGCCGGGTCAAGCCCTTGCCCGGGCGATGCCACATGTAGAACCAGTTCAGGATACCGAAGACCGACATCGTCACCGGCTTCAGCTTGTCGGTGCCGGCCAGCGCCGGGGCCTCGCGCACTAGCGCCGCGCTCATGATATCGACAATCTCGCGCTGCAGGGCGATCAGCGGAATCTGCTGCTCGGGCGTCAGCACCGCCAGCGCGTCGAGTTGCAGCTTGTGCTCGGCGTCGGCGTCTTCGTAATCCTCGAGGATGGCGCAAACCAGCGCGCCCAGACCGTCCTCGGGGGAAACCGCCCGCGCCGTCTCGGCGAGGTTCGACAGGTGCGTGCTCAGGATGTCGTCGAGCAGCGCCTCCTTCGAATCGTAGTAATGGTAGATCAGCGCCTTCGACACGCCGCAATGCCGCGCCGCGCCGGTCATCGAGGCGCGGTCGAAGCCGTGGGCGGCGAAATACTCCGCCGCCCCCTTGCGGATCGCTTCCCGTTTCTGGTCGTGGTCGCGCGCGATCCCCCTCGGCATGGCTCAGCCCTTCGGCCGGTTGTCGATGACGCGGACCGCCTTGCCCTCGCTGCGGGCAACGCCACCGGGCTCGGCCACCTTGACCTTCACGGTCACGCCGACGTGGCTCTTCACCAGGCCCTTGAGGGTGTGGCTGACCTTGATCGGGTCGGCCCTTGCGCCCTCGATCAGCTCGACGTGGATGATCATCTCGTCCATCCGGTCGGGCCGCGCCAGCTCGATCTGGAAATGCGGCGCCAGGTCCTCGACGGTGACGAGTTGCTCCTCGATCTGGGTCGGGAAGACGTTCACGCCGCGCAGGATGATCATGTCGTCGGTGCGGCCGGTGATCTTCTCCATCCGCCGCAGCGAGCGCGCGGTGCCGGCCAGCAGCCGGGTGAGATCGCGGGTGCGGTAGCGGATGATCGGAAAGGCTTCCTTGGTGAGCGAGGTGAACACGAGCTCGCCCTGCTCGCCATCCGGGAGCACCTCGCCGGTGGCCGGGTCGATGATCTCGGGGTAGAAGTGATCCTCCCAGATGTGCAGCCCGTCTTTCGTCTCGACGCATTCGCTGGCCACGCCCGGCCCCATCACCTCGGAAAGCCCGTAGATGTCGACGGCGTGCATGTCGAAGGCCTGCTCGATCTCGCCGCGCATCGCGTTCGTCCACGGCTCGGCCCCGAAGATGCCCACCTCGAGCGGCGACTTGCGCGGATCGAGCCCGAGGGAGACGTATTCATCGAGGATCGAGAGCATGTAGGAGGGGGTAACGGTGATGCCCTTGGCGCGGAAATCCTCGATCAGCCGCACTTGCCGCTGGGTCATCCCGCCGGAGACGGGCACTACGGTGAGCCCCATCTTCTCGGCGCCGCCATGCACCCCGAGCCCGCCGGTGAACAGGCCGTAGCCGTAGGCGTTGTGGAGAACGTCGCCGGGGCGCAGTCCGCCAGCGCGCAAGCTGCGGGCGACAACCGTGCCCCAGGTGTCGAGATCCTGCCTGGTATAGCCTACCACGGTGGGCTGGCCGGTGGTGCCGGAAGAGGCATGGATGCGTGCCACCTGCTCGCGCGGCACGGCGAACATGCCGAAGGGGTAATTGTCGCGCAGGTCCTGCTTCACGGTGAAGGGAAACTTCGCAAGGTCTTCGAGCGCATGCAGATCATCGGGGTGCACACCGGCCGCGTCGAACTTTTGCTTGTAGAAGGGCACGTTTTCATAGGCGTGACGAAGCGACCATTTCATCCGTTCGAGCTGCACCGCGGCGATCTCGTCGCGCGAGGCGGTCTCGATGTGTTCCAGCTCTTCCTTGCGGGGGGTAAGATCCTTCATGTCGTTCTCCATGGCCGGCGTTCAGGTGCCGGGCTCCTCGAAATGGGCGCCGTTGATCTGGCGCGAATGACCGCGAAAAATTGCCACCTGCCGCCCGCCATCCCCGGTGACGATCACATCGTAGATGCCCGAGCGCCCGGCCCGGTGCGCCTCGGTGGCGGTTGCGGTGAGCACTTCGCCCACCTTGCCGGGAGCGAGGTAGGTGATCGAGTTGTGCTGGGCGACGACAAGCGTGTTGTAACTGTTGCAGGCGAAGGCGAAGGCGGAATCCGCCAGCGCAAAAATGTAGCCGCCATGGGCGATGCCGTGGCCATTTGCCATGGTGTCGCGCACCATCATCGTCATGACAGAGCGGCCGGGACCGACCTCGACGAGCGTCATCCCCGCCGCCTGGCTGGCGCGGTCGTCGGCCCACATCGCATCGGCCGACCGGCGGGCGCGTTCCTCCGGGGTCATGGCTCCTCCCTGATCTCCTGGCGGGAAGACTGCATAAACCCGACCGGTCGGTCAATAGTGTTGAGACGAGACAAGAAAAAAACCCCGCACAAGGCGGGGGTGTAGCCCCCCGGCGCCGCGAACTGGGTGGGGGCTGTTGTATGCGGCGCCGGGGTTGAGTTTTTCACTCGCTACAGTCTGTTAGTGCCTGCCGAAATGGGCAGGTCTTGGCTGATAACAGGGTTTGAGGGGGGTCTTTTCGTGGCGCAATCGGGGCAACGGCCGGTCCGGATGATGCCGGGGAGTTGATTTACACGCGGCTTACGCCCATCCTTTGCGAATGAACGTGCAAACCCCGACGCCCTTTCCCGGCCCCGAGGCAAGCGAGAAGATCGCCTTTGACCGCGCCGAGCTTGGCATCATTCTCGGGCTCTATGGCCGCATGGTCGCCGCCGGCGAGTGGCGCGACTACGGGATGAGCTTTCTCAAGGACGTGGCGATATTTTCCGTCTTCCGCCACACCGCCGAACACCCGCTTTACCGGATCGAGAAGCGTCCCAAGCTGCGCCACCGGCAGGGGCAATATGCCGTTGTCGCGATGGACGGGCGGATCCTCAAGCGCGGGGCTGATCTCAGGGCCGTTCTGCGCGTGCTCGAGCGCAAGCTCATCCGCGCGGTGGAGTGAGCGAGGTCGCCCGTTCGGGCGGACGGGCGATGCGCCTGTGCGCGATCACCGCGCCCTCGCCCTGCGCCTCGATGCGGCGTCTGGCAGCCTCGATCCCCTCGTGAGCCACCGCCATGTGATGAGCATTGGCATGGATCAGCCGGTCCGCGCCTACCACGATCGCCACATGGCCCTTCCAGAACAGCAGATCGCCCCGCTCCGGCGCACCCTCCGCCTCGTCACCGAGCGCCGCCTGCATGTCACTGTCGCCGGGGCAGTCGACACCACAGGCCATGAGCGCCGCCTGCACCAGCCCCGAACAATCGATCCCGAAACCCGAGTTGCCGCCCCAGAGGTAGGGCGTGCCGAGAAACCTCTCGGCCACCGTGACGGGATCGGCATCCCGCGCGTTCACCGGCGCGAGATGCGCCATCGGCACATACATCGTCGAGGTCCGCTTGTGGCCCTCCTCCTCGCCAGGCGCGCGCAGAACCGCAACCTCGCCCCAGCGCCCGTCCTCGTGGGTGGTCATCACCGAGAGACGCGTGCCGAAGGAGATCGCGCTGATCTCGGCGTCGGTTTTCAGCACCGGTTCTTCCACAAGGTAGCTTTGCCGGGCGGTCACGACGTGGGTCGTCTGCCAGAGCTCGGGCCCGAGGTCATCGGCGCGCACATGGCCGACATAGCCGTCGCGCGCGGCAAAGCCGAAGGCCCAGCCATCGCGCTCCTCGAGCACCACGAAAACCTCGTGCAGAATCAACTCGCGCAGCCGCGCACGAGGGCGTCGATCGTCCCGGATCGCGGCCACCGGGCGGCACACCCGGCGGCGCTCGCCTTCAGTGTAGCGTTCCGCCGCCACCTCGCCGCGCAACGAGACATGCGCCACCCGCCCGTTCGCGGGGGTTAGGCGCCGGTCGGTCACAGGCCCAGAACCTCCGGCAGGGCGGCCAGCAGCGCCCGCGCGCCCTGCCCCACGCCACCCTTGGGCCGGGCCGGAGCGTCGGCGGGTTGCCAGCCGTAGATATCGAAATGCCCGTAGGCCGGGGTCTGCGTCACGAACCGGCGCAGGAACAGGGCCGCGGTGATCGACCCAGCCATGCCGCCCGAGGGCGCGTTGTCGAGGTCCGCGATGCCGGGCTCGATCATCTCTTCATAAGGCGTCCAGAACGGCATTTCCCACACCGGGTCGGCCACCCGCCCCGCCACCGTGCGAAGCGCGTCGGAAAGCTTCGGCTCGGTCGAGTAGAACGGCGCAAGATCGGCGCCGACCGCCACCCGCGCCGCTCCGGTGAGCGTCGCCATCGAAATCAGAAGGTCGGGCCGCTCTTCGTCGGCATAGGCCAGCGCGTCGGCCAGAACCAGCCGCCCCTCTGCGTCAGTGTTGTTGATCTCCACGGTCAGGGTCTTGCGGCTGGTGAGAACATCGCCGGGCCGGAAGGCGTTGCCGGAGATCGCATTCTCCACCGCCGGGATCAGAACCCGCAGTTGCAGTTTCAGGTCCAGCGCCATGATCATCCGGGCCAGCCCCAGCACCGTGGCCGCGCCCCCCATGTCCTTCTTCATCAACCCCATCGAGGTGCCGGGCTTGAGGTTGAGCCCACCGGAATCGAAGCACACGCCCTTGCCCACGAGCGTCAGGCGCGGGCCGGTATCGCCCCAGGCCAGGTCGATCAGCCTGGGGGCGCGCGGCGAGGCCCGGCCGACTGCATGGATCATCGGGAAATTGGCGGCGAGCAGATCGTCGCCCGCCGTCACGGCAAGATGCGCGCCGAACCGGGCGGCCAGCGCACGCGCGGCATCCTCCAGTTCATCCGGCCCCATGTCAGAGGCCGGGGTGTTGATCAGGTCGCGGGTCAAGGCCTCGCCCGCCGCGATCGCTTCCAGCCGCGCGGCATCCACCCCGGCGGGGGCGATCAGCCCGGCCTTGGGCCCGGGCGCGTCCTTGTAGCGCGCGAAGCGATAGCCCGCGAGCAACCATCCCAGCGCCGCCTCCTCGAGCTCGGCCCCTTCGAGATTGCTGACAAGGTGAAAAGTGCCAGCCGGAAGCGCCGCGCGGGCCTTGGCAAAGCCGAATCGCTGCCGCGCCCGCTTCGCCTCGTCGCCATGGCCCACCAGGGCGAGTGCGTGCCCGCCATCGTGGCCCGGCACCATCAGCACCTTGCCCAGCCCGGCCTCGAAACCGCTCGCCTCGACCCAGGCGCGCTGGGCCGGATCGAGCCGGTCCACCAGCGCGGCAAGCCCCGGCTTGTCGACGAGGTGTAGCGGAAGGCTGTCTTCCCGGTGCGGGACAAAGGTGAGGGTCATGGTGGGCTCCGGTTGTTTCGGGCCCAGACTATCGCGCCGGTGCGAACCCGCAAGGGCCAGCGACTGCCCGCACCACCGCGAGCCTCAGATCGAAAGATCCTGCAGATCCCACACCGCGACGAGAGAGCTTTCCCCGATCCGCTCGAGGCGCGCCATCGTTGCCCCGAAAGCGGCCGCATCGTAGCTTCGTGAAAGATCCAGCACGTCGCGCCCGACCCGGGCGAGCAGGGTCATTCCCACCTGCTGCGCCACCGCGACGAGCGCTTTGACGGAAGTGCGCAGCGCCTCTATTTCGCCGGCGCGGTATTCGCCCGAGGCGCGCGACAGCGTCACCGCAAGCTCCTCCAACGCATGGCTGACCACCTTGTCGGCCCCCCGCGGCCCGAGGCTCTGGTAGAGCACCTCGAGCTGGCTCCGGTCGAGCCGCACGATCTCGTCATGTTGCAATCGCAAAACTGCGTTCACGGTCACACCCCTCCATTCCCTAACCCCGGAGATGCTGTCACCGCCATCTCAAGAAAAGGTTTCCGCGCGTGCCAGAAATCCCTCGAATTTCTGCAAAATCCAGCCTAGAACCCCCTGAGGTAACCGCTGGAAGAGACTTTGCATGACCGTCGCACGGCCGCTGCCACATTATCTCGTGAGCCGATACCAGGGCTGGAAAGCCACCGGCTATGCCGAAAACAAGTCATGGTATCGCCGCCTTGCCACCGAGGGCCAGCACCCGCGGGCGATGATCATATCCTGCTGCGACAGCCGGGTGCACGTGACCTCGATTTTCGGCGCGGACCAAGGCGAGTTCTTCATCCACCGCAACATCGCCAACCTGGTGCCGCCCTATGAACCCGACGGCCAGAAGCACGGCACCTCGGCCACGATCGAATACGCGGTGACCGCGCTCAAGGTCGCGCATGTGATCGTCATGGGCCATTCGTCCTGCGGCGGTGTGCGCGGGTTCTATGACATGACGATGGGAACCGCGCCCGAGCTGCGCGAGGAAACCAGCTTCGTCGGCCGCTGGATGGACCTGCTCCAGCCGGGTTATGACCGGATCAAGGCCACGCGGTCCGGCCCCGAGTGCATCGACGCGCTGGAAAAGGAAGCCGTCGTCGTCTCGCTCGACAACCTGATGACCTTTCCCTTCGTGCGCGAGGCCGTCGAGGCCGAGGAACTGACCCTGCACGGGCTCTGGCACGATATCGGCGAGGGCGACCTGATGTGGTTCGACGCCGAAGACCGGAGCTTCAAGCCGGTCTGACAATCTGCGGCCAAGGCAGGTTGCCCCATCGCTCATGCGCGGTTCGAAGCCGGTTCGCTGGCTAGCTGTCGGAACGGGACGCGCAGAGATGGCGCCGTCGGGCCGGGCTTGATAAGCTATCAAGATAGGCTGTCTCATCAACGATATGGATCCTCGATCATGCTCGCCAAGCTTGAAATGCTCATCGCCCTCGCGCGCGAGCAGCATTTCGGCCGCGCGGCGCAGAGCCTCGGGATCACGCAGCCCTCGCTTTCCACAGGGATAAAGCAGCTCGAAGACCATCTCGGCGTTCAACTCGTGCGGCGTGGTTCGCGCTTCGGCGGGCTGACGCCCGAGGGCCAGCGCGCGCTGCACTGGGCGCGCCAGATCGTGGGCGATGCCCGCCGTTTGCGCGAGGAGATGCGGTTTTCACGCGAAGGTCTTGCCGGGAACCTCCGCCTCGCGGTGATCCCCACGGCGCTCACCTGGGCCTCACGCCTTGCTGCCGGATTTTCCGCCCGCCACCCCAACGTCGATTTCACCATCCTCTCGCGCACGTCCGAGGATATCCTCGCCATGCTCGAAAACCTCGAGATCGACGCCGGCCTTTCCTACCTCGACAACGAACCGCTCGGCCGGGTCTCCACCGCCTTTCTCTATCGCGAGGTCTACACCCTCGTCTGCGCGCCCGATCACCCGTTGGCATCACGCGAAACTGTCGATTGGGGCGATCTCGACGGCACCCGTCTCTGCCTGCTCACCCCCGACATGCAGAACCGCCGCATCATCAACCATGCGTTCATGCAGGCGGGGATCGCCCCCGTCGCGAAGATGGAATCCAATTCCACCGTGGTTCTGGTGAGCCATGTCGCATCGGGCGGCTGGGTCACGATCCTGCCCGAAGACATGGCCGCCTTCCTTGCCGGCGGCAAGGATCTCGCCATCATTCCGATCCGCCAGTCCGGCGAAAGCCCCGCAGTCGGCCTCGTCGCGGCTTTCCAGGAGCCTCACACCCCGGTGCTGCAGGCGTTGCTCGACGAAGCGCACAAGATTTCCGTTGATTGACAAAAACAATCAATCAACGGAAAAACGATATTGAAAGCCCGTCCAACCTGGTCCATCTGACCGGTGAGACATTCAGGGAAACTCCATGACCGCACCGTCCCCGACCCAAGAGGCGATCGCTGCCCTGATCGCCGCCGAAATGCACCGCGAAGGCCCGCTCCTTCCGATCCTGCACAGTCTGCAATCGGCCTTCGGGCACGTGCCCGCAGAGGCCGTGCCGATGATTGCCGAGGCGCTCAACATCGGGCGCGCGGAAGTGCATGGCGTGATGAGCTTCTATCACGATTTCCGCAGCGTCCCCGCCGGGCGCCACGTGGTGAAGATCTGCCGCGCCGAGGCCTGCCAGGCCGTGGGCGGAGTGGGCTTCGCCGACGCGGTGCTCGAAAAGCTGGGCACGGCGTGGCACGGCACTTCGGCCAACGGCGCGGTGACGGTCGAGCCGGTCTATTGCCTCGGCCTCTGCGCCAACGGCCCGGCGGCGATGATCGACGGCCGCCCGGTGGCCGGGCTGAGCGCGGAAGACCTCGTGGCGGAGGTTTCGGCATGAAGGTGTTTCTCTCGCTCGACGCCGCCGCGCGCGCCCTCGGGGCCGAAGCCGTTGCGGCCCGGCTGACCGAGGAGGCCGCCGCCCGGGGGATCGACCTTACCCTGAAGCGCGTCGGCTCGCGCGGCATGGCTTGGCTGGAGCCGCTGGTGGAGGTGGAGCGCGACGGCGTGCGCCACGCTTACGGCCCGGTGCGCCCCGACGACGTGCCCGCACTGCTCGACGGCACGCTTGAGGGCCACGGCCCGACCGAGGAAATCCCCTTCTTCGCCCGGCAAACCCGCCTGACCTTCGCCCGCGTCGGCGTGATCGAGCCGCTCTCGCTGGAAGACTACGAGGCGCAGGGCGGGCTTTCGGGCCTGCGCGCCGCGCTGGCCGACGCCGACGCTATCGTGCAGACGGTGATCGACAGCGGCTTGCGCGGGCGTGGCGGCGCCGGCTTTCCCACCGGGATCAAGTGGCAGACCGTGGCGGGCGCGAAAGCCGACCAGAAGTATATCGTCTGCAACGCCGACGAGGGCGATTCAGGCACCTTCGCCGACCGCATGGTGATGGAGGGCGATCCCTTCTCGCTGATCGAGGGCATGGCGATCGCCGGGATCGGCGTGGGCGCAACAATGGGCTACGTCTACCTGCGCTCGGAATACCCCGACGCCATCGCCACGATGACGCGTGCGGTGGAGATCGCCCGCGCCTCCGGGCTGCTCGGCGAAAGCGTGCTTGGCTCGGGCAAGGCGTTCGACATCGAGATCCGCGTCGGCGCGGGGGCTTACGTCTGCGGCGAGGAAACCTCGCTGCTCAACTCGATGGAAGGTAAGCGCGGCGTTGTGCGGGCAAAGCCGCCGCTGCCGGCGCTGGAAGGGTTCTTCGGCAAGCCCACGGTGGTGAACAACGTGCTGTCTCTGGCGACGATCCCGGTGATCTTCGAGAAGGGAGCCAAGCATTACGCCAGCTTCGGCCTCGGGCGCTCGCGCGGCACCATGCCGATCCAGATCGCGGGCAACGTGGCGCGCGGCGGGTTGTTCGAGACGGCCTTCGGGATGCCGCTGGGCGAGTTGGTGAATGATGTCGCCGGCGGCACGCGCTCGGGCCGGCCGGTCAAGGCGGTGCAGGTCGGCGGGCCGCTCGGCGCCTACATGCCGGCGAGCGCCTTCGATACCCCCTTCGGATACGAGGAATTCGACGGTGCGGGCGGGCTGATCGGGCACGCCGGCGTCGTGGTGTTCGACGATACCGCCGACATGGCGGCGCAGGCCCGTTTCGCCTTCGAATTCTGCGCGGTGGAAAGCTGCGGCAAGTGCACCCCCTGCCGGATCGGCGCCGTGCGCGGGGTGGAAACCATCGACCGGCTCACCGCAGGCGAAGACGTGCGCGATCTGGTGGAAGACCTGTGCGAAACCATGCGCGACGGTTCGCTCTGCGCGCTCGGCGGCTTCACGCCCTATCCGGTGATGTCGGCGCTCCGGCATTTCCCCGATGACTTTGCCCCGGCCAAGGAGGCAGCGGAATGAAAGATTTCATCATCCCCTGGAACGACACCGACATGGGCACGCCCGCGAAAACCGGCGCGCCAGTGACGCTGACGATCGACGGTTTCGAGGTGACGGTGCCCGAGGGCACCAGCGTGATGCGCGCGGCGAGCGAGGCGGGCATCCAGGTGCCCAAGCTCTGCGCCACGGATTCGCTCGAGGCCTTCGGTTCCTGCCGCCTCTGTGTGGTCGAGATCGAGGGGCGGCGCGGCACGCCCTCCTCATGCACCACGCCGGTGACAGAGGGCATGGTCGTGCGCACCCAGTCGAAGAAGGTGCAGAAGATCCGCCGCGGCGTGATGGAGCTCTACATCTCCGACCACCCGCTCGATTGCCTCACCTGTGCGGCCAACGGCGATTGCGAATTGCAGGACATGGCCGGTGCCGTGGGCCTGCGGGACGTGCGCTATGCGGCGGGCGAGAACCATTTCGAGGTGCGCCAGAACGGCGAGGAAAACCCGCGCTACATCGCGAAAGACACGTCCAACCCCTATTTCGCCTACGATCCCTCCAAGTGCATCGTCTGCTCGCGCTGCGTGCGCGCCTGCGAGGAGGTTCAAGGCACCTTCGCACTCACTATCGAGGGCCGGGGCTTCGACAGCCGAGTTTCGCCCGGCGCGGCAGATGACGATTTCCTCACCTCCGATTGCGTAAGCTGCGGCGCCTGCGTGCAGGCCTGCCCGACCGGCACCCTGCAGGAAAAATCGGTGATCGAACTGGGCACGCCGAGCCGCTCGGTGGTGACCACCTGCGCCTATTGCGGCGTGGGCTGCTCGTTCAAGGCCGAACTCAACGGCGACGAACTCGTGCGCATGGTGCCGTGGAAGCACGGCAAGGCGAACCGGGGCCATTCCTGCGTGAAGGGCCGTTTCGCCTGGGGCTATGCCCACCACCAGGACCGGATCCTGAACCCGATGATCCGCGACAGCATCGACCAGCCCTGGCGCGAGGTGAGCTGGGACGAGGCGCTGGGCTTCGCCGCCGCCCGCCTCAAGGGCATCCAGGAGAAACATGGCCGCCGTTCGCTTGGCGTGATCACGTCGAGCCGCTGCACCAACGAGGAAACCTTCCTCGTCCAGAAGCTCGCCCGCGCGGTGTTCCTCAACAACAACACCGACACCTGCGCCCGCGTCTGCCACTCGCCCACCGGCTACGGGCTTGGCCAGACCTTCGGCACCTCTGCCGGCACGCAGGATTTTGACTCTGTCGAGCATACCGACGTGGTGATCGTGATGGGCGCCAACCCGACCGACGCCCACCCCGTCTTCGGCTCGCGGCTGAAGAAGCGGCTGCGCGAAGGCGCGAAACTCATCGTGATCGACCCGCGCCGGATCGACCTCGTGAAGTCGAGCCACGTCGAAGCGGCGCATCACCTCCCGCTCAAGCCCGGCACCAACGTCGCGGTCATCACCGCGATGGCGCACGTGATCGTCACCGAGGGGCTGGCCGACGAGGCCTTCATCCGCGATCGCTGCGACTGGAACGAATACGCGGAATACGCCGAGTTCGTTGCTGATCCGCGCCACAGCCCCGAGGCCACCGAGGCGCTCACCGGCGTGCCCGCCGAGGCACTGCGCGCCGCGGCACGCACCTTCGCCACCGGCGGCAACGGCGCGATCTACTACGGCCTCGGCGTGACCGAGCACAGCCAGGGCTCGACCACCGTGATGGGCATCGCCAACCTCGCCATGCTCACCGGCAACATCGGCCGCCCCGGCGTTGGGGTGAACCCGCTGCGCGGCCAGAACAACGTGCAGGGCTCCTGCGACATGGGCAGCTTCCCGCACGAGCTGCCGGGCTACAGGCACGTGAAGAACGCCGATGTGCGCGAAGTGTTCGAACGCGCCTGGGGCGTGGAGATCGACCCCGAGCCCGGGCTGCGCATCCCCAACATGCTCGATGCCGCGGTGGATGGCACCTTCAAGGGCCTCTACGTGCAGGGCGAAGACATCCTGCAATCCGATCCCGACACCCGGCACGTGGCGGCCGGCCTCGCCGCGATGGAATGCGTGATCGTGCATGACCTGTTCTTGAACGAAACCGCGAACTACGCCCACGTGTTCCTGCCCGGTTCCACCTTCCTCGAAAAGGACGGCACCTTCACCAACGCCGAGCGCCGGATCAACATGGTGCGCGAGGTGATGAAACCGCTCAACGGCTACGCCGACTGGGAGGTCACGCAGGCCCTCGCCAATGCGATGGGGGCGAACTGGACCTACAGCCATCCGCGCGAGATCATGGCCGAGATCGCGGCGACCACCCCGAGCTTCGCGGGCGTCACCTATGACCTGATCACCGAGAAGGGATCGGTGCAGTGGCCCTGCAACGAGGCGCATCCCGAAGGCACGCCGCTGATGCATGTGGATGAGTTCATGCGGGGCAAGGGGCGCTTCATCGTCACCGAATACGTGGCGACGGATGAAAAGACCGGCCCGCGCTTCCCGCTCCTGCTCACCACCGGGCGCATTCTCAGCCAGTATAACGTCGGCGCCCAGACCCGGCGCACCGACAACAACGTCTGGCACGACGAGGATATGCTCGAAATCCACCCGCACGACGCCGAGCAACGCGGCGTGAAGGACGGCGACTGGGTCAAGCTCGCGAGCCGTTCCGGCGAAACCGCCTTGCGGGCGAGGATCACCGAGCGCGTCAGCCCCGGCGTGGTCTACACCACCTTCCACCACCCCGACACGCAGGCCAACGTGGTCACCACCGATTATTCCGACTGGGCCACGAACTGCCCGGAATACAAGGTGACGGCCGTGCAGGTGATGCCGTCGAACGGCCCGACCGACTGGCAGGAGCACTACAACGAACTTGCCGCCCGCTCGCGCCGGATCGAGGCCGCGGAATGAAACCGGCCCGCAGCCTTCCCGGCCTCGCCGTGGGGCGCGACGGAGCGCGCGGGGTGACCCGCACGTTGCCCGAGGAGGTGCCCGTGGCGGTCAGCTTCAACGGCACGACGCTCGCGGTGATGATGTGCACGCCGGCTGATATCGGCGATTTCGCCCATGGCTTCGCGCTCACCGAAGGCGCGATTTCGAGCCTCGACGAGATCGAGAGCTTCGAGGTGGTGACGCACCCCAAGGGGATCGAGACGCGGTTCTGGCTGACCGACACGCGCGCCGAAGCTCTTGCGGCACGGCGCCGGCATATGACCGGCGCGGTGGGTTGCGGGCTTTGCGGGATCGACTCGCTTGACGAAGCCGTGCGCGATCTGCCCCACGTGGGCGCACCCGCGCTCGGGCTGACCCGGTCCGAGATCGCCGCCGCCACCGATGCGCTCAAGGGCCACCAGCCGCTCCATGACCAGACCCGCGCTGTTCACGCCGCAGGCTTCCTGCGCCCGGGCGTTGGCGTGGTCTTCGCCCGCGAGGATGTTGGCCGCCACAACGCGCTCGACAAGCTGATCGGCGCGCTGGCCCTCGCCGGCGAAGACGCCACCACCGGGGCCTTCGTGCTCACCAGCCGGGTTTCCGTGGAGATGGTGCAGAAAACCGCCATGGCCGGGTGCCCTGTGATCGTCGCCGCTTCCGCGCCCACGGCCCATGCGCTCCGGCTCGCCGAAGGCGCGGGGATCACGCTGGCCGCGTTCGCCCGGGCGGGTGCCTTCGACCTCTATTCCCACCCCGAACGGATCGACACCGGAGATGCGCATGTCGCCTGACAAGATGGTTCACATGGCCAACCAGATCGCCACCTTCTTCAAGTCGCAGCCCGGAGATGAGGCCGCCGACAGGGTCGCGGCACATCTGAGCGACTTCTGGGAGCCGCGCATGCGCCGCCAGCTTCTCGACTTCATCGCCGCGGATGGCGCGGGGCTCGATCCGCTGGTGATCGAGGCGGCCAAGCGGATGAACGCGCCCGCCGACTGACGCCGGCAGCCGGCCCCTCTCAGAGCGGGACGATGTGATTGTCCCATGCGCATTCGTGCCGGGCCAGCGGACGGGCGCCCTCGCAGCCCAGCGCGATGAGCCCGCCCAACCCGTCCGAGGCGATAAAGCCGTCCGGGTGCGGCGCAATCCCGCAAACGTCTTCCCGCGCCTCGGCGGCCACGAATCGCCCATCCGGTGCGAAGCGGTTGAGCCGCCCACCGCGCGGCGAGGTGATGGCAATCTCGCTTTCGTCCGCCGAGAACGCCACCGATCCGGCGTAGCCCTTCATCGCCAGTTCATCCGCCAGCGGCGCTTCGGCCAGCACCGGCCGCTCACCCCGGCGGTGCAACCCGAGCAACGGCCATCCCATCCCGGGTTCACCTTCCCACTGCATCGCGAAACCCACCCGCCCGTCGGACGCGACCGCGAGATGGCGGATCGAGTTCTGTGCAAGTTCCTGGTCCAGCTCGACCTTTTCCAGCAGATCGCCTCCTGCACCAAGATAGGCGAGGTTCGGGCACATGGTGTCTAGGTTGAGCTTGGTGCGGTCGGTCGGGTCGGTCTCGATCCCGCCATTGGCCACCACCAGCGTGCGCCCGTCGGGCATCAGTCTCACATCGTGCGGGCCGATCCCGTGCGTGGCGAAGCCGTCGATCCGGGTATAGCCCGAGGCGACATCCCAAAGCCCGATCCGGCCCGCCGATCCTTCCGCCATCTGCTCGACAGTGACAAGCGTGGCACCGCCGTCGATGTAGACACCGTGGCCGTTGAACTGGTGTCCCTTCGGCGGCATCAGCTCATGCAGCACACGCCCGGTGCCCGCGTCGATCACGAGGGCGAAATACCCGGGCCGCCGCGCGAAAACCACCGCTTCCGCCTGCGCCGGATGGGCGGCCCCGGCGTGCCCCCGCGCAGGCAGAGGCACCCGGAACGTCTCGGCGCCCGCGAGGTCGAGCCCGACCAGAACATGCACGCCGTCGGGCAATTGCGCGGCGGCGATGTAGGCGGGGCTGCCCACCGCCGCCCAGCCGAGCCGGGGGCTCGCGGTGACGGCGACGAGGCTGGCGAGGAAGTTGCGGCGGGTGGTCACGTCAATCCCCGTCCTGTGCGTTGAACCCGGCCGAAAGCCCGAGGCGCGCGCCGATCTCGGTTTCGATGGATGAAGCCATCGCGGCAACAGCTTGCTGCAGCACCTCGAGCCGGAACCGCGCGGCGGGATCATCCACGTCGGCGAAGGCCGGGTCTTCGATCGCGGCCGCGGTATCCCGCACCCTTGCGAGCGCCGCCCGGGTTTCGGGCAGGGGCCAATCCGCGAGCGCCTCGGCCAGCATCACGGAAGCCTCGGTCGCGCCGAGCACATTGGTGAGCGACCGGCCCGAGCGCCGCGCCTCGGCGCGGGCCGGGCGGGGCCGCTCGAAACTGCCCATCGGCCGCCCGATGCGCGAACCGATGGTGAACTGAAGGCCCGCGAGGATCTGGGTGTAGATCGCCCGCACCGCCTCTTCTTCACTCAGAAACCGCGCGTTGTCGGCGGCTCCGGCCGAACGCAGAACGGCAGCGAAGCTCTCCGCCCAACCGCGTTCGAGCGCCGCGGCCTGACGCGCGAGATCGGCGGTCAGCGCCCGGACCAGCGCGCAGCCATAGCTTTCGGGCCCGTAGTCCGCAAAGTCGGGATCGAACATCAGCATTTCGATCGCGAACAATCCCCGCCCGGCAATCGAAAGGTCTGCGAAGGCTTCCGGGTCGTTGGCGATGGGGTTTTCCTGCTGGATCAGGCCCGTCAGTGTTTTTTCGGTGAAGCCACGGGTATCTGGCCAGAAGGCGATCGCGAGCGCGCCGGTTTCCGACGGTCCGAGGCGCAGATCGCCGACCGCGAGCCAGGCGTCGAAGGCGGCGTGGAAGGGGACAGCAAGGGCCGGAGCGGTGCAATCGGCCCGCGCGGCGGCGTCAAGATCAGCGCTGGCGCCGGCAAATCTTTCGAACCCCGGCAGGATGTGATCGTCGAGCGCCTCGTTCACCCCGGCCTGCGCAGGCCCGGCCAGGGCCTGGGCGACGGTGAGCGCGAAGGCAATGGCAAGGCGCATCAGAGACTCTCCAGAAACCGGATCAGGGCCTCGCGGTCGGCCTTCTCCATCGCGGCCACGGCATCGCGTGCGGCTTGCGCTTCGCCGCCATGCCACAGGATCGCTTCGAGAAGGCTTCGCGCCCGCCCATCGTGCAGAAAACTTGTCTCGCCCGACACCGCCGCTGTCAACCCGATCCCCCAGAGCGGCGGCGTGCGCCACTCCTGCCCGGTGGCCCGCCCTTCGGTGAAACCGTCAGCGAGGCCCGGCCCCATGTCATGGAGCAGCAGGTCGGTATAGGGCCAGATCAACTGGAAACTCCTGTGCGGCGCGTCCTCGACGCGATGGGTGACGTGCTTGGGCGTGTGGCAGCCGGCGCAGCCCGCGCCGTGGAACAACGCCTTGCCGCGCAGCACCTCGGGATCGTTCACGTCTCTGCGGGCCGGCACGGCGAGGTTGGCGGCATAGAGCACCGTGATCGCCAGCCCCTCGGCGTCGATCTCGTCGCCGCGCGCGTCAGTGTCGCCATGCGGCGCGGTGCGGCACAGCGTTTGCGCCGGGGTGCAATCGCCCGAGGGCGCGGGGAACGCGGGCGAGGAAACCCCGATGTCGTTGGCGAAGGCCTTGGCCGACTGGTGCGCCACGGTGGCGCTGCCCGCCTTCAGCCCGAACCGGCCCAGAATCGGGTCGCCATGCGCGGGCGACCAAACAATGTTGGCCCGCCCCGAGATGCCATCGCCATCGGCGTCGTCGGGGTCTTCGCGCGCGAGAATATCGGCCGCCGGGATCGCTTCCAGCAGCCCCAGCCCGATCATCGGCGGCGCGATCCGGGGCGATGTCATGATTTCGGGCGTGAACGGCCCATGCGCGAGGTCGTCGACCGCGATGACCGGCTTGCGCAAGGAGTGCGTTTTGCCGTCGGCCAGGCGCACCTCCTGCGCGTCCCAGGTCACACGAAGCCGCCCTTCGGCGGTCAACCCGGCGGTCGCGAAGGTTTGAAGCTGCGCGCCGTAACGCGGGTCGGGCGCGGTAGGCTGCCAGCCGTGGACGCCTGACATCGCGGCCATCGGCTCCGCCGGCACGGCGAGGTGCAGCGTGAGGGCGAGCGGTTTGTCGTCCGGCCCGGAAGGTGGACGGCCACGGCCATCGTTGACGTGACAGGCCGCGCAGGAACGCGCGTTGTAGAGTGGCCCGAGCCCGTCGGAGGCTTTCGTCGAGGCCGGGGCCGACACCCAGAGCTTTTCGAACATCGCCCGGCCCAGTTCGAAATCGAGCCGCAGGGCTTCCGGCAGGGCGGCGTTGGCGTGGGAAAACGCCCCGGCTCCTGCGTCAGCCACGCTGCCGGCGCCGCCGCTCCTGGCCTCGTAGGTTTCGGCGACGGCGAATTCCTCCGGCGATGCCGTCACCGCTGCAACCCGCGCCGCCTCGGCGGGTGTGCGCGGAAGGGCCGCAACCGCGTCTGGCGCTTCGAAGGCCAGAACGGGGCCAGCGCCAAGCACCAGCCCCGCGATCAGGATCGCCGCGTGGCGCATCGGACCGGCCCCCCCTACTCGAACACGGCCCCGGGGTTGTCGAGGCTGTTGGAGCCTTCGAGCGCGATCCCGCCAAGGTCGAGCGCGGCGACGATCCGCTCGATCGCGCGGGTCTGGTCGATCAGCGCGTTGACCCCGCCCATGATCAGCGCCTCGCCCTCGGCATTGCCCATCGCGAGCATCTGGTCATAGGCAAGGCCGCCCTCGGCAGCGTCCGAGATTTCACCGAGCGCGACCATGGTGGCGTCGAGCCTTGCTTGCATGTCGGCATCGAGCGCCGGGTCGGACTGCGCCATCAGCTCGGCCAGCGACGCGCCCTCGACCACGCTGCCGTCGATCCGGGTGTAGCGTCCATGGTAGACGTTCTGGATGCCGAGCCCGTCGTAGTAATGCGACCAGTGGGTGTTGTCGGAAAAGCAATCGTGCTCTTCCTCGGGATCGCCCAGCATCAGGCCAAGCCGCATCCGCTCGCCGGCAAGTTCGCCGTAGGACAGGCTGCCCATGCCGGTGAGCATGGCGCTGAGCCCCGCCGCCTCGTCGGCCATGGCCGCCTCGCGCGCCGCGCCACCCGCGGCCCAGTTCGCCTCCATTTCCTCCAGGTCGGCGATCAGCAGATCGGTGGCCGCGCGCAGGTAGGCCGCGCGCCGGCCGCAGTTGCCGCCGGTGCAGGCGTCGCCCCCGGCGAAATCGGTGTGGGGCCGGTCGCCCGCACCGGAGCCGGTGCCGTTGAGATCCTGCCCCCAGAGCAGGAATTCGATCGCGTGGTAGCCCGTCGCCACGTTCGCTTCGATACCGTCAAGCTCGTGCAGGCTCTCGAGCAGTCCGGGCGTGATCTCGCTGGCATCCACCTCTTCGCCGGCGATGGTGAAGGCGGTGTTGGCGATGATGTTGAGCGCGGCGAACTCGTTCTCGTCGGAAACCACGTAGTCGCCGGCCACGTAGTCGATCAGCCCTTCGTCGAGCGGCCAGGCATTCACCTTGCCCTCCCAGTCGTCCACGATCGGGTTGCCGAAACGGTAAACCTCGGTCTGCTGGTAGGGCACCCGGGCGGCGATCCAGGCGGCGCGCGCGGCGGCCAGCGTTTGCTCCGAAGGCGCGGCGATCAGGGCATCGACGGCATCCGACAGCGCGCGCGCGGTGATCAGGCTGTCGGCATAGCCCGCCTCGGCGATATTGGCATAGGTTTCGAGCACGGCCGCGGCGCTGGTTTCGGCCTTGGCCGCGCCGGCCGCGAGCGTGAGCGCAAGCGCGCTGGTTGCCAGGGTGCTATACTTCATATCCTGTCCTCGTATTGAGTGTTTGGTTTGCTTCATTTCGTCAGGATGAGCTTTCCCGCGCGGGTGACGCGCAGGGTATAGACCTGATCGCCGAGCACGATCCGCGCCTCGCCACATCCGCCGAGTAGGTCTTCCGCCCGGTGGCGTGGCACGGTGTCGGCCTGTTGCGCCTGCGTTGTCATCGCGTTTGACCATCACCCGAAAAACGATCCAGCAGGGCCTCGACCCCCTGACCCGGCACGAGGCCGCTTTCGGCGAGAATGGCGAGGATTTCGCGCTGGACATCATTGGTGCTGCGGTCGCCGGTCGGTTGGTCTTGATTGGATACAATCTGCATCAGGGCTCTCCCGAGGATGGGCTCTGGCTTCCCCTTTTCAGATTGGGGTGGCTGGTTGCAGGCTTTTTCTGAGTGAAACTGTCGGGTTTGTCAGTCCGAGTTTTTCGATCGGGCTTTCCGCGCTTGACCGCGCAACGCCGGCCCCACACTCTTGCCCGAGGAGGACGGACCATGCGCGATACCAATGCCCCGCTGCCCGACACCGCGTTCTGGCGCGCCTACGGCGGCGCGTTCACGGGCACGTTGAAATGGGAACAGTTCGACGCGCTCTTCGACCGCCTCGCCACCGCCGGGGGCGATTGGTTCGTCTTCGATCCCACGGGCGATGCCCCCGAGGCCCCGGCCGCCGATTTTTCCGCCGCGCTCGCCGCCGCGCGCGCCTGCGTCGAGCAGGTGCGGGGCCGCTCCTATTGCGGCGCGGTTTTCGCCGACGATTTCGACGCGCCGGGCTTCGTGAAGGTGTTCGACCCCTACAAGATGGGCGGGGTCTGCGGCGGCTCGGGCGAGCGCGTGCTGCCGCGCTGGATCCTTTCGCGCCTCGCCCCCGACCCGCTGCCGCCCCTGCCTGAGACCCCGGCGAAGAAGGGCCTTCTGGCAAGGCTCATCGGCTAGGCTGGTGCAGAGCCCCGTTTGCCGCTAGGCAACTGCCATGACATTCGAAATCTTCCTCACCGCGCCGCCGGGGCTTGAAGCCGTGCTCGCCGACGAGGCCCGCGCGGCGGGCTTCGAAGGTGTGGCCACGCTGCCCGGCGGGGTGACGGTCACCGGCGGCTGGCCCGATGTCTGGCGTGCGAATATCGCGCTCAGGGGCGCCACCCGCGTGCTCGCCCGTTTCGCCGAGTTCCGCGCTTTCCACCTCGCCCAGCTCGACAAGCGCGCGCGCAAGGTCGATTGGGTCGCGGTGCTGCGGACGGACGTGCCGGTGCGGGTGGAGGCGACCACCAAGGGCTCCAAGATCTACCACGCCGGCGCCGCCACCCAGCGCATCGAGCGGGCGATCCGCGAGGAGCTTGGCGCCCCGATCGCCAAGGATGCGCCAGTGCAGATCAAGGCACGGATCGACGACAACCTCGTCACCCTCAGCGTCGACACCTCGGGCGAAAGCCTGCACAAGCGCGGCCACAAGCTGTTCACCGGCAAGGCCCCGATCCGCGAGACCATGGCGGCGTTGTTCTTGCGCCAGATGGGGTTCACCGGGAACGAGACATTGGTCGATCCGATGTGCGGCTCGGGCACCTTCGTGATCGAGGCCGCCGAGATCGCCATGGGCCTGCTGCCCGGGCGCGACCGCGCCTTCGCCTTCGAGCACCTTGCCAGCTACGATCCCGCCGCCGTGGCCGCGCTGAAGACAGGCGCGCCACGCCCGACCGACCTGCGCTTCTACGGGTTCGACCGCGATCAGGGCGCGATCAAGGGGGCTGGCGAAAACGCCGCGCGGGCGGGGGTGAGCGACGTGACCAAATTTGCCCGCGCCGCGGTGAGCGACCTTGCCCGCCCCGAAGGGCCGCCCGGTCTGGTGATGGTCAACCCGCCCTATGGCGGGCGGATCGGCGACCGCAAGCCGCTGTTCGCGCTCTACGGCGCCTTGGGCGAGGCGCTGCGGGCGCGGTTTTCCGGCTGGCGCGTGGGGATCATCACCAACGATGGCGGGTTGGCGAAAGCCACCGGCCTGCCCTTCCTGCCGCCCGGCCCCCCGGTTGCCCATGGCGGGCTCACCGTGAAGCTCTACCGCACCGATCCGCTCTGACGCGCGATCCATGCGCCGTCAGCAGCGGAACTGCGCTGGCAAGCGTCGATGAACCACATGCCGTCCAGCCCCGCCTCGATCCCGGGCAGAAGCGCGCCGTCGCCACTTCCGAGGATGAGGTCGGCGGCGTCGGCGTAGAGATTGGCGAAACCTTCGAGATAGCCTTCCGGGTGGCCGGGGGGCACCCGTGTCCACCGGCCCGCGCCGCCGCCGAGGCCCGGCCCGCCGCGGGTGAGAATCTGGCGCGGTTCGCCGAAGCGGGTGAAGGCCATCGCGTTGGGGTTTTCCTGCCCCCATTCCAGCCCGCCCTCGCTACCGTAGATGCGCAGCCGCAACCCGTTTTCGTTGCCGACGGCGACCTGGCTTGCCCAGAGCATCCCGCGCGCACCGCCCTCGAAGCGCAGGCGGATATGGGCGTTGTCGTCCACCTTTCGCCCCGGCACGAAACTGTGCAACTCGGCTGAAAGCGCCTCCGGCGCCATCCCGCTGACGAATTGCGCGAGGTTGAAGGCATGGGTGCCGATATCACCGATCGCCCCCGCCCCGGACCGGGTCGGATCGGTACGCCAGTCGGCCTGCTTGTTGTGAACCTCTCTCGCCAGCCAGTCTTGCGCGTATTCCACCTGCACAAGGCGGATCTCACCCAGATCGCCGCGCGCCGCCATCTCCCGCGCCTGCCGGATCAGCGGGTAGCCGGTGTAATTGTGGGTGAGGATGAAATGGGCGGGCGAAGCGGCCGCCGCGTGGGCGATGGCCTCGGCCTGCGCGAGCGTGGCGGCCAGCGGCTTGTCGCAGATCACGTGGATGCCCGCTTCCAGAAAGGCGATGGCCGGGGCCGCGTGCATATGGTTGGGGGTGACGATGGCCACCGCCTCGATCCCGTCTGTGCGCGCCGCCTCGGCGCGGGCCATCTCGGCGAAATCGTCGTAACTGCGATCCGGTGCGAGCCCAAGCTCCGCCGCACTCGCCGCAGCACGGTCGGGGCTTGACGAAAGCGCCCCCGCGACCAGCTCGAACCGGTCGTCGATCCGCGCGGCGATGCGGTGCACCGCGCCGATGAAGGCCCCCTGCCCGCCACCGACCATGCCCAGCCTGACCCGTCTCATGCGTTGCCCTTTCCCCGTTGCTCCCCCGAGCTAACCACGCCGGGAGGCGGCGGGAAACCCCGGTTGACCTTGCGCATGGCCCGGCCGCACCGGGCCGGTTATCCTTGGGCAAAGCGAAGGAGGAACGCATGAAACTTTCGTTCCACGGAGCCGCGCGCGGGGTGACCGGATCGTGCCACCTCGTCGAATGCGCGGGGCGCAAGATCCTTGTCGATTGCGGCATGTTCCAGGGACCGCGCGAGATCGAGGAGGAAAACGCGGCGCCCTTCGGGTTCTCGCCCGGGCAGATCGACGTGCTCCTGCTGACGCACGCCCACCTCGACCACTGCGGCCGGCTTCCGCTTCTGGTGAAACGCGGCTTTCGCGGCAAGGTCATCGCCACGTCGGCCACCCATGATCTTGCCCGGCTGGTGATGCTCGACTCGGCCTACCTGCACGAGGAAGCGGCCAAGCGCGCCCAGCGCCACGGCAAATCCGACCAGCCGCTCTACGATACGATGGATGCGCTTGATGCGGTCGACCGCTTCGGCCAGACCGCCGACTACGGCCAGCCGATGGACCTGTTCCCCGGCATCACCGCCACCTTTTTCGATGCCGGCCATATCCTCGGTTCGGCCTCCATCCTGCTCGAACTGAACGAGGACGGCCGCACCCGCAGACTCCTGTTTTCCGGCGATATCGGCCCGCGCAACCGGCTCCTGCTCAACGATCCGGCGCCCCCCAAGGGCGCGGATGTGGTGGTGATGGAATCCACCTATGGCGACCGTGACCACCGCCCGATCGGCAGCTCGCTCGAAGAACTCAACGCCGCAATCCGGGGCACGCTGCGCCGGGGCGGGAACGTGATCATCCCCACCTTCGCCCTTGAACGCACGCAGGAGATCCTGTTCGCGCTGCACAGGGGCGTCGATGAGGGTGCGCTTCCCAAATCCCTCCCGGTCTATCTCGATTCGCCCATGGCCATCTCGGCCACCCGCCTTTTCGGGCGACACCCCGAAGCGTTGCGCCCGGAGATCGCCGAGATGATCCACGCCGGCCGCGACCCCTTCGGCCTGCCCGGGTTGAAGGTGACGCGGGAGGCGGCGGACTCGATGAAACTCAACGACGTGCATGGCGGCGCGGTGGTCATGGCCGGTTCGGGAATGTGCACCGGCGGGCGGGTGCGCCACCACCTGCGCCACAACCTGCCCAACCCCGACAGCACCGTGATCTTCATCGGTTTCGCCGCCGAGGGCACCCCGGCGCGCGCGATCGTCGACGGCGCGACCGAGCTTTCGATGTTCGGCAAGAGCGTTCCCGTGCGCGCCACAGTGCATACGATCAACGGCTTTTCCGCCCACGCCGGGCGCACCGACCTGCTCGACTGGCACGCGCGCACCGCCGTGCGCGAACGCACCTTCCTCGTGCATGGTGAAGAAGACCCCATGAAGGCCCTGGCCGATGCCCTAGGCCCAGCCCGCGTAGATCGGCCACGCCCGCACCAGAGCTTCGAACTTTAGCCCGGCCTCATAGGGGGAGGCGCAGGCATCCGGCCACCAGCCGAAACCGCACCCCGCAAGGTTGCGACGATTCGGGGCTTCACAGCGCGGCGAATTGGGCCTATACGCCGCTCCACATGCGTGTGAGACCCGCTTTGGTCGGATTGTGCCGGTAGGAACCCGGCCCGGGCCCCGTGCTTCGCACGCGACAGTATTTGAACAAACCCGGGAAAGGGAACCAACCATGGCCAATTCGCCTCAAGCCAAGAAGCGCGCCCGCCAGAACGAGCGCCGCTTCGCCGTAAACAAGGCCCGCCGCTCGCGCATCCGCACCTATCTCCGCAAGGTCGAAGAGGCGCTCGCCTCGGGCGACAAGGACGCCGCCGCCACCGCGCTGAAGGCAGCCCAGCCCGAACTGATGCGTGGCGTCACCAAGGGCGTGTTTCACAAGAACACCGCGGCGCGCAAAATGTCGCGTCTGTCGGCCCGCGTGAAGGCGCTCGGCTAACCCCACTGCGGCGAAAACAACACGAACACGGCGCGCCCTCCCGGCGCGCCGTTTTTCGTTTGCGGCGAAGGAATCCGAAGAAAAATCGGATTCGTATAACCGCCCCCGGATTCGTTTCGGCAATCCTTCTGTCAAGTGAAGAGAACTGTTGCGGCTGTCGCTGGGCTCTGGGTAACTTGCCTGTGCGATTCATGTCGCCGACTTGGGAAACCTCGGACAGATTGGGCAGGTTGGGCCAAACCCGACGCCAAGATGCCGAGTGGAGCGGTCTGAGGGGACGCTCCTACGAGACTGGAAGAAATGCTTCGGGATAGCCGGATCGGGGGGTCTGGCACCTAGGGTGTGGTATGCGCCGTGTTCGCGGCTCTTCCTGCTTTGTCTTTTCCATTCGGCACGTCTTTGAACAATCGCGCCCGCATCATTGGGGCGATGCGGTGATCTGTCTGCGGTCGTGCCTGGCCGGGGGCAACATGGATAGTAGGGACAGGCCGCCGATAATGGCGGCACAGAAGCGGATCGAGACGATAATGACGAGCGAGACTTGGGGCCGGGTTAGGGATGTTCTTCGGGAAGAAGTTGGGCAGAACAACTACCGCAACTGGATCGAACCGCTGGAATTCGCCGAGCTTGAAGATGGCGTGGCCACGTTCCTCGTGCCCACCGGGTTCATCGGCAACTGGGTGGAGCGCAATTTCGGTGACAAGATCCTGCGCCACATGCTCGACGCCGGCGCGCGCGTCTCGCGCCTCGTGTTCACCGTGCCGAACGTCGCCCGGCCGAAACCGGCAGAGGCCGGGAGCCCGCCCGCAAACGCCACGCATGTCCGCGCCGAGAAGGACGATCTGCCCGGCGCGCCGCTCGATCCGCGCTTCACCTTCGACAGTTTCGTGGTCGGCAAGCCTAACCAGCTCGCCCATGCCGCCGCGCGCCGCGTCGCCGAGGGTGGCCCGGTCACCTTCAACCCGCTGTTTCTTTACGGCGGCGTCGGCCTCGGCAAGACCCACCTGATGCACGCCATCGCGCACGAGATCCAGGCGCGAGACCCGTCGCTGCGCGTGGTCTACCTCTCCGCCGAACAGTTCATGTATCGCTTCGTGCAGGCGCTGCGCGAAAAGCAGATGATGGATTTCAAGCACATGTTCCGCTCGGTTGACGTGCTGATGGTCGATGACGTGCAGTTCATCGCCGGCAAGGATTCGACCCAGGAGGAATTTTTCCACACTTTCAACGCGCTGGTCGATCAGAACAAGCAGATCATCATCTCGGGTGATCGCGCCCCCGGCGAGATGAAGGACGTGGAAGACCGGATCAAGAGCCGGCTGCAGTCGGGCCTCGTGGTCGATCTGCACCCGACAGATTACGAACTGCGGCTAGGTATCCTGCAAACCAAGGCAGCGCGCTACCGCGAGCAATATCCCGATCTTCATATCGCCGAGGGTGTGCTGGAGTTTCTCGCCCACCGGATCAGCACCAACGTGCGGGTTCTGGAAGGCGCACTGATGCGGCTTTTCGCCTTCGCCTCGCTGGTGGGGCAGGAGATCACGCTCGAGAAGGCGCAGGACGCGCTGTCGGACATCCTGCGCGCCTCCGACCGCAAGGTGACGGTGGAGGAAATCCAGCGCAAGGTGGCGGAACACTTCAATATCCGCATGTCCGACATGATCGGCCCTAAGCGCCAGCGCTCGATCGCGCGGCCGCGGCAGATGGCGATGTATCTTTCAAAAACACTCACCACCCGCAGCCTGCCCGATATCGGCCGCCGCTTCGGTGGCCGCGACCATACCACCGTGATGCACGGGGTGCGCCGCATCGAGGAACTGAAACAGAGCGACACCCAGCTTGCGGAAGACCTCGAAATGTTGCGCCGGGCGCTCGAAGCCTGAGCCCCACCGCCCCTTGACGCCCCCGGCAAAGCGGCGGAAAGTCCTGAAAAATCTTGCGCCGGGCCGCGGTCGTTCTATGGTTGCCGTCCCGGATTCTGAGGGAGAGGGACATGAAGATTTCCATCGAACGTGCCGTGCTGCTGAAGGCCGTGGCCCAGGCGCAATCGGTTGTCGAGCGGCGCAACACGATCCCGATCCTCGCCAACGTGTTGATCGAGGCCGAGGGGAGCGACGTGAGCTTCCGCGCCACCGACCTCGATATCGAGGTGGTCGACCGGGTGCCAGCGATGGTCGAGCGCGCCGGGGCAACCACGGTGAACGCGGTGATGCTGCACGAGATCGTGCGCAAGCTGCCCGATGGCGCCACCGTGGCGCTTGCCGCCGACGAGGCCGCCGGGCGGCTTTCGATCGAGGCCGGGCGTTCGAGCTTCTCGCTGGCGACGCTGCCGAAGGAAGATTTCCCGGTGATGGCCAGTTCGGAATACGCGGCGAATTTCTCCGCCGCCGCACCGGTGCTGCGCCGGTTGTTCGACAAATCGAAGTTCGCGATCTCCACGGAAGAGACGCGCTATTACCTCAACGGCGTCTACATGCACGTGAGCGAGGCCGAGGGCGGCCGGGTGCTGCGCTGCGTGGCGACCGATGGCCACCGGCTGGCCCGGATCGACGCCGATCTTCCCCCGGGGGCCGAGGAAATGCCCGGCGTGATCGTGCCGCGCAAGACCGTGGGCGAGTTGCGCAAGCTGCTCGACGACGACGAGGCGCAGATCGCGGTGAGCGTGAGCGAGACGAAGATCCGCTTCGCCACGCCCGAGATCACGCTGACCTCCAAGGTGATCGACGGCACCTTCCCCGACTATACCCGCGTGATTCCCACCGGGAACACGAAGAAAATGGAAGTCGACGCGCAAGCCTTCGCCAAGGCGGTGGACCGCGTGGCGACGGTATCGAGCGAGCGGAGCCGCGCGGTGAAGCTGCAGCTCGACGAAGATCGCCTGGTGCTGTCGGTCAACGCCCCCGATGCCGGCGCGGCGGAGGAGGAGCTTGCCGTGGCCTATGGCGACGACCGGCTCGAGATCGGCTTCAACGCCAAGTACCTGCTCGAGATCGCAAGCCAGGTCGATCGCGAAAACGCGGTGTTCATGTTCAACTCGGCCGGCGAGCCTGCGCTGATGCGCGAGGGCAACGACACCAGCGCGATCTATGTCGTCATGCCGATGCGCGTGTGACCGGAGCGGCTTTCAATAACCTTTTCGCCGTGCCGAAGGGCGTTTTTCAGAGTTTCGAGGAGGCCCGCCGATGACGGGCCTCTTTTTGCGCGAACTCACCCTGAGCCATTTCCGCTCGCACAAACGCGCCGCCCTGGCGCTCGACGGGCGGCCGGTGGCGATCCACGGGCCGAACGGCGCGGGCAAGACCAATATCCTTGAAGCGGTGAGCCTGCTCAGCCCCGGGCGCGGGCTGCGGCGGGCGGCGGCCGACGAGATCGCGCGCAGGCCCGAGGCGCTGGGCTGGAAGGTGACGGCGCTGCTGCAATCGCTGCACCAGCTTCACGAGGTTGAAACATGGGCCGAGTCGGGCGCGCCCCGGCAGGTTTCGATCGACGGCAAGCCCGCAGCGCAGCTTACGCTTGGCCGGATCGCGCGGGTGGTCTGGCTGGTGCCGGTGATGGACCGGCTCTGGACCGAGGGCGCCGATGGGCGGAGACGGTTTCTCGACCGGATGGCGATGAGCTTCGAGCCCGGCCAGGCCGACGCCGTGCTGGCCTACGAGAAGGCGATGCGCGAACGCAACCGGCTGCTGAAGGATGGGCAGGGCGACCGGCACTGGTATCATGCGCTGGAGGCGCAGATGGCGCGGGCGGGGGCGGAGATCCAGAACAACCGCGCCTATACCATCGCCCGGCTGGCCTCCGCGCAGGCCGAGGCGGAAACCAGCTTTCCAACCGCCGATCTGCAGATCCTGCACGCCGACGGGGCCGAAACCGGGCCGGAGGGCGAGGCGGAACTGGCGGAGGCCTTCGAGGCCGGGCGCGGGCGCGATCTTGCTGCCGGGCGCACGCTGCAGGGGCCGCACCGGGCCGATCTGGCCGCCACCTACAGCGCCAAGGGCGTGGCGGCGAAAGACGCCTCCACCGGCGAGCAGAAGGCGCTGCTCGTCTCGCTCGTGCTCGCCAATGCCCGGGCACTGGCGGCGGATTTCGGCGCGCCACCGATCCTGTTGCTCGACGAGGTGGCCGCGCATCTGGACGCAAACCGTCGCGCGGCGCTTTATGACGAGATCTGCGGCCTCGGTGCACAGGCCTTCATGACCGGCACCGGGCCGGAATTGTTCGAGGCGCTCGGGAATCGGGCGCAGGTGTTCGAAGTGCGCGAAACCGACGGGGTGAGCGCGGTGAGCGAGGAAGGAATGCCATGAGCCTGCCGATGAACCGGGTGACTTTCATCACCCTCGCGGTCGATGATCTCGCCCGCGCGCGCGCCTATTACGAGGCGCTGGGGTGGGAGGTGGAAAGCGCGATGGAAGAGGTCGCGTTCTACGCGATGCAGGGCCAGAAGCTGGGGCTGTTCACGCTGGAGGGGCTGGCGCGCGAGACCGGGCGAAGCGTGGACGACCTCAAGACCGGGGCGATGACGCTGGCGCAGAACCAGCCCTCGCCGCAGGATGTCGACGCGGCTTTCGCCAACGCCGTCGCCTGCGGGGCGAGCCCAGTGGCAGAGCCGTTCAAAACCGACTGGGGCGGGTATTCCTCCTACGTTGCCGACCCGGACGGGCACTTGTGGGAATTCGCGTTCAACCCGTTCTCCCCGCTCGACGACGAAGGCCGCATCGCGTGACGATCGGGGCGGAGGAGCTTGCGCTCTACGCGCTGGCGATGGTGGTGCTCACGCTGACGCCGGGGCCGGTCTGGGTGGCCACCATCGCGCGGGCGCTGTCGGGCGGCTTCACACAAGCCTGGCCGCTCACGCTGGGCGTGGCGCTGGGCGATGTCTTCTGGTCGGTTCTCGCGGTGCTCGGCGTCGGCTGGGTTGCGGCCAGTTTTTCCGGGGCGATGGAGGTGTTTCGCTACGTAGCCGCGGCGATCTTCGTGCTGCTCGGCCTCGCGGTGCTGCGCCACGCCGATGCGCCGGTGGAGCGCGACAGGCGGCTGACCCGGCCCGGCGTCTGGGCCGGGTTCGTGGCCGGATTGGTGGTGATCCTGTCGAACCCGAAAGCGATCCTGTTCTACATGGGCTTCCTGCCCGGCTTCTTCGATCTTTCGCGGCTCTCGGCGCCGGACGTGGTGGCGATCGCCGGGGTTTCGTTCGCCGTGCCGATGGCGGGCAACCTCGCCCTTGCCCTCGCGGTGGGCCATGTGCGGGCGCGTCTGACGTCGCCCGCGGTCGTGCGGCGGCTCAACATCTCGGCGGGCCTGCTGCTGATCGGCGTGGGCGTTGTGATCGGGCTCGTGTGAGGCCCCAAATCTTGTGGCGCGGCGCTGGTAAAACCACGCCAGAACCCCTATAAATCGCGGACCAGATCCAAGGAAGGTCCGCATGGCCGACGACGCACAGAACAACGCCGAATACGGGGCAGAATCCATCAAGGTTCTCAAGGGGTTGGAGGCTGTTCGCAAGCGCCCCGGGATGTACATCGGCGATACCGACGATGGCTCGGGTCTGCACCACATGGTTTACGAAGTCGTCGACAACGGGATCGACGAGGCCCTCGCGGGCCATGCCGACGCGGTCACGGTGACGATCCACGCCGACAATTCCGTTTCGGTCAGCGACAACGGGCGCGGCATCCCGGTGGATATTCACCGCGAGGAGGGCGTGAGCGCCGCCGAGGTGATCATGACCCAGCTCCACGCGGGCGGGAAATTCGACCAGAACTCCTACAAGGTTTCCGGCGGCCTGCACGGCGTGGGCGTCTCGGTGGTGAACGCCTTGTCGGACTGGCTCGAACTGACGGTCTGGCGCAACGGCAAGGAACACCGCGCGCGGTTCGAGCACGGCGACACGGTGGAACACCTGAGGGTGACCGGCGACGCTGAAGGCAAGAAGGGCACCATGGTGCGCTTTCTCGCCTCGACCGATACCTTCTCGAACCTCGATTACAGCTTCAAGACCCTCGAAAACCGGCTGCGGGAACTGGCATTCCTCAATTCGGGCGTGCGGATCATCCTCAAGGACGAGCGCCCCGCCGAGCCGCTGCAGGTCGAGCTGCATTATGAAGGCGGGGTCAAGGAATTCGTCAAATACCTCGACCGGCACAAGCAGCCGATGATCGAGGAACCGATCTTCATCGTCGGTGAACGCGACGGGATCACCGTGGAAGTGGCGATGTGGTGGAACGACAGCTACCACGAAACCGTGCTGCCCTTCACCAACAACATCCCCCAGCGCGACGGCGGCTCGCATCTCGCGGGCTTCCGCGGCGCGCTGACCCGGACGATGAACCTCTACGCCAACTCTTCGGGACTGGCGAAGAAGGAAAAGGTCAACTTCACCGGCGACGATGCGCGCGAGGGGCTCACTTGCGTGCTGTCGGTCAAGGTGCCCGACCCGAAATTCTCCTCGCAGACGAAAGACAAGCTGGTCTCTTCGGAGGTGCGGCCCGCCGTCGAGGGGCTGATGAACGAGCGGTTGAGCGACTGGTTCGAGGAACATCCGACCGAGGCGAGGCTGATTATCGGGAAGGTCGTCGAGGCGGCTTTGGCGCGCGAGGCCGCCCGCAAGGCGCGCGAGATGACGCGCAAGAAATCGGCGCTCGACGTGGCCAGCCTGCCGGGCAAGCTGGCGGATTGCCAGGAAAAGGACCCGAGCAAGCGCGAGATCTTCCTCGTCGAGGGCGACAGCGCCGGCGGCTCGGCCAAGCAGGGCCGCTCACGCCACAACCAGGCGGTTCTGCCGCTGAGGGGCAAGATCCTCAACGTCGAGCGGGCCCGGTTCGACCGGATGCTGGGCAGCCAGGAGATCGGCACACTGATCACCGCGCTGGGAACCGGGATCGGGCGCGACGAGTTCGACATCTCGAAGCTGCGCTACCACAAGGTCATCATCATGACCGACGCCGACGTGGACGGTGCGCACATCCGCACGCTGCTCTTGACCTTCTTCTTCCGGCAGATGCCGGAGCTGATTGAAGGCGGCTATCTCTACATCGCGCAGCCGCCGCTCTACAAGGTGGCGCGCGGGAAGTCGGAGGTTTACCTCAAGGACGTGCCGTCGCTGGAGGATTACCTGATCCAGCAGGGCGTCGATGGGGCGGTGCTGCGCCTGGCAAGCGGCGAGGAGATCGCCGGGCAGGATCTCGCTCGCGTGGTCGAGGCCGCGCGCCAGATTCGCCGTGTGCTCGACGCCTTCCCGACTCATTACCCGCGCCCGATCCTCGAACAGGCGGCCATCGCCGGCGCCTTCGATCCCGGTGCGGCGGATGCCGACCTGCAAGGCGTGGCCGACGCGGTGGCGACGCGGCTCGACCTCGTGGCGCTGGAATACGAGAAGGGCTGGAAGGGGCGGATCACGCAGGATCACGGCATCCGGCTGGCCCGCGTGCTGCGCGGCGTGGAGGAAGTCCGCACGCTCGACGGCGCGGTGCTGCGCTCGGGCGAAGGCCGGCGGCTGGCACAGGTGAGCGAGGACACCCGAGAACATTACCGCAAGCCCGCGCATCTCGCGCGCAAGGAGCGCGACCAGATCATCCACGGCCCGCTCGACCTGCTCGACGCGGTTCTCGCGGAAGGTGAAAAGGGCCTCACGCTGCAGCGCTACAAGGGTCTGGGCGAGATGAACCCCAACCAGCTTTGGGAAACCACGCTGGACCCCGAGGCGCGTACGCTCCTGCAGGTCAAGGTCGAAGATCTCGCCGAGGCCGACGACATCTTCACCAAGCTGATGGGCGATGTTGTCGAACCGCGCCGCGAGTTCATCCAGCAGAATGCGCTGAGCGTGGAAAACCTTGATTTCTGAGGTGTTTGCGCGGGAGTGACCGGGCGCGGGCGTCGCCGGCCCGGTGTTTCAGGCCCTAGCGATCGCGGAATTGCGGTTCGCGCTTTTCCATGAAGGCGTTCATGCCTTCCTTCTGGTCCTCGGTGGCGAACAGGGCATGAAACAGGCGGCGCTCGAACAGCAGCGCTTCCTTCAGCGGCATCTCGTCGGCGCGGTTCACCGATTCCTTGATCGCCATGACGCTGAGCGCGCCCTTCTCGGCGATCTTGCGCGCCGCGCCGACCGCTTCCTCGATGAGTTTTTTCGCCGGAACCACGCGGCTTACGAGGCCGCTGCGCTCGGCTTCTTCCGCGCCCATCATCCGCCCGGTCAGCGCCATGTCCATCGCCTTGGCGCGGCCGACCAGCTTGGTCAATCGGGCCGATCCGCCCATGCCGGGCATCACCCCGAGGTTCACTTCCGGCTGGCCGAATTTCGCGCTGTCGGCGGCGATGATGAAATCGCACATCATCGCAAGCTCGCACCCACCGCCCAGCGCATAGCCTGAAACGGCGGCGATGATCGGTTTGCGCACGCGGGTGATCGCGGCTTCTTCCGAGGTAAAAAGATCGCTGGCGAAGACGTCGACGAAGCTTTTCTCGGCCATCATCTTGACGTCGGCCCCCGCCGCGAAGGCCTTTTCGGACCCGGTGATGACGCAAACGCGCACCTTGTCGTTCTTCTGCGCCTCGCCGAGCGCCACACCCAATTCCTGCAGCAGGTCGAGGTTGAGCGCGTTCATCGCGTCGGGGCGGTTGAGCCGGATCAGGCATACATAGTCTTCGATATCGACGACGATGTTCTTGTAGGCCATGCGCGCCCTCCCGGGATCACTTTTCGTTGCCATCAGGGACCGAGTCCTATGCGAGTCTCATAGGTGCGATCAAGTCATCTTTGGCAACGCGGGCAGTAGAACGAAGACCGGCCCGATTGCACGATACGCCGAATCGTGCCGCCGCAACCGGGCGTGGTGCAGGATGCGCCTTCACGCCCATAGACCCGGAAGCCATGCTGGAAGTAGCCCAACTCGCCGCTCGCCTGCCGGTAGTCGCGCAGCGACGATCCGCCCGAGGCGATCGCCTCGCCAAGCACGTCGCGAATGATCGGCACCAGCGCGGCCGCGCGGGCGGACGAGATCCGGCCCGCCTTGCGCCGCGGGCTGATCCCGGCCCGGTGCAGCACTTCGCAGACGTAGATATTGCCGAGCCCCGCCACAATATGCTGATCGAGCAGGGCCGTCTTGATCGGGGTGTTCTTCCCTGCCAGGGCCGCCACCAGGTGGGTTTCGTTGAAGGCATTGCCGAGCGGCTCCGGCCCGAGCCTGGCAAGGAGCGGATGGGCCTCGCCTTCGCCGGTGGGGAAAAGGTCCATCGCGCCGAACCGCCGCGCATCGTTGAAGGTGATCCGCGCGCCCGAGTCGATGTCGAGCACGACGTGATCGTGCTTTTCGGGTGCGGGGTGTTCGTGGTGGAACTTGCCCAGCATGGTGCCCGAAATCAGCATCCGCCCCGACATGCCGAGGTGAATCAGCAACGTCTCACCGGTGGAAAGGTCGACGAGAATGTATTTCGACCGCCGCCGCAACCGATCCACGCGCGCACCGGTCAACCGCTCGGCCATGCGCTCGGGAAACGGCCAGCGCAGCCCCGCGCGCCGCACTTCCGCCCGCGCGATGACCGCGCCCATCATCACGGGTTCCAGCCCGCGACGAACCGTCTCGACTTCGGGTAATTCCGGCAATCCGCAGCCCCCTCCATTGTGTGACCCCCACGGGCGCTATAAGAGGGAGCAGTTTCCATGAATGGGCAAGCACCGATGAGCGCCTCCGACAAGAAAACCACGCATTTCGGGTTCCGCACGGTGGAGGAAGACCAGAAGGCGGGCATGGTGCACGGCGTGTTCACCAACGTCGCCTCGAAATACGACATCATGAACGACGTGATGAGCATGGGCATCCACCGGCTCTGGAAAGACGCGATGATGGACTGGCTCGCGCCCCGGCCCGGGCAGAAGCTGCTCGACGTGGCCGGCGGCACCGGCGACATCTCGTTCCGCTTCCTTGGTCGCGCCCCCGGCGCCCACGCCACCGTGCTCGACATGACCGAGAGCATGCTCGTCGAGGGCCGCAAGCGCGCCGAGGCCGGGCGCATGGCCGAAAGCCTCGACTGGGTGGTGGGCGACGCCATGGCGCTGCCGTTCGAGGCGAATACTTTCGACGTCTATACCATCTCCTTCGGCATCCGGAACGTCACCCGGATCGAGGATGCGCTCTCGGAGGCCTTCCGCGTGCTCAGGCCCGGCGGGCGGCTGATGGTGCTGGAGTTCAGCCAGATCCCCAACGATATGATGCAGAAGGCCTACGATCTCTATTCCTTCAACGTCATCCCCCGCATGGGCAAGCTCATCGCGAACGATTCCGAAAGCTACCAGTATCTCGTCGAATCGATCCGCAAGTTCCCCGACCAGGAACGTTTCGCCGGCATGATCCGCGACGCCGGCTTCGAGAACGTCGCCTACCGCAACCTGTCGATGGGCATCGCGGCGCTGCATTCGGGTTGGAAAATCTGATGCGCGGACCGCACAACATCTGGCGGCTGATCCAGACCGGCGCCACCTTCGCGCGCACCGGCGCGCTCGGCGAAGTGCTGCATGCGATGGATGCGCCGCCGCTGGTGCGCACCACTGCGCGGGTGGTGAGCTGGAGCTTCGCCTTTCTTGGCCGGCGCGGCGATCCGGCGCTGCCCCCGATCACCCGGGCGATCACCGCGCTCGGCCCGGCCTACATCAAGTTCGGCCAGATCCTCTCGACCCGGCCCGACGTGGTCGGCGAGGATCTCGCGCTGCAGCTCACCTACCTTCAGGACAAGCTGCCGCCCTTCCCGCGCGACGTGGCGCGCCGGACCGTCGAGTATGAACTCGGGATCAAGGTCGACGAGGTGTTCTCGGAGTTTTCCGAGCCGATCGCCGCCGCCTCGATCGCGCAGGTGCACCGCGCCACGATCGCCGCCACCGGCGAGGACGTGGCGGTGAAGGTGCTGCGCCCTAAGATCGAGCGGGCCTTCCGGACCGACCTTGACGCCTTCCATTTCTCCGCCGCCGTGCTGGAGTTCCTGCTGCCGTCATCTCGCCGCCTGCGCCCCACCGACGTGATCGCGCATTTCGAAAGCGTGGTGATGGGCGAGCTCGATCTGCGGCTCGAAAGCGCCTCGGCCTCGGAGTTCGGCGAGAACACCAAGGGCGACGCCGGGTTCGTCGTGCCGGAAGTGAAATGGAACCTGACCTCGAAGCGGGTGATGACTCTTGGCTGGGGCGAAGGCATCCCGGCCAACGAGGTGGAGCGGATTCGCGCCGCCGGGCATGACATGCAGGCGCTGGGCAACCGGGTGCTCTACCTATTCCTCAGCCACGCCCTGCGCGACGGGCTGTTTCACGGCGACATGCACCAGGGCAATCTGAAGATCGCGGCGAATGGCGATATCATCGCGCTGGATTTCGGCATCATGGGGCGGATCGACGAATACACCCGCCGGGTCTATGCCGAGATCCTCTACGGCTTCATAAACCGCGATTACAAGCGCGTCGCCGAGGTGCATTTCGAGGCGGGATACGTGCCCGCCGACCAGGACGTGGACGAATTCGCCCGTGCGCTGCGCGCCGTCGGCGAGCCGATCTTCGGCATGGATGCCACGCGCATCTCGATGGGGCGGCTCCTGCACTACCTGTTCGAGGTGACCGAATGGTTCGGGATGCAGACCCGCACCGAGCTGATCCACCTGCAGCGCACGATGGTGGTGGTCGAGGGCGTGGCGCGGTCGCTTCACCCGCAGATCAACATCTGGGAAGTGGCGCACCCGATCGTCGAGGACTACATCACCAATTCGATCGGCCCGCGCGCCGTGGCCGGCGACCTGGCGAAAACCGCGCGCATCCTCGCCCGCTTCGGCCCGCGCCTGCCGCAGCTTGTCGAGGCCGCGCTGATCCGCCAGTCGCAGGAGCCGAGCAAATCCCCGCGTCACCGCCCGCTGCGGGCGCTGGCCTACACGTCGCTCGGCGGCGGGCTCGCGCTGGCCGGTGTCTGGCTCATGTCTCTGCTCTGAGACGGGCCTCCTCCAGCCTCGCCGCTTCGGCATAGCCGCGATCGCCGCGCGCCGCGCGCCAGCGGCAATAGGCCGCCATCCGCCAATGGAAAAGCGGCGCGAGCGCGCGGTAGCGCCGCGAGACTTCGGCTTCGCCATAGGCGTCGAGGAAGGATTGCTCCTCCGCCGGCGTCAGCGGCCGGTTGCCCGAAACCGCCTGCATCGCGGGGGAGAGAAACACGGCGAGATCGAATACCGGATCGCCGCGCGCGGGACATTGCCAGTCGATGAAGGTGATCGCGCCGCCCGACATAAGGGCGTTGCCCGCCGTCGCGTCGCCGTGCAGGAACGCGGCCCCCTTGAGCGGGATATCGTCACGCAATACCGGCTCCAGCGCCGTGATGGCTTCGCCCGCCGCGCCGATCTGCGCGAGCATCTCGCGCGCCTGCCGGCGAAGATCGGCAACCCGGATCGGCGCAGCGCCCAACCAGCCCGGCGCCTGCCGGGCATGAAGCCACGCGAGGGCCTGCGCGACCGTCTCGGCCCCGTCGCCCGGGCGCCAGGCGCGCCCGTCGACGTGAATATAACAAAGGCTCGGCCCCGCGGCGGTGAGCCCCGCGCCCACGAATTCAGGCGCGAGCCCGCTGCCTTCCAGCGCCACGAGCGCCCGCTCCTCCGCGACGGGATCGTTGTCGAAGAGCGGCGTATGCGCTTCGGGCCGAAACAGCTTCACGACAAGATCGGTTTGCTGGCCGGTCACGCGCCAGGTGCTGTTGGTCCGCCCGCCCGCGAGCGGACGCCAGACCGCATCCCCCGCAGGGTCATGCACGCTCTGCGACCAGAACGAAACAAGCGCCTCGGGCGGCCGATCCAGCGCCTGCTGCGGCCCGATGTTCAGCCTTCCCGCCACGATCGCTCCCGTTCAAACCCGCGCAAGGCTAAGCCTGGGCCCGGGTAACGGCAAGCAGGAGATCAGGGCGCCTCGGGTGGTTTGCGCAAGGCGTCGACCTCGCTGGCGGCAATCTCCGCCCCGCTCGCGAGCACGAGTATCGTCTGCCCGCCCTCCACCCTGGCCTCGGTGATCTCCGAGAAGACCGGGATCTGGGCATCGCCGATGATCTTGCCGTTGGAAAGGCTTTGCAGGTGGAAATTGTATTGCCCCGCGGGCAGCTTCGCGCCGAGGGCAGACACCCCGGCCCATTGCACCGGCTGATCGGAAACGGGAATCTCCACCCGGTCCATCATCGTGCCCTGGCCATCGGTGACCACAACGAAGGTGCGCTCGGCGCCGCTTGCTGGATCGGGATAGAGGGTGATCGGGGTTTTGTCGAACCACGCCGACGTCGTCGCCCGGGCCTCCATGCCGACCCAACCGGCGAGATCCGACATGTTCATCGCGCCCAGCTGGCCGCTCATCGCCGCCAGAAGATCGTTGGTGCGCACTTGCTGCTCGACCCCGGAGAACGTTGCCAGCTGCACCGCGAAATCGGTACTCTCCATCGGGTTGAGCGGATCCTGGTTCTCCATCTGCGTCGTCAGCATTTTCAGGAAGGTCTCGAAATCCGACGATATGACCCTGCCGGCCGAGGTTTCCTTCGCATCCGGTTGGGCGCTGGCGCCTTTGCCGGCTAGCGCCGGGCTGACCGTGTTTGTCTCCATCATGCTTTCCTTCACATCCGTATATCCATCCCGCCGGTGCCCGCGATCTGGCGGTAAGGTCGGGGGGCATCGGCGGTCGGCTCCACCGCTGGCCCGGTTGCGCCTGGCATTGCGGCCTGCTCGTCCGGCGCGGATTGCCTAGCTCCAGCGCCCCGATCCTGCCGCGCGCCATCTTCGAAGGTGAATTGCACCGAGCCATGCCCGAGCCGACGCAACTCCTCCCCCAGAATATCGATATGGCGGCGCATCAGGTCGAGCGTTTCGGACCGCTCCGCGACGAGGGTGACCTGCAGTTGGGCGCCCTCCTGGCTCATCGACAGGCTGACGCGCCCAAGCTCTTCCGGCTGCAGCCGAAGCTCGACGGCGCGCTGGCCGGTGACGCGAACCACCTCGGCGATCTGCAGTGCAACCGTGCGGGCCTGGTCGGCCCGGGCACCGGGGATCGGCTCGGTTCCATTCGACGGGGCCGTGGCAGCGCGAGCCTCTCCGGGGCCGACGTCAGCGGGGCGGATGGGCGCGTCAGCCATGCCGGGCTTGTCGGTCGCAAGGCCCGGGCCGGATTCGGCACGGCGCCCCGATGCGAGTTCAGGCGCTGCATGCCCGGGCTGAGGCGTCGGGCCTTGAGCCGCGTCGGTCGCTGGACCCGCGGTGCGCCCTTCGGGTTCCGGAAGAGGGCGCTCAACCGGGGGCGGGCGGTTTTCAGGGTTGCCTTGTGCCGACTCCTTGGTGGAGGCCGTCGCAACCGGCAGACCTTCGTTCCGCCTCGCCTCATCCTTGGCGGCGGCGCCCGGCGGAACCAGGCCGTCCACGTCCCGTGCAGCGTCCCGCGCCCTGGCCTCTTGTTCAGCCGGCGAAGCGATCGGGGCTCGGCCGCGTGGCATTTCGTCGGGCATGACCGTGTTTTTCGCTGGGAGCGGCGCCTTCGCTGCCGGTTCGGCAGTATCGCCACCCGTCGGCGGCGTTTCGACCGCGTGCGAAACCGGTGCGCGCGCGCCGACGATTCGATCTCCGCCCGCGCGAAGTTCACCCGGCTGCGCCTCCTGTTCGCGTGCCTGCGGCGGTGTTGGCACCGGCATGGGCGGCGTTGGCTGCGGCGGAGCCAACCGGAGTTCCGCGCCTGCGCTTCGTTGCACATCCGAGCCGGTGTTGATGCCAGCCTTCGGATCGCCCTGCCGGTTCACCGCTTGCGCGACGGGTTCCACCCCCCTTTCATCGTTATTGACCACTCGCGCTTCAGGCGTTCCAACATCCGTGGCCTGCACGAACGCAACCGCCTCGCGCGCGCCGGAAGCCGGCTCCGCCGCGGCCTTGGGGAGCGGCGCCTGCATCTCCCGGCTCATCTCTGCGCCGGCATCCTTCACCGCGGCCTCGGGCTGACCGGCAAAGCCGAGTGACTGGGTTGGCACCGTCACGGGCGCGGCTGCGTTCGCCGGCATTGCGTCGAGGCCGCCCTTCGGTGCCCCACCATGATCGCGTTCGGGCCCCTCACCGGGATAAGGGCGCGGCGGAAACGGGGCTGCGGCAAGCGGGTGTTCCGCGGCGAATTCAACCGCCAAGCCGCCCGCGCCTTGCGGCCCCTCGGCCCGCCGCAGTTTTTCTACGGGCATCTCGGACTTTTCCGCTTCCGGCTGCGGCGCGCGCGCGGCCAGAAAACCTTGCGCCTGCCCCGTGAACACAGGCATCGGCAAGCCCCTTGAGGCAGGCATCCCCTCGACCGAACCATCCGGCATTGGGAGTTCGAGGACGAAAGGCCCGGCCCCCTCTTCCACCGGTGGCAAGGCCGCCATGGCCGACCGCACCGGCGCCTGCTGATGGGCGCCGGCTTCGCCGCTCGGCCGTGCGGGGGTGACAAGGGGCAAGTGCATTCTGATTCCGGGTATTCTGACACCGATGCCCCGAACCTGTCAGACAGGGATTACCGAATTCTTTACCGCCCCCGGGCAGGATGCCGGAAATTTCACGCAATTCGAGTGATTCGCGATGACCCCGGTTTCACCACCTGCCCCGACCATCGGGCCGAACCAGCCTTCCGCCAGCACGCAAGACGCGCGATTGATGGAGGCCGCGCGCGATCTCGAGGCGAATTTCCTCGCCGAAATGCTCAAAGCCGCGGGCCTCGGCGCAACGCCGGAAGGATTCGGCGGCGGCGCCGGTGAAGACCAGTTCTCTTCCTTCCTGCGGCTCGAGCAGGCGAAGTCGATGGTTGAGGCCGGCGGAATCGGTCTGGCGGAGAGCCTGTTCAACGCCTTGAAGGAGCGCGCCGATGGGGATGTTTGACCGACCGAAAGCGCAGGCCGCGCTGGAACAGCTTCTCGCGCAGGAGCGGCACAATCTGCTGGCGGGCAGGTTCAATGGGCTCGAGGCGACTCTGCGCGCCAAGACGCGCCTGCTCGACAGGCTCAGGTCTGAGCGGACCGATCCCCGGCAGCTGGAGGCGCTGCGCACCAAGGCCCTGCGCAACCAGGCTTTGCTCGCGGCGGCGGGGAAAGGCATCGAGGCCGCGCGCGACCGTTTGGCAGCAATCCAGGCCACGCCCGACCCGATGAGAACCTATGCCCGCGACGGGACCACGGCCGCCATCGCGCCGCCGAACCGGCAGGACGTCAACCGTCGCGCGTAAAGCCGGGGTTTCGACTAAAATCCGACATATTGAACAACAGGAGTTCACCGTTCCTTAGGCTCTTTCGTCGCAAATTGCCCAGGCATCCAGAGGGGGTGGCGCGGATTTGGAAGTCCACGATCCGCAGAGGTCAGAATGGCTCTGAACCTGCCCTGACCGGGCAGATCCCTATCCCGGCGTGAACGGCGCCGAACGACTGAAGGAACTGAAAACATGTCCAGCATTCTGACGAACTCAAGCGCCATGGTGGCGCTGCAGACGCTCAAGAGCATCAACTCCAATCTCGCGAAAACCCAAGGCGAGATCTCCACCGGCAAGTCCGTCGCCAGCGCCAAGGACAATTCCGCCGTCTGGGCGATCTCGAAGGTGATGGAAGCCGACGTGAACGGGTTCAAAGCGATTTCCGACAGCCTTTCGCTGGGCGAGTCGACGATCGCGGTCGCACGCCAGGCGGCCGAAACGGTGACCGACCTGCTGACGGAAATGAAAGGCAAGATCGTCGCCGCGCAGGAAGAAAACGTCGATCGCGGCAAGCTTCAGACCGACGTGAAGGCGCTGCGCGACCAAATTGCCACGGTTGTCGGCGCGGCCCAGTTCAATGGCTTGAACATGGTCTCCGGAACCGACGACGTGAACATCCTGTCGTCGCTCGACCGTGCTTCCGACGGAACCGTGACGGCGTCGAATATCAGCGTTCAACGTCAGGATCTGGGCACCGGCCAAGGCACCTTCGGCACCGGGGCGTCCCTCGCCGCGAACGGCACCGCGTCCGCCGCGACGGTGGCCGACACGGCCAACACCGCCATCGTCACGGTCGCCGATACCTGGGCCGCCAACGACACCGCCACGCTTACGGTGGCCGGCGTCGAGGTGACCTTCACCGCGGCCGGCGCGGCCGTGGCCGACGTGGGCGACGGCCTGGCCGGGCTGATCAACGGCCTCGGGTTGGACGGGATCAGCGCCACCGGCAACGGCGACGGCACTCTGACCGTCAGTTCCACGCGCGCGTTCGAGGGCGTGGCGGTTTCGGTGGGCGAAACCACCGCTGGCGACGGGTCGGTCGAGATCACCACGATCAACGGCGGCGCCCTCGGCGCGACCTCCGGCACGATCGACGAGCGGGCGGAAAACATCGCGTTCTCGAACGCCGCGGCGGTCAATGAAGGCGACAGCTACAAGGTCACCATCGGAAGCTCTTCCTTCGACTACATCGCCGGCAAGGGCGAGACGATGGAGGATGTGGCCCGCGGCCTCAAGATCGCGATCGACTCGTCGGGCGACGCGGACATCACCACCAAGGTGGTCCAGGACAGCAGCACCGGTCAGTGGTCGCTGAAAGTCGATAACGCAGGCGCCTCGGCCAACTTCGCGGTCTCCGGCAACGCCGACGGTACCGCCTCGGGCGGCCTCTTCGGGCTGGATTCGATCGACGTGACGACGGATACCGGCGCCGTCTCCGCCCTCGACAACATCGAGACGATGATCAACGTGGCCATCGATGCGGCCGCCGATTTCGGCTCCGCTGCAGGTCGGGTGGAAATCCAGAACACGTTCATCTCGAAACTGACGGACTCGCTCAAGGCCGGGATCGGCTCGCTGGTCGATGCGGACATGGAAGCCGCCTCGGCCCGTCTTCAGGCGCTTCAGGTTCAGCAACAGCTTGGCACGCAGGCGCTTTCGATCGCCAACCAGGCCCCCCAGAACATCCTGGCGCTGTTCCGCTAACCGCAACAGGATCGGGGTGGCAAGATGGCGCCCCGATCCCTCCTTCAGCCTGAACACGTTCGTTAACGGAAGGAAGCCCCGTGAACGCCTTGCACATGGCCAAAACGGCCTATACCACCAACTCCGCCCCGATCAGAACGCCGCGCGGCACCGAGTACGAAGCCTTTGCCCGCGTCACGCACCGGATCAAATCCGCCGCCGAAAAAGGAAGAGCCGCCTTTCCCGAACTCGTGGCCGCACTGCATGCCAACCGCCAACTCTGGACGATGCTCGCCGCGGATGTCGCCGAAGACGGCAACGGCTTGCCGGAAAGCCTGCGCGCCCGCGTCTTCTACCTTGCCGAGTTCACCGTTCTTCATTCCAGCAAGGTCTTGCGCGGGGAAGCCGAGGCCGAGGTGCTCATCGAAATCAATACCGCCATCATGCGCGGCCTGCGCGGCACGACGGAGGCAGCATGAGTGGTCTCGTCCTGAAACTGGGCCCGCGAGAACGGGTTCTGATCAACGGCGCCGTCATCGAAAACGGCGAGCGGCGCTCGCGATTGGCGATCATGTCGCCCAATGCCAACATCCTCCGCCTTCGCGATGCCATCCATCCCGAGGAGGTCAACACCCCCGTGCGCAGAGTTTGCTACATCGTGCAACTCGTGCTGTCCGGAGATGCCGACAAGGATGAAGCGCGCATTCAATTGCTGCGCGGCATAGAGCAGTTGAGCCAGGTTCTGACCGATCCCGACAGCCGGATCCTGCTCGACAAGGCGACCCAAGCCCTTATCGGAGATCAGTTCTACCAGGCCCTCAAGGCACTTCGGGCCCTGCTGCCGCGCGAGGAGCGCATTTTCGCGGCGGCGAGGAAGGAATGAAGGATGGGGTTTCAGCCGATCGTTCCGTTTTCCGGATTGGCTGGCTGGGCCTTCCTTCAACGCACCCAGAACGCGCAACAAA
Organism: Sinisalibacter lacisalsi; assembly: GCF_014640115.1. GTDB lineage: Bacteria > Pseudomonadota > Alphaproteobacteria > Rhodobacterales > Rhodobacteraceae > Sinisalibacter > Sinisalibacter lacisalsi. The sequence goes on along the minus strand of NZ_BMGI01000001.1, from coordinate 460,138 downwards.
AGGCCTTTGAGTCCGGCGCGGAGATCCAGCGCGACACCGCCTATTTCGCCGAGAACATCGGCAAGATCAGCACCGCCGGCGAGCTCGTGGAGGATTACCGGCTTCTCAAGGTCGCGCTCGGTGCCTTCGGCCTCGAGAACGATCTTCCCAACAAGGCCTTCGTCCTGAAGGTTCTCGAAGGCGGCACGCTCGATCCGGAGAGCTTTGCCAATCGCATGGTCGACAAGCGCTATTTTGCGCTGGCGGACGCCTTCGGCTTCGATCTCGGAACGCCAAGGACGAAATTGTCGGATATCGCTTCGGGGCTGCTCGAAAATTACCGCACCCGACAATTCGAAGTCGCGGTAGGCGAAACCGATAACAACATGCGCCTCGCCCTGTCACTGGACCGCGAGTTGACCGCGATCGTATCGCGCGACAATTCGGCCGACGGGCGATGGTTTTCGGTCATGGGCAACGAGCCCTTGCGCAAGGTCTTCGAGACGGCGCTTGGCCTGCCCGCTTCGGTCGGCGCGCTCGACATCGACCGGCAACTCACCGTGTTCCGCGACCGGGCGAGCGCCGTTCTTGGCAACGGAGAGGTGGACCAGTTCTCGAATCCGGATGCGCGCGAGCGCCTGAACCAGCTCTTCCTGATGCGCGCGCAGATCGCAGAGGGCGGCCTCGGCATCTCGTCCGGCTCCATCGCCCTCAGGCTCTTGCAGGAATCCTGATCCGGGTTTGGCAGGACAAAACCACCCGAGGTTTCCACTCGCGGATTGATGCCCGGCCGTTCGCGTGCCGATGGTCGCGAAACCTGACGCAAACCCGGGGACAACATCGCCGCTGGCGGGCAGGCCGTTCCATGGCGGCAGGCACGAGCGCGGAGCGCCATGGGGCTCACACGCCTGGCGACGGTCCGGCCCGCGGCGGCGGCGACGAAGGAAATACCGGCAAGCCCCTGCTCGGCCGCGCCCAAGTTGAAGCCCCTAAGCGAAAAACATGGGCGGGGCGGCCCCATCAACCAATTCCGCGCACCTGCGTTGGCTCCCGGCTCTCTCGTTCCTGTGCCTTCGGCCGCAGCCACCCCGATCATGCCGATCACCGGTTCGCCCGCTTCGGCACTTCCTGCGACGCGCTGATCCTGAGATAAGCGGATTTGCCCCCTGCGCCCGAAGGCCGCGAGTCACACGGGCTCGCGCGCGTCGGGGATTAATGTTCGTCGTTCTGCTCGGGCGTTGCCGGCTTCGACAAACCCAGCGTGATTCCGCCCTGGTGAGGCGCGGATGCTCAGCCCGGCGCGGCCTCACCACCGCCATCCCCGATTTTGAGGCAAGCGGCCAGCCTGCGGAAGCTTGCCGCGGTGTTCTCCCACTCATCCTCCGACAGAAAGGCATCCAGCTTCGGCCAGCACGCGATCGCAGCATCGAGTTCGGCATCCGACCCCTGGGTATACAGCCCGGCCCGGATCATCATCTCGGAGCGGTCATAGGCGCCCAGCCGTTGCCGCGCCGCCGATATCAGCGTGTTTTCGGCCTCGCTCGCGGCCCCCGGCAGGGCCCTGCTGACGGATCGCAACAGGTCAACCGCCGGAAACCGCCCGCGCTCCGCGATGTTCCGGTCGAGCACCACATGGCCGTCGAGCACACCGCGCAGGATATCGGCCACCGGCTCTTCCATGTCGGACCCGGCGACCAGAACCGAAAACACCGCGGTGATATCGCCGGAGGTGCCAACCCCGGGCCCGGCGCGTTCGCAAAGCGCGGTGATCTGGTGCGTGGTCGACGGCGGGAATCCACGCAGCGCGCCGCCTTCGCCCGCTGCCAGGGCGATCTCGCGGTGCGCTTCGGCAAAACGGGTGACCGAATCCGCCAGGAACAGGACGTGTTTGCCCTGATCGCGGAAGTGCTCGGCTACCGCCATCGCGGTCCACCCGCAGCGCCGGCGCAGGAGCGGCGACTGGTCAGACGTGGCCGCCACCACCACCGACCGGCGCATCCCGTCCGAGCCCAGCACCCGCTCGATGAATTCACGAACCTCCCGCCCCCGCTCGCCGATCAACGCGATCACGACAACATCGGCATGCACCCCTCGCGCGAGCTTGGCGAGCAGGGTTGATTTGCCCACCCCGGAGCCGGCGAAAAGACCGATTCTCTGGCCGCGGACGACCGGCAAGAGCGTGTTGAACACCGCGAGCCCGGTTTCGAGCCGGGCGCCCAGAACGCGCCGCTCGGTCGGGTTCATCGGCACGCCCCGCAAGGGGCGCGCCTCGAGGCCGCGAAAGATCGGCCGGCCATCCATCGCCTTGCCCATCGGGTCGATCACCCGGCCGATCCAGCTGTCGTCGGGCGCGATCTGGCTTGGCCCGATCAGGGTGACCGCAGCGCCGATCTGAAGCCCCTCGACGTCGCCATCCGGCAGGATCGTGACCTCGTCCTGCGCCAGGTTGAGCACCTCGCCCCGCCGCACGGCATGGGCCGGCGTGTCGATTTCCACCACGTCACCCTGCGCGGCCACGTGCCCGAGGCCGGCAACCTCGATCGTGCCGCGCCCGATGCGCGAGACGCGGCCCATGTCGTGGGTCGATCTGATCGCCCCGATCTCGGCGGCGAGCTTGTCGAATCCGATCTGCACCATGCCATTTCTCCTCTCGTCCGCGGCCTGAAACCGTTTCTAAAGGAATCAGGGTTAAGCCTTGGTTGAACGCGGTCGAGGGAGAAGCCCCGATGTTCGAGAAACTCGAGATCTTTTCAATGGCGCAGGCCCTAGCGAGGCATGCGGCCCAGCGCCAATCCGTCATCGCCCGCAACGTGGCGAATGCCGACACGCCGGGCTACCGCGCGATGGATCTGGCCGAATTCTCGGAGAGCTATCGCAACGCGCGCACAGGCGATCTGCGCGCCACCCGCGCTGGCCATTTCATTGACGGCACCTCGATCAACGCCGCGCAAATCGGCATGGTTCACAGGCCGGACGCCGCGTCGCCCAATGGCAACAACGTCTCCATCGAGCAGGAAATCTTCGCCGCGACGCGGGCCAAGAGCGCGCACGATCGCGCGCTCGCGGTTTACGGTTCGGCGTTGAAGATCCTGCGCACGGCCGTCAGCGGGCGGGGCTGACCATGAGCGATCTGCTTTCTTCCGTCAAAACCGCGATGAGCGGCATGCAGGCACAGGCCAACCGGCTGCGTCATACATCCGAAAACATCGCCAATGCCGATACGCCGGGCTACCGCCGCAAGATCGTGGCCTTCGAGGAGATGCTCGAGGCAGGGCGGCGCACCGGGCTGGTCGAAACCGGCGCGGTGTGGCTCGACCGCAGCGCCCTGCCAAGGATCTACGACCCATCGCATCCGATGGCGGATGACAGCGGTTACTACGAAGGCTCCAACGTCGATCTCGTGGTCGAGATCGCCGACGCGCGCGAAGCGCAACGCAGTTACGAGGCGAACCTCAAGATCTTCGAGCAGACCCGGCAAATGTCGCGCAGCCTGCTCGATCTGCTCCGGAAATAGGAGGGATGAATGGACGTGAAATCGACCCTGGCCGCACAAGCCTACGCGGTAACGAAACCCGCCACTGCGCCGAACGCGCAGCCGGGTGGCGGCGCAGCCGAAGCCTTCGCCAAAACGGCGCAGGACTTCGCCGCAACCCTTGAACAGGGTGATGCGGTGGCGAAAGCGGCGATGAGCGGCAACGCCGATCCGCATGCGCTGGTGCAGGCCCTGACGCAAACCGAGCTGGCGGTGGAAACGGCGGTGACGGTCCGCAACAAGGTCGTCGAGGCTTACCAGGAAATTCTCAGGATGCCGGTGTGATCATGAACGAGATCCTATTCTACGACACCTTGCGGGCCGGGCTTTGGAACGCGGTTATCATTTCGCTCCCCGTGCTCACGGTGGCACTGGTGGCCGGCATCACCGTTGGCCTGTTCCAGGCGCTGACCTCGATCCAGGAGATGACGCTCACCTTCGTGCCGAAGGTTGCTGCCATGCTCGCGGTGTTCTGGCTGTCGATGGGCTTCATGACCGAAACCCTGATCAGTTTTTTTCAAGGCACCATCGTGCCCCTGATCGCCGGAAGCTGAGATGGACAACGCCAGCTACACCACCCTCACCCGCCAATCCGGTCTGATGACCGAAATGCGGGCCGTGGCCAACAACATCGCCAATGCCTCCACTACCGGATTCCGCCGGGAAGGGGTGATCTTTTCGGAATTCGTCAAGGCGCTGGCCCCCGGCGACCCCTCGCTCTCGATGGCCACCGCCAATGTGCGCGACACCCGGCTTGACCAGGCCCCGCTTACCCAGACCGGCGGCACTTTCGATCTCGCGATCGAGGGGGAGGGCTTTTTCATGATCGAGGGCCTGGGCGGGCCGATGCTCACCCGCGCCGGCGCCTTCACCCCCTCGCCCGAGGGCGAGCTGGTCACCCTCGATGGCCACCGCCTGCTCGACGCGGGCGGCGCTCCCGTTTTCGTGCCCGCCGATGCCGCCGCCATCTCCATCGCCGCCGATGGCACGATGTCCGCCGATGGTCAGCCGCTTGCCGAGATCGGCCTCTGGCTACCCAACGACCCGAATGACATGCGCCATCGCGATGGCGTCCGGTTCGAGGCGCCGGGCGGGGCCCAGCCGGTGATCGGGGGGGCAGTGATCCTGCAGGGCTATCTCGAGTCTTCCAACGTCGATCCGATCGGCGAACTGGCCCGCATGATCGAGATCCAGCGCGCCTATGAACAGGGCCAGGCATTCCTCGAACGCGAAGACGAGCGCATCCGGGGCATGATCCAGACCCTGGCGAAGTAACATCTGAAAGGAGCCGACATGCGCGCCCTGAAAATCGCCGCGACCGGGATGCTGGCCCAGCAGATGCGGGTCGAGACGATCTCGAACAACCTCGCCAACATGTCGACGACGGGCTACAACGCCCGCCGCGCGGAATTTTCCGATCTGCATTACCAGCAGATGACGCGCCCCGGCACGATCAACGCCAACGACGGCACGGTGCTGCCGACCGGGGTGCAGCTTGGCCTCGGCGTGCGACCGGCTGCGGTTTCGATGCAGATCCAGCAAGGCGCGCTGGCCCAGACCGGCGGCGATCTCGACATTGCCATCGAGGGCCGCGGATACTTCGAAATCGCCCTGCCTGCGGGCAACGCCGCCTATACCCGAGACGGTGGCCTCAAGCGCAACGGCGAGGGCCTGATCGTGACATCAGACGGCTTCCCTGTGGTGCCCGAGATCACCATCCCGGTGGAAACCCGCGCCATCACGATCAATGCCGACGGCGAGATCTATGCCTATTTCAACAACGAGGTCGAGGCGCAGTTGATCGGCCAGATCACCCTCACCCAGTTCACCAACGAACAGGGGCTCGAGGCGATAGGCTCCAACAACTTCCTCGAAACCGAAGCCTCTGGCCCGCCCCTCATCGGCGTGCCCGGCGATGACGGCCTCGGCACGTTGCGCCAGGGCTACCGCGAGCAGAGCTCGGTCGACGCGGTGAAGGAGATCACCGAGTTGATCGAGGCCCAGCGCGGCTACGAGCTGAACTCGAAGGTCATCACCGCCGCCGACCAGATGCTCGCCGCCACGACACAGGTGCGCTGATGAAACTGGCGCTGCTTCTTCCCCTGTGCGCTGCGCTGGCGCTGCCCGCAACGGCCGAAACCGTGATCGCAGCGCGGACGCTGCGGGCGCAATCGGTTCTGACCCCGGCGGACCTGCGCCTGTCCGACGCCGAGACTCCCGGCGCCTACAGCTCGGTCGACGAGGTGGTGGGGCTGGAGGCGCGGGTCGCGCTCTACGCGGGGCGACCGATCCTGTCAGGCGAAGTGGGCCCGCCCGCACTCATCGACCGCAACCAGATCGTCACCCTCCTGTATCAGCAATCCGGGCTCGAGATCATCGCCGAGGGCCGTGCGCTCGGGCGCGCCGGCCTCGGTGACAGGCTTCGGGTGATGAATCTGGCGTCACGTCACACCGTTACCGGCCGGGTGCGCGCCGATGGCACCGTCATCGTCAATCCCTGATCCGTCTCATACCTGCCAATCGAGAGGTCCGAATGAAACTCACCCCCCTGCCCGCCATCAGCCTGGCCTGCATCCTGCTGGTTTCCGGCTGCGAACAACGGCTGAACGATCTGGGCCGCCCACCGACAATGACAGGCATCGAAAGCACGCGCGAGGCGCAAGCCATGAGCACGCTGCCGCTGCCGCGCAGCATCGCCTCGCGCCGCGATACCGACGAATCCTCGCTCTGGGCCGCGGGCCGGCAATCCCTCCTTGGGGATCGACGGGCGCAGGAGGCCGGCGATATCCTCACCGTGGTGATCGAGATCGACGAGAAGGCCGAGGTTTCGGCCAGCTCGTCTCGCGGGCGGCAAGGATCGGAAGAAATGAGCATCGGTGGTTTCCTGGGCATCGATGCCCTGGGCCCGCTCGCCGAGATCGACCTGACCCCCGGCGTTTCGACCAGTTCCGCCGGCAGCGCATCCGGCAACGGAACGACCAGGAGAAACGAAAAACTGACGCTGCGGGTTGCGGCCACCGTCGTCGGCAAACTGCCGAACGGCATCCTGCAGATCGAAGGCAGCCAGGAGGTGCGCGTGAACTATGAGCTGCGCGAATTGCTCGTTTCGGGCTACGTGCGCCCGGCCGATATCTCGCGGCAGAACGAAATCCCCTATGACAAGATCGCTTCGGCCCGGATTTCCTACGGCGGACGCGGCCAGATCACCGATATGCAGCAGCCGCGGATCGGCCAGCAGATCACCGACATGATCCTACCGTTCTAGGAGCGCACCGTGGGCAAATTCATCCCCTTCCTGCTGGCGTTCATCGGCGCCGGTGCCGGCATCGGTGCGGGGTTCGCGCTGCGCCCGGAGCCGGTGCCCGACCTAGCTCAGGCGGCATGCCCTTGCGACTGCCCGGGCGATGCCTCCGCCGTGGCCTTGCCCGTCGCCGCTCCCGAGATGGGCGAGACCGGCGGCAATTTCGTGAAGATGAACAATCAGTTCGTCATCCCGGTCGTCCGGGACGGCGCAGTGTCGGCGCTTGTCGTGCTGTCGCTCACTCTTCAGATGTCAACCGGCGGTTCCGAAATCGTCTACCAGCGCGAGCCCAAGCTGCGCGACACTTTCCTTCGGGTCCTGTTCGATCATGCCAACGCCGGCGGCTTCGACGGCACCTTCACGGCCGGACCCAACATGGACACGCTGCGCACCGCCTTGCGGGAAGCCGCGAACAGTGTCTTGGCCGGGACCGTGCACGATATTCTCATCACCGACATCATGCGGCAAGACGTCTGACACGGGGGGCGTTCGGCAAACCGATCCGCCGCCCTACCGTCCCGGTTCAATCCCCACCGGGCTCGGCGATGGACCGGCGCGTTGCAACCTCGCGCTTGGTGGCGATCTCGGCACGCCGCATCTGCCGCACGGCGTCCGCCCGTCCGAACGCGCGCCCGGCCAGCAACCTTTGCGCTTCCATTTCAGCCATGGCCCGTGCCACCGCGGCCTGCCGTTGATCCCGTTCCCGGTGCAGCCATGCCTGCCAAAGCGGGTCACGGCCATTGAGCGCGGCGAGATCACCGGCCCCGTCTTCACGCAAAAGCGCGGCGGATCGATCCTTGCTGGCCTCGGCGAGGTCCGCAACGGCGCGCTGGCGTTGCCGGACGACCTCGGCAAGCTCGCGCAGCCGCGCCAGCTCCCGGTCGAGAACCATCGTCGTCAGCACTTCGAGATCAGCCAGGCCGCTTTTCATGTCGAATGCCTCGCTTCAACGTCAGAACGCCCGGAGCGCTCCCGCACCTTCCGTCGCATCTCTTCGGCGAACCGGATCGCCGCCGCGATCGCCTGGTAATGCTCCGGCCGGATCTCGCCACCGATCTCGACGGTCGCGTGAATCGCGCGGGCGGTGGGAGGATCGCGATGGATCGGAACGCCGGCTTCCGATGCCGCCTCCCGGATCCGCGCGGCGATCTGGTCGACGCCCTTGGCCACGCAGACCGGTGCCTCGCCCGGCAGGCGGCTCCACTTGAGCGCAACGGCGTAATGGGTGGGATTGACGACAACCACGTCGGCGTTGGGCACGTCACCGAGCATGTGGTTCATGGCGATTTCGTAGCCACGCTGACGGCGCTGCTGCTTCATGTGCGGATCGCCCTCGCTTTGCTTGGATTCGTCCATCAACTCCTTGTGCGACATCCGGTTCTTGCGCAGGTGCTCCTGGCGTTGCCAAAGGTAGTCGATGGTCCCGATGACGAGCGCGATCACGAGGACGATCGCGAAGAACCGCACCCCGAGCGACAGCAGCACAACCGTCGCCATTCCCGGGCTGAGATTGACGGTGGCCAGGATCTGCGGCAGCTGACGGAACAGGAACACGCCAAGCACCAGCGAAAAGATCGTCAGCTTGGCAAAACTCTTGGCGAATTCGAACAACCCGCTACGGCCGAACTTGTTTTTCGCGTTGGCAATCAGGCTGATGCGATTGAGCTTCGGCTTCAGTTTCTCGGGCGCCACGGTGAAACTGCGCAGCGCGATATTGGCGACCAGAACGAATATGCCGGGAACGAGAAACCAGGGCAGGAACGCGGCGCCAAGCGCCGACAGGATCGTGCCCGAGGCAACCCTGCCCCCGCCCGAAAACACATCGGCAGACAGGGAGGCGGAGTGCTCGATGAGACCGGCGAGAAAACTCCCCGTCTCCCGCAGCGTGGCCGCGCCGATACTGACCGAGACCAGGAGAAAACCGCCGTAGGCCGCGGCGGTCCCGAGGTCTGCAGAGCGCGGCACCTCGCCCTTGCGGCGCGCATCGTCGAGCTTCTTCTGGGTTGGTTCGTGTTGCTTGTCGGCATCGTCCTGCGGCTCGGCCATCACGGCACCCCGAACGGATCGTTGAGCACGGCGGTCAGGGCCGTTTGCCACACGCCCAGAAGCAGCGGCGCAGTCAGGAACAGGAGCACGAGGCCGCCCACCGTGATCGCCGGCGCACCGACAAAGGCCACCATGAGCTGCGGCATGGCGCGGTTGATGACGCCGAGCGCCACGTTGTAGACGAGGGACGCGACGAGGAAGGGCGCCGCGAGGGTGAGGGCAAGGCCGAACACCCGTGCAACCTGCGACAGCCCCCACGCCGAAAGAATCTCTCCCCCCGGCAGCTGACCGGCCGGCCACACGTCGTAGGACAGGATCAGGATTTCGGCGAAGCGCACGTGCAGGCCAAGCATGACGGCAAGGGCGAGCCCGCCGATGAACAGGACATGGCCCATCGCCGGTTGCGGATCGGCATTCTGGCCGCCGAAGATCTGCGCGAGCGACGTTGCCTGCGCCGCCATTGAACCGGCGATCTGCAGAACGAGAAAGAACAACCGGATCACGCCGCCGATGGCGAGCCCGGCGATGGCCTCGGTGATCACCATAGTCCCCGGCCGCGCCAGTGCCGCGATTGTCGGCTGGATCAGGGTGCCCGCCGCCGGAAGCACGACGACGGTGAACCCGATCGCCAACATCAGGCGAACCCGCGCGGGAACCGACCTTTCGCCGAACGCGGGCAGGAGTGCCATGGCGGCTCCGACGCGCAGGAAAACGATGAACCCGAGCAGGAGCCAGCCTTGCACCCAGTCGGCCAGCGCGAGCAGGTCTTCCGTCATGCCGGCACCAACCCGACCAGTGCGGGGCGCGCCTCCGTACCGATTTCCTCGAACGAAAACACCGGGTTGGAAATGCCCTTGGCGGTCAGAACCGTGCGCAGGAAACGGCGGCGGCGCAAGGAGGTCACAACCGCCGGGTAGGCCCCGTTTTCGCCAGCCCGCGCGATGCGCTCGGCAATACCGTTCGCCAGCCGGTTGAACGTTTCGGGCGGCAGGGCGATATCGCCGCCGCGTTCTCCGTCGATCTGGTAGGTGGCGAAGGCCTCCTCCCATTCCGGCGCCAGCTGAACCAGCGGAAGCGTTCCATCCGGCCGCTTGATCTCGGCAACCAGTTGGAAGCCGAGGCGTTGGCGCACATGTTCGCAGATCGCCTCGGGGCCGGCAAACACCGGGCGGGCCTCTGCGATTGCTTCGAGGATCAGCGAGAGATTGCGGATCGACACCCGCTCTTCGAGCAGCAGGCGCAGGACCGAAAGCAGGAGATCGACCGGCACCTTGTCGGGCACGAGTTCGTTCAGCAGGCGCTGGTTGGCCTCGGCCCGGACCGGGTCCGACACATTGGTGAATTCGTCCAGCAGGCGTCGGAGCGCTTTCATGCTGAGCAGCCGTCCGAAGTTTCGTTTCATCACTTCAAGCAGGTGCGTCGCGAGAACCTCGGTGGGGGTGACCACCGTCGCACCCTGCAGCGCAACGACATCCTGCTCCTCGGGCGCAACCCATCGCGCCGGTGCGCCATAGACGGGCTCTTCAACGTCATCGCCCGGGGGCAGATCCGTTTCCGCGCCGGAAAGGATCGCCAGAACCCGGCTCGGCTTCAGGCTGTCGCGCGCCTGCTCCACCCCCTGGATCCGCACCACGTAGCTTCCCGGCGGTAACGATGGATCGTCGGTCAGCCGGATTTCCGGCAGGATCAGGCCGTAGGAACTCGCCACGTGATTGCGCATGTTGGCGATGCGCGCATCCAGGCCCGTCGCCGGATCGAGCACCATGTTCACGAGATCACTCGCGAACTCGACGTGGATGTCTTCCAGGTCGAGAATATCCCCCATGGTTTCGCGCCGAGGCGCGGCGGCGTCGGCCTTCTCGGCATCGCTCGCCGCTTTCTCTTTCTGGCCGGACTGGCGGCTCACCCACCAAGCGGCGGATCCGAGCACCAGGGCCCCGACGACGAAGGGCGTGAACGGCAAGCCCGGCACGAGCGCGAAGAGCCCCATGAGCACCGCGACCGTCACCAGCGCCGAGGGGTGGCGCCCCAGTTGCGAGAACAGGGCAAGATCGGTTGCCCCCGTGGCACCGCCGCGCGCGAGAAGCAGCGCCGAGGCGATCGAGATGATGACTGCCGGGATCTGGCTCACGAGCCCGTCGCCGACCGTCAGGATCGTGTAGGTTTCAAACGCCCGGCCCAGCTCCATGTCGTGGATCGCCACACCCATCACCAGCCCCATGACGAGGTTGAGGAGGGTGATCAGCAACCCGGCAACCGCGTCGCCCTTGACGAATTTCGAGGCCCCGTCGAGCGAGCCGAAGAAGGTCGTCTCGGCCTGTTCACGTTCACGGCGTTCCTTGGCTTCCTCGTGGGTGATCGCGCCCGAAGACACGTCGGCGTCGATGGCGAGCTGTTTGCCCGGCATACCGTCGAGGGCAAAGCGCGCGCCCACCTCGGCCATGCGCCCCGCGCCCTTCGTGATAACAATGAAATTCACGATCAGGAGCACGCCGAACACGACGAGGCCGAGAAACACGCTCCCGCCCATCACGAAGTTGGCAAAGCCCTCGATGACGTTTCCAGCGGCGGATGTTCCGGTATGGCCTTCCCCGATTATCAGCTTCGTGGACGAGACGTTGAGCGACAGCCGGAGCATGAGCGAAGCCAACAGGACCGTCGGAAACACGGAGAAATCGAGCGGGCGTTCGATGAAGAGCGTGACCGTGAACATCAGGATCGCGAGCGCGAACGAGGCGGCGAGGCCAATATCCAGCAGCCAGGCTGGAACCGGCAGGATCATCATCACGATCACCGCCATGAGCGCGAGCGCGAGCAGGATCGTGGGCCGAAAGACTTGGGCAATCGTCGGGTTCATCGGCGCGTTCCTACCCCGCCTCGTCCGGCGCGAAGAGACTTCTTGCGTTTCGTCCTCCGGAGATCGGCACCAGCGAACCCATTCCGCGCGCGCCGCCGTTCAGAAGCAACGGGAAGGAATTCGTGCGCTGCGGACGCTCTCGGGCATCCGGGGCCATCGGTGCCGCCGCACCGGCCCCAAGGTTCGCGAGAAGATCAGGCAAGGCGGTCCGGTCTTCGGCCAGATAGCGGGCCCGAAACCGTTCAAACCGCGCCTGGTATGGGACGGCATGTTCAGGTGTTCTCGAGTGATACCGGCCGGCCGCAGCCCCCCAATCCGAGGTTTCCCGGTAAAGCGTCGCAAGAAACCGCGCCGCATAGAGCGCGTTCTCCACCGGATCGAACATGGCGTCGAGCGAGGCGAAGTTCTGGTGATGCCATTTGTAGTTTATCTGGAAGCATCCAACATCGAAGCTGCGGGCACCGCGTTTGAAATGCTCCTCGGCATACCCCTTGGCCCCGGCTTCGGAGGCGAACCAGTGCCCCTCTCCCTCCATGTTGACCGCCCAGGGCCAGGGGCGCATGTCGGACCCATGAGGCCGCTCGGTTTCCGTCAGCATGATGGCCTTGAGAACCGAGATCGGAACGCCAGTCCGCTTCGCCGCGAGAATTGCGGCTCGGTCGCAGATCACCGATGGGTCGGTGCTGGCCGATCCCGCACCGGGGCCGAACGCCAAACCGGAGGCAAGAACGAAGCCGAATACCAGGAAAAAGCCGGGATTTCGGCAGGCCGCCTTCCACGTGGACACAGGGGCCGGCGCACCGGGTTTCCCCGCACGGCGCCTGTTCAAACCCTGCCAAGATCGGTTCTTCCACATTCCATCCACCGCAATTCTTGCGTTGAATGCCACCCTAGCCCCGGAAGGGTTGCCAAACCGTAACCGGATCAGGGTGCATCTGCGGGTCGTGGAACTTCGGTGGATTGCAGCAGACGATCCAGGACCGCGCGTGCCTCGCGGCTGTTCTCGATCAGGGCCGTCGAACTGGCGAGGGGCGTGGAAGGCGACAACGCGGCGCCATCCGCGGCGCCATCGCGCGCGATCATGAGCATGGCCGCATCGCGCCTTGGCCCCTCGCCCATGTTCGTAAGGTCTTCCCACAGCCCGCCACGCCAGGCCGCGTTCTCTCCCAAGGCGCCGTCTCCGTTGGCCAGGTGGGCGCGCAAAGCTCCGGCATGGTCCGATGCCCGCTCCAGTGCAGAGGCCCGAAGGCGGCCCGCATCTTCCCCATCGATCCCGGCGAGATAGCCGATGGCCACGTCTGGCCGACCCTCCATCAAGGCCGCGCGCGCATAGAGCAGCCGGTCCAGTGGCTCCGGGAGATCGCCATCACCGCCAAGCAAGCGGCGCCCGGGCAGCGGCAAGCCGAGATCGAGAAGGCGTGCAGCTAGTCGGCGCCGGTCCTCTGCGGGCAAGCCGACGGCATCATCGAGTCGAGGCAAAAGAAGCCGGAGAAACGTGGCGTCGGCGCTGTCATCCGCCAAACGCCGGAACAGCTCCTGCCTCAGAACGGCATGTTCCGCGTCCGTCTCGTCCAGCCCCTGCGCCCGATCCGACAGGCGCGCGAACGCGGCGTCGAAGCTGGATACCGAGGCATGCGCCCGCACCGCTGCGGCCAGAAAGCGGGCCGCCCCTGCGCTGCCCCGCCTTTCATAAGCCAGGCTTTCGAGAAGCGATATCCGTTCCTGTGGCACGGCGCCGCCTTCTACCAAGGTCGCCTCGACGCTCTTGAGCAATGCCTCGGGAAGGACGTCATCAGCCCGGGCGATCACCGTATCAAGACGTGCGCGCCCGAGATCGGGCTCACCGCGCAGGATGTCGAAGCTGGCGTTCAGAGCCTCGATCTCGGACGCCTCTTTGCTGGTGCCGCGCCCCGTTGCGTTTCTGACCATGTCGGCGGTGGCACGATCTCCGGCATTCAGAAGCTTTTCGGAAAGCCCCGGCCCGAGGTGATCCCGCAGATGTCGCGGCAGCCCCGCGAACGCGAGGGTGACGGCCTCCGTGTTGATGGGATCAGCTCCCGACAAGGCAGGTTGCGCGAGCACGGCCCACAACGCCGTGTGCGACGGGCACTGCATTTGCTCGACATAGGCCGACGCAGTCGCGGAAAAACCGCTGTCCATCACGTCGGCCATCATCGCCAGAACATCCGCTTGCGCGACCCGGTTCGGGTAACGGCGGATCAGCGCCTTGGCCTCTGCGCCGAAGGTCATGAAAACATAGTGCCGCACAAGGCCCGTGATCCCTTCGCTGCTGACCGAGTCGAATTCGCCGATGGCCGCGCTGCGAAAGGTGCCGATATCTCGTCCCGGGTTCAGCTTCGAACTGCCCCAAGCCGCAACGTCGAAATGCTCCGGCGGTGCACATTGGCGGCCAGGCTCCGCCTGCGCGAGATCAGGTCGGCCCCGCGCGGTGGCGCGGTCCACCCCTGTCTCGATTTCGATATGGCCCCGCGGCGATTGCGTCGTCGGCTCTTCCGGAGGGGTCTCGACCGGCGGCGTCAGCGGTTCTGCCGAACGCGGCTCCGGTGGCGGCGCGACGTTTTCATCAAGCGGTTTCAGGTCCGCCTCCAACAGTCCCTGCCCGGCGGCGCGCGCGATCTGCTCGAGCAAGGCCGTCTCGATCTCCGGCACGCGGTCCCTGCCTGGCACCGCCCCTGTTGGCGCCGCCGCCTCCGCGGTTTCGGCGTCCGCAGCCGGCTGGCCGGCGCCTTTGTCGGGTGTCGCGATTTCGAAAAACGTCTCGACCCGGGGCGCGGCACCTTCCGGTGAAACCGGATCGCCTAGATGCCGCGGTATCGTCAACGGCAACCCGGCCCGATCACGGGAAGACACCGGCAACCGGCCCGTCGTCGTGAAAGCCGGCAAGGTTTCCACACGCGGCGAGGGCTCCTGCTCCCTGTCGGGCATCGGCGTATCTGCCGGATCGGCAAGCGATTGCTCGAAACGAGATTGCGCGTTCGGCGGCGGACCATCCTTGATATCAAGAACGACCTGGCCACCTCGGAGGTCAAAGGCATCGCCGTGGCAGTCGCAATCCACGCGAAGGAACAAGCGGCCCCCTCCCAGGTCTTCGACTTCAACGATCCGGTCCCGGGTTATCAGCTCGAAGACAGGCGAGAGATCGTATCGCAACGTCTTGTTCGCCGGGCGAAACTCGAACCCGTTGTCTACCCGGCCGAATTCCCATTCCGCTTCGACGTCGAAATTGATCAGCAAGCGGGAGAACCCGGCATGGTCGCCGGAACGAACGGTCACCGGTTGCGCCACCAGGTTGGACGGCAGCCCAAGCAGGAAAGCAAGGAGCAGAATCCGGGTCATGCCGCGTCTTTCTTGACCGCCTTGAGCGCTTCTTCGAGCTCGGCGAACCCGGGCCGCACATGGCCCGGTGTATTCTGCCGGCCGACCTCGATGCAGATATTGGTCGAATGGTTGTGCAGGTTGGCCACCAGGACTTCCCGGATCAGCTGGTAGAAATGGGCATCCTCTTCCGACACCGTCTTGAGCTTCAACGCGAAGGGGCCAACCAGCCCGTAGGCCAGGAAGACACCGAGGAAGGTGCCCACCAGCGCGCCACCGATGAGTTTGCCGAGGATTTCCGGTGGTTGGTCGATCGAGCCCATCGTCTTGATAACCCCAAGCACGGCGGCAACGATGCCCAGCGCAGGCAACGCATCGGCGACGGATTGCAGCGCATGGCTGGGGTGCTGTGAATGATGAAAACTCGCCTCGATGCGCTTTTCCAGGACCTCCTCCACCTGGTGCGGGTCATCGTAGTTCATGGACGCGGAGCGCAACGTGTCGCAGATCAGTTCTATCGCTTCGCGGTCTTCCAGAATCCGCGGATACCTTGTGAAGATCGCGCTCTCCTCGGGTGTTTCGATATGCTCCTCGAGGGCCACGGCGTTCTGGCGCGCCTGACGGATCAACTCGAACAGGAGGCAAAGCAGATCCTTGTAATCCTGGGGCTTCCAGCGCGGGCCCTTGAAGACCCGGCCGATGGTGCGCATCGTCTGCTTGATCGCGGCCACGTCGTTCGAGATCACGAAGGCGCCGGCGGCGGCGCCACCGATCATCGTGAACTCGAAGGGAAGGGATTTGAGAATGATTCCCATCTTCCCGCCGGCGGCGAGATACCCACCGAACACCATAATGAAGATCATCGCGATACCGATGAGCCCGATCATCCTGTCGCTCCTCGTAGGCCTGACTGAGATCAGTTTCGGTGAGTCCGGTTAAGAAACCGTCTGCAGGCATCGCCTATTTCGTCGGAACATCCGCGTTCCGCCCGGCGAGGATCACGCTGATCGAATAGGCGGTCGCCGGATCGAGACCGGCGAGGATCGCCGCTGCGGTGTCGGGGCGCATACGGGCGAGGAAACCGGCGGCGAATTGCGGATCCATCGCCGCGAAAAGCGGGGAAGCTTCCTTGGGTTTCATGTTCTCGTAAACACTTGTAAGCCGCGCGAGATCACCTTCGGCGGCGGTGGAGGCGGCGGAAATCGTTGCTTCCAGGGAAGCCTCGGCGGCCTCCAGCGCGGCGAGGTTCTCCCTGACCTGAACCTCGGCCAGTTCGAGCGCCTGCATCCGGTCGGCCACTGCCGCTTCGCGGACGGCCACGCGGGCTTCGCGGGCCTCAAGCGCTTCCAGAACCTCGGCGATATCGGCCGGTTGCGCACAATCTGTGGCTTCCGTGGACATCGCCGCGTCAAACCCGCTCGCGACGCCTGCGGCGATTGCCTCGCTCGTCCCGCTTCCGAGCCGCAGCAGCCCAGACAGCGCGAATGCCGCCGTGATCAACCACAATACGCCCCGCGCCGACCTGCGGCGGCGTTTCGGCTCGCCGGCGTGCTCGGTGCCATCACCCTGCCGGCCCGGCTTCATGCCTTGCCTCCCGCACCGGCGGATCGTCTCGTCGCGAACAACGGCGCGGCATCCTCGCGCGGCACATCGCCAGGCATCGACCGCGCCGCTTTCTCCCACGCCTCGTCCTGTCCGGCCTCGTCATCCCCGGCCCGCACCTCACGAGGCGCGGTCACCTTTTCGTCGGGCAGGTCGTGCAGCGAGGCCATCATGAGTTCGAGCTTGCGCGCCGACAATTCCGCCCGTTCGGTCAACGCCGTCAGGGTCTGCGATGAATGCGCGGCGGCTTTTCGGGCCTGGTCCAATGTCTTCGTCATGTCATCGACCTGGGCGGACAGGACCGCCACCGCGCCGCCCACGCCGTTCTCGAGATTGTTGAACCGTTTGAGGCGGCGGGCGAGCACATAGCAATAAACCGCGGCTCCGAGCGCCCCGGCCCCGAGCAGCACATCCGCTGCGATCTGAATGATCTGGTCCATTCTGGCCCTCCGTTTGCCCGTCAGTTCAAGACGAATTCCATGATCAACAGGTCTTTGACCCGGCCCTCACCCGCGACAAGCTGGACCCGCCTGAGCATCTGCGCGCGCAGGTCGATCAGCGCCGCGGGATCCTCGAGATCGCGCAGTTCGACGGCTCTCAAGTAGGAATTGAGAACATCCATCACGCGCGGCGCCAGGGCGCCAACGTCTGCCTCCGTGCCCGGGAACACCTCGAGTTCCGCACGGAAACGCAGATGCTTGTTCCCCGCATTCCGACCAAGCGAAATCACCAATGGTTCCAGCGGCACGAAAGCGACCGGGGGCAGCGCCGCCGGCTCAAGTTTCACCGCGGCGCTCTTTTCCTCGCCCGTTTCGCCCGGCGCAAAGACCAGCCCCGAATACACCGCGAAAAAGCCCCCGCCGCCGAGCGCCAGGGCCATGGCAAGCCCAATGACGAGGCCACGGATCGAGCGCTTTTTCGGCGCTTCCTGCTCCGGGGCCCCAGTTGCTGCGTCGATCTCTGCCATCTTGCATCCGTCTGCTGCGACGAATCGCTTATACGCCGTCAGGGGCTAACCGATTGTTAAGGGGGATCGGCGAAGGTGACTCGCGACGGGGGCAGAAGCCCGCTCGCAAAAGGAGTCACGTCTTGGCGCAGGTTCTGGCTGTATGGAACGCACTTGATACGCGCAAGCAGATCATCGTCGCGGTGGCGACGCTGGCGATGTTTGCTGCCATCCTGGCCGTTGCGCGCATCGCGGCGCAGCCCTCCATGGCGCTTCTCTACGCCGGGCTCGAGTCAGGACCCGCGGGCGAGGTGATCGAGGCCCTCGAAACGCGCGGCGTGGCCACGGAGGTGCGCGGCGGCGCGATCTACGTCGATGCCGCCCGGCGTGACGAACTGCGCATGACGCTCGCGTCGGAAGGGCTGCCGAGCGATTCGGCAAAGGGCTACGAATTGCTCGACGGTCTGTCAGGTTTCGGCACCACCTCGCAGATGTTCGACGCCGCCTATTGGCGCGCGAAGGAAGGCGAGCTTGCCCGCACCATCGTCTCCTCGCCCCTGATCAAGTCTGCCCGGGTGCACATCGCGATCCCGAACCAGCAGGGATTTCGCAACCGCGGCAATCCATCCGGATCGGTGGCCGTCACCACCACGACCGATGCGCTCTCGGGCACCCATGCCAAGGCACTCAAATACCTCGTGGCATCGGCGGTTCCCGGGCTCGCGCCCGAAGACATCTCGGTCATCGACGCGCGTGGCGGTCTGGTGATGACCCGCGATGAGGGCAACCTGCTGGACGGCGGCGGTGCCGACCGGGCCGAAACCCTGAAAGGGAACGTCGAAAGGCTGCTCGAAGCGCGCGTGGGCTACGGCAACGCGGTGGTGGAGGTTTCCGTCGATACGGCCACGGAGAGCGAAACCATCCTCGAACGCGTGCTTGATCCCGAAAGCCGGGTTGTCATCGCGACGGAAACGGAAGAAAGCTCCGCGGCGGAAACCGGCACCGGGCAAGGTGGCGTGACGGTTGCTTCGAACCTGCCCGACGGCGATGGCGCGGGCGGCGGCGAAAGCAGCTCGAACAACACCGAAACCCGCGAGCGGGTGAACTACGAGGTCTCTGAAACAACGCGTGAAATCAACAGGGGGCCAGGTGCGGTTCGGCGCATTTCGGTCGCCGTGCTGGTTGACGGCATTCGTTCGCGCAATGACGCCGGGGAAGAGGTCTGGACCGCGCGCAGCGACGAAGAACTCGACGCGCTGCGCGAGCTTGTCGCCTCCGCTGTCGGTTTCGACGAGGCGCGCGGCGATTCGATCACGATCAAATCGATGGCGTTCGAACCGATCATCCCGGTCGGGTCGGAAGCGCCGGCGGGTTTCATGAGCAGCCTCAATATTGATGCGATGGCCCTCCTTCGCATCGGCATGCTGTCGGCCGTCGCAGTGATTCTCGGGATGTTCGTGCTTCGGCCGATCCTCACCGCCTCACGCGCGACCCCAGGCCCCGCAGCGCTCGCGGCCCCGGCCGGGGTCGGCAAGGCGGCCGACGAGACCGCCGCTTCCCTCCCCGCCCTCACCGGGGAAATCGACGATGGCACCCTGCCCTCGGGCCCCGAGATGGCCGTGGTCTCGGATTTCGATTTCGGTTCGGACCTTGACGATGGCCTTCCGGCACTGTCGGGGGCGACCGACCCGGTTGAGCGACTGCGGGCACTGATCGAGGAGCGCCAGGCCGAGACGGTCGAAATCCTGCGGGGATGGATGGAAGATGAGGAAACCGCGTGATGCCTCGTCCCCTTCTCGAAGACTTCGACGCCGGCCCCGACGCGCGACAGGATCCCTATTCGCCGTCCGGGGAGGCAACGCCCGCCACCATCGACCCGTCAGCCGAGAGCATGGAAAAATGGCGGCTCGAAGGATACGAGGCGGGGTACCAGGCCGGATGGGATGATGCCACCCGTGCCCAGGCCGACGATCAAAGCCGGATTGGCGCGGAGTTCGCCCGCAACCTGCAAGACCTGGGCTTCACCTTTCAGGAGGCGCGCACCCATGTGATGCACGCGCTGGAACCGCTGCTTGCCGGCATGGTGGACCGGGTCTTGCCGCGTCTGGTCTCCGACACGATCGGGCAAACCATCGTCGAAGAACTGCTGCACCTGGCCTCGGCGGCGGTCGATACGCCGATCGAGGTCGTGGTGAGCCCGGCAAGCCGTCCGGTGATCGAGACCTTCCTCACCCAGGCCGCCTCGGTGCCTTTTGCATTGATCGAGGAAGCCACGCTCGCAGAAGGCCAGGTCTTCCTGCGGTCGGGCAAGCTTGAGCGCCAAATCGACTTTTCGACGGCGGTGGACCGGATCGGAGCGGCGATCAGCGGATTGTATGAACTCAACGAAAAGGCGTTCCAGAATGGCTGAGCTTCCTCCCGTGCCCGAAAAAAACCCGGGGCTCGAGAACCCCTTCACACAGGTTCCGATCGAGATTGTCGTGTCAGTCGGAACCGCGCGCCCGGTTATCCGCGATCTGCTTGGCCTGAAACCCGATGCCATCCTGCCCCTCGATCGCAACGTGAATGATCCGGTCGAGCTTTTCATCGGCGACAAGCTGATCGCGCGCGGGGAACTCGAGGAACGCGAAGGCGATCCGGAAGGCGGGCTCGTCGTGCGCCTTACGGAAGTCGCCGAACTCAAGCACGGGATCTGAGCGATGCCCGGTTCTGCACCTCTCACCATCGGGCTGCTTCTTGCATTAACCATGATTGCGCTCAGCACGCCATCGCCGGTCCTTGCGCAGGATATCTCGATCTCCCTCGGTGAAGGCAACGAAACCCTAGCCACCCGGTCGATCCAGTTGATCGTTCTGATCACGCTGCTCAGCCTTGTCCCGGGGCTGGCGGTCATGATCACCGCCTTTCCCTTCATCGTCACCGTCTTGTCGATCCTGAGGCAGGCGATCGGTCTCCAGCAGTCACCGCCGAACATGCTGATCATCTCGCTGGCGCTGTTCCTGACCTATTTCGTGATGGAGCCGGTTTTCTCCGAGGCCTGGTTGCGCGGGGCGGAGCCCTTCGCTGCCGGCACGATGGGCCTCGAGGAGGCGTTCAAGGCCGCGCTCGATCCATTTCGCGTTTTCATGGCCGGTCGGGTCGACGGGGCGACCTACGATTCTCTCGCCGAGCTGCGCGACCCGGGGATCGGGGCCCAGCCCGGCCCGGACGCCCCGCTCTCTCTTCTCGTGCCGTCCTTTCTCCTCAGCGAGATCTCGCGCGCCTTCCAGATCGGCTTCCTGATCTTCCTGCCGTTCCTGATCATCGACCTCGTGGTCGCGGCCATTCTGATGTCGATGGGGATGATGATGGTTCCGCCCGCGATCGTGTCTTTGCCCTTCAAGCTCGCGTTCTTTGTCGTCGCCGACGGTTGGAGCCTCGTGTCCGGCGCGCTTGTGCGAAGCTACTTCTGAACCGCCCCGGCGTGTGGTGCCTCCGGCGCGCGGACATTTCTCCTCGTCCATCGAAGAACCTTCGCCGCTCACACCGCTTGCATTCGAGGCCTGCGCGGGAAATCTGGTTGCCGGAGCTTCCTTTCGACAACCGCTCTTCAACGCTTGCCGCCTCGATCGGAACCGAACGTCGTTGAGCTGAGGCCTGCCGGGACGGATCCGCTCAAGGTCGGGAAGGAGCCTGGCTCAACCTTCCCGCAGCTTCGCAATCCGCTTGGCCCATCAGGCCACGACCAGCCAAACGCGCGACGCCGCCAACGGCGTGCACGCTCAACGCACCACGAATTCCGCGTGCAAAGCTCCGGCGGCCTTGATGCTTTTCAGGATGTCGATCATGTCGGTCGGCGCAACGCCCAAGGCGTTGAGCCCGGCGATGACCTCCGACAGCGAGGTGCCGCCGGGAACCTCGGCCAGCCCCGTTCCGGGCTCCTTGCGGATTTCCGCCTCGGTGCGGGGCAGCACGATGGCCTCGCCGTCGGCGAAGGGGTTTGGCTGCACAACAAGCGGCTGCTCCTGGATCCGAAGCGTGAGATTGCCCTGGCTGACCGCAACCCGGCTGATCCGCACGTCCTCGCCCATGACGATCGTGCCTGACCGCTGATCCACGACAACGCGGGCTTTGCGTTCCGGCGCGATGGCAATGTTTTCCACCGCGCCCAAGGCATGGGCCGGGCTGATCGCCCGGGTCGCCCCGACATCGAGAACAACGGTTCCGGCGTCGAGCATCCGCGCCGCAGCTCGTCCGAAGGTGAGGTTGATCGCCGCCTCGATCCGTTCTGCGGTGGTGAAATCCGGCTCGCGCAACGCGAGACGGATCGTCTTGAGCCTGGTGAAATCGAATTCCACCTCGCGTTCCACCCTGGCGCCAGCCGGGATCACGCCCGCCGTCGGCACCCCCTGCACAACGCGGGCGCCATCGCCCTCCGCCGCAACCCCCCCCGCGATCACCGTGCCCTGCGCCACGGCGTAGATTTCTCCATCCGCGGCATTGAGCGGGGTCATCACCAGGGTGCCCCCGAGCAGGCTCTTGGCATCACCGATCGCCGAAACGGTGATGTCGATCGTCGACCCCGTGCGGGCAAACGGTGGCAGGGTTGCGGTCACGAACACGGCGGCAACGTTTTTCGGGCGAAACTGTTCCCCGGTGATGTTCACCCCGAGCCGCTCGAGGATGTTCGACATGATGTCCTCGGTGAAGGGGGCGTTTCGGATCCCGTCGCCGGTTCCGTTGAGGCCGACAACGAGGCCATACCCGACCAGGTCGTTGCTGCGCACACCGTCGAACTCGACGAGATCCTTGA
Organism: Sinisalibacter lacisalsi; assembly: GCF_014640115.1. Taxonomy (GTDB): domain Bacteria; phylum Pseudomonadota; class Alphaproteobacteria; order Rhodobacterales; family Rhodobacteraceae; genus Sinisalibacter; species Sinisalibacter lacisalsi. The sequence goes on along the minus strand of NZ_BMGI01000001.1, from coordinate 437,747 downwards.
TGCGGATCGAGTTCGCCATCGCCGCGGAGACGGAAAGCGACGCAACCGCGAGGCAGAGCAGCAATTGGAAGATCCTGGTCATCGCATGTAATCCGAGAAGCGCAGGCCCGCGATGCGGGCGGTTACAGTGTAGAGCATTTCGATTTGGCCCTGGACCGCTTGCAGGGCCGTGGCGGTTTCATACGGATCGGCCGAGACGAGCGCGCTGCGGGCCAGTTCATTGGCGGCGTTTTCGGCAGCGTTCTGCACCCGCGCCTCTTCCACCCGACCTTCGGCCGCACCGATCCGTGCCCGCAAGTTCGAAACCTCCCCATCGGCGTGAATCAGGCGCTCCGCCGCGACCGCGAGCAATTGCGCCCGCTCCTCGACCAGGCCCGACAAGGCGCCCTCGGCCGCCACCGCGGCGAGCGCGAAGCCCTTGAGCGTATCGCGCACCGTCTGATCGTCGGCGCGCAGGTCGAATGGCAAGGCTTCGCCCTCGGCAATCATCATCGGGCCAAGGGCTTCTTGCGACCCGAGATACCCATCGGTCTCGAAACCGCCACCGCTGCTATCGAACCATGCGTCGACCGCGGCAACCACGTCGCTCGCCGTCGTCGACCCCGCGATCGCGGTATTGAGCGCGGCCAGCATATCCTTGCCACTGGCGAGCGCGGACCGATCCGTCGCGGCACCGCCAAACATCGTCCGGCCCGCGGCGCTGGCATTGAACCGCGCGACCACGGCCTCGAACTTCTGCCGCCCGTCCGCCGCGGCGGCGTCGATCATCGTGGAATTGAGCGCCTGGCTTGCCGTCAACAACCCGGGGGAAAGGCTGCGCCCCATATCCTGGATGCTTCCGAGCGCGAGTTGCGAGCCTTCGAGAAACTGCGCGATCTCGGCAGTCGACGTCTTGTAGGCGGCCAGGGTGGCAAGGCGGCGTTCGATCGACGCAACCGGGCGCAGATCGCCCGAGACCGTGGCCCCGATGTCGGATTTCTTGCCGGTTGCGAGTTCCTGCCCCAAGCGGGTCAGGTCAGTCTTCAACCCGACCGAAAGGCGCCTCAACCGATAGGTGTTGGCTTGATCCCCAACGGAAAGAACCGGCATTGTCAGAGCTCCATCAAGGCGTCGAGCATGGCATCAACGGTGGCGATGACCTTCGCGTTGGCGGCGTAGGATTGCTCGATCAACATCAGCTTTTGCAGCTCGTGATCGGTATCGACACCGGCCTGCATCTCCATGAAACTCAGGCTGTCCTGCTGGGCGACCGCGTGGCTCTGTTGCGCCTCGGCGGTGGTGCGTGCGGCACTCACGGACGAGACGAAATCCGCCGCGAGCCCGGCGCTCGAGCGGGCCACGCCGGAAAAGCCGCCGGAGGCCGCGATCCGGGGCGCATCCAGCGCCGCCTTCATGTCATGCAAGAGTGCCGCATTGCCGACCTCGCCCGGCGCCGGCGCGCCAAGCCCGTCCCGCATCCGCCAGGCGGCACCGCCACTTTCGGCCAGAACCGCGTCGTTCACGGCGATGCGGGATGCCAATCCGGTTTCATCCGCCGGGCTGAACGCATGCCCTCCATCGGTGAACAGACCCGCATCACCCGCTGCCCGCGTCGCGTCGAGGCCGGGGTCCTGGAACCGCTCGACCATGTCACGGGCAACCGCGTCGAGTTGCGCCTGGGCTTGCGGAGCCAATTCATCGCGGACCTGGAACAGCGCGGCGAGCGACCCGCCCTTGATCGGGCTGCGTTCGCCATCCGTGCGCACCGCGTGGCCGTTGATTTCCAGCCCCGAGAGCGCCCCGGAACCGAGGGTCATCTCGGGCACGATCACCCCGACCGGATCGAAACTCAACTCGGCGGCGCGGCCATCGAGCAGGATCGCGCCACCGGTGGTGAAAAGCGCGACCATGCCGTGCTCCCGCTCGACCTGGCGCAGCGGCACGATCGGCGAGAGCGTATCAATCGCCATCTGCCGCTGGTCCATCAGGGCCGAGGGATCCTGGCCCCGGGCGACCGCTTCCTTGATCTTGTAGTTGAGGTTCTGCACCTGGGTGAGACCGTCGTTGAGGCTGCGCACCTGCGCGTCGATCGCGGCATCGGCGTCCATGCGCGCGGCCTGCACATCGCGGGAGACATGATCGAGATGTTCCGCGATGGACCGGGCGCCGCGCACGGCGGTTTCCAGGCGCGCAATACTGTCGGGCCGCGAGGCTGCCTCGATCAGGCTGGCCTCGAAACCGGCGATCCGCCCGGAGAGCGAGTTCGGATCATCCGGCGTTCCGAGTGCGGCCTCCATCCTTGAGCGGAAGTCGGCAATCGTCGCGCCATGGCTGGCCGAGGCATCCGCGAGGCGCCGGCTCTGCACGATGACCATATCGACCTCGCGCCGCACGCCGGTCACGTTCACCCCCGCAGGCCGGCCGTCGCCCATGTTTCGGGCCTGCAGTTGGAGTTCGCGCCGCCCATAGCCTTCGGTCATCGCGTTCGCGACGTTGGATGAAACCAGTTCCGCGGCGCGGGACGAGGCGGTGAGCCCCGACAGCGCGTTGGCAAGAGAGCCGGCGATGGTCATGATCTAACTCCCGGCCTGCCTTCGATCAGCGTTTGATGTTGGTGGTTTCCTGCAGCATTTCGTCGACCGTCTGAATCACCTTGGCGTTCGACGAATAGGCCCGCTGGGTCTGGATGAGGTTGGTGAGTTCACCCGCGACATCCGTCGTCGAGCCTTCGCGCGTGAACCCGATCACCTCGCCCGTCGGTCCATCGCCCGCGTCCCACAGGAAGAACGATCCCGACTGCGGCGAGACCTGGTAAGTCTGGTTTGAGTACGAGATCATCCCGTTGGGATTCGGCACGTCGACAAGCGGCACCTGGTAGATCGTTCGGGTGAAACCGGTGTCGTAGGTGGCGGTGACGTAACCATTCACATCGATCTCGACGGAGGTGAGGTTGCCCACCGGGGAGCCGTCCTTGGTGATCGAAACCGGCGCAAAACTGTCGGAGAGCTGGGTCAACCCGCGCGGGTCGCCGATCCGGCCGATCGTCAGTTCCAGCGGGCCGCCAGCGACCGCGAGATCCACCGTGCCATCGGCCGGATCGTAGGCGCCACCGGTCACCGCGCTGACCGACGCGAGTGTGCCGCCATTTGCCCGGCTGTCGTCGAAGGTCAGCGTATATTCCCCGATCAAGGACCCGCCAGACGCACTGTCGCGAACCTCCATCGTCCAGGTGTTCGTCGGCGGGTCGCCAGCGACGGCCGGGAGAGCCGGTATGAATGTCATGTCCAACGATTCCGAGGTGCCAAGGTTGCCGAAATACTCGATGGAAAGCGGCAAGTCGTCGCCCGTTGCGCCGAATTCGGTGTCGGTTGCGGGCAGGTTGACGCCGAGGTTCATCCGCGTCGTCGGGTCGCCCGACTGCTGGTTGACCTGCACCGTGACCGGCTCCAGCGCCGTCGCCGTATCGCGCGGATAGGTGCCCACGTTGCCATCGGCATCGGCGGGCCACCCGAGCAGAACAAGGCCGGTCTCGGTTTTCAGTACACCGTCCTTGTCGGTGCGGAACGATCCCGTTGTCGTCACCAGCATCGGCCTGTCGTCGCCGGGATACTGCAGATAGGCCTCGTTGGTGACCGGCAGCATGCCGCGGCCCGAGACCGCGATGTCCATCGGGTTCGACGTGGAAATCAGCGGCCCGTTCTCGTCGATCATCCGATGCGTCGCCGCGCGCACGCCGCCGGCCGAATAGCTACCCGATCCGCTCAATCCGCCAATCACCAGCGACTCGAAATCGGCGGTGGCGCGCTTGTAGCCAAAGGTGGCGGAGTTCGCGATATTGTCGGAAATCGTGGCCAAACGCGTGGCGTTTGCGTTCAGACCGGCGACGCCGGCACTCAGCGAAGAGGAAATCGTCATGGTGCGCCTTTCTGCTGCAGCCCTTTTGCGATTCATGAATAGCGCGCGCGGCTTAACAGCGGACTAACGCCTAGAAATTTCCGGTTTTCCTCATTGCCCGGATCGCAGCAGGATCAACTCGATCCGGTTGTTGCGCACGGCCATCGGGTTGCGCTGGGCGGGTTCGCGGTCGGCATGCCCGGTCACGCGCCGGATCTTTTCCGCCGGAACGCCTTCGGCCTCCAGCATCTCGCGCACGCGTCCGGCGCGGGCGCCCGAAAGTTCCCAAGCGGTATTGCGCGCCACGACAACCGGTTGCGCCGCCACATGCCCCTCGATCGCGATGCCGTTCTTCACCAGGCCGAAAACGCTCGCCAGCATCGCCACGAGTTCCCGCATCACCGGTTCGGGCTCGGTCTCGCCGGGTGCGAACAGCGGTTCGCCCTCAAGATCGAAGAGCTCGATCAATAGCCCCTCGTCGGTGAGTTCGGTCACGATATGCCGACGGGCAAGGTCGCTTGCCATGCTCTCCCCGGAATTTCCCGAGAGCGCTTCCTCCAGATCCTCGAGCGCCTGCTGCTCCAGGCCGGAATCGACGCCCTCGGCCGGCCCGCCGTCGGCCGTTTTGTCGGTCACCGGGCTCGGAACTCCGCCGTGCCCGGTATGCGCGAGGGTTTCATCGGTGAACACGCTATCCCCACCGAATGCCCCGTCACCGCCGCCCGAGGCGCGCATCACCGGGATCGTCGGACTGAAGTAATCCGCGATGCCCTTGCGCTGTTTTTCCGTTGTCGCATTCAGAAGCCACATCAACATGAAGAAGGCCATCATCGCGGTGACGAAATCGGCATAGGCCACTTTCCATGCCCCGCCGTGGTGGCTCTCGCCACTGACCTTTTTGACCTTCTTGTAGATGATGGGCGCATTACCCTGCGCGCTCATCCCACACCTCTCGTTTCACCCGCGATCAGGTGTAGGGCTCGCCGGTTAATCGCGCTTTAAAGGATGCCCGCCGCCGGCCGGTTTCTCAGCCCCTGGTTAACAAGAGCGCCTTGGCGGGTTTTTTGTGGTAGGCTCTTCGGACTTTCGTGGAATGCGTATGCGTTCACATTTTTTTCCGGTTCGCATGCGCGAAAAAATGGAGGAGAACATGAAAGGTATTTCGTTTGCGTTTTTCATCACCGGGGTTCTGGCGGTCACGGCAGGGATGGCCTGGGGCATCCAGATGTCTGCCTCGGGTGACCATGCCCTGGCCGGGGCGCATGCTCACCTGAACCTCGTCGGCTGGGCCTCGATGGCCCTGTTCGGTCTGTACTATCACGCGGTGCCGGCCGCCGCCGAAACCACGCTGGCGAAGGTGCATTTCATCGTGGCGCTGTCGGGCGTCGTTCTGATGGTGCCCGGGATCGTCATGGCGGTGACCGAGCGGGGCGAGACGCTGGCCGTGGTCGGATCGCTGCTCACCTTCGCCTCGATACTGATCTTCCTGTTCACGGTCGCGAGGTATCGCACCGCCTGAGGCGGATCACAGGAGATTGTCGAGCCCGCGCACGAGGCCGACAATCTCCATCACCTTGCGCGCGGCCAGAAGCGTGCCGTCGTTGTAGATCGTCGGGTCTTTCCCCGCATCATGGGTGATGGTGAGGCGGGAATTGCCGTTGGCGAAGGTGCTGGTGACGGTGGCCGAGTAGGACGGCAACCGGAGGCTGTGCACCTGCACGCCGTTCACCTTGCCGCCGCGCAGGCCCGGCTCGCCCTTGACGCTGGCCGGGTCGACCTCGAAGGCGGGCTGCTTCACCGCGCCCATCCGCTCGGCCAGTTCCCGCGCCGTGCCGGTCGGGGCGTCGGTCTTGCCGGGCTTGGCGTAGTCGATCACCTCGAACCAGTCGAGATATTCGGCCGCCATCAGGCTGAAGCGGGTCATCAGCGCGGCGGTGAGCGCGAAATTGCCCGAGGCCACCACGCCGATACCGGCGGCGCGCGCCGCCGCGTCGATCTCGGCATACTCGGCGGCATCGAGGCCGGAGGTGCCCACCACAACGCGCTTGCCCGCGGCCACCGCGGCCAGCGTGTGGCCCATGATCGCATCCGGCGCGGTATAGTCGATCAACACGTCGAAATCCGGCCCCCCAAGCGCGTCTTCGAGGCTCGCGAAACAGGGGGCGCCGTGAATCTCCTGCCCCGCCGCGCGCCGGGCAACGCAGGAAACCAGCGTCATGTCATCCGCCTGCGCCACCGCCTCGGCGATCGCGCTTCCCGTCCAGCCGGTTGCCCCTGCCATGCAGACCTTCAGCATCGAAATCTCCCTTTCCCTTGACTTCGTTTCACCCGCAACGATACCCTTCGCCTGCGACAGGATGTAGCATCCAAACGATGGGAAACGCCATGACCCGCGAGATCAAACGCGCCGAAAGCCCGATGGGAACGACCCCGGGCTACATGCCCGGCTTCGGCAACGACTTTGAAACCGAGGCCCTGCCCGGTGCTCTGCCAAGCGGACAGAACTCGCCGCAGAAGTGCAACTACGGGCTCTATGCCGAGCAGCTTTCCGGCACCGCCTTCACCGCGCCGCGCGGCCAGAACGAACGCACATGGTGCTATCGCATTCGCCCCTCGGTGAAGCACACCGGACGGTTCGAGAAGATCGACATGCCTTATTGGCAGAGCGCGCCGAACATCGACCCGGAGCTGATCTCGCTCGGGCAATACCGCTGGGACCCGGTGCCGCACACCGACGCGCCGCTGACCTTCGTCACCGGCATGCGCACGATGACCACGGCAGGCGACGTGAACACGCAAACCGGCATGGCCGCGCATGTCTACCTCGCCAACGCCTCGATGGAGGACGAGTATTTCTTCTCCGCCGACGGCGAGCTTCTGGTGGTGCCGCAGGAGGGGCTCTTGCGCTTCCACACCGAGCTTGGAACGATTGATCTTGCGCCGAAGGAAATCGCCATCCTGCCGCGCGGCATGGTCTACCGCGTCGAAGTGGTGGAAGGCCCCGCGCGCGGATTCGTCTGCGAGAACTACGGCCAGAAGTTCGACCTGCCGAACCGTGGCCCGATCGGGGCCAACTGCCTCGCCAACCCGCGCGATTTTCTCACCCCCGTCGCCGCCTTCGAAGACCGCGAGGTGCCCTCGACCGTCACGATCAAGTGGTGCGGGCAGTTTCACCAGACCCGGATCGGCCACAGCCCGCTCGACGTGGTGGCCTGGCACGGCAATTACGCGCCGGTGAAATACGATCTCAACACCTACTCCCCGGTCGGCGCGATCCTGTTCGACCATCCCGACCCCTCGATCTTCACCGTGCTCACCGCGCCCTCGGGGCAGGAGGGCACCGCGAATATCGACTTCGTGCTGTTCCGCGAACGCTGGATGGTGGCGGAAAACACCTTCCGCCCGCCGTGGTACCACAAGAACGTGATGTCGGAGCTGATGGGCAACATCTACGGCCAGTATGACGCCAAGCCGCAGGGTTTCGTGCCCGGCGGCGTGAGCCTGCACAACTGCATGCTCCCGCACGGCCCCGACGCACCGGCCTTCGAAGGCGCCTCGAACGCCGAGCTTGCGCCGGTGAAACTCGAAAACACCATGAGCTTCATGTTCGAAACCCGTTTTCCGCAGCACCTGACCGCCTTCGCCGCCAGGGAAGCGCCGCTTCAGGACGACTACATCGACTGCTGGGACGGCATCGAGAAGAAGTTCGACGGCACGCCGGGCGAGAAATAGGCTGGCCACACGCCAGACCCCGGCTTTTCCTTGAACCCGGAATCGGTCACACAAGGGCTGAGTGCCCCGAAATCGAAGGACTTGTCACACATGCCCCTGCTGAAATCCTGGGTCGAGAGCGCGAACACGCCCGAAACCGCTTTTCCGCTCAACAACCTGCCCTATGGCGTCTTTTCCACCGAAGACGGCGATCTGCGCTGCGGCGTGGCGATCGGCAACCGGATCATCGACGCCACCGGGCTGGAAGCCGCCGGCATCCTGCGCGCAGACCCGAACGCCGATGTGCTCGACGCGCCGTTCTGGAACGATTTCATGGAGCTTGGCCCCGATGCCTGGGCTGCCTACCGCGCGGCGCTCACCGCGATGCTCTCGGAAGAGGCAAGCGAGGAAACCCGCGATGCCCTCACCACCTATTCCGTGCCGATGGCCGAGGCCACGCTGCACATGCCTTTCCAGGTGGCGGAATACACCGATTTCTACGCCGGCAAGAACCATGCGACGAACGTCGGCACGATGTTTCGCGGCGCCGAGAACGCGCTGCCGCCAAACTGGCTTTCGATCCCGATCGGCTACAACGGCCGCGCCTCGTCGGTGGTCGTCTCCGGCACGCCGGTGCGCCGCCCCTGGGGGCAACTGAAGGCGCCCGACGCCGACCTGCCCGTCTTCGCCCCCTGCAAGCGGTTCGACCTCGAACTGGAGATGGGCGCGATCGTCGGCCAGCCCTCCGAGGGGCCGGTGACGGTGGCCGAGGCGGACGCGATGATCTTCGGCTACGTTCTGCTCAACGACTGGTCGGCGCGCGATGTGCAGGCCTGGGAATACCAGCCGCTCGGGCCGTTCCAGGCCAAGGCCACTGCGACCACGGTTTCGCCGTGGATCGTGACAAAAGCCGCGCTCGAGCCCTTCCGTGTGCCGACGCCGGAGCGCGAGCGCCCGCTGCTCGCCTACCTCGAAGAGCCCGGGCCGATGCTTTACGATATCGATCTCTCGGTGAGCCTCACCCCCGAGGGCAACGCCGCAACGACCATCGCCCGCACCAACATGCGCGAGATGTATTACTCCGCCGCGCAACAGCTTGCCCACCACACCACCTCGGGCTGCCCGATGCGGGTGGGCGACCTTCTCGGGTCCGGCACGATTTCCGGCCCGACGAAGGAGAGCCGCGGCTCGCTTCTCGAGCTGAGCTGGGGCGGCAAGGAGCCGGTCGCGCTCGACAGCGGCGAGAGCCGGAGCTTCCTTGAGGATGGCGATACGCTCACCCTCCATGGCGCCGCCAGGGGCGACGGCTTCCAGATCGGCTTCGGCAATTGTGAGGGTCAGATCCTGCCCGCGCTGGAGGATCCCTACGCGCGCTAGACGCTGCCCGGATTGACCGGGTGATTGGCGACGGCTTGGGGCGTTCGGACCAGCGAGCCCGGCCTAGCGCCGCGCGCCCCAGCTCAGCGACGCGTGCTTGCGGGTGTAGGCTTCGCCCATGAAACCGATCATCATCAGCACGATCGAGACGACGAGGGGATAAACCCAGTTCGAGTAATGCGGATTGTAGTTGATGAAGGTGAAGCCCCGGGCCTGATCGATGATGTGAAACAGCGGGTTCCAGCTGAACATCGCGAGCAGATTGAAAGGCAGCGTGTTAGCCAGAAACATCTTGCCCGACGCGATCATGTTGGCGCGGGTATAGATCGTGGACCCGACGCCGACGAAATGCGGAAACCAGGGTTTCAGCGACAGAAACACCATGCCGACGGCAAACCCCGAGAACCAGCCCATCAGCAGCATCGCCATCGCCGGGCCGGGCTGCTCGATCGTGATCCGCTGAAAAGCGATGTGGTAGATGTAGAGCACCACCACCACGGAAAGAACCTGGATGTAGAGTTCCGCAAGCGCCGCCGACACGATGGCGACGAAGGTGTTCATCGGTGCGTGCTGCATCATCGGTGAGGCAGGCCCCTCCGACCCGACCACGGCGCCCAGCGTTTTCACGTGGGTCATGTACATGAAGATGCCCGACATGATGTAGAGCAGAAAATCGCCCCGGATCATCGAGCCGCGCAGGCCGAGGATGGCGAACATCACGTAGAAGACGGCGACAAGCGTCATCGTCTGGAGCATGTTGAGCAATATGCCGATGATGGCGTTGGAATGCGTCTTGCGCACATTCCGCACGGTCGCATGATAGATCAGCTCGAGAAGCGAGGCGGTTTGCGACAGCCTGCCGTCGGTCTTTCGAGCCTGGAACTGAAACATCGGTGCGCCTCTTCCCTGCCGCCCCCGTTTTCTCAGGGAATTCTTGCTGATTTCTTAGTCGCGCATCATAAGGGGGCCGAGTTTTTTTCGCAACAAGCCCGGTGAACCGGGCAGATCGAGGAGTGCGCCGTGGATTTCGAGGAACTGGTAAAGGCGATGCGCAAGCTGGCGCTCGAGGCGGGCGACGTGATCATGGAGGTCTACGGGCAGGAAGATTTCGCCGTGCGCGCCAAGGCCGACGACAGCCCCGTTACCGCTGCCGACGAGGCCGCCGATGCCCTGATTTCCGCCGGATTGCGCGCCGCTTTTCCCGATATCCACCTGGTGACCGAGGAACAGGCAGAAAGCCACGCCGGTGGCGCGCCGGAATTCCTCATCGTCGACCCGCTCGATGGCACCAAGGAATTCGTTCACCGCCGCGGCGATTTCACCGTGAACATCGCATTCGTGAAAGACGGTACGCCGGTGCGCGGGATCGTGTATGCGCCGGCCAAGGGGCGGATGTTCTACACCCGGGCCGATGGCGTTTCGGTCGAGGAGGACGGGCCTTTCGACAAGGAAACGCCGGGCAGCACCCGGCCGATCCGCGTCTCCTCGCCCGACAACGACGCGCTGATGGTGGTGGCGTCGAAATCGCATCGCGATCAGGCCACCGACGATTACATCTCTCGATATGCGCTGAAAGACATGACGAGCGCGGGCTCTTCGCTCAAGTTCTGCCTCGTGGCCACCGGCGAGGCCGATCTCTACCCCCGCCTCGGGCGCACGATGGAATGGGATACCGCCGCAGGCCATGCCGTGCTGGTCGGCGCGGGGGGGCAGGTGATCCGCTTCGACGATCATACGCCGCTCGGCTACGGAAAGCCGGGGTATGAAAACCCCTTCTTCATCGCCCACGCGCCCGGCGTGGAGTTGAAACGGGGCTGACATGGCCACGCTCCTCGTCATCCCTGCGCGCCACGCCTCCACCCGCTACCCCGGCAAAGCGCTGGTTGAACTGACCGGCGCGACAGGCCAGCGCAAGACGCTGATCCGCCGATCATGGGACGCGGCAACGCAGGTGCAGGGGATCGACCGCATCGTGGTGGCGACGGACGACGCGCGCATTCGCGACGAGGCGAAGAGCTTCGGCGCCGAGGTGGTGATGACGTCGCAGGCTTGCCAGAACGGCACCGAACGCTGCGCTGAGGCGCATGATGCGCTCGGGCAGACATTCGACATCGTGGTGAACCTGCAAGGCGACGCGCCCTTGACCCCGCCGTGGTTTGTCGAGGCGCTGGTTTCGGCCCTCTACGCGCACCCGACAGCAGAAGTCGCCACCCCCGTCCTGCGCTGCTCCGGCCGCGCCCTCGCGGGCTTCCACGACGACCGTCGCGCCGGCCGCGTCGGAGCGACCACGGCGGTGTTCGGGATCGACGGGCAGGCGCTCTATTTTTCCAAGGAGGTCATCCCCTACACCACGCGGGATTTTCCGCCCGAGGCGCAAACGCCGGTGTATCACCACGTCGGCGTCTACGCCTATCGTCCGGCCGCGCTCGCAGCCTATCCGAGATGGAAGGCCGGGCCGCTCGAAAGCCTCGAAGGGCTTGAACAACTCCGCTTCCTGGAGCGCGAACGCCCGGTGCTCTGCGTCGAGGTCGAGCCGCGGGGGCGGCAGTTCTGGGAACTGAACAACCCTGAAGACGTGCCAAGGATCGAGGCGATGCTGGCCGAGATGGGCATCGCATGAGCGCCAAACCGGTCTCGGTCGTCATCGTGAGCCGGGGCCGGCCGAAGCTCCTCATCCGCTGCCTCACCGGGGTCGGCCAGCTCTGCCACCCGGCCTTCGAGGTCGTGGTGGTGGCCGATCCGGCGGGCGTGGCGGCGGTCGAGGCGAAAGGTTGGCAGAGCCGGGTGAAACTGGTGGCCTTCGACGCACCCAATATCTCTGCCGCGCGCAATGCCGGGATCGTCGCCAGCAGTGGCGAGATCGTCGCCTTCATCGACGACGACGCGGTGCCGGAACCAACCTGGCTCGGTCACCTCAGCGCGCCGTTCGCAGAGCCCGGGGTGGCGGCAACGGGCGGCTTCGTGATCGGCCGTAACGGCATATCGTTGCAGTGGGGCGCGCGCGGCGTGGATGCGCGTGGGCGCAAGATCGAACTCGCACACACCGGCACCGATCCCTTCGAACCAGTGCCGCCCGAAGGGTTCGTGACCAAGACGGAAGGGACGAATTTCGCCGTCCGCCGCGAGATGATCGCCACGCTCGGCGGCTTCGACCCGGCCTTTCGTTTCTTCTTCGACGAAACCGATCTCAACATGCGGTTGGCGGCGCGCGACGCGCGCACGGTCCTGGTGCCCCGCGCCATCGTTCACCATGGGTTTGCCGCCTCCGCGCGCCGCGCCGGCGACCGCGCGCCCACCGACCTCACCGAAATCGGCGCGTCGAGCGCGGTGTTCCTGCGAAAGCACGCGCCGGAGGCCGACATGGACGAGGAATTCGCCCGGATCTCAGCCGAGCAGCGGCGCGCACTCTTGCGCTACATGGTCGACGGCGGACTCGAGCCACGCGACGTTGCCCGGCGGCTGGCAGAACTCGAAACGGGTTTTCGCGCAGGTCTGAAAAGAGACCTCCTGCCCCTCTCCGCCCTCGCGCCCCCAGCTGACCCTTTCCTCCCATGGTCGAAAAACCCGGCTGCCCGGCCCGCACGCTATTTCGCCGGCCGCCCGTGGAACAGGGCCGCGTTGCGCAGGAGCGCCCGCGGGGCCGTCGCGCGAGGCGAGATCGTGACCCTTTTCCGCTTCAGCCCGACGGCCTTGCCACACCGGGTCAGGTTTCACCCCGGCGGATGGTGGGAGCAATCGGGCGGGCTGTTTGGCAAGGCTAGGCGCGATGAGCGATATTTCACATGGCATGCATTTCGCGCACGGGTGCTGAAGGAGTGGGCGCGCGTGGAGGGGCTGCGACGATGCGACACGAGCGACACAAAATCGTAATGACTGTCGGGCTATATGACGTTACCTTCAGGTCAAATACAGCCCGCGATACGCACCAGGTTTGCACTTAAGTGCGTTTCGGGCAAAGCGAGCCAAATGTGAGGCGTAATGAGACGGAAAGTAACCAAGGCGATTTTTCCCGTGGCCGGCCTGGGAACCCGGTTTCTCCCCGCGACGAAATCGATCCCGAAAGAGATCATGACGCTGGTGGATCGGCCCCTCATCCAATACGCGATCGACGAAGCGCGCGCCGCCGGGATCAAGGAATTCATCTTTGTCACCTCGCGCGGCAAGGGCGCGCTCGAAGATTACTTCGACATCAACCCGGTGCTCGAGGCGAGCCTGCGGCGCTCCGGCAAGGACGATCTGCTCGAGATTCTCAAATCAACCAACATGGAATCCGGCGCCATCGCCTACATCCGGCAGCACCGGGCCCTGGGGCTTGGCCACGCGGTGTGGTGCGCCCGTCGGCTGATCGCCAACGAACCTTTCGCCGTGATCCTGCCTGACGATGTGATCGCCGCCGAAAAGCCGGTGCTCCAGCAAATGGTGGAAGCTTACCAGGAAACCGGGGGCGCCATGGTCGCGGCGATGGAAGTGCCGCGTGAAAAGGCTTCGGCCTACGGCGTGCTCGACGTTGCGGAAGACATGGGGTCGCTTGTGCGCGTCAAGGGCATGGTGGAAAAGCCCAAGGCTGATGAAGCACCGTCGAACCTCGCGGTGATCGGGCGCTACATCCTCACCCCCAAGGTTCTGCAGAATATCAACAAGGTGCGCAGCGGCGCCGGCGGCGAGATCCAGTTGACCGACGCGATCGCGGAAGAGATCGAGCAAGGCCGCGACGTCTACGGCTATCGGTTCCGCGGCCAGCGGTTCGATTGCGGCTCGAAAGCGGGCTTTCTTCAGGCCACCGTCTCGTTCGCTCTGGCCCGCGACGATCTGCGCGACGAGTTCTCCAGTTATATTGAGGAGCTCCTGGCGGTGCGCAAAGCGGCGCAATAGGGGTTCGGACCTTGACGAATTCGCTCAGGCCAGAAGGCCCCCCGCCGGCGAGACTCCTTGATCTCTCCCGATTGTTCGCGCGCGTCGGAACGAGGCAGACCGGGATCGACAGGGTCGAGGCGAAATACCTGGAGAGGTTCCTTGAAGAGCCCGAACCGCTGTTCAGCCTCGTGCGAACGGTGAACGGCCTCGGCTCGATGAAGAGACCTGCCTTCAGCCTGCTCGACCGCGACGCAACCCGCGCGTTGGCGGAGCGTCTGCTCGGGGCAACCCCGTGGGGCCGCGCCGATCTGCGCGCCTCGCTTCGCCGCAAGGCCCTGCCGGAGAAACGCGCGGCCTATGCCGACCTGCGCCGGCTGGAACGGATGCGCTCGGGCATGCGCGATCTGGGGAAAATGCTGAGGCAGCAGTTGCCGGAAGGCACCGTCTGGGTGAATACCGGCCTCACCAATCTTGCAAATGAACCCGTCTTCAAGGCGATCAAGTCCATTCCGGGCGGGCGGGTGAGCATACTCCTTCACGACGTGATCCCGCTCGATTACCCGGCCTACATCAACAACAAGATGAGCGGCGGCTTCATCGGGATGATGCGGCATACCTCGAAACACGCCGACCTGATGATCTACAATTCCGACTACACCAGGCGAACGGCCGAACGGCACCTGGCCATTATGGGACGGGTGCCTCCGATGGTGATGGCGCATCTCGGGGTCGAGATGCCGGAACCGGAACCAGATTCCCTGCCGCGGACGCTGGACACGAGCCGCCCCTACTTCGTCATTCTCGGCACGATCGAACCGAGGAAGAACCACGCGCTCCTGCTCGATATCTGGGAGCATTTCGCCAACACCCTGCCGGCCGACGAAATCCCCAATCTGGTGATCGCCGGCAAGCGCGGCTGGCTCAACCGCGAGGTCTTCGAGCGGCTCGACACTTCGCCGATCATGGGGCGGCACGTCCAGGAATTCGCCGGCCTTGACGATGGTGCGGTGGCCGCGCTCATGAAAGGCGCGCAGGCGCTCCTGATGCCGAGTTTCGTTGAAGGCTTCGGCCTGCCGCCCGCCGAGGCGCTGTTGCTTGGAACGCCCGCGCTGGTCAACGATCTGCCGGTTTACCGTGAAGTACTTGGAAACAATCCCATTTACGCATCGGTTGACGATATGTATTCTTGGGCCGAGATCATATTGGATCTTGCTCGGGCAGACAGACAAGAAAAAGAGGCAGCAGCCTTGGCAGCTATCCGTCTTCCCACGTGGGAAGATCATTTCAACCTTGTTTTAAAGGTGACATGATAGCCGAAGCGGCATCGCTGCCTTAGGTGGAAGGATCAGGGTTGGGCTTTTTGCGGTCATATCAGCTGCGCTGGGAGCGCAAGCGATGGCGTGTGCGAGCCCTGCGAAAGCGCCGCGAACTGACCCCGGCTGTTGATCGAACCGAAACAATCCAGCCCGACGACATCCTCGTCATGTCGACCTTGCGCAACGAGCGGGTGCGGCTGCCCTTTTTCCTCGATTATTATCGGCGGCTCGGGGTCAACCATTTCATCTTCGTCGACAATGACAGCGACGACGGCTCGCGCGCGTTTCTCACCGATCAGCCGGACGTGTCGGTCTGGGCCACCAACGCGAGCTACAAGCGCGCGCGCTTCGGGGTGGACTGGCTCAACTGGCTCGCCCGAAAACATGCGCATGGCCACTGGGTGCTCACCGTCGATCCCGACGAGTTTTTCGTCTACCCGTTCTCCGACACGCGCAACCTGCGCGCCCTGACCGATTGGCTCGATGCGTCGTCGATCAAGTCGTTCGGGGCGATGCTTCTCGACATGTACCCCAAGGGCACGCTGGATGCGCAGCCCTACCGCGAGGGCCAGGACCCGTTCGAGATTGCCAGCTGGTTCGACTCGGGCAATTACATGATCTCGAAGAACCCTCGGTTCGGAAACCTCTGGATCCAGGGCGGTCCGCGCGCCCGTGCCTTCTTCCCCGACAACCCGGCGCGCGCGCCTGCGCTCAACAAGATCCCGCTGGTGAAATGGCATCGCGCCTACACCTACGTCAGTTCCACCCACAACCTGCTGCCGCGCGGCCTCAACCTCGTTTACGATGAATGGGGCGGCGAAAAGGCTTCGGGGGTTCTGCTTCATGCCAAGTTTCTCAGCACCTTCGCGGACAAGGCCGAGGAAGAGCTGGAACGCCGCCAGCACTACGCCGCCAGCCACGAATACCGGGCCTATGCCGAGAAGCTGAAAGACAATCCCGACCTGTGGTGCAAATGGTCGGAGAAATACATCAACTGGCGGCAGCTCGAAATCCTCGGCCTGATGTCGAAGGGCAACTGGGCATGAGCGTGGGTTTCGTCATGCTGGTGCACACCGCACTCGACCGCGCCGAGCAGGTGGCCCGGCACTGGGCCCGCCACGATTGCCCGGTGGTGATCCATGTCGACCGCAAGGTGAAGCGGCGCGATCACGCCGCTTTCGTGGAAGCCCTGTCGGATCTCGACAACGTGCGCTTCTCGCAACGGTTTTCCTGCGAATGGGGCACCTGGTCGCTGGTCGAGGCGAGCCAGGCGGCGTCGGAACTCCTGCTCAAGGAGTTCGCCGAGGTGCGGCACGTGTTTCTCGCATCGGGCTCCTGCCTGCCGCTCCGGCCGGTGCAGGAACTCAAGGATTATCTTGCCGAACGGCCGATGACCAACTTCATCGAAAGCGTCACGACCGTTGACGTGCCCTGGACGGTGGGCGGGCTCGACGAGGAACGCTTCACCCTGCGCTTCCCGTTCTCGTGGAAACGCCAGCGCCATCTGTTCGATGCCTATGTGCACCTACAGCGCAGGTTGAATATCAACCGCAAGATCCCCGACGGGTTGGTGCCGCACCTCGGCAGCCAATGGTGGTGCCTGACCCGGCAAACCCTCACCGCAATCCTCGAAGACCCCGACCGCGCGAGCTATGACCGGTATTTCTCAAAGGTCTGGATCCCCGACGAAAGCTATTACCAGACGTTGGTGCGGCTCTACTCCACCAACATCGAAAGCCGCTCGCTGACGCTCTCGAAGTTCGACTTTCAGGGCAAGCCGCACATCTTCTACGACGACCACATGCAGCTTCTGCGCCGCTCCGACTGCTTCGTGGCGCGAAAGATCTGGCCGCATGCCGACAAGCTCTATGATGGCTTCCTTTCGGAGGACGCCACGATCGTCACCGGGGCCGAGCCCAACCCCGGCAAGATCGACCGGATCTTTTCCAAGGCCGTCGAACGGCGCACCAAGGGCCGGCCGGGGCTTTACATGCAAAGCCGCTTTCCCAACGAGGGCTGGGAAAACGGGCCCACCAGCGCACCCTACGCGGTGTTCGAGGGGTTCGCGGAACTGTTCGAGGATTTTGACGATTGGCTGACCCGCATGGTCGGCGCGCGGGTTCATGGCCATCTCTTCGGACCGGACCGGGTCGAGTTCGCCGGCGGGCAAAAGGTGTTTGCAGGCGCGCTTTCCGACAGTGCGGAGCTGCGCGATTACAACCCGCATGCTTTCCTCACCAGCCTGATCTGGAACACGCGGGGCGAGCGGCAGTGCTTCCAGTATGGCCCGCGCGACACGCAGGACATCAGCTGGTTCCTCGCCAAGGACCCGAACGCCGCGATCTCTGTGATCTCCGGTGCCTGGGCGGTGCCGCTGTTCTATTCCAACGCCAATTTCTCCGATATCCGCAAGCAGGCGGCGCGGCTCCAGAAGATCGAGGCGGAACATCTCGACGCGCTCAAATCCTTCTACGCCAAGGCGCGGGTGCGGATCTGGACGTTGGCGGACTTCGTCGAAAACCCGATGGAACCCTTGCAGACGATCATAGACGAGCTGGGCAACCGCACCTCGCACCGCCTCACCGAAGCGCCGCGCATGGTTTCGCTCGACGGGTTCGGGCAATTCCTTCAAAACCTGAAGAACCAGGGCATGCACCCGCACCTGATGGGGGATTTCCCGGTGTCGAACCTGGTTGCGCACGACCGCAAGAAACCGCGCAAACCCTATCTGGTAAATTGAAGGCCCGGCGATGAGCAGACAGTTCGACTATTTCGTGATCTTTGCCGAGATGAGGACGGGTTCCAATTTCCTCGAGTCGAACCTCGATCTGTTTCCGGGGCTGCAAACCTACGGCGAAGCCTTCAATCCCTATTTCATGGTGCAACCCGATTGCGAGGAGCTGTTCGGGGTGACGGTCGAGGCGCGCAACGCCGATCCGCTGCGCCTGATCGCGCGGATGAAGGAGGAAACCGAAGGAATTCCCGGTTTCCGCTTTTTCCACGATCACGACAACCGCGTGTTCGAGGCCGTGATCGACGACCCGCGTTGCGCCAAGGTGGTGCTCACCCGCAACTTCGTCGATGCCTATGTTTCGCGAAAGGTCGCCTGGGAAACCGACCAGTGGCAACTGTCGGACGTGCACGACGTGATCAAGAAGAAGGCACGGTTCGTGCCGCAGGAGTTCGCCAAGCTCTACTTCCGGATCACCGAGTTTCAGCAAAAGGTGCTGGGGCGGCTCCAGCGCAGCGGGCAAACGGCGTTCTACCTCGATTATGAAGATCTTCAGGATATCGAGGTGATCAACGGCCTCGCGGCATTCCTGGGCGAGAGCAGCCGGATCGAGGAGTTCTCCGGCAAGTTCAAGAAGCAAAATCCCGAGGGGCACGAGGAAAAGATCGTGAACTACCCCGATCTCGTCAAAACCGTGAACGAGATCGACTTTTTCGATATCGGCCGCACCCCGGTTTTCGAGCCCCGGCGCACGCCGATGGTGCCGAGCTACGTCACCGCGGCGGTTGCACCGCTGATGTTTCTGCCGATCCAGGGCGGGCCGGTCGACGAGGTGCTCGCCTGGCTCGCCGCGCTTGACGGTGTTGGGCAAGACGCCCTCGTCACCGGCATGAGCCAGAAAGACATGCGCAAATGGAAACGCACCCATCCGGGGCACCGGGGGTTCACCGTTCTGCGCCATCCAGCCGCCCGGGCACATGCCGCGTTCTGCCGGCATTTCCTGTCGGACGGCCCCGAAACCTACCTCGAGATCCGGCGCGCCCTGCGCGAGCATTATCACGTGCCGCTGCCCGACGATCTGGTTCCGGGCGCGGACTATGACCGCATCGCGCATCGCGAGGCGTTTCTCGCGTTCCTCAAGTTCGTGAAATCGAACCTGCAGGGACAAACCACCATCAGGGTCGACGGCGCATGGGCCACGCAGGGGCACGTGATCCAGGGGTTCGGGCAAGTGCACCTGCCCGACCACCTGCTGCGCGAGTCACGATTGGCGCTTGGGCTGGAGCAGCTCTGCGCCGAAGTTGGCATCGCGCCCGTATCGCCGCCGGAAGCGATCGCCGACACGCCTTTCACCCTCGAAGACATCTACGACGCCGAGATCGAAAAAGCTGTTCGCGCCGCCTACCAGCGCGATTACATGCTGTTCGGGTTTGATGACTGGACGGACGAGGTCGCCCGGGCGGAGGCGTGAGAGCTCAGGCCGCCCGGGTCGCATGCGACTCCGTCAGGATCGTGTGCAGCGTGTCGGGATCCTCATTGGCCCGCAGCTTGGCGCACACGCTTGAATCCCGCATCGTGCGCGAAACCAGCGCCAGCGCCTTGAGATGGTCCACGCCGGACCCATCGGGCGCAAAGAGCGCAAACACCAGATCGACCGGCTGACGATCCACCGCGTCGAAGTCGAGAGGCTTTTCGATCCGCACGAAGGCGCCCACAACCTCTTCAAGGCCCTCGATCCGCGCGTGCGGCAGGGCGACGCCATGGCCGACACCGGTGGGCCCGAGAGACTCGCGATCCTGCAGGGCGGAGAAAGCGGCATCGCCATCAAGGCCGTAGGCCGATGCGACGATGTCGCCCAGATCCTGGAACAGGCGCTTCTTGCTGGACACGTTCGCCACCACTTTCACGGCAGCGGGCCGGATAATCGTCGAGAGTTCCATAACACCTACTTTTCTTCCGGCCCGCGGCCCAAATGGCGCGTTCAGGCCGAATTGCGGGGATCGATCCAGCCGACGTTGCCGTCTTCCCGCCGATAAACGACGTTTACCCCGTTGGTTTTCTCGTTGCGGAACACGAGGACCGGCGCATGCGCGAGTTCCATCTGCATCACAGCTTCACCAACCGAGATCGTGGGGATCTTCGTCTCCATCTCGGCGATGATGATCGGCTGCAGGGTCTCCGGCTCCGAGTCATCGCTTCCCTCTTCAGAGGCGAGGATATACGAGGCACCGCCAAAAACTTCAACCGGGTTCGGGCGCTCCTTGTGGTGATCTTTCAACCGGCGCTTGTAGCGGCGGAGCTGTTTCTCCATCTTGTTCGCGCAATCGTCGAAAGCGGCATAGATCTCGGTGGCATGGCCCTTGGCCTGCGCGGTGAGACCGGTCGACAGGTGCACGACCGATTCACAGACGTATTCATGCGCGACCTTCGAAAACACGATCTGCGCATCCGTCGGGCGCTCGGCGTATTTCTGCACGATCGCTCCGAGTTCGTTCTTCACATGCGTCTGAAGGGCTTCACCAATGTCGATTTGCTTACCACTGATCTGGTACTTCATCCTACCTCCTCACTTTCGGCATTGCCCCAACCGCGCATGGCACAACGCCGACGCGGCAATCTTGGGACAGGATATTGTGGCTTGAGTTTTGCGTCCGCGCCCGAAGAGTTCGGACGGTGTGGGTGCGATGGCCGCCTGGGCCTTTGCACGAACTGTCATGTGCGTGTTCATGCATGGTTTTCACGATCATTGTGGCGACGCTCCGCGGCCGTTGTCAACTGAAATGGGTCGATGCGGCGGGTTGCTCAATGCGCAAAGATGTCGATCTCGGGCCAGCCCATGAGATCCAGCCGCGCCCGGTTCGGCAGGAAGTCAAAACAGGCCTGGGCAACTTCGCTGCGGCCTTCTCGTGCGATTCGGGCGTCGAGTTTTTCTTTGAGCCGGTGCAGGTAGAGCACATCCGACGCGGCATAATCGAGTTGCGCCTCGGTCAGCTCGCGCGCACCCCAATCGCTCTGCTGCTGCTGCTTGGAGACATCGACATGCAGCATTTCGTCGAGCAGCACCTTGAGCCCGTGGCGATCGGTATAGGTGCGCACCAGCTTGGAGGCGATCTTGGTGCAATAGACCGGCGCGGTCAGCACGCCGAACGCCTTGAGCAGGGCGGCGATATCGAAACGGCCGAAATGGAACAGCTTCAACACATCGGGGTTGGCCAGCATCGCCACCAGGTTCGGCGCTTCGGTCTGGCCCTGTTCGACGTGAACGATATGGGCGTTTCCGTCTCCGCTCGAAAGCTGGACAACGCACAGCCTGTCGCGGTGCGGGTTGAGCCCCATGGTCTCGGTGTCGATCGCCACGACGGGGCCAAGATCGAGCCCGTCAGGAAGATCGCGCTTGTAGAGGTGGTTCGCCATGAGGGCCTCTTGTCTGAACTTCCGCCCCTCTTAGTGAGATTGTGCGCGCCGTTCAACGCCCGGTTTCACCGCCCCGGCACAAATCCTGCGTCGGCGGCGCCCGCGCGCACGCGGCCCAGAAAAACGCAAGGGGCCGCGCGTGGCGGCCCCTTCCAACCCGGTTCGATCCGGCGGCTCAGTCGTCGTCTTCTTCGTCGTCCTCGGCCATTCCCAGGAGCGTGGCGATCTTGAGCGAGACCTTGCGGTAGAAATCCGCGTGCACGCTGTCGGGTTCGGCCACGACAAGGGGCTTGCCCGCGTCGGAATACTCACGGATCGCCATGTGAAGCGGCACTGCTCCGAGGAACATCACGCCGAGCCGGCGCGCGTCGGCCTCGGCGCCGCCATGACCGAAGATCTCGCTGACCTCGCCGCAATGCGGGCAGACGAAGGTCGACATGTTCTCGATGATGCCGAGGATCGGCACGTCCACATCCCTGAACATCTTCAGCCCCTTGCGCGCATCGACCAGCGCAAGATCCTGCGGGGTCGAGACGATCACCGCGCCCGAAAGCGGGGTTTGCTGCGCCATCGTGAGCTGTGCGTCACCGGTGCCCGGGGGCATGTCGAGAATGAGGAAATCGAGCTCGCCCCATTTCACGTCGCGCGTCATCTGCATGAGCGCCGTCACCACCATCGGGCCACGCCAGATCAGCGGCGCTTCCTCGTCCATCAAAAAGCCCATCGACATGATCTTCATGCCGTATTTCTCGATCGGAACGACGCGATCGCCCTCCATGCCGGGGCGCTCGGTGATGTCGAGCAGGCGCGGGATCGAGGGGCCGTAGATATCGGCGTCCAGCAGGCCGACCTTGAAGCCGAGGCTCGCGAGGGTGGCGGCGATGTTGACGGCGGTGGTGGATTTGCCAACGCCGCCCTTGCCGGAAGCCACCGCGACGATGTGCTTGATGCCAGGGATGGCGGCCTGCGCCGGGCGCATGTCCGGCCCCGGAACGCCGGGGTTCTTCGCCGGCTCCTTGCGCAGTTTGGGCGGGGCCTTCGCCTCGGCCTCTGCCTTCGCCAGCGCCACGCCAGACTCACCGGTGAGCACCACGAGCAGGTTCTCGATCTGCGGGATGTTGCCCTTCAGACGCGTTTCGATGTCCTGTTGCAGCGCCTTGATATCGCCCATGAAGTCGCCCGGCACGTTCACCGAAACGACAACCTTGTGGCCGTTGACCGAGACGTCCTTCTCGGTCACCAGCCCGGCTTCGATGATGTTGCCCTTGATGCCCTCGGCCTCGACGTGGGCGAGATGGGCCATGATACGCGTAATCATTACGGTGAATTCCTCCCTGGTGACGCTGTGTCAGCCCCTATTGTAATAGAGCCCGACCACGTGCTCGGCCTCCGCGAAGAAGAGCCAGCGCGCGGCGAGAACGCCGATCAGGTGGCTCGCCAACGCAACGAGCGTGACGATGATGCTGGGCGGCAGTAACAGCAGCAACACCACCGGGACCACGCCAATCGCGGCGACGGCGATCATGCGCAGTTTCTGGGCATGTTTGCGGCCGATCATGTGAACCATCTCGTCGAGAATGTAGTTGCGGCTGGTGTGCGCGCTTTCGAACAGACGCACCTGGCCGATGGTGTTGAGCCCCGTCGCCGTGCCCTTGGTCGAACCCGACTCGGCGAGGCGCTTGTCGCCCATCATCCAGCCCGCGAGTTGCAGGGCGGTCAGAACGAGGATCAGAACGCCGGCGACAGCGCCCGACAGCGCGCCACCCGCCGTCGCGAGGATGGCGCCACCCGAGATGGCATAGAGCAGGAACAGCACCGGGTTGATCGGCATGTTCCAGCGCGGCACCGTCTTGAGCTGGGTGTAGATCATCGAGGTGGCGAACACCGTGAGCAGCGCCAGCGCCGAGCCGATATAGCCGAACACCGGCAGATCGGTGCCGAAGAAGATCCGGCCGATGGCGAAGACGGCGAAGGCGAGCAGGGCGATCACCGAGAGCACGCCTTCACGCGAGAGCCACGAGGTTTGCCACTGGCTGAACGAGTAGATCACGTTCTTCTTGTTGGCGAGGTGGAAGACAGAGGCGAGCAAGCCCCCGACCGAGAGGGCATAGGCCACGAAGAAGGCCGCGAAGGCCTCCCAGCCATAGAGATCGGGAATGCCGAGGCCGAGCCAGATGAAGAATCCGAAGCCGAGGCCCGAGATCGAAGTGAAGATGATAACGGAAGGTGCCGGGTGCATCAGAGTTTCTCCAGTGCCTTGTCGAGCCATCCGAGGAAGCCCTTGGCTTCGTCGGCAACGGTTTCGAGCGCCTTGGGGGGCTGTTTGTCGAGGGTGTCTTTCGGGCGGGGCGGCAGATACTTGTTGACCGGCTTGGTGCCCTGCTCGGGCATCAGGTCCATCCCGCCGCGCTCGGCCACGAGTTGCGAGACATCCGACTCGGGGTCGCCGAGATCGCCGAAGTGGCGCGCACCGGCCGGGCAGGTGCGCACGCAGGCGGGCACCCGGTCTTCCTCGGGGATGTTCTCGTTGTAGATCCGGTCAACGCAGAGCGTGCACTTCTTCATGATGCCCGCGTCGTAATCCAGCTCACGCGCGCCATAAGGACAGGCCCAGGCGCAGAGGCCGCAGCCCATGCAGCGGTCTTCGTTCACCAGGACGATCCCGTCCGACACGCGCTTGTAGCTCGCGCCGGTGGGGCAGACGGTGACGCAAGGCGCGTCTTCGCAATGCAGGCACGACTTGGGAAAATGCACCGTCTGCGAAGAGCCGCCGTCGGCCGGCGCCACCTCGTAGTTGAACACGCGGTTGAGGAAGGTGCCCTCGGGATCGGCGCCGTAGGCGTCGATATCCGACAGCGGCGCGCCGTAGTTTTGCGTATTCCAGCCCTTGCAGGACGTGACGCAGGCGTGACAGCCGACGCAGGTGTCCAGGTCGATTACAAGGCCGAGTTTCTTTTCCGTATGGGTCGGAAGCTTGGTCATCAGATTTTCCTCGCCACGTTCTTGGGGCCCTTGCCAACCGGCGACTTGATCGGCGGGAAGACGGGTTGGGCCTCGTCTGGTTTCGGGTCGGCCTTCTCGATCTTCACCCGAAGATCGAACCAAGCCGCCTGACCGGTCACCGGATCGGAGTTGGTCCAGCGCATGCCATCGCCCTTGGGAGGCTGCAGCTCGTGGATCAGGTGGTTGAGCAGAAAGCCCTCGGTGGCTTCGGGCGCCTTTTCGTCGAGCGCCCAGGCGCCCTTGCGCTTGCCGATGGCGTTCCACGTCCAGATCGTGTGGTCGTTGAGCCCTTCGTGCAGGGCCACCGGCACCACGATCGAGCCATGGACCGAGCTGATCCGGGCGTAATCGCCCTCCTTGAAGCCGTTCTCATCCCAGATCTTCTTCGGCAGGTACATGTAGTTCTTGCCGGTGATCTGCCGCAGCCACGCGTTCTGCGTGCCCCAGGAGTGATACATCTGCATCGGCCGCTGGGTCAGGGCATGGATCGGGAATTCGTTCACGTCGACGTTGGTGTCTTCGAACGGCTCGTACCACGTGGGCAGCGGGTCCATCGTGCGCTTGATGCGCTCGCGCAGGTGATCCGGCGGCTGGTTCTCGCCATGGCCCTCGGCGGCCAGCTGCATCTTGCGCAGCGGCTCGACGTAGAGGTTGAAGGCGTAGAACTGCGGCGAGTCGTAGATCCCGATCTCCACGGCCCAATCCTGGTAGGCCTTGTTCCACGGCTTGTAGAACTGCCCTTCCTCGGGGATATGGCCGATCCAGAAGCCGCCGTTCTCGATGTACTTCTCGATCTGGTTCGGGTTGGCCTCGCCGCGCCCGCTCTTGTCGCCTTCCTTGCCACGCCAGCCCGCGAGCGGACCCACGCCGGGGCGGCGCTCGTGGTTCTGGATGTAGTCGGCGTAGTCTTCCCACTTGGGGTTGCCGTCATCGTCGACGAAGCCCGGCAGGCCCATCTTGTTGGCCAGCTGGATCAGCACCGTCTGGAAGCCGCGCACGTCGCGGTCGGGCTCGACGACGGGCCAGCGGATGCTGTCGGCCGCCGCTTCCGCCTCGCAGATCGGGCGGTCGAGCAGCGAGATGCAGTCATGCCGCTCCAGGTAGGTGGTGTCCGGCAGGACCAGGTCGGCATAGGCCACCGTTTCCGACGAGTAGGCGTCGGAATAGATGATGTGCGGGATCACGTATTCGCCGTTTTCATCCTTGTCGGTGAGCATGCGCATCACCTCGGCGGTGTTCATCGACGAGTTCCACGCCATGTTGGCCATGTAAAGGAACAGGGTGTCGATCTTGTAGGGGTCGCCCGCGTGCGCGTTGGAGATGACCATGTGCATCAGGCCATGCGCCGAGAACGGGTTTTCCCACGTATAAGCCTTGTCGATCCGCTTGGCGGTGCCGTCTTCCTCCATCAGGAGGTGCTCCGGCCCCATGATATAGCCAAGGTGCGGCCCGTCGAGCGGCTTGCCCGGCGTCACGCCGGCATGGGGCTTGGGGTGGGCTTCCGGCGGCTTCGGATAGGGCGGCTTGAACCGGAAGCCACCGGGCACCTCGACCGAGCCGAGCAGGATCTGCAGCACGTGCAGCGCGCGGGCGGTCTGGAAGCCGTTGGAATGGGCCGAGATACCGCGCATGGCGTGGAAGCTGATCGGGCGGCCGATCATCTTGTCGTGCTTCTCGCCCTTCCAGTCGGTCCATTCCACGTCGAGGCTGATTTCCTCCTCGAAGGCCACGCGGGCGAATTCGGCGGCGATGTTGCGGATGCGCTCCGCGGTGAGGCCGCAGCGCTCGGCCACCGCCTCGGGGGCGTATTCCGCCGCGAGGTATTTCTCGGCCATGAGCTGGAAGACGGTGCGGTTCTCGCCCTGGCTCGCCGCGAGGTTGGCGATCACACCGGGCTTGTCGAAGGCTTCCGGCTTGCCGGTCTTCTGGTCGATGACCAGCGGCTTGCCGTCCTTGTCACGCAGGAACAGGCCCTTCTCCGGCCCCTCTTCCGCGTTCACGAGGAAGCCCGCGTTGGTGTAGCGGCGCAGGTAATCGAGGTCGACCTTGCCGGAGCGGAACAGCTCGTGGGCGATCGACAGGATCAGGAGGCCGTCGGTACCGGGGGTGATTCCCACCCATTCGTCGGCCACGGCATTGTAGCCCGACCGGATCGGGTTGACGCCCATGACCTTGCCGCCATGGCCCTTCATCTTGCCGATGCCCATCTTGATCGGGTTCGAATCGTGGTCTTCCGCCACGCCGAACAGAACGAAGAGCTTGGTGCGCTCCCAGTCGGGCTGGCCGAACTCCCAGAACGCGCCGCCCATCGTGTAGATCCCGCCCGCGGCCATGTTGACCGAGCAGAAACCGCCGTGCGCGGCGTAGTTCGGGGTGCCGAAGTTCTGGCCCCAGAAACTGGTGAAGCTTTGCGATTGGTCGCGCCCGGTGAAGAAGGCGAGCTTCTTCGGGTCGGTCTGGCGAATCGGTTCGAGCCAGGAAACGGCGAGATCGAGCGCCTCCTCCCACGAAATCTCCTCGAATTCACCCGAGCCACGCGGCCCCACCCGCTTGAGCGGCGCGCGCAGGCGCGAAGGTGCGTAGTGCTGCATGATGCCGGAGGAGCCCTTGCCGCAGAGCACGCCTTGGTTCACCGGGTGGTCGCGGTTGCCCTCGATGTAGGCAATCTGCCCGCCTTTCATGTGCACGTTGATGCCGCAGCGGCAGGCGCACATGTAGCAGGTCGTCTTGCGGATCTCGTCCGAGACGGGCGGTGACGTCTCGATCTGGATGTTTTCGGGTCTCGTCATCGGATCATATCTCTACATTTGGATATTTGAATGAACATCGCACAAAATTTGCGCGACGCAATTCCTTTTCGGGAGGTTTTCCTAGGAAAGCTCGGTCTCCCTGGTTTGCGCGGGGTCGGGTGCATACAGGGTTTGCAGCGTCGTGATCATGGCCAGCACCTCTTCGGAATCGAGCGAGTAGTAGACGGATTGCGCCTCTCGCCGCGCGGCGACGAGCTTTTCGCCGCGCATGATGGCGAGTTGCTGGGACACGGTGGACTGTCCGAGGCCGGTGGCAACTTGCAGCTGCTGAACCGACAGTTCACCATCGGACAGGTAACAGAGAATCAGGAGCCGCTTGGGATTCGACAGAACCCGCAGCAATTCGCTCGCCCGATCTGCAATTTCCATCCTGTTTTGCGGATGCATCGGCGTTCCTCCCGCTCCACACCCCTAGACAGGCGCGAATCCCCGACCTTCAAGCACTCGTCACTTGACTGTGGCCCACTTTATATTCAACAATTTCTATACACAAATAATTCACAAAATGGGAGGGCCTGCTGTGCTTGATGCTGGCGAAAACACCAAGAAAATGACGATCATCGTCACGAAGGGCACGCTCGACTGGGCCTACCCGCCGTTCATCCTCGGCACGACGGCCGCCGCGATGGACGTGGAAGTGACGATGTTTTTCACGTTTTACGGGCTGCAGCTGCTGAAAAAAGACCTGGATCTGAAGGTCTCGACGCTCGGCAACCCGGCGATGCAGATGCCGATGGGCGGCATGCACATGTCGATGCCGAACATCATGCCGATGATTCCCGGCGTTGACCGCATGACCACTACGATGATGAAAAACCTCATCAAAAAGAAGGGCGTAGCCTCGATCGAGGAACTGCGCGAAGCCGCTGTCGAGAGCGACATCAAGATCATCGGGTGCCAGATGACCCTCGATCTTTTCGAGCTCGACCGCAAGGACATGATCGACGAGATGGAGATCGGTGGCGCCGCTACATGGATGGAAGAGGCTGCCAAATCCGACATCAACCTCTATATCTAACCCGAATCACAGACGCCAAAGGGAGGAGACACACCACATGGCCGACCAAGTACTCGACGCGAAGGGGCTCAACTGCCCGCTTCCGATCCTCAAGACCAAGAAAGCGATCAAGGGCATGGCCTCGGGTCAGGTGCTGCAGGTGATGGCAACCGATCCCGGCTCGATTGCCGACATGACCGCCTTCTGCAACCAGACCGGCAACGAACTCATGAGCCAGTCGAACGAGGGTGACGTCTACACCTTTGAGATCAAGGTCAGCTGACGCGCGGCCTTGCCGAACCAGAGGCCCCGCCGGAGCGATCCGGCGGGGCTTTTTCGTGGGTCAGCGGTGCCTGCGGACAAAATCCACGAAGCGCTGCACCCACGGATCGGCGCGGGTGTTGCGCAGGTGGCAGAACCCCGCGAGCGTGTTGCCCAGCACGAGGCCGTCATGGCTGCCGTCCACCCCATGTCCGCGCGTGATGGTGCGGCCATAGGAGGGTGTGCCGGTGATGGCACGCAGCCGGGCATAGTGAAACTCGTGCGCCCTGATTTCGCCCCCCGGCCCCGGCCAGGGATGATCGGCGCGCTCGGTGAAGCGGATCAGGCCCTTGCCCTCCGGTGTCGGATGCATCACCGCTTCGCCAGGCACCACGCCCACCATTTCGCCCACCCCGGCCTCGGCGACGATGGCGCGGGAGAGATACATCAACCCGCCACACTCGGCATAGGTCGGCAGCCCGGCCTCGATCCTGGCGCGGATGTCCGTGCGCAAGGCGGCATTCGCCTCCAACGCGTCCACGAACATCTCGGGAAAGCCGCCGCCGATGAACAACCCGTCACAATCCGGCAGCGCCGGATCGCGCATCGCGTCGAACGGCACCAGCCGCGCGCCGGCCTCGGCGAAGGCTTCGAGATCGTCTGGATAGTAGAACCCGAAGGCCCGGTCTCGCGCGTAGGCGATGGTCAGGTCGGGGTCTGGCAGCGGTCGTGGCGCGGGCGGGTCCGGCAGGTTCGGCGCCTGCGCCGCGAGGTCGAGCAGCAGATCGAGATCGACCGAGGCGCCGATGATCCCGCCCAGCCGCGCGATCAGGTCATCGAGCCCCCCGGTTTCCGCCGGGGTGGTGAGGCCGAGGTGCCGCTCGCCGATCTCCAGCGCCGGGTCGCGGTGTACCGCGCCCACCACCTTCAGGTCGGTGTAGGTTTCGACCGCCTCCCGCAGCTTCCTTTCATGCCGGGCGCCGCCCACCTTGTTGAGGATCACGCCGACGATGTTCACCGCCGGATCGAAGGCGCGATAGCCCTGGAGCAGCGGAGCGATCCCGCGCGTCATGCCCACGGTGTCGATCACAAGCACCACCGGCAGGTCGAGGAGCTTGGCGAGCGCGGCATTTGCATCGCTGCCATCCATTGAAACGCCGTCGAACAGCCCCTTGTTCGCCTCCACCAGCGTGGCCTCGGCGCCCTTGATGCGCGAGGCGAAGAACGCGGCGATCTCGTCGGGCGCCTGGGTGTTGAAGTCGAGGTTGTAGCAGGGGCGCCCGATGGCGGCGCCGAGCCACATCGGGTCGATATAGTCGGGGCCCTTCTTGAAGGCGGCAAGCCTGGTGCCCCGGGCGGTGAGCGCCGCCGCGATCCCGGTGGAGACAACCGTCTTGCCCGAGGATTTATGTGCGGCGGCGATCAGGAAGCGCGGGGCGCGCATCAGCCCTGAACCGGAAGCTTCGTCATGTCGCGGTCATTCCAGATCTGACGGGCGAGCGCGTCGGCCTCTTCCATCGTGTCGGCTTTGCCGGCCGTCTTGAGAGCAACAGCCATCGTGCCAACGATCGCCTCGCGCGCGTATTCGTCATCGTCTTCACCACGCCAGACCTTCATCAGGCGGTTCACGTCCATCTCGGGGTCGGGCGGGGCGTGACCATCATCGAGAACCTGCGGCCATTCCTCGATCTGTAGGTCGGTGCTGCCATGCGTCGTCCACACCGGGGTCGGCTTGTTCGGGCGGCGCTCGATCTCGCCACCATCGCCACGGAACACAGCCGCGTTCTCTAGGCCGAGAAGCTGCGCCGCACCGGAGTGAATGTCCATGAACCCGCGATGGAAGATGCCTTGCATCACGGTTGGCGCGTTGAACGGGTTGAGCATCCGGGTGAAGGAATGGACCGGGCTGCGCAGGCCGAGGATCGGCCGCAGGTTGATGAGTTCCCGCAGGGCCGGGCTCAACACTTCGAGCGGCACGAAGGCGAAGCCCTGCCCCTCGATCTGGTCGGCCGCCTCCTGCAGGCTGCCACAGATCGGCAACCCGAGGTGCACGAGCACGTCGCGGGTGTAGACGCGGCCGGGCGTGTGGCCCTCGGTGCCATGCATGAACACCTTGTAGCCCGCCCCCACCAGGGCCATCACGCTGAGGATATACCAGGGCAGCTGAATCCGTTTGCCCGCGTAAGACGACCAGTCGAAATCGACCGCCGGCACGTTCTCGGGCAGATCGAAGGTGTCGCGGGCGCCCATGGCGAAGCCGGCGATTTCTTCCGGCGCTTCTTCCTTGAGGCGCAGCAACATGAGGAAAGCCCCGATCTGCTCGGGCTCGGTTTCGCCGCGCAGGATCATCGCCATGCTTTCACGGCTTTCTTCCAGCGTCAGGTGACGCTGCTTGGTCTTTCCCCGTCCGAGAATCGCGACGAAGCGCGAGAAAGGATGGGGGTTATTGGGATCGACGATCCGGGCCTGATCTTTCATGGGGAGCTCTCCCGCTCAGATTATCCGCACAAGGCGGTCCGAAAACCGATGCTCTCGTTCCCGGGGCGCCTTGTCAGCCTTTTGCGGCGACGTTGCTGTCCGACAGGTTCGTCGGCAGAACCCGGAGCACCTTTGCCCCGACCCCGGCCGCGAACAGCGCCAGCGCCACGCCACCAAGCCCCAACATAAGCTCCCAGATCGACGGCGTGTAGGGGTTCACCACACCTTCATGCCAGCCTTCGAGCACCTCGTAACCCGGGAAGATTTCCAGCGGATAGGCCTGGCCACCGATGACGATCACGTAAACCTGCGCGAAACCGCCGATCACCACGAGGATCGCGGCAAGGATGGTGGATGAGCGCGACGGGTTGAGGAACACCAGCGCAATCGGAATGAGCCCGCCGACGATTACCTGAACGCCCCAGAACAGCAGCGTGTAGATCCCGCCTTCGAGCAGGATGAAGCGCTCGACCCCACCATGCTCGGCGGCGTAGAGGTTCGTCAGGTGCTGCACCACGGTGAAGTAGAGCACGGCGGCGGCGAATATGCCCAGCAGCCGCCCCATCCGCACCAGCAGTTGATCGCCGAAGGGGCGATTGTTCAGCTTGAACAGCGCGAGGGTGACGAGGATGAACATCGCCAG
The DNA here is from genome assembly GCF_014640115.1 of Sinisalibacter lacisalsi. Taxonomy (GTDB): domain Bacteria; phylum Pseudomonadota; class Alphaproteobacteria; order Rhodobacterales; family Rhodobacteraceae; genus Sinisalibacter; species Sinisalibacter lacisalsi. Next base: position 406,279 of record NZ_BMGI01000001.1, on the reverse strand, counting down.
CCCGAAGGAAAAGCTCATCACGATGAACAGCGGCGCCATGATCGCCGCGTCGTAGCCGGGGCGAGCAACCAGCCAGCCAAAGATCGAGCCCGTGCCGGTGGTGAGCGCGAGGCGCCACAGGAAGGCGACGAGGCCCGCGAGCCGGACCCATTTGTAATCCAGCCGGCGCATCATCTGCATCACGAGATAAACCGCCACCACGGCGATGAAGCCGTTGTAGAGCAGCACGTTCCAGGCGAAGATCGAGCTGAAGTTGTAGGTTGTCATCGCCACGATCAGGCGGTCGGCGCGGCCAAGGTCGAGCACGACGATGGCGAGGCCGCCCACCAGAAGCGTGATCGCGAGCAGCGACGAGAACCGCGCCATCGGCTTGTAGGCCGTCTGTCCGAACACGCTGGCGATGGAGGCGACGTTGAGCGCGCCCGACGCGGCGACGATCAGGAAGATCGCGAAGACGTGCGGCAGGCCCCAGACGATCTGGTTGTCCATTCCGGTCACCGCGTGGCCGTGGTGTTCCATGTAGAACCACGCGCCGGCCGCGGCGGCAAGGAAGGCGAGCAGAAGCGCCGCCATCTGCCAGACGCCGGGGGTGGCCTTGAGTTCGCGGTAGATCGTCTGTTCCATAGCCATGGAGATTCCCCGTCAGAGATTCGTGTAGCGGACGCCCGGGTTGAGCTCGAGATCCTCGCGCAGCGCCGCGTTGGGATACTGCTTCAGGGCTTTCGAGATCGGGCTGTCGGGGTCTTTCAGATCGCCGAACAGGATCGCCGAATGGCCCGCCTTCTCGCAGGCCTCGACGCAGGCCGGAATTCGCCCCGAGTCGATGCGCGGTGCGCAGAGATTGCAGCTTTCCACGGTGCCCTTGCCGCGCGGGTTCTGCTCCGGCTGATCGGTGATCGGCTCATGCACGAAGCTGCGTGCCTTGTAGGGGCAGGCCATCATGCAGTAGCGGCAGCCGATGCAGATATGCTTGTCGACCAGCACGATCCCGTCCGCCCGCTTCATCGAGGCCCCGGTGGGGCAAACGTCGACGCAGGGCGGCTCTTCGCAATGCTGGCACATCACCGGGGCCGAGGTGGTTCGGCCGGTGGACTTGTCACGCAAGGTGACCTTGCGGATCCATTCTGGCGCTTGTTCAGAGCTGATATGGTCGGACTCGATGTCCTGACCCCAGCCGTTCTCGGTCTTGCAGGCGGTCACGCAGTCGTTGCAGTCGGGCGAGCACTTCGAGGCGTCGATCAGCAGGCCCCAGCGCTTGCCGGAATCGGCGCGACCCGATGCCTCGGCAGCGGTGCCGCCAAAGGCCATCAGCGTCACGCCTGACGCGAGGGTCACGGTCGCGGCCGCCGCGCCCGATTTCATGATGTCGCGGCGGGTCAGTTCGGCGCGGTTGGTCATTCGGTCATCTCCTGGGCGACCCGGGCGAGATAGGCCTCGATCGAGCTCGGATCGTCCGGTTTCGCCATCGTGCGGTGAGCCGTGGTCTCCGACGGGGTGGAGCGGTGGCACATGAAGCAATCCACCTGCACGGCGGTGTAATCGTGGCAAACGCGGCAGAAGTGGCGCTCGTCGTCATAGCTCACATAGGCGCCCGCGTCGTCCTGCACGCCGTGGCAGTCGAAGCATTCACCGATCGAAGCCTGAATCGGATTCGCGTCCGGCATCACGTTGCGCACCCCTTCGCGCATCGTGAGATCGCGGTCGTGCAGGAGCATCTTCATGTGATGCACGCGCCAATAGTCGTTGCCTTCGGGGTGGGGGTCGCCGGTGGCGACGGGCACGACGGGCTTGGACCCGTCGGCCGCCGCACCCCAGGCGAAACCAATCACGGCAAGGAAAGCGAGAACGAGCCGCATGGTTACTCCCCGAGACCCATCTTGATGTAGCCCGTCGGGCAGACGTCGGCGCAGATGTGGCAGCCGATGCAACGGGTGTAGTCGGTGTCGACGTAGCGGCCGACGGTGCGATCCCCCTTCGGCACCCGGAACACGGCATCCTGCGGGCAGAAGATCACGCAGTTGTCGCATTCGAAGCAGAGGCCGCACGACATGCAGCGCTCGCCCTCTTTCTGCGCCTGCTCTTCCGAGAAGCCGATGATGCGCTCCTCGAAGTTGCCGAGCACAGCGTCGCCTTCGATGTTGACGTAGGTGCGCTCCTCGCGCGGGACGTAATTGAAGTGGCCCTTGAACAGCTCGTCATGCGGGATGATCTGGCTCGTCGACCGGTCTTCGTAGTTGTGCACAGCCCATTTCGCCGACGCGGTGCCCATCGTCTGCTGGTGCGGGTAGTCCTCGGGGTTCTTGCCGCGCTGGTCCAGCTCTTCCATCAGGTTCCAGTGGTGCACGTCGACCTTCGGGCGCTTGTGGATCTCGCCGTCATCGAGGAAATCGGTGATCGTTTCGGCGGCGATCCGGCCCTGGCCGATGGCCGTGGTCAGCAGGTGCGGGCGGATGATGTCACCCCCCACGAAGTGCTTCTCGCGCCCCTTGACCTGGTAGGTCGGCGTGGCGTCGATGAAGCCGCGGCCGTTGTCGAGGTCTTCAAGACCATCCGAAAGGTCACCCATCTGGCCGATGGCCGCGATGATGATATCGGCTTCGAGGATGAACTCGGTGCCTTCGATCGGCTCAGGCGCGTTGCCCTTCATGGTGCACTCGCACATGCGAAGGCCGGTTGCGATGCCGTTTTCGTCACGGATCACTTCGAGCGGCATGACGCCACCCTTGATGTCGATGCCTTCGCGCTTGGCGTCTTCACGCTCGTGCTCGGCGGCGGTCATCTGCTCGATCGGGAACAGCGAGGTCAGCGTCGCCTCGATGCCCGAGCGGGTCAGAAGGCCAGCCGCGTCGTGCGCGGCCCAGTCGATCACGGTGCCGTCGGGATGTTCGGAAGCCTTCACCTCGGTGATGTTGCCAAGGCGGCGGGCCACCGAGGCGACGTCGATCGAGGTGTCGCCACCGCCGACCACGACAACCTTCCGCGCGGTGCCGAGCACCCAGCCCTTGTTGAACGCATCGAGGAATTCGATGCCGTTGATGCAGTTCTCGGTGCCGTCCCAGCCCGGGATCGGCAGCGGCCGGCCCTGCTGCGCGCCGAGCGCCCAGAACACGGCGTCGAACGCCTTGTCGAGTTCTTCCATGCTGACATCGGTGCCGACGCGGGTGTTGGTATGCACCTTCACGCCCATGTCGATGATCCGGCCGATCTCCTTGTCGAGCATGTCGCGCGGGGTCCGGTAGCCGGGGATGCCGTAGCGCATCATGCCGCCCAGTTCCTCGTTGGCTTCGAACAGCGTCACGTCATGGCCATCACGGCGCAGGAAGTAGGCCGCGGCGAGGCCGGCGGGGCCACCGCCGATGACGGCGATCTTGCGGCCGGTGTCGGCACCGGGCTCGACCATCCCGATGTTGTTGGCATTGGCCCAATCGCCGACGTATTGCTCAACGCCGTTGATGCCGACGTAATCGTCAACCGCATTGCGGTTGCAGCCCGCCTCGCAGGGTGCGGGGCAGACCCGGCCCATCGTGGCCGGGAAGGGGTTGGCTTCCACCATGTTGCGGAAGGCGTATTCCTGCCATGCCATGCCCTCGACCGGGGGCTTGTCCATGCCGCGCGCGATGGCGAGCCAGCCGCGGATGTTGTGGCCCGAGGGGCACGACCCCTGGCAGGGCGGAGTCTTGTGAACGTAGGTCGGGCACTTGTAGGAATGGTCCGCCTGGAAGATCTTTTCCTCCAGCGCCCAGGCCTCTTCCGTCTCGCCTTCCTCGTAACGCCGGAACGTCGGTTTCGTATCGGGGGTCATGTCGTTCATTGCCTATTCCTCCGCTTCCGCCGCTTACGCGGTGGCGTCTTCCTCAGTTTCCTGACCATCCAGGATGATCGCGTTCGATACCAGCTGGTGCACCGACACGACTGAATCCATGTCGTAGCCGTATTTCGGCATGACCTTCGAGAACTGCGTTTTGCAGATCGCGCAGATTGCGGCCATGTGGGTTACCCCATGACTTTCAGTGACCTGCTGAAGCGCCGTCATGCGTGGGCTGGCGCCCTTGACGCGCAGGTCCATCAGGTCGTCGGTCAACAGGCCGCCGCCACCGCCACAGCATAGCGTGCTCTCGTGGATCGTGTCGGGGTCCATGTCGACGTAGTTGTTGCACACCGCCTTGATGACGTTGCGCGGGATCTCGAACTGACCGCCCGGCGTTTCGCCCATGCGGCTGGCGCGGGCGACGTTGCAGCTGTCGTGATAGGTCAGCGTCAGGTGATCGTTTTTCGATTTGTCGAGCTTCAGCGTGCCCTTCTGGATTTCACCCCAGGTGAATTCCAGGATGTGCTGCGGCACCGGGTAATTCGGATCGAGGAAATCCCACGGGCCGGCCAGGGTGTTGAGGTAGCTGTAGGCCACCCGCCAGGCATGGCCGCACTCTCCGAAGATGATCCGCTTCACGCCGAGATCCTTCGCGGCCTTGCGGATCCGCTGGCTGACGAGGCGCATGTTTTCGTAGTTGCCGATGAACAGGCCGAAGTTGGCGGCCTCCGAGGCGTAGGACGAAAGCGTCCAGCTCACGCCGGCTTGGTGGAACACCTTGGCATAGCCGATCAGTCCGTCGATATGCGGTTCGGCGAAGAAGTCGGCCGAGGGGGTCACGAGCAGGATATCGGCACCCTTCTCGTCGATCGGCAGCCGAACCGACACGCCGGTATCGTCCTCGATATCTTCCTCGAGGTCTTCGAGGGTGGCGGTCAGCGCCTTCGGGTTCAGGCCGAGGTTGTTGCCGACGTCATGCACCTTGCCGATGATCTCGTTGGCATATTTCTGGCCCATGCCGACTTCGGCGAGAATGTCGCGCGCGGCCATGGTGATCTCGGCGGTGTCGATACCGTAGGGGCAGAAGACCGAGCAGCGACGGCATTCCGAGCACTGGTGGTAGTAGGAATACCATTCCTTCAGCACATCCTCGGTGAGGTCGCGCGCGCCGACGAGCCACGGGAAGTATTTGCCCGCGAAGGTGAAGTAGCGCCGGTAAACCGAGCGCAGCAGGTCTTGCCGGGCCACGGGCATGTTCTTGGGGTCGGCGGTGCCGAGGAAATAGTGGCACTTGTCGGTGCAGGCGCCGCATTTCACGCAGATGTCGAGATAGACCTGGAACGCGCGGTTCTTCTCGGCCATCTCCTTCATCTTGGCGAGCGTGCGCTCTTTCCAGTCCGGCACAAGCTGGCCCGGAAAGCCGAGCTTTTCCTGGTGCTCGGGGCCGGCAAGGAAGGGCTGCAGCCCATCCATCGAGCCCGGCTTGATGCAGGGAACCTGAAGCGGATCGTCCAGTTTCGGGATCTGGGTGTCGCCATCAGCCATGGATCACTTCTCCAATTCGGCCGCCCAGGGGGCGATGTGGCGCTGCTCGCGCGGATTGTCGGCCTGGTTGCGGCTGGGGCTGAAGAACAGGCCCGGCGCATGCAGGAGCTTGGATATCGGGAAGATGATCAAGAGAACGATCACCAGCCCGAGGTGGATGAGCAGGAACGGATTGGTCGGTAGCGTATTGATCTGGAAGGTCCAGAGCCCGCTCATGAAGGCCTTCACCGCAACGATATCGGTGGGCGAGACGAATTTCATCGTCAGGCCCGAAAGGCCGATCGCGATGAGAAGCACAAGGATCAGGTGGTCGGAGGGGCTCGAAATGTAGCGCACGCGGTCAACAAGGAATCGGCGCGCCCAGAGTCCGGCAAGGCCGAGCACCATGGCGAATCCGGCGTATTTGCCGAAGGGCTGCATGAAATCCAGCCAGAACGGGGTGTTGCCCGGGATCGTGTAGCGCAGGTGGCGAATGATCACGAGCCAGAGCGCCATGTGGAACATCCAGCCGAACAGCCAGATCCACTTGTTCGACTTGAACAGGCTTTCGAAGAAGATCACCTCGCGCAGCATGCGCAGGACAACGCCGCCTTTCGTGGTCGGCGCCGGGGTCGTCGGAATCTTGAGCGGAGCGGGCGTCACCGCGTATTTGCGCACTCTCAGCGCAACACCCACGACGATGAGGATCGTCGCGACGTAGAACAGCAGTGCGTAAATCGTGGAAAGCACGCGGACTCCTCCCGTTACTTGCCCTGTTATCTTTATTTTTCAGGGCATTAGCGGATCTTGGTAGGGCGGCCCGGCGGCGCGTTCTCCGCCGGGCTCGATTTGGTCGATCAGACGCAGCCGGTGGGCTTGGGCAGACCGGCGATCTTGCAGGCCTGCTTCGCCGGGCCGTAGGGGAACAGCTCGTACATGTACTTGTTGTTGCCCTTCTCGGGACCCATCGTCTTCTTGACGGATTTGATCAGCACGCGGACAGCCGGGGCGATCTGGTATTCGTCATAGTACTCACGCAGGAAGTTCACCACTTCCCAGCGCTCGTCGTCCATCTCGATATCTTCGGCCTTGGCGATGACCTCGGCGAGTTCGGGCGTCCAGTCACTGAGATTGGTGATGTAGCCTTCTTCGTCGTGCTCTACGGTCTGACCGTTCACTTCGTATGCCATGTTCGCTTTCCTTCTTTTGAACTTTGTTTAGAGCCAGGACTGAGTCCGGTCGTGCTTGGCGACCAGGTCTACAAACCCGGCGTAGTCGACACCCTCAACCCCGGCAATCAACCGCTTGGGATCGAGTCCGCGCGCGGCGAGATCGGGCGACAACACGTAGAGCGACACGTTTTTCCCGAACTCATCCATGATCTCGGTCAAACCCGTGCCACCAAGTCCCCCATAAACTCCGTCCTCGATCATGAGAACGGCGTCGCCGGCCTTGGCGTGGTTCAGGCAGCTGACAAGCGCCTGGGTTGCGAAGGGTGATTTGTTCACCGTGTGAAGCGTAGACATATCTCCCCCTCCCTCAAAAGCTGAGCACGACGTCGGCATCGGCCATGACGTCGGCCATTTCGGCCCGGCTGATAACGCGGATGGCGGGCTTCTCTTCCCAATCGTCATCCTCGTCTTCGTAGACAACCTCGATGAGGTCATCCTCGCTGAGCCCCCGCTCTTCGAGGCTCTCGCGCTCGACGAACAGCTTCTGCACGTCGTAATCGCCCAGCGCCCGGAACGTCGGCGAGAAATTCTTCATGCCGATACCGTCGGTGTTCTGGCCCTTGGTCAGCTGGAACACGCCATCATCCACGAACGCCAGCGAAACATCCTGTTCGAAGGCGGCGCCAATCAGCACCACTTCAAGGCTTTCCAGCGCGTAGATCGTGCCATACGGCGCCCTGCGGTTCAGGTAGAGGAACTTTTTCACGTCAGACATTTCGTTCCCCCTCAGTCGCCGAAGGTCACCAGACGGTCGGTCTGGATCCCCATTTCAATGAGCTGGCCAAGGCCCGAGATGCGAAAGCCCTCGGCGAGGTTGTTCGCATCCTTGCCCTGGCGTTCGGCTTCGTTGGCGTCGAGCATGCCACGGCGCTGGGCCGCGGCGATGCAGACGACGAGATCGACCCCGTGCTCCTTCGCGAGCGCCGTCCAGTTCTGCTGGATGTGGCGCTCATCCTGCGGCGGCACCGAAAGGCGCGACGCAACGTTGACGCCGTCGTGGTAGAAAAACACGCGCGGCACTTCGTGTCCGGCCGCGAGCGCGGCCGTCACGAATTTGTAAGCCGAGTCCACCGCCTGGTGGGTATACGGCCCTTCACTTACGAGAACTCCGATTTTCACTTCAGCTGTCCCTTGAACTTTCTTCTCATGATCAGAAGTGGACGTGCGCAGACATGTTCATCGTCTTGCGCGCACCGGTCCAGGTGTCGAGGTGATGCTTGGTGAAAGCCATGCCGGTTTTCTCGAAGAAGCGGCTCCAGCCAATGCGCTCGATCCACTCACCCATGCGCTCCCAGTGCTTGGCGTCTTTCTTGTAGGTCGACACGATCTTGCGGACGATCGCGGCGACTTCCGGCCAATGCGGCGGGTTGTTGGGAAGGTTGGCGACGGCGAGCTTGTGGAAGGTCGGCTTCGAACGCGCGTTCGAGTGCTTGCCGCCCACCCAGATCGCGATCCGGGTTTCTTCCTTGCCGTTGATCTGCATCGGCGGGCAGGGCGGGTAGCAGGCGCCGCAGGCCACGCATTTCTTCTCGTCGACTTCCAGCGAAGGCTTGCCGTTGACCATCGCCGGGCGGATCGCCGCAACCGGGCAACGGGCCACGACCGCAGGGCGCTCGCAGACGTTGGCCACGAGATCGTGGTTGATGCGCGGCGGCTTGGTGTATTGCACGTTCACCGCGATATCGCCCTGGCCGCCGCAGTTGATCTGGCAGCAGGAGGTGGTGATACGCACGCGGTTCGGCATCTTCTCCTGAACGAACTCGTCGTAGAGCACGTCCATCAGCGATTTCACCACGCCCGAGGCGTCGGTGCCGGGAATGTCGCAGTGCAGCCAGCCCTGGGTGTGCGAAATCATCGACACCGAAGCGCCGGTGCCGCCCACCGGGAAGCCGTTGGCCTGCAACTCGTCGATCAGCGGCTGCACCATCTCTTCTTTCGACACCATGTATTCGATGTTCGAACGGGTGGTGAAACGCACGTGGCCTTCGGCGAACTGGTCGCCGATGTCGCAGAGCTTGCGGATGGTGAACACGTCCATCTGGCGCTGGGTGCCGGCGCGAACCGTCCAGATCTCGTCGCCGGACTTCGACACGTGGTGCAGAACGCCGGGGCGCGGACGGTCATGCCAATCCCAGTTGCCGTAGTTCGCCTTCATCACCGGGTGCATGTAGGGGAACGGATCCGGGACGCCGACCTCGTCGGGCATGCGGGGTTTTTCAGCTTGCTGATTCATACTTATCCTCCCAAGCCGCGCCGCCCGAAGGCGGACGCGGGCCGAATTGAACGTAAGGGGTGGCGCCGATTACTCGGCGCTGATCTGTGCTTCCGCAGCCTTGCGGGCGAACCACTTCTCGGCCTCTTCGTCGAAGTCGTCGGTGCGGACGTAGGACGAGGTGCGCGGGTGGTTGACCATGTTCGGATCCGGGTCGACGCCGACGGCCTCGATGAACGCGGGCAGGCCGATCCGGTCGATCGTCTCGCCGATACGCTCGTGCTCGAGCGCGTTGTCGGCAAAAAACTCGATCACGGTTTCGCCGAACTCTTCGAGCTTCTCGAAATCCTCGTCCGACTCGAGCTTCATGAACGGAATGATCATGGTGCCCATCAGGTCGCCGACCTTCAGCGAACGCTTGCCGCCGATCAGGATCGAAACGCCCTTGTCGTCACCCGGGCTGAGCGCCTTGGTCATGACGTTGATGCAGTGCATGCAGCGCACGCAGGACTGGTTGTCGATCTCGAGCGTGTCGTCGTCGTTGAGCGAGATCGCGCGAGTCGGGCACATCGAAACGACGGTGTCGATCGTGTACTTGCGGCCGACGGTGGCGACGTGCTCCTTGACCTTCTCCTGGTCGATCTTGATGTCGTCGCGCCAGGTGCCGATCACCGCGAAGTCGGCGCGGTGGATGGCGTTCACACAGTCGTTGGCGCAGCCCGAGAACTTGAACTTGAACTTGTAGGGCAGCGACGGGCGGTGCATCTCGTCGAGGAAGGCGTTGATCAGGGTGCGGTGCGCCCGCACCTCGTCGTAGCACGACTGCTCGCAGCGGGCGTGGCCCACGCAGCTCATCGCGGTGCGCAGGGCCGGGCCGGCGCCGCCGAGGTCGAAGCCGATCTCGTTGAGCGCGTCGAAGGCCTTCTGGGTGCCCTCGGTGGTGGTGCCCTGGAACATGATGTCGCCGGACTGGCCGTGGAACGCGATCAGGCCCGAGCCGTGCTCTTCCCAGATATCGCACATCTGGCGCAGCAGATCGGTGGAGTAGTGGTAGCCCGCCGGGGGCATCACGCGGAGCGTGTGGAATTCTTTCGAGGCCGGGAACTTGTCGGCCACTTCAGAGAAACGGGGGATGATGCCGCCGCCATAGCCGAGAACCGAAACGGTGCCGCCCTTCCAGAAACCGAGGCGCTCTTCATAGGAGTGCTCGAGCTGGCCAAGGAGGTCGTTCATCATCGGCGCATATTTCGCGTCCTGATTGTCGCGCAGGCGCTTGAGGCCGGTCACGAAGCTCGGCCACTTGCCGCCTTCGAGTTCGTCCAGCATCGGGGTGTTATGCTGCCCCTTGTCGGTCGATTCGTCTTTCATCAGATCCTCCCTAACGAGTGTTCGCGCAAAATAGTCTTGAGGCGTCGGCGCCAGCCCGGTTCAAAACACATGCGCAGATACCTCCCGGTCGCATAGCATTTCTTCGCCGACTGACGAACATCATTGCCATTAATCTACACATCCGGATAATCGAATGTAAAAGAAAAAAGTTGCTGCAAGTGCGAAAGAAACAAAAGGATATTACCGACAAAAAAGATCGGGATATCCAATCCAGGGAGGACCACGCCATTAACACGCATCCAGACAACAGATTTCTTTGGCAAACGCCAAAGGCCGATGATTTTTATCGGATTTGGAGAGATGCGCGGTTATCGGCTGCAGAGAACGCGAAATCCGCCGGCTTCGTCGAGATATCCAACCTCGCGAATCCTACCGAGGCGGAGAAATCCGAGCTGATACGGCGCTGCAAGGCGGCGAATCTTGCGCTTTACCATGTCGATGATTCTGAAAACCAACGTGCCGGGCTGCGCGCCTTCGCGGAGGCCATGGGGCTTCGGATCGCCGAGAAGCACCGATCCGCCGGGGGTGACGGGATCGTTGCCCTGCGCGAGAGCGAGGCGCCGTCGCAGAAGGGCTACATCCCCTATTCCAAGCGCAAGATGAACTGGCACACCGATGGGTACTACAACGCCCCGGAGGACCGAATCAGCGCCATGGTTCTGCACACCGCACGACCCGCCGAAGACGGCGGATCGAATCAGTTGCTCGACCACACCATCGCCTTCATTCGGCTGATGGATGAAAACCCCGATTACGTCACCGCGCTGATGCATCCGCAGGCGATGACGATCCCGGAGAACCGGGAGGAAGACGGCTCGGTGCGCCCGGTCTCGGTCGGCCCGGTATTCTTTGCCGACGCCGAGACCGGCGAGATGCAGATGCGCTACACCGCCCGCACCCGCAGCATCGAATGGCGCGACGATCCGCTTACCCGCGAGGCCGTCGCTTTCCTGCAGGCCACCCTTGAAAAGCCCGATCCCATGACGATCTCCATCAGATTCGGGGAGGGACAGGGTGTGCTCTGCAACAATGTGCTGCACGACCGGACCGGGTTCGATGCAGAAGCGCGGGCGTTCAGCCCGCGCGTCGTTTACCGTGTCCGATTCCACAACCGCGTGAAAGGAAGCCCAAGATGACCGAAACAAACCACGCCCGACTAAGCGACCTGATCATCGGTCACCCCGAGGTGACAAGCTTCGCCGAGCTCGAAAAGCTCGTCGCTCATGCCGGCGAAAGCGGGATCATGCATCTCGAGTTCGACCTGAAACCGGATTTCCGCGATACACCGAAAAAATGGGAATGGCTGCTCGAGGCCGCGTTCACCCGGGGGCTGCGCTATGAGTGATGATTTCCGCGAAATCGCGAATTACGAACTGCCCTACAGCCGCAAGGCCGAGCTGCGCGAAGTGAGCTTCGACGGCGGAATGAAAATGCTGCGCCTGATCCTGCGGGAAGGGCGGCGGATCACGCAGGTGGACCTCGACCAGGACAGCGCGCTGGCTCTGTCCGACGCGATGGGCGACTGGGCGAGGCAGCAGGACTGATGGATTATCTTCCGATCTTTCTCGACGTGGCCGGCAAGAAGATCGTCGTCGACGGCGGAACCACCGTGGCCGCGCGCCGGATCGAGCGGGCGCTTTCGGCCGGGGCCAAGGTTCACAGCTTCGATCCCGAACCGGGCGAAGAGGTGCGCGCCTTCTTCGGGCACGAGCGCCTCACCCATCACGATCGTCTCCCGAAGGAAACCGATTTCGAGGATTGTCACGTGGCCTACGGCGCCTCGGAAGTGGCCCAACGCGACGACGCGCTCTATCGCTGGGCCAAGGCTCATGGCGCGCTCGCCAACGTCGCCGACGAGAAGGAATACTGCGATTTCATCACCCCGTCGGTGGTGGAGCGCGATCCGCTCACCATCGCGATTTCCACCGGCGGCGCGGCGCCCGTCGTCGCCCGCATCCTGCGGGCGCGGGTCGAAGCGATGCTGCCGGCGGCCTACGGAAGGCTGGCCGATTTTCTCTCGGGCTACCGCGACCGGATCGCCGAGAAGATCAAGGGCGGCACCGCGCGGCGCAGGTTCTGGGAGAACATGATCGAGGGGCCGGTCGGTGATGCCTTCCTTGCCGGCGACGAGGCGCTGGCCGACGAACTGATCAGGAACGATCTCGCACAGGGTGGCGCCGAGAAACTGCACCGCGGCGAGGTCTGGCTCGTGGGCGCCGGTCCGGGCGATCCCGACCTGCTCACCTTCAAGGCGCTGCGGATGATGCAGCACGCCGACGTGGTGCTCTACGATCGCCTGATCGGCCCCGGTATGCTCGATCTCGTCCGGCGCGACGCCGAGCGGATCAACGTCGGCAAGCAGGCGGGCAACCACGTGATGACGCAGGAGGAAACCACTGCGCTCATCATCAAGCTCGCCAGCGAGGGCAAGCGCGTGCTGCGGCTGAAGGGCGGCGACCCGTTCATCTTCGGGCGCGGCGGCGAAGAGCTGGAAGACGTTGCCGCCCACGGCATCCCGGTGATCGTGGTGCCCGGCATCACCGCCGCTGCCGGTTGCGGGGCTTCCGCCGGCATTCCGCTCACCCACCGGGCCCATGCGCAGGCCGTCACCTTCGTCACCGCCCACGGCAAGGACGGCCTGCTGCCGCACGATTGGAAGCGCCTCGCGCGCCACGACCAGACGGTGGTGGTCTACATGGGCCTGCGCTTCGTTGGCGAGATCGCGGCGGCCGCGATGGCCCAGGGCGTCGAGCCGAGTATGCCGATCGCGGTGATTGACAACGGCACGCGCACCACCCAGCGGGTTGTCGTCGGCACGCTTGAAGATATCGGCGAGAAGGTTGCGAAGGCCCGGCTCAAGGGCCCGGCGCTCATCGTGATCGGATCGGTGGTGACGATGCGCGATACGCTCGGGATCGACGTGACCGCGCGGGAAGAGGCCCACACGATGGAACTGGTGGCGCGCGACGGGCTGTGACGCGGCACGCTGTATCGCCGGTGTCCCGCCCGCACGTCCCCGGAGCCCTCGCTGGTGACAGGGCGCGCCGGCGGGGCATCTCGCGGCGACGGGCTGAGGGCCACGTGCCGGCTCTGTCCCGCCGCGGTGCCCGCGCGGCCACAAGGCTGTTCCGGGCAGGTTGACGCTTCACGCAGCCGGGTGGCATACAGCATTGGCGTTCGCCCGTTTCCGGGGCGAAAACCGCGCTGGCGATACGTCGGGCAGGCGCGATGCGAGGGAGGCGGGGGTATGACGATCCTGAGTTGGCTCATCCGGGCCATCAATTCCGTGAACAAGCTGGTCGGACACAGCTTTTCCTTCCTGGCCGTCGGCATCGTGGTTGTCTGCTTCTGGGTGGTGGTCGAGCGTTACCTCTTCACCACCACCAAGCTCTGGATGCAGGATCTCTATATCTGGCTGAACGGCGCGATGTTCACCGCCGTTGCGGGCTTCGCGCTTCTGCGCGACGACCACGTGCGCGTCGATATCTTCTACCGCCCGGCCTCGACCCGCTGGAAGGCGATCGCCGACATGGTCGGCGTGATCTTCTTCCTGATCCCCTTCGTTTCGGTCGTGATCATCTACGCGCTGCCTTTCGTTCAGCGCTCGTGGCGCTTCATGGAAAACTCCGCGAACGTCGGCGGTATGCCCGGCCTTTACGTGCTCAAGAGTTTCGTTCTCGTCTTCGCGGTGTTGGTTGGCCTGCAGGCGATCGCGATGCTGAGCCGGTCGATCCTCGTGCTCGGCAAGCGAGAAGACCTCGTGCCCCCCGATTACCGCTACAACAAGGCAGAATAGACTCGCATGGACCCTGTTCTCATTGGCGAGATTCTCGCCGGCCTCATGTTTCTTGGCGTCATCGGCATGCTCATGCTGGGCTTTCCGGTGGCTTTCACGCTGGCAGGCACCTCGCTGATCTTCGCGATGGTCGGCCTCGGCTTCGGCGTCTTCGATCCATCGAACTTCGGCGCGCTCGCCAATCGCTATATCGGCTTCATGACAAACGAGGTGCTCGTCGCGGTGCCTCTGTTCATTTTCATGGGGGTCATGCTCGAACGATCCCGGATCGCCGAACAACTGCTCATGACGATGGGCAAACTCTTCGGCAAGGTGCGCGGCGGGCTCGGCTTTTCCGTCATCATCGTGGGGGCGCTTCTGGCCGCGTCGACCGGCGTTGTCGGCGCCACGGTGGTGACCATGGGCCTGATCTCGCTGCCCGCGATGATGCGGGCGGGCTATGATCCCAAGCTTGCGTCCGGCGTCATCACCGCCAGCGGCACGCTGGGCCAGATCATCCCGCCCTCGACCGTGCTGATCTTCATGGGCGACATGCTCGCCGGCATCAACGCGCAGGTGCAGATGGCCAAGGGCAATTTCGCGCCCTCGCCGGTCTCGGTCGGCGATCTCTTCGCCGGGGCCTTCCTGCCCGGGCTCCTGCTCGTCGGGGTCTACATGGCCTACCTGGCCTTCAAGGCCGTCACCGATCCCGAATCCTGCCCGGCAACGCCAAACGTCGATGCCGATCAGAAGCTCTGGAAAGAAATTCTCGTGGCGCTGGTGCCGCCGCTGCTGCTCATCATCGCCGTTCTCGGCTCGATCCTCGGCGGCATCGCCACCCCCACCGAGGCCGCGTCGGTCGGTGCCGTGGGGGCGACGGTGCTCGCGGCCCTGCGCTGGCGGCTTTCGTTCCGGGTGGTTCGCGAAGTCGCGGTTTCCACCGCCTCGATCACCGCAATGGTGTTCATCATCCTGTTCGGCGCCTCCGTCTTCTCGATCGTGTTCCGCCAGATGGGCGGCGACAACCTCGTGCACGAGTTCCTCTCGGGCATGCCGGGCGGCGTGACCGGCGCGATGATCGTGGTGATGGCGATCATGTTCGTGCTCGGCTTCATCCTCGACACCTTCGAGATCATCTTCATCATCATCCCGATCACCGCACCGGTCCTGCTCGATCTCGGGCTCGATCCGATCTGGCTCGGCGTGATGGTCGGGGTGAACCTCCAGACCTCGTTCCTGACGCCGCCATTCGGCTTCGCGCTGTTCTACCTGCGCGGCGTTGCGCCGGGCAGCATTTCGACCGGCCAGATCTATCGTGGCGCGATCCCGTTCGTCTTTCTTCAGATCACGGTCATCGCGATGCTGTTCATCTTCCCCGAAATCGTCACATGGCTTCCGGGCATCTTGCGATGAGGCACTGACGCTTCCCGACGAAAAAGGCCCGGAGCATGCTCCGGGCCTTTTCATTCTGATCGTGCAAGCTGCGATTACGACAGCGAGAAGTACTTCCGACGCGCTTCGATGAAGCCCATGTCGGTGCCTTCCGTGCGGGTCCGCAGAATGTTGAGCGCCGCGATGTAGCTTTCGGCAGTTTTCTTCGTCAGCGCATCGCCACCTTCGCGGATCTCGGTCAGGATTTCCTCCGCGGCGGTACCGGCCGCTTCGAGGAGATCGTCCGGGAACGACGCATAGGTCTGCACGCCGTGCTCGTTGACGAGCGTCTTGAGAGCGCGCGGATCGTTGGCATACATGTCGGATGCCACCTCATCGTATTCCGCCTGGCAGACGTCGCGCACGATCGCCTGAAGGTTGGCCGGAAGCGCCTGGTACTTCGCCTTGTCGACGACAAGCTCGGTGGCGAGGCCGGGCTCGACGAAGGACGAGGTGTAGTAGTGCTTGGCCACCTGGTAGAAGCCGAGCGCGAGATCATTGTAGGGGCCGACGAACTCCGCCGCATCGAGCGTGTTGTTCTGCAGCGCCTGGAAGATCTCGCCAGCGGCCATGTTCGTCACCGACGCGCCGAGGCGGGACCAGACCTGCCCGCCGAGGCCGGGCGTGCGGAAGCGCAGGCCCTGAACGTCGTCGAGGCTCTTGATCTCGTTGCGGAACCAGCCGCCAGCCTGCGTTCCGGTATCGCCCGAGAGGAAGCCCTGAACGCCGAACTGGTCATAGATTTCGTCCCAAGCTTCCTGGCCGCCCATGAAGCGCACCCAGGCCGTCAGTTCACGCGAGGTCATGCCGAAGGGCACGCCGGTGAAGAACGACAGCCCCACCGACTTGTTCTGCCAGTAATAGGCGGCACCGTGGCTCATTTCGGCCGAACCGTCGATCACGGCATCAAGGGCTTGCAGCGGCGGCACCATTTCGCCAGCCGAGTAAACCTGAACCGTCAGTTGCCCGTCGGTCGCGGCGGTGATGCGGTCGGCAAGGCGCTGTGCGCCGACACCGAGGCCCGGGAAGTTTTTCGGCCAGGTCGTCACCATGCGCCAGGTGATACGGTCCTGCGCAACAGCGGGTGCGGCAAGAGCCGCCCCGGCGGTGCCGACAGCGGCACCGGTCAGAAACTTACGACGCTCCATTGAGATCCTCCTCCGATCTTTGGTCTTGTTCATAGCGATTGTTCTCGGGCAGGCGTCACACCGGCCCAAGCTGCGGGCAACAGTAAGGGGCTACCGGAGGATTTCAAACGGAATTTGCCAACACCGTCAGCAAAGCTCCCGAACCGGGCGCGTCTGTTTGCCGCTGCTGCCCGGAACGCCGGCCGGCGAAGCCGCGCCACTTCAGGCCGCGTCTTCCTTGGGGTTCTTGCCGAGGATGATCATGCCGAGCAGGTCGTCCTCGGTCACCTCATCGACGTTGACCGTGCCGACGAGGCGCCCGTTCTTCATCACGCTGGCCCGGTCGCAAAGCTGCTTCACCTGGTGAATGTCGTGGTCGATCAGGAAAATCCCGATCCCCTGCCGCTTCAGCTCGCCGATCAGTTCGGCCACCATGCGGGTTTCCTCCACGCCCAGTGCCGCCGTCGGCTCGTCCATGATCAGGATCTTGGCGTCGAAATACACCGCGCGGGCAATGGCGACCGATTGCCGTTGGCCACCGGAAAGACCGGCCACGGGGGTCGAGTAACGCCGGAAGTTCGGGTTCAGTCGCGACATGATCTTGCGCGTCTCGGCTTCCATCCGGGGATCGTCGACAAACCCGAGCCGCGTGGTGAGTTCGCGCCCGAGAAAGAGGTTCGACGCGGAGTCGAGGTTATCGGCCAGCGCGAGGGTCTGGTAGATCGTCTCGATGTTGTAGCGCCGCGCATCGCGGGGGTTGTTGATCTGAACCTCTTCGCCGTTGACGAAGATCTGCCCGCCATCGCGCTGGTAGGCGCCCGAGAGCATCTTCATCAACACCGATTTGCCGGCACCGTTGTGCCCGAGGATGCCAACCACCTCGCCGGGATAGACATCAACGGTCACATGGTCGACCGCGCGGATACCGCCGAATGCCTTCTGCATGTCGCGCATTTCGCAAAGGGGCGTGCCGCTCCTGTCAATGCTCGTGTCTGCCATGGTCAAACTCCCGTCCGATTGCGGTAGACGATGTCGATGAAGACGGCCAGAACCAGGACGATGCCGACCACGATGTTCTGGTAGGGCGCTTCGACCCCGACCATGGCCATGCCCGATTGCAGGCTCTGCATGATGAGCGCACCGATGATCGCGCCGTAGATCGTGCCGATCCCACCCGAAAGCGCGGTTCCGCCGATCACGGCAGCCGCGATCACGCGCAACTCGTCAAGCGTGCCCACGTCGTTGGAATGGAAGTTGAGCCGCGCGCTGGCGACCACGGCCGAGAGGGCGCAGAGGAAGCCGACGATGGCGAAGACCTTCACTGTCAGCAGACGGGTGTTGATGCCCGAGAGCGCCGCAGCCTCGGGGTTGCCCCCGGCCGCGAAGATGTATCGGCCGAGCCGCGTACGCTGCGCCACCACCGTCATCGCCGTGGCGATGATGATCAGCATCAGCACCGAGAGCGGCACACCGTAGCCGGCGGTGTACCCTTCCGGCATGACCTCGCCGCGCGCTTCGAACATGCGCTCAAGACGCCGGTCGGGAATGTCGTAGGAATTGAGGATCCAGACGAACCCGAGGATCGCTGTCACGGAAACCCCGGCGATCAGGATCTCGGCCCAGATCGGTTTCACCGGAAAGCCGTGGCCGACCTTCCTGCGTCTTGCGCCGAAAAGGAGATAGAGCGTGAACAGGGCGGCAAGCGCACCGAAAATCCACGATCCGGTTTCGCCAAGCGTTCCGTCGATTCCGCCCAGCGATACGAATTGAGGATCGAGCGGGCCAACGGTCTGGCCGCTGGTGATATGCCAGGCGACGTTTCGCCAGACGAAAAGCCCGCCGAGCGTAACGATGAAGGCCGGGATCGCCAGGTAGCCGATCAGGTAGCCATGGAAGGCGCCGATGATGGTGCCGACGATGGCCCCGACAACGATGGTGATCGGCGCGATCAGGGGCGAGCCCAGTTCGAGGCCGAGCAGGTCCGGCAGCAGGTCGGTCTGGGTCACCGCCATGGTGGCGGAGACCGTCGCGAGCAGCGCACCGACGGACAGATCAATGTGGCGGGTGACGATGACGAAGACCATGCCGGTGGCCATGATGGCGACGGATACGGTCTGGATCGTCAGGTTGAAGATGTTGCGCGGGGTGAGAAACCGGCCCTCGGTCATGATGTTGAACACGATGGCGATCGCCAGGAAGGCGCCGATCATGCCCAGCAGCCGGGTATCTATTTCCAGGTTCTGGAACAGGTTTCTCTTTGTCCGCGCGGGTTCCGACGGGTCGTACGAGGTCGAATCGGTCATGGCATGATCCCGGTGCAGGCGGACCCCCACCCCGCTAAGGGTGGGGGCCGGACTTTTTCGAAGGTCGGTTGATCAGGCGATCAGTTGCAGGGGGCCGGGCCGCCCTCGACGCCCTGGCACAGGGATTCCTGGCTGATCCAGCCGGCATCCACCACGAGCGGGAGGTTGTCCTGCGTGATCGGCACCGGGGCGAGGAAGATCGACGTCATCGTCGTGCCCGACGGCGAGGTCCATTCCATCGCACCTTCGATGTCTTCCTTGGCGGTTCCGCTCGCCATGGCGACTGCGGCTTCGGCCGCGGCCTTGCCGAGATCACGTGCGTCCTTCCAGACCGAAACCGTCTGGGTGCCCTTGGCAACGCGGTTCAGAGCGGCGTGGTCACCGTCCTGACCCGAAACCGGGATCCCTTCCATGCCCTGCGCGGTGAGCGCCGCGACAACGCCACCGGCGGTGCCGTCGTTCGACGCCACGACGGCATCGACGTCGTTGTCGTTCGCGGTCAGGATCTGCTCCATGTTGCGCTGGGCGTTCGCCGGAAGCCAGCCATCGGTGTATGCTTCGCCCACGATGGTAATGGCGCCGCTGTCGATCGCGTCTTGCAGGATCTCCTGCTGGCCGCCGCGCAGGAAGTCGGCGTTCGGATCGGTCGGCGACCCCTTGATCATCACGTAGTTGCCTTCCGGCGCTGCCTCAAGCACGGCACGGGCCTGCATGCGGCCCACCTCGACGTTGTCGAATGTGATGTAGAGCGCGCGCGGGTCTTCGATCAGGCGGTCATAGGCGACAACCGGAATACCCTCGTCGGCCGCGGCCTGCACGGCGGGAATGATCGCCTGGGTGTCCTGCGCGAGCAGGATCAGCGCGTCGGCGCCCTGGGCGATGAGGCTTTCGATGTCGGACAGCTGCTTGGCCGACGACGATTGCGCGTCGGCGGAAATGTAGGTCGCGCCGGCGGCTTCAAGAGCCGCAACGATCGCCGCTTCATCCGTCTTCCAGCGTTCTTCCTGAAAGTTCGACCAGCTCACGCCCACGGTCTGGGCAATAGCCGAAGTCGCCATCGAAGCGCCAAGGAACGCCGCGGCGAAAACCACAGTTTTCTTCATGTTTTCCTCCCAAATATGGCGTCATACGAGATATCCCCCGAGCAGGGATTCGCAGACGATGAGAGAATCGTAGCACATTTATTTTTATGGTCTAAATAAATAACGCACCGAATCCCGCAAATTGTGATAAGCGGATCAAAAACGAGGGAGGAGCGCCCGTGGCAAGGCAAGACAGGCCCGCCGCTGGCCCGGACCAGCGCGAGTTGAACCGTCAGCAGGTGGTGGCGGTGATTCGCGGCGCGGGCCAGATCGCCCGGATCGACATTGCCCAGGAAACCGGGGTCAGCCCGGCGACGGTGACAGCGATCACCTCAGAACTCATCGGCGCGGGCCTCATCGAAGAGGTCGCCCCGGAGGAAGACCGGGAATCTACCGGCCGGGGCCGGCCGAGGGTGGCGCTGCGGGTGCGTGGCGCGGCGCATCTCGTGGCCGGCGTCAAGGTGTCGTTCCGCACCCTGAGCCTCGTTCTGATCGATTTCGAGGGCACCACCGTCGCCGAGCACGAGGCCGAGCTTTCCGAGCAGCAGCTTTCGCCCGAGACCCTGATCGTCGATATCAGGCGCGCGCTCGATGCGATCACCGCGAAGATCGGGCGCAAGACGGCCGATATCTCGGGCCTCGGCGTGGGGTTGGCCGGCACGATCGACGCCCCGGAAGGGTTTGTGCACTGGTCGCCCTCGCTCACCGAGCGCAACGTGCGGCTGCGCGATCAGCTCGAAGCGGCGCTGCCGATGGCCGTGTTCATCGACAACGACGCCAACCTCGTCGCCAAGGCCGAACAGCTCTTCGGCGAGGCCCGCGGGGTGAGCGATTTCATCGTCATCACCATCGAACAGGGCGTCGGCATGGGCATCGTGATCGACGGCAGGATCTATCGTGGCACGCGCGGCTGCGGCGCCGAGTTCGGCCACACCAAGGTGCACCTTGATGGCGCCCTTTGCCGCTGCGGTCAGCGGGGCTGCCTCGAAGCCTACGTGTCGGACTACGCGCTCTTGCGGGAGGCCGATGTTTCGCTGCCCGGCATCGCGGGAAAAAGCCGGTCCGAGCGGCTCGAAACCCTGTTCGCCGCGGCGCACCGGGGCGAACACACCGCCCATACCATCCTCAACCGGGCAAGCCGCATGTTCGCTATGGGCCTGGCCAACATCGTCAACATCTTCGATCCCAAGTTGATCATCCTTTCGGGCGAACGCATGAGCCGCGATTTTCTCTATTCCGACGACGTTATCGCCGCGATGCGCGACGAGGTGGTGCAGGTCGACGCGCCGCCGCCGGAGGTTCGTATCCACAAATGGGGCGATTCGATGTGGGCCAAGGGCGCCGCCGCCTATGCGATGGAAGGCGTCACCGAACTCGCCGTGCGGAGGTTGACGACAGATGCGTGAGCATGTTGCGGCCCTGATCCTGTTACCCGGCATCGCGCTGGCAGACCCGGCGTTCCGCCCGGTGTCGGTGCCCGATCACGTCTATGCCGGCGGGTGGGAGCATTTTGTCGGCGGCGGCGTCGCCGCCTTCGATTGCAACGACGATCTTTTCCCCGAACTTTTCGTCGCCGGGGGCAGCAACGACGCGACCCTGTTTCTCAACGAAACCGAAACACGGGGCGGTGCCACCCGGTTTCGCTCCGCCACCCCCGAGGCGCTTTCGCTCACCGGCGTGATCGGCGCCTATCCCCTCGATATCGACGGCGACGGGCGGCTCGATCTCGCGGTGTTGCGGGTGGGCCAGAACCTGCTGCTGAAAGGCGGCGCCGCGTGCAGCTTTGCGCCATTCGGCCCCGAACTCGGCTTTCGGTCCGACGATCGCTGGACCACCTCCTTCACCGCCACGTGGGAACAAGGCCAGCGCCTGCCCACGCTTGCCTTTGGCAATTACGTCGATCGCACGAACCCCGAGGGCCCGTTCGAGGCCTGCGATGTGAACCATCTCTATCGGCCGAAAAACAGTGTCTATTCCGAGCCAATCAGGCTCGAACCCGGCTATTGCGCGCTCTCGGCGCTGTTCTCCGACTGGAACCGGCAGGGCCGCGCCGATCTGCGCCTGAGCAACGACCGGCACTATTACGTGCGCGGCGGCGAGGAGCAGCTCTGGGCCATGGAAGCCACGCCGAGACTCTATTCCGCCGACGAGGGTTGGCGCTCCTACTCGCTCTGGGGCATGGGCATCGCCTCGCGCGATATCACCGGCGACGGGTTGCCGGAGGTCTATCTTTCCTCAATGGCCGACCAGCTGTTCCAGATCCGCGACGGAGATGGTCCCACCTGGGTGCCCGCGCCCTTCGACCTTGGCACCACCGCCCAGCGCCCGCACCTCGGCGACGATGGCCGGCCCTCGACCGGTTGGCACATCGCCTTCGGCGACGTGAACAACGATGCCCGCGACGATGCCTTCATCGCCAAGGGCAATGTCGAGCAGATGCCCTCGAACGCGATGGAAGACCCGAACTCGCTGCTGATTCAGGGCGAAGACGGGGTGTTTCGCGAGATCTCGGTGGAGGCCGGGGTGGCCAGCATGGCGCGCTCGCGCGGTGCGGCGCTGGTGGATCTGAACCTCGACGGCAAGCTCGATCTCGCCGTGGTCAACCGCCGCGTTCCGCTCGAGGTTTACGAAAACGGCGCCGGGGAAGCCGGGCATTGGCTTCAGGTCGCCCTCGCCCAGCCCGGGCCCAACACTCATGCCGTGGGCGCCTGGATCGAGCTTCGTGCAGGCGGGCGCGTTCACAGCCGCGAAATCACCGTGGGCGGCGGCCACGCCGGTGGAAGGGCAGTGCCCGAGCATTTCGGCCTTGGCGCGGTCGAAAAGGCCGACCTGCGGGTTATCTGGCCCGACGGCAGCGTATCGGATTGGGTGAGTGTGGATGCGAATGGCATCGTCCGCGTAACGCGGCTCTCCAACGGCCTCTCCATCGAGCAGCTTTGACGGCTACTCGACCGGCAAGCCGCTCGGCACACGATCCGGGATTCCCAGCCGTCCCTCGCGGCTTCCCGGGTCGGTGAGGCTTTCGAGAAACGCCAGGATCGCCGCCACCTCATCATCGGTCAGGTCTGTCGGCGCCAGTTCGTTCGCCTCCGCGATCGCCGCGATCTCTCGCGCGTCAGCCAGGATCGCGGTGTCTTTTTCCTCCGCGCCCTCCAATTTCGGCAGGATCGCCTGCGAGATATCGTAGCTGAACAGCGATTTCACCGGATCGAGGTGGTGGCGGACCACGGCTTCGAGCGTGGCATAGGCCCCGCTGTGCCCATAGGGCGCCGTGAGGGCGACGTTGCGCAAGGATGGCGTGCGGAAACGGTAGATATCATCCGGGTTTCCGGTAACCCGCAGCCGCCCGATGTCGCGCGTATGGGTCTCGAACCGCGCCACCGCGCCCGGCCCGATCTGGGGCATGGCGATGGCGTGAAACGCGTGGTCGGTCAGAAACTTGCCCGCGTGGCAATCGGCACAGCCTGCCTTGCCGTAAAACAGCTCCATCCCATCCAGCGCCGGGCCTGAAAGTGGCTCTATTCCACGCAAATGTGCATCAAACGGGCTTTCATCGGCACGCCACTCAAAGGCGATGAACTCGGCGATGACATCGGAAATATCGGTGAAATCTATCGGCGCATCTCCGATCACGGCATCGAACTTCGCGCGGTATTCGGGGATCGCTTCCACCCGATTCGAGATCAGATCCCACGCGCCGCCCTCGCCGGTGAGCATTCCCAGCCGAACCGCCTGGCTGACCTCGTTCTCGCTGTAATGCCCCGCCATCTCGTCGGCCGAAAGCACGGGAAACATCGCCTGCGCCGAAAGCACGCCCGAGAACCCCTCGACCATTTCCTGCCCGAGCGGTGTGCGGATGCCCCCGGGTTTGGTCGGGTCGGCCTCGAGCCGGCCGGCGTGGAACATCCGGGTGAATTCCTTCGCCCCGAGATTGAACATCGCCGGCGCGTTACGAGGGATGCGCTTTTCGGGATAATTCTCGCCCAGCGCGCGGCGATCCGGCCCGAGCCCCGCGCCGCCGTCGCCAAGACCGAGCGAAAGCCCGTCGGACGTGCCGAATTTGGGATGGTGGCAGGTGGAACAGGCCACGGTTTTTGAGCCCGACAGGATCGGGTCGAAGAACAGGAGCTGCCCGAGGGCGACGGCTTCGGGCGTGGTTTCCATGTAATCGGCGTCGGTGATCGGCGGAGGCAACTCCGCCGCTTCGGCCAGCCCCGCGATCATCACAAAGGGCAGGATGAACCGCATCAATCCACCTCGATCGAAAGCCGCTGAACATAGGGCGCGTCGGGCGTCACGATCAGCGAAGGGAAGCCGGGCTGGTTCACCGCATCGGGGAAGCCCTGAGGTTCGAGACAGATCCCGGTGAAGGGCTCGTGTGCGCCAGCGAGGTATTTGCCCGTGTAGAACTGAAGCCCGGGCTGATCGGTGAAGAACCGCAGGGTTGGCGCACCGGGCGCGGTCAGCACGGCGGCGGGCTGATCGCCGGTAAGAACCATGCAATGGTCGATCCCCTCGTGGGCGGCATCGGCCGCGCCGATCCGCCGGGATGCGCGGAAATCGCGGATCGTGCCCGAAACGGGCGCGGCATGGCCCAGCGGGATGCTGCCCTCGTCAATGGGCAGATACTCGTCCGCCGCGATCTGCAATTCGTGATCCCAGATCTCACCGCCGGTCAGGTTGTAATAATTGTGCTGGGCGAGGTTGATCGGCGTTGGCCGGTCCACCTCGGCGCGCATTTCGTAGGTGAGGCGAGTCTCGCTAAGGCTCACCACCACCTCGAACGCCGCCCGCCCCGGATAGCCGCCATCGCCGTGGCCACTGACGCACGTGAGTCGCACCGCGTTGGCGGAAGCATCGGCCTCCATCTGCCAGTGCCGCTTGCCAAGCCCCCGGGGGCCGCCATGAAGGTGATTGGCCCCGTCGTTGAGCGGCAGCACCACATCAGCGCCATCAAGCGAAAACCGCCCGCCCGCGATCCGGTTCGCCACCCGGCCCGCGATGATTCCGAGGAAAAACGGATCATCGCCATAATCGGCCGGGTCGTCATAGCCGAGGATCATCGAGCGCCCGCCGATCCGCCAATCGCGTGTGATCGCACCATAGCTCAGGAGCGTCACCTCCATGTTGCCCGTGGCGAGCCGGGCCGCGTCGACCGCCCGGCCATGGATATGGGTATGGCCGCGGACGATCATCGCTCAGACAAACCGGTTCACGACGTTCTCGAGGTATTCCTGGCGCCCCGAGCGCGGCTCCGGTTCGATGCCCTCGGCTTCGACCTTCGCGGCCAGCTCCTCGAGGCTCGACTTGCCCGCGAGAACGGCCTGCCATGTGTCACTATTCCAGCCGGAATAGCGACCTTCGACGAAACCGTCGAGCGTGCCGTCCTCCAACATCGCGGCGGCGGCCTTGAGGCCGCGCGCGCAAGTATCCATCCCGCCGATATGGCCGTGCAGCAGGTCTTCCGCATCGAGCGACTGACGCCGCAGCTTGGCATCGAAATTGGTGCCGCCATTGCCAAAGCCACCAGCCTTGAGGATGTGGTAATAGGCCAGTGCCACCTCGGGCACGTTGTTGGGGAACTGGTCGGTATCCCAGCCCGATTGGTAATCGTTCCGGTTCATGTCGATCGAGCCAAAAATGCCGAGCGCATTGGCCAGCGCGATCTCGTGTTCGAAGCTGTGGCCGGCAAGGATCGCGTGGCCCTGCTCGATGTTCACCACCACCTCGTTCTCCAGCCCGTGGCGCTTGAGGAAGCCGTAAACCGTGGCCACGTCATAGTCATACTGGTGCTTCGAGGGCTCCTGCGGCTTGGGTTCGACCATGATCTGCCCCTTGAAGCCGATCTTGTGCTTGTACTCGACCACCATGTTCAGCATCCGGCCCATCTGCGCGTCTTCGCGCTTGAGATCGGTGTTGAGCAGCGTCTCGTAGCCCTCGCGCCCGCCCCAGAGCACGTAATTCTGGCCGCCGAGCTTCTTCGTGGCGTCCATGCAGGTTTTGATCGTGGCCGCCGAATAGGCAAACACCTCCGGGTCCGGGTTGGTCGAGGCGCCCGACATGAAGCGGCGGTGGCTGAACAGGTTGGCGGTGCCCCAAAGCAGGCCCACGCCGGTTTCTTCCTGCTTCTGCGCGAAAATGTCGGTGATTTCCTCCAGCGCGCGGGTGTTTTCGCGGAAATTGCCAAGATCAGGCCGAACGTCGGCATCGTGGAAGCAGTAGAACGGCACGCCCAGCGCCGAGAACATCTCGAAGGCCACATCGGCCTTGAGCTTGGCATTCTCCATCGCGTCCTGCGGATACCATGGCCGGTCAAACGTCCGCCCGCCGAAGGGATCGAGCCCTTCCCAGGCGAAGCTGTGCCAATAGGCCGCGGCGAAGCGGAGGTGATCCTCCATCCGTTTGCCCATCACCATCTCGTCGGGATTGTAATGATGGAAGGCGAGCGGGTTGGTGCTGTCGGGCCCCTCGAAGGGAATGCGCTCGACGGGGAAAAATCCGGTGCTCATGTGATCTCCTTCAAAGCAGGATAGAGCGCGCGATATTGCGCGTAAGATTCGTCATAGGCGTGGGCAAGATCGGCGCGCGGCTGGATCGTGCGCGCCACGGCGGGGCGCGTCATCACCTCCGAGGGTGCCGCGCCCGTATCGCCCACGATGGCGAGCCGCGCCGCGCCCAGCGCCGCGCCGAACTCGCCCTTCTCGGGCAGGTCGATCGGCGCACCGAGGAGCGTGGCGATCAGCTCGACCCAGTAGTCGGATTTGGAGCCGCCGCCGATCGCCAGCAGGCGGTTGAGCGTGGTGCCGGTGGCTTTCAGCGCCTCGTGATTGTCCTTGAGCGCGAAGGCGACGCCTTCCATCACCGCTTGCGTCAACTCCTTGTGGCCGTCGCCGATGGAAAGCCCCACGAAGGCCCCGCGAATGCGCGCATCGTTATGCGGCGTGCGCTCGCCCGAGAGGTAGGGCAGGAAGCGAATGCTGCCCGGCCCGTCGATCCTGTCGCCCACAAGTGCGCTCAATTCCGCCGGTTTAGTGCCTGTTTGGGCCGCCAGCCAGTTCAGGCAATCGGTGGCCGCAAGGATCACGCCCATCTGGTACCAGGTATCAGGCACCGAGTGGCAGAAGGTGTGCACCGCCGTTTCCGGGCTGGGCGCGAAACCCGCCTTGGCGGCGAGCAAAACGCCCGATGTGCCGAGCGAAACAAAACCGTCGCCCTCGTCGAAGCAGCCCACGCCGCAGGCCGAGGCGGAATTGTCGCCACCGCCGCCCACCACCTTGACGCTTTCGGAAAGCCCCCAGCGTTTTGCCACCTCGCGGCGCAACGTGCCGGAAACTTCCGAACCCTCCACGAGGCGCGGCATCTGATCGAGCCGCATCCCCGCCTTCCCGAGCAGGTCCGTCGACCAGGCCCGTTTGCCGGTGTCCATCCACGAGGTGCCGGCGCTGTCGGACATATCCGACGCGTGGTCACCTGTCAGCCAGAGGCGCAGGTAATCCTTGGGCAGGAGCACCATGGCGACGCGGCCGAAAATCTCCGGCTCATGCACCTGCACCCATGCGAGCTTCGGCGCGGTGAAGCCGGGAAACACGATATTGCCGCTGATCGCGCGGAAGGCCGGATCGCCATCCATCGCGGCGGCCTCGGTCGCGGCGCGGGTATCGTTCCACAGGATCGCGGGGCGCAGAACCTCGTTCGCGCCGTCGAGCAGGGTGGCCCCGTGCATCTGGCCCGAAAGGCCGATCGCCCGGAGCGCGGCCAGCTCCTTGGGGTGGCTCTGACTCAGGGCATCCAGCGCGCGTTCGGTGGCGGCGATCCACTCCGCCGGGTCCTGCTCGCTCCAGCCGGAATGCGGGTGCGAAACGGGATAGGCCTGATCGGATGCGGCCAGCACCCTGCCCTCGCCATCAACGAGAACGGCACGCAGGCCCGACGTGCCGAGATCCAATCCGAGATACATCCATCCTCCCGTCCGGCTGATTTATTTCAACCGTTGAAATAACTATGGACCCGACTCGCGCGGCAAGTCAACGACGCTCAGATGATGGCCGCTTCATCCTGGCGAATACCGCGCCGGATCCTGCCGATCTGGAGCGACGAAAGATCAAGCGTTTGCCAGCCGCCCGTGGTGATCCATTCGGCGATACCGCGCCCCATCGCGGGCGATTGCTGCAGCCCGTGGCCGGAGAACCCGTTGACGTAGAGAAGGTTCTCAACCTCGTCGTCGGGGCCGACAACGGCATTCTGGTCGAGGGTGTTGTAGGCGTAATGCCCAACCCATTCGTTGACCACGCGGATCGCCTCGAACGCGGGGATGCGATGCGCGAGAACCGGCCAGACCTTGTCTTCCCACAGGCTGTGATCGGCAGCGAAATCGTCGGGCTCCACCGCCGGATCATCGTCCGGCGTCGCCCCGACCATGTAATAGCCGCCATCGCTGCGCACATGCACGCCGCTGGGATCAATGGTGAGCGGGAGCGCGCGGTCGAGCGGCTCCGCGGCCGCGAACACCCAAGTGTAACGCTTGCGCGGCTCCACCGGCAGCGCCCGCCCGGCCATGGCGGCCACGCGCGCAGCACGGGGCCCGGCGGCGTTCACCACCCAGCCGCAGCCGATTCGCTCGCCGCTTGCGAGACGCACCGCCCGCGCGCGCCCGGCCTCCACGTCGATCCCGACAACATCGCCGGTCACGAACTCCACGCCGCGCTCCCGGGCCAGCCGTCGCCACCATTCAAACATCGTGCCGCCGTCGAAATAACCCTCGTCGCGCAGGTTATGCGCGCCAAGCACGATGTCGTCGGTGCGGTAGAACGGATAGGCTGCGGCGATCTCGTCAGGTGTCATGATCCGCGACCCGGCCCCGAGTTCAGCTTGCATAGAGACTGTTTTTTGCAGGTGCGCGGCAAAATCCTCGTTTCCTGCAAGATACATGTAGCCGAAAAAATGGGTGTGAATATCGGGCACGCGCTCGTCGCCCATCTCTTCGCGAAACGCCTTCAAATAGCGCGCGCCGAACTGGCTGATGCGCACGTTGATCTCGCTGGAAAACTGCTGGCGGATGCAGGAATTGCTGAGCGCGGTGGAACTCTGGCAATAGCTCGGATCCCGTTCCACCACCAGGATGCGTCCGTCGAAGGCGGGGTTGGACGCGAGGAACCAGGCCACGCTCGCGCCCATGATCGCGCCGCCGACGATGACGACGTCATAGCTGCTTTTGCCAGGAACAGTCTCGAAATTCGCCATCGCGGCCCCTCCGTTCAGACAACCCGTGTCTGCCCGAAAGCACCGCCGAATGCCAGAGCGTCAGATCCCGAACAGCGGCTGCAGAAGACGCGGCAGGAAGGTGTTGAACTTGAGCGGCGCGTCGGTGGCGGCAAGCACGATGCAGGGGGCGCCGGCGTCGGCCACCGGCGTATGGTCCAGATCAGCATCGGCGACCTCAACGTCGCCAACATCGAAATGCCCGGTCTCGTCGGCAAATCCGCCTTGCAGCACCAGCGTCAGCTCGGTGCCGTGGTGGCCGTGATCGGGCACCGCGGTTTTCGGCGGGATGAACAACAGACGCGAAAGGCCGTCGGTATCGCCGCCGATCAGGCATTGCTTCACACCGCCGCCGAGCGATTTCCAGCGCGGCGCCTTGCCCTTGAGGGCATCCATGATCGGACCGGGGAAAACGCCATCGCGCGCACGGGGGGCAGGCTCGGGTTCAACCGGATCATCGAGGTGATCGAGCACCCGGGAAAACAGGTCGGGCGAAACCGCCGCCGCTGCCGTGGTATCCAGCACAGCGCCGCCGGCCGCCTCGTGTGCGGCCAGTTCGGCCCGGCACTCGTCGCACAACGACACATGCGCCGCGACGACGAGCGAAAACGCCTGCCCGAGAGACCCGGCGGCATAGGCCGCGAGAATCTCGCTCGGAATATGGTGAGAAATGTTCGCGTTCATTCCTGTCTCAAGTCCTTCAACTCGTGCCGCAGCCGTTCGAGACCAAGCCGGATACGGGATTTGATCGTGCCGAGCGGCAGCCCGGTTGCCTCGCGAATCTCGGTGTGGGTCAAATCCCCGAGATAGGCGCGCTCGATCATTTCGCGTTGTGCGGGAGCCAGCTTTTCAAGCGCCTGCCGCAGTTTGTCGGTTTCCTGTTCCAGCGCGATCACCTGGCCCGCATCGGGCCCATCATCGCTTTCGTCTTCATTCGCCAATGCCTCCGGTACGGGCCGCGCTTCCTTTCGGATCACGTCGATCTGCCGATTTCGCGCGATCTGGTAAATCCAGCTGGAAACCTGCGCGCGCTCGGGGTCGAACAGGTGCGCCTTGCGCCACACCGTGAGCATGACCTCCTGAACGATGTCTTCCGCCTGCGCCTTCGGGGCGCCGGCGCGCATCACGAAGCCCTTGAGCCGCGCGGCGTAGTGATCGAACAGCTTGGCGAATGCCGCCTTGTCGCGCTGATCGCGGATCGCCAGCATCCAGACTGTCTGCTCAGAATAGGACCGGTTCCGCTCGGCTTGTGATGTCACGATTCGCTCGCTTCCCGCAGGCCTGGAGGCCGCGACTGGATTGGGGGCAAGGGCTTCATTGAGCATCAGCATACCGTGTCTACGCGCGCATGCCAGAGCAGGATCAAAAATGATCTACAGAAGGTTCGGGGGCGTAGCTGAGGAGCAAACACGATGGAGTGACCATGTCGTTCGACGCCCCCGTATCCAACCCGCAGCGGATTGCCATCATCGGCGCCGGAATCTCAGGCCTTGCCGCCGCCTACGAACTCGCGCCTTATCACGCGGTCACCCTCTACGAGGCCGAGCCGCGCCTGGGTGGGCACGCGCGCACGGTAGTTGCCGGAAAGCGGGGCGATCAGCCGGTCGATACCGGTTTCATCGTGTTCAACTACGCCAACTACCCAAATCTCACGCGGATGTTCCAGGCGCTCGACGTGCCGGTGAAAAAATCCGACATGTCGTTCGGTGCAAGCATCGACGGCGGCCGGGTGGAATACGGGCTGAAGAGCCTCGGCGCGCTCTTTTCGCAGCGCGGCAACGTGGCCCGGCCGCAATTTCTGCGGATGGTGCGCGACATTCTGCGCTTCAACGCGAAGGCCGAATCCGCCGCCACCTCCGACGACGTGACGATCGGCGATCTCGTCGATGGTCTCGGGCTGGGCGACTGGTTCGAGCGCTACTATCTGATGCCGATCTGCGGCGCGATCTGGTCGACCCCGCCCGCAGCCATCCGCGGTTTTCCCGCGAAATCGCTCGTCGCCTTCTTCCGCAACCACGCCTTGCTTTCCGCCACCGGCCAGCACCAGTGGTGGACGGTGGATGGCGGCTCGGTCGAATACGTCAATCGCCTTGCCGATCACCTGAAAACGCGCGGCGTCTCGCTTCGCACCGGCACACCGGTGAAATCGGTGGAACGGCAGTTCGGAAGCGTTACCATTCATGCCGAAAGCAGCGCCCCGGAGGTGTTTGACCAAGTGATTTTCGCCGCGCATTCCGACGATGCCCTGCGCCTGCTTGCGGCGCCGACGAGTTCCGAACGCGCGGCGCTCGGCAATCTCAACTACCAGGACAACCGGGTTCTCCTGCACCGCGATCCAGCCCAGATGCCCCGCCGGAAATCCGCGTGGTCATCCTGGGTCTACAAGGCCGATGGCGCGGGCGAGGAAACGAAGATCGGCGTGTCCTACTGGATGAACCGGCTTCAAGGCATCCCCGAGGACGATCCGCTGTTCATCACGTTGAACCCCGTGGGCGAGATCCCCGAGCACCTGACCTATGACGAGGTGACCTTTCGCCACCCGGTGTTCGACCGTGGCGCGCTGGCCGCCCAGACCGCGCTCAATGCGATCCAGGGTCAGAACAACACCTGGTTCGCCGGTGCCTACCTGCGGCACGGGTTCCATGAAGACGGCTTCGCCTCCGCCGTGCGCGTCGCGCGGGCGATGAAGCCGCAGGAAGCACTGCTCGCGGCATGATTCACACCCCCCTTCATATGCCGGGACAAACCGTCCACGCGCGGCGCGGCGGGCCGAAGAACACCTTTCGCTACGGGATAGATTACCTGTTGATCGACCCGGAGCGTGACGAGCCGACGCCTGCCCTTTTCTCGCGCAACCGGTTCAACCTGCTCGCGGTGCATGACCGCGATCATGGCGGCGCCCGGGAGGCGGGCGAAGGTGCGGCCTGGGCACGGCGGGTGTTTGCCGCGCAGGGCGTTGCGCTCGGCGCGGAGGCGCGCGTGCTTCTTCTCACCCAGCCGCGCTTTCTGGGATACTGGTTCAACCCGGTGAGCTTCTGGCTGGCGATGGAGGGCGACGATCTGCGCGCGGTGATCGCCGAGGTCAACAACCCCTTCGGTGATCGCCATTCCTATTTCTGCGCCAACCCCGATTTGGCACCGATCACCGCGGGCGACACGATCACGTCCGACAAGGTGTTTCACGTCTCGCCGTTCCAGCGCATCGCCGGGAAATACCGTTTTCGCTTCGATATCGGCACCGAACGCATCGCCATTTCGATCACGTTGCTTGACGGCGAGAAGGGCCTTGTCGCAACCTTGACGGGCCCGCTCGTGCCACTGAGCACCGGCGGCATCCTGCGGGCCAGCCTGCGCCGCCCGGCCGGGGCCCTGCGCACCATCGCGCTGATCTACTGGCAGGCGGTGAAACTCAAGCTCAAGGGCGCGCGTTACCGCACCCGCCCTGCGCCGCCGAAAGAGGAGGTTTCCTGATGTCGCTCATCTCCGACCGCGTGAAACGCGATTTTCTCGCCACCTGTGAGCGAATCACCCGCGGCTCGCTCACGGTGCGCACCCCGGAGGGCGGCGTGTACCATTTCGGCACCGGCACGCCTCAGGCGGAGTTGCAGATCAACGATTGGGCCGCGATTACCGCCACCGCCGCACGCGGCGATATCGGCTTTGGCGAGGCCTATGTGGCCGGGCTGTGGGATTCGCCCTCGATCCAGGCGCTCACCGAGCTGGTCTTGCTGAACTACGAGGAATTCGAAGGCTACGCCAACGCGACCTTCTGGAACACGCTCAAGTTCCGCCTCGTCGACAGGCTCCTGCGCGCCAACTCCAAACGCGGCGCCTCGCGCAACATCCGCGCGCATTACGACGTGGGCAACGAGTTCTACCAGGCCTGGCTCGACCCCTCGATGACCTATTCCTCCGCGCTCTACACCGAGGGCGACGACGATCTGAACCGTGCCCAGCTGCGCAAATACGACCGTATCCTGAGCCGCCTTAGCGATGCCGGCGAGCGGGTGCTCGAGATCGGCTGCGGGTGGGGCGGGTTTGCCGAGCGCGCGACCGAGGCCGGGAGGCACGTTACCGGGCTGACCATTTCGCCGAGCCAGAAAGGCTATGCCGACGCCCGCCTCGACGGCCGCGCCGAAATCCGGCTGCAGGATTACCGCGAGGCCGGGGGCAAGTTCGACAACATCGTTTCGATCGAGATGATCGAAGCCGTGGGCGAGCGTTACTGGCCCACCTATTTCGCCACGATCCGCGACCGGCTCGCCGAGGGTGGCCGTGCGGTCATCCAGGCGATAACGGTGCCCGACGATTACTTCCCGATCTACCGCAAGAATTCCGACTACATCCGGCAATACACTTTCCCCGGCGGGATGCTCCTGTCTGATGCGGTGATCCGCGAACAGGCCGGGCGGGCCGGGCTCAAGGTGAAAGACAGTTTCGCCTTCGGCAAGGATTATGCCCGCACCTGCGAAACATGGGCCGCGCGGCTGGAAGCTGCCAAGCCGCGCCTTTCCATGCTCGGCTACGAGGGCCCGTTCCTGCGCAACTGGCGCTATTACCTCGAAATCTGCGCCGCCTCCTTCGCGACGGATCAGACCGATGTCGTCCAGGTCGAGCTGACCCATGCGTGATCTCGCCGGCAAGCGTTACTGGCTGATCGGCGCGTCCGAGGGACTGGGCCGGGCGCTGGTCGACGATCTCGACGCAGCGGGGGCCTCCCTCGTGCTGAGTGCCCGCAACCAGACACGGATCTTGGAGATCGCGTCTGGCATGCGTGACGCCGAGGTGGTGCCGGTCGACGTGACAGACCCGAAATCAGTGTCTAAAGCAGCGCGATCGGTCGGTGAGATCGACGGCGTGATCTATTGCGTCGGGGCCTATGAGCCGATGAAGGCAACGGAATGGAGCGCGGACGCCGCCACGCTCATGGCCGAGGTCAACTTCGTCGGCGCGCTGCATGTTTTGGGGCAGGTCGTGCCCGCTTTCGTGAAGAAGAACGCGGGCCATATCGTGCTGATCGGGTCGCTTTCGGGCTTTCGCGGCCTGCCCGGCGCGATCGGTTATGGCGCCTCGAAAGCGGCCCTGATGCACCTCGCCGAAAACCTGCGGATCGACCTGCGCGAAACGGATATCGACGTGCAGGTGGTCAACCCGGGCTTCATCCGCACCCGGCTGTCCGGGAAGAATGATTTCGCCATGCCGCAGATCATGGAGCCCGAAGATGCAGCGGCCCGGGTCATCAAGGCAATGAAAGGGCGGCGGTTCTCGACGAGCTTCCCGGCGCCGTTCTCATGGCTGTTCACCCTCGGGCGGTATCTGCCGCTCGGGCTGTTTCACCGCATCTTCTGAAAACAGACCCTATTCCAGTGGAATCGTCATCGCCTCGATCACGGGGGCGGTATCGGGCCGGCGGCCCCGCCACCAAGCAAAGGCCTCCGCAGCCTGCTCCACCAGCATGCCCACACCATCCGCGAGCCGCTCGGCGCCGCTCCTCTCGGCCAGTTCTAGGAACGGCGTCTTGCCCTTGCCGTAGGCCATCTCATAGGCCAACCGCGCGCCCTCGAAGGCAGCCGGTGGAATCGGCAGGGCCGCGCCGCTGAGGCTTGCCGACGTGCTGTTGAGCACGATGTCGAAACCTCCGGAAATATCTTCGTAGCCGCAGGCCTGCACCGAGCCGCGCGGGCCGAGAAGATCGCGGATGGCTTCCGCTTTCGAAACGGTGCGGTTGGCGATCACGATCTCGCCCACGCCGGCTTCGAGGAAGGGCACCACCGCCCCACGCGTTGCGCCACCTGCGCCGGCGAAAAGCACCCGTCGCCCCTTGAGCGCAACGCCGAGGTTGTCGACGATATCGCGCACAAGTCCGACGCCATCGAAATTCTCGGCGACGAGCTGCCCGTCTTCCACCTTCACGCAGTTCGACGCGCCACAAACCACGACCGCCTCGTGTGCCTCGTCGGCCAGTTCGGCGGCCTCGACCTTGAACGGCACGGTCACGTTGAAGCCCTTGCCCCCCGCCTTTACGAAATCGCGAACGGCGGCGGCGAACCCGTCGACCGGCGCCTCGATCGCCTCGTAACTGATATCGTCGCCAAGCTGGCGCGCGAACTCACCGTGGATGAACGGGCTTTTCGTATGCCCCAGGGGGTTGCCGAACAGCGCGTAACGGTCGGTCATGCCAGCAACGTTCCCATACGCCGAACCGCCAGCGCATAACCTTCCACCCCGAAGCCCGCGATCACCCCCTCGGCCCTCAGCGAAACGTAGGACACATGGCGAAAGCTCTCGCGCTTGTGCACGTTGGAGATATGCACTTCGAGCACCGGGCCCTCGTAGGCATTGAGCGCATCGAGAATCGCGATCGACGTATGGGTATAGGCACCGGGATTGATGATTATCCCCGCCGCCTCGGCGCGCGCCTCGTGAATCCAGTCGATGAGTTGCCCCTCGTGGTTCGACTGCATCAGCCTCACCTCGAGCCCGGCCTTCGCGGCCACTGCGGCGCACATCGCCTCGACGTCGTCGAGCGTATCGGAACCGTAGATGTCCGGCTCGCGGTGTCCAAGCAGGTTCAGGTTGGGTCCGTTCAGGATGTAGATCAGGCGGCTCATGGGGATGTCCTCGGTCTGGTGCCTGCTGTTTGGCATCAAATCCCGCGTCCGACAAGAACGGTGCCATGGCTCCAGGGTGGATCGCAGCACCCCTTGGTGCCACGATCCCGATCAGACGCCCCCCGCACCCCGTCCTAGAATGCCTCGACCAGCCGGATGATATCGTCCGACGGCAGCGGCCATTTGGGCGCCGCGCTCTTCGCTATGGCGCGGCGGCATTCCTCGATCATTGCCCATTTCCAGTCATCGGCCCTATCGAACGTCGCCTCCTCTTCCGGAGTGAGTTGGCCCCGCAGCCTGGCGGAAAGCAGGTTCTTGACCGTGTTGTCGTCGAGCACGGCGGTTATCCGGGCCTCGCACGCCGTCTTGATCGCCCCCGCACGGGCCTCGGCTTCGCGGGCGGCCTTGTCTTCGGCAGTGATCACTTGCGAAAAATCGATGGTCATCTCTCACTCCGGCAGGTTGATGGGGCCGTCAGCCGCCACGGTTATTGGCGCCGGGAAGCGCGCCGCCTCGCTCGCATTGGCGCCGACCGGGAACAGCAGCGTCACACACAGCGTGCCGCTCTCGTCGCGCTCCACGTCGGCAGCGAAATGGGGGCTGCCGATGGCCTCCTGCGGCAGGGTCGCCCCGGCCGGCAGAGGGCCGAAATCGAAATCCTCGCCGTTGATCGTGAGCACGTCGGCGGTTTTCCTGATCGTGAGTGTGCCGTCATGGCGCACGGGGGATAGTTTGATCTTCATGTTGCCTCCTAGAACCAGCGACCGATGGCCATGACACCGACATAGCCTTTGCTTGTGGATGTCAGCGCGTCGTTCCCGTCGATCACGCGAATTTCGGCCGTTGTGGGGTATATCCCCCTGATCACGTTCGCGCGGTCTGCGTAAGGCGTGCCATCGCCGAAAGAATTGCCATCCGGGGTGATGCGATCGTCGATCGGCGTATAGGTGAGAACCGGTTTCCCCGCGAAGGCAGCCGGGTAGGTGAAATGCCCTTTCAGAACGCGACTGTTGAGGTATCCCAGCATGAACTCGTTGTTCCAGCACCATTGCGTGCCATCAGCAAAGCGGACGTAATCGCCATTGGCGTTCGAACCCCTCTCGATAACCGCGCCCGTGGGCATCCCGCCCGACTGGCCGACTGTTCCGAGCACGCTGTGCTGAGTGTAGGCTTCGCTCCAGGGGCCCCAATTCCCGTCACCCGAACGAAGGCGGCGGAACACCCGCATCGTGGTCGCGGCCGTGGCGTCGTAGCCATAATGGGCCGACTGGATCACCGCGTCGTTCGCATGAACCCGCTGGGTGGTCAGCCAGACCAGCGCGCCTGATGCTGCAAGTGGCCAGGTGCCCGGATTGGCATCGCTGACGAGGCCGGCAAAACCGGCGTCGACGGCGTCGATGTCGATCCCGCTACCGGCGGGATAGTCGGCCCCGAAGCTCGCAAGGCTCGCCGTAACCGCCCCGTCCACCCGAACCAGCTTTTCCGCCCTGGCATCGGCCGGCGAAGCCTGCACCGCCGCCCCGCTTGCCTGTCCCGTCGCCCGGTCAAGCAGCAGCGCCTCGGTCCAGGTGCTGCCATCCGGGCTCACCTTGATCGACCAGTCGTCGCTGCCTGCCAGCCCCATCTCGGCCCGGGCCGACCAGTTCGTCTGGAACAAGAGGCTCGCGGTGTCGGTATCGGCCGACTTGTTGATCTTGAGCTGGTGACCGCCGCCCTCATGGCTCAGGAGCGTCGCGGGCGACGACACCGCCAGCCGGTTCGTGCCATCCGAGGTGGTGTTCACACCTACCCCGGACAGGTTGTCGAAAGCCTCGGGGACGACGGCCTCCCAGCTACTGCCGGACCAGACCCTCAGCTCGGTGCTCCCCGCGCGTGCCGCCGTCCAGCCCGGCTGCGGGGCGTGGAACTGCCACGCCCCGTCGACAAACATCGCAAGCTGCCCATCCTTGCCGCTCCAGTCGCCCTGCGCGCCCGCACCAAGGGCGTGAACCTCGCCCTCGAGCGGCAGCGAGGGCGGCGTCGTGGCATCGAATTGCACCACGGCAAGCTGAACCAGCGCATCGAGGACCCGCAAGGCCTCGTTATGGGTGACGTGCTTCTGGGCCTGCGCAGACTGGATATACGGCAGATCTAGCCTTGGCGAATTGTCCGACATGGGACCTCCTCGGGGCGTGAAAACTCGAGGGCGGTGATACCGGTGCAGGTCTGAACGCTGGCCGAAGCCGGGGCCCGCCGCGTTAAGGTTCTGAAAGGAATTCGGAGGCCGAAAAAGCAAACGCCGCGGCACCCGCGGCGTTCAAATTGGTCGGAGTGAGAGGATTCGAACCTCCGACCCCTGCCTCCCGAAGACAGTGCTCTACCAGGCTGAGCTACACTCCGACCGTGGCGGGCGGGATAGCCCAGCTTGCCGGGCTTGGCAAGGGCCTATCGCCGCTGCCCGATACGCCTGAGCAAGGGCGAAATCCGGAAGCTCGCCGCCGTCGGCCCCCGCGAGCGGGTGCGCAGAACGGGCGTGGTCGATTTCGCGCCAAGGCGGCTCTCGCGGATCACGATGTAAACGCCGCTCGCGATGATGATCCCGGCCCCGATCACCGTGGGAAGATCGACGGATTCACCGAACAGGAAGTAGCCGAAAATCGTCGCCCAGATGATCTGCGAATACTGCATCGGCGCCACGATCGCCGCGTCGCCGTCACGATAGGCCGCGATCAGCAGAAGCCCGGCGATGAAGGCAAGGAACGAAATCAGCCCCATCCCGCCGACGTGCGCCACCGGCATCGGCTTGTAGACGAACCCGAGCAACGCCCCCATCACGATGAAATTCGCTGCGAGCGGGTAGAGCATCAACACCGCCGTGCGCTCCTCGCGCCCGATCTTGCGCACGATCACCGAGGCCAGCGCGCCAAACACCGCCGTGCCCAGCGCCGCCAGATGCGCCAGCCCAAGCTCCGCCGAGCCGGGCCTGAGCACCACGATCACCCCCGCAAGCCCGACGATCACGGCAACGATCCGGTGTATCCCCACCCGTTCGCCAAGGATCGGGATCGCCATCAGCGTGATCAGCAGCGGCGACGCGAAGATCATCACGTAAACCTGCGCCAGCGGCAGCACCGAGAAGGCATAGAACGCCGAAAACCCGGCAATCACCGCCGACCCGGTCCGCACCAGCGTCCACCACGGATGCACCGGCCGCAGGTTTCCCTCCGTGGGGTCGCGCATCAGCATGAATGTGATCAGCGGGAAGGAAAAGATCGTGGAGAAGAAGATGATCTGAAACGGCGAATAGCTCGCCCCCAGCGTCTTGATGACCACGTCATGCGTCGCAAAGATCGCGAAGGCGATCAGGGCATAGACCGGACCCGACAGGTTCATGCAAAGCGCTCCCTTGGTGGGGGCATCAGACCATAGGTGCGGGGGAGGGGGAAGGGGGGTGAGGTTGCGGACCTTCGCGAGGTTCCGCGCCTGGGCAGGTTGGGGAGGGAAGCGGTTGTTCACTTCAACATGCTGAGTCGATCAGAAGCGTCCAAGCAGAAAACTACACAAGGTTTCATTCTGCATGGCCAAGCATCCAATCAACCACATTCACCGCGTCCGAATGCTTAAATCCCCGAAGGATCGTCAACTTGCACTCAGCGCAGCTGATTTCCTGCAAGAATGTGACCCCGAAAAGCATCAAAAAGGTCGATCTTCGCCACTATCAAAGCCGGCTAAGGATTCAAAG
Organism: Sinisalibacter lacisalsi; assembly: GCF_014640115.1. Lineage (GTDB taxonomy): Bacteria > Pseudomonadota > Alphaproteobacteria > Rhodobacterales > Rhodobacteraceae > Sinisalibacter > Sinisalibacter lacisalsi. Next base: position 366,806 of record NZ_BMGI01000001.1, on the reverse strand, counting down.
TCAGCCCCCACAAAAAAACCCGCACCGGAAACCGGCGCAGGTTGTCTTGTCCGGGGCGGACCAACGGCCCCTGTCCTCGCTCAGAGCGAGGCGTCGAGGGCAGCGAGGATGGCATCGCCCATGTCGCGGGTCGAGGCCGGGGTCTTGCCCTCTTCGTTCAGCAGGTCGGGCGTGCGCACGCCGTCGGCCAGCACCTTTTCCACAGCCTTCTCCAGCCGATCGGCCTCTTCGCCCTGGTCGAAGGAATAGCGCAGCGCCATGGCGAAGGAGAGGATGCAGGCGATCGGGTTGGCCTTGCCTTGCCCGGTGATATCCGGTGCAGAGCCGTGGACGGGCTCGTAGAGCGCCTTCGGGCGACCGTTCGCCATCGGTGCGCCGAGCGAGGCCGAGGGCAGCATCCCGAGCGAGCCGGTGAGCATCGCCGCAACGTCCGACAGAAGATCGCCAAACAGGTTGTCGGTGACGATCACGTCGAACTGCTTGGGCCAGCGGGTGAGCTGCATCCCGCCGGCGTCGGCATACATGTGGGAAAGCTCCACATCGGGGTATTCCTCGTCGTGCACCTTCTGGACAACCTCGCGCCAGAGGATGCCGGATTCCATCACGTTGGCCTTCTCCATCGAGCAGACCTTGTTGCCGCGCTTGCGGGCGAGTTCGAACGCCGAGCGCGCCACGCGGGCGATTTCGCTTTCGGTGTAGCGCTGGGTGTTGATCCCCACCCGCTCGCCGTTTTCCTCGAAGATCCCGCGCGGCTCGCCGAAATAGACGCCGCTGGTCAGCTCGCGCACGATCATGATATCGAGCCCCGCCACCACCTCGCGCTTGAGCGACGAAAAATCCGCCAGCGCGTCGAAGCACTGGGCCGGGCGAAGGTTGGCGTAGAGGTCCATCTCCTTGCGCAGACGCAGGAGGCCGCGCTCGGGCTTCACGCTGAAATCGAGATCGTCGTATTTGGGACCGCCCACGGCGCCGAGCAGAACGGCGTCGACACCTTGCGCCTTCTCCATCGTCTCGTCGGCCAGCGGCACGCCGTGCACGTCATAGGCCGCGCCGCCCACCAGATCCTCGCTCACCTCGAACTCCAGGCCGCGCTTGTCGCCGTACCAGGAGATGATCCGGCGCACCTCGGCCATCACTTCCGGGCCGATCCCGTCGCCGGGGAGAATGAGAATGGAGCCTGCGTTCATCGGGGTTTCCTCGGGCTGAATTTGCGTCCGGGCTGGCGTAGCGGGAAGCGCGGCGAGCGTCAAGAAAGCGCGGCGAGCGCAGCGGTCAGCGCATTCCAGACCCGCGCCACCCGGGGCACCTGCCGCAGCGCCTCGTGCGCGGTCAACCAGACCGGCAGGCGCGGCAGCGCAAGATCGGGCAGAACCCGCTCGACCAGGGGCTCGGCATCACCGATCGCCTGCTGCATCACCCCGAGGCCACCACCCGCGCGCACCAGGTTCCAATGTGCGGCCTGGTCGTCGGTGCGCAGCGCGAAGAAGTCGCGCGAGACCGGGAAGCCCGCCGCCTGCATGCCACGTATCATCAACTCGTTGCGGTCATAGCCCACCCAATCGAGCGCCAGGGCAGCCTCGGGCGTTTCCGGCCGCCCGGCCCGGTCGAGGTAGTCCCGCGCGGCATAGACGCCGAGACGCAGATCGCAGACATGCCGCGTCACCATGTCGAGCTGGTCGGGACGATACATCCGCACCGCAATATCCGCTTCCCGGAACAGAAGGTTTTCCGAGGAGTCCGACGCCACGAGGTCGATGCGGATCCCCGGTGCCTCGCGTCGCAGCCGTGCGAGGACTGGCGGAAGGAGAAAATGCGAGACGACCACCGAGGCGGTGATGCGCACGGTGCCTTCCAGCCCCCGATCGCCGCCTGCAGCGATCAGCGCCATGCGCGCCGCCCCCTCGCGCATCGCCTGCGCGGCCGGGAGCATCGCACGGCCGGTTTCGGTCAACTCGAGGCCCTTGGCGTGACGTCGGAACAGCTCGGCGCCCAGCGCCGCCTCCGCCGCACGCACCTGCCGCCCGAGCGTGGGCTGGCTCGAACCCAGAACCTTGGCGGCACCCGAGAGCGATCCGGTCTCGGCGACCGCAAGATAGGCCTGAACCAGCGACCAATCGAGTTTCGAAAAGGCATCATTCATTCAACAATGAATACCATATATCCAATTTCTGGCAATTCTCATTCGCATACGCATGTCTATCTTTCCGCATAGCGAAAGGAGATTCACATGACCCAAACCGTTCTCATTCTCGGCGGCAAAGGCCGTTTCGGCCGCCACGCCACGCAAGCCTTCGAAAATGCCGGCTGGCAGGTTCGCCAGTTCAACCGCGCCAAGGACAACCTCGCCACCGCGATGCAAGGGGCCGACGTGGTGGTGATGGGGTGGAACCCGCCCGGATACCACCTCTGGGCGCGCCAGCTTGTTGCGCTGCACAAAGAGGTCGCCAAGGCGGCGCGGGCTGCGGGGGCCACGGTGATCCTGCCCGGCAACGTCTACGTCTACGGCCCCGAGGCATCCTCGCCATGGACTGCGGAAACGCCGCATCTTGCCCGCAACCCGCTCGGAAGGCTTCGGATCGCCGCGGAAGACGCCTATCGGGCCGCCGGCACCCGCACCATCATCCTCCGCTGCGGCGATTTCATCGACGGCGAGAACAGTGGCAACTGGTTCGAGAGCCACATCGCCAGGAAGGCCCACAATGGCCAAATCCGCTACCCCGGCGACCCGACCGTGCCCCATGCCTGGGCCTACCTGCCCGATGCTGCCCGCGCCGCCGTCGCGCTTTCGCAGCAGCGTGACCGGCTCAACAGGTTCGAGGACGTGCCCTTTCCCGGCTACACGCTCTCGGGCGATGATCTCGCCGCCGCCATCTCGCGCGCGATCGGGATCAAGATCACCGTGCGGTCGTTCAACTGGGGCCTGATGCGGCTCCTGCGGCCTTTCGTGCCAGTCCTCGGCGGGTTGTTCGAGATGCGCTATCTGTGGTCGCTCCCGCAAGAGCTCGACGGCGGGCGGCTCGCGGCTCTGTTGCCGGATTTCGAGCCGACACCGATCGAAGCGGCGTTGAGCGCGGCCCTCGCGCATCAGTCGCGCCCCGGGGACGCGTTCAGTTGAACTCCAGGTCCACCCAGACCAGCCGATGTCGGCTTGCCGTTTCCACCACCTCGGCAAGCGGATCATCCGGCGCGGGCCAGAACACGCCTGCGCCGGACACTTCAAGGCGGGCATCGGGCAGAACGTAAGCCACCCGGAGATTACCCGGCATCGGGTCTGACCAATCGGCGGTGTCGAGGGCCGGGTCGCCCCGGTGTTCGGGATTTGCGGCCTGCGCACCGCCAATGCTCGCCGGTTGTGGGTCCTGTAATCGAGAATCGTCAAGCAGCGCGCGGATCGCCTCGCGCCGCCCATCGCCATCGGTCGGGTCAAGATTGGCGTTGCCGATCACCACCACCGGCCCCGCGGGCGGATCGAACGGCAGCGCGCCGTCGAGCAGGCGTTGCCAGAACAGGATCTCGTCGTGGTTGCGCCGACCGTTGAGGTCTTCCGGTCCGTCGAACACCGGCGTGGTGGCGTTGAAGGCAAGCAGGTGCAGCGGGCCGTCGGGCGTGATCACCGGCACATCCCAATGCGCGACCGAAGAGAGCCTTCGCGCCGCCTGCGCCTCGGCGGACGGGAACGGAAGGCCGTCCACCATCGGCGGTAACGCGCCCGGCAGGTCGGCCCAGAGGAAGGCGCTGAAATCGCGCACCGCGCCAAGCGGGTAGCGCGAAAGAATGGCCATGCCGCCCTGACCGGTGAAGGCGCCATATCCCTGTGCGTCGCGCGCTTCGCCAAGGCGGCCGTTGCCATCGAGATCGAGGCCCGAGGGCAGGCCGGCATTCGGACGGGCGGCGAACCGATGCGCCAGGTTGAGCCCGGCTTCATCAAGCAGATCGGCAAAAGCCGCAAGCGCATGGCCTTCATGATCGTGATCGAACCCGGTCAGCAGCAACACGTCCGGCGACGCCGCCGCGATCACCGCCACCACGGCCTCGACCTGTTCATCTCCGGTGAGAATATCGGCGAGCAGAAGGCCGGGGCCGCGGCGCTTCAATTCCACCTCGAAAGTGGCCACGCGTAGTGACTCTGCAAGAGAGGCGTTCGCCCCGGCAAGCGCGAGCGTGGTCGCCAACGATATGAGGCGGCGAAGCATCAGGCAGGCTGCAACGCCTGCTCCACCTTGCCCCCTCCCTGTTTCAGACGTTGTTCCGCGATCATGCCGGCGACCCGCTGCATCGCGATGCCGCGCATGAACAGGCTGGCGGGCAGGAAGGCCCATGCGCTGAGAGTCCAGATCAGGGTGTGCTGGTTCGCCATGGAAAAAGAACCGAACGCGCCCGACGCCGCGTTGACGATAACCGGGGTGAGGAACGGAAGCAGGAAGCCCAGGGCCAGGTTGACCCGCGCCTCGCGCTCAAGCCGCGTCACCACGTCGCCACCGGTGGTGGGGTCAAACATCGGCAGGTTGACCCAGACGTTGAACTTCGTGCCGCCGTTGGGCCAGTTCGAAGCCCGCATGATGATGAGGAACACCGCGAGCGAAAGCAGCGAGATCAGGTAGGCCATGCCGGCGGCGGTGCGCAGCATGATGATGTCTTGTACCGAGGACGACTCGGGCAGCATCAGAACGACCAGCCGGACCGGGCTGTAGGGGAAGTCGATGGATTGGCCGATCAACGTGCCGATCGCCTCGACAAGATGGGTGGCCGTCGACTGCCCGGAATCGCCCCGCACGACAACCGTCATCAGGAAGACCGTGGCGAACAGGCTCACGAACCGGATGCGGTTGAACGGCGGCGCATCGCGGAATTCCACCAGCCCCGGATAGGTCGCCGAGTATTCGAAAAACGTGAGCGCTGCGGCAAAGAACGCCACGAGCACGACAACCTGCGTCGCGTCGGGACCGACATCGTGCAGCATCAGCGACGGCGTGGCCACGAGCATCACCATCAGGAATGCGCGCACAATGGCTCCGGGAAGACGATCAAACACTGCCTCTGTCCTCAACCTGGACGGGCGCGATACGTTGCCGCGACCCTTGTTCCAACCTGATCCTGCCGATTGTGGCAGGCTGCCTCATATTTGCCATAATCCTGCCCACATCCGGGGACCACGGCAAGCAACGTCTTCATTTATCAGGAATTTCCGGGCGTTATTTGGGAGGAACTGGTGCGATTGTGCATCATTTTTGGAACGAAAATAGGGCCGCCTGGTGCGGCGGCCCTTGATGTTGTGGAAGGGCGTGAGCGCCCCTCAAAATGTCGCGTCAGACCCAGGGGCGCTCCTGCGCGGCCTTTTCTTCGAAGGTGTCAATCGCGGCCTTTTTCTCGAAGGTGAGCCCGATATCGTCCAGCCCGTTGAGGAGGCAATGTTTGCGGAACGAATCCACCTCGAAGGGAATCTCGACGCCGTCGGACGTGGTGATCAGCTGGTTTTCCAGATCAACCGTCATCCGCGCGTTGGCGCCCTTCTCGGCGTCGGACATCAGCAGATCGACCTGCTCGCGCGGCAGCACGATGGGCAGGATGCCGTTCTTGAAGCAGTTGTTGAAGAAGATATCGGCGAACGACGTGGAAATGACCGCCTTGATGCCGAAATCCTTCAAAGCCCAGGGCGCGTGCTCACGCGAAGAGCCGCAGCCGAAATTGTCACCGGCAACAAGGATTTCCGCCTCGCGGTATTGCGGCTTGTTGAGCACGAAATCGGGGATCTCGTTGCCCTCGGCATCATAGCGCATCTCGTCGAACAGGTTCACGCCCAGCCCCGACCGCTTGATCGTCTTGAGGAACTGCTTGGGGATGATCATGTCGGTGTCGATATTCACCAGCGGCATCGGCGCCGCGATCCCGGTGAGTTTTTTGAATTCGTTCATCAGATCATCTCCCGAACGTCGGTCAGGCGGCCGGTTACGGCAGCGGCGGCGGCCATGCCGGGGCTCACAAGGTGGGTGCGCCCGCCGCGGCCCTGTCGGCCTTCGAAATTGCGGTTGGAGGTCGAGGCACAGCGTTCGCCGGGGGCGAGCTGGTCGGGGTTCATCGCGAGGCACATCGAGCAGCCGGGCAAGCGCCAGTCGGCCCCGGCCTCGGTGAAGATCTCGGCCAGCCCCTCGGCCTCGGCCTGTTCGCGCACGAGGCCCGAGCCCGGCACGATCATCACCCGCACGCCGTCGGCCACCTTCTTGCCTTTCAGGATCTTCGCCACTTCGCGCAGGTCTTCGATCCGGCCGTTGGTGCAGGAGCCGATGAACACGGCGTCGACCTTGATCTCGCTGAGCGGCGTGCCAGGTTCCAGCCCCATGTATTCAAGCGCCCGGCGCGCAGCGTCGACCTTGCCGCCGGTGAAATCCTCGGGAGCAGGCACCTTGCCAGTGATCGGCAGCACGTCCTCGGGGCTTGTGCCCCATGTTACCACCGGCTCGATCTCCTCGGCAGGAATGGTGATGACCTTGTCCCAATGCGCGTCGTCGTCGGAGTAGAGAGTCTTCCACCACGCCAGCGCGGCCTCCCATTGGGCACCCTTCGGCGCGTGCGGGCGGCCCTTCACGTAGTCGAAGGTCGTCTCGTCCGGCGCGATCAGGCCAGCGCGAGCGCCGCCCTCGATCGCCATGTTGCAGACGGTCATCCGGCCTTCCATCGAGAGCGAGCGGATCGCCTCGCCGCAGTATTCGATCACGTAGCCGGTGCCGCCGGCCGTGCCGGTGCGGCCAATCACGGCCATGGTGATGTCCTTGGCGGTAACGCCGGGCTTGAGCTTGCCGGTGATCTCCACCTTCATGTTCTTCGACTTCTGCTGGATCAGCGTCTGCGTGGCGAGCACGTGCTCGACCTCGGAGGTGCCGATGCCGTGGGCCAGCGAGCCGAAGGCGCCGTGGGTGGCGGTATGGCTGTCGCCGCAAACCACGGTCATCCCCGGCAGCGTCCAGCCCTGCTCGGGGCCGACGATGTGAACGATGCCCTGCCGGACGTCGTTGACCGGGTAGTAGTGAATGCCCGACTCGCGCGCGTTCCTGTCGAGCGCCTCGACCTGGATGCGGCTTTCCTCGTTCTCGATGCCCTTCTCGCGGTCGAGCGTGGTGGGCACGTTATGGTCGGGCACGGCGATGGTCTTGTCGGGCGCGTGGACGCTGCGGCCCGCCATGCGCAGGCCCTCGAAGGCCTGCGGGCTGGTGACCTCGTGCACGAGGTGGCGATCAATGTAGAGCAGGCAGGTGCCGTCCTCGGCCTCATGGGCGACGTGGGCATCCCAGATCTTGTCGTAAAGTGTCTTCCCGGACATTCGGTTTTCTCCCGTGGGAAATGGTGTGAAACAGACGTGGTCGCGGCATGGCCGCGATCAAAGTCGCGCCAGTACGCTCAGCGTCGCGCCATGGAAGCGCCAAGGCAGGCGCGCGCGATCGTCCATGTCGAAGATCCGTTTCATGCTTGCCAGATACAGCCCGGCGGCGAGTCTCGCAAGTCTTGCTGCTGGACCTGCGCATTGGTTGGTGCGAACCTTGGCGGAAAGGACAGGCGCAGATGGAAGAAGAGAGCCGCATCACACCCCTGGAAACCGTCTCCCCCGGACCCGAGGAGATCGTTCTCGACCTTTGGGAGACGGGGATCCGCTTCGTTGAGGGGCTGATCCGGCCGTGGAACGCCTACCAGATGATAATTGCGCTGGCGCTCCTCGTGGTGGCCCACATCGCCGCGCGCTTCCTCGCGCCGAAATGGGAAGCCTGGCTGCGCACCCGTGAGGGTTGGCCGACATGGCGGATGCGATTTGGCGTGCTGGTCCACCGGCGGATGAGCCTGATCGTGTTCGTGGCAATCATCTGGCCGGTGATCTGGGGGATGCGGGAATTCACCTGGCCCTCGCGCTCCTACCTGCTCGCCATCATCGGACAGATCGCCTTCGCCTGGCTCGTCATCGCGCTGGCGACGCGGTTCATCGGCAATGCCACCTTGCGGTCGCTGGTGCGCACGGGCGGCTGGGCCTGGGTGACCGTCTCGATCCTCGGCCTCACCGACGACATGGTGGCACTGATGGACGGGCTCGCGCTCACGCTCGGCGAAATGCGGCTCTCGGTCTGGATGATCGTGCAGGCGGTGGTGATCATCGGCGCGCTGTTTTTCGCCGCGCGTTTCCTCTCGGCCAACTCGGCGCGGCGGATACGAAAGAAGACCGATATCAGCCCGTCGATCCAGGTTCTGACCATCAAGATCCTGCAGGTCGTGCTCTACGGCGCCGCCATCTTCATCGGGTTGAAGGCCGTCGGGGTAGACCTGACCGGGCTCGCCTTCCTGTCGGGCGCGATCGGCGTCGGCCTCGGCTTCGGTCTGCAGAAGGTGGTCTCCAACCTCGTGTCGGGCTTCATCCTGCTGCTCGACAAGTCGATCAAGCCGGGCGACGTGATTTCGCTCGGCGAAACCTTCGGCTGGATCGAGCAGATGGGCGCGCGCTACGTGTCCGTCGTTACCCGCGACGGGCGGGAATACCTCATCCCGAACGAAGACCTGATCACCGGGCAGGTGGTGAACTGGTCGCATACCAACGCCTTCGTGCGGCTCGATATCCATTTCGGCATCGCCTATCACAACGATCCGCACGAGGTGCGGAAGGTGGCGATCGAGGCGGCGAAGTCCGTCGAGCGGGTGCTGAGTTTTCGCCCGCCGGTCTGTCACATCGTCGGGTTCGGGGATTCGTCGGTTGATTATATCCTGCGTTTCTGGATAGACGACCCCACCGGCGGGCTGACGAACATCCGCGGCAATGTCTATCTTGCGCTCTGGGATGCCTTCAAGGAACACGGCATCGACATCCCCTTCCCGCAGCGCGAAGTGCGGCTGCTGGGCGACGGCAAGGCGGAATGTTGAGAATGGTCCCCGGAATTGCTATCTTCGGGTTAACCCGGCGTCGGGGTGCATGCGGCGCGCAACGAAGGAGGACTATGTCCTGTCTCATCCAGCAGACGCGGCCCATTTCGCGGCCGCATCGGGGGCAAGCGTGAAAACCGCGCCGATGCCCGTTACGAGCGATTCCCTGCTCGATCTCATCATCGCCTCACTCGAAGACGACAAGGCCGAGGATATCGTGTCGATCCCTCTCAAGGGTAAATCCTCGATGGCCGATCACATGGTGATCTGCTCCGGCCGGTCGTCACGCCAGGTGGCGGCGATCTCGGAGAACCTCACCGACAGGCTCAAGCAGGGTGTCGGCGTCCTGTGCAAGGTCGAGGGCAAGGATCAGGGCGATTGGGTTCTGATCGACGCCGGCGATGTGGTCGTGCACGTTTTCCGCCCCGAGGTGCGTGAGTTCTACCAGCTCGAGAAAATGTGGATGACACCCGGCGCAGCGGCCTCGCCCAGCACCGCCTGATGCGGGTTCAGATCGTGGCCGTGGGCCGGCTCCGTTCGGGGCCGGAACGCGAGCTGATCGACGATTATCTCACACGGTTCGAACGCACCGGACGTGGGCTCGGTCTCGGGCCAGCCCAGGTTATCGAGGTGGACGACCGCAAGGGCGGCGGGATGACCGCCGAGGCGCGGCTGCTCGAAAAGGCGATACCGGCGGGTGCGCTGGTCTGCGTGATGGACGAGCGCGGGCAGGAGATGACCTCGCCCGACTTCGCAGACCGGGTCGCCGCGTGGCGCGACGGCGGGCGGCAGGATCTGGCCTTGTTGATCGGCGGCGCCGACGGGCTCGATCCATCACTGCGCTCGAAGGCGGATTTCGCGCTCAGTTTCGGCCGCATGGTCTGGCCGCACATGCTGGTGCGGGTGATGCTGGCGGAACAGCTCTACCGCGCCGCCTCGATCCTTGCCGGAGCCCCCTATCACCGCGCCTAGAAGGGGGGCTTTCCGCCCCCCTCGCCCTGCGGGCTCACCCCCCGAAGGTATTTTCGGACCCAAGAAGAGCGCAGGTATCGCGCAAGCCTATTTGTCGCGGGGCGTCCAGTCTTCGCGCGATCCGGGCCGCGCGCGGCGGCGCAGCGCGAAGCCGAGGGCCACCCCCACACCGATGGCGACGGTGAGATCGACGAGCACGGTGAGCGCCATGGTGAGGAAGATCAGTAGGGCGTCCTGTCTCGGGCCGGTGATGTAGCCTTTCCACTTGTCGGGCTCCGACATGTTCCAGGCCGTCAGGATCAGCAAGGCGGCCATGGCGGGCATCGCGAGGTAGCCCGCGAACGGGGCCGCGAGCAGCATCACCGCGAGGATGGTGAGCGCGTGCACCAGCCCGGCCACGGGCGTGCGCCCACCCGCCTTCACGTTGGTGGCGGTGCGGGCGATGGCCCCGGTCACCGGCAAGCCGCCGAAGAGCCCCGATCCGATGTTTGCCGCACCCTGGGCGATCAGTTCGGCGCGGGGGCGGTGGCGTCCGCCCGACATGCGGTCGGCAACCACGGCGGACAGCAGAGATTCGACGCCGGCGAGAAAGGCGATGACGAGGGCGGAGGGCAGGAGTTCACGGAAGGTCTCGAAGCTCAACGCCGGCAGGCGCGGCGCCGCGAGTTGGCTCGGCAGCGCGCCGAAGCGACCGCCGACGGTGTCGATCCCGCTTCCCGGCAGGGCGGCGAGCGCCGACCCCAGCGCCACGGCAATGATCAGGCCGGGCACTTTCGGCGGCAGCTTGGCGCGCATCGCGACGATCAGGACGGCGGTGGCAACGGTGAGAGCGAGCGCGGGCCAGTGCAGCGTGGCGCGCGCCGCCCAAAGCGCCTCGACCTTGCCGATGAATTCCGCGGGCATCGCCTCGACCGTGAGGCCCAGCGCGTCGGCAAGCTGGCTGGTGGCGATGATCACGGCGATACCGAGGGTGAAGCCATTGATTACCGGTTCGGGCACGAGCGCCACGAGACTGCCCGCGCGCAGAAACCCGGCGATCAGCAGGATCGCCCCCGCCATCAGTGTGGCCAGGATCAGACCTTCCATGCCGTGCTCGGCGATCACCCCGTAAACGACGACGATGAACGCCCCGGTCGGCCCGCCGATCTGCACCCGGCTGCCGCCGAGCAGCGAAACGAGGAGGCCGCCGATGATGGCCGTGATCAGCCCTTGCGCGGGCGTGGCGCCGGAGGCGATGGCGATGGCCAGCGACAGGGGCAAGGCAACGAGGCCGACGGTGACGCCGGCGAGGAGATCGGCCTGGAACAGGGGCCAGGAATAGGCCCGGAGCGTGGTGAGGAGCTTGGGGGTCATGGTGATGCTGTTTGTGATGTGCGCGCAGGGTAACCGCCATCGGCGCGGTCGCAAGTCAATTCCCGCGGTGCCGGGCGAGGCCATTGTCTGCGCCCGGGCCGGAGGCTAGATAGGGAGCAACAGAAAGCGAGGCCCCCGATGACCACTCCCAAGCCCGTCGTCCTTTGCATTCTCGACGGTTTCGGCCTGCGCGAGGAACGCGAAAACAACGCCGTGAAACTCGCCAACACGCCGAATTTCGACCGGATCTGGGAGACCTGCCCGCACGGCACGCTGAGAACAGATGGCCGCGCGGTGGGCCTGCCCGACGGGCAAATGGGCAATTCCGAGGTGGGGCACACCAATATCGGCGCGGGCCGGGTGGTGGCGATGGACCTCGGGATGATCGGACTCGCGATCGAAGACGGCGAGTTCGGCACGAAGCCCGCGCTTCAGGACTTCATTCGCGCGGTGAAAACCTCGGGCGGCACCGCGCATCTCTTCGGCCTGACGAGCCCGGGCGGCGTTCACGCGCACCAGGATCACATTGTCGCCGCCGCCAGGGAAATCCGGGCGGCCGGCGTGCCGGTGGCGTTGCATGTCATCACCGACGGGCGCGACGTGGCGCCGAAATCGGCGCGCGAGCAGGTGGCGGCCTTCGAGGCCGACCTGCCGGAAGGCGCGCGGGTGGTGAGCGTTTCGGGTCGCTACTACGCGATGGACCGTGACAACCGCTGGGAGCGGGTGACGCTGGCCTACGACGCGATGGTGAAAGCGATGGGCGAGGTGGCGGCGAGCGCCGACGAGGCCATTGCCCGCGCCTACGAGCGGGGCGAGACAGACGAGTTCATCAAGCCAACCGTGATCGCGGGTCATGCCGGGATCGAGGATGGTGATGGCGTGTTCTGCATCAACTTCCGCGCCGACCGGGTGCGCGAGATCCTGCGCGCCATCGGCGAGCCGGGGTTTGCCGAGTTTGACGTGGGCACGCGGCCGAAGCTCGCAGGGCTGCTGGGGATGGTGGAATATTCCACCGGCCACAACAGCTACATGACCACGGTTTTCCCGTCGCGCGATATCGTCAACACCCTCGGGTCGTGGGTGGCCAGGCATGGGCTGAAACAGTTCCGGCTGGCGGAGACCGAGAAATACCCGCACGTCACCTTCTTCCTCAACGGTGGCAAGGAAGAACCCGAGGAGGGCGAAGACCGCTACATGGCGCAGAGCCCCAAGGTGGCAACCTATGATCTCCAGCCCGAGATGAGCGCGGGCGAGGTCACGGCGCATTTCGTCGAGGCAATCGGCAAGGGCTATGACCTGATCGTGACCAATTACGCCAACCCCGACATGGTCGGGCACACCGGCGATCTGCAGGCCGCGATCAAGGCGGTGGAGACGGTGGACGCCGCGCTTGGCGAGGTTCTCGCCGCGCTTGAGGCGGCGGGCGGCGCGATGATCGTGACCGCCGATCACGGCAATTGCGAAACCATGGTCGACCCCGAAACCGGCGGGCCGCATACCGCGCATACCACGAACCCGGTGCCGGTGGTGCTGGTCGGCGGTCCCGAGGGCATCGCCCTGCGCGAAGGCGGCAAGCTCTGCGATCTCGCGCCGACGCTGCTTGAACTGATGGAGCTTGAACAGCCCGAGGAAATGACAGGCGAGAGCCTGATCGTCCGGTGAGGGGAGCGGCGCTTCTCTTCGCCCTTGCGCTCGCACTCGGCCCGGCGGCGAGCACGGCGCAGACCGACCCGACCCAGAGCGCGCGGGCCGCGATGGACGAGTTGCAGGGGGCCAGTGCGGCGCTGGAAGCCGCGGAGGGCGCACGTGACCGCGTGGCGGCGCTGACACAGACGGTTCAGGCCTATGAAAAGGGGCTTGCGGCGCTGCGCGAGGGGCTACGGCAGGCGACGATCCGCGAAAGCGCGATCCATGGTGTCTTTTCGGCCGAAAGCGAGAGGCTGGCGCAATTGCTGGGGGTTCTGCAGTCGATCGAGGCAGCGCCGGAATCGCACCTTCTGCTTCATCCCTCGGGGCCGCTGGGCACGGTGCGTTCGGGCATGATCCTGTCCGATGTGACACCCGCACTTTCGCAGGAAGCGGCGCAATTGCGCAGGGCCCTGCAGGAGGTGGCGATGCTGCGCGCGCTGCAGGAGACGGCGGTGAGCACTCTGGAGGAGGGGTTGCAGGGTGTGCAGACCGCGCGAACGGAGCTGTCGAAGGCGGTGGCCAACCGCACGGATCTGCCAAGGCGATTCGTTGCCGACCAAGCGGCGATGGAGAACCTCATCAATTCCTCCGACACGCTGGAGAGCTTCGCCAGCGGGTTGATGAGCACGACGGTTGAAGAGACATCGGTTTCGATTGCCCAACCGGATTTCTCCGAAGCCCAGGGCGCGCTGGAGATGCCCGTGCTCGGCCGGGTGATCCGGCGCTTCGAGGAAGCTGACGCGGCGGGTGTGCGCCGTCCCGGCTGGGTGGTGGCGACACGGCCGCTGACTCTGGTAACAACGCCCTGGCCCGCGACGATTCGCTACCTCGGGCCCCTGCTCGACTATGGCGAGGTGGCGATTCTCGAGCCCGGCGAAGGGTACTTGCTCGTGCTTTCGGGACTGGGCCAGGTGTTCGGCGAGGTCGGCGAGGTATTGCCGAGAGGCGCGCCGGTGGGGCTGATGGGTGGCGCCTTGATGTCGGAGGATCAAGCCTTTTTGATGTCATCTGCGCAAGGAGGTGGCGCGCAGGCCACCGAGTCGCTTTATATAGAGTTGAGACGGAACGGAACGCCGCTGGACCCGAGTACCTGGTTTGTGGGGCCCGAAAACTGAAAGATCCGGAGCAGACATGAAAAAATTCCTGATGGCCGCGCTTGGCGGCACGCTCGCCGGGGCGATCCTGACCACGCAAGTGGCCGGTCCCCTCATCGCCCAGGAGGCGACGCGAAATTCAAGCATTTACCAACAACTCGACCTTTTCGGTGACGTGTTCGAGCGCATTCGTTCGCAGTACGTCGAAGAGGTTGAGCCCGCGGAACTGATCGAAGCCGCGATCAAGGGGATGCTGACCTCGCTCGATCCGCACTCGAGCTATCTTGCGCCGGACGACGCCGCCGACATGCGGGTGCAGACGCGCGGCTCCTTCGGCGGCCTCGGGATCGAGGTCAGCCAGGAAGACGGTTTCGTGAAGGTCATCTCTCCGATGGACGGCACCCCGGCCGACGCGGCCGGCATTCAGGCCGGCGATTTCGTCACCCACGTTGACGGCGAGAGCCTGCTTGGCCTCACGCTCGACGAGGCCGTCGACCTGATGCGCGGGCCGGTGGGCTCGGAAATCATCATCACGGTGGTGCGTGAAGGCGTCGACGAGCCGTTCGATGTTTCGATCATTCGCGACACGATCAAGCTGACCGCCGCCACCGTGCGCACCGAGGGTGACATCGCGGTGATCCGCATCACCACCTTCAACGATCAGACCTATTCGAACGTGAAGGACGGCCTCGATTCGGCTGTCGAGGAACTGGGCGGCATGGACCAGCTCGCCGGCGTGGTGCTCGATCTGCGCAACAACCCCGGCGGCCTGCTCAACCAGGCCATAACGATTTCCGACGCCTTCCTCGAATCGGGCGAGATCGTCTCGACCCGGGGACGGAACCCGGAAGACACCGAGCGGGTGAATGCAGAGCCGGGCGACATCACCGAAGGCAAGCCGATCATCGTGCTGATCAACGGCGGTTCGGCCTCGGCTTCCGAGATTGTCGCCGGCGCGCTCAAGGACCATCACCGCGCGATCATCGTGGGCACCAAGAGCTTCGGCAAAGGCTCGGTGCAGACGGTGATGCCGCTTCGTGGCGACGGGGCGATGCGCCTGACCACCGCGCGCTACTACACGCCGTCGGGCCGCTCGATCCAGGCTCTGGGCGTGAGCCCCGACATCGTGGTTCAGCAACCGCCGCGCACACCAGTCGAGGAGAATGGTGAAGACGAAACTCGCCGCTCCCGTTCGGAAGCCGATCTGCGCGGTCGCCTCAACAACGACAGCCTGAGCGAAGACGAGATCAAGCTGATCGAGGATGAGCTGGCCGCCGCGGAAGAAGCCGCCAAGCTGCGCGATCAGGATTTCCAGCTTTCCTACGCGCTGGACCTGCTCAAGGGGCTCGCCACCGTGGCGATGGACACCAACCGCTGACGCGATCGTCCACCTGACGAACAAAAGGCCATCCCTTGCGGGGTGGCCTTTTCCTTTCCGGTCCGGCGCCCGAACTCCGGTTCAGGCCGGTTTTCCCAGGCGCCCGCGGGTGGCGACGATCAGCATGATCACCGAGGCCACGACGACCCCGGTCATAAGGGGAAGCAGGATTTCTTCGGCCGCCCCGTGCATCTCCGCCTCGGGCACGAGGACCAGAAGGCCATTTGCGGTGTTGTAACCGGCGTGCAAGACGAGGCAGAGCAGAACGCTGCCGGTGCGGTTCATGAGCCACGTATACCAGAACGCGTGCGCGGTGATCGAAACCAGCAACAGCCCGACCCGAAGCGCGAGATCGGACAAGGGAACCTCGCCCGCACGCACCGTCGGATCGCCCCAGAGGAGAGGCAGGTGCCAGAAGGCCCAGACGATGCCAAGCAGCAGGGTTGCACGGAGGGGTGAAAGCCGGTCTTGCAGGGTCGGCAAGGCGAAGCCGCGCCACCCCGGCTCCTCGTTGCCGCCCCCGATAAGGGCCATCACCAGGAACACCGGGGCATAGGACGCAAGACGCTCGGGAACGAGACCAAGGTCGATCCGGTATCCAAGCCCGACAAACAGGACGGAGGTGATCGCCACCAGAAGCACCGGCCAACCGAGAACGAAAACATACCACCGCGGGGCCACGCGCCATTTGAGCAATCCTTTGGCCCAAGCCCATGGATCACGGCCCAGCGCGACAACCATGATCAACCCGGCCAGCAAGGGGCCAAAGCCCCCCGAATAGTGGGCGAGCGTGGCCAACGTGCCCTCTCCCTGCGTGAGACCGAAAACCCATGCGCTCCACGAGATGCCATAGGCGATCGCGGCGAACGAAAGGAAGGGATGACGGGACAGGAACGTATCGGCGGCGCTTGTCTTCATGGCGATCACCCTAACGTGATTCTGCAGATTCCTGAACCTTGGTTTCGACCGGCCGGTCATCGTTTGTTGGTCTTGCCTCGCAACTGGGCTAGGTTGTCGACGGCAAAACCAACCATCCGGATCGCACGATGTCACCCGACGAAATCTCTGCCCTGCCCTACCGCCCCAACGTGGGTATCATGCTGGCCAATCCGAAGGGGCTGATCTTCGCGGGCCAGCGGCTCGACGCGGCGAAGCTCGGCACCGGCGAAACCGCCTGGCAGGCACCCCAGGGCGGAATCGACGAGGGCGAAGACCCACTCGAAGCGGCCTTGCGCGAGCTTGAGGAGGAAACCGGGGTGAGCCGCGATCTGGTCACCGTCGAGGCCGAATACCCAGGGTGGCTGACCTACGATCTGCCGGCCGAGGTGGTGCCGCGGATCTGGAAAGGGCGCTTCAGGGGGCAGAAACAGCGCTGGTATCTGATGCGCTTCCACGGCGCCGACAACCAGATCGTGATCGAGACGGCGCATCCCGAGTTCAGCCGCTGGACATGGCTGGACCCGCGCGATCTCGTCGAAAAGATCGTGCCGTTCAAGCGCGACATCTACCGGGAGGTGATCGCGAAATTCGAGGACCGTTTGTAGCCACCCGCAAGACACGGGGACTCCACGTTAGAACAAAACGTGAATATACTCGTTCACGCCATGTTTGCAGAATTATCGATCACATCGAACTTCACGTTTCTCACCGGGGGGTCGCACCCGGAGGACTACGTTGAGCGGGCGGCGCTGACGGGGATGCCCGCGCTTGCCATCGCCGATGAGAATTCGGTGGCCGGAATCGTGCGCGCTCACGTGGCGGCACGGGAGATCGCGCGGCTTGTGGCGGAGCGGCGGGCCTTCGATGCCACGCACGGGCTGTTCGGGCCGCCCGCGCCGGAGGGATGCCCACACCCGGCCTCGGCAGATATCTACACCGTGCCCCGGCTGATCCCTGCCGCGCGGATCGTGACGGAGGAGGGCGTGGCGTTCACCGCGCTGCCGCGTGATCGGGCGGCCTGGGGGCGACTCACCCGGTTGATCACGCTGGGACGCCGCCGCGCACCGAAGGGGGAAGCGCTGATCCGGGTGGGCGACGTGCTGGAATTCGGCGCCGGAATGGAAATGCTGCTGCACCCGCCCGAACCGGCGCCGGAGGGCTGGCGCGGGCAGGTGGCGCGACTCAGCCGCGCTTTCGCGGGGCAGGTCGCGCTGGTGATGGCGCCACGCTACGACGGCGCAGATTCTGCGCGGTTTGCCCGGCTGTCGGATCTGGCGGAGGCGCTTGGCCTGCCCACCGTGGCCAGTGCCGAGCCGATCATGCACCACGCCCGCCGCCGCAAGCTGGTGGACGTGCTCAGCGCGATTCGCACCGGGTGCCGGGTGGACGAACTGGGCCTGCTCGCCCAGCCCAACGCCGAAAGGCGGCTGCGGTCCGAGGCGGAGATGCTGCGGCTGTTTCGCGGCCAAGAGGGCGCGGTGCGCCGGGCCGGCGAGATCGCGGCGCGCTGTCGTTTCAGCCTCGACGAGCTGCGCTATGAATATCCGTCCGAGATCGCCGAGGGCGAAACCCCCGCCGCGCGGCTCGAACGCCTGGCCCGCGCCGGGCTGCGCGCGCGTTACCCGGGCGGCGCCCCGGAGCGGGTGCGGGGGATGCTGGCACACGAACTCGCGCTGATCGGCAAGCTGAAATACGAGCCCTATTTCCTGACCGTGCACGACATCGTCGATTTCGCCCGTTCGCGCGGCATTCTCTGCCAAGGGCGGGGTAGCGCGGCGAACTCGGTGGTGTGCTACGCGCTGGGGGTGACGAGCGTTTCCCCCGAGATCGGCACCATGGTGTTCGAACGCTTCGTGAGCGAGGCGCGCGACGAGCCGCCGGATATCGACGTCGATTTCGAGCACGAACGGCGCGAGGAGGTGATCCAGCATATCTACGAAAGGTATGGCCGCCACCGCGCCGGGCTTTGCGCCACGGTGATCCATTACCGGGGCAAGCGGGCGATCCGCGAGGTGGGGCGCGCGATGGGGCTATCGGAAGACACGATCGCGGCGATGTCGTCCCAGGTCTGGGGATGGGGCGGCAGCGGGATGCGCGAAGACCGGCTGCGCGAGATCGGGCTCGATCCGCGTGACCCACAGCTCGCGCTGGTGATGAGCCTCGTGGACGGGATCCAGGGCTTTCCGCGCCACCTCAGCCAGCACGTGGGCGGCTTCATCATCACCGAGGGCAGGCTCGACGAGCTGGTGCCGGTGGAAAACGCCACGATGGAAGACCGCACGGTGATTTCGTGGGACAAGGACGATATCGACGCGCTCGGCATCCTCAAGGTAGACGTGCTCGCGCTGGGAATGCTCACCTGCATCCGCAAGGCCTTCGACCTCATCTCAACCCACCACCACACCGATTTCACGCTGGCAAGCCTGCCGCCGGAAGACCCGGCCGTCTACGACATGCTCTGCCGGGCCGACAGCGTGGGCATCTTCCAGGTGGAAAGCCGCGCGCAGATGAACTTCCTGCCGCGGATGAAACCGCGCTCGTTCTACGATCTCGTGATCCAGGTGGCGATCATCCGGCCCGGCCCGATCCAGGGCGACATGGTTCACCCGTTCATCAGGCGGCGTAACGGCGAGGAGGCGGTGAGCTTTCCCTCCGACGCGCTCGGCGCGGTGCTGGGCAAGACGCTGGGTGTGCCCCTGTTCCAGGAACAGGCGATGCAGATCGCCATCATCGGCGCGGGCTTTTCCCCCGACGAGGCCGACCGGCTGCGCCGGGCACTTGCCACCTTCAAGAAGCTCGGCCACGTGAGCGAATTTCGCGAACGCTTCCTGCGGGGGATGCGGGCGAACGGCTATGACGAGGATTTCGCCCAGCGCTGTTTCAGCCAGATCGAGGGCTTCGGCTCCTACGGCTTTCCCGAGAGCCACGCGGCGAGCTTCGCGCTCCTGGTCTATGCCAGCGCCTGGCTCAAGCGCCACCATCCCGGGATCTACGCCTGCGCGCTGCTCAACAGCCAGCCGATGGGCTTTTATGCCCCGGCGCAGATCGTGCGCGATGCACGCGAGCACGGGGTGGAGGTGCGCCCCATTTGCGTCAACGCCTCATACTGGGACAACGTGATGGAACCCGACGGCAAGGGCGGGCTCGCGCTCCGGCTCGGGTTTCGCCAGATCCGCGGCATGGCGGAGGAAGAGGCGCGCTGGATCACCGCGGCGCGCGGCAATGGCTACCTCGCGGTGGACGATGTCTGGCGCCGCGCGGGCACACCACCCCGCCTGCTCGCCCGGCTGGCCGAGGCCGACGCTTTCGCCGCGCTGGGCCTCGACCGGCGCGAGGCGCTCTGGCAGGCGCGCGCGATCGGTGGCGAGGCCCCGTTGCCGCTCTTCTCAAGGGATATAGATGGCGAGGTCATCACCGAGCCGCCGGTGACGCTGCCCGAGATGAGCCTCGGGGAAGCGGTGGTGGAAGATTACGTCTCGATGCGGCTCAGCCTGCGCGCGCACCCGATCGCGCTTCTGCGGCCGCTGCTGACGCCGGGGCTCGGCGATCAGAGCGCGTAGATGTTCATGTATTTCATGCAGATCACACGCAGGCAGGACGAGATGTTCTTGTCGTTCGCCACCAGGCATTGATCGTGGATACGGCAGATCAGTTGCGGCAGGGTCACGCCCATACGGTCCGACATGTCTTCCAGCACCGTCCAGAACACCCGTTCAAGCCGGATCGTCGTGCTGTGGCCGTGGATTCGGAAGCCGCGCTTTTCGGGGCGAAACTCGCTCACCTGGTCGATGGAACAGGCGTTGAACATGTGCCCGAGGAAGTCTTCAGGTTCAATCTCAACATAAATCGACATTACTTCACCTCCTCCGCGAGCAGCATTTTCGCCGTCTTTTCATGTGGTTAGATGTTCCCGACTCCCCTCGCGCGCGCGCGAGGCCAAAATGTTTGCATATATTACTACCACCGCGGGACAGGAGCTTCCTAACCTTTTTGTGAACGCCAAAACAAATGTCGTGAGCGGCAATGGGAGGACGCCTTGGCCAGCGAATTTTTCAAGAAGACCCTTGATCCGGTGATCGCCCTCGTGGCCATCGCGGTTCTGGACATTTTCCTTTTCGTGATCGTCGGAGCCTGGACGGTGGGCGGCGGCGAAACCATGATGACGGGCCTCATTGCCCAGAGCTTCATGGGTGACGATCTCGAGCGTCTGCCGTTCTGGACCCTCGTGTTCGAACCCGACCCGACCTATTGGAAGATCTACATCAGCCTCGGGATGCTGTTCGGCGCTTTCGTCAGCGCGATCATCGCCAAGGAATTCTACATCCGTTTCCCCCGCCGGGTCTCGGAATGGGTTCTGATCACCATCGGCGGTCTGCTCATGGGGATCGGCATTCGCCTCGCCTTCGTGTGCAACGTGTCGACCTTCTTCGGCATGGGCCCGGAGATGAACATGGGCGGCTACCTTGCGATCAGCGGCATCATCGCCGGCGCCTGGGTCGGCTCGATGATCTACAAGAAAATCCTGGAGGGCTGACCAATGAGCGCCATCGGAACCTGTCTTATCGCTTTCCTTTTCGGCTCGATCGTCGGCGTGCTGGTGCAGCGCTCGCGCTTCTGCAACACCGCCGCATTGCGTGACGCGATGTTGTTCAAGACCTATCGCAACACCAAGGCGCTGCTCGTCGCGATGATGATCCTGACCATCGGGTTCACGCTGTTCATCACCTTCGGCGAGGGCAACCCGATGTATTTCGACGTCGGCCTCAACACCTTCGCCGGGCTCTTCATCTTCGGCGTGGGCATGGTGCTGGCCGGTGCCTGCACGGTTTCCACCTGGGTCAAAACCGGTGAGGGCAACGTCGGGGCGCTCTGGGCCCTGATCTTCACCTTCGTCGGCATGTTCCTGTTCTCGCTCGTGTGGTCGGCGAACTACTGGCCCCCCGCACCGGCCTCGATGACCGGCGAACCGAACTTCGAAGCCCTGCAACTGGGCTACGCGAACGCCGCCACGCTTCAGGAGAAGTTCGGCATCCCCGCCATCTTCTTCGGGCTGATCCAGGCAGGCGTGCTCTACTACATCTACCGCGCCATCCTCCGCAAGGAGGCCGGCCAGGCCGAGAGCCATCGCTTGGCACAGGCCAAATCCGCAACAGCACAGCCCGCAGAATAACGCGCGGACGATTTGACAGGAGGATACAATGGGACTTTTCGGAAAGAAGAAAGCGGCCGAGAGCACGGGCCCGGTGGGCGAAGCCAAGCTGAGCAACGGCACGGTGATTTCGATCGCGCAGAGCGTGGATTGCCTCGGTGACAGCTGCCCCCGCCCGCAGCTGATGACCAAGAAAGCCGTTGGGCAGGTTGGATCAGGCAACGTGGTGGAAGTGATCCTCGACAACCCCTCGTCGGTCGAAGCACTGCCGCCGATGTGCGACGAGATGGGCGCCAAGCATCTTGAGACGATCCAGGAGCCGCGCTGCTGGAAAGTCTACATCCAGAAGGATTGAGGGCATGACCGCATCCCGCATCCTGATGCACGCCTACGCCTGGACCGGGCTCGCCATCACCGTCGTCGGCATTGCCTACACGCTGGTGAGCCCACCCCAGAGCCTTCGGACCGACCGAGATGGCGTGCCGCATTTCACGCCTCAGGTCGAGCACCCGATCACCGGCGAGGGCGTGAGCGTGAACGAACTGATCCGGCACTATCGTGGCGATTGAGGAGAAGACCATGGATTTTGAAACCGGTGCACAGCTCATCATCGCCGTGATTGCCTTTGGCGTGATGTACCTGAGCTTTCTCAAAGACACGCTCTGAGGGGGAACGAAATGGACCGCAGCAGCTTCATCTTTTGCACGGCGAGTGTGATCGTTTGCCTCGGGGTGGCCTGGGTCACGTTCCCGCTCGCCGCGCTCGACGAGGAAACCATCGCCCGGGTGAACACGCCTCAGCCGGCGGAAGAGATGCCGATGATCGATGTGGGCGGGGGCTTCGGCAAACTGCCCGCGACGGAACTGATCGACTACTACATCGAGAACCCGCCCGCACCGCCGGTGGCCGGGGTGGTGGCCGCGCCCGAAATCAAGTTCGGGGGCTGCTGAGATGGGACTTGCGCGGCCATCGTCGGGGAAAGGCGCCGGCTCCGCCGCGCCTGCCCTGCTGGCCGCGCTGACTCTCGGTGCGCCGGGTGCCCTGTCCGCCGATCCCGTGTCACGGGTCGGCGCCCTGCCCGAAACTGGCGCGGTCGCGGTGCTCGACATTCGCGCCGAGGCCGATTGCCTTGCCGGCTCTCTGCCGGATGCGCGATGCCTGCCGGCCGCCTGGATGCTTGATGATGGAGCCGGTCGCGCCATCGGCTTTTCGCAGCTGCGATGGCTTCTCGGCACGGTCGGGCTCAGCGGGCGCGAGACCCTCGTGATCTATGATGGAGCCGAAAAACCCACGAACGAGGCCTGGGCGGTGGCGGCCCTGGTCCATCTCGCCGGGCAGGCCGAAGTTTCCGTACTCGAGGGTCGGGCCGAAACAGGCCGCAACGGCTGGCCACGCGCTTTCAGCCGCGAGCAGGTTTTTACCGCGCCAATGAACTTGGCCGCGATGACGTTGGATGCAGAGGGTGCCGGGCCAACCGTGGCAGCCCTCTCGGATTTCGCACGAGGCCGCGTTGCAACCGTGGCCTTCGCGCCGGAGACATGACCGAAAGGAAATAAAAGACGATGGATGTGCTTTTTCATATCACCTCGCCAGATGCCGCCCCGATCGCCGCGGCGCTCGGCCGCGCGTTCTCGGACAAGGGCAAAGCCTGGGGCTGCTTTCTGACCAATGACGGTGTGAAGGCGCTCGTGGATCCGGCCTTTGCCGCCGCGAGCAAGAACGCCGCGCGCGTGGCGGTGTGCGAGCATTCCTGGGATCTGCACATGGCCGGGCTGGATTGCCCTGTCGAACGCGGCAGCCAGACCATCAATTCCGCGCTCATGGCCGAGGCCGGGCGCGTGGTTTCGCTCTGAGGAGAACGATATGGACACCAAGAACATCCTCGTGCTCGGTCGTCGCGATCACACCGAAGCGATGCGCGTGGCCGCCGGGCTCACGATCTTCGGCCACGAGGTTCGGTTCGTTTTCATGACCGAGCCGGTGGCCGACACCGAGGCCAACGCCGAGCAGGCAGAGCTTCTGGAGCTATCGGATATCGAACCCGAAACTACCGTTGCGGAAATGGCGGAAGATTTGCCGTTTCTCGACACCGCCGCGCTGGGCAAGGCCATCTCAGAGGCCGACCGCGTGGTGAACATTTGAGGAAGGCGAGGGCATGAAGATCGTCGAATTGAAGACCGGGCTGTTTCCCGACGCGAACCGCGTCGCCGAAGCCGTGACGGAAATCGAAACCGCGCATGATGTAGAGCGCCATGATGTTTCCGGACTCGCGCCGGAGGACACCCAAGCCTGGGCCGATGTGGCCGAGGCGGTGCTTTCGGCCGACATGGTCGTGACACTCTGACGGAATGCGCAGAACCAGACCAAAAGGGAGGACTGAGAAATGAAGTCTATGGTGAAGAAGATGAAGGCCATGATGGCCTCAATGGCGATCATGGTGATGGCCGGTATCGCCGGACCGGCAATGGCAGCCGATCCGCTCGTCGACGTGGCGTGGGTGAAGGAAAATATCGGCAAGGACGGCGTCGTGTTTGTCGATGCGCGGGGCCAGACCGATTACCTGCGCGGGCACATCCCCGGCGCAGTCAACACCGACTACGGCAAGTCCGGCTGGCGTGTTGCGAAAGATGGTATTCCGGGCGTGTTCCCGGATGATCCTTCCGATCTCGCAGCACATATCGGCAGCCTCGGGATCGACAACGATACGCACGTCGTGCTCGTCGCCCCCGGTTCGAGCTCGTCCGACATGGGCACGGCAACGCGCATGTACTGGTCCTTCAAGGTGCTCGGGCACGATGAAGTTTCGGTGCTGAACGGCGGCATGGCGGCTTACCTGTCGGAAGTTGACGGCGACAAGAACCCCGTGAACCCGCTTGAAAAGGGTATGCCGGAAATCGCGGCGAAGACGTTCAACGTCGCTCTGCGCGAAGACATGCTGCTCAACGAGGAAGACGTTCAGGCGGCCGCCGACAGCGGTGCGCTGATGGTCGATAACCGCACCGCTGACCAGTATCTCGGTGTGAACCGTCACGGCGCGGCGAAAGCCTCGGGCACCATCCCCGGGGCGGTCAACCTGCCGCAGAGCTGGATGACGGACAACGGTGGCGGCATGTTCCGCGACAGCGACACCCTCGCCAAGCTCTACCAGGCCGCCGGCGTTCCGACCGAGGGCGACCAGGTGAGCTTCTGCAACACCGGGCACTGGGCCTCGATCGGCTGGTTCGTTTCTTCGGAAATCCTCGGCAACAAGGACGCCAAGATGTATGATGGCTCCATGGTCGCCTGGACCAACAAGGCGATGCCGATGGAGGCGCAGATCGCCGCCGAGTAAACACGAGTGAGGTGATACATGGCGCAACTGCGCCGCAACATTCTCACGAGACTGGCCGCAACGTGGTTTGGCGTTGCGGCCAGTTCCTTTGTGACTGTCGAAACCGCACAAGCGGAGGCGCTGGTGGCCAGCCCGTCGCGCACGCTGGCCGCGGAACTGCGCGTTGCCCGTGGTGATCTGGCCCGGTTGGAGGAGAATAATCTTCCCGAAGCCCACCGCACCGGCCTGGAA
This sequence comes from Sinisalibacter lacisalsi, assembly GCF_014640115.1. GTDB lineage: Bacteria > Pseudomonadota > Alphaproteobacteria > Rhodobacterales > Rhodobacteraceae > Sinisalibacter > Sinisalibacter lacisalsi. The sequence goes on along the minus strand of NZ_BMGI01000001.1, from coordinate 341,778 downwards.
GAGCGCATTGCGGGGGCGCTCGGTCTTCTGCCGTGGCTGTTGATCCAGGCTGGAGATCCGGAAGGCGCGAGACGTCTCACCGAACACAGCCCCGACGACCTCGCCGCACTGACCGTGGCCCTCGACGCCATCATTGAACGCCACGCATTCGACCTGGCCGAGCAAGGCACGGCGCATGTGCGCGCGACGGCGCTGCTGGAGGCCCGCGCCATCCACGATTCCTATTGCGCCGGGTGCCATGACGATACCGGCGATGGCGATCCCGAAATGGAGCTCCCGATCCGCGATCTTTTCGGGATGGCCCGCGCCGAGCCAGGCGAGGTTTTCGCCGCGCGGCTTTACGTCGGCGTGAAGGGTGACGAGACGATCGGTTTCCGAAACCCGCTCACCGAGACACAGTTTCAAGCACTTTGGCGCTACTATTCCAACGACTAGAGCTGGGGCAGGAAGCTGCCCTCCATCTGAGAGATATAGGCCCTCACCCGCTCGGCGGCGGGCGTAAGCGGAATATCGTCACGGTTGAGCAGATACCAGGCGCGTTCGATCGGCAGGCCGGGAAGATCGAGCTTCACCAGCCGACCGGTATGTAACTCGTCGACCACGGTGTGCTGCGAGATCAGCGCAAGGCCAAGGCCGGCGATGACGGCCTGCTTGATCGTCTCGTTGGAGCTCATCGTGATCGCGTCGTAGGTGCGCCCATCGCCGATACGGTCAAGGAACCGAGTCATCAGGATACGCGTGCCGGACCCCTCCTCGCGGCCGATGAAGGTTTCTTCGAACAGCTCATCGGGGTCGATCCGGCGCATCCCTGCGAAGCGGTGATCGGGCGGCGCGATCAAGACGTGCGGGTGCGGGCCGATCAGCACCGAGGTGTTGATCGGAACGCGCGGTGGGCGGCCCATGATCGCAAGCTGGATCTGGCGCGCCTCGAGAGCCGCGATGGTCTGCCCGCGGTTGCCGACCACGAGATCAATCCTGATCTCGGGAAAGACACGCTTGAGCATGGCCACGAGGCCCGGGGCAAAATACTTGCCGGTCGAGACCACCCCGAGCTGGACGAAGCCCGCCCGCCCGTCGCGCAGTTCCGACACCGAGCGCATGCAGGCATCGAGCTCGACCTCGATGCGGCGAATCGACTCCAGAACCACCTCGCCCTCCGGCGTCAGTTCCATCTTGCCCGATGAGCCCCGGCGCAGCATTTCGGCGTGCATGTTCTCGGACAACTGCTTGAGCTGGGTGTGGACGGCGGGCGGCGTGAGGCGAATTGCCTCAGCAGCCTTGGTGATCGAACCATGTGCCGCCACGGCGCTAAGTGCCCGTAATTGCTTGAGAGTAATGGCGTCGGGGCGATGCATCTTAGATTTTTCTTTTTAGATATTTCTTCTTATTAAATTCTGTAAACGATTCCACCGTGGCACGACAAGGGCAATCCGGTTTGGAGGCCGGACTTGGGAGGAATCATGAGCACCACGGACGTTTTTGACGATACGTCACACATTCCGGCTGACCTTCTGCCGGTCATGGAGGCGCTCGGGGTTGTTGGCCGCGATCTGTGCCGCACGATCAAGCGGGGGCCGCTCGGCGGCTCGCTTGGCGCAGGTGTTGGCGAAAACCTCGGCGGCGACCAGCAGAAGGCCCTCGACGTGATGGCCGACGAGGCCTTCGCAGAGGCCCTGAAGACCACCTCCGTGCGTTACTACGCGTCGGAGGAGCAGGACGAGGTCGTGGAGTTGAACCCGAAAGGGCATCTCGGCCTCGCGATCGACCCGCTCGACGGGTCGTCGAACATCGACGTGAACGTGTCGATCGGCACGATCTTCTCGATCTTCGAGGCAAAGGACGGCGACCCCGACGGCAGCTTCCTGCGGCCGGCCGACGAGCAGCTTTGCGGCGGTTACATCATCTACGGGCCGCAGACCTATATCGTTGTCACCTTCGGCAACGGTGTGCAGAGCTACATCTTCGACCCCGACACCACCGTCTGGAAGCTTGTCGAGACCGAGCACAAGGTGCCCGAAAAGGCCCGCGAGTTCGCCATCAACGCGTCGAACTACCGGCACTGGAGCCCGGCGATCCGCGCTTACATCGACGATATGCTGGCCGGCGAGACCGGACCGCGCGATCAGAACTTCAACATGCGCTGGGTCGCCTCTCTGGTGGCGGAAACCCACCGGATCATGAGCCGGGGCGGGATCTTTCTCTACCCCGGCGACGATCGCACGGGGTATGAGCGCGGCCGCCTTCGCATGGTCTACGAATGCGCGCCGATCGCCTTCCTGATCGAACAGGCGGGCGGGCGCGCCACCGACGGGCATGATCGGATCATGTCGCAGCAGGCGAAGGAGCTGCACGCGCGCACGCCCTTCGTGTTCGGCAGCGCCGACAAGGTCGCGCGCGTCGCCGCCTACCAGGACCTGCCGACCGACGAAGTCTCGGCCCTTTTCGGAAACCGCGGCCTGTTCCGCGCTTGAGGAATCATCATGAGCAAGAAGCACCCCATCATCTCGGTCACGGGCTCCTCGGGGGCCGGCACCTCGACCGTCAAAGGCACGTTCGATCAGATCTTCCGCCGCGAGGGCATCAAGGCCGTCTCGATCGAAGGCGACGCCTTTCACAGATACAACCGCATGGAAATGAAGGCGGAACTGGAAAGGCGGACGGCGGAAGGTGACCATACCTTCAGCCACTTCTCCTACGAAGCCAACGCCCTCGACGAACTCGAGCGCGTGTTTCGCGAATATGGCGAAACCGGCAAGGGCCGCACCCGGCACTACGTTCACGACGATGCCGAGGCGGATAAATTCGGTGTCGCGCCGGGCAACTTCACCGACTGGTCGCCGTTCGACGACGACTCGGACGTGCTGTTCTACGAAGGCCTGCACGGCGCGGTGGTGAACGACGAGGTCAACCTCGCCGCGCTGGCCGATCTCAAGATCGGTGTCGTGCCGGTGATCAACCTCGAATGGATTCAGAAGATCCACCGCGACAAGACTCACCGTGGCTATTCCACCGAGGCCGTCACCGACGTGATCCTTCGCCGGATGCACGATTACGTGCACTGCATCACGCCGCAGTTCACCGAAACCGATATCAACTTCCAGCGCGTGCCGGTGGTGGATACCTCGAACCCCTTCATCGCGCGCTGGATTCCCACCGCCGACGAGAGCCTCGTGGTGATCCGCTTCAAGAATCCGCGCGGGATCGACTTCGGCTACCTCAACCGCATGATCCAGGGCAGCTGGATGAGCCGGGCGAATTCCATCGTCATCCCCGGTGGCAAGATGGATCTCGCGATGCAGCTCATCTTCACCCCGATGATCGAGCGGCTGGTTTCCGTCTCGAAGCGCGCTTGAGGAGAAAGCCATGAACGTTCAGACGAATATCGACACGTCGACGGAAGACCTGATGGCCAATGCCATCCGGGCGCTGGCGATGGACGCGGTGCAGGCGGCCAACTCCGGCCACCCCGGTGCGCCGATGGGCGTGGCCGACATGGCCACGGTGCTGTTCAACCGTTTCATGAAGATCGACCCTTCGGCCGACAAGTGGCCCGACCGTGACCGCTTCGTGATGAGCGCAGGCCACGGTTCGATGCTGGTCTACGCGATCAACCATCTGCTCGGCTATGACGACATGGGCATGGAGCAGATCCGCAATTTCCGCCAGATGGGCTATCGCACCGCCGGGCACCCGGAATACGGCCATGCCAAGGGCATCGAGGTGACGACCGGCCCGCTCGGCCAGGGCATCACCACCGCCGTGGGCATGGCGCTGGCCGAACGCATGGGCAATGCCCGCTACGGCGACGACCTCGTCGATCACTATACTTACGTGATCGCGGGCGACGGCTGCCTGATGGAGGGGATCAGCCACGAAGCGATCGACTTCGCCGGCCACCACGGGCTCGGCCGCCTCATCGTGATGTGGGACGACAACCAGATCACCATCGACGGCTCGACCGATGTTTCAACCTCGACGCGCCAGCAGGCGCGGTTCGAGGCGGCGGGCTGGCATGTTCAGTCAATCGACGGGCACGACAAGGAGGCGATCGCCGCCGCGATCGAGGCGGCCCGGGCCGAAACCGGCAAGCCCTCGATGATCGCCTGCCGCACGGTGATCGGCTTCGGCGCGCCCAACAAGCAGGGCAGCCACGATGTGCACGGCGCGCCGCTTGGTGCAGACGAGGTCGCCGCCGCGCGCAAGCATCTCGGCTGGACTCACGCGCCCTTCGAGGTGCCCGCGGAGGTCTACGACGCCTTTCACGCCATTGCCGCGCGGGGCCGCGAAGCCCGGCTGGACTGGGAAAAGCGCCTTGGCGGACACCCGAAGCAGGATGCCTTCGAAACCGCCCAGGCCAACCCCGACAAGCGCGCACTCGACGCCGCGATCAACGCCTACAAGGCGCGCCTTTCGGCCGACGCGCCGAAAGTTGCCACCCGCAAGGCCAGCGAGATGGCGCTGGAGATCGTCAACGGCACCCTGCCCAACACGGTGGGCGGCTCGGCCGACCTCACCGGCTCGAACCTGACGTTCACAAAGGGCATGAAGGACGTGGTGCGCGACGATTTCTCGGGCAATTACGTGCGCTACGGCGTGCGCGAGCACGGCATGGCGGCGATCATGAACGGGATCGCGCTGCACGGCGGGTTCATCCCCTATGGCGGCACCTTCCTGGTGTTTGCCGATTACATGCGGGGCGCGATGCGGCTCGCGGCGCTGATGGGCATCCGGGTCGTCTACGTGCTGACACATGACAGCATCGGGCTCGGCGAAGACGGACCAACGCACCAGCCGGTGGAAACGCTCGCCAGCCTGCGTGCGATGCCGAACATGATGGTGTTCCGCCCCGCCGACGCGGTGGAAACCGCCGAGGCCTGGCAGGCCGCGCTGGAGATGGACGGCACGCCCAGCGTGCTCTCGCTCTCGCGGCAGGGCCTGCCGACGGTGCGCACCAGCCACACCGACACCAACATGACCGCGAAGGGCGCCTACGTGCTGCGCGACACCGACGGGCCACGTGACGTGACGCTGATCGGCACCGGCTCGGAAGTGGAGATCGCCCTGGCCGCCGCCGACAAGCTGGCGAGCGCCGGGATCAAGGCGGCGGTGGTTTCGGCCCCGTGCTTCGAGGCCTTCGCCAAGCAGCCCCAGGCCTACCGCGACGCCGTTTTGGGCACCGCGCCGCGCGTCGGCGTGGAGGCTGCGGTGCGGCAGGGTTGGGATACGCTGATCGGCAATGACGGCGCCTTCGTCGGAATGTCGAGCTTCGGCGCGTCGGCCCCGGCAGGCGCACTCTACGACCACTTCGGCATCACGGCGGACGCCGTGGCGGATGCCGCGAAGTCGCTCATCTGACGTTTGGGAGGAAACATGACCGTCAAAGTAGCTATCAACGGCTTCGGCCGTATCGGGCGCAACGTGCTGCGCGCCATCGTGGAATCCGGCCGCACCGACATCGAGGTGGTTGCGATCAACGATCTCGGGCCGGTGGAAACCAACGCCCACCTCATCCGCTATGACTCGGTGCACGGGAGATTCCCCGGCACGGTCACGGTGGATGGCGACACCATCGACGTGGGCCGCGGCCCGATCAAGGTGACCGCGATCCGCGATCCCAAGGAACTGCCGTGGGAGGATGTCGATATCGCGATGGAATGCACCGGCATCTTCACCGCGCGCGACAAGGCTGCCTTCCACCTGGAAAACGGCTCCAAGCGGGTTCTGGTTTCGGCTCCCGCAAGCGGCGCCGACAAAACCATCGTCTACGGCGTGAACCATGACACCCTCACCAGGGATGACCTGGTGGTTTCGAACGCCTCCTGCACCACAAACTGCCTCTCGCCGGTGGCGAAGGTGCTGCAAGACACGGTGGGGATCACCCGTGGTTTCATGACCACGATCCACTCCTACACCGGCGACCAGCCGACGCTCGACACGATGCACTCCGATCTCTACCGCGCCCGCGCGGCGGCGATGAGCATGATCCCGACGAGCACCGGCGCGGCCAAGGCCGTGGGCCTCGTTCTGCCGGAACTCAACGGCAAGCTCGACGGCGTGGCGATCCGGGTGCCGACGCCGAACGTCTCGGTCGTCGATCTCACCTTCGAGGCCAGCCGTGCCACCACCGTGGAAGAGATCAACGACGCGATCCGCGCCGCCGCCGATGGCCCGATGAAGGGCATTCTCGGCTACACCGATCTTCCGAACGTCTCGATCGACTTCAACCACGATCCGCATTCGTCGACCTTCCACATGGACCAGACCAAGGTGATGGACGGCAACTTCGTGCGCATCCTGAGCTGGTATGACAACGAATGGGGCTTCTCCAACCGCATGGCCGACACCGCCGTCGCCATGGGCAAGCTGATCTGAGGAGACCGAACTGATGGCACTTATCTCGCTTCGTCAACTGCTCGACCACGCCGCCGAACAGGGCTACGGCGTGCCGGCATTCAACATCAACAACATGGAACAGGGCCTCGCGATCATGAACGCGGCCAAGAAGGTGGATAGCCCGGTTATCCTCCAGGCCTCGCGCGGCGCGCGTTCCTATGCCGGCGACATCATGCTCAAGCACATGATCCAGGCGCTCGCCGAGATGTATCCCGATATTCCGATCGTGATGCACCAGGACCACGGCAACAACGAACAAACCTGCCTCTCGGCCATCAAGCATGGCTTCACCAGCGTCATGATGGACGGCTCGCTCAAGGCCGACATGAAAACGCCCGCGGATTGGGACTACAACGTCGACATCACCAGGCGCGTCGCCGAGATGGCGCATTGGGTGGGGGCTTCCGTCGAGGGTGAGCTGGGCGTGCTCGGCAACCTCGAAACCGGCATGGCCGCCAAGGAAGACGGCTCGGGCGCCGAGGGCAAGCTCGACCACAGCCAGCTTCTGACCGATCCGGACGAGGCCGAGGAGTTCGTGAAGCTCACCAAGGTGGATGCGCTGGCGATCGCCTGCGGCACCAGCCATGGCGCCTACAAGTTCAGCTCCAAGCCCACCGGCGAAACGCTGGCGATCAGCCAGATCGAGGCGATTCACGCCAAGATCCCGCATGTGCACCTCGTGATGCACGGCTCCTCGTCGGTGCCGCAGTATCTGCAAGACCTGATCAACGAGTTCGGCGGTGAGATGCCGCAAACCTACGGCGTGCCGGTCGAGGAAATCGAGCGCGGCATCAAGTCGGGCGTGCGCAAGGTCAACATCGACACCGACAACCGGATGGCCATCACCGGCCAGTTCCGCAAGGTGGCGATGGAGAAGAAAAAGGAGTTCGATCCGCGCAAGTTCATGATCCCGGCGATGGAGGAGATGGAAAAGCTCTGCATCGACCGTTTCGAGCGTTTCGGCACCGCCGGCAACGGCTCGAAGATCAAGGCGATCGACCTCGACGAGATGGCCAAGCGCTACGCCGACGGCACGCTCTGAGCCGTCATCGGAGTGTGGCCGCGCGCGAGGCCGCATGATAGAAAGGTCGGGCGGGGCATGCTCCCGCCCGACAGCGAAAAACAGGGAGACACGAGATGTCGTTTGACCGTTCCATCAAGATCGCGCCGTCGATCCTTTCGGCCGATTTCGCCAATTTCGGCCAGGAGATCCGGGCCATCGAGGCGCAGGGCGCCGACTGGGTGCACGTGGACGTGATGGACGGGCATTTCGTGCCCAACCTCACCTTCGGGCCGCCGGCCGTTAAGGCTTTCCGCCCGCACGTGAAAACCTTCATGGACGTGCACCTGATGATCGCGCCGGTCGATCCCTACATCGAGGCCTATGCCGAGGCCGGCGCCGACATGATCACCGCCCACTGGGAAGCCGGGCCGCACCCGCACCGCACGCTGCAGGCGATCAAGGCCACGGGCAAGATGGCGGGTATCTCGCTCAACCCGGGCACCCCCGCTTCGGTCATCTCCGAACTGCTCGACCTCGTCGACATGGTGCTGGTGATGAGCGTGAATCCCGGCTTTGGCGGACAGAAATTCATCCCCTCGAGCATCGAAAAAGTGCGCCAGGTGCGCGAGATGATCGGCCATCGTGAAATCATGATCCAGGTCGACGGTGGGGTTGATCCCAACACCGTTGGCCCGCTGGTCGCGGCCGGGGCCGATTGCTTCGTGGCCGGTTCGGCCGTGTTCAAGGGCGGCTCGGTCGACAACCCGGCGGCTTATGGCGAGAATATCCGGGCCATCCGCACCGCGGCGCAGGGCGCGCTCAAGAACGTCGCCTGACCATGAGAGTCACCAGACGGAAACTGATCACGAGCGCCTCGGCAGGGTTTGCCGCCGCCGCGCTTTCACCCCGCCTCGCCTGGGCCACGAGCGAGGTATCGCTCGGCGCCATGCGGATCACCACGCTGCGCGACGGCTCCATCACCCAGCCCGCTGACTTCATGTATGACCCGATGGACCAGGACGCGCTGGCGCAATGGCTCGCGGTTCGGGGCATGGCGCGTGACGCCGCGCTCAACCCCGATTGCAATGTCACGCTGTTGCGCCACGAGGGCCGAACCATCCTGTTCGACGCCGGCTCAGGCTCGGGCTTCACCGCCACGGCGGGTGACCTGCCCGATGCGCTGGCCGCGGCCGGGGTCGACCCCGGCGAGATCACCCACGTTGTGTTCACCCACGGGCACGCCGACCATCTCTGGGGCGTGCTGGACGATTTCGAGGAGCCGTTCTTTCCGAACGCCGAGCACCTGATGGGGCGCACGGAGTTCGACTTCTGGTATGATCCGACAACCGTCGACACGATTTCGGCCGATCGGCAGGGCATGGCGGTCGGCGCGAAACGGCGGCTCGATGTGATGGCCGATCGGTTCACCCTGTTCGAGGATGGTGAGGAGATTCTTCCCGGCATCGCCGCGCGGGCCACGCACGGGCACACACCGGGGCACATGAGCTTCGAGGTGCGCGACGGCGGCGAGAGCGTGATGGTGGTGGGCGATGCGATCCTGAATCACCATCTTTCCTTCGACCATCCCGACTGGCCGCTTGGCGCGGATGCGGATCGCACCATGGCCGCCGCCACCCGCGCCGCGCTGATGGATCAGCTGGCCAGCGACCAGATGCTGATGATCGGCTTCCACCTGCCCGATGGCGGCCTTGGCCGCGTTGAGCGTGCGGGCGGGGCGTTCCGGTTCGTGCCCGCCTGAGGCGGCGCCGTCGGCGGAAAAGCAGAGGAGAAACACCATGGCCGCCATCCCCCCCGTTTGCGACTTCGGCGCCCCGATCAGGGATTTCAGCCTGCCCGGCACCGATGGCAAGGTCTGGACCCTCGACGACGTGAAGGGCCCGAACGGCACCCTCGTGATGTTCATCTGCAACCATTGCCCCTACGTGATGGCGGTGATCGACCGGATCGTGCGCGACGCGAAGGAGCTTCAGGCACTGGGCATCGGCGTGGTGGCGATCAGCGCCAACGACGTTGAGGCCTATCCGCAAGACGCGCCCGAACACATGGTCACGCTGGCCGAGAAGCATGGCTTCACCTTCCCCTATCTCTACGACGGAAGCCAAAGCGTGGCGCGGGCCTATGACGCGGTCTGCACACCCGATTTCTTCGGGTACAATTCCGCCGGCGAGTTGCAATACCGGGGGCGTCTCGATGCCTCCCGCAAGGAAGCGGGGCCGGCAGACCTTCGGCGCGACCTCTTCGAGGCGATGAAACAGGTGGCCGAAACGGGCAAGGGGCCGGAGGAGCAGGTTGCCTCCATGGGCTGCTCGATCAAGTGGAAGGACGCCGCATGAACATCGTTTTCGACCTCGACGGAACCCTGGTCGACAGCGCCCCCGACATCATGGTGGCGGCGAACAGGATGCTCGACGGCGAAGGGCTGGAGCCGCTCGACCTCGCCACGATCACCTCCTTCATCGGAAATGGGCTTCCCAAGCTGGTCGAACGGGTTCTGCGCGCGCGCGGGATCGCGCAAAGCCAGTTTCCCCGGCTTTATGACGAGGTGCGCGATTTCTACAACGCCGCCCCTGCCGACGAATCGCGGCCCTTCCCCGGCGTGCCGGATCTTCTGGCGGAGTTGAGCGCCAAGGGCCACAGGATCGGGGTTTGCACCAACAAGCCCGAAGAACCCGCCCGGCTGATGCTGAAGCTTCTGCACCTCGAAAACTTCATCGACGTGGTGGTGGGCGGCGATGCGCTGCCGGAAAAAAAGCCACATCCCGCCCCGCTTCACCTCACTTTCGAACGGTTGGGAGAAGGCGAAAAGCTCTACGTCGGCGACAGTGAGATCGACGCCGAGGTGGCGCTGGCGGCGGGGGTGCGCTTCGCGCTGCACACCCAAGGCTACCGCAAGAAGGCGGTCGAGGGGCTGCCGCACGAATTCCGCTTCGACCGGTTCGAGGAACTCGGCCCGATCATCGACGCGATCGCCGAAGAAACGGCGGCGGCGTGACGCTTGAGGCGCTGATCTTCGACGTCGACGGCACGCTGGCCGAGACGGAAGAGGCCCATCGCGCGGCGTTCAACCACGTTTTTGCCGATTGGGGGCTCGACTGGCACTGGAGCCAGCCGCGCTACCGCGAACTTCTGAAGACGACCGGCGGCAAGGAGCGCATCCGTGCGTGGCAACAAACGCTGCCGGAAGCCGCGCGCCACCTCTCCGATGACGAGATCGCCCGGATGCACCGGGAAAAGACCGCGATCTACACCGGGATTCTGGCCGAGGGCGGGCTGGCGCTGCGCCCGGGCGTAGCCAAGTTGATCGCCTCGGCGCGGGCAGAGGGGTTGCGGCTGGCGGTGGCGACGACGACCAACATGCCGAACGTCGAGGCGCTGACTCGGTGTTGCTGGAACGCGGAACCCCACGAGGTGTTTGACGTGATCGCGGCGGGTGACGAGGTGGCGGCGAAAAAGCCCGCGCCGGACGTGTTCGAACTTGCGTTGAAGCGGCTCGGCCTGCCGCCCGCGGCTTGCATCGCCTTCGAAGACAGCCTCAACGGCCTCATCTCCGCCCGCGGCGCTGGGCTTGCAGTGGTCGTGACACCCTCGATCTTTACCGACGACCAGGACTTCTCGGGAGCTGAGCTCGTAACGGCGTGCCTTGAGGGCCTGACCCTTGGCGACCTCGAGCGTCTATCCGCGAGCGAGCGCGCGTAGCGCCGCGAGGATTTCGCGGTCCAGGTGGCCATCCGGCACCAGCCCTTGGGCTTTCTGAAAGTCACGCACGGCGCGCACGGTGTTGGGGCCCGGCAACCCGTCAACACCAAGCGTGTCAAAACCGGCCTGGCTGAGAAGGAACTGGATTTCGATCACGTCACCTCGCGTGATCGCGCATTCGTTCGTCGGCCATTCCCCGCGCAAAGGCCGGTCTCCCAGGATCCGGTCGCTCAACAACCCGATCCCGAGCGCGTAGGCTTCGGATTTGTTGTAGCGCGTGATCACGTGGAAATTCCGCAGGACGAGGAAGGCGAGACCACGCGCGCCGACCGGAAGGAAGATCGAACCCGCGCCGTAATCGGGCACCGGCCCGCCGTCGGCGCTGACCACCCCCATCGCCGCCCAATCGGCGGAACTGCGGGTTTGATCCGTGCCGCTGAGAGCATAGTTGAACCCATCCGGCAGGCGCACCTGGAAGCCCCAGGGTTGGCCTGTTTTCCAATCGTGCTTGCGCAGGTAATTGGCGACCGAGGCGAGCGCGTCGGTCGGGTCGTCGCCGCAGATGTTGTGCACGCCGTCGCGGTCGAAATCGACCGCGAAATTCAGCACCGAGGAAGGCATGAACTGGCCATGGCCCACGGCGCCTGCCCATGACCCGATCATCGACGAGGGCGCGCAACCCCGGCTTTGCACCAGCCGGAACACGGCAACCAGCTCATACTCGAAATAGGCCGCGCGCCGCCCGCGCCAAGCCAACGTGGCGAGCGCCGAAACGATCGGTATGTTGCCCCGGTTCACGCCGTAGCCGGTTTCCAGCCCCCAGATCGCGGCAATGATCGCCGGCTCCACCCCAAAATCCTGTTCGATCCGGTTGAGCAAGGCGCGATGCCGGCGCATTTCCTGCCGGCCCTTGCGCACGCGATCCTCGGTCGTGACAATGTCGAGGTATTCCCAGACCGGGAGCGAGAATTCCTTCTGGTTGTTTTGTCGCTCGATGATATCGGGCCGGAATGATACCTCCGACATCGCCGCGTCGAACACGTGCGGGTGTATGTTCCGCTCCAGAATGCGCGGGCGCAAAACCTGCCTGACCCAGACAAGGAACGCATCCTGATCCAGCACTTCCGGTAAAGGGATCATCCCCAGCCCCTCGTTTCCAACGATGCCCCGGAGCCGGAGCACACTCAACATCACTTGCGGCGGCGTCGCACTTTCTTTTGAGTCTTCTCGGCCTTGTAGCGCGCCTTGGCGCCCTTGCGAGAAACCGGCTTCTTGCCACCACGACTTCGCGTTGTGGTTGTTACGGGCGCACCGTCGATCTCGATCAATTCAAGCATCAATCCGCCTGTCACGGGCACCGCCTCCGCCAACCGCACCAGCACCGGCTGGCCCACTGAAAGCTCAAGCCCGCTGCGCTCGCCCTTCAGTGTCTGAGCCTGCCCGTCATAGTGGTAATACTCGTTGCCAATGGTCGAAACCGGCACCAGCCCGTCGGCGCCGGTTTCATCCAGCTTCACGAAGGCGCCGAACCTCTGGATGCCCGAGATCCGGCCGGTGAACTCGTTCCCCACCCGCTCGGAGAGGTACGCGGCGAGATAGCGATCGTTGGTATCGCGCTCGGCGGTCATCGAGCGACGCTCCGTCTCCGAAATGTGCTCGGCGGTTGCCTCGAGCTGGTCGATATCCTCGCGGCTGAGCCCGTCGTCGCCCCAGCCGTGGCCGGTGATCAGGGCGCGGTGCACGATCAGGTCGGAGTAGCGGCGGATCGGCGAGGTGAAGTGCGCGTAGTGTTTCAGCGCGAGGCCGAAATGGGCGAAGTTCTGCGGGCTGTAATAGGCCTGCGTCATCGAGCGCAGCGTGCTGATGTTGATCAGCTCGTCAAACTCGCTGCCCTCGGCCTGCGAGAGCAACTGGTTGAGGTGGCGGGTCTGGAGCACCTGCCCCTTGGCCAGCGTGAATCCCGAAGCCTGCGCCACCTCGCGCAGCGCCTCCAGTTTTTCGGGACTCGGCTCCTCGTGCACCCGGTAAAGCAGCGGCCGGCCAAGGCGGCCAAGCTCTTCCGCCGCCGCCACGTTGGCCAGCACCATGAACTCCTCGATCAGCCGGTGGGCGTCGAACCTTTCGGCGAAGCGCACGCTTTCTACCTTGCCCTCGTCCGACAGCACGATCTTGCGCTCGGGCAAGTCGAGATCGAGCGGCTGGCGTTTCTGACGGGCCTGTTTCAGCGCCGCGTAAGCTTCGAACAGCGGGGTGATCACCTCGTCGAGCAGCGGCGCGCATTTTTCGTTCGGAGCGCCATCACGCGCCGCCTGCACCTCGCGGTAGTTCAGCGAGGCGCGCGATTTCATCAGGCCGCGAATGAAGCTGTGCGAGCGTTTTTCGCCATGGGCATCGACAACGATGCGAACCGCGATCACCGCGCGCGGCACGCCCTCATGCAACGAACAAAGATCGCCCGAGAGCCGGTCGGGCAGCATCGGCACGACCCGGTCGGGGAAGTAGGTGGAATTGCCCCGCTTGCGCGCTTCGCGGTCCAGCGCGGTCCCGGGGCGGACGTGGTGCGCGACATCGGCGATGGCGACCCAGATCACATGCCCGCCGGGGTTTTTCGCATTGTCGTCGGCATGGGCCCATATTGCGTCGTCATGGTCGCGGGCATCGGCCGGGTCGATCGTGACGAGCGGCAGGTGGCGGAGGTCTTCCCGCCCCTTCAGGCCCGCGGGCTTCTGCCGGTCGGCTTCGGCGATCACCTCGTCGGGGAAATCGTCGGGAATGCCGTGCTGATGGATGGCAATGAGGCTGACGGCCCTGGGCGCGCTCGGGTCGCCCAGCCGCGCCACGATCTTTGCTTTCGGCAAACCCATGCGCGCCTTCGGCCCGGTCTGCTGCGCCTCGACAAGCTCGCCGTCCTTCGCGCCTTCATCCGCCCCGGCGGGCACCATCCATTCCTTGTCGGCCCCCTTGTCGATCGGCACGACGCGGCCGCCCTCGGCACCCTTGCGGTAAACGCCGAGGATGCGGTGCACCGCCTGCCCGATGCGGCGGATAAGGCGGCCCTCGTAGGCGTGATCTTCGTCCTTCACCTCGGTCATCCGGCACAGGATACGGTCGCCCGGCTTCAGGGCCGGATCGGAACTCTTGGTCACCAGCAATACCCGTGGCGCATCGCCCTCGCCCTGCCATTCGAGCGGGCGCGCGTAGAGATCGCCGTCGGGTGAAACCTCGGAAACCTCGAGCACCGCGACGGGTGGAAGCTTCTCGGGATCACGGTAGGTTTTCTTGCGCTTGGTGAGCTGGCCCTCGTCCTCGAGTTCGCGCAGAACGCGCTTCAACTCAATCCGGTCAGACCCCTTGATCCCGAACGCTCTGGAGATTTCGCGTTTCGAGGTCTGGGTGGGGTTGTCGGAAATCCAGGCGAGGATTTCATCTTTCGAAGGTATACGTGTCATGGTTTCGGCGTAGCACGCTACACCGGAAAGGCCAGCGGAAATCGCGGGCCGGCGGCGTCCTGCAGACAGGCCTGGCCCCCGGTCAGGCGAAGTAATCTCGAATCACGCGGGTGTAGACCCGCTTGAGCTGTTGGATCTGCGCGATCTCCACGCGCTCGTCGACCTGGTGCATCGTCTTGCCAACGAGGCCGAACTCGACCACTGGGCAATGATCCTTCACAAAGCGCGCGTCCGAGGTGCCCCCGGAGGTGGACATTTCCGGGGTGACTCCGGTTTCCGCCTTCACCGCCGCCGCGACCAGCGCGGAAAGTTCGCCGGGCGGGGTGATGAAACTTTCGCCGGAAACCTTCACCTCCATCGACATCTCGATGCCGGTCTCGCCCGCGATGCGTTCCATCTCTTCGCGCAGCCATGCGGTCAGCCCCTCGCTGCTGTGGGCATCGTTGAACCGGATGTTCACCGTGGCGCGGCTTGTCGCCGGGATCACGTTGTTGGCGGGATTGCCGGTGTCGATCGTCGTGACCGCCAGCGTCGAGGCATCGAAATGCTCCGTGCCCTCGTCGAGCACGTGGGTATCAAGCCGGGCCATCAGGCGCGCGAGGGCGGGCACCGGGTTCCTGGCGCGATGCGGATAGGCGGAATGGCCCTGGATGCCGCGCGCGGTGAAATTGGCGGTCATCGAGCCGCGCCGGCCGATCTTCATCATCTCGCCCATGTGGTTCGGGCAGGTGGGTTCGCCGACGATGCAGGCCGTCATCCGTTCCTGGTGCTCGGTCATCCAGTCCAGCAAGGCTTTGGTGCCATCGGTGGCGTCGCCCTCCTCATCGCCGGTAATCGCAATGATGAGCGCGCCGTCCTCGGGGATTTCAGCCGCAAGGTCGATCGCGGCCGCGACCCAGGCCGCCACACCCGATTTCATGTCGGTGGCGCCGCGGCCCCAGAGATAACCATCGCGCGCCTCGGCGCCGAAGGGCTGCACCGTCCAGTCGCCGGTGTTTCCGACCGGAACCACATCGGTATGGCCGTTGAAACCCAGCGTGCGGGGCGCGCCGGCATGGCCAAGGCGGGCGAAGAGGTTGGCAACGCCGCCCCGGTCCACCCGCGTGCAGGCAAATCCGGCCTCGGTGAGCAGGCCCTCCAGCAGCACCAGCGCACCGCCCTCTTCGGGGGTCACCGAGGGGCACTGGATAAGGCGTCTGGTCAGATCAACGGGGTCGGTCTGGGGCATGTGGCGCTCCTCGCTGGGGTTTCGCCCGTGATATATCGCGGCGCGAGGCGTGGCAAACGTGTCGAATGGGCGACAGGGCTCGAGCTGGTTTTGCGGATGAAAAACAATCTCTTAACAAAGGCTTGCGGGTTCGGCATACTTGATCTCAAAGAATAACCCGAGGCAGGGGTTCGAACCAGACAAGCACAAAATGTGCGCGGTTCGGTGAGCAGACTGGCTATATCTCGCGGTCATTAATCCGCGTGCGCCATGACTCCTGCGCGAATGGGACAGGAGGCAGGCGTTATGGTTGCGGCATCGGAATTGCCAATTTCAACCAATGCGAGTGCGCTGGACATGGCGCAAACGATTTTTGGCGAAGGAGTGACCGTCGTGTCCGCCTCCTATTCGGGCGACAATCGGTCATCGGGGATTTACAGCAACGGCGATGCGGTTTCGCCAGGCGTGACGCCAGGCGACACCGGGGTAATGCTCTCGACCGGCAACCTTCGCGATTTCACCAACAACAGGGGTGAGGCCAACCAGAGCGGCAGCACCTCGTCCGACATGCGCAACGGGATCGACAATAACGCCGATTTCAACGAACTTGCAGGCACCCGGACCTACGACGCCTCCTTCCTCGACGTGGATTTCATCCCGACAGGCGACGAGATGACGCTGCAGTTCGTCTTCGCCTCCGAGGAATATCCGGAATACGCCGGATCGATCTACAACGACATCGTTGGCGTCTGGGTGAACGGCGAAGTGGTGGAGCTGGCCGTGGGCAATGGCCAGACCGCTGTTGGCAACGTCAACCAGACCTCCAACGAAAACCTCTATGTCTCCAACACCAGCTCGCAGTTCAACACCGAGATGGATGGCTTCACCGTCACCATGACGCTCAAGATGCCGGTGATCGAGGGGGAGGTGAACTCGATCCGGATCGGGATCGCCGACGCGACGGACACCCAGTATGACTCGACGCTGCTGATCGCCGGCGGTTCGGCGCAAACGGCGCTGATCGCCAACGACGACGCAACGACCGTGGGGTTGGGCGGCACCACAACGCTCGACGTTCTCGCAAACGATCAGGGGCCGGGCAATGCGACGCTGACGATAACGCATATCAACGGGATCGCCGTGAATGCCGGTGACAGCGTCACGCTGACCACCGGGCAGGTGGTGACGCTGAATACCGACGGCACCTTCACGATCAATGCGGATGGTGACGAGGAAAGCGTCAATTTCTCATATACCGTCGCGGCCGGGAATGGCGGCGGCTTATCGGACAGTGCCTTCGTCACGATCAACTCGGTGCCCTGTTTTGTGGCCGGCACGCTGATCGCGACACCGCATGGCGAGGTTTCGGTCGAAAACCTGCGGCCGGGCGACCTGGTGATGACCCACGACCACGGGCCGCAGCCTCTGCGCTGGATCGGACGGCGACGGGTGCAAGCGTCGGGCAGCCATGCGCCGATCCGAATTGCGCCCGATACTTTCGGCGCGCACCGCGAGTTGCTCGTCTCGCCGCTTCACCGCGTGCTGATCCGCGATGCGCTGGCCGAGCTTCTGTTCGGCGAGGGCGAGGTGCTTGTCGCGGCGAAAGACCTTGTGAACGACCACTCGGTGCGTCGCGTCGAAGGCGGGGAGGTGGAATACGTCCATATCCTGTTCGATGCCCACGAGGTGGTGATTTCCGAGGGGCTGGCCACCGAGAGCTTTCTGCCCGGGCCGCAAACCTCGCGATCGTTCAAGCGCGAGATCGTGGAGGAGATCATCTCGATCTTTCCCGAGTTGGACCCCGATACCGGAGTAGGTTACTCGTCCGCCGCCCGCAGAACCCTGCGCGCCTACGAGGCGCGGCTGCTGTTTGGCCGCGCCGGGGAGGTTGCCGCGTGAGCTGGATTGCACTCACCGATATGTCCCGGCCGATGTTCAACATCCGCGGCATCGGCGTTCCGTCGGATGCGCCGGGTGCCCGGCCACCGCCCAGCGCGCACGAGATCATGCCGACCGGCACGATGATGTTCGAGCTTCGCCTCGAAGACACGGGCGGTGAGCGGCGACGAATCCTGAGCTTTGAGCGAAACCGCGATTGGCGAAGGGAAATCCTCGTCGAAATCACGGCGGATGGGCGGCTTTCGATGGCCTTTCGCCAAGGCGTGGCCCGGTCGCGCGCCGAGATCGGCCTGCCGCCGATCCCGCGCGACGGGCTTTTGCGTGTCAGCTACTCATGGGACTCGCCCCGGCGAACGGCGCGGCTGACGGTCGAGTTTGTCGAAGACGGGAGGATCTTCCAGGCACAGGCAGCCAATCCGGTGCCGCTTCCCGTGGGCGACGTGAAGGCGTTGATGCGCAACGGGCGCGCGACACGGGCCGACCCGGCAATTTCCTATATCGCGGTGTCGGACACGGTCGAGCCCGTCGGTTTCGGCTCGGGCATCGTGGCGGATACGCCGATCGAAACTGTCGAGGGCCCGGTTCCGGCGCATCGGCTTCGGCTTGGCGACATGGTGGTGACGGCGGAGTCGGGAAGCCAACCGGTCCGGTGGATCGTGAAGCGAACCGTGCCCGCGCTCGGCGATTTCCGCCCGATCCGGCTCCGCGCCCCGTTCCTTGGCCTTGGGCGCGACATGATCATGGCCCCGGCGCATCGCGTGCGGCTGGATCTCGGGGAAAACGAATATACCTTCGGGGAAAACGAGGTTCTGGTTCCCGCGGCAACGCTTGCGAACGGCAAGCACGCGCGCCCCGAAACCCGGCACAGGCTGGTCACCTATTACCAGATCCTGCTCGACGTGCACGATTGCCTTCTTCACGACGGGCTTTGGGCGGAAAGCCTGTTCGTTGGAACGATGGCGCGACGCCCGGAGATCATCTCCAGCACATCGCTCGGCGAGGTGCCCGCAACGGCGCTCCCCCTGCATCGCGCCCAGAGGCGCCCAGCGCTTTCGGCGTTGGGCATACGCACGATCGCCGCTTCCCTGCTTGAAGCCTGACGAGGTTTTCCCGCCCGGTTTCGCCGCTGGACAAGCGAGTGTCCCGGTGCGAGGCTCACACTGAACTCAGCCGACGGGAGACCGACATGCGCAAGCCCTTTTCGTTTTTTCCGCTGATCCTTGCCCTGCCGCTTGCGGCCTGTTTCGACGTGGAACTCTCGCTCGACTTTCCGGGTGAAGACCGGGCCGAGGCGACGATGATCATGGTTGCCACCCCCGACTTCTACGCCATGACCACCTCGACCGGCGAAGACTTCTGCGAAGGCGAGGAATCGATGCGCGAAAACGGCGATCACGTCTGCACCGAAACCAAGTCGGGAACGGTCGACGAGATCATGAGCGACCCGGACTTCGGCGATGGCATGATCATCGAACGCCGCGATGGCGGGCTGATCTACGTCGCCTTCGATCTTGGCGACATTTCCGACGACATCGCGCCGCCCGAGGAAGAAGGGGGCGACGAGATGATCGCGATGATGCGCGAGGCATTCGAGGGACATGCGATCACTCTCAGGGTCTCCGGCGACGAGATCGTCGAAACCAACGGAACGATCTCCGAAGACGGCACCACCGCGGTTTACGAGATTCCCCTCTCGCTCGCGCTCGACGGCGGGGCAAGCCTGCCCGAGACGTTCAATGTCTTGTTGAACCCCGGCCGGTAAACGCAGCCTTGTCCACCCGCCGGTGAAGGCCGGCTACGAGGTGGTCTTGGTTTCGTTGAAGAAGGGCGTCATCTGCGCCACGATCACGGCATTTTCGGCGAGCGCGCGAGCCATCAGTTCGCGCTCCTCGTCCGAGATGTCATGCCCGTCTGCGAGGCGCTCATCGAGAGTGCCGTAGCCGGAAACATCGAGCGGCGCGAGATCGGCCTGCTTCAGGATCGCAACCGTCTCGCGCACCGCTTCCGCCTCGTCCACGCCACTGGCGTAGCACATCAGCGCGGCGCCGGTTGCCCCTTCTGGAAGGCCATCCCCAGTCTTGCGCCCCACCTCGACGAGCAGGGTATAGACCTGTTGGCGGCTCACGTTCGTCTCGCGCTTGGTCAAGTGGCTGGCCTTTCGTGCTGTCGTGTCCACCTACAGCGAAAGACAAGGCTCCGCAATTGATCGCGGGCGGGAAGGATCTCGGACATTGGCATGCTTTCTCGCCCGGCAGGGTACGATCGCTGTGCGACAATTTGCCGGGGATCGTCGCCTTGCCTCGGAACACTATAGTATACATTCCTAAATGAGAATGTTTCCTCGCGCCAGCTGTGGCAACGGGATTCTTTGCGCGAACAGGATCGGAAGGAGTTTCCGCATGTCGGATTTGATGCGCATGGCAACGTCACGCCGTGGATTCATGGGCCTTGGCATGGCCGGGTTGGCCGCGGCCGTGGCCGGAACGCCCGCCCAGGCGGCAAAGGTGTCCACCCGGGCCCGGATCGTGATCATCGGCGCAGGTGCTGCCGGCACCGCGATCGCGAACCGCCTCGTCGATCGCCTCGATGGGGCCGAGATCACCCTTGTCGACGGACGCAAGCAACACCTCTATCAGCCGGGCCTGTCGCTCGTCGCCGCCGGTCTGAAGCCGGCTGGATACGTGACGTCGCAGACGACCGACTGGCTGCCTTCGGGCGTAACGCTGGTGGCCGAACGGGCCGCCGGCATCGACCCGGAAGCCAAGATCGTGAGCACCGAAGGCGGGCAGAAACTCGCCTACGACTACCTCATCGTCGCACCGGGTCTCGTGCTGGACTATGACGCGATCGAAGGGTTCTCGCTCGACATGGTCGGGCAGAACGGGATCGGGTCGCTCTACGCCGGGCCGGAATATGCCGCCAAGACGTGGGACGCCGCGCAGAAGTTCACCGAGGAAGGTGGCGTCGCGCTGATGATGCGTCCCGAGACCGAGATGAAATGCGCGGGCGCCCCGCTCAAGCACGCGTTTCTCATCGACGACATCGCGCGCCGCACCGTTGGCGAGGGCAAGTATGAGATCAACTACGCGGCCCCGCAGGGCGCGCTGTTCGGCGTGCCGATCGTGGCTGAAAAGGTGCGTATGCTCTTCGACGACCGCGGCATTAGCAGCCACATGGGCCACACGATGAAATCGGTCGACGCCGACCGCAAGCGCGCCACCTTCGAGACGAAGGTGGGCGACAAGGTTTCGACGGTCGAGCTTCCCTACGATTACCTGCACGTGATCCCGCCGCAGCGCGCACCCGACATGATCCGCGAGTCGGGCCTCAGCTGGAGCGACAGGTGGGTCGACCAGGGCTGGGTCGAATGCGACCCGCAGACGATGCGCCACCGCCGTTATCCCGAGATCTTCGCTCTGGGCGACGTGGCGGGCGTACCGAAAGGCAAGACGGCGGCCTCGGTCAAGTTCCAGGTTCCGGTCGTCGAGGATCACCTCGTCGCCGCGATCGAGGGCAAGGAAGGCACCGCCACCTATGACGGCTACACCTCCTGTCCGCTGATCACCCGGGTGGGCCGGGCGATGCTGATCGAGTTCGACTACAAGAACAATCTTGTGCCGTCGTTCCCCGGCGTGATCGCGCCCCTCGAAGAGCTTTGGATCAGCTGGTTGATGAAGGAAATCGCGCTGAAAGCCACCTACAACGCCATGCTGCGCGGCAAGGCCTGAGAAAGGGCACGACAATGAACGAACTGACACTGGAAACCATGATCGCCGTGTTCGAGGAGATGTTCGGACGCGGGCTGTTCTGGGCGATGGTCGCGGTCGCGGCCGTCATCACCGCCGCCTACGTGTTCGTGCTGGTGCGCGACCGCGCAATGTCGATGAGGAAATTCCTCTGGGCGCAGCTGTCGATGCCCTTCGGGGCCATCGCGGCGGTGCTGTTCGTGCAGGGGATCACCGATTCGGGTTTCCGCGATATCGGCGGGCCGGTTGACCTGATCGTGCTGCTCGGCGTCGCGGCGCTGGGCGCGGGCGGGCTTTCGATCCTCGTCTACACCGCGCAATCGCTGGTGCGCGGCAAGGTCAGCGAATAATCGGAACGCTGCGAGAACGAAAACCGCCCCGGCCTGGACCGGGGCGGTTTTTCATGCCGCTTGAACGGCCTATGTTCGCGGCCGCGCTGCGCCCTGCGTCAGTCGCGCAGGAGCTCGTTGATCGCGGTCTTGGAGCGGGTGCGCTCGTCGACCCGCTTCACGATCACGGCGCAGTAGAGGTTCACCCCGTTTTTCGAGGGCATTGAACCGGACACGACCACCGAATAGGGCGGCACTTCACCATAGAAGACCTCGCCCGACTCCCGGTCGACGATCTTGGTCGATTTGCCGATGAACACGCCCATCCCGAGCACCGAGCCCTCGCGCACGATGCAGCCCTCGACCACCTCCGAACGCGCGCCGATGAAGCAATTGTCTTCGATGATGGTGGGGCCGGCCTGCATCGGCTCCAGCACGCCGCCGATGCCGACGCCACCTGAAAGGTGCACGTTCTTGCCGATCTGGGCGCAGGAGCCGACGGTGGCCCAGGTATCAACCATCGTGCCCTCGTCGACGTGGGCACCGAGATTGACGAAAGACGGCATCAGAACCACACCGGGGGCAATGTAGGCCGAGCGGCGCACCACGGCATTGGGCACGGCCCGGAAGCCCGCGGCGGCGAAGTCATCATCGCCCCAGCCGGCGAACTTGCTGTCGACCTTGTCCCACCAGCCGCTGCCCTGCGGGCCGCCGGACTGGAATTCCATGCTCTTGATGCGGAAGCCGAGGAGCACGGCCTTCTTGGCCCATTGGTTCACGTTCCAATCGCCGTTCGCTTGCCGTTCGGCCACCCGCAAGGCGCCGCTGTCGAGCGCGTTCAGCGTGTCTTCGATGGCTTCGCGCGTTTCGCCGGTGGTCTCGGGCGTGATCGTATCGCGCGCCTCCCAGGCGGCTTCGATCGCGGCTTCCAGTTGGGCGTTCGACATGTGCTCTCCCCCCGAATTCGGTTCAGTCCTGTGTTTCGCACGGCTATAAGGGCTGAAACTCAAGCGCGCAATGCGGCAAGAGAGGATGGGCAGATGAGCGAAGAAAACCGGAGCCACCCGTTTCGGCATTCCGGACAGGACAGGCAGGCCGCGCACGAAACCCCCGACACGCCACAGACCCGCTCACCATCGTATCGGCTCGCCTTCGACGACCTCGATTTCCTGTTGCGTGACGAGCTTCGTCCGGTTCGGCTCCAGCTCGAACTGCTGAAACCCGAACTCATCATGCAGGAACTCGGGATCGAATCGACCGTGGTGCTTTTTGGTGGCGCGCGGATTCCGCGGCCCGAGAACAAGGATAACGCCGCGACGAAGACCCTTGCCGATCTCAGCCACTACTACGACGAGGCCCGGCGGTTCGCGCGGCTGATCTCGATGCAGTCGAAGGATCACGACCATCGCTGCAAGGTGATCGTTTCGGGCGGCGGCCCGGGGGTGATGGAGGCGGCCTCGCGCGGCGCGCACGATGTTGGCGGCAAATGCGTCGGCCTCAACATCGTACTTCCGCATGAACAGGCCCCCAACGAATGGGTCACGCCGGAACTCTGCTTCAACTTCCACTACTTCGCCATTCGCAAGATGCACTTCCTGATGCGGGCGGAGGCGATCGTGTGTTTTCCCGGCGGCTTCGGCACGCTCGACGAGATGTTCGAAAGCCTCACCCTGATCCAGACCAAGCGGATGCGCGCGGTGCCGGTGATCCTGTTCGGGCGCGCCTTCTGGGAGAAGATCATCAACTGGGAGGCGCTCGCCGAGGCCGGCACGATCAGCCGGGAGGACCTCGATCTGTTCGAGTTCGTTGAAACCGCCGAAGAGGCCGTGGCGATCATCAACGCCTGGGAGAGCAAGTGCGAGATGAGGGCGGCCAACGGCGACGTCTGAGGGCCGGCTCAGGTTTTCACGTAAACCGGCACTTCGCGGATACGGTCGAGCAGCCAGGTGTGGCTATGGCCGGGGAACGGCTGGGAAAACCGCTTGAGCAGCGTGGGATAGCCAAAGCCGATCTCCGATGTGCGGCAGAGGAAGCGGCCGGAAATCACCTCGTGCAGCGCCAACCCGCCGCCGGATTCCCGCAAGGTGTAGCCCTTGGCGATGAGCCGGTCGCGCAGATCCGACCAGCCTTGCGCCGCTTCGAAATCTTCGCTGATGCGCGCGCGGACCGGGGCCAGCATCCGCTGATCGACACGGGGCGGCGTGCGCAACGCATCGCGGCGGCGAATCTCGCGCTCGATGGCCCAGCGGATAACCTGGCCCACGGAAACATCATCGCCCCGCGCCAACCCCTCGAGCCGCGCCATCATTTCCGCAGGCAGTTTGAACGACACCGATTCCATGCCGCCAGTCTGGCGGAAAATCGGTTTCTTCCCGGTTAACCAGCCCGCGTCAGGCGACGAGTTCCTGCGGCACCGGGCAAACGACCCGGTTGCGTGGCAACTTCGCGATCGCCAGCCCCTCGTCTGTCTTGACGATCGCGAACCCGAAGGCGGCGAGGCGCCGCTTCCACTGGCGATGGGTCTTGACGCGTTCACGCTGATCGCGAACGAAGGCGACGATCTCGTCGATTTCCGACTTGTACGACATGGTTCTGCCCCATTGTTTCCGGTCGAGAACAGATCAACGGAAAACTTGGGCAACAATACAGCCGATTGCGGGAAATCCTGTGAAACCGCGAAGTTGCGGTCAGCGCGACGCCGCTCCCGCCTCAGCGTCTATCTCGCGGCGGCTCTTGCGGCCGCGCTCCGTGGCAGATTTGAGCTGGCCACAGGCCGCCATGATGTCTTCCCCGCGCGGCGTGCGGATCGGGCTTGCATAGCCGGCCTTGTAGATGATGTCGGCGAACCGGTGGATGCGGTTGTTCGACGATCGCTTGTAGGGTGCGCCGGGCCATTCGTTGAACGGAATCAGGTTGATCTTGGCGGGAATGCCGTCAATCAGCTGCACCAGGCGGCGGGCATCGTCCTCGGTATCGTTCACGCCTTCGAGCATCACGTATTCAAAGGTGATCCGCTCGGAGTTGGACAGCTTCGGATAAGCCCGGAGAGCCTCGAGCAGCTCGGCGATGTTCCACTTCTTGTTGATCGGCACGAGCTTGTCGCGCACCTCGTCGGTGGTGGCGTGAAAGCTGATGGCGAGCATGCAGCCGATTTCTTCACCGGCGCGGGCGATCTCGGGCACAACGCCGGAGGTCGACAGGGTGATGCGACGGCGCGAGAGGCTGATGCCCTCACCATCCATCGCGATCTTCATCGCGTCGCGCACCGCCTCGAAGTTGTAGAGCGGCTCGCCCATGCCCATCAGCACGATGTTGGAAACGAGGCGCGGGCGCTCGCCCATGCCCTCACCGGGCTTGACCCAATCGCCAAGGTCATCGCGCGCCAGCATGATCTGGCCGACGATCTCGGCAGCGGTGAGGTTGCGAACGAGTTTCTGCGTGCCAGTGTGGCAGAACGAACAGGTGAGCGTGCAGCCAACCTGGCTGGAGACGCACAGCGTGCCGCGATCTTCCTCGGGGATATAGACAACCTCGACCTCGTGCCCCCCGGCGATGCGCACGAGATACTTGCGGGTGCCATCTTCCGAAACCTGCCGGGTCACGATTTCGGGCACCCGGATCTCGAAGGCCCCGGCCAGCATCGCACGGTAGTCCTTGGCGAGGTTGGTCATCGCGTCGAAATCGCGCACGCCTTTCTGGTAGATCCATTGCCAGACCTGGCCGACGCGCATCTTCGCCTGTTTCTCGGGCGTTCCCGCGGCAATCAGGGCCGCGCGCATCTCGTCGCGGGTGAGGCCCACGAGGTTGATCTTGCCGGTCGGCTCGCCATCCTTGCGAGCGATGGCGAGCACATCCTGGGTGATCGGGGCGGTCGGCGTGTTCATGGGGTAATCCTTGCGCTTTCACGCCCATATAGGCGATTGCGCGGCGGTTTCAAAAGAAAACGCCCCGGCGCGGGGCCGGGGCAATCGGGATTTCCGATCGGCTTACTGGCAGCGTTCAGACGCGTCGTCCACCGCGGCCGTGAAGCCAAGAAGCGAGAATGTATCCTCGGTCCGGGTGCCCCGGGAGGAAACGCCGACGGCCACGGCATCGGCGCCGCGCTTCATCGCGTCGATGATCTTGGGATCATCTTCCGGGCTTGCCCAGGCCCACTCGCCGTCAGTGAAAAGTTGGAAGGTCTGGCCACCAATCGTCAGCGCCACGGTCGAGTCGGGCTGGAACGGGTAACCCCCCGTGAAGCTCACCTCGCCCTTCGCGTCGTTTCCGGGCCGGTAACTGACGAACAACAAGACATCGCCGCGGCGCACCGCAACAACCTCACCACCTCGCGTGTTCACCATTTCCTTGGGCTTGGAAACGCCCCAGCATTCCTTCGGGTCTCCCTCGACGAAAACGCTCCAATCGGTGTTCGCGGCAACCCGGTTGGTGCTCTCCTGTGCCGCCGCTGCGCCGGCGGCAATCGAGAATGCCGCGATGCAGAGGCCCCGTGCGAGATTTGAAAACATGTTCTAACAGCCTCCAGCCGTTCCTGCCTCTTGGCCCTTGCGTCATCCCGTCTTAAGCGGTCTTGTCGCAGCGCGGGCCCCGTTCCCATCTGCGGGGCACATTAGCGCAACATACCCGGATCATGAAAGCCCCGTTGGCGGAAAACCGCGCGTTCCCCAAGGGGTGAAGGAGGAACCATGGGGGAACCCGTAAAGCTGACCGAAATCTGGCGTGGCGACCGGATTGAATCACTGCATCTTGGGCATGCCGTCATCTGTGAGC
Organism: Sinisalibacter lacisalsi; assembly: GCF_014640115.1. Lineage (GTDB taxonomy): Bacteria > Pseudomonadota > Alphaproteobacteria > Rhodobacterales > Rhodobacteraceae > Sinisalibacter > Sinisalibacter lacisalsi. The sequence goes on along the minus strand of NZ_BMGI01000001.1, from coordinate 315,265 downwards.
CGGGCGGCGAGATCGTCAAGGCCTGGGGCGACCCGGAAGTGGTGATCTACCCACGGTCGTCGGCCAAGATGATTCAGGCCTTGCCGCTGGTGGAAAGCGGCGCGGCGGATGCGGCGGGGTTGACGAGCGAACAGCTTGCCTTGGCCTGCGCCTCGCATAACGGCGCGCATATTCATACCGATCGCGTGGCGCATTGGCTGACCGACCTCGGGCTTGCGGACGATGATCTTCGCTGCGGCGCGCATATGCCAGCCGATCCCGTCGCCGCGAAGGAGATCACCTGTTCGGATGCGAAACCGCGCCAAGTCCACAACAATTGCTCGGGCAAGCACGCGGGCTTTCTCACGCTCACGCGTCATCTCGGGGCGGGCCCGGAGTATCTCGAGATCGACCACCCGGTTCAGGTGGCCATCCGCGCCGCTTGGGAAGATCTGACCGGCGAACCGGTGCGCGGGTGGGCGATCGACGGTTGCTCCGCGCCGAACTTCGCCAGCTCGCTTCATGGCATCGCCCGCGCAATGGCCTTTTTCGCCGGCGCCCGGGCCGATGCGGACAACCCGCGCGAACGTGCCGCCGCGCGACTGCGCGATGCGATGGCCGCGCATCCCGAGTTGGTGGCCGGCGAAGGCCGGGCCTGCACCGGATTGATGCGCGCTATGGAAGGGCGCGTGGCGATCAAGACCGGCGCCGAGGCCGTGTTCGTGGCCATGGTGCCGGAAAAGAGGCTCGGCATCGCGCTCAAGATCACCGATGGCGCAACCCGGGCGTCCGAGGCAACGATCGCGGCGCTCCTGGTTCGGCTCGGCGTGCTCGACCCGGACCACGAGGAAACGAAGAAGGTGCTGAACGCGCCGATCCGCAACTGGCGCGGGACCGTGACAGGCCATATCAGACCCGTTCAAGGGCTGACGGGCTGACGGGCTGACGTTAACCATTGATTCATCTTGCGCCGCCAATCTGCCGGCATGGCCCTGTTCGAATCACACCTGTCGGAAATGCCGCTGCCGCTGTTCGAGACGGAAGAGGCCCCGGCTGTGCCCGTCGCGGCGCCGAAGGGGCGGCTGCCCTCCTACATCGGCGACCATCGCAAGCGCTTGCGTGCGCGCTTCATGGAGGGCGGCGCCGATGCCCTGCCGGATTACGAGATGCTCGAACTCGTGCTCTTCAGGGCAATCCCCCGGCAGGACGTGAAGCCCCTCGCCCGCGCCCTGCTTGATCGGTTCGGCGATTTCAACGGCGTGGTTTCGGCTTCACGGAACCGGCTCGTGGAAGTTGGCGGTGTTGGCGAAGCGGTGGTGGCCGAGCTCAAGATCGTCGAGGCGGCGGCACAAAGGCTGGCGCGGGCACGCGTGATCCGGCGCGATGTGATCTCGTCGTGGGAGGCGCTACTGGATTATTGCCATACCACGATGGCCCATCGCGATATCGAGCATTTCCGGGTGTTGTTTCTCGACCGGCGCAACACCCTGATCGCCGACGAGGAACAGGCGCGCGGCACGGTGAACCATGTTCCGGTCTATCCGCGCGAGGTGGCAAAACGGGCGCTGGAGCTGAACGCTTCGGCCCTGATCCTTGTGCATAACCATCCTTCGGGCGATCCCACCCCTTCCGACAGCGATGTGACCATGACCGCGCGGATCCAGGCCGCCGCCGAAGCACTGGATATCACCCTGCACGATCACCTCATCATCGGCAGATCGCAGGAACTGAGCTTTCGCGAGGCGGGCTATTTGTGAAGGCCGGGGCCGCGTGGGCAAACCGGCGATCAGTCGACCCAGATTTCTACCCGCCGGTTCACCCGGCGGCCCCATCCGGTATCGTCGCAAGCCATCGGCAAAGCCTCGCCAAACCCGTCGGCCGCGAGCGCGACGCGGGAGCGGTCAAAGACTTCCGTTTCGCCGAGCACCGCTGACATCACCGCTTCCGCGCGACGTTGCGAGAGATCGCGGTTGATCTCCGCCGTGCCCTCACCATCGCTGAAACCGACGAAGGTGAGCCGCCGGCCATCATACGCGCCCGCCTCCAGCGCCGCGGCGAGGAGCGCGAGGTTCGCGCGGGAAGGAACGTCGAGCACCGTCGAACCACCGAGGAACCGGAAGGTCAGGGTCACCCGGCGCTTACCATTGAACAGCGCCATCATGCGCTGGAGTTCATCAAGGCTCACCTCGGGCCCGGCAGAACGGATCGCGTTGCCGAGCCGCGCACCCTGCTCCGAGATCGGGATCTCGGTGAAGGTCTGATCGACAAAGCCGACGCGCCGGGTCACGAGCTGGGCGCTCCCGGTGCGCATATAGCCGAGGAAATCACGGGCAAGCTTTGGCAGCCGGCGCCCGGGCAGGTAGAGATACATCGGCGTCGTCAGCGGGTAATCGCCCGCCTTTATGCTCTCGGAAGTGGCGGCGACCTCGTAGCCACAGGCACCGGTGAGGGTTACCACATCGGCCAGGCCAGACTGCGAGAAGGTGGATATGCCGATGCCGAACGGGTCTTCGGAAATGGCGTCAACCAGGCCGCGCACCGTGCCGTGCAGGCGAAGATCGGGCGAAAGGCCAACCTCGTTCGAGGCGATCACCCGGGCGATGAAGAGTTGAGCGATATCGCCGTCCGGGTCTGTCAGGTGCAGCGTGATCGGCGCTTCTTCCCCGCCGAGCTCCGACCAGCGGGTGATCCGGCCGGCAAATATGTCGGCCAGTTGCTGAAGGGTCAGCCTGCGCACCGGGTTGCCCGGAGCAACGATCGGCACGAGGGCGTCTCGCGCGATCACCCGGAATTGCCGCAACCCGCGCAGATCGCCAAGCCCGGCATCGCGCACCAGCGCGCGCTCCTGCGATGACACTTCACGAAGCGAAACCACGATATCGGCCTGCTCGCCCAGAAGGTCGGCGAAACCTTCGGCCGAGGAGGTGAGTCGCACGGTGATCTCGGCCGCTTCGGTGCCACCGGATTCGTCGTACAAACGGTAAAGCAGGCCGGTGCCGGGCAGGGTTTCGCGCGCGAGGGCGTAGCCCGTGTTGAGCGCAAAGCCCTCGATCATGGCCGGGATCAGAACCTCGCCCATCGAACGGGCGCCCGAAATCGTGAAACGGGCTTTGTAGGCGCCCAGCATCGGGCAACCCGGGCCGACGCAATTCACCCCCGATCCATCGACGGTGAGAATGCCGAACTCGGTATCGACCCGGTAGAATTCGCCGTCGAAACCCAACAGCGTGCCGGATATTTCCAGCGCGCCGTCACGCGAGGTGAGGGTGACATCGTCCGCAATTGCCGGGGAAAGCGCCGGAAAAAGAAGAAGTGCGGCGAGGATCGCCGCACGAAGGATTGCCATTCAAGATCCCCGGGTCCGCTTCAGTTGCGGGCGAGTTTCAGCTCTTGGGGCAGGTTTTTCAACACCAGATATTCCCCCACAGCATCGCAGCCCGGCACCGCGATTGAGAGGTTCTCGACGTTTGGCGCGCCGGTGGTATTGCTGCGAAGAATCTGGCCGGAAACCTGTGTGCCGCAGGTGTTTTCCATGACCTGCGCCTCGATCGAGATCTCTGGCCCGGCGTCATCCACCATCAGTCCAGCGGGATAGGTGTAGATATCGGCGGCATAGCCATCTGCGGTGCTTCCGAGAACCGAGACGAAACCGCCCGTGCCCTCGATCGCCAGATCCGACGTACCGGGCTGCTCGGCCCAGACATGCCCCGGCTCGCCATAGAATGCGCCGTTTTCAAGCACGTGCAGTTGCAAACCGGTGGCGCCTTTCCAGACGATCGCAAACCGATCGAAGGTTCCGAAATCGGGCACCCGGGTCTCTGTCGTGCTGTTCTGTCCGTCGTCGAGACGCGCGGTGAAAACGGCGATCTCGGTCATCGCGGGGACGAGAATCATCAGGCTCCCATCTGGCGCGAGCTGTTCGGAAAACCGCAGTTCACCATGGGCGATGCTGACGTCCTCGCCCGAGTGGCAGGGGGCCTCGAAGGTGAGCGCCACCATCGCGGCAGGCTGGGGTTCGGCCGAGAAACTCAGATCGCAGCTCGCCTCGGGTTCAAGCACGGGCGCGGGCGCGGATTGAGTCGGGATTTCGTTGGCGTCGTTCAGCGCCGCGAAGCGGGTCGGGGCGACTTCCTCGTCCTCGGACACGCTTTGCCCGGAATCGGCAACCGCGGTCGCCGGCTCGTCGGCCAGATCGAGAACCGGGTTGGTATCGCCACGGGTGACCTCTTCGCCGGCAGGGTTCGCGTCCGCTTCGGTCGCCTCCGCAGGGGCCGGCTCCGGGGCCATCGCGTCGGTTCCGGCGGCATCCGCTATTGTGGTGGGCTCCTCCGCCGGGATCGGCTCTTGCGCGATAGCCACGACGGCCGGCGCCTCGGCCTCGGTGGGCGCAGGCGTTTCCACGATCGCGGGAGAATCAGAGGTGCGGATCGACGGCCCGACAACGGAGGCGGATGCCGGTATGGAAGCGGTCACCACCGGCGCGGTCTTGCCCGGTTCCTGGGCCGAATCCTGCATGAAATGCCCTGCGGCGCCGGCGATCACGACGGTTGCCACGGCCGTGTAGGCGCGCTTCTTGTCAAACTCCGCCAGCTTTTCTTTCAGATCGGCAAACATCGCGATCTCCCATTCATTCCGTCACCGGGCAATGTCGCGCAGCAATACGCCGAAGAAATGAATAGAAGGTGGCTATTTCCAGTTTTGTTTCTGTTTTAGAAAACAACAGAAGCTATTGAAATAAGGTCGGTTTCAAGGGGTTCGCCAGGTTCTGCCACGTTTGCGTCACGGGCACGCCCCGGGCGCGCCCGCAAGCCGGCCGGTTTCAGAACTTGCCGTGGCAGTGCTTGAATTTCTTGCCCGAGCCGCAGGGGCAGGGATCGTTTCGGCCCGGGTTCCCCCACGTGTTGGGATCGGCCTCGTCAAACCCCGCAACCGACACACCCTTGGGCAGCTCGGACTTTCCGGTGATTTTTTCGGCCGCCTTGCGCTGCGCTTCGGCAAGCGCCTGCTGCTGCTGCAGCATCTGCTGCATCAACTGCTCCTGCTCTTCCTTATTCATCGGACGCACCTGGCCAAGCTTCTGGGTCACCTCGGCCCGCAGCCCGTCGAGCATCCCCTCGAAAAGCTGGAAGGCTTCCGATTTGTATTCGTTGAGCGGATCGCGCTGGGCGTAGCCACGGAACCCGACGACCGAACGCAGATGCTCGAGCGTCAGCAGATGTTCGCGCCACTTTCCGTCGATCGTCTGAAGCAGGATCTGTTTTTCGATCGTGCGCATGGTTTCGGGGCCAAACGCCTCGGCCTTTTCCGCCATCTGCTTCGCAGTGGCCTCATAGAGCCGTTCGCGGATCGCCTCGTCGTCGACACCCTCTTCCTTCGCCCAGTCGATCACCGGCACATCGAGATTGAGTTTCTCGATCACCGCGGCGTGGAGGCCCTCGGTATCCCATTGTTCTGCATAGGTTTTGGGTGGCATGAAGGTTTCGACCAGGTCGTCGATCACCTGGTTGCGCATGTCTTCCGTCACGTCGGAAAGGTCTTCCGCCTCCATGATCTCGCGGCGCTGGCTGAACACCACCTTGCGCTGGTCGTTCATCACGTCGTCGAATTTCAGAAGCTGCTTGCGGATATCGAAGTTGCGCCCTTCGACCTTGCCCTGTGCCCGCTCCAGGCTCTTGTTGACCCAGGGGTGCACGATGGCCTCACCCTCTTTCATGCCGAGCGTCGAGAGCACCTTGTCAAGCCGCTCTGAGCCGAAGATGCGCATCAGGTCGTCATCGAGCGAGAGGAAGAAGGCCGAGCGGCCCGGATCGCCCTGGCGGCCCGAGCGGCCGCGCAGCTGGTTGTCGATCCGGCGGCTTTCATGGCGTTCCGTGGCGAGCACGAAAAGCCCGCCTGCTTCCTTCACCTTGGCTTCCTCTTCGGCGTGCTCGGCTTCGATCCGGGCGCGCACTTCGTCTGGGTTGGCATCCGGATCGGCGGCGAGGGCTTCGAGCACCTTCATCTCGACGTTGCCGCCGAGTTTGATGTCGGTGCCGCGGCCAGCCATGTTGGTAGCGATGGTCACCGCGCCGAGTTTGCCCGCGTCGCCGACGATCTGGGCTTCCTGTTCGTGCTGTCGGGCGTTGAGCACGTTATGGGTAATGCCTTCCTTCGTCAGGAGATCGGACAGAAACTCCGATTTCTCGATCGACGTGGTGCCGACGAGCACGGGCTGGCCCTTCTCGTGGGATGCCTTGATCTCTTCGACGATCGCCGCGTATTTCTCCTGCGCCGTGCGATAGACGGCATCATGTTCGTCGATCCGGGCGATCGGCAGGTTGGTTGGCACCTCGACCACGCCGAGCTTGTAGATGTCGTCGAATTCATCGGCTTCGGTAAGCGCGGTGCCGGTCATGCCGGCAAGCTTGTCATAGAGGCGGAAGTAGTTCTGGAAGGTGACCGAGGCGAGGGTGACGTTTTCGGGCTGGATGTTGCAGCCTTCCTTCGCCTCGATGGCCTGGTGCAGCCCTTCCGAAAGACGGCGGCCCGCCATCATCCGGCCGGTGAACTCGTCGATGAGCACAACCTCGCCATTGCGCACGATGTATTCCTTGTCGCGGTGGAACAGCTTGTGCGCGCGCAGGCCCTGGTTGACGTGGTGCACGATGGTCGTGCTCTCGGGGTCGTAGAGGGTTTGTCCCTCGGGCAGCAGGCCGAGTTCGTGCAGGCGCTGCTCGAGGAACTCGTTGCCTTCGTCGGTGAAGGTCACGTTGCGGGTTTTTTCATCGAGCGTGAAGTGATCGTCCTGCACCTCGGGGATGACCTTGTCGATGGTCACGTAAAGCTCGGATCGGTCCTGCGAGGGGCCGGAGATGATCAGCGGTGTGCGCGCTTCGTCGATCAGGATCGAGTCGACCTCGTCGACAATCGCGAAATTGTGCCCACGCTGATACATCTGGTTCAGCTCGGATTTCATGTTGTCGCGCAGGTAATCGAAGCCAAGCTCGTTGTTGGTGGCGTAGGTGATGTCGGCCTGGTAGGCGGCCTGCTTTTCCTGGTCGGGCTGCTGCGGGTAGACGACGCCCGTGGTCATCCCGAGCGCGCCGTAGACCTTGCCCATCCAGTCGGCATCGCGTCGGGCGAGATAGTCGTTCACGGTCACGATGTGAACGCCCTTACCGGTCAACGCGTTGAGATAGGCGGGGAAGGTCGCCACAAGGGTCTTGCCCTCGCCCGTTTTCATCTCGGCGATGTTGCCCTGATGCAGGAAAATCCCTCCCATCAGCTGCACGTCGAAGGCCCGCAGGCCCAGCGCCCGCCGGGCCGCCTCGCGGCAATTGGCGAAAGCCTCGGGCAGGATCGCGTCAAGCGTCTCGCCATCGGCGACGCGCTTTTTGAATTCCTCGGTCTTCTGCTTCAGCCCGTCATCCGACAACGCGTGGAACTCGTCTTCGAGCGCGTTGATCTTCTCGACGGTTGGGCGCGTCGCCTTGATCTTGCGGTCGTTCGGGGAACCAAACACCTTCTTGGCGATTTTTCCGATACCCAGCATATGCACTCCGCTCGATCTGCTCTCTCGTTCACATGATTGCGGGGATCGCTTGCCCGCGCCCGCAAGGCCCCATATCAAGGGCTTGAGAATAGCCCCCGCGAGACCCTTGCGATGTAAGGGCCGGGGTCGGAATAGTCAACGACGCCGGGCAACCGGCACGACCAGAGGAATACCCATGAAAAACTTGGCCAAAACCAACACCCTGCTCGCCAGCGCCGCACTGATGTTTTTCATCGCCGCGCCGCTGACGGCAGAGGACGCGCCAAGCGCTTCGTCCGACACGGTCATCGCCACAGTAAACGGTGAGGCTATCACGCTCGGTCACGTCGTCGCCGCGCGTTTCGCGCTGCCCGAGGAATACCAGGCACTGCCGAACGACGTGCTTCTGCCCGGTCTTGTCGAACAGCTGATCCAGCAGACGGTTCTGGGCCAGGCCATCGACGAGATGAGCCGGCGCGCGCAGATCCAGCTCGACAACGAGCGTCGCGCCATCGTCGCGACGGAGAAGCTCGACGAAGTGATCATGGGCGCGGTTGACGACGCCAAGGTGCAGGCGGCCTACGAAGCGGCCTATGCCGATGCGGAACCGACGCAGGAATGGAATGCTTCGCATATTCTGGTGGAAACCGAAGAAGAAGCGCAGGCGCTGATCGACGAACTGGCAGACGGTGCGGAATTTCCGGCGCTTGCGCAGGAACATTCCACTGGCCCCTCCGGCCCCTCGGGCGGTGAGCTTGGCTGGTTTGGTCCCGGCATGATGGTGGAGCCGTTCGAGACGGCCGTCACCGGGATGCAGGATGGCGACGTGGCTGGCCCGGTTCAGACGCAGTTCGGCTGGCACGTGATCAAGCTCAACGAGTCGCGGATGAAGGGTGCCCCGGCGCTGGAGGAGGTGCGCGGCGATATCGAGGCGCAGCTCGAGAACGATGCGGTGGAACAGGCCCTCGCCACGCTGCTCGAATCGGCCACGATCGAACGCACGGACCTCGAAGGCATTGACCCGAACGTGCTTGGCGACGTTTCGATTCTGGACTGATTGCGGGAAAGGGTCCGGCGAATGGACAAGAAGGCCAAGATCCGCAAGCTCGAGAAGAAAATCGAGAAGCTGAAGGCCCGGCTGGAGACGGCTGAAACGCACACGTCTGCCGTTTCGCCGCTCGCGCCGAAGGATGGCTTTCCCCGCTTGCCGGTCATCGGCGGAGCGCGGTTCGCCGCGGTGCAGGCTGGCGTGCGCTACGCCAAGCGGGTTGACCTGATGCTGGCGGTGCTCGATCCCGGAACCGCGGTTGCCGGGGTTTTCACCCGCTCGGCCACCCGCTCGGCCCCGGTGCTTGATTGCCAGGTCAAGATCGGTAGCGATCCATCGGGCGGAGCGGCCTTTATCGTCAACTCGGGCAACTCCAACGCCTTCACCGGCGCGAGCGGCGAAAAGGCGGTGGCCGCGATTACCGCGGAGGTGGCGCGGGCGACGGGCGTTCCTGAAAACAGGGTCTATTCCGCATCCACAGGCGTCATCGGGGAGCCTTTGCCCTATGAGCGGATCACCTCGCGGATCGAGGAACTGAACGGCACCCTGACGTCCGATGCGATCGAGGTGGCCGCGCGCGCGATCATGACCACCGATACCTACGCCAAGGGCGCGGGTGTGGAGGTGCAGATCGGCGGCAAGACCGTGCGGATCGCGGGGATCGCCAAGGGTTCGGGCATGATCGCCCCCGACATGGCAACGATGCTCGTCTACATCTTCACCGATGCCAAGATCGACCAGGCCCTGTTGCAGGCCGTGCTGGGAGACCTGACCAACCAGACCTTCAACAACATAACCGTCGACAGCGACACATCGACTTCCGACAGCCTGCTGATCGCCGCCACCGGCGCGTCCGGCGTGGAGATCACCGAGGAAACCACGGCCTTCCGCGACGCGCTGAAACGGGTCATGCTCGATCTCGCGCACCAGGTCGTGCGCGATGGCGAAGGCGCGACCAAGTTCATCGAGATCCGGATCACCGGCGCGGCGTCCGACAGCGATGCGCGCACCCATGGCATGGCGATAGCAAATTCTCCCCTGGTGAAAACCGCCATCGCCGGGGAAGATCCGAACTGGGGCCGGATTGTCATGGCGATCGGCAAATCCGGCGCGGCGGCGGAACGAGACAAGCTCGCCATTCATTTCGGCGATATCCTCGTCGCCTCGCAAGGCTGGGTTTCGCCGGCCTATCGTGAGAGCGAGGGGGCGGCCTACATGAGAAACCAGGATCTGGTCATCTCCGTCGACGTTGGGATCGGCGAGGGCGCCGCCACGGTCTGGACCTGCGATCTCACCCACGGCTACATTGCGATCAACGCGGACTATCGGTCGTGAATATCGTTTTGGTTTCGGCCGTCGCGCTGATCGACATCGACGGGCGGGTGCTTCTCGCCCAGCGCCCGGAAGGCAAGGCGATGGCGGGGCTGTGGGAGTTTCCCGGTGGCAAGGTGGAAGACGGCGAAACGCCGGAATCGGCCCTGATCCGGGAGTTGCACGAGGAACTCGGGATCGACACCCGTGCCTCCTGCCTCGCACCGCTTGCTTTTGCCAGCCACAGCTATCCCGATTTCCACCTGCTGATGCCGCTGTTCGCCTGCCGCCGGTGGGAGGGAACGGTGGTGCCGCGCGAGGGGCAGCGGCTTTCCTGGGTCCGCCCGGCGGAGATGCGCAAATTCCCGATGCCCCCCGCTGACGAGCCGCTTATTCCGATCCTCAGAGACTGGCTTTGAACGGGGCTTGCGCGTGACCTCACGGTCCGATCGTTCACCCGAACAAAACGCGCTGGATCGCTGACCTGAAGCGCGCGCCATCGCCGGATCGGGAAAAGAAAAGGGCGCCATCATGGCGCCCTTCCTGTCTGGTTTCCGGCTTGGGTCAGGTGAGCGAGCGCTCGACCTCTTCGCGCTCGAAGATCTCGATGACATCGCCCGGGCGAATATCGTCGTAGTTCTCGAACGCCATGCCGCATTCCTGGCCCGACTGCACTTCCTTGACCTCGTCTTTGAAGCGCTTGAGCGTTTTCAGCGTGCCCTCGTGGACCACCACGTTGTCGCGCAGGAGGCGAACGCCGGCAGAGCGGCGGGCGATACCCTCGGTCACGAGGCAGCCGGCAACCTTGCCCACACCGGACACCTTGAAGACTTCGCGGATCTCGGCATAGCCGATGAAGGTTTCGCGAACTTCCGCTTCGAGCAGGCCGGAAGCGGCCTTTTTCACGTCGTCAACGAGATCGTAGATAACGCTGTAGTAGCGGATCTCGACGCCCTTCTGGTTGGCGCTGTTGCGCGCGGGCGCGTTGGCACGAACGTTGAAGCCGATGATCGGCGCGCCGGAGGCTTCGGCAAGGCCAACGTCGGTTTCGGTGATGGCGCCGACGCCGGAGTGGAGCACGCGCACGCGCACTTCTTCGTTGCCGATCTTTTCCATCGCCTGCACGATCGCTTCGGCCGAACCTTGAACGTCGGCTTTCATGAGGATCGGCAGTTCCTTGACGTTCTCGTTGGCCTTGGCCTGCGCCAGCAACTGTTCGAGAGAGGTTCCGGCACCGGCAGCCGCGCGTTTGTCTTTCGCGGCCTGCTCACGATACTCGGCGATCTCGCGCGCCTGGGCCTCGGTTTCGACCACGTTGAGCACGTCGCCCGCTTCGGGCGTGCCGTTCAGGCCAAGCACCTCGACGGGCACCGACGGCCCGGCTTCCTTGACCCGTTCGCCGCGATCGTTCTCCATCGCGCGAACCTTGCCCCACTGCTCGCCGACGACGAAGATATCGCCCTGCCGCAGCGTGCCCTTCTGCACGAGCACGGTCGCCACCGGACCACGCCCCACGTCAAGTTGGGCTTCGATCACCGCACCTTGCGCCGGGCGGTCGGGATTGGCTTTGAGTTCCAGGATCTCAGCCTGAAGCGCCACCGATTCCAGCAGCGAATCCAGCCCCTGGCCCGATATCGCCGAAACCTCGACATCCTGCACGTCGCCCGAAAGGCCCTCGACGATCACCTCGTATTGCAGAAGCTCGGTGCGCACCTTGTCGGGGTTTGCGTCGGGCTTGTCACACTTGTTGATCGCCACGATCATCGGAACACCGGCGGCCTTCGCATGGTTGATCGCTTCAACGGTCTGCGGCATCACCGAATCGTCGGCGGCGACCACGAGAATCACGATATCGGTCACCTGCGCACCGCGCGCCCGCATCGACGTGAAGGCGGCGTGACCGGGGGTATCGAGGAAGGTCAGCACCTGGCCGCCATCGGTGGTCACCTGGTAGGCGCCGATGTGCTGGGTGATGCCACCCGCCTCGCCCGAGGTCACCTTGGTATTCCGGATCGCGTCGAGCAGCGAGGTCTTGCCGTGGTCAACGTGGCCCATCACGGTAATGACCGCAGGGCGCGGCTTGAGATCATCAGGCTTGTCATCGACGGTGTCGATCACGTCTTCCACGTCGGAATCCGAAACCCGCACGATACGGTGGCCGAACTCTTCCACGATCACTTCCGCCGTATCGGCGTCGATCGACTGGTTCTGTGTCACCATCATGCCCATTTTCATCAAGGCCTTCACCACGTCGGCGACCCGCTCGGCCATCCGGTTGGCAAGTTCCTGCACAACGATGGTTTCCGGTACCTGCACGTCACGCACGACCTTTTCGTGCGACGTGCCACCGCCCATCGCCTTTTGCCGCATCCGCTCCTGCTTGCGACGCATCGCGGCAACCGAACGCTGCCGTCCGCCTTCGCCGCCCGAAAGCGCCTGGTTTAGCGTCAGCTTGCCGGTGCGCCGGCTGCTGTCGTCCTTGGCCGCCTTGCCGCGCGAGGCGCGTTCGTCGGCGCCGCGATCGCGGTCAACCTTGCGGGCCGCAGTCGGCTTCGTGCCGCGCGCCTCGGCCACCTGAGCGGCGGCGGGATCGTCTGCAGCAGCGGCCGCCGGGGCGGCCTTCGCCGCCTCGGACTTGAGACGCTTGCGCTCTTCTTCCTCGGCTTTCGCCTTGGCGGCTTCCGCGCGCTCGCGTTCCTCACGTTCTTTCTCTTCCGCCTCGCGGCGGCGGCGTTCGCGTTCTTCTTCGCGCGCCTTTTCTTCCTCGGCACGACGCCGGTTTTCCTCGGCCTCGTTTGCCCTGGCTGCGGCGAGCGCCTTCATCCGGCGCTCGAGTTCCGCGTCGGAAATGCCGGCTGGCCGTTTGCTGGGGTCAACCCCTGCACCTTGCCCGGTAGAACCGCTGCCCGATCCCGAAGACGCGCCCGGCTTGGGAACGACAACGCGCTTGCGTTTCGTTTCCACCACCACGTTCTTGGTGCGGCCATGGCTGAAGCTCTGCTTCACTTGTCCCGACCGGGCGCCACCACGCAGTCCAAGAGGCTTTTTGCCGTCGTTATCGTTCATTTCGTCTTCGTACCTTTCCGGCGGGCGTTCCCACCGTCTTTCTTGCGCAAGCCCGAGAGCTTTGCGGCTTCCTCTACTACACGTGGCGTGAGTCCACCAGTCGCGAGCGCGCCATGTATCACATTTTCCCGTCCGAATGCCAAACCCAATTCAAGGGCTGTCAAGCAGCCGATGAACCGGTCGTTTTCGCCGGGCGGGCGCAGTTTCGACTTGCCCCGTTCCGAACCGTCTGCCGCCTGGATCAGAACTTCCGCCTGATCCTTTACAAGCCAGTCCTTGACCTTTTCGTAACCTGCGATCGCGGTGCCCGCCTTGCGGGCCAGAGATAACAGCTCCACCACGCGATCCACGAGCGCGGCTTCGACCCGCTGCACGAGGTCGTCGGGCACATCGACAGGTTGTCGGGCAGCCCGGGCGAACAGGTTTTTCGCAACGGCCTTTTCAAGCGCCGCGCGATCTGCCGCAACCCAGATGCCGCGCCCCGGCAGCTTTTCGCGCAAGTCAGGCGCCAAAGCCCCATCGGGGGCAACGACGAAGCGGATGAGCCCATGTTTCGGCTGCACCTCACCCGTTGCGATGCAGCGTCGCTCGGGGCCATCCGCCCGTGGTTTTGGCCGACCGCCTCGGGTCATCTGGCCTTGCCCGGAGCCTGAGATCAGGCTCCGGCCTCCTCTTCGGTTGCGTCCGCGTCTTCGGCTTCGCCTTCTTCCACAAGATCGGCGGGATCGACCCACCCAAGCAGCACCCGGGCGGTCATCACGAGATTCTGCGCTTCCTCAAGGTTCACATCGAACTTTTCGAGAAGGCCGTCATCCTTGACCCGCTCACCGTCAACCGTTGTCCAGCCCCCGGCCAGCTCCCAGTCGGCGCAGGTGGCGAAATCTTCCAGCGTAAGCACGCCATCTTCCGCCAGGGCCTCGATCATCTGCGGCGTGAGGCCCTCGAAGTTCACGAGGCTGTCCTCGACCCCAAGCTCGCGGGCATGATCCAGCGCCTTGCGGTTCTGCTCCTCGAGGTAATCGCGGGCGCGGGCCTGAAGCTCGTTGGCAGTGTCTTCGTCGACACCGTCGATCACCAGAAGCTCGTCAACATCGACATAAGCCACCTCTTCGAGCGAGGTGAAGCCTTCGGCCACGAGAAGCTGGGCAAAGAATTCGTCGAGATCAAGCGTGTCCATGAACAGCTTCGTCCGCTCGGCGAACTCGGCCTGGCGACGGGCGCTTTCTTCTTCCTCGGTGAGGATGTCGATATCGAGCCCGGTAAGCTGCGACGCGAGGCGCACGTTCTGGCCGCGACGGCCGATGGCGAGCGAAAGCTGCTCGTCGGGCACGACCACCTCGATCTTTCCGGCATCCTCGTCGAACACCACCTTCGCAACCTCGGCGGGCTGCAGGGCATTGACGAGGAAAGTGGGCACATCCTCGTTCCACGGGATGATGTCGATCTTTTCGCCCTGAAGCTCGTTCACCACGGCCTGCACGCGCGAGCCGCGCATACCGACGCAGGCGCCGACCGGGTCGATCGAGCTGTCGTAGCTCACAACGGCGATCTTCGCGCGGCTTCCGGGATCGCGGGCCACGGCCTTGATCTCGATGATGCCGTCGTAGATCTCCGGAACTTCCATCTTGAACAGCTCGGCCATGAACTCGGGCGCGGTGCGGCTGAGGAAGATCTGCGGCCCGCGGGTTTCGCGGCGCACGTCTTTCACGAAGCAACGGATCCGGTCGTTCGGGCGGTAGCTCTCGCGGCCGATCTTCTCGTTGCGGCGCAGGATGGCTTCGCCCGCGCCCACGTCAACGATGATGTTGCCGTATTCCTCGCGCTTGACCACGCCGTTGATGATCGTGCCGGCCCGATCCTTGAATTCCTCGTACTGGCGATCCCGCTCGGCCTCGCGCACCTTCTGCAGGATCACCTGCTTGGCGCTCTGGGCGGCGATCCGGCCCATCTCGACGGGCGGAACCTCTTCGACGATGGTGTCGCCCACCTTCGGATCGTCGAGATATTGCCTGGCCTGCTCCACGGTCAGCTCGGCCTGGTAGTTTTCCAGCGCTTCATCCTCGACCACGGTGCGCACCCGGGTGAAGCTGGCGCGGCCGGTCTTGCGGTCGATCGACACGCGAATGTCCATCTCGGCGCCGTAACGGCTCTTGGCGGCCCGCGCGAGGCTCTCTTCCATCGCCTCGATCACGAGACCGGGGTCGATCATCTTCTCGCGCGCCACCGCCTCGGCGGTCTGCAGAAGCTCGAGCTGGTTGGCAGAGGTAATTGCCATGTGTCAGTCCTCCTCAGAACTGTCGGTCAGGATTTCATCATAGAGCGTTTCGTCGATTTCGCTCGCGTGTTTGCGCTGGCGCAGGGTCTCGCGGATCAGCTCATCGGTGAGCAGAAGCTTGGCGTCGGCAAGAAGATCGAAGGTCAACCCGATGGTCACCGGCTCGCCGCCGTCTTCGATCTCGATCAGAACCTCGTCGCCGTCCGTTCCGGCCAGCACACCCTTGAATCGCTTGCGTCCGTCGATCAGTTCGCTGGTTTCGATCCGGGCGACATAGCCGTTCCAGGCAGCGAAATCCTTCAACCGCGTGAGCGGCCGATCAATGCCGGGGCTCGAAACCTCGAGCGTATAATTGTCGACGATCGGGTCTTCCACGTCGAGCAGAGCGCCCAGCGCAGTGCTGATCGCGGCCAGATCGTCCACCTCGATGCCGCCTTCGGGCTTCTCGGCCATGATCTGGAGCGTGGGCGTATTGCCCCCCATCAGCCGCAGGCGCACCAACTCGAAGCCCATCCCCTCGATCAGGGGACGGACGATCTCGGCCAGCTTCTGGTCGATGGCAGTTTTTGCAACCAGGTCGGTCACGGTCTCTCCAAGCACAAAAAAACGGGCGCGCGGCCCGTCGATCTTTCCCGGTGGAGCCTCGGGGTTGGAAGCCGAAGCGCCGCTGTTGAAGGGCATATAGGGCGGTTGGCGCGAGTCTGCAAGGGAAATGCTAAAGCCCCAGCGTCTCCCGCTGCCGGCCGAGCTTGTCCATCGTGCGCACCAGCTCCGCCGCGATCCCGGGTTCGCTCACCGCATGCCCTGCCTTGGGCACGATGCGCAGATCGCTCGTGGGCCAGGATTTGTGCAAGGTCCAGGCCGAGGACGGGGGGCAGATCATGTCGTGCCGGCCTTGCACGATCGTGCCCGGAATATGGGCGATCTTCAGCATGTTCGGGAGGATCTGCTGGCTCTCGTCGAGGAAGGCCAGGTTCTTGAAATAATGGTTTTCGATCCGCGCGAACGCGAGCGCGTAGTCCGCCGGGCTGTCGATCAGTGCACCGTCGTTGTCGATCGAAGCCAGCGCGTTTTCCCAGGCGGCCCAAGCCTTGGCATGGGTCACTTCCATCGCCCGGTCACCGGAAAACAACCGTTTGTGATAAGCCCCGATCACGTCGCCGCGCTCGTCTTCGGGGATGGGCGAGAGGAAGCGCTCCCAGAGATCCGGCCAGAACTGCCCTGCGCCGCCGCCATAGAACCAGTCCAGCTCTGCCCGGGTGGCGAGAAACACCCCGCGCAGCACCAGCCAGGCGACGCGGGAAGGATGCGCCTGGGCATAGACCAGAGAAAGCGTCGCGCCCCAGCTGCCGCCGAAAACGATCCAGCGATCAATGCCGAGCGTAACGCGGATATGTTCGATATCGCGCAAGAGATGCCAGGTTGTGTTGGCCTTGACCGTGGCATGAGGGCGCGAGCGCCCGCAGCCGCGCTGGTCGAACAGGATCACGCGATACTTGTCGGGATCGAAGAAGCGTCGCATCGCGGGCGAGCAGCCGCCGCCCGGGCCGCCGTGAAACACGACGACGGGAATTCCGTCGGGGCGACCGACCTCCTCGACGTAGAGCGTATGCCCCTCGCCCACCTCGAGCATGTGGCGACGGAAAGGCTCGCGACCGGGGTAGAGCGTGCCTGCGCTGTTTTTTCCTGCGGCGATGTTCATGCAGAACCTATATAACGCGGCCAAGACGACCGCCACGAGAAAGGGAAACCGATGCCAGACGTGCAATCAACCGTCGATCCGAGCGAAGTTGCCAAATTCGAGGCGATGGCGGCGGAGTGGTGGGATCCGACCGGAAAGTTCAAGCCGCTGCACATGATGAACCCGGTGCGGCTCGACTACATCACCAACCAGATCGCCGCCGAATTTGCCCGCGATCTGTCCGACAGCCTGCCGTTCAAGGGCCTGCGCATACTCGATATCGGCTGCGGCGGTGGTCTGCTTTCGGAGCCGATGGCCCGTCTCGGCGCCGAGGTTGTGGGCGCGGACGCGGCCGAGCGCAATATTCCGGTGGCCCAGGTTCATGCCGAGCAATCGGGGCTCGAGATCGATTACCGCCACACGACGGCGGAAGCCATGGCGGAGGCGGGCGAACAATTCGATGCGGTGCTCAACATGGAAGTCGTCGAGCACGTGGCAAGCCCGATAGACTATCTCACCGCATGCCACAACTTGCTCAAGCCCGGCGGGCTGATGATCGCCTCCACCATCAACCGCAACCCCAAGAGCTTCATGGTCGCCATCGTCGGCGCCGAACGGGTGATGCGCTGGTTGCCGGTGGGCACCCATGACTGGCACAAGTTCATTACCCCGGCGGAGCTTGAAGAGCTGATCACCCGCGCGGGGCTGCGGCAGGTCGACAAGAAGGGCTTCGTGTTCAACCCGGTCACCTGGAGCTGGTCGATCTCGGCCCGTGATCTGAGCGTAAACTACGTGACGACCAGCCTGCGCCCGGCCTGAATCGCGCAAGAACAGAGCCTGTTTCAGGTGTGTTCGTCAAATCGCGCGCGGATTTCGCGCAAGACCGGGAGCGCCGCGCGCACCTTGTCGGGGCCGATCTTCTCGACCACGTCGGCGATGATCGGGGCAATCGCGGAAAGCGCAGTGTCGCGCGCCTTTCGCCCTGCCGGGCTGATGGTGACAAGCTTTCGCCGGGCATCGTCCCAATCGGGGTGAATGTGCACGTGCCCCGCCCATTCGAGCTTGCCAAGCGTGTTGGTCATCGCCCCGCGGGTGACGTGAAATGTGCGGGCGAGCTGCGCCGGGCTTTTCGGCTCGGCGACATGGGCAAGATGGTTCAGCACCGAGAAATGGCTAAGCTCCATGCCCTTCGGCAACACCTTCGACAGCGCCGTGCGCGCGAGCTGATCAGCCATGAACATCTCGCTGAACAGCGCAACCGACAGGCTTTCCGCGTGGTCTGACATTCAAGGCCCTTCGAATTCCCGTTCGTGATCGAGAGACGGGATGCGTTGGCGCGCATGTTCCACCTGCGCGAGATCTAAATCAACCAGTGTGACGCCCGGGTCTGTTCCGCCGTCCGCGAGAACCTCGCCCCAGGGCGAAACCGCGAGTGAATGGCCATGCGTCGCGCGTTTCGGCCCGTGCGCGCCGGTTTGCGCCGGCGCCAGCACGAAACAGCCCGTCTCGATCGCCCGGGCGCGCAGCAGGCTTTCCCAATGTGCGGCCCCCGTGACCGGCGAAAACGCCGAGGGGACGGTGAGAATCTGCGCGCCGGCTTGCGCGAGTCGGCGGTAGAGGTGCGGAAAACGCAGATCGTAGCAGATGGTGAGGCCGATGCGGGCGAGCGGCGTGTCGGCAACGACGGCCCGCGTGCCGGGCCGGTAGCCGGCGCTTTCGCGGTAGCGCTCGCTGGGCGAGATCTCCACGTCGAACATGTGGATCTTGTTGTAGCGCGCGGCGATCTCGCCGCCCGGCGAAATCAACAGCGAGCGGTTGGCGAAGCGGCCATCGGGATCGTCCGTCTTGAGCGCGAGCGAGCCGATCAGCAGCCAGATGCCCAGCGCGCGAGCTTCATCCCGCAAGGCGGCAAGGGTGATATCCTCCGCCTCGCTGGTGAGAACACGCGCCTGGTGTGCCCGGTCGGACGAAACGATATTCGTCACCTCCGGGGTCAGAACCAGCTCTGCCCCCCGAGCCGCGGCCTCTCGAACATGCGCAACCGTCGTCGGCAGGTTCTCCGCCGGGTCAGTTCCCGACGTGAGCTGGACGAGGCCCGCGCGCATTCAGCCTTGCAGCAGCGGATCGAGTTTGCCGCGCCTCTCGAGATCGCTCATCTCGTCGAAGCCGCCCACGTGCACTTCGCCGATCCAGATCTGCGGCACGGTGTGGCGGCCCGATTTCTGCATCATTTCCTGACGAAGCTCAGGATCGTGGCTGACGTCGATCTCGTTGAAATCGACGCCCTTCTTGTTGAGGAGTCGCTTGGCGGCTATGCAGAAGCCGCAATAAGGCGTGGTGTAGATCGTAACCGGTTGCATCTCTTTTTCCCTGATGGCGCGGGCATCGCGCCGTTGCAGGGCAATCTAGGCATCCTTCACCGTGCGCGCCAGTGTCAGCGTTGCAACATCCGCTGCACCGGCCTCCAGGCAGGCTTCGGCGGCGGCCGCGAGCGTGGCGCCGGATGTCATCACATCGTCGATCAGAACGATCCGGCGCCCCTTCAGCAGCGCTGCGCGTTTCGGATGGCGCCGAATGGCGCCCCGGACGTTGGCAAACCGGCCGTCGATCCCCTTGCCTTCCTGCTTTTCCGTGCGGTGGGGGCGGACCAGCGCGGTGGGGGCCGCCTCGAGGCCGGTCTGGCGCGCGATGGCGCGGGCCAACTCGGATGCCTGATTGTAACGCCGCGTGAAAACCCGCGTCCAATGCGCCGGGATCGGCACCAGCAACGCATCACCCGATAGAATCTCGCGCCCGGCCCGCACCATCCAGCCCGCCGCCGATGGCACCAGATCAAGCCGGTCCGACAGCTTGATCTGCAGCACGATGCGCCGGGCGTTGCCGGTATAGATCAGCGCCGCCCGCCCGCGCGCCCATGGCCGGGCGATCTGCATACAATCATCGCAGAGATCGACCTCGCCGTCGCTTTCACCCGGCAGGGGCGCACCGCAGCGGTCGCAGACATGGCCGGTGATGAACGGGGTCTGTGCCCAGCACTTGCCGCATAAACCGTGATCGTCGGCAATCGTGACCCCGCAGCTGACGCATTGCGGCGGGTAGAGGATGGCGAGGGGCGATTGCATTTCGGCCTTGTCCTTCTATGGTCCGCGCCATGGCCAATCTCGTCGATCCTGACCGCCTGAAATTGATCCGCGCCCGGGCGCGGCCCGAGGGCATGTTTCTGCACGAGATCGCCGCCGACGAGGTCAAGGATCGCCTCGAACTGGTTAACAGAAGGTTTACGCGACCGGCCGTGGTGACCGGTTTTCCCGATCCGTGGCGCGCGGCCTTTCCGGATGCGCGGATTGTGCCCGACGACGAACTGCTGACGCTGGAGCCCGGCGCGCATGACGTGGTGATCCACGGCCTTTCGCTGCATTGGGCGAACGATCCGGTCACGCAGGTGTTCCAATGCCACCAGGCGCTCGAACCAGACGGGCTGTTCGTCGGCGTCACGCTTGGTGGGCAGACCCTGCATGAACTTCGCGCGGTTCTCGCGGAAACCGAGGCTGCGCTCAGCAACGGATTATCGCCGCGCGTCCTGCCGATGGGCGAGATCCGCGATCTGGGTCAGATCCTGCAAATGGCCGGGCTGGCCCTCCCCGTCGCCGACAGCCTGTTGAAAAAGGTGTCTTACGCCGACGCGATGGCGCTGATGCACGATCTGCGCGCGATGGGAGAGGGCAATGCGCTGGCCGACCGTGCGACGAAAACCCCGCCGGGGTATTTCGACCGGGTCGTCGAAGCCTATGAAAACGCCTTTGGTGAGGGTGGTCGGGTTTTTGCGACGTTCGAGTTGATCTTTCTCACCGGCTGGGCGCCACACGAAAGCCAGCAAAAACCGCTCAAGCCCGGATCGGCCACCACGCGGCTCGCCGATGCGCTTGGCGCAAAACAAACCGATTTGCCCGATTGACCGTAACCGAGGGCAGGTTATCACGAACCGACCCAGCAAGAGAGCCAGGACATGCGCGACACCACCCATATGCCCGTCGACCACCCCGCGATTCCCGAGGAGAAGATCGGCGTGCTCATCGCCAACCTCGGCACCCCGGACAATTACGATTACTGGTCGATGCGCAGGTATCTGGGCGAATTCCTGTCCGACCAGCGCGTGATCGACTACCCGAAGTGGAAATGGCAGCCGATCCTTCAGGGCATCATCCTGACGATTCGCCCGTTCCGCTCGGGCGCGAACTACAAGTCGATCTGGAACCATGAGCTTGGTGAAAGCCCGCTGATGACGATCACGAAGGCGCAGACGGCAAAGCTGCGCGACTCCCTCGAAAAGCGGTTTGGCGACAAGGTGATGGTGGATTTCGCGATGCGTTACGGCAATCCCTCGACCAGGTCGAAGGTTGCCGAGATGGTCAAGGCCGGGTGCACCAGGATCTTGTTTTTCCCGCTCTACCCGCACTATTCCGGGCCCACGACGGCCACCGCGAACGACCAGTTCTTTCGCGCCCTGATGGAAGAAACCTGGCAGCCCGCAGCGCGAACGGTGCCCGCCTATTATGACCGGGAAAGCTACATCGAGGCTTTGGCCCAATCCGTCGAGCGGGTTTATCCGAGCGAGGGGCAGGCGCCGGACGTTCTGGTCTGCTCCTACCATGGCGTGCCGAAGCGGTATCTGACCCAGGGCGACCCCTACCACTGCCAGTGCCAGAAGACGACGCGCCTTCTGCGCGAGCGGCTCGGCTGGGAGAAAGACCGGGTTGTCACCACGTTCCAATCCAAGTTCGGGCCGGAGGAATGGCTGCAGCCATACACGGTGGAAGAGGTCGCCCGGCTCGCCGAGGCGGGCAAGAAAAGGATCGCCGTGATCGCACCCGCCTTCTCGTCGGATTGCATCGAAACGCTGGAAGAGATCAACGAGGAAATCCAGGAGAGTTTCACCGAGGCTGGCGGCGAGGAGTTCACCTATCTTCCCTGCCTCAACGACGATGATGCCCATATCCGGATGATGACGGAGATCGTCGAGGAAAACCTCGCGGGTTGGGCCGATTAAGGCGAAATAGACAACGATTTCACCAAGGAGTCGCACTGTCCGGGCTGGTCTTCGTCGGCTTCGCCCGCCGCCAAAGGTTGTCGCCACCACCCAGCCGGGCCATATAGCGATGAGCATTCAAGGAGGCAGCATGGCGCAGAAGGATTTCCCCGGCTGGCATGGCACCACGATCATCGGGGTGAAGAAGGGCGACCAGGTCGTGATCGCCGGCGACGGGCAGGTGAGCCTGGGGCAGACCGTGATCAAGGGCAGCGCCCGCAAGGTGCGGCGGCTCAAGCCCGGTGGGCACGAGATCATCGCCGGTTTCGCGGGCTCCACCGCCGATGCCTTCACGCTTCTCGAACTTCTGGAGGCAAAGCTCGAAGCATCCCCGGGGCAGCTCGCGCGCGCTTGCGTCGAGCTTGCGAAGGACTGGCGCACCGACAAGCTGCTGAGGCGCCTCGAAGCCATGCTGATCGTTTCCGATGGCACGGGTCTTTATGTCGTCACCGGGGCGGGCGACGTGCTTGAACCCGAGCACGATGTCACCGCGATCGGCTCGGGCGGAAACTATGCGCTCGCGGCGGCCCGCGCGCTGATGGAAAGCGACAAATCGGCCGAAGAGATCGCCCGCATCTCGATGGCGATCGCGGCCGATATCTGTGTCTATACCAATGGAAATCTGACCGTGGAGACCATCTCGAAATGACCGATCTGACCCCGCGGGAAATCGTTTCCGAACTCGATCGCTTCATCATCGGGCAGAAGGATGCCAAGCGCGCCGTCGCGGTTGCGCTGCGCAACCGCTGGCGCCGCAAGCAGCTTGGACCGGAGCTGCGTGAAGAAGTGTATCCGAAAAACATCCTGATGATCGGGCCGACCGGCGTGGGCAAGACGGAGATTTCCCGCCGCCTCGCCCGGCTGGCGAAAGCGCCTTTCATCAAGGTCGAAGCCACGAAGTTCACCGAGGTGGGCTATGTCGGGCGCGACGTGGAGCAGATTGTGCGCGATCTGGTGGATGCGGCGATCATCCAGACGAGGGCGCAGATGCGCGAGGATGTGAAAGCCGCCGCGGAACGCAATGCCGAGGACCGCGTGATCGAAGCGATCGCGGGGACGGACGCACGCGAACAGACCCGCGAGATGTTTCGCAAGAAACTTCTTTCCGGCGAGCTTGATGACCGCGAGATCGAGGTGGACGTTCAGGACAGCTCGGGCGGCGGGATGCCGATGTTCGACATGCCCGGTCAGCCAGGGATGGGCGCGGGCATGATTTCGCTCGGGGATATTTTCGGCAAGGCCTTCGGCGGCCGCACCGTCCGGCGGAAGATGACCGTTTCCGAAAGCCATGACATTCTGATCGCAGAGGAAGCCGACAAACTCCTCGATGACGAGGCGGTGAACCGCGCCGCGCTCGAATCGGTCGAGCAGAACGGCATCGTGTTTCTCGACGAGATCGACAAGGTCTGTGCCCGTGCCGACGTGCGCGGCGGCGACGTCAGCCGCGAAGGGGTTCAACGCGATCTCCTGCCGCTGATCGAGGGCACCACGGTGAGCACCAAGCACGGGCCGGTAAAGACCGACCACATCCTGTTCATCGCCTCGGGCGCCTTTCACACCGCCAAGCCGTCTGACCTGTTGCCGGAGTTGCAGGGGCGGTTGCCGATCCGGGTGGAACTGACCGCGCTGACCGAAAACGATTTCGTGCGCATCCTGACCGAAACCGACAACGCCCTCACGCTGCAATACACTGCCTTGATGGAAACCGAAGCCGTGCGGGTGAGCTTCACCGACGAAGGTATCGCCGCGCTCGCGGGCATTGCGGCGGAAGTGAACCAGAGCGTCGAGAATATCGGCGCGCGCAGGCTCTACACCGTCATGGAGCGGGTGTTTGAAGAGCTCAGCTACACCGCTCCGGACCGGTCCGGCGAGGAAATCATCGTCGACAAGGCCTTCGTCGAAGCCAATCTCGGCGAATTGATGCGCAGCGCGGACGTAAGCCGGTATATGCTCTAGCGGAATAACGGAATCCGGCGTAGCGCTGCCGAAAAGAAACGGGATAATACGCCATGAATCGCCGCACATTCGGCCTTGCCCTCACGTCGACCCTTGCGCTCTCGGCCTGTGCCGGCGGCGCGCGCATGGTCTCGCTTGACGACGTGAACACCGCCGGGGGCACGATCGCACCGATCCTCGTCGTTTCCAGCCGGAATCTGAAGAGTGACGGCTCGCTCGGATCGGGGCGGGGCGACGGGCTTTCCTTCGGGCGCTACGATATCTCGGTGCCGCCCGATCGCCGCGCGGGAACGCTCAACCTGCCGTCGTTCCGGGCGAATCCCCGCAAGCATTTCGCCACGCTCAACAACGAGATCTTCCCGAGCGAGGCGCTATTTCGCAGCCAGCTTCGGGCGCAGTTGATGAGCCGGCCAGCGGGCCGGCGGCGGGCCGTGATTTTCGTTCACGGCTACAACACCGGGTATGAAGACGGGCTATTTCGTTTCTCGCAGTTCTACACCGACGTCGGGCTTGACGATGTGCCGGTGCACTACTCCTGGCCCAGCGCGGAAAAACTGCTGCGCTATGGCTATGACCGTGACTCGATGCTCTACGCCCGCGACGGCTTCAAGGCGACGATCCGCTCGGTGATCGCCGCCGGCGCGGAGGGTGTCTTGATCATCGGCCATTCGATGGGCTCGATGCTGATCATGGAAACCCTGCGCGAGATCGCGATTGCGGGGGATGCGTCGACACGCGGCAGGATCGACGGCGTGATCCTCGTTTCGCCCGATATCGATATTGACGTGTTCCGGGGTCAGGTGCGCCGCATCGGCGATGTTCCGCAGCCTTTCGTCGTCTTTTCCTCCAAACGTGACCGGGTCTTGCGCTTCGCCGCTTCGGAGATCTACGGCAACACCCGGGTGGGCGCTCTCGAGCTGGATGGCGAGCTTTCCGACCTCGATGTCAACGTCGTCGACGTGACGGATTTCTCGAAGGGCCTTCTGAACCACGACACCGCGATCACCTCGCCCGCCTTCCTGAAGATCATGGGCAACATGCGCGCCTTTACCGGCAGTTTCGGGCAGGGGATCACAGAAGCGATGAGCGAACAGCCCGATTCGGTCATGGCCGTTCGCGATGCCGATACGATCGAGGTGGGCGCAGGGCCGTTCTAACGGCGGCGGCGGAGATAGACGTAGTAGGCTCCTTGACCGCCGTGCTTCACATGCGCGTCGGAAATCTGGAGAACATAGGCCTTCAGCGGGGCGGTGTGCAGCCAGTGCGGAACCTGGTGACGCAAGACCCCATGGCGCTCGGGGATCGGGCCGTCATCGGGCCTGGATTTGCCCTTTCCGGTGATCACGAGCACGAGGCGGCGGCCGTCAGCCACGGCATCGAGGATGAAACCCGTCAGCGCGGGATGAGCCTGGGCGGTTGTCATGCCGTGAAGGTCAATCCGCGCCTCGGGTGAAATCCGGCCTTTCTTCATTCGGGTGAAACGCTTGCGGTCCATCGCGACCGGTGTTTGGGCCAGCTGTTCATGGATCGGGGGCGCGATATCATGGGATAGCGGACGCGGCTTTGCAGCCTCGCCCAATTGAAACCGCGGGACGGGCGAAAACGCGCCTTTTGGCTTGTTCAGGGCCTGTTTTCTTTCCGGTGCCAACGGCCGCTTCGGATGGAGCGGGACCGCATGTTCGACCACCTTGCTCCAGAGTTCGATTTCCTCGGGGCGAATGGTGCGTGGTTTCCGGCGGGGCATGCGTCAACCCTCCGGCTTCAGCGCATAGGCACGCTGGATCGGCAGGAGGACGACCATCCGGCCGGGATCGCGAATGCCGCCGGCCTCGCGGCCAGCGTCTTCTCCGGTTCCATAGAAAATATCCGCGCGCTGGGCGCCCTTGATGCGCGATCCGGTGTCTTGCGCGATCATCAGCCGATTCATCGGCCCCTCGCCGCCCTTCTCGATCCAGACCGGAGCGCCCAGCGGGGTGAAATCCGGATCGACCGCAAGCGTGCGGTGCGCGGTGATCGAGCGGTTCATCGCGCCAAGCGGTCCCCGATCCGCCGGCACGTGGCCCACTTCCCTGAAGAACACATAGGAGGGGTTATGATGAAGCAGCGCTTCGCCCTCTTCGGGGTTCCGCCGCACCCATGACCGGATCACCGGGGCCGAAACCTGGTGAACGTCATAGACGCCACGACGCACAAGCTCGTCGGCCAGTGACCGGAAGGGGTGACCATTATGGCCGCTGTAGCCAAGCCTGATCGCGGATCCGTCAGGCAGGCGAATTCGTCCCGATCCCTGGATCTGGAGGAACTGAAGCTCGACCGGGTCTTCCACCCACGCGATCTCGAGCCCGCGGCCCTCAAGAACGTGATCGCGCTCGATAGCTTCACGTGAATACCATTGAACATCGGAGGGCAGATCCGTTGGCTTGCGGTAGACCGGGTGCCGATAGCGCGATGTTCTGGTGCGCGAGCCGCGGATTTCCGGCTCGTAGTAGCCGGTGAAAAGGCCAGGGGTGCCGTCCTCGACAAGGACCGGGCGGAAGAACAGCTCGAAGAAGCTGCGCGCCGGCCCGTCATGGGCCGCGGCGATGGCGCAGATCGGCCGCCATTGTGGATCGTTGAGCAGCGCACAGGTTTCTTCGAAAACGGCAAGCGCCTGGACGTGATCGTCTTCGGCCCAACCGTTGAGCTGCGAAAACTGGAGGATCGTCAAATCGGCGTCGTCCAGCCCGGCCGCGACCGGCCCGGCCATCAACAGGCCGAACCCGAGAGCCAGGCCGACACGCCGAAACATGTTACCCGCCCGTGGCGACGAGAAGCCAGTTCGGGTTGTCCGAGCCCATGATGCGCCCAAACGTCCAGACATCCTTCTGACGCTTCACTTCCTTGGGGTTGCCCTCGACGATCTCGCCCGATTTGTCGCGGACAACGGAAGTCAGCTCGCCGAGGAAGCGGACGGTGACTTCGCCTTCGTTGGTGGCCGGGTCGAATTCGGCATCCAGCAGCTTGAGCTCCCGCAAACCGACGAAATCGGCTTCGATCGTCAGGCCTTTTTCGGCGCGCGCTTCCACGACGGCAGCGAAGGATTCGTAAACATCATCGGCGAGGAAAGGGCGGATCTTCGCGAGATCGCCGGCTTCGAACGCCATCAGGATCATCTCGTAGGCGCCGCGGGCGCCACCGAGAAACTCGCCCACATTGAAGCTCGGCTCCGCCGCCTTCATCGCCGTCAGAGCCTTTGCCGCCGGACTGCCATCGGGAACGTGATCGGTGATATCCGCGTCAGGACCACCCTCGATCACCTGGAATTGTCCACGCTTCTCGTCGCGGGGATCGGCCGTTTTCGTTACGGCCGGTTTTTCGAAGCCCTCGCGCGTGCCAAGCACGTCGCGCAGCCGAATAATGAGAAAAATCGCGATGGCGGCGAGCACCAGTAGCTGGATCACGGGGGATGACATGAACACCTCGTTTGAATGCGCGGGTGGAATATCCGCGCGGTTGTCACATATGTAGGCAAGCGGTGGGGGCAAGTCCACTCCACCGATCTACCTTCAAGAGGTTGTCATGCTGCTTTTGTTTCTGTTCATCGTCGTTCCGTTGATCGAAATCGCCCTTTTCATCGAGGTCGGGGGCTTGATCGGCCTTGGGTGGACCCTTGCCATCGTGGTGGCCACCGCCGTGCTTGGGTCGTGGCTGGTGCGCCAACAGGGTGTGATGGCCCTGAACGACCTTCGCCGATCTTTCGAGGCGCTCGGAGATCCCACCGAACCGCTGGCGCATGGGGCGATGATCCTGTTTTCCGGGGCGCTTCTGCTCACGCCCGGGTTTTTCACCGACGGGCTCGGTTTTGCTCTTCTTCTTCCGCCTGTCCGCCGCTGGGTATTCCGGAAAGTCCGGGAGCGCGTTCGGGTGCAGAGTTTCACCATGGGGCCCGACCACCCCACTGATCCTTTCGAACGCGATGGTGGCGGTGATGTGATCGACGGTGAGTTCAAGGATGTTTCGGAGACGAAACGGCCGACCCATGATGTTACCCGCGGCCCATCGGGTTGGACCAAGCACTAGGGCTGCCCTGCATTGTCGGTTTCCGGATGACCTGCTAAGGGAGTCGGGAATTCGTGAACCCAGGAGATGTCCATGTCCGAAGAGGCCCCCGCCGCCGGCAATGCAGAAGCCCAAGGCCAGCAGAACCCCGTCAAGATGCAGGTTCTTGCTCAGTTTATCCGCGATATGTCGTTCGAGAACATTCTTGCGCAAAAGGGTGCGCAGGGTGAGGTCAAACCGGAAATCAAGGTTGAGGTTGCCCTCGATGCGAAGAAGCGAACGGCCGACAACCAGTACGAGGTGATCACCAAGTTCAAGGTGAATTCGACAAACCAGGGCTCGGATGATCCCTTGTTCCTGCTGGAACTGGATTATGCCGGCGTGTTCCACGTGGAGAATGTTCCCGAAGCGCAGCTTCATCCGTTCCTGCTGATCGAATGTCCGCGGCTCCTGTTTCCCTTCGTGCGTCGGATCGTATCGGACGTGACGCGCGACGGAGGCTTCCCGCCGGTGAACCTCGACAGCGTGGATTTCCTGGCTCTCTACCGCCAGGAAATCGCGCGCCGTGCCGCCGCGGAGAAGCCCGAAACCCCCGCTAACTGATCGGGAACTTCTTCCAGATCGCGCCGTTGCCCATCGCCTCGACAAAGGCCGCGTGGGCAGCGGCTTCTTCTTGCGTGATCCGTGGCTCGAGCTTCTTCTGTCTCGGACGCGGTCGCCAGTCTTCAGCCTGTGCAACGCGGCTTGAGCTTTGCGCCGAACTGCCATGGCCGAGCACCAGATCAGGCTGACGACCGCCGATCAGTTCAAGATAAACTTCGGCCAGGATTTCGCTGTCCAGTAGCGCGCCGTGCAGCGTGCGGTGCGAATTATCGATTCCGAACCGGCGGCAAAGCGCGTCCAGCGAGGCCGGGGAGCCGGGAAACCGCTTGCGGGCGATCTCGAGCGTGTCGATCGCGCGATCCATCGGGATGATCGGGTGTTTGCACCATTCGAGTTCCGCATTCAGGAATGGCACATCGAACTTCGCGTTGTGGATCACGAGGGGAGCGTCGCCGATGAAATCCAGGAACGACAGCGCGATCTCGCGAAACACCGGG
Source organism: Sinisalibacter lacisalsi (assembly GCF_014640115.1). Taxonomy (GTDB): domain Bacteria; phylum Pseudomonadota; class Alphaproteobacteria; order Rhodobacterales; family Rhodobacteraceae; genus Sinisalibacter; species Sinisalibacter lacisalsi. The sequence continues at coordinate 286,215 of NZ_BMGI01000001.1, read as the reverse complement.
TAATCGCGCAGGAATTCGGCGGATAGGCCATGCACCTCGAAGGCCGATTGTGGAACGTCGCGTTCGGGGTTGATGTATTGATGGAAGGTTCGGCCCGTGGGCATGTGGTTGAACAGTTCGACGGCCCCGATCTCGACCATCCGGTCACCCGTCCTCGGGTCGAACCCGGTGGTTTCGGTGTCGAGCACGATTTCACGCATTCGCCAGCTTCTCCCTGATGTCTTCAAGCACAGCCTGCACTTGTGTTCTTGCCTGTTCAACCGAGGTCGTCTCGATCACGTAATCGGCCATCGCGCGTTTCTCCGCATCGGGAACCTGCTTGGCGAGGATATTCTCGAACGTCTCAGGGTCCATCGTGCCCCGCTCAAGAACCCGTTCGCGCTGAACGTCAGCGGGCGCGCTGACCACGACGGTTGCATCCACCATGTCCTGTGCCCCGGTCTCAAAGAGTAACGGCACATCGACAACCACGATCTCGGCCTCGGTGTCGGCAAGAAACTGGCTGCGATCAGCACCCACGAGAGGGTGCACAATGGCCTCGATCCGCGGCAACGCGGTTGAATCCCGCTTGATCCAGGTCTTCAGCGCCGTTCGATCAACCGCGCCGTCGATGACGGCCTCGGGGCAAAGCACCTTGATCGGCTCGACGGCGGGACCGCCGGCGGCGTAGAGGCGATGCACCGCCGCGTCAGCATCCCAGACCGGGATGCCGGCCTCGGCAAACATCTGTGCCGTCGTTGTCTTGCCCATGCCGATGGATCCGGTGAGCCCGATGACGAATGGCGCTTTCATTCGCTGAACGCGGCCGTCGTGACTTCACGCGCGCGCTCGTCCACCTCGGGCCGCGTGCCATACCACCGCTCGAAAGCGGGGGCGGCCTGGTACAGCACCATGCCCACACCATCGACCGGGTAGCACCCGCCTTCGATCGCGGCCTGCAGCAGTCGGGTCGGCGCTTGGGAGACGACGAGATCATTCACCACCGCGCCGGGCGTGAGGCCGTCGAGGGGCACCCGCAGTTCCGGATGGCCGGCCGAGCCAAGCGGCGTTGTGTTCACAACCGTCGCCGCGCCTTCGAGCATATTGCCCGCCTTGACCCAATCGGTCACCACCAGCCGGGTGCCGAATTCCGAGCGCAGCGCCTCAGCCCGGGCCCGGGTGCGGTTGGCAATCCGGATTTCCTCGACGCCGACCTCGAGCAGGGCGGTGACCACCTCGCGCGCCGTTCGTCCGGCTCCGAAAATCGCGGTTGGTCCGGATTTCGGGTTCCAGCCGGGGGCGCCCTGGCGGATATTCTCGATGAAGCCGTAGCCATCGGTGTTATCGGCGTGAATCTTGCCGTCGCGCCGGAAAATGATCGTGTTCGCGCCCGACATCAGCGCCGCCCGGTCCGTGATGATATCGGCGTGGTCGAGCACGCGGCGTTGGTAGGGCCGGGTTATGTTCAAACCGATGAACCCGGCTTTCGGCAGGAGGCGGATCACATCGCCAAGGTCGTCGGGCGCGACGGTGAGGGGCACGTATCGGCCCGGCAGGTTCATCACCGCCAGCCAGTGATCGTAAAGCGCGGTGACGGCGCTGGGCTTGTCAGCCGCCTGAAGAACACCTGCGAGGGGGATCGGACCTTTGGTCATACCCTCACTTCGCCCGTGTTGATGAGGAAAGACAAGAGCTCCATCAGCGGCAGGCCCAAAACGGTGAAGTAGTCGCCGTCGATGCGCGAGAACATGCGCACGCCTTCCTCCTCCAGCTTGTATGCGCCCACCGAATGGCGGATGCTTTCCCAGTTCCGGGCAACGTAATCCTCGATATAGGCGTCCGAGAGCTGGCGCATCGTCAGGCGAACAACGCCCACGTGCCGCCATTTCGGCTCGCCACCTTCGTAGACAACCGCGGCCGAAAGCAGCCGGTGGGTTTGCCCGGACAGGTTGTGCAGTTGGAAGACCGCGGTTTCCTTCGAGTCGGGCTTTTCAAGGATGGTCCCGTCCAGCTCCGCCACCTGGTCGCAGCCGAGGACGAGCGCATCCGGATCGGCGCCCGAAACCTTCCTCGCCTTGAATTCCGCCAAGGTGTCCGCAACGTCCCTCGGCGATGCGTTTTCGAGTTCCAGTCCGACACGGATGGCCGGTTCGTCGATCCGTGCCGGTTTGACTTCGATATCGAGTCCCGCGTTGCGCAGGAGCACGGCGCGGACCTCCGACGCGGATGCCAGAATGAGGCGCTTGGTCATGTCGATATGCCTGTGGATATCTGTGGTGTGTTCCGGGGGGCGGTAGGGGTGAACCTAGCGCGTTCTGGGGCACTGTGGAAAGACCGGGCCTTCGCCCTTGGCTCCACCGTCTTTCCTGCACTGTGGACGGGGTTTCCCGGTAGATGTGGACAGGGCTGTTGGCTCGGTCAAAAATTGCGGGACTCGTCTGCCACTATTTCTTAACATATTGATTTATATGTGGTATTTTGAAGAACTTCCGCGCATTGTTCATCCCGTGGTTTTTGTCAGATGGGGAAGGATCTGTGGATATCCAATTAATCCCCAAACTCCACAGGCTCTAAAGAAACAACCACTCTATTCCTTTATATCTTATTTATTGTAAGGAGACCTCGGATCGTCAGGAAAAGGCTGAGAACATGATGGATTGGCTGGCTACCTTCTATCCGTGGTCGAAATCGCTCCACGTGATCGCGATCATCACCTGGATGGCGGGATTGTTCTATCTGCCGAGGCTGTTCGTCTACCACGTCGAACAGGTCACGCCAGGTTCGGCGACCGACGAGATGTTTCAAACCATGGAGCGGCGGCTGCTGAAAGCCATCATGAACCCGTCGCTGATCGCGGCCTGGGTGTTTGGGCTCATGCTGGTCTTCACGCCGGGGATCATAGATTGGAGTGCGGTCTGGCCCTATGCGAAGGGCATCTCGGTCATCCTGATGACATGGTTCCACATGTGGCTGGCGGCGCGTCGCAAGGATTTCGTGGCCGGCACCAATGCTCTTCCCGGTCGACGCTACCGGATGATGAACGAGTTTCCGACGATCCTGATGCTGATCATCGTTTTCGCGGTCATCGTGAAATTCTGACGCTGATTGACTCGCTAGGCCTGGCGTTCTAGAAGCCGGATTCAGAGGGCCGTCCGGCCCATCTGTTTCCCTTTTCAAATCAGACAGCGTCAAGCGCGCCGTCAATGGGTGCTCCAATGTCAGAACGTTTGAATCTTTCCGATCTCAAGGCGCAAAGCCCCAAGGATCTGCTAGCTATGGCCGAGGATCTCGAGATCGAGAACGCCTCGACGATGCGCAAGGGCGAGATGATGTTCTCGATCCTCAAGGAGCGCGCGGAGGACGGCTGGGAGATCGGTGGCGAGGGCGTTCTGGAAGTGCTGCAGGACGGGTTCGGTTTCCTGCGGTCGCCCGAGGCGAATTACCTTCCCGGACCGGACGATATCTACATGTCGCCGGAAATGATCCGGAAGCATTCCTTGCGGACAGGCGATACGGTCGAAGGCGTGATTTCCGCCCCCGGCGACAACGAGAATTACTTCGCGATCACCAACGTCGAGAAGATCAACTTCACCGATCCGGAAGTTGCGCGTCACAAGGTGGCATTCGATAACCTCACGCCGCTGCACCCGGATGAGCGGTTCACGCTGGAAATCGAGGACCCGACGATCAAGGACAGATCGGCCCGGATCATCGACCTGGTGGCCCCGATCGGGAAGGGCCAGCGGTCGTTGATCGTGGCCCCGCCGCGCACGGGTAAGACGGTGCTGTTGCAGAACATCGCGCAATCTATCGCGTTGAATCACCCCGAGTGCTACCTGATCGTGCTTCTGATCGACGAGCGGCCGGAAGAGGTGACGGACATGAAGCGGTCGGTGAAGGGCGAGGTCGTGTCCTCGACCTTCGACGAGCCGGCAACGCGGCACGTGGCCGTTGCAGAGATGGTGATCGAGAAGGCCAAGCGGCTGGTGGAACACAAGCGTGATGTCGTGATCCTGCTCGATTCGATCACCCGGCTCGGGCGCGCCTACAACACGGTGGTTCCGTCTTCTGGCAAGGTTTTGACCGGCGGCGTTGACGCCAACGCGCTTCAACGGCCGAAGCGATTTTTCGGTGCGGCCAGGAACATCGAGGAAGGCGGATCGCTCACCATCATCGCGACGGCTCTGATCGATACCGGCAGCCGGATGGATGAGGTGATCTTTGAAGAATTCAAGGGCACCGGCAACAGCGAGCTGGTGCTTGATCGGAAGGTCTCCGACAAGCGGATCTTCCCGGCCATTGACATCCTTAAATCGGGCACGCGGAAGGAAGAGCTTCTGGTCTCGCCGAAGGATCTGCAGAAAACCTATGTCTTGCGCCGCATCCTGAACCCGATGGGAACCACCGACGCGGTGGAATTCCTGATCTCGAAGCTGAAGCAGACCAAGAACAACACGGAGTTCTTCGATTCGATGAACGCGTGACCCGGGGCAAGGCGCGACGGGTGCAGTGATGGATACGATTTTCGCCCTTGCGACCGCTCGGGGAAAAGCGGGTGTGGCTATCGTCCGTATCTCGGGGGCCTCGGCACCAAGCGCGGCGGCCGCGTTATGCGGGAAGTTGCCCGAGGTGCGCGGTGTTCGCACCCTCCGCAATGCCGATGGTGCCGCACTGGATGAAGCGCTCGTGCTCAATTTCGACGAGGGAAAAAGCTTCACCGGCGAGCCGGTCGTGGAATTCCAGGTTCATGGATCGCTTGCGGTAATCGATGCAGTGACCGGGGCGCTGTCAAAGCTCGAAGGGTTACGCATGGCCGAGCCGGGCGAGTTCACCCGCCGGGCGCTGGAGAACGACAGGCTGGACCTGGCGCAGGTCGAGGGGCTGGCTGATCTCATCGAGGCCGAAACAGAAGTTCAACGCGCGCAGGCTTACCGGGTGTTGTCGGGCGAGCTTGGAACCAAGGCTGAAGCCTGGCGCAAGGCGCTGGTGCGGGCCGTGGCGCTTCTTGAAGCAACGATCGACTTCGTTGACGAGGATGTGCCCGTCGATGTGAGCCCGGAGGTCCTGGAGTTGATCGACGGGGTTCTTGCGTCGCTCGAACGCGAGAAAGCTGGGGTGGGCATCGCGGAACGCATCCGGGAGGGGTTCGAGGTTGCAATCGTCGGGCCCCCGAACGTGGGAAAATCGACGTTGTTGAACGCCCTGGCCGGTCGAGAAGCCGCGATCACGTCGGAGGTTGCGGGCACGACCCGGGATGTGATCGAAGTCCGCATGGATCTTGGCGGGCTTCCTGTGACCGTGCTTGATACGGCCGGCCTCAGGGAGGCGGAGGACAAGATCGAGGAGATCGGGATCCGGCGGGCTTTGGAGCGTGCTCGGGGGGCTGACCTTCGAGTGTTCCTGACGGCAGGCGATGGCGCCGATCTGGGATTGGATCCGGTGACGGACGACATCGTTGTTTCGGGCAAGGCCGATCTGGGCGTAAATGGCTTCGGCGTTTCGGGGCTCACAGGTTACGGTGTCGGGGAACTGGTGGGGCGTATACAAAAGGCCCTGGAGAATCGGGCGTCAAATGCCGGAACCGCGATCCGGGCGCGCCACGCTTCGGCGATTTCGCGGGCGTGCGATGGTCTTGTAGCGGCTCGGACTCAGATATCCTTCGGGGCCGAGAGGTCAGAACTCGCGGCGGAAGAGCTTTGGTCGGCGATCAGGGCTCTTGATTCACTGGTTGGTCGTGTAGATGTTGAGAACGTGCTCGACGAAATCTTCGCCAGTTTTTGCCTAGGGAAATAGGCGCTTCAATTGGGAGTGTTTCACGTGAAACATTCAAACTTCGATGTCGTGGTAATTGGCGGCGGCCATGCCGGCGCGGATGCCGCGCTGGCTGCCACAAGGTTGGGCGCGCGAACCGCCCTGGTCACGCTCCGCGCGTCCGATCTTGGCGTGATGTCGTGCAACCCCGCGATTGGTGGACTTGGGAAGGGCCATCTCGTCCGCGAGATCGACGCGCTCGACGGCGTCATGGGCCGCGTAGCCGATTGCGCGGGGATCCAGTTTCGACTGTTGAACCGCAGCAAGGGGCCAGCGGTGCAAGGACCGAGGGCGCAGGCGGATCGCCGGCTTTATCGTGCCGCGATGACCGAAGAGATCACGGCGGCAAATCTGCTGGATCTCATCGAGGGCGAGGTGGTGGAACTGCTGATGTCCGGCGACACGGTCGATGGCGTAAGGCTGGCGGACGGCACCGACCTGCAGGCTCGCGCGGTTATCCTGACCACCGGAACTTTCCTGCGCGGCGTCGTTCATATCGGCGATAAACGGCATGCCGGCGGCCGGATGGGAGATCGCCCGTCGATTCGCCTGGCGGAACAGATCGATGCCTTCGGGCTGCCCCTCGGCCGCCTTAAAACCGGCACGCCGCCCCGGCTCGACGGAAAATCTATCAACTGGGATGTGCTCGACCTGCAGCCCGGTGACGAGCAACCGGAGATGTTCTCATTTCTGAGCCGGACCCCTGTGGCCCGCCAGGTTTCGTGCGGGATCACGCACACAAATGAGCGGACGCACGAAATCATCGAGAAGAACCTCGAGAAATCGGCGATGTATGGCGGCCATATCGACGGGGTTGGCCCCCGGTATTGCCCCTCGATCGAAGACAAGGTTGTTCGCTTCTCCGAAAAACCGTCGCACCAGGTGTTTCTTGAACCGGAAGGCCTTGAGGACAGCACCGTCTACCCAAACGGGATCTCGACATCACTTCCGGAGGATGTGCAGGAGGAATACGTCAGGTCGATCAAGGGCCTTGAGAATGTCCGCATCCTGCAACCAGGCTACGCCATCGAGTATGATTACGTTGACCCGCGTGCGCTGCTGCAAACGCTGCAGGTGAAGGCCGTTCCCGGCCTCTACCTTGCCGGGCAGATCAACGGGACGACCGGGTACGAAGAAGCCGCCGCGCAAGGCGTGGTGGCCGGGCTGAACGCCGCGTTGCACGCCCTGGGCAGGGCGCCGATTCATTTCAGCAGGACGAATTCTTACCTGGGGGTGATGATCGACGACCTGATTACTCGCGGTGTTACGGAGCCTTACCGCATGTTCACGTCGCGCGCGGAGTTCCGGCTTTCGCTGCGAGCGGATAATGCCGATCAGCGCCTTACCCCGATCGCGATGGATCTCGGCGCAATCTCCGAGACCCGGAAGATTGCGTTCATGGAGAAGATGGAAGCTCTGAGTTCCGGAAAGGCGATGCTGGAAAAACTCACCTTCACGCCAAAGCAGGTGCGGGCGCTGGGCGCCGAGGTGAGTGGCGATGGGGCGCGCCGCACCGGGTTTCAGCTTCTTTCCTTGCCGGGAGTGAACGTGGCCAAGATCGCCGCGGCGGAGGAAAGCCTGGCGGATATCCCGGAAGTGATCTCTCGGCAGATCGAAAAGGACGCGCTCTATGCGAATTATATCGACCGTCAAAACCGTGAAGTCGAAGGCCTGAAAAGGGACGAAGCGCAAGAAATCCCGCCGGATTTCGATTATGACGCGCTCAACGGCCTGACCAACGAACTAAAGGCGAAGCTCATGCAGGCGCGCCCGGAGAGCATCGCGCAAGCGGCGCGGATCGAGGGCATCACGCCTGCGGCGCTGACATTGATTCTCGCCAGGCTGCGCCAACGCGAACGAGCTAAGTCGGCATGAGCCCGGCGAAAGGACGTAACGCCCTTGCCGATGTTTCACGTGAAACAACCCAACGGCTTGAAATCTATGCACAGCTCCTGGCCAAATGGAATCCAGCCATCAACATGGTTGGAAAGTCCACTCTGCCCGATTTGTGGACGCGTCATTTCCAGGATTCCGCCCAAATCTTCGGGCTGCTCGGTCCGCAGGAGGTAACATGCGTGGATATGGGTGCAGGGGGTGGGTTCCCTGGGCTCGTCATCGCGATTCTTGCGAAAGAGAAAATGCCTCAGTTCCACATGCATTGCATTGAAAGCGATCAGCGAAAAGCCGCGTTTCTCAATACGGTGATCCGCGAAACCGGGCTTTCCGCGACGGTTCACGCCAAGCGGATCGAAGACGTTGCGCCGCTGGATGCAAACGTCGTCATGGCGCGCGCGCTCGCCTCGCTGACCGTGCTTCTGGATTACGCGAAACGCCACCTCGGCCCCGATGGGAGGGCGATCTTCCTCAAAGGCGCTTCTTACCAAAAAGAAGTGGACGAGGCCCTTGCAAGCTGGGATTTCCGGTTGGATACATATCCGAGCGAAACCAATTCGGGCGCCACCATTCTGAAAATCGGAGATATCCGCCGTGTCTGACCCAATTCGTCCAACTGGGCCAAAGATCATCGCGATCACCAACCAGAAAGGCGGCGTGGGCAAGACCACGACGGCAATCAACCTCGGTGCGGCGCTGGCTAGCCAGAACAAAACCGTGTTGCTCGTTGATATCGACCCCCAGGGCAATGCGTCCACCGGCCTTGGCGTGCAGAAGGGCAGGGATGGACTTTCAACCTATGATCTTCTTCTGGAAGAGGTTCCGCTGCAGGATGTCGTGCAGAAAACCGCCGTTGAAAACCTTCTTATCGCCCCGGCCAGCACGGATCTTTCCTCCGCGGATATCGAGCTGGTTTCGAACGAGAAGCGGATTTTCCTGCTTCATGATTCGCTCCGGGCTCCCGCCGTCGCCGATCTCGGCCTCGATTACATCCTGATCGATTGCCCGCCGTCGTTGAACCTGTTGACGGTGAACGCGATGGTGGCCGCGCATTCCGTTCTGGTGCCGCTCCAAAGCGAGTTTTTCGCGCTCGAAGGCCTTTCCCAGCTCATGCTGACCATTCGCGAGGTGCGGCAAACCGCGAACAAGGCTTTGCGCATCGAAGGCGTGGCGCTGACGATGTATGACAGCCGCAACAACCTCTCAAAGCAGGTTGAGGCGGATGCGCGTGAAAATCTGGGGGAATTGGTGTTTACCACGGTTATTCCCCGGAATGTCAGGGTTAGCGAGGCGCCGTCTTTCGCGATGCCGGTCTTGAGCTACGATCCGGCATCGAAGGGCAGCGTGGCCTATCTGGACCTGGCGCGTGAACTGATGGCACGAAACTGAGGAGAGCATCGTGACGAAGAAACCCACACGTGGTTTGGGCCGGGGGCTGTCGGCCCTGATGGCGGATGTCGCTTCGGATTCGGCAACCGACGAAGAGGGAGCGCCGGTTGTGCGCCGCGCCGACCAGATGGTCCCGATCGATCAGATCGAGCCGAACCCGGATCAGCCGCGGCGAACTTTCACGCCAGCCGATCTCGATGATCTGGCAGCCTCGATCAGGGAAAAGGGCGTGATCCAGCCGCTGATCCTTCGGCCAAACCCGAAGCGGGAAGATACTTACGAGATCGTAGCCGGTGAGCGACGCTGGCGCGCGGCGCAGATGGCGAGATTGCACGAGGTACCGGCCCTGATCCGCGATTACTCCGACACCGAGGCGCTCGAAGTTGCGATTATCGAGAACATCCAGAGGTCTGATCTCAACGCGATCGAGGAAGCGGCCGGTTACCGCGAACTGATGGAGCGTTTTGGGCATACGCAGGAAAAGCTCGCAGCTGCACTTGGCAAGAGCCGGTCACATATCGCGAACATTCTCAGGCTTCTGAACCTGCCCGTTGATGTGCAGACCTTTCTGAAAGAGGGACAGATCACCGCGGGCCACGCCAGGGCGCTGGTTGCGGCGGACGACCCGTCAAGCCTCGCGCGCCAGATCGTTGCCAAGGGGCTGTCGGTGCGAGAGACCGAGAAGTTGCTGAAATCGAAGAAAACGGGTGAAAAAGAGCCGAAAAAGCGCGCGCCCCAATCCAAGGATGCCGATACGGTCGCCTTGGAAAAGGATCTCTCCGCGGCGATGGGAATGAAGGTGATCATTGATCATAAGCCCGGGCAAGAAGCGGGCAAGCTCACGATCGAATACGCAAGCCTCGATGATCTCGACGACGTTTGCCGGAAACTCGGCGGGTGATCAGTCAGGCAGCAGCGCAGTCGTAACCGAGTTCAAAACCGCGCGGCCACGCCGTGTGACGCGCAGAGTGCCGGACGACATTTCCAACATGCCGATATCTATCAAGTCTTTGATTTTATTATGTTTAATAGGTTTCCGGGATATGTTTTCGATGCGGGCCAGATCAACGCCTTCGTTGGTGCGAAGGCCCATCATCAGATATTCTCCGAGGTGATCCTCGGGCGAGAGGCGATCCCTTTGCATTTCGCCGGATGCGCCGCTCGCCACCTCCTTCAGCCAGTCATTCGGCGACGGGGTGCCCACGGTCGCATATCGATGCCCCCCCACCGTTACCCGACCATGTGCCCCTGGGCCAATCCCGACGTAGTCACCACCACGCCAATAGGTCAGATTGTGCCGGGATTCCTGGCCGAGTCTGGCATGGTTAGAGACTTCGTAGGCTGGAAGGCCGGCGGCCTCGCAAAGTTCCTGTGTTGCGTCATACATATCGGCGGCGAGGTCTTCTTCCGGTAGCCCCGGGAGCTTTCCACGGTCGAACAGGTCACCGAAGGCCGTGCCCTGTTCGATGGTCAACTGGTAAAGCGAAAGATGGGTTGGCGCGAAGGAAAGCGCGCGCTGCAATTCTTCGCGCCACGCCTCCAGAGATTGATCCTGACGGGCATAGATCAGATCGAAATTGACCCTTTCGAAGCTCGATCGGGCGATCTCGAGCGCATTCAGAGCAGCGGAAGCCGTATGGAGCCGCCCCAATCGCTTCAGATCGGGATCGTTCAAAGCCTGTATGCCGAGGGAAATCCGGTTGACCCCGATGGACCTGTATTCATCGAACCGGGCGGCCTCGACCGAAGATGGGTTGGCCTCGAGCGTGATCTCCAGATCATTGGCGAGCGCCCAATGCCCCGGCAGGGCCTCCAGCACCGATCCCACCACATTCGCGTCCATCAAGGAAGGCGTTCCTCCGCCGAAATAGACACTATTGAGCACCCGATCCGGCGTTTCCCGCGCGTAGTGTTCAAGCGCCGTCAGGAAAGCGTTTCGCCAAGCTTCCTGATTGATGCTGCGGGACACATGACTATTGAAATCGCAGTAGGGGCACTTGGACTCGCAGAACGGCCAATGAATGTAGAGACCGAAGCCTCCAAGCCGCCAATCCTCAAGCAAAACAGCCCTCGATGAGCTTCGCGAAAGCGACTGCCCGATGGCTCATGGCGTGCTTTTCGGCTGGGTCCATTTCCCCGAAGGTCTGGTCTTTCCCATCGGGGAGAAACACCGGATCGAATCCAAAGCCGTTCTCGCCGCGCATCGGCCAGACGATCCGGCCATGAACCTGACCTTCGAATACCTCGTCGTGACCATCCGGCCAGGCCAGGCAAAGGGTGGCATTGAAATGCGCCTTTCTGGGTTCCGGTGCCTGACCTTCTTCCAGCAGCGCCCAGACCTTTGCCATCGCCATCGGAAAATCACGGCCCTGCGGCGTTTCGGCCCAGTCGGCGGTATAGACGCTGGGAGCGCCGTCAAGCGCATCAACCATGATGCCGCTATCATCGGACAGCGCCGGAAATCCCGATGCGCGGGCCGCGAAATGCGCCTTGATCCGGGCGTTGCCGGCGAAGGTATCTTCGGTTTCCTCCGGCTCTTCGAGCCCGAGTTCACCGGCAGAAACAACCTCGACCCCGAAGGGCTCCAAAAGAGGCCCGATTTCACGGATCTTGCCCGCGTTGTGGGAGGCAATCACCAGTTTGTTCCCGGTGAATTTCCGCGTCATGCAACCGCCGCTTTCTGTGCTTCGGCGAGCTCGCCGATGCCCTTGTCGGCCAGTTCCATCAGCCGAGACATCTGCTCGTGGGTGAAAGTCGCACCCTCGGCCGACATCTGAACCTCGATCAGGCGCCCCGACCCCGTCATCACGAAATTGCCATCGACGCCGGCCTCGCTATCTTCCGGATAATCCAGGTCAAGCACGGTCTGCCCGGCATAGATCCCACAGGAAACGGCGGCGACGGGATCGCCGAGCGGATCGGTCGTGATATCGCCCGCCTTGATCAGCTTGTTCACGGCAAGACGGAGCGCCACCCAGCCGCCGGTGATCGAGGCGCAGCGGGTGCCGCCATCCGCCTGGATCACGTCACAATCAACGATGATCTGGCGTTCACCCAGTGCCTGGCGATCAACCCCGGCACGCAGCGAGCGCCCGATCAGGCGCTGGATCTCGACGGTCCGGCCGCCCTGTTTTCCAACCGCAGCTTCCCTGCGCATCCGGGTATTGGTGGAACGCGGAAGCATGCCGTACTCGGCCGTCACCCAGCCTTGACCGGAATTCCGCATGAAAGGCGGCACGCGTTCTTCGATCGAGGCCGTGCAAAGCACCTGGGTATCGCCCGCCTTGATCAGGCAAGATCCCTCTGCGTGTTTCGTGACGTCTGTATCAATTGAAATCGGACGCATTTCATCTATCTTCCGACCAGATGGGCGCATGAGATATCCTTCCTCTCGGTTTGTGGTTGGAGTCTCACGGCGCCCCGAAAAACGCAAGCCTGATACAGGCGGAGCAGTGGCAGATGGCGCAAAGCCCCCAACTTGAAGAACTCAACGAACGCTCGCGCGAAGTGTTTCGCCGCCTTGTAGAGGCGTATCTCGAAACCGGCGAGCCGGTGGGCTCGCGGTCGCTGACGCGGTCCCTGACCGAGAAAGTCTCGGCCGCAACGGTGCGCAATGTTATGCAAGACCTTGAATTAATGGGGCTTCTTGACAGCCCGCACGTTTCGGCTGGCCGTGTTCCGACGCAAACCGGCCTGAGGATGTTCGTCGACGGGTTCCTCGAAGTCAGTGATCTTTCAAACGACGACCGGGCCAAGATCGACGAGACCGTGCAATCGAACAGTGCCGACGTGGCCACCTTGATGGACCGCGTCGGCGCCGCGCTTTCCGGCATCACCGCGGGCGCGAGCCTCGTCTTGACGCCAAAGCAGCAAGAAGCGCCGATATCTCACATCGAGTTTGTTTCGCTCAACGATGACAAGGCGCTCGCCGTGATCGTGTTTTCCGACGGGCACGTGGAAAACCGCCTCTTCTCGCCGCCTCCCGGGCAAACGCCCGCGTCTATGCGGGAGGCGGCGAACTTCCTGAATTCCTTTGCCGGCGGCAAGACCATCGGCGAGCTTCGCCAGGTGATCGAAAACGAGATATCGGTGCGTCGCCAGGAGCTTGATACGCTCGCACAGGAGCTCGTGCAGAACGGCCTTGCTCTCTGGACCGATGACGGCGGCGGGCAAGAGCGCCTTATCGTGCGCGGCCGGGCAAACCTGATCGGGGCCGGAACCACGGAAGTCGATGTTAATCGGGTCAAGTCGTTGTTCGATGATCTGGAACGAAAACGAGATATCGCCGGCTTTCTGGAGCTTGCGGAAGAGGGCGACGGGGTCCGGATTTTCATCGGTTCGGAGAACAAGCTTTTTTCACTTTCGGCTAGCTCTTTGGTGGTTTCTCCATATATGAACGCTGACCGGAAGATCATCGGTGCGGTGGGCGTTATCGGGCCGACGCGGCTCAACTATGGGCGCATAGTCCCCATCGTGGATTACACAGCACAGCTGGTTGGAAAGCTGATTTCCGACCGGGGCAAAAGGTAGGAACATGGCTGACGCAAAGAAGAAAGACGACCTTTCCGACATTGAGGCGGCGATCGAGGAAATCATGGCCGGTTCGGACGATGAGCCCGTCGACCAGACGGAATCAGCTTCCGAAGAAGCCACGGCGACTCCTGATGTGGAAGCCCTGATCGCCGAGCGCGATGAACTGAGAGACAGGTTCACCCGCGTGCTTGCCGATGCCGAAAACGCCCGCAAGCGCAGCGAGCGTGACCGGCGCGAGGCCGAGCAATACGGTGGGTCGAAACTGGCGCGCGACATGCTGCCCGTCTACGACAACATGAAACGCGCGCTCGACGTGGTGAACGACGATCTGCGCGCGCAGGCGGCCGGCCTGATCGAAGGCGTCGAACTCACGATGCGCGAGCTCCGCAACATCTTCGAAAAACACGGGATCACCCGCATCTCGCCGGAAATCGGGGATACGTTCGATCCGCAACTGCATCAGGCGATGTTCGAAGCGCCGGTGCCAGAGACGAAATCCGGCCAGATCATCCAGGTGATGGCCGAGGGGTTCCTCCTGCACGATCGTCTGCTTCGTCCGGCGCAGGTCGGGGTTTCGTCGAACCCGGGCTAATCGCGGGCGAGCGATTTCAGTTCGTACACCAGCTCAAGCGCCTGTTTTGGCGTTAGCTCGTCGGGGTGAACCCCGGCGAGCTTTTCCGTGATCGGGGACGGGCCGGGGTTTTCCGTCGGCGCTTTCGCCGCAACGGCTGAGAACAGCGGCAAGTCGTCGATCAGGGCCTTGGGCCGGCCACCACCCTCGCGCTCGCCCTTTTCAAGAGCTTCAAGCACAACCCGGGCTCGCTCCACCACCGAGGGCGGAAGCCCCGCGAGCTTGGCGACCTGGACCCCATAGGACCGATCCGCCGCGCCTTTTCGCACCTCGTGAAGGAAGATCACGTCGCCATCCCACTCCTTCACCGCCATGGTCGCATTGTCGACCCCGTCGAGCTCCTGCGCCAACTGGGTCAGCTCATGGTAATGGGTGGCGAACAGGGCGCGGCACCGGTTCACTTCGTGGAGGTGTTCCAGCGTCGCCCAGGCGATGGAAAGGCCATCCCATGTGGCGGTGCCGCGCCCGATCTCGTCGAGGATCACAAGGGCGCGGTCATCGGCCTGGTTCAGAATGGCGGCGGTCTCGACCATTTCGACCATGAAGGTCGATCGCCCGCGGGCAAGGTCGTCTGACGCCCCGACGCGGGAAAAGAGCTGAGAGACAATGCCGATACGGGCCGATTGGGCCGGAACGAAGCTGCCCGCCTGAGCCAGAAGTGCGATCAGGGCGTTCTGCCGAAGAAACGTCGATTTCCCGGCCATGTTCGGGCCGGTCAGAAGCCAAATGTCGGCGCCGTCGGAGCCATTCGCCAAGGTGCAATCGTTGGCGATGAACGCACCGCCGCCTTGGGTGCGAAGCGCTTTTTCAACAACCGGATGCCGCCCCGCGATCACCTCGAAGGCGCGGCTTTCCTCCACAACCGGGCGCGACCACCCTTCCGACCCGGCCACTTCGGCGAGCGCCGCGCTGACGTCGATGGCCGACAACGACCGGGCACAATCCCCAAGCGCCGTGGCATGTTCGAGAATGAGCCCGCGCAATGTCTCGAACAGGCGCTTTTCGATCTCGAGCGCACGATTGCCCGCGTTGAGGATCCTGGTTTCCATTTCGCTGAGGTCGACCGTGGTGAAGCGCACGGCGTTGGCGGTGGTTTGGCGATGAATGAAGGTTTCGTTCAGAGGGGGCGACAACATCTTTTCCGCATGTGTCGCGGTGACCTCGATGAAATAGCCCAGAACATTGTTGTGCTTGATCTTGAGGCTCTGGATTCCCGTTCTCTGCGCAAAGTCAGCCTGCATTTTGGCGATAACGCCCCGCCCCTCGTCGCGAAGCTTGCGCGCCTCGTCGAGTTCGGGATCAAACCCAGGCGCGATGAAGCCGCCATCGCGCAGCAGCGAAGGGGGCTCTGCCACGAGCGCGTGGTCTATCTCGTCAAGCAGGTTTGGATCGACGAGAAGAAGCGAGGCGGCGCTGGCAAGGCCAGCCGGAATCTCGAAAGGGGCGCACAGCTTCGCAATCTCGCTTGCCGCCTCGAGCCCGCCCCGGATTGCCGCAAGGTCACGCGGCCCGCCGCGCTCGAGCGCGAGGCGCGAGAGGGCGCGATCAATATCGGGGGCTTTCCGCAGGGCCGCCCGGAGATCTTCCCGCAAGTTCGGCGCTTCAAGGAGAAATCCGATATCCTCGATCCGCGACGAGATTTCCACCAGGTCGCGGGAGGGGCTGGAAATCCTGCGCTCAAGAAGTCGGCCGCCGCCCGAAGTCACGGTTCGGTCTATCGTGGCGAGCAAACTTCCCTCGCGCCCGCCTGAAAGCGCGTGCGTGATTTCGAGGTTGCGCCGGGTTGCCGCGTCTATCTGCATCAGGCGCGAAACGCTTTCCCTGACCGGGGTTCGCAGCAGCGGAAGCCTGCCCTTCTGGGTGATCGCGAGATACTCGACGATCGCGCCCATCGCCCCAAGTTCGGCACGGGAAAAGCTGCCGAAAGCGTCGAGCGTGGTCACGGAGAAAAGCTCTTCCAACCGTTTCTCGCCGGCATCGGAATCGAAGGCCGCGC
The DNA here is from genome assembly GCF_014640115.1 of Sinisalibacter lacisalsi. Taxonomy (GTDB): domain Bacteria; phylum Pseudomonadota; class Alphaproteobacteria; order Rhodobacterales; family Rhodobacteraceae; genus Sinisalibacter; species Sinisalibacter lacisalsi. The sequence goes on along the minus strand of NZ_BMGI01000001.1, from coordinate 269,983 downwards.
GCCCGAGGGGAGACAGCGGAACTCCAAGGTCGGAAACCAGCCGAGCCACTTCGCCTTCGCTCGCCTCGCTCACCACGAGTTCGCGGGGCCCGAGGCGGGCAAGCTCAGGCGCAAGACGTGTGGCCGAAGATGGAATGACGCGAAACGCACCGGTGGAAATATCGACCCAGGCCAGCGCCGCCTCGCCGCGCACCTCGTTGTAGGCGGCGAGAAAGTTGTGCCGCCGGGCATCGAGCAGGCTCTCTTCGGTGAGCGTTCCCGGGGTGACGAGCCGCACGACATCGCGTTTCACGACCGACTTGGAGCCACGTTTCCGGGCCTCTGCCGGATCTTCCATCTGCTCGCAAACCGCAACGCGAAAGCCTTTGCGGATGAGGGTCAGCAGATAGCCGTCGGCGGAATGGACGGGCACCCCACACATCGGGATATCCTCGCCCAGGTGCTTGCCCCGCTTGGTCAGCGCGATATCGAGCGCTTCGGCGGCCGCCTTGGCATCGTCGAAGAACATCTCGTAGAAATCGCCCATCCGGTAGAACAGGAGCGCCTCGGGGTATTGCGCCTTGATCTCCAGATATTGCGCCATCATCGGCGTCACGGCAGGTTCGGCAGTCACGAAGGCCCCCAGGGTTTGGTCTGTGACAGAGTATTGATCGGCCGATCTTGGCGAAAGCCCCTCAGCTGTTCTTCAGACGCGATACCCAAGACCAACTGGTTGCGCACATATTGTCGAGGTCGCGTTCGGCCCGGAACCCGAGAAGTTCGCGGGCTTTCGAGGGATCGGCGTAGGATGCGGCCACGTCGCCCGCCCGGCGCGGGGCGATGACGTAGGCAAGATCGTGCCCGCACGCCTTTTCGTAGGCCTTCAGCATTTCCAGCACCGAAAACCCGTGGCCGGTGCCAAGATTCACGGTGTGGCTCTCGCCGGTTTCGATCAGCGCGCGTAACGATTGGACGTGGCCGCGGGCAAGGTCGACAACGTGGATGTAATCGCGCACGCCGGTGCCATCGGGTGTGTCGTAATCGTCGCCAAAGACCGAAAGCCGTTCCAACTCGCCCGTCGCCACCTTGGCGATATAGGGCATCAGGTTGTTCGGGATGTCATTCGGGTCTTCGCCGATCAGCCCGGTATCATGCGCGCCGGCGGGGTTGAAATAGCGCAGCGTACCGAACGCCCAGCGCGGGTCCGAGGCCGCAACCTGCTCCAGCGTCTGCTCGCAGACCAGCTTGGTGAAGCCGTAGGTGTTGGTGTAGCTGCGCGGCGCGCCTTCGGGGATCGGCAGCGTTTCGGGCTCTCCGTAGACGGTGGCGGAGGACGAAAACACAAGGCGGTAGGCACCGTGGCGCTTCATCGCGGCAAGAAGCGTAAGCAGGCCGGAGACGTTCGTATGGATGTATTCGATGGGCTTCTCGGCGCTTTCGCCCACGGCCTTCAACGCGGCGAAATGGATCGCGGCCGTGATGTTGTGCTCGGTGAACACGCGGTCCAAGACGACGGAATCGAGAACATCGCCGGTATAGACGGTGACAGGCGCACCGGTGATAACTTCCAGGCGGTCGATCACATCGGGGCTTGAATTGGAGAAATTGTCGAGGATCACCACGTCGAAACCTGCGGCGACAAGCTCGACGTAGGTGTGAGAGCCGATGTAGCCGGCCCCGCCGGTGAGAAGGATCTTGTCAGTCAAGGAACAGCCTCCGGTTTGTGCCGCAACCTATCGGGCTATACAGCGGGAATCACCCGCTAAATCTGTCTTTTCGAGCAAACATTTCCGCCCGAGAGCGGCGTGACCGATGCGGAATCTGCGTAATTCAGTTGAGAGGCCCCGGCGCGGCGGCTATCAGGGGCGCCATACCCAGCCGGAAAGAATTGTTATGTCCCGTTCCAAGATCACTCCCGAAGAGGCGCTGTCCTATCATCTCGAGCCGACGCCAGGAAAGTTCGAGATCACCGCTTCGGTGCCGATGACGACGCAGCGCGACCTGAGCCTTGCCTATTCGCCGGGCGTGGCCGTGCCCTGCGAGGCGATCCACGAGAACCCCGAAACCGCCTACGATTACACCAACAAGGGCAACCTCGTGGCCGTCGTGTCGAACGGAACGGCGGTTCTGGGCCTCGGGAACCTTGGCGCTCTGGCCTCGAAGCCGGTGATGGAGGGCAAGGCGGTGCTGTTCAAGCGCTTCGCCGACGTGAACGCCATCGACATCGAGCTTGATAGCGAAGACGTCGACGACATCGTCAAGGCGGTGAGCCTGATGGAGCCGACGTTCGGCGGCATCAACCTTGAAGATATCAAGGCGCCTGAGTGCTTCATGATCGAGCAGCGGCTCAAGGAAATGATGGATATTCCCGTCTTCCATGACGATCAGCACGGCACCGCGGTGATCACGGCGGCGGGGCTCATCAACGCGCTGGAGCTTTCCGGCAAGAAGATCGAAGACGTCAGGATCGTGCTCAACGGCGCAGGCGCGGCTGGGATCGCCTGCATCGAGTTGATCAAGGCGATGGGCGGGCGGCACGAGAACTGCGTTGTTTGCGATACCAAGGGCGTGATCTACCAGGGCCGCACCGACGGCATGAACCAATGGAAGTCGGCACACGCGGTGAAGACCGATCTGCGCACGCTCGAGGAAGCGATGGAAGGGGCCGACGTGTTTCTCGGCGTCTCGGTGAAAGGCGCGGTGACGCTGGACATGGTGAAATCAATGGCGCCGAACCCGGTGATCTTCGCCATGGCCAACCCCGACCCCGAGATCACGCCGGAGGAGGCACACGAAGTCCGGCCCGATGCGATCGTGGCCACCGGCCGGTCGGACTACCCGAACCAGGTCAACAACGTGCTCGGGTTTCCCTACCTTTTCCGCGGCGCGCTCGATATCCACGCCCGCGCGATCAACGACGAGATGAAAATCGCCTGCGCCGAGGCGCTGGCCCGGCTCGCCCGTGAAGATGTTCCCGATGAAGTGGCGATGGCCTACGGCAAGAAGCTCACTTTCGGGCGCGATTACATCATCCCCACGCCCTTCGACCCGCGGCTGATCTACACCATCCCCCCTGCAGTGGCGAAGGCCGGGTCCGACAGCGGCGTTGCCCGCCGCCCGATCATCGACATGGAGCGCTACGTCAATACTCTGAAGGCGCGGATGGATCCGACGGCGTCGATCCTGCGGTCTCTGAACGCCCGCGCTCGCCAAGCTCAGGCAACGATGATCTTTGCCGAGGGCGACGATCCGCACGTGCTGCGCGCCGCCGTCGCCTACCAGCGCAACGGCTTCGGCAAGGCACTGGTGGTTGGCCGCGAGTCGGACGTGAAACAGAAACTCGAAACGGTCGGACTTGGCGATGCGGCGGCGGAGCTGGAAATCGTCAATGCCGCCAATACCGAGCATCTCTCCACCTACAAATCGTTCCTCTACGAGCGTTTGCAGCGTCAGGGGTTTGACCGGCACGACATTCATCGTCTCGCCGCACGTGATCGGCACGTCTTTTCCTCTCTGATGCTTGCGCATGGCCATGGCGACGGATTGGTGACGGGCGCCACGCGCAAGGCCGCGCACGTGATGAGCCTTATCAACCACGTGTTCGATGCAGAGGCCGAGGATGGCGCGGTGGGGATCACCGCGATCCTTCACAAGGGCCGTATCGTACTCGTCGCCGATACGCTGGTGCATGAGTGGCCCGACGAGGAAGATCTCGCCAACATCGCCGAGCGCGCCGCCGACGTGGCGCGAAGCCTCGGGTTGGAACCGCGCGTGGCCTTCGTGAGTTTTTCGACCTTCGGCTACCCGATCTCGGAACGTGCGCAGAAAATGCATATCGCGCCGGAGATCCTCGACAAGCGCGGAGTCGATTTCGAATACGAGGGGGAGATGACCGTCGACGTCGCCTTGAACATGAGCGTCATGGAAAACTACCCCTTCTGTCGCCTGACCGGACCGGCGAATATCCTCGTGATGCCGGCACGGCATTCGGCGTCGATCTCGGTGAAGATGATGCAGGAGCTGGCGGGGGCGACGGTGATCGGGCCGATCCTGGCCGGCGTTGAAAAGCCGATCCAGATCTGCTCGACCAGTTCCACCGCGAACGACATTCTCAACATGGCGATTCTCGCGGCCAGCAAGGTGGGCTGATGGCCGTATGGAACCTCGGCTCGATCAACGAGGACCGGTTCTACCGGGTGCCTCGGCTGCCCGGACCGGGGGAAACCCTCACCGCGACGCGGTTTTCCGTCGGGCTCGGTGGCAAGGGGGCGAACCAGTCGGTTGCCGTGGCGAAGGCTGGATCGACGGCGAGGCACATCGGACGGATTGGCCCGGAAGGTGCATGGGCGCGAGATAGTCTGAAGGCGCTGGGCGTCGATGTGGGGTTCGTGATCCAGGGTGAGGTGCCCACCGGGCATGCCAACGTGCATGTCGATAATGCCGGTGAAAACATGATCGTCATCTATCCTGGCGCAAACCGCGCGTTCGAGCTGCCGCAGATCGAAACAGCCTTGGCGAAGGCGCGGCCCGGAGATTTTCTCCTGCTCCAGAACGAAACCAACCTCACGCGGGAAGCAGCGCAAAAAGCCAAGGAAAAGGGTCTGTTTGTCGTCTATTCCGCTGCGCCTTTCGAGGCTGGTCCGGCCAGGGCAATGCTGCCTTTTGTCGATATTCTGGCGCTCAACGAGATCGAGGCTGGGCAGCTCTCTGCCGACGTCGGCGTTGCCGTCGATGAATTGCCGGTTGCGCGGCTGCTGGTGACCCGGGGCGCAGCCGGCGCGGTCCTGCATGATCATGCAGCCGGCAAGGTTCACACCGTTGCGGCGTTTCCGGTCGATCCGCTGGATACGACCGGTGCGGGCGATTGCTTTGTCGGCTATGTCGTCGCGGGGCTCGACCAGGGTCTGTCGCCGGTGGATGCCCTGCGCCTCGGTGCGGCGGCCGCGGCGCTTCAGGTTACGCGTCCCGGCACATCCGAAGCGATTCCCGACAGGGCTGAGGTTACCGCGTTTCTCGACGGGATAGACAATTGACCGCCACCCTGGGTCAGCAGCGGCGCTTCGCGCGGAAACGCCGCCTCATAGGAAAAAGGCCCGCGATCAGGGGGCGCGGGTGATCACTTCACCCGTCTGCGCCGCATGCCCAGAAGCCGCAGGCGCAGCGCGTTGAGCTTGATGAAGCCGGCGGCGTCCTTCTGATCGTAGGCACCGGCATCGTCTTCGAAGGTGACGTGCTCTTCGGAGTAGAGCGAGTAATCCGACCAGCGCCCGACGGTTTGCGCGAGGCCCTTGTAGAGCTTGACCCGCACGGTGCCGGTGACGAATTCCTGGCTCTTGTCGATCGCGGCCTGAAGCATCTCGCGCTCGGGGCTGAACCAGAAACCGTTGTAGATCAGTTCCGCGTAACGCGGCATGAGCTCGTCTTTCAGGTGCATCGCGCCCCGGTCCATCGTGATCGATTCGATGCCGCGGTGTGCTTCGAGCAGAACCGTGCCGCCGGGAGTTTCATAGATACCGCGCGATTTCATGCCCACGAAGCGGCCTTCGACGAGATCGAGCCGCCCGACGCCATGCTTGCCGCCAAGCTCGTTGAGCTTTGTCAGCACTTCGGCCGGGCTCATAGCCTGCCCGTTGATCGAGACGGCATCGCCCTTTTCAAACCCGATCTCGACGTATTCCGGTTCGTTCGGCGCGTCTTCGGGGTGAACCGTGCGTTGATAAACGTAGTCGGGCGCCTCGATGGCGGGATCTTCGAGCACCTTGCCCTCGGAGGAGGTGTGCAGAAGGTTGGCGTCCACCGAAAACGGCGCTTCGCCGCGTTTGTCCTTGGCGATCGGGATCTGGTGTTGCTCGGCGAAGTCGATCAGCCTGGTGCGGCTGGTCAGGTTCCACTCACGCCAAGGCGCAATCACCTTGATATCGGGGTTCAGCGCATAGGCCGAAAGCTCGAAGCGCACCTGATCGTTGCCCTTGCCCGTCGCGCCGTGAGCAACGGCGTCGGCACCGGTGGCCTCCGCGATCTCGATCAGGCGCTTGGAAATCAGCGGGCGGGCGATGGAGGTGCCGAGCAGGTAGAGCCCCTCGTAAACCGCGTTGGCGCGAAACATCGGGAAGACGAAATCGCGCACGAATTCTTCGCGCAAGTCTTCGATGTAGATGTTCTCGGGCTTGATCCCGAGCAGTTCCGCCTTTTTTCGTGCAGGATCGAGTTCCTCGCCCTGGCCGAGATCGGCGGTGAAGGTCACCACCTCGCAGCCGTATTCGGTTTGCAGCCATTTCAGGATGATCGAGGTGTCGAGGCCGCCGGAATAGGCGAGGACGACTTTCTTCGGCGCGGACATGAGAAACTCCGTCTATGTGTTGTCCGCGGCGGTTTATCGGCTGGCGGGCGGGGCGGCAAGGGCGATCGGGGTTGCGCGAAAGGCCCGGATCGGCAGTATCGCGGGCATGACAGGTTTTTCAGACAAGGCGCTCATCGCCGAACGCAAGATGCGGGAGCTGTTCCCGCCCACGCCGCTGCAGCGCAACGATCATCTGTCGGCCCGCTTTGGCGCCGACGTCTGGCTCAAGCGGGAAGACCTGAGCCCCGTGCGCAGCTACAAGATCCGCGGTGCGTTCAACGCGATGCGCAAAGTGTTTGCGACCAATCCGGAGCAGCAGCTTTTTATCTGCGCCAGTGCCGGCAACCACGCCCAGGGCGTGGCCTTTGCAGCCCGGCATTTCGGCGCGCGGGCCGTGATCTTCATGCCGGTGACGACACCCCAACAGAAGATCGACAAGACTCGCATTTTCGGCAAGGATAGTGTCGAAATCCGGCTGATCGGCGACTATTTCGACGACACGCTCTCAGCGGCGCAGGCCTATTGCGCAGAAGCGGGCGGCCACTTTCTGGCGCCGTTCAACGATGTTGACGTGATCGAGGGGCAGGCCAGCGTTGCCGTCGAGATGATGGACCAGCTTGGCAAGGCCCCTGACATTGTGATCGTGCCGGTCGGCGGCGGCGGGCTTGCTGCGGGGATGCGCCGCTTTCTTGCCGAGACGGCACCCGAAACCGCGCTGCGCTATGTCGAGCCCGCCGGCGGCGCGAGCCTGACGGCGGCCCTGGCGGTTGGTCATCCGATCTCGCTGTCGAAGATCGACACATTTGTCGACGGTGCCGCCGTTGCGCGGGTTGGCGATCTGACCTTCGAGGCGCTCGTGGATCTGCCGATGACGGATGTGCTCACCGCGCCCGAAGACCGGATCTGCGTCACCATCCTCGAGATGCTGAACACCGAAGGCATCGTGCTGGAACCTGCCGGCGCGCTGTCGGTCGATGCGTTGGGCGATCTGGCGGATGATATCGGGGGAAAAACGGTGGTTTGTGTCACATCGGGGGGGAATTTCGATTTCGAACGGCTTCCCGAGGTCAAGGAACGCGCGCAGCGGTTTTCGGGGCTGAAGAAATACTTCCTGCTGCGCCTGCCGCAGAGGCCGGGTGCCTTGCGCGACTTCCTCGAAATGCTTGGGCCGGAGGATGATATCGCCCGGTTCGAGTATCTCAAGAAATCGGCGCGCAACTTCGGGACCGTGTTGATCGGCATCGAAACCAAGTCGCCGGAAAACTTCCCGCGCCTGTTTGCGCGGCTCGATGAAACGGGCTTTACCTACACCGATGTGACCAACGACGACGTGATCGGCGAGTTCATTCTCTAGACCGCGCGAAAGGCCTTTTTCGAGTCGGCATAGCACCGGAAAATCGGGGTCAAGTCGACGCGATCGGCCAAGCCTGACGCAGACATGCGCTCACCGCTTTGGCACAGGCTGGCCAGCTGCGTGAACCCGAGGTTCAGCGCCGACGATTTCAGGAAGTGAAGATCCGCCTCGTATGTTGCCGGAGTCGGGTTCTGACGCAGGCGGTGGATCACGTCCTCGACCTCGGTCATGAACAGATCGGCCACCTCGGCAAGGTCTTCCTCGCCGATCTCTTCCTTGAGCTCCTGAACGCGTTCCCAGTCGATCATCGCAGTCTCCGGTTTGCGAGCATCGTGAGATGGATTTGTTTGATGAAGGGTTAGTCCGAAAAGAAAAGAGTAGAGAATTTTCGGATTAACCTGGAATTAGGAGTGCAAGGTCTTACTCGGCGACGGTTGATTCTGCGCGGGCAAAGCCAGGTTAGTGTGTCGGTATCATTTTTACATTCTGTTTCGGTGGAAGACGACCGGCGAGACTGTGCCATCCGGCGTGTGCTGGTCGTTGACGACTCGCGCGCTCAGCGCCGGGTGCTGTCGGCCTCGCTTTCGAGGCAGGGCTTCGACGTGATCGAGGCCGGGTCCGGACAGGATGCGCTCGACTGCCTGACTGCCGAGCCGGTTGATCTGATCCTGTCCGACTGGATGATGCCGGGGATGGACGGGCTGGAACTTTGCGCCCACGTTCGCGCCCTACCTCTGGAAAACTACGTGTATTTCATCCTTCTCACCTCGAAAAACGAGAAGGGTGCTGTCGCCCATGGGCTTGAGCAGGGGGCCGACGACTTCCTCAACAAACCGTTCAATTCGGTCGAACTCAGAGCGCGAATCAAGGCCGGCGCCCGCATCCTGAAGATGGAGCGCGAGCTGTCGGACAAGAACCGCCTGATCACATCGACGCTCAATGAGATCAGCGCGCTCTACGACGCCGTTGATCGCGATCTCGTCGAGGCGCGGAAGATGCAGCAATCTCTCGTGCGCGAGCGTTACCGGGATTTCCGCGAAGCCGAGATCTCGTTGCTGCTCAAGCCTTCCGGTCATGTCGGCGGCGATCTCGTCGGGTTCTTCTGTGCCGGCGAAGGCAGGGTCGCGGTCTACTCGATGGATGTGTCCGGTCATGGCATAGCCTCCGCCCTGATGACGGCCCGGCTCGCCGGGTATCTCTCCGATGGCGCGCCCGAGCAGAATATCGCGCTCGAACGTGGTGAAGACGGGCGATATCACGCCCGCCCGCCCGCCGAAGTGGCGCGGCTTCTCAATGCGCTGATGCTCGACGAAATGAAGTCCGACCTCTATTTCACCATCGTCTTCGGCTATCTGGATCTCGCGTCCGGCCGGGTTGATATCGTGCAATGCGGCCATCCGAACCCGGCCCTGTTCCGGGCAGACGGCACGGTTGAATATGACGGAGTCGGCGGATTACCGATCGGTCTTTTCGAAGACGCGGCCTATGCGCAGTGGAGCTTGAACCTGATGCCGGGCGATCGGTTGCTGTTCTATTCCGACGGCTTCACGGAATGCACCGGCGCATCCGGGGAAATGCTGGAGGAAGATGGTTTTGCCCGCCTGATCAGGAAAAATGCCGACTTGACGGCCAATGCCTTTTTCGAAGCCCTGGTCTGGGATCTTGATACATTCCACACTGGCAAGGATTTTGCCGACGATCTCTCCTGCGCCATGATCGAATATCGCGGAACCGGTCAGAACCGGCTGAAATAGTCACGCAGGAAGGCGCGATCGCCGTCATTCCCGATGATCTCGATCGCCACCGGCGCGGGGGCCCAGAGCGCGGAATGGCCGGGTTCGGTGGGGGGCATGATCCGGCGAACCGGGCGGGCGAGGTAGACGTGGCAGAGCTTTTCCGCCCAGATGTCGTATTCGGGCATGAAGGTGAACCGCCGGAATGCCCCGAGCCGTCGTGGCGCGGCGATACGCCATCCGGTTTCCTCGAACACTTCCCGGTGCAGCGCGGCCAGCGAGCTTTCGCCAGCGTCTATCCCGCCGCCCGGAAGCTGGAACTCGGGCACGGGCCGGGCCTGGTGGGTGAGCAAGACGTCGTTGCCGAGCGGGAGAATTGCGTATACCCCCGCCCGCAGCGTGTATTTCTTGTCGTGTCGAACTGGATCGCCGTGTCGCCGGATCATGGTTTCGCTTCGGTTGCCCAGACCCATTAGACGAGGTATGCGAGCCTGAACGCAACGCGGAATCTGAAAAATGAGCCTTGGATCCAAGATCGCCTGGGACGATACCGTCCTCCCCTTTCAGCTGGACAAGAGCGATATCCGCGGCCGCGCGGTGCGGCTGGATGGTGTGCTCGACGAGATCCTCTCGAAGCATGATTATCCACCCGCGATCGAGCGGTTGGTTGCCGAGGCGGCCATTCTGACCGCCTTGATCGGCCCGGCGATCAAGCTGCGCTGGAAGCTCTCGCTCCAGATCAGGGGTGACGGCCCGGCCCGGCTTGTTGCAACGGACTATTTCGCGCCCGAAGCCGAGGGCGCCCCGGGCCGCATCCGGGCCTATGCAAGCTATGATGCCGAGCGTCTCGAAATGGCGGAAGACCCGTTTCCGCAGATCGGACGCGGGTATTTCGCCATCCTGATCGACCAGGGCAAGGGCACGACGCCCTACTCCGGCCTCACGCCGATCGGCGGGCAATCTCTCGCCGATTGTGCGCAAACCTATTTCGCCCAGTCGGAACAGCTGCCGACCCGCTTTGCCCTGACCTTCGCAAAAGAGGCCGGCGGCTGGCGCGCGGGTGGCGTGATGCTTCAGAAGATGCCGGGAATTCCCCCACGGTCGGGCGAAGATGGCGGCACCGGCGAGGGAGGCCTGCTCGCGGCGCGGGATCTGCTTGCCGACAAGGACGAGCTTCAAGACTGGTCGCGCGCCAATATCCTGCTTGAAACCATTCGCGAAGACGAGTTGATCGGCCCGGCGATTCAGCCGCCGCAGATGCTCGTCCGCTTGTTCCACGAAGATGGTCCGCGCGTTTTCGATCCGCAGCCGCTCCAGTTCGGCTGCACGTGTTCGCGGGATCGGGTGCATGAAAGCCTTTCGATCTATTCGCGAAAAGACATCGAGTCGATGACGTTGGACCGGGGTGTCGTGACGGCCGATTGCCAGTTTTGCGGGGCACATTACGAGCTGGATCCCGACGAGCTCGGTTTCGAGGCCGGGGAGCGCAAGGTTGACCGCCGCTGAGACGATTGCCCGCTTGCGGGCGGCTGTCGGTGCGGGCGCGCCTTCCTCGGACTATGACCTGAACCCGGATCTTCGCCCCGGGAACCGCACCTTGCGGCCCGCCGCTGTTCTGATTGCGTTTTCTCCGGCGCCGAGAGGGATGGATCTGATCCTGACAAAACGCGCATCGGGGCTGAAGCATCATCCCGGCCAGATCGCGTTTCCCGGCGGCAAGGTTGACCCGACCGATCACGACGTTGTCGCGGCCGCGCTTCGTGAGGCCGAGGAAGAGATCGCGCTGGATCGGCGCGCGGTGGACGTGCTCGGCACAATGACGCCGCACGAAACCGTCACCGGATTCAGCGTCACCCCGATTCTGGGCGTGGTCCGGCAGCCGTTCACACCGATCGCGGAGGTGGGCGAGGTGGACGAGATCTTCACCGTGCCCTTCGATCACATCGCGAATCGTGCCAATTTCTTCGTGGAATCACGCTATTTCCGGGGGGTTCAACGCCGTTTTCTCGTGGTGCCCTACGGACCCTATTACATTTGGGGCGCAACCGCCTGGATGCTACGAACATTGGCGGAAAGGCTTGGGCCATGACGCAGCGAATCACCGATGACTGGCTCTCGGGCGCTGGGCCCCAGGCCGTGTGCGCCATGCTCACGACGGCGGGGTATCAGGCTTGGTTCGTTGGCGGGTGTGTTCGAAACGCGCTTCTGGGTGCCGATATCACCGATATCGACATCACGACCGATGCAACGCCCGATCAGATCACCGGCCTTGCCCGCAACTCGGGGTTTCACCCGGTGCCGACGGGGTTTGATCACGGCACGGTGACGGTGGTGGTGGCCGGGCACCCCTTCGAAGTCACGACTTTCCGCCGCGATATCGCCACCGATGGGCGGCGCGCGGTTGTTGCCTATGCCGGTTCCATCGAGGAAGACGCGCACCGGCGCGATTTCACCATGAACGCGCTTTATGCCGCGCCCGACGGCGTGATCGCAGACCCGATCGGAGGACTCCCCGATCTTCAGGCGCGGCGGGTTCGGTTCATCGACGACGCCCACGCCCGCATTCGCGAAGATTACCTGCGCATCCTGCGCTTTTTCCGATTCCACGCCTGGTATGGTGATCCGAACCATGGGCTTGATGCCGAGGCTCTGGCCGCGATTTCCGTAAATTCAGCCGGATTAGAGACACTTTCGCGCGAGAGAGTTGGGAGCGAGATGAAAAAGCTCCTGTCCGCGCCCGATCCGGCGCCCGCCGTGGCCGCGATGGCCCAAGCGGGTGTTTTGATCCACGTTCTTCCCGGTGCCGACTGCACCGCGCTGCCCGTTCTGGTGCATCACGAACAGGCCCTGGGCGTGGCGCCGAACCCGATCCGGCGGCTTGCCTGCCTCGGTGGCGAAGATCACATGGAGCGCCTAAGGCTGTCGAAAGCCGATTCCCGGCGTCTTGATCGGCTTCTGGATCATCGGGGAACCTTGGCGGGGGCGGAAGAACTGGCCTACCGGATTGGCCCAGAAGAAGCCCGCAACGTGGTTCTTCTCACCTCGGCGATGTTCGAAACGCTGCCGCCCGGAGATCTGGAGGCCCGGCTTGAAAGGGGGGCTGGTGCCGTTTTCCCCGTCGCCCCGAAAGATCTCATGCCCGAGTTCGAGGGCGTGGCGCTCGGCGAGAGGTTGCGTGACCTTGAAAACAGGTGGATCGCCTCAGGCTTTTCCCTATCTCGTGAAGAACTTCTGGAACGCGGCTGATGCAGGTGACGATCGAAAGGCTGGGTCATCGGGGAGACGGCGTCGCGCCCGGTCCGGTGTTCGTGCCGCGGGCCCTACCCGGTGAGATCATAGAAGGCACGGAGGTGGACGGGCGAATCGACAACCCCAAGATCGTTTCGCCTTCCCCCGATCGCGTGCGGCCGCCTTGCGTGCATTACAAGGCCTGCGGCGGATGTGCGCTCCAACACGCATCGGATGAATTCGTGGCGGGTTGGAAGGCGGATGTGGTCAGCACGGCGTTGTCTGCGCGCGGGATCGAGACAAAAATCGCTGGAATAGAGACATCTCCACCCTTCTCCCGCCGCCGCGCGGTGCTGTCGGCGCGGCGCACGAAAGCGGGCCCGCTTATCGGCTTTCACGCGCCGAAGTCTGACGCGATCAGCCGCATTCCCGAATGCCGGCTGCTCCACCCCGGCTTGATGAACGCGATGCCTGCGCTGGAATCGCTGGTCGACGCCGGGGGATCGCGGAAAGGCACGTTACGCATCGCGATCGCGCTCTCGCAAACCGGGCCGGATGTTTCGGTGACAGGGGGAAAGCCGCTTGATCCGATACTTGCCTCCGATCTTGCCCGGATCGCGGACGAGGCCGGGATTGCGCGGTTGATCTGGGATGGCGAGCCCGTCGCACTGGTGGCTGCCCCGGTGCAGGCATTCGGAAAAGCGCGGGTGGTTCCGCCGCCCGGGGCCTTTCTCCAGGCCACGGTCGAGGGGGAGGCGGCGCTCCTGCGCGAGGTGTGCCGCGCCGTCTTGCCAGGGCAGCGCGTGCTCGATCTGTTCGCGGGCTGCGGCACGTTTTCGCTGCCGCTCGCCGAGCAGGCGGAGGTTCATGCCGTCGAGGGCGAAGCGGCGATGCTCGCGGCGCTGGATGCCGGGTGGCGCGAGGCTCCGGGGCTCAAACGGGTGACGACCGAATCGCGCGACCTGTTTCGACGCCCACTTCTGGCCGACGAACTGAATCGTTTTGACGCGATCGTGATCGACCCGCCGCGGGCCGGGGCCGAGGCCCAGATGAACGAGATCGGAAAATCGGGCGTTGCCAGGGTGGCGTCCGTCTCCTGCAACCCCGTCACCTTTGCACGTGATTCGCAGATCCTGCTCGCTGCCGGGTTCCGGCTCGACCGCTTGGTGGTGGTAGACCAGTTCCGCTGGTCGACGCATGTCGAGATCGTGGCCGGGTTCTCGCGCGGATGAAGGCGCTTCCTCGAGAGGGGAATCTCCTGTAATAGCGCGCTATCCAATTGGCGAAAGGTGGTCCCGGATGCGTGCGTTGTTGAAGGCGGTGATGCTCATTGGCCTTCTCGGTCTGGCCTCCTGCTCGAAGTTCAGAACCTATGACGGCCCGGAGGTCACGCGTATCCTCGTCTTCAAGGACGCGCGCACGATGTATCTGATGAATGGAGAATCGGTGCTTGAGAGCTATGCGATCGACCTCGGTTTCGCCCCCAGCGGGCAAAAGGAACGTGAAGGCGACGGAAAAACCCCAGAGGGCAGCTACATCATCGACCGCAAGAACCCCAACAGCGAGTTCCACCTTTCGCTCGGAATCTCTTATCCCGAGGTTCATGAACGGCTCGCGGCGAAGGAAGCGGGGCAGAACCCTGGCGGCGATATTTTCATCCACGGCGGCCCCTCGGATCGTCGTCTGAGAGGCAAACCAGACTGGACGGCCGGCTGCATCGCCGTCACCGACCGGCAGATCGAAGATATCTACGCCATGGTCAACATCGGCACCCCGATCGAGATACGCCCGTAACGAGGCGGATCAGGACCCCATGAGGAGGGTCCACCAGACCTTGCCGTTTGCATCCTGATACCACGCGAAACCCATGTTGCGCGCGCGCTTGTCGAGGATGATGTCGCGCGTATCCTTTTGCTGCATCCAGGCGGCAAGGGTTTCCAGCTCGGTCTCGAAGGTTTCCGAGATCGTCTCGCCGAGCATCTGTCCCGGGTAGCCGGCGCGCGCCACCCGGTCGATCGGCGAAGATCCGTCGGAGCCAAAATGCCAGGGCCGGTTCTGGATGCTCATGTCTCGCGAATGGGTGGCCGCGGCAGCGGTGAGCTGCGGATTGAGCTGCACCGGTGCCGAACCGGCGGCAGCGCGCAGTTCATTGACCGAATCGACCATGCGGTAGGTGATCTTGTTCGTCTCCGACGACGGGATCTGCCGGGCCACCGGCATCGGCTTGCCATCAGGGCCCATTCGCACGGGTGCCGGGCTCTCACAGGCCGACAAGACCAGGACGAGGCCGAGCATAACTGGAATAGCGCGTTTCATAGTGTTCACCAGAATCCCAAAAGGAACTTGTATTCTGCCAAGCGCCCGAAAAACATCAACCGCCAGTCATTGGCAAAAACCGGCGACTTGACGCCGGTTTGATTTGCGACCGCAGAGCCACGGACGTATATATCGCGCCGCGGTGCCAAGCAATCGAGGATTGGACACATGGACATTTCGGGCAAGAAGTCGATCGATCGTCGCTACTTTCTGAAGACAACGGCGGCCGCCGTCGGCGGCCTCGCGGCAGCGCCCGTGCTGGCTCAGAATACCGATGCCGGTTCCACCGAAATGGAGCGGGATATCTCGGAGGTGGTGCGCCGCAACATCTCGAGTTTCCGCTCGCTTGATTGGCGGCCCTACTTCTCGAACCTGCGCAAGGGGGCCATCCTCGTCGATACCACCTCGCGCGCTCTGCATTACTGGTCGGAAGACCAGACGATCTACAAGCTCTACCCGACCTCGGTGCCGATGTCGGAGGAGCTGACGCGCCGGGGGCGGACAAGCGTTGTGCGCAAGGTCGAAGGGCCGGATTGGCGGCCAACGCCATCGATGCTGAAGCGCAACCCGGAATGGCCAACCTATATCCCGCCGGGGCCCGACAACCCGCTTGGAACCCATGCGCTCTACCTCAGCTGGACCTA
Source organism: Sinisalibacter lacisalsi (assembly GCF_014640115.1). Taxonomy (GTDB): domain Bacteria; phylum Pseudomonadota; class Alphaproteobacteria; order Rhodobacterales; family Rhodobacteraceae; genus Sinisalibacter; species Sinisalibacter lacisalsi. The sequence continues at coordinate 254,389 of NZ_BMGI01000001.1, read as the reverse complement.
TTACCGGATCCATGGAACGCACGACACCCGCAAGATCGGGCGCCGCTCTTCCAACGGCTGCATCGGCCTATATAATGAGCATATTCAAGAGCTTTTCGCGCTCGCGAGCGTCGGGACGCAGGTGTTGCTAATCTGACACCACAATCATGTTTTGGACGAATCCAGTTGCAAAAATCCCGTGGTTCGGTTTTCTAGGCTCACGAGGTACAGAACTACCCTTGTTCCGGCGTTCGCGTCGGAAGGACAATTGGAGATTGAGATGAAAAAAGTCATGCTTGCCGCGGCTGCTGCCGCTCTCGCCGTCACCGCCGCTCACGCCGGCACCCTCGCCGACCCGATCGTCGAGCCCGCCGTCGTTGTCGAGACCACGACTTCGTCGTCGTCGGCCGGCATCATCGTGCCGCTGCTCTTCCTGGCGGCCGTTGGCGCTGCGATCTGGCTCCTCTGAGCTGGAAGCAAAGTTTTCGGGTCACCAGACCCGGGAGTAAGCTCCGCCTCCGGCGGGGCTTATTTTTTGCCGGTCCGAAAGAACCAGGCCAAAGAAAAACGCCCGCGCCAAGCGGCACGGGCGTTTTCCTCGTCTTGAGTGTGGCTCAGATGACTTCGTTGATCCAGCTGTCGAGCGCGGCTTTGGGGGCGGCGCCGACCTTGTGCGAAACAACCTGACCGTCCTTGAACATGAACAGCGTCGGGATACCGCGCACGCCCATCATCGCGGGCGAAGAGGGGTTTTCGTCAACGTTGACCTTGGCAACCTTGATCTTGCCTTCGTACTGGGTTGCCAGCTCTTCGAGAGCGGGGCCGATCATCTTGCACGGGCCGCACCATTCGGCCCAAAAGTCGACAACGACGGGAATATCGCTCTTGAGAACTTCCTGTTCGAACGTGTCGTCGGTCACAGCGTAGGTGGTCATCAGGGGACTCCTTGAAAAAACGGGTTGAGGTGAACCTATGAACGGGGCCGCGATCCGTCAAGTCGGCCAAAAGCGCGCAGCGCCAGCCCTTCGGGAAGCAGCATCAGCTGTGCGGTGCGGGTCCAGAGCAATGCAGACGCAATCGCGCGGCCGGGATAGATCGCCGCGAGCGCAGCCTCATAGGCCCCCATCTGCCGCAACAGGCCCTCCGGAATGTCTTCGACCTGTTCGGGCACGATACGGTTGGTCTTGAAATCAACGGCAAGAACGCGATCGGGGCCAATGATCAGACGGTCGATCACCCCGTGGACCCTTTCAGCCTCTGCACGCGAAACCGGTGCCGAGATTTCCACCTCGGCCAGCGCGTTTGCACCGAAAAGCGGCTTCAGATCGGGCGCGTCGAGAACCGCGCGCACTTCTTCCAGCAAGAAGGCCGCTTCTTCTGGCGTTGCCGCGTCCTCGCCGAAGGCAAGAAGCTCACGCGCCACGTCCCCCCATGACGCGCGATCGTAAGCCGGGAGAAACTCCAGCAGCCGGTGAACCTGCCGGCCGTGGCGCAGCGCGGCTTCCTGCATGTCCTCGTCGATCTGCTCTGAGCCGATGACCTTTGCACCCCCAAGCTCGGATGGGCGCAGCGCGGCGGGAGGCGGTGCCGGAAGTGTTGCGTGGGTGTGGAGCCAATCCGGTGACCAGGGTCGAGGCTGGCCGACGGTCGGCTCCTCCTCGGTTGCCCCTGCGCCCCAATCCCCGATCTCGTATCGCAGCCCGGACCCAAGGGCAAAATCCTCCGCCACCGCTCCTGCGCATCTCATGCCCGCCTCGGCGATCCGATACCAGCTCTCGGCGCTGTCAGCCGCACCCACGTCGCCCGCCCCTGCAATGACGAGCCAGCTTTCTGCCCGCGTCATGGCCACGTACAGAAGGCGCATGCTTTCCTCTTCGTCGCGGGATTTGGCCTCGTTCACCGCTTCGCGGATCACCTGCGGTGCGTCGTTGTCGCCCAGCCGCCAACACACGCCGCTGGCGGTTTCGATCAGCCGATCCCGGTTCGGCGCCCGGCGTTTCGCGGTTTCTGGCAGGATCACAACCGGGGCTTCGAGCCCCTTGGCGCCGTGAACGGTCATGACCCGGATCTGGTCGCCGGCGCTGTCGAGTTGCCGTTTTATCTCGACGTCATCGCTTGCCAGCCAAGTCAGGAAACCGGTGAGGCTCGGCACCTCGACCCGCTCATAGGCAAGTGCCTGCACCAGAAGGGCGTCGATCCCGTCTTCGGCTTCGGCGCCAAGCCGTGCCACCAGCCGCTGGCGCCCGTCATGGCGTGTGAGGATGCGATCGATCAAATCATAGGGTCTGAGATAGTCGGCCTGGCCCCGCAGATCGTTGAGGATTTCGATGGTTTCACCGTGCGCTTCCCCGCTCCCGCGAAGCTGGTTCCACAAGAACCGGCCGCCACGCCCATGGGCTAGCCGAAACAGGTCATCCTCGGTCAACCCAAAGAGCGGTGACCGAAGCGCGGCCGCGAGGGACAGGTCATCTTCGGGCGTGGCAAGAAAAGCGAGAACGGCGGTCAGATCCTTCACCGCAAGCTCACCCCCGATGCGCAAGCGATCGGCGCCTGCTATGGGGAGGCCCCGGGCCTTGCAGGCGCGGATGATCTGGTGAAACAGTTCCGATCGCCGCCTTACCAGAACCATCACATCACCGGCGCGAATGGCGCGCATACCGCCGTCTTTTGCAGGAATAGACCCTGATTCAAGCATGTCTGAGATAGCGTCGGCCACGGCGTTCGCGAGTACGACCGCAGGCGCGTCGGGCGCGGGCACATCCACGGGATGATTCCAGGGCGGGTCCGCTTCGCTGTCCTGCCCTTCCACCACCGGCCAGAGATCAACTCGGCCGGGGCGGTCCAGATCCAGCGTGCGATGCTTGATCTCGCGCCCCAATCCGGGCGCGGCTTCCAGCGTGTGGTCGACCATGCTGAGAATCGCCCAGGACGACCGGAACGAGTATTCCAGCTCCATGCCGCGCACCTCGGCGCCGACCTGCCGGAAGGCGCCCTCGAACTGTTCCTGCATGCGGGTGAAGCCCGTGGGGTCCGCACCTTGGAACGAATAGATCGATTGCTTCAGGTCACCGACCACGAACAGCGTGCGCGGTTTTTCGGATCTTGCGCTCTCGCCGGCCGTGAATTCCCGCGCCAGGCTTTCGATCACGCGCCATTGCGCCGGCGAGGTATCCTGCGCTTCGTCCACGAGGATATGGTCAATGCCGCCGTCGAGCCGGTAGAGCACCCATGCCGCGAGGCCGGGATGGTTCAAGAGGCGACCGGCGCGGGTGATGAGGTCATCGAAATCAAGCCAGCCACGCGCCTGCTTGCTTGCCTCGTAGCGGGTGAGAAAGGGATGAGCGAAGGCGTGCAGCGCCTTGGTTTTGCGCGCCGAACCGAGGGCCACCCGAAGTTCCCTGCTGGCCTCGACGCGGTGCATGAGCGCGTCCAGCCGCGGCATCAGATGCGCCGCCGCTTTCTGCGTGGCCTTGGTTGGAACAGAGCCTATCTTTGCAGAAAATGGCTCTTTTGCCCCGGCCCCGGTCAGAAAGACGCCTTCGAGAACCTCCAAATCCCGCACCGAAGGCGAGGCAATGTTGACGGCTGCGAGCTTCTCCGCGTTCTTCTTGTCCGTCGACGTTCCAGCAAGGAAGAATGGTAGAATGTCCGCGATCAGCTGGCCATCGCCGGGCGCAAACACCGAGTCGAAGAGCGCTGCCTCATCGAACCCTTTCGGAAGGTTGAACCAGCGCCAGATCTCCGCTTCGTCCGTTTCGGTCTCAAAAGCCGCGCGGCGGTTGAGGATCTCGTTGGCCAGGCGGGTGAAATCGGCATCGGTGACGTGCGCCGCCAGGGCTCCGATCAGGTTTTGCTCCGGCCCGGACGCCATCTCGTCGAGCGCTTCGGCCTGCAGCTGCCGAGCGGTGCGGTCGTCCATCTCGGCGAATTGCGGCGAGACGCCGGCCTCCAGTGGAAACCGGCGCAGGATCGAGGCGCAAAACGAATGGATCGTCTGGATCTTGAGGCCGCCCGGCGTTTCGATCGCGCCGGCGAACAACCGTCGGGCCTTGGCCAGATCACTCGCATCTTCAACGCCGAGTTCGCGCAACTCCTCGCGCAACGCGTCATCGGGCTTCATCGACCAGCCGCCGAGCCGCGCAAAAAGCCGGTTCTGCATCTCGCTGGCCGCGGCCTTGGTGTAGGTGAGGCACAGGATGTTTTGCGGGGATACGCCCGAAAGAAGCAACCGCGCGACACGATCGGTGAGCACCCGCGTCTTGCCGGACCCGGCATTCGCCTTCAGCCATGTATTGGCCAGGGGATCGGCGGCTTCGATCTGGCGCAAGGTTGCGTCGTTCGGGGTCATGGGCCGACCTTCTCGGGTTCGGGCGCATCGGTGTGGTCCCACTCGCCAAAGCGCGAGAGGTGATCGTAATCCCCGGGGAAGCCCCGGGTTTCCACCAGCCGGCGCGCGGTGTAGCCCTGCGCGCGTTGCTGGTAGGCCGCGATGAGTTCCGCCAGCTCTTCGCGCACCTTGCCGATCATTTCGGCGCTCATGTCGACAACCCGAAACTCCGGCTTTGCGCCCAAACCGATGTAGGCAACCTGAGCCACGCGCGCCTTCTCGAGCCCGTCGAAGGCACCGGCTTCGGCCATGACGGCTTCCAGGGAAAGTTGCTTTTCGTGGGTCTCAAGCTGTTTTTTGGACGGAATAGAGCCTGTTTTGTAATCGTAGATATAGAGCGCTCCGCTATCGTCACGGTCGATCCGGTCGGCTGTTCCGGTCAGGGTAAAGCCGAGCGTTTCCAGCGGCAGCGCGCCCCGCACTTCCGTTTTCACCGGGCTGGCGCGGGATTGCCGGTCTGCCTCGCCGGAAAGGAACGCATCCGCCACCCGCCCGAATTTCGCCAGCCAAAGCACCCGGGCCGCCGGCCATGGCGCCTCGGCTTCGAGCACCTCGCGGGCGAGGTTCATAAGCCGGGCGTGCCCCTCGCCGGGCGCCTCCCCCGACGGCGTTTCTTCGATGAACCGCTGCATCACCTTGTGAAGGATGGTGCCGCGAAGCGGCGCATCGGCGGATCGGTTGAGCGGCCCGAGCGGGCGGAGATCGAGGATCTTCTCGGCATAGATCGCGTAAGGGTCGCGCACGAGGCGGCTCACGCGGGTTACCGAAAGGCTCTTGGGCCGCGCCTCGACAGGGGGGCGTGGCGCAGGGCGAGGTGCTGGCCCAACAGGATCGGTGTCATCGAGGGTTTCTGCCAGCCGAAGCCATTTGTTGCCCTTTGCGCGCATGTCCTCCAGCGCCCTCGCCGCTTCCGGCGACATCCCCTGCATCAGGTTTGTCAGCCGGTTGATCCAGCGAGATGGCACGGTGGGGCTTTCGGCGTCGCGAACCGACCGCGTGAGAACCACGTTCTTCGCGGCAATGGCTTGCTGGAAGTCATGCGCCGAAAGACCGATGCGCCGTTCGGGCAGGAGAAGCCCCGCGTCGAACCGCATCTTCCGGTTCATCCATGGGTCGGGTGTCGGGGTTTCGGGCCAGGTGCCTTCGTTCAACCCAGCAAGGATAGCGAGATCAACACCCTGAACCCGGGCCTCCAGCGTGCCCCAGATACGGATGCGGGGATGCGGTTGCACCGGGTCGCGCACCTCGCCCCGGTTCAGAACCGATGTGAAGAGATCGCGAAAGTCGCCCGGGCCCATGCTGCCGCCGCACGGCGCCTCGCGAACGAGTTCGTCAATGATCTTGCGCGCTTCGCGGCCGGCCGGCTTCTCCCACAGCTCCCCAGCTCCAGCGAGGCCGGGACCAGCGGCGAGAAGCTGCACAGCGTCAATCGCGCCGGCAACGTGATCGGTGAGCGGCTGGAAGCCGGAGCGTGCCAGCTTGCCGAGCACGAGGCCGACCCATTCCGCCCAGGTCTTTCGATCCTCGCGCCGTTTCGCCCAGGCCGCGATCGCGTCCGGCGTGGGATAGGGCATGTCTTCACGCAGGGCTTCAAGCTCGAGGTCTCGGGTATGGCGCAGGTGCTCGCCCCGCTCTCCGCTGCCGGTGTTGGTCAGCGGGTGTTTGAGGAGCGCAAGCAGGTCGGGCCCATTGATCCGCTGCCCGGCCAGTTCGGCCACCTGGCGCAGCAATCGTCCGGGGGCCGTCAACGGCAGGGGATGACCGGCCGAGTCATCGGGCTCTATCCGCCACCGATCCAGCGCCGCGGTGACCTGCCGCGAAAGGTTTCGGTCCGGCGTGATCAGCGCGGCCTCGATCCCGCGCTCCGCCGCGTCGCGGAGGATGAGTGCGATGGCGCTGGCCTCTAGCCTTAGAGATGGCGCCTCGATGAACGAAACCGCCTCTACAGCAGTCTCTATTTCGGCAAAAAGTGGTGCTTCTGCTTGCCATTGGTCGGTCACCGGAGCAGGCCGCAGCGCGAGCGAAACGAGCCGGTTGCGCGCAGCGGCGGGGGCGACGGCCTCGGTCCAGCGCCGGACATCCTGAGGACGCAGATCAAGCCCGTCGATAAGCTTTGAAAACCGGAATTGCGGGTGATCTTCCGACGCCAGCGCATCCTGAAGCGCGGCCCAGCCGGAATCGGGCATATCGAAATCGAAACCCGGCAGGATCACCGCGCCTTGCGGCAGGCGTGCGACCGCACGCAGCAGCAACTGGGTTGCACCGCGCGACCCGGTCGAGCCTGCAACGATCACCGGATCGGCGGGCGGAGCCTGCTCCCAGATCCGCGCCAGCCGTTCGATCACGCGCCGTTGCCGGGCCTCGAGATCGGGCGGCTCTTCGCTGCTTTCTCCGAAAAAGCGTTCAACCACGTTGATGAACGTCAGGCTGCGCTGCCAATGCCCTGACAGATCCGAGACATCGAGCTGCCGGATCGTCTCGGGCGTGACGCCTTCACCCTGCATCTCGTCCATCAGCGAGGCGAGACTGTCGGCGAGATCGTAGATCGCAGCGCGTGGAGCGAGATCGGGTTGCGAATCGAGCAGGCGGGCCACGAGATCGGCCAGTTCGAGCCGTCGGCGCAGCGGTGACACGGCTGGCGGCAGATCGGCGAAGGCGCTGTCCTGGCCAAGATCGGTCACCAGCCGGATGCGGGGCAGAAGAACGCCCGGTCCTTCGTCGAAAAGCTCGACAAGCCTGCGCTGCATCCGCCGCGTATTGACGAAAAGGGTCACCCGGGCGAGGGCTTCGGGCGGGCGATCCACGAAACGGTGGCGCAAACCTTCAACCACGGCTCGAGGAAAGTCGACGCCCGGCGGCAGGGCAAAAAGGCGAGGCGCCGCGCCTGGCTCAAACATCGGCACCTCCGGCCAGCATCGCTTCCGCGGCCGCGAGCCCCTCGGGATCGCCGACGTCGCACCACCCGCCGCGGTGCTCGGTTCCGAACAACCGACCATCGGAAAGCATCCGGTCCCACAGGCGGTTGAGCGAAAACACGTCTTCGGAGATGGCGGCCAACCCTTCTGTCTTGATGATCTGGGCCCCAGAATAGACGAGCCCGGGACCACGCGCCAACCTTCCCTCGGTCCCAAGGATGAAATCACCCGAACCCGCATGGCCCCGCGCATTTCGCCTCGGCACCAGGAGCAGGAGCGCGTCCATGCGTTCCGGATCCCACCGGGCCCGAAGCTGGGAGAGGGGGTTCTCCCCGGTCCAGACCGAATCCGAGTTCAGCGTGAACACAGGGTTTTCACCGAGAAGCGGCAGGGCGTGGCGCAGCCCGCCGCCGGTTTCCAGCACCCGTTCACGCTCGTCGGAAACCGTCACGCGGCGCGGCCCGAGGTGCTGCACCAGTTGGTCGGCGAGGTGGTGAACATTGGCTACAATCGTCTCTATTCCGGCGGAATCCGCGATTTCAAGGGCGTGATCCACGAGCGGCTTGCCGGCGACTTCGACGAGCGGCTTCGGCCGGGTTGTGGAAAGGGGCCTCATCCGCGTGCCAAGACCCGCGGCGAAGATCATCAAAGCCTCGGGATGGTGCCGCATTTTGCTTTCAGCTCCGCCAGGATCTGTGGGTTGGGGTGGGGCAGGTCATCGCAGATGCGCTTGCGAAGCGGTTCGAGGGCCGGATGGGCGAGGTCTTCCATCAGGATCGCCCATGTGCGCGGGATCAGATCAACGTATTGAGGCTTTCCGAAATGCATCGAAAGCCGGGCGAAAACGCCAAGAATTCGCAGGTTTCGCTGCACCGACATGAGCGCTGCGGCCTGGCGAAAGGCGTCGACGTCCTGTCTCGTCGCCGAGCAATAATGCCGGATCATGCGTTCTTGCGTCTCGACCTGAACATCGCGGCGGACATCGCGGGCAAGCGAGACGAGATCGTAGGCGGGGTGGCCGATCCCGGCGTCCTGGAAGTCGATGAGTCCAACCCGCGCCACGCCCTTGCGTTCGGGCAGCCAGAACAGGTTTTCCGCGTGATAGTCGCGCAGCACCAGAACCGGTTTCCATGGCTTCAAGTTCTGGAAGGCCTCGCCGAGCGTGGCCAGCATGGCGGCCTTCGCAGCTTCGTTGCGCCGGCCCGTCGCGCCATATCCGTACCAATCGTGGGCCAGGCCGGCGAGGGGGATCATTGTTGCCGGGCCGTAATCCGCCGCCGCCGGCGGGGGCGCCTCATGTAGCCGGAGCAACACGTCGGTTGCGGCGAGGTAGAGTTCTGTTTCCAGGTCCGGCACCTCTTCGAGCACGTGTGCGAACAGATCGTCGCCAAGGTCTTCCAGCAGAGCCAGCCCTTCGCGTTCATCCGCGTGAAGAACACGGGGCGAGGACAGGCCAAGGCTCTTCAGATACCGGGCAATCGCGATGAACGGCCGGATGTTTTCGCCTTTTTCGGGGGAAGCATCCATGAGCACGGCCTGCCCATCATCGGGGCCTTGCGAAAGCCTTTCGTAGCGGCGGTTCGAGGCATCGCCGGCGAGGTTGGCGCGGCGCGCATCTTGCCACCCGGCACCGGCGAGGAAGCCGCGAATATGCGTCTCGCGTTGCTCAGTCATTGCGGAATTCGTCAAGGATAGAGCCTAATCTGCCGCGCCAAGGGCTGGTTTCGTCCAGCGCCAGCCAACGCGTGTCCTCATCCTCGCCTTGGGTGAAGCTCAGGGTCAGGGCGTTCTCGGGGGCCAGGTCGCCCAGGCGATCGGGCCACTCGACAAGACAGATCGCGGTGTCGAATGCGTCGGTAAGGCCGAGTTCCTCGATCTCGTCGGGGTGGGTGAGGCGGTAGAGATCGGCGTGCCAGATCTCGACCTTCCCGGTGTCATAGGTCTGCACCAGGGTGAAGGTGGGCGAAGGCACATCTTCGAGGGGGGCGCCGTCGGCTGCGAGGCGCGCCTGGATCAACGACCGGGCGAAGTGCGTCTTGCCGCTTCCGATCGGCCCATCGAGCAGGATGGTGTCACCGGGCTTCAGCCGGAGGGCGAGCGCGGCCCCGAAGCGGGCCGTGGCCTCTGGCGAGGTGAGTGCGAAACGGAGGGGCGAAACGGTCATGCGTTCGTTGTAACGCAGGCCCCGTGCCTCGCAAGCGGGTAGTTCAGGCTTCGATGGTGGTCGGCTCGGTCCACCGATCGGGAACTTCGCCGGCGTCTTGGCGAGGTGTTAACTGCGTTTGCGGCAGGACAAAGCTGATCATCGTCGCCCCCCGCGCCAAAGGCTGCACCCGGCATTCGAGCATCTGGCCGTTTGTCATCGGAACATGGGCGTGCCATCTCTCCCGTGGTCCGGACTGCGAGACGAAACGCCGCACCTGGTCCCAGATGGCGTTCGGGGCGGTTTTCATCTGCCAGCGTTTGACGGTGTCGAGAATGGTGATGTCATCGAGGCTGGTGGAAGGATCATTGCCCCACAGATCTGCGTAGGCTGCGTTCGAGATCGCAAGCACGCCGCCCGCCGAGAACACAGCCACCGCCTGTGGCAGCGCGTCGAGCGCGGCCTGCCCGGTTTCGAGTTCCGCCCGGAAACGGCGGGTCACCGAGATCTCGGCCGAGATATCTTCAAACAGGAGCGCCACGGCGCCGTCGGGATGTGGCCGCCCGGTGACGCGGTAGGTCTGCCCGGTCGGGAGCGCCCAGGTTTCCTCGTAGGTGCCGTTCTGTGCCGCCGCCACGAGATCCGACATCTGGTGCCGCCATGAGCGGTAATCCTTCGGTTCCGGCATGATCCGGGCTTCGCGCAGCTTGTCGAGAAACGCCGAGAGCGAGGGTTTCGAGATCAGGAACTCGGCCGGCAGAACGGTCAGGTCCATCAGCGCCGGGTTGAACAGGGCCAATTCACGGGAGCGATCGAATATGGCCAACCCGATGGGTAGGGAGGCGAATGTCTTTGTCAGGGTCGTGACGAACTCATCCAACGCGGTTTCGGCGCGCACCAGGCGATCCACCGGGACGGCGGCGTGGAAGCGATCGCCGTTTTCGAGTTCCGCAGTCGTAACCTCGAACCAGTGCCGCGTGTTCTGTCCAGGCGGGCAAATGGCCACGCGCTGGGGACTAGGTGTTTGCCCGCCTTGGTCATGCGCGTCATCGGATAGCTCGAATACGGTCGCGGGAGGCCAGGAAGGCAGGTCGTCCGACCCCCGCAAACTGTCTGCAAGATCGAGATAGGCCGCGTTGCACCATGTAATCACGCCGCCATGCGCCATGCGCCAAAGGGGATAGGGGGTGTGATCGGCATTCGTGCGCAGAGACTCGAGTTCCTGGGTCATCGCCGCAAGGCTCTGGCTGTCGAGCTCTCTGCCGTGGTCGCCCGGCTCGGTGTTCTCGATCGTAATCCGCGCAACGCCGTCATGCCATTCCGCCTTGATCCGGGCGGTGGCGTCGGTCGAGGTCAGAACCAGTTCGCCGAATTCGGCAAGGTCGTGCATGCGTTCGTTGAACTTCGGGAACCGGGGGCTGACCAGGGCCGCAAGATGGGTCCAACTGGTGCCACGGTGCGTCGACGATTCCAAAAACCGCCGTGCCGCCGGCGTGGCGTCGAGCAAGGTTTCGTCCTCGAATATGAACACCACCGCGTCGCGCTCGGATTCGGAGAACTGGCGCAACCGGCTTGAGCGCCGCTTGTCGACAAGCCCGAAGGCGATGAGCGCGGCGAGTGCGACAAGAAAGGCGGTGACGATCAGAAGGAGGGCGACAAGCGTATTGAGCATTCCGATACACCGGGCGTTAATCTTGGTCACCCGAAGCGTAATCCGCGCATGGTTAACGAAGCCTTAAGCGCGCCCGGAACGCGGGCCTCACGCCTCGAACTGGATATTCTCACCCAGTATCGGGGTGCGGTCCGTCGCTTCGATGCCGGTGCGCTTTCTTGACCATGTCACCTCCACGATAGCGCCCGATTGTTGCCCGGGGCGGGCAACCCCGGTGTAGGGATCGGTGCCGTTTGCGAAGTTGAGTTCTGCGCCGGTGCGTTCAAGCAAGGTCTTGGCGATGAACAACCCCAGCCCCATTCCCTCGTATTCCGGGCGCCGGGCATCGCGTTGGCGTTTTCGGGTTTGCCGAATGAACGGGTCGCCGATGCGACCGAGCAGGTAGGGCGGGTAGCCGACGCCATCGTCGATGACACGGATGCTGAAAACGGTATCGCTCCAGCAGGCTTCGACCCAAACGGTCGAGCTCGCGAAATCGACAGCGTTCTGCACCAGGTTGCGCAGCCCGTGAATCAACTCCGGGCGCCGCAGGATCATCGGCTGTTCCTCGGTCATGGTCGTGCCGTCGCCGGTCTGAACGATGATCTCCTTGCCGCGCCCCCGATGCGGTTCGGCGGCCTCTTCGATCACCGCCGAAACCGGGGCCTGGCGCAGCTGAAGATCATCCTTGCCGGCGCGCCCCATCGACCGGAGGATATCGCGGCAGCGGTCGGCCTGGTCGCGGATCAGCGTGGCGTCGTCGTGCAGGTCGGACCCCTCGGGCAACTCGGAAACCATCTCGGAACTCACCAGTTTGATCGTGGCGAGCGGTGTGCCCAACTCATGCGCCGCGGCCGCCACCACGCCGCCGAGATCGGTCAGTTTCTGCTCCCGAGCCAGCGCCATCTGGGTGGCGAGAAGCCCCTTGCTCATGGATTGGATCTCGGTGCTGACCCGACGCGTGTAGACCCCGATAAACACGATGGAAACGACGATGGCGAACCAGTAACCCAGCGCGAAAAGTTCCGGCATGGCGAGGGTTTCGCCTTCCAGCGTGCGCAGGGGCAGGTGGAGCCACGCAATCACCGAAACGAGCACCACCGCGGCTTGCCCGATGGCCAGCGTGGCGCGCAGCGAAAGCGCCGTGGCGGCGACGGTGACGGGCGCCATGATGAGAAGTGCAAAGGGGTTGTTGATGCCTCCGGTCACGCCGAGCAGGAAACCGAGCTGCACCGTGTCGAAGGCGAGCATCATGGTGGCTTCGCGCTCGCTCAACCGTTTGTTTTCCGGGTAGACGAACAAAGAGATCAGATTGAGGATGATCGACATGCCAACCGCGATGGCGCAGAGGCCCAGCTCGATGTCGAGGTTGAACAGCCTCTGGCTGATCCCGATGGCCGCAATCTGGCCGGCGATGGCGACCCAGCGCAGCACGATCAGCGTGCGCAGGCGAACCCAGCCGCCAGCCTGGTGGGACTCGAACAGGTCGGGAGAAGTGTCGGTCATGTGAGCCGGTGCGCCTTCGCATCTGGTTGCGTCATCGTGATCCCTTGTATGTCGCGGCCATATCGGGGATCAATGCCGGCGCGCCAAGCAGGAGACGACCCATGAGAAAGATCATTGCCCTCGCGGCCACCGTTGCCGTTGCCGCGCTGGTGGGGGTGAGCTGGTGGATGAGCCGCCCGGCGGATGACGATCGCTTCGCGGACTGCCGCGAAACGTCGATCGGAACCGGGATCGCCTCCATCGGCGGCCCGCTGTCTCTGATCGATGAGAACGGTGATCCGGTGACCGATGCCGAGATGTTCACCAAGCCGACGCTGGTCTATTTCGGCTATTCGTTCTGTCCCGATGTCTGCCCGCTGGACAACGCCCGCAATGCCGAGGCGCTCGATATTCTCATCGAGCGCGGCTACGATGCCCAGATGGCATTCATCTCGGTCGACCCGGAGCGCGACGATCCGGAACGCCTGCGCGATTTCACCGATTATCTACACCCGGAGGCCTATGGCTACACCGGCACGATGGAACAGGTTCGCGCGGCCAGCCAGGCTTACAAGACCTATTTCAAGAAGGAGGAAGACCCCGATCCGGAGTTCTACCTGATCGACCATTCCACCTTCACCTACCTGGTCTTGCCCGAGGCCGGTTTCGTCGAGTTCTTCAAGCGCGACGAGGGTCACGAGGAAATGGCCGACCGGGTCGGCTGCTTCATCGACGCGGCGCGGTAGACCGACGCTCTTTCCTGCGTTAAATTGACCTGCGGCGACCTTGCGCATAGTGTTCGCCCATCGGGCGAACTTCGGTAAGGAATTTCCATGTCTGACACCCACTTGCAGGATATCGGCGAAGACCGGTCTCTCCTCCTCGTCGATGATGACGAGCCGTTTCTGCGGCGTCTTGCACGTGCCATGGAAAAGCGCGGCTTCGAGCCGGAGATGGCCGATTCCGTTGCGGCCGGCAAGGCAAGCGCCAACGCGCATCCGCCGGCATATGCCGTTGTCGATCTTCGGCTGGAAGATGGCAGCGGGCTCGACGTGGTGGAAACCATCCGCGAAAAGCGGCCCGAGGCCCGGATTGTGGTGCTGACCGGCTATGGAGCCATCGCTACGGCGGTTGCCGCCGTGAAGGTCGGCGCAACCGATTATCTCTCCAAGCCCGCCGATGCCGATGACGTGGTCAACGCATTGTTGGCGCGTGGCGATGACCTGCCCGCGCCGCCCGACAACCCGATGAGCGCCGATCGCGTGCGCTGGGAGCACATCCAGCGCGTCTACGAGTTGTGCGACCGGAACGTGAGCGAAACTGCCCGCCGGCTCAACATGCACCGGCGGACGCTGCAGCGCATCTTGGCCAAGCGCAGCCCGAAATGAGGCTGCCACCGCGGGTGCGCTGCCTCTGCACCCGGTCTGTCTGCATTCTGGCTCTCGGCCTTGCCGGGTGCACGGGGGGTGAGGCCGTATTGGCTGACAAACCGCCGCGCACGGGCGTGACATTTTCGCCGGATCAAGGGGGCCTAGCGGTCGACGACAGCCCGCTCAGGGTTGATTTCGGCCGCGCACCGGAGGGCGTGATCGCGGCGCTCGACCGTGAGCTTGGTCCGGGCCGGGCGCTCACGCTCGACGGCTGCGGCGCAGGGATCAGCCGGCAGGTTGCCTGGGGTGATCTCGTTCTGACCTTCAGCGAAAATCGCTTCGTCGGCTGGCGGCAAGCCGCAAGAAGCGCGGGACAGATCTGCGGCGCGTTGGTCTAGAGCGCCTTCATCAACTCTTCATGCCGGGCGACGAAAGCCTCGCGCACGTCGCGCGGCGGGCGCAGGTGCAGCGTCATCCCTTCGATAATCGCGGGATTCGGCTTTCCGAAGAACTTGTCGGCCTCGGCAATGGAGAATCCGGCGATCTGTGTCGCCTCCAGCCAGGCCGAAACGCGGTCGGCCTTCTTGATCGCCTTCTTGACCCTGCCCGGCACTTCGGCGGGCAGGCCGAACCGGATGTTGATCGCCGCCTGAAGCCGTGCATCAAGCTCGCCATAGCTCGGGCCGACGGCGGATTTTACCGGCGAGATCATGTCGCCGATCACGTATTCCGGTGCGTCGTGCAGAAGGGCGGCGAGCCGCCATTTCGGCGGGGAATCAGGCTCTATTCCCGCGTAAATCACCTCTACGAGCAGGGAGTGCTCGGCCACGGAATAGGGCCAGTCGCCAAAGGTCTGCCCGTTCCAGCGCGCCACGAAGGCGAGGCCATGCGCGATATCCTCGATCTCGATGTCCATCGGCGTGGGATCGAGCAGGTCGAGCCTGCGGCCCGAAAGCATTCTTTGCCAAGCGCGTTGTGCCGCCATGCGAGCCTCCTAAAGCGTTCCGCGAAAAACCTGACTTACAGCTTTTCGCGGGACGCGCACATCGCTCATGTGTTGCGCTGCGCTTCGGCTTGTCCCTGTTTCAGGACTAAGCCCAAGCGCTTTGATTTGCGCGCACAATGCCGCGATGACCGCCCAAGTCAATCGCGCGTCATTGTCTGTTCACCGCTCGAGTGGTAACTCCGCGCCAAACAGCATTTGTACGGAGGCACCCGAGGTGACCCAGGACTACATCGTGAAGGATATCGCGCTCGCCGATTACGGCCGCAAGGAGCTTGATATCGCCGAGACGGAAATGCCCGGCCTGATGGCGCTGCGCGAGGAATTCGGGGCGGCCAAGCCGCTCAAGGGGGCCCGCATCGTCGGCTCGCTGCACATGACGATCCAGACCGCGGTTCTGATCGAAACGCTGGTGGCGCTTGGTGCGGATGTGCGCTGGGCGAGCTGCAATATCTTCTCGACGCAGGATCATGCCGCCGCCGCGATCGCCCAGTCGGGCGTGCCGGTGTTTGCGATCAAGGGCCAGTCGCTGGAAGAACATTGGGATTACCTCGACAGATCCTTCCTGTTCGGAGACGGGCCCAACATGATCCTCGATGATGGCGGTGATGCCACGCTCTACGTTCTGCTGGGCGCGCGCGCCGAGGCGGGTGAAGATATCATCCCGGTGCCCACCTCGGAGGAGGAAGAGGCGATCAAGGCCCAGATCAAGAAGCGGATGGCGCAAAGTCCCGGCTGGTTCACCCGGGTCCGCGACCAGATCAAGGGCGTTTCGGAAGAAACCACGACCGGCGTCAACCGTCTCTACCAACTGGTGCGCGATGGCCAGCTTCCTTTCCCGGCGATCAACGTGAACGATTCCGTCACCAAGTCGAAGTTCGACAACAAGTATGGCTGCAAGGAATCGCTGGTGGATGGCATCCGCCGCGCGACCGATACGATGATGGCCGGCAAGGTGGCTGTGGTCTGCGGCTACGGCGACGTGGGCAAGGGCTCGGCGGCAAGCCTGCGCGGCGCCGGCGCGCGCGTGAAGGTGACCGAGATCGACCCGATCTGCGCGCTCCAGGCCGCGATGGACGGGTTCGAGGTGGTGACGCTGGAAGACGTGGTGAGCAGCGCAGATATCTTCGTCACCACCACCGGCAACAAGGACGTGATCCGCATCGAGCACATGCGCGAGATGAAGGACATGGCGATCGTCGGCAACATCGGCCACTTCGACAACGAGATCCAGGTCGCCGCGCTGAAAAACCACAAGTGGACCAACATCAAGGACCAGGTGGACATGATCGAGATGCCGTCGGGCGCGCGGATCATCCTGCTGAGCGAGGGGCGGCTTCTGAACCTCGGCAATGCCACCGGCCACCCCAGCTTCGTGATGAGCGCGAGCTTCACCAACCAGGTTCTGGCCCAGATCGAGCTCTGGACGCGGGGCGACCAGTACAAGAACGAGGTCTACATCCTGCCCAAGCACCTCGACGAGAAGGTGGCGCGGCTGCACCTCGACCGGATCGGCGTGAAGCTCACCGAGCTGAAGCCCGAACAGGCGGAGTATATCGGCGTCACGGTCGATGGTCCTTACAAGCCCGAACACTACCGGTACTGACAGCCCGCAGGGGAATTGCCGGGAAATTTCCCCTTTGGATGCGCCAACTTTGACCTTACGCTCGGTCGCGGGGGGCTGTGTGCCCGTGTTTGAACTGGGAGTGAACCAATGGGAAAACGTGACGACCTCATCGCGAGATATGCCGATGATCTGCGCAACAAGTGCGGCATGGAGCCGGATATGGGCCTGCTGACCAAGGTGACCATCGGGTGCGGCCCGTCGATCTACGACCCCGATGCCGCAACCGTGGCGGCGGGGCAAGATCACGAACTGGAGACAGTGAAGAACAACTTCCTCGTCAAGAAGCTCGGGCTTGCGGATGGACCCGAACTGATGGACGCGATCAATTCCGTGATCGAGACCTATGGCCGCTCGGAGCGCAACAAGTATCGCGCCGTGGTCTACTACATGCTGACAAAGCATTTCGGGAAGGAAAGCGTCTACGGCTGATCCTGCCGGGCAGGGCAACACGGGGCGGCTCATCGGGCCGCCCTTTTTCGTTAACGAAACCTTGCGCGCAACATACTGTAATTGAAAGAAATTCCAGGTAATCGCCGGTTGCGGTGCGGCGCGGGTTTTTCTAAGGTCGCTGAGAAGGCCAGGATGGTCGGACCCTTATTCAGAGACACGTGTGGTGCTGAGGGAGCACGTGGGGTGGAAGGAGGGTCCGAGGGGTCGGACCCTCCTTTTTCTTACAGAAGCACCAGGATCGAGCCGATGATGGCGCTGCCGAAGACGGCATATCCGCCGTCGATCAGCGTGAGCCTGAAGGGCCGCCCGACATAGGCATTGTTGATCATGATCCAGGGCGAGATCATGAAAAGCCCGATGCCGCCGCCCACCATGATGCCTTTCAGAACCGTGTCGATCTGAGCCTGTTCGATGATATGGCGCATCATCCCGGCCACCAGAACCATGGCGATCGCCGAGAGGATGTAGGGCAAGGGGCCGGCATTGTCTTTCGGTCGCCCGTGCTCGTCGCGCTCGAGACCGGCCGCGTCAAGCCATGGTCGGGAGAGCGCCATGTACCAAGCCGCACCGAAAAGCCAGGCAGCGAGGGCTGCGGCGAGAACGCTGAGAATTTCCATGTTTGCCCCTCCAATCGCGACATTCTGCCGCAGTATGGGGCTGGATCGGGGCGCCGCCTAGTGTTTTTCGCCTGCGAGCTCGAGCACGATGGCCCATTCCTCGGCACTGACCGGCTGCACCGAGAGGCGCGAATTGTTGACCAGCACCATGTCCTTGAGGCGCGGATCGTCCTTGCACATGTCGAGCGTCACCGGGCTGGCCAGGGGGCGCACCGCCTTCACGTCGACGCAATCCCAGCGATCGTCATCGGTGGTGCTGTCCGGATGCGCCTCGGCGCAGACCTCGACGATGCCGACAATGCGCTTCTCGTTCACCGAATGGTAGAAAAACCCCAGGTCGCCCAGTTTCATCGCCCGCATGTTGTTGCGGGCCTGGTAGTTGCGCACCCCGTCCCATTCCTCGCCGGTTTCTCCCTTGGCCACCTGATCTTCCCAGCCCCAGGTGCCCGGTTCGGTCTTGAACAGCCAGTAATTCATCAGCCCACCACCTTTTTCCATTCCTCGATCCGAACCTCGGCAAACAGCCCGGCGACGGCGTATGGATCGCCCTTGGCCCAGGCCTCGGCTTCGTGGCGATCGTCGAGATCGAGGATCACCAGGGAGCCCGACATCTGGCCCGCTTCGTCAAGAAAGGGCCCGGCCTGCATTACCACCCCGGTTTCGGCGATATAGTCGAGGTGCTTGGCGCGGTTGGCTTTGCGGATGTCGAGGCCGCCGGGCTTGTCGGTGCAGATCAGGGCAAACATGCTATTCCTCCTTCAGGGGCCGCGAGAGCAGGATCTCGACGGCTTGCGTAATGGTAACCTTGCCTTCCGCGATGGCCACGACAATCTCGGCCACGGGCATATCGATTCCGGCGGTTTTCGCCGCCTTGGAGACGGCTTTCGCCGTTTCCCTGCCCTCGATTGTCACGTCGTCGTTGATCCGGTCTCCCCGGCCCAGCGCGAGCCCGAAAGCATAGTTGCGGGATTTCTCCGAGGTGCAGGTGAGTGCGAGATCGCCGAACCCCGAGAGCCCCGCCAGCGTTTCCGGATCGGCCCCACGGGCGCGGGCAAAACGGTTCATCTCGGCATAGCCGCGCGTCATCAGCGCCGCGCGCGCGCTTTCGCCAAGCCCCGCACCCATGGCGATGCCGCAGGCGATGGCGACGATGTTCTTGAGCGCCCCGCCAAGTTCGACGCCGGTCATGTCGGTTGACCGATAGAGCCTAATATTGGCGCTGGTGAGCGCGCGCTGAAGCGGTTCGGGGTTTCGCGCGGCGATGGTGAGAGCCGTTGGCAGCCCGGCGGCGATATCGACGGCGAAGCTCGGCCCGGAGAGAACAGCGGGCGTGGCGTCGGGGCAGATTTCCGCGATGATCTCCGCCGGCCCCCGGCCCGAGCTGATCTCGACCCCTTTCGAACAGGCTACCAGAGTCTGGTTGGTGAAATGCGCCCGGTTTTCCTCGAGGAACGGGGCCATCTTCTGCAGCGGCAGGGCGAGAAGAATGATCGGAGCTTTCACCGCCTCGGAAAGATCCCCGGTGACGGCAAGGCTTTCGGGAAAGCGGAAGCCGGGCAAGCGGCGCGCGTTCTGTCGCGTTAAGGCCATGTCGGCGGGATCACGCGCCCAGAGTGTCACCGCGCGTCCGTCGCGCGCCAAGGATATGGCGAGTGCCGTGCCGAACGCCCCCGCGCCCAGAACCGAGATTGCGCTCATGCCTTGGCCCCTTTCTTGCCCGATCCAAGCATGGGTTGCGCGCTTTGGTCCAGTGGCCATCGCGGCCGGGCCTGAAGCGTCATGTCGTCGCGTCTCCCGGCACGGAAGGCCTCTATGCCGCCCCAGGCGATCATCGCCGCATTGTCGGTGCAAAGCTTGAGTGGAGGGGCAAGAAAGGTGGCACCGAATTCGGCAGAAACAGTATCTAATGCTGACCGAATCGTCATGTTCGCGGAAACTCCCCCGGCGACGGCGAAGATGGGGCGGACGGGGGAAAGGGTCATGTATTCGGCAAGTGCGCGGCGCGATTTTTCGGCCAGAACATCGCTCACCGCGGCCTGGAACGAAGCGCAAAGGTCGGCGCGGTCCTGCACGTGCAGGCCGCCATCGCGCTCCAGCAGCTTGTCGCGCTCGCGCAGAAGCGCGGTTTTCAGCCCGGAAAAGCTCATGTCGCAGCCCGGCCTGTCGAGCAGAGGGCGCGGCAGGGCGAACCGCCGGGGATCGCCGTTGCGCGCCTCGGCTTCGACGGAGGGGCCGCCGGGTTGCGGCAGCGCGAGGAGCTTGGCGGTCTTGTCGAACGCCTCCCCCGGCGCGTCGTCGATCGTGCCGCCGAGCCGGGTGAAATCGTCGGTGCCCTTGACCAGGAGGAATTGGCAATGCCCGCCGGAAACGAGGAGCATGAGGTAGGGAAAGGTGGCCTCATCCGTGAGGCGGGGCGTCAGGGCATGGCCGGCGAGGTGGTTCACACCGATCAGCGGCAACCCGGCGCCGGCGGCGAGGCCCTTGGCGAGCATCACACCCGCGAGCACACCGCCGATCAGGCCGGGGCCAGCGGTCACGGCGATGGCATCGAGCTCATCGAGCCCAAGGCCGGCCTCGGATAGGGCCTCTTCGACGCAAAGATCGAGTTTCTCGGTGTGGGCGCGGGCCGCGATTTCCGGAACCACACCGCCAAAATCGGCGTGAAGCGCGGTTTGCCCGGCGACGACGGAGGAAAGAATCTCGGGTGCTTCGCCTTCGCGGTGACGCACGACCGCCGCTGCGGTATCGTCGCAGCTCGACTCCAGCCCGAGTACGGTGAGGGTTTTGGTCATGGCGCGCCAGTTGCGATGGGGTTCATGCCGAGGTAACACCGCCGAGGGCCCCAGACAATCCCGCGAGGCGCTTATGACCGCGACGCTCCTGCTCACCCGTCCCGAGGCGCAATCGCGGGCCTTCTCCAAGCCGTTTGAAGATGTGGCCGACTTGGTGATCGCCCCGGTGATGGACATTGTCGGAACCGGCGCATTGCCCGCGTTGACGGAATATCGCGGGGTGATTCTCACATCTGCCAACGCGTTGCGCTTTGTTCCCCGTTTGCAGGGCGTGCCGGCCTGGTGCGTGGGGGCGCGCACCGCGGAGGCGGCGCGGGCGCATGGCGCCGATATCATGCGCGTGGCCGATGACGCGGAGTCGTTGCTGACCGGGTTCGACGGCGCCGGCCCGCTCCTGCACATCCGCGGGGAACATGCGCGTGGGAATGTGGCCGAAAGGCTCACGTCCTCCGGAATAGAGACACATGAAGTGGTGATCTACCGGCAGGAAGAGAGAAAATTGACGGATCGGGCGCGAGCTTTGATCCAGGGGGAAGACGAGGTGATCCTACCCCTGTTCTCGCCGCGTTCGGCGGCTTTGGTTGGAAGCCAAGTCGTCCGGGTGGGTCCGGGTTTGGTTGTCATCGCCATGAGCCCGGCCGTGGCCGAAGCCTGGCACGAGGCGACGGGGGCGGAGGCCGTGGAGGTCTGCGCGCGGCCAACGAGCGAAGAGATGCGCAACCGCGTGGCCCGGAGGCTGCGGGGCTAAGTCACCTTGTAGCCTGTCAGGGCGATGGTTAGGCTTGCAAACATGAAGACAGAGCCTTTGGCGATGCCCAGAGATTCGAAAGGTGCATGATGGCGGAAGACCCGAAATCGTCGACCCGGAAAAGCACGAAGGCGACACCCCCTTCCGACAAGGTGGAAGACGCCGAGGTTATCGAGGAAAAGACCGCCGCTGCCGGGGCTGAGGAAACGACCGGGTCCGAGGCTGGAGCCGCTTCCGATCCCGCCAGCGAGACCGCGGACGGCGAAGGCGCGGACCGGGAAGAACCTCAGGACATCGACGCCAAAACCGAACCCGCGGACGAGGCGGCGGACAAACCGTTACCCGCACCACGGCGGCGCGGCGCGGGGGTGTTTCTGGCGCTGTTGCTCGGGGGCGCCGCGGCGGCGGCGATCGGGTTTGCCGCAGCGCGTTACGTGGTGCCGGAGGGCTGGCCGTTCCCGGGGGTCGCGCCGGAGGAAGATCCGCTTGTGGCGATGGTAGAAAGCCAGAACGACCGGCTTGGCTCGCTGGCCGACCGGGTGGCCGGGCTCGAAGCCGACACCTCGCTTGTCCAGGCCGTGGAGGCGACGCAAACCGAGGTATCGCGGCTCGACGCGGCGGTGACCGAACGGCTCGACGCGCTTTCTGCCCGGCTCGACGGCATCGTGGACCGTCTGGATGCGGTCGAGCGGCTGGCTCCGGAGGGATCGGAAGCCGCACAGGCGGCCGCCGCGGCCTACGAACGCGAACTGGCGGCCCTGCGCGAAATGTTCGAGGCGGAACTGGCCGCGCTCGAAGCGCAGCAGGCCGACGTCGGGCAACTCGAGGAGGCAGCCGCCGAGGCGGCAAGGGCGGCAAAGGCGCGCGCTGCGCTCGCCCGCGTTGTGACGGCGCTGGACACCGGCCAGCCGTTTTCCGATGCGCTCGCCGACTTGCGCGAGACGATGGACATTGCGGCACCGGCGGCGCTCGCCGAGGTGGCGGAGACGGGCCTGCCCACGCTCGCGGCCGTGCAGGAGGCTTTTCCGCCGGCGGCGCGCGAAGCGCTGGACGCGGCGATCCAGGCGGCGGTCGACGATGGAAGCATGAGCCGGATGAGCGCTTTCCTGCGCAGCCAGCTTGGCACCCGGTCGCTGGAGCCGCGCGAGGGCGACGATCCCGATGCGGTTCTGTCGCGCGCCGAGGCGGCGCTGAAGCGGGGCGATATCGCGGGTGCGCTCGTTGAACTCGAAGCGATGCCCGAGGCGAGTGCTCCAGCCTTGGCGGCGTGGAAGGAAATGGCCGCGGCGCGGCAGGCCGCACTCGATGCGGGCAGCGCGCTTGCCCGTGAACTGAATGCGAAATGAGGGTGATATGATGCTCTGGTCCCTGTTCAAGATCATCCTGTTCGTGGCGCTTATCGCGGTGGCCGCCTTGGGCGCGGGCTGGCTCATGGAGACGGGCGGCGGCGTGCGAATCGCCGTCGGGGCGCAGGAGTTCAACCTTGGTGCGCTGCAGGCCGCGATCGTCTTCGTGCTCTTCGTGCTGGCGATCTGGTTGCTGCTCAAGCTCATCAGCCTGCTCACGGCGGTGGTGCATTTCCTCAACGGCGACGAAACCGCGATCTCGCGCTACTTCGACCGTAACCGGGAGCGCAAGGGCTACGAGGCGCTGGCCGATGGGCTGATGGCGCTCGCCTCGGGCGAGGAACGCGCGGCGATGGCCAAGGCGGCGCGGGCAGAGAAATTCCTGCACCGGCCGGAGCTGACCAACCTGATCACCGCGCAAGCCGCCGAGATGGCGGGCGACCGCAAGAAGGCCGAAGATGTCTACAAGCGGTTGCTGCAGGACGAGCGCACACGCTTCGTCGGTATTCGCGGCATCATGAAACAGAAGCTGGAAGCGGGCGATACGGAAACCGCGATGAAGCTTGCCGAGAAGGCCTTTGCGCTGAAGCCGCGCCATGTGGAAACGGGTGATATCCTGCTCGCGCTACAGGCAACGCAGAGCGATTGGTCGGGCGCACGCAAGACGCTGGGCGCCAAGGTGAAAACCGGTGCCTTGCCGAAAGACGTGGGCAAGCGGCGCGATGCGGTTCTGGCGCTGCAGGAGGCCAAGGACATTTTCGACGAGGGCAACTCGATCCGCGCCCGCGAAGCGGCGATCGAGGCCAACAAGCTTTCGCCCGACCTGATCCCCGGGGCGGTGCTGGCGGCGACTAGCTACATGGAACGGGACAATCCGCGATACGCCACCCGCGTTCTGACGAAAGCCTGGCAGGCGCAGCCGCATCCCGATCTGGCGGCCGCATTCGCGGCTATCCGGCCGGACGAGACACCGGAAGAACGGCTGAAGCGGTTCAAGGCGCTGACCAAGCATCAGAAGGACCACCCCGAAACCCGGATGCTGCTGGCCGAGCTGCACATCGCCAACGAGGATTACCCCGCGGCACGCAATGCGCTGGGCGATCTGGCCGAGACGGATCCGACGCAAAGGTCGCTCACGCTCATGGCAGCCATAGAACGTGGCGAGGGAGGGGACGACGATACCGTTCGCGCGTGTTTGACGCGCGCGGTGACTGCTTCGCGCGGGCCGCAATGGGTTTGTGACAAGTGCAACCAGATCCACGCTGACTGGGTGCCCGTGTGCGAAAACTGCGGGGCATTCGATACGTTGAGCTGGAAGGTCCCGCCTGAGGGCGGGGCGCGAATCCACGGTGGCGCCGAGATGCTGCCGCTCCTCGTTTCCAAGCCGGCACCCGAAGCGCCGGATACCCCGCCGACCGAGGCGGAAGCCGAGGTCGAGCCGCCGCACGCGGACTACGCCGATCCGGATGATGCCGGCCCGGCGCAATTTGCGCCCGAAGTTGAGGGCAAACCGAAATAATAGGGCTACACAGCCCCGTTTCGTGGTGCTAAAGCACCCGCACCTGAAGCGGGCCGGTGTAGCTCAGCTGGTAGAGCAACGCATTCGTAATGCGTGGGTCGGGGGTTCGAGTCCCTTCACCGGCACCACTTCGGGAATTCACCTCAACACCCTCCCAGTTTCTCCGCACCGCGTCCGGGGCTTTTCCTTGCGCCGCAGCCGCTCGAGGCCGCCGCGCCTGCATCACAAATTCCGATTGCGGATTCGGGTTTTGTGCTATCATCGAAAAATCAACCTTGGGGCGTAACCGGGTGGGAAATCTTTGGAGAAGACCTGTTTGCGCTATCGGTTTCCGCAACGTAAGGGCTGCCGGTGGCTTGCTGGGCACAGGCTGGAAACTCTGTGATTTGTCAAAAAACGACATCCTTCGTCACCGGCTTATCCAAAAAAACGCGTGTTTTTGGGGTGGATGCAAAGGCGCTTTTCGTGTTTTGATTGCTACATGTCGTTTTTGGCCCTTCCGCACATGCCGTCCGGGAGGGATCATAAAAGGCGCGGACCAACGAGTTTGCACCATAACCAACTAGGGAGATGTCATGTCTAGGAAAGACCAAGACCTCATCAACCGGATCGCCGAAGGAGCCCGCAAGGGCCGTATCTCGCGCCGGGATTTCATGAACTACTCTGCAGCCGCGGGCCTCGCCACGGCTGGCGCCACCAGCCTGTGGACCAAGAGCGCGGCGGCGGCGCCGCAGCGCGGCGGCACGTTCCGTTGGGGTATCCATGACGGCAACACCGGCGACACGCACGATCCCGGCACCTACGTGACCCGGACGATGATCTTCCTTGGCCATACGCACCGGTCATACATGACGATGATCAACGGCGACGGCTCGCTTGGGCCGGACCTGGCCGATGCATGGGAAGCCAACGAAACCGCTTCCGAATGGACCTTCACCCTGAACCCGAACGCCAGCTTCCACAGCGGCCGCCCGGTCACGGCGAATGACGTTGTTGCATCGTTCAACCACCACCGCGGCGACGATACTACCTCGGCCGCCAAGGCGCTGCTTGCGGATGTCGAAGATATCGTGGCGGACGGCGAACACACCGTGACGTTCAAGCTCACCGGCGGCAACGCCGACCTGCCCTGGCTGATGACCGACTATCACTTCGCGATCTGCCCGGCGAACGACGACGGCACGATCGACTGGCGCTCGGGCGACGGCTCGGGGCCCTACAAGATCGACTCGGGCGAATTTGGCGTTCAGTTCTCGCTCACCCGCCACGATGGCTGGCACGGCGAAGGCGCATGGTTCGACAACGTCGACATCATCGTGCTCAACGACCCGAACGCGCGCCAGACCGCGCTCGTCACGGGCGATGTCGATGCGGTTTCGCAGGTTGACGTCAAGACGATGGCGCTCCTCGAGCGTGACCCGAACATCCAGGTGTTCAACGTTCCCTCGGCCGGTGCCATCACCATGCCGATGTTCTGCGACACCGCGCCGTTCGACAACGTCGACGTGCGCAACGCGATGAAGCTGGCGATCAACCGCGACGAGATCATCGAGAAGATCCTGTTCGGCGCCGGCACCAAGGGCAACGACTTCCACCATTCGCCGGCCCAGCCCTACTGGCCCGACGATATCCCGCAGCGCGAATACGATCCCGATCAGGCTCGTGCGCTGATCAAGAAAGCCGGTGCCGAGGGCATCACGGTGAACCTCTCGACGGCCGACAGCGTCAGCGCCGGCGCGGTCGACATGGCGGTTCTCTATTCCGAGCACGCCAAGGCCGCAGGCATCAACGTCAACGTCGTGCGGGAGCCGAACGACGGCTACTATTCCGACGTGTGGCTCAAGAAGCCGTTCACGCTGGTGTCCTGGGGCGCACGCCCGACGCCGGACGTGATGTATACGCTGGCCTACAAGGAAGGCGCAGCCTGGAACGAGAGCCGCTGGGTCAATGACCGGTTCAACGAACTCCTGCTTCAGGCCAAGGCGGAACTCGACGACAGCCTGCGTGCGGAGATGTATCGCGAAATGGCGCTGCTCGCCCGTAACGACGGCGGCACCATCATCCCGTTCTTCAACAACTTCGTCTACGGCGCGCGCGGCAATGTCGGCACGCCCGACGAGTTGGCGGCGAGCTGGGAAAGCGACGGTGGCCGCGCGGCGAGCCGCTGGTGGTTCACCGGCTGATCTGCTGAAGTCCAAAGGCCCGGCGCAGCGATGCGCCGGGCCATTCTCCTTCGCCCCCGAAGACCGGCTCGACATGACTGGCAAAACGGGAGCGATGGCAAAAAACACCGTCCAAAACGGGTGGGCACACAGGGGGAGAGATAAATGGGCGATCTGTTACGGCTCGTTCTTAAGCGGCTTGGTTATGGCCTGCTGACACTGTTGGTGGTGTCGATCCTGATCTTTTTCGCGGTCGAAATGCTGCCCGGCGACGTTGCCGAGCAGATACTTGGCCAAGGGGCTACGCCCGAAACCGTGGCACGGCTGCGCGAACAGCTCGGCCTCAACCAGCCTGCGGTGGTCCGCTATCTCCAGTGGCTCGGCGGTGCGGTGCAGGGTGATTTCGGCATATCGGCCACATCCGGTGATCCGGTGATGGACGTGATCGGAACGCGCTTCGTGAATACGCTGTTCCTCGCTGCCTATGCTGCCGTGATCGCGGTGCCCGTTGCCATCATCCTCGGGATCATCGTGGCGCTGCTGCGCAACACGATCTTCGACCGGGTGGCCAACGTTCTCACGCTGACCTCGATCTCGAGCCCGGAATTCTTCCTCGGCTACATCCTGATCCTCTTCCTGGCGGTTAAGGCCAACATGTTCCCGGCAATCGCGAACCTGTCGAGCGGCATGGATCTGGGCGAACTGCTTTACCGCACATTCCTGCCCGCGCTTACCCTCGTGCTCGTGGTGACCGCACACATGATGCGGATGACACGGGCGGCGATCATCGCCCTGCTTTCCTCTCCCTATATCGAGATGGCCCGGCTCAAGGGTGTTCCACCGTGGAAGGTGATCGTGCGGCACGCGCTCCCCAACGCCTGGGCGCCGATCATCAACGTGGTGGCGCTGAACCTCGCCTACCTGATCACCGGCGTCGTGCTGGTCGAGGTGGTGTTCGTTTATCCCGGGATCGGGCAGGCGCTCGTTGATGCTGTGTCCAAACGCGATTTCCCGGTCGTTCAGGCCTGCAGCCTGATCTTCGCGGCCACTTTCATCCTGCTCAATCTCGCAGCTGATGTGGGGGCCATTCTGACCAACCCGCGTCTGCGGCATCCGAAATAAGGGGGGCGACATGAGTGTTTTCGTCATTGGCTACTACGCGGCCCTGATCTGCGCCTCCTGCCTTGCGGCCTACTTCAATTATCGCAAGGTGTTCATGATGGTCTTCTCGCTGACCCTGATCTCCTTCGTGCTCGGGATCATCGGCGGCGTGCCGGCCCTCAGGAATGTTACGATCGCGGCGGGCATGCTCGCTCTCGCGGCCGGGGTGTCCTACGCGTTCAGGGAATTCCTGATCCAGATTGCGAAGCCCGACCTGGCCAAGGAGTTGCGCACCGCGCCGCTTACGGCTTCGTTCGGGATGTTCGTGGTCTTCACCTACGCGATCGCCGGGATCTTCGCGCCCTGGATCGCGCCCTATGGCGAAGCGGAAGTGATTACTTCAGCCTTCGCTCCGGCGGACAGAGACATGCTGCTCGGTGCCGACCAGTTGGGGCGCGACGTCTTCAGTCGCCTCATCTACGGTGCGCGCAACACCGTTGGCATCGCCCTGGTCGCCACCATTCTGGCTTTCATCATGGGTGCGCTCGCCGGGCTTCTGGCCGCGGTGAAGGGCGGATGGTTCGACCAGGTGATGGGCAGGTTCGCCGATGTCATCATGTCGATTCCGTCGCTGATCTTCGCCCTGCTGATGCTCTCGATCCTCGGGCCGAAAATCTGGGTGATCGTGATCGTCGTGGCCATCATCTATGCGCCCCGGGTCTTCCGCCTGACGCGCGCGGTGGCGGGCAACATCGTGGTGATGGATTACATCGAGGCCGCCAAGCTGCGCGGCGAGGGTGACTGGTACCTGATCCGCCGCGAGATCCTGCCCAACTCGACCGCACCATTGATCGCGGAATTCGGGCTGGAGTTCTGCTTCGTGTTCCTGCTGATCGCCGGTCTCAGCTTCCTCGGCCTTGGCATCCAGCCGCCGACGGCGGATTGGGGTTCCATGGTGCGCGAAAATGCAACGCTGATTTCGTTCGGCGATATCACACCGCTGATCCCGGCCGCCGCGATTGCGCTGCTGACGGTCTCGGTGAACTTCGTGGTCGATTGGATGCTGTTCCGGTCTTCCGGTCTGAAGGAGCAATAAGATGAGCAAGTTTTCGAAAAAGGACATCCTGCTCGAGATCGAGGATCTGCAGATCCAGGGGTACTCCGACGAGCAATGGGTCGATATCATCAAGGGTGTCGACCTCACGCTCCACCGCGGTGAGGTGCTCGGCCTGATCGGCGAGTCGGGTGCCGGCAAATCGACGATCGGCGCGGCCGCCATGGGCTATGCCCGTGATGGCACACGGATCTCGGGCGGCACGATCGAGTTCGACGGGATGGAACTGACCACCGCGTCGGAGGCAGAGAAACGCGCGTTACGCGGATCGCGCATCGCCTATGTGGCGCAATCCGCTGCCGCGTCGTTCAACCCGGCGCACAAGATCATCGATCAGCACACCGAGGCGCCGGTGCAATACCGGATCCAGAAGCGGCTCGAAGCGCAGGAAGACGCGATGAAGCTCTATGAGCAGTTGCGCCTTCCCAACCCCGAAGAGATCGGCTTTCGCTATCCGCACCAGGTTTCGGGCGGGCAGCTTCAGCGGGCGATGACGGCGATGGCGATGTCGTGCCGGCCCGACCTCATCATCTTCGACGAGCCGACCACGGCGCTCGACGTGACCACGCAGATCGAGGTGCTCGCCGCGATTCGCGACATCGTCGACCAGTTCAACACCGCCGCGATCTACATCACCCACGATCTCGCGGTGGTCGCCCAGATGGCCGATACCATCAAGGTTCTGCTGAAGGGCGAAGAGGTGGAGCAGGCGTCGACCGAGGAGATGCTGGAGAACCCGAAGGAGGAATACACCAAGAGCCTCTGGGCGGTGCGCAGTTTCAAGAGAGAACAGAAATCGCGGCCGACCGATGGTACC
The DNA here is from genome assembly GCF_014640115.1 of Sinisalibacter lacisalsi. Lineage (GTDB taxonomy): Bacteria > Pseudomonadota > Alphaproteobacteria > Rhodobacterales > Rhodobacteraceae > Sinisalibacter > Sinisalibacter lacisalsi. The sequence goes on along the minus strand of NZ_BMGI01000001.1, from coordinate 225,163 downwards.
GAGCCGATCATCTCGGTGAAGAACATCGACGCCTCCTATACCGGTAGCGCGAAGGTTCTCGATGACGTCTCGTTCGACATCTACCCGGGAATGACCGTGGCCGTCGTGGGGGAATCGGGCTCGGGTAAGTCGACCGTCGCGCGTTGCATCACCGGGCTGCTTCCGCCCTCCAAGGGCGAGATCCTGTTCAGGGGCGAGCCACTTCCGCCCGACTATCACAAGCGCACGCGAGACCAGCTTCGCCAGGCCCAGATGATCTACCAGATGGCGGACACGGCACTGAACCCGAAAGTCCAGATTCACGAGATCATCGGACGACCGGCCCGATTTTACTCGGGGCTGAAAGGCTCCGCGCTGAAGCAGCGGGTGGACGAGTTGCTCGACCTGATCGAGCTCGAACCCTCGCAATACTACAACCGTTACCCGCCGGAGCTTTCGGGCGGGCAGAAACAGCGGGTCGGTATTGCCCGCGCGCTGGCGGCGGAACCGGATTTCATCATCTGCGATGAGGTGACGAGCGCGCTCGACCAACTCGTGGCGGAAGGAATCCTGAGACTGCTCGACCGGCTCCAGCAAGAGCTCGGGCTGGCCTACATGTTCATCACCCACGATCTCGCCACCGTACGTTCGATCGCCGACGAGGTGGTGGTGATGCAGAACGGCAAGGTCGTGGAGCAGGGGCCGAAGGACGAGATGTTCACGCCCCCGCACCACCCCTACACCGATCTCCTGCTCTCATCGGTGCCGGAAATGGACCCGAACTGGCTCACCACGCTCCTCGAGGAGCGCGGGGTCGACAATGTCGGAGAAAGCGCGGACGTTTGACGACGCAAACCCGGGTGCGCTCCCTGCGCACCCGGTCGGCGCAGGTTTGTCGTTCAGGTCAGAGGATCGCCAGAGCGGTTCCGGCCATGGTGCCGACCAGAACGGAATAGACCACGAGCAGCCCCGGCAGATTCCCACCACGGGTCCGACGTTCACGGATCAGATCGTTGCGTGTCAGCATGATGACCTCCATGGCGCATTGCGCCGGGACGAGTGACTTCTGAGCCGCCCGTAACCGATCGAGATCACCCGATCAATAGAAAAGTGATCCCAATTTCGCGGAATCGCGCACCCGGTGGCGCATGAGCCAAAACTGGCCGATCAGCCGAAGTCCTGATTGATGATCGTTCTGTTGTAGGCCCTCAAGAACAGCAGGCTCACGGCCAACGGCACGAGGGCGAACAAGACCACATAGGTGATCGAAATGTATTGAGGATGATAGGTTGAATACATCCCCTGCCGCATGAGGCCGGTGAGGTGAGTGAGTGGATTCCACCACAAGACATTACCCACCTGCATCGGCATATCCTCGAAGATGTAGAGCACCGCGGAGGCGATCATCAAAGGGCGGTTGATGATCTTTGTCACCGTCTTCCAGACCGGAAACAACCCGGAAAGCAGGCAGTTCAGGCTCCCGATGCTCAGACCGAGAAGTGACGCAAGCGCCATCGCGATCAGCATCGGGTATAGGTCGAGAACGCCCGTGCTTTTGACGAAATACAGCACGCCCCCCAGAATCAGAATCGTGTTCAGAATGTTGGTCAAGGCGTTGAGCACGAATCGAGCGATAAGCGCGTCGAGCCAGGTCACGGCCGGGTAATTGAGCAGCGCGCGCGAGTAGTTGATGCCGTTTTCAACGGAGCTGACCACCACCTTGTATTGTTGAAAAACCATGTAACCACTGGCGTAGAACAGAAGGAAGCTGCTCCCGAGCGACGGGGCCCGCATCAGCAGCGAGAAACCGACCGACAGCATCAGGATCATCCCGAGAGGTTCGATGATCGCCCAGAGGTAACCGCCCGGCGATCTGCCGTATTTCGAGGTCATTTCCCGCAGAAGGAGGGCAAGGATAACCCGCGAGGTGGCGAAACTTCGCCGGTGCCCGCCGATCGCGCTGGCCGCGGGTTCCAACGGAGGATCAAACGTCTCAATCCTCCCCTGCGGTTCGCTGTACGCCAATGGCTTCTCCATGCGGCTGGTGTTGGAGCCTGCTATTATGTAGAACTGCGCATCCGAGTTCAAACGCGGATGCCATGCAAGGACCAGTAATCGTAAATGGCGGAAAAGTCCGAAAAAGATCAGACCAAAGAAGAAGCCACCGCGCCTGCGGAGCCCGTCAAATCCGATCCCGGGCCGGAGGTGATTGAGATCCGTCCGATGGCGGTCAAGGCGAAGATGCGCAAGCGGCATTGGGGCGTTTCGGTCTCGTTCCTGCTTGTCGTTATCCTGCCGTTGCTGCTGATCGGCTACTACATGTTCGAACGGGCCACCGAACAATATGGCTCCGTTGCCGGATTCTCCGTTCGAAAAGAAGAAATGGGCGGGGCGGCGGAAATGCTGGGCGGGCTTTCCCAGTTCATGGGAGGTGGCGCGGGCGGAGGTGAGGCCGACATGCTCTACGCCTTCATCCAAAGCCAGAACCTCGTTTCGGTGGTGGATGACAATCTCGACCTGCGAAGCCACTACTCGGAACCCTACGAGCGTGACCCGATTTTCGCATTCAAGCCGGATGGCACGGTCGAGGATCTTGTCGAATACTGGCAGCGAATCGTGAAAGTCTCGTTCGATCAGACCACCGGGCTTGTTAATCTTCGGGTCGTCGCGTTTTCACCCGAAATGGCGCAAGAGGTGGCCAACGAGATCATCGCGCAGAGCCAGCTGTTGGTGAACGAACTCAACGCGACGGCGCGAAGCGATGCCCTGCGTTACGCCGAGGAAGACCTTGCCGAATCCCTGGCCCGGCTGAAATCCGCGCGCGAGGCCCTGGTCCGGTTCCGCACCAGAACGCAGATCGTCGACCCGGAAAGCGACCTTCGTAGCCGCATGGGCGTTCTGGCGAGCCTGCAGCAGCAGCTTGCACAAGCCTTGATCGACTACGATCTCGTTTCGCAAGACACGTCGCCGAGCGATCCGAGGATCGTTCAGGCGCAGCGCAGGATTGATGTTATCCGGGATCGGATCGCCGCCGAAAGGCGCACGTTTTCGACCGAAGAACCCGATTCGGAGGTCGAGGGTTATCCCGAGCTCCTGGCGGAGTACGAAGGATTGGCGGTGGAACGGGAATTCGCCGAACAAGGCTACGCCGCTGCGCTTGCCAACCTTGATATCGCCCGCGCGAACGCCGCGCGGCAAAGCCGGTATCTCGCCACCTATATTCGGCCAACCCTGCCGCAGAAGTCCGAATACCCGCAACGTGTCATGATACTCGGGCTGGCGGCCCTCTTTCTCTTCCTTTCGTGGGTGATCACCGCATTGATGTTCTATGCCTTCCGGGATCGCAAATAGCGCTTGCCATGATCCAATTCGAAAACCTGACCAAATCTTTCTGGGTCAACGGTCGGCGCAAGATCGTATTCGAGAACCTCAATTTCTCGCTCCCGACGGGAAAATCCGTCGCCCTCCTTGGACGCAACGGTGCGGGAAAATCGACCTTGCTTCAGATCGTGGCCGGCACGATGAACGCTGATAGCGGCCGGATCGTTTCCGACGGGTCGATCTCCTGGCCCATCGGCCTTGCCGGGGGTTTTCACAAGGATCTCAGCGGGGCTCAAAACGTCCGCTTCATCGCGCGGATCTACGGGGTCGACACCAACAGCCTGGTTACCTTCGTGAAGAATTTCGCCGAACTGGGCCCGCATTTCCATATGCCGGTGCGGAGTTATTCCTCGGGGATGCGGTCGCGCCTCGTGTTTGGCGCGGCGATGGGGATCAGGTTCGATACCTACCTGATCGACGAGGTGACGGCCGTTGGCGATGCTGCGTTCAAGCGCAAGAGCCGGGCGGTGTTTCGGGAGAGGGTCAGATCCTCGTCCGCGCTCATGGTCAGCCACAACATGCGCGAGTTGCGGGAATTCTGCGATTCCGCCGTTCTTCTGAACAAGGGGCGCGTGAAGTATTTCGAGGACGTCAACGACGCCATCGACATGCACGAGCGCAACATGGCGGGCTGATCCCTGCGTCGGGGCCCCCAGAAAACAAGGGGGCCTGGTAAACGACCCCTCTAACAGAACGCAGCGGATTTTGGATATGCTCCGCTGTTTCGTCACATTTCTGATCCGCTCGCCGCCACCCCGCAACACCAGCCTCGGTTTTGGGTGAAACGGGGAGTGTGGCAGATGAAGTTTGCCGTGCGAGGAACAATTTCGAGCGGCGTCGATGCGCTGGATTACGCGATCACGGATCTGCGGATCCTGAACAACGGCAACCAGGCGACTGTCTTTGCAACGTCCGGGCCAAACGGGGGGCTGTCGACCTATAGCCTCACCGGCACCGGAGCGGCGTCGTTCGTCGACCACGCGCTTTTCAATCCGAACTGGCAAGCCGGCATATCGGATCAGATCGCGATCATCGCTGATGGGGGCGGCGGCCTCAGTGTCGTGATCGGCATGACCGACAGTGTTTCTCTCGGCGCCATATCGGTTTCATCGGCTGGCGATCTCGGCGCCGTCTCCACCATTCCCGGCCTCGATGCCTCGACCATCCGTCCGGCCATGATCGCGGTGACCGAGCAGGGCGACCTCCTCATCGCCCGCGCGCCGGAAGCGGGAGACGGCTTTTCCCTTCACGAGATAACCGGCGCCGCTCTCACCAACCCCCAGGTTCTTTCCGATAGCGACACTGCGCATCTTTCGGCCGTCTCGGCATTCGCCGATGCCACGGTCGATGGCACGAACCTGTTGTTCGCCGCTTCGGGCAGCGAACATGGCGTCACGTCGTTTCGGGCATCGGATGCGGGCTTTGCTTTCGCCGATGCCAGCGGCCCGGAACAGGGCGTCGGTATCATGTCGCCCACGGCGATGCAGACCATCGCGGTTGGTGGCACAACCTATCTGCTCGTTGCCTCGGCGATGGAGTCGAACGGCGCGCTCAGCGTTTTCGAGGTTGATTCCGCGGGCATGCTGACGGCGCGCGACCACGTGATCGACACGCGCGACACGCGGTTTGGAGGGGTTCAGGATATCGCCGTGGCGCAAGCGTCGGGCATGACCTTCGTGGTTGCCGGTGGCGGCGATGACGGCCTTTCGCTGTTCACGCTCTTGCCTGGGGGCCGGCTTCAACATCTCGACAGCATGGCCGATACCGCCACCACCGGTCTCGCGAATATCTCGGCCATCACGGCCACCGTCATCGGCGAAACGCTCCGGATCGTGGCCGCGTCGCAGGGTGGCGGCGAGTTGACCGATCTTGCGGTCGATCTCGGCGGGCTCGGCATCCAGAGAGCCGCAGACCCGGCCGGCGAGATCTTCGCGGGGACCGTGGGTGCGGATATCCTCATCGGCGGCAACGGGATCGACCGGCTCGATGGTGGCGACGGCGATGACATCATCGTGGACGGTCCCGGCCGGGATCGCCTGACCGGGGGCGCGGGGCGAGACACTTTCGTTCTCGTGTCTGATGGCGAGCAGGACGTTATCCTCGACTTCAACCCGGCCTTCGACAGGCTCGACCTGAGTTCCTGGCCGATGTTCCACGACCCGGAAAGCCTGGTCATCACCAGCAACAATTCCGGGGCGGAGGTGATCTGGCGCGATGAGATTCTCACCCTGCGCGGCCCGGATCTGACGCCGCTCAGCCCGGATGCCGTGCGGGCGGCCGTGATTGAGGGCGTGAACCGCCCGATGATGGATCTCTCCGCCTTCCAGCTTCAAGAGGCCCCCGAGCCCGAGCCGGGCGGGGAGGGCGATCAAGGCGATACCGAAGATCCGGGCGAGCCCGACACGCCGCAAGACCCAGGCCCGGGCGACGAGGGGGATGGATCTGACGGCGATCCGGGCCCGGACCAGCCTGATGTTGGTGATCCCGATGCACCCCCCGAACCGGACCCGGAGGAGCCGGAAGATCCGGAGGACGATCTCTATCAGGTTGCACCCGACGAGAACGAGGTGCGCGGCAGCGAGCAGGACGACCGGCTGAGTGGAACCAACGGCAAGGACGTCATCTTCGGGGAAGCCGGTGACGACGTCATCTTTGCCGGAAAGGGCAGTGATCGCGCCTTCGGCGGGCCGGGAGCCGACAAGATCCGGGGGCAAAAAGGCCCTGACTTTCTCTACGGAGAAGACGGCGATGACCGGATCTGGGGCCAGGCGGGGCTCGACTACCTCTATGGAGGCGCCGGCGACGACCGCCTCTGGGGTGGCGGAAAGGACGATTGGCTCCACGGTGGCACCGGGGATGATCGCCTCTATGGCGGGGGCGGCCACGATCATTTGTATGGCGACGAAGGCCATGACCAACTCTGGGGTCACGCGGGGAACGACCACCTTCATGGCGGCGATGGGGATGACCATCTCGATGGCGGCGATGGCGATGATTGGCTTTATGGAGGCTCGGGGCAGGACAATCTTCATGGCGGCGATGGCGACGACCAGCTCTATGGCGACGCGGGCGATGACCAGCTCTCGGGCGATGCGGGGAACGACCTTCTCTACGGTGGTGATGGCGTCGACCGGATATTTGTCGGGGATGGGAATGATCGTGCCTACGGCGGCGCAGGGAATGACAGCCTGCACGGCGGGAATGGCGACGACGAATTGTATGGTGAAGCGGGTGACGACGCCCTCGCGGGCGATAATGGAAACGACCGGCTCGAAGGTGGCGACGGCGACGACCGCTTGTGGGGCGGCAATGGACATGACTGGCTTCACGGGGGCGCGGGGAATGACGGCCTCTACGGCGGCCGGGGCAGGGACCAGCTGTATGGAGAAGACGGTCACGATCAGCTCTGGGGTGAAGGCGGGCGTGATAGCCTCTACGGTGGCGATGGAGATGACGAGCTGTGGGGCGGAAACGGCAAGGACCAGCTTTTTGGCGGGGCCGGGAATGACAGGCTCTTTGGCGGGAATGGGCGCGATCTCCTGGAAGGGGGCGATGGAGATGACGAGTTGAACGGCGGGCGCGGGAGAGACGAGCTCTTTGGTGGTGCTGGCGCGGACGTTTTCGTTTTCGAGCGCAAGAACGGCAGAGATACGCTCTACGATTTCAACCCGGCAGAAGACGTTCTGCGGTTCGAGGGCCTGACCGAGGAAGATGTCAGCCTGCAAACCAGAACGGATCACCTTTTCCTTAACTGGAACGGTGGTTCGGCCAAGCTGCTCGGGCTTGAGCAGGGAGACTTCGACCTCTCGATGATTGATTTCGTCTGAAGTCCTGCGCTGGTGAGGCGCGACTGCGAGAGGGCATAACCCGCCGCTTGGCTCGGTGGTCAGGTCACCACGTCCGGGGCGTCGCGCCTGGTGACAGCCCGGATACTGGCGAGGCTTTCGGCCGCTCCAATGACAGGCGCGAGGGCGTCCTGCACGTCGAGGTGAAGGTTGTCCGGACCCGCCACGTAACGCTCGAGGTAGAGCCGCAGAGTCGCGCCCTCGGTGCCGGTGCCCGACAGGCGGATGACGAAGCGCGAGCCGTCGGTAAAGCTAACGCGCAGGCCCTGGTGCTTTGCCACCGATGAATCGACCGGGTCGGTATAGGCGAAATCGTCGGCTGCGGCGATGGTCATGCCCGCGACATCGGTGCCGGGCAACTCGGCGAGGCGGGCCCGAAGACCGTCGACAATGGTGTTGGCCAGGACTGTCGGCAGGGCCTCGTAATCGTGGCGGGAGTAGTAGTTGCGGCCGTATTTCGCCCAGTGATCGGCGAGGATTTCGGCCACGTTCTGGCCGCGCTCGGCGAGGATATTGAGCCAGAGCAGCACCGCCCAGAGCCCGTCCTTTTCGCGCACGTGGTCGGAGCCGGTGCCGAAGCTTTCCTCGCCACAGAGCGTGACCCGGCCGGCATCAAGCAGGTTGCCGAAAAACTTCCAGCCCGTGGGTGTTTCAAACGCTTCGACACCCAGCGCCTCGGCCACCCGGTCGGCGGCGGCGGAGGTGGGCATGGAGCGGGCCACGCCGGCAATCCCGGAACGGTATCCGGGCGCGAGGTGGGCATTGGCGGCGAGAACGGCGAGGCTGTCGGAGGGCGAGACATAGGTGTTCTTGCCCACCACCATGTTGCGGTCGCCGTCGCCATCGGAGGCGGCGCCGAAATCGGGGGCGTCGGGGCCGAACATCACGTCCATCAGGTCTTTCGCCCAGGTCGGGTTCGGGTCGGGGTGCATACCGCCGAAGTCCGGCAGCGGCGTGCCGTTGACGACGGTGCCCTCGGGTGCGCCGAGGCGGCGCTCGAGAATTTCGGTGGCATAGGGCCCGGTGATCGCGCACATGGCATCGAAGCGCATCCGGAAGCCCGCCGCGAACATGTCGCGCAGCTTCGGGAAATCGAACAGCGTTTCCATCAGGTTGGCGTAGTCGATCACCGGATCGACGACCTCGACAACCATATCGCCGAGGCGGGTCTCGCCGATGGCGGCCAGATCGACATCATGGGCCTCGAGAATCAGGTATTCGGTGATCCGCGTGGTGGCGTCATGAATGGCGTCCGTGAGGCTCTCGGGAGCCGGGCCGCCATTGGCCGTGTTGAACTTCAGGCCGAAATCCTCGTCGAGCCCGCCGGGGTTGTGGCTGGCCGACATGATGAAGCCGCCGTCGGTCTTGTTCAGCCGGATCAGGTGGCTCGCCGCCGGGGTGGAGAGCAGCGCGTCTTGCCCGACGATGACCTTCGCCGCGCCGTTGGCCGCACACATCCGCAGGATCACCTGCGCCACCTGCGGCGAGAAATAGCGCCCGTCGCCGCCGAGCACGAAGGTCTTCCCCGCGGCGCCACCAATCGCGTCGAGGGTCGCCTGCACGAAGTTCTCGACGAAGTGAGACTGCATGAAAACGCGGGTTTTCTTGCGCAGCCCCGAGGTGCCGGGCTTCTGCCCGTCGATGGGTTGGGTGGCGATGGTCAGAATCGTCATGGGGTCCCCTCCTTGGTGGCGGCGTCGGGATGAGCAAAAAGCACGACCGATTGTTCGGCGGCCTTGTAGGTGGCGTTTGCCGGCTTCTCGCCGCTGTCGGGGTTGGCGCTGTCGAGCACGCGGATCCATTCGCCCGGAGGCAGGTTCACCTCGCGCGCGTGGCCTGCGTTGAACACGACAAACACCTCGTCATCGCCCGAATCCTCCAGGGTCTCGGCAGAGGCGCGCACGATCATGCCCATGGTGTGGATATGGTCGTGCCAGTCTTCGTCGGAGGGTGCGCGCCCGTCTGGATGCCACCATTCCAGGTCGGGCAGGCCATCGGCGGGGCGTGGGCGGGAATGCAGGAAGTTGCGCTGGCTGAAAACCGTGAAGCGCCGCCGCAGTTCGGAAAGGCGCTGGGTGAAGGCGAGGAGATCGGGGTCGGCGCCCTTCCAGTCGATCCAGCCGGTCTCGTTATCCTGCGCATAGGCGTTGTTGTTGCCGCGCTGGGAGTTGCCGATCTCGTCGCCGCCGAGCAGCATCGGGGTGCCCTGGCTGAAGAACAGCGTCGCCAATATCGCCCGCTGGCGCCGGGCGCGGGCCTTGAGGATCAGTGGATCGGAGGTTGGCCCCTCGTGGCCGAGGTTATCGGAGAAATTGGCGGAATGGCCATCGCGGTTGCCCTCGCCGTTGGCCTCGTTGTGCTTGTCCTTGTAGGCGACGAGGTCGGCCAGGGTGAAGCCGTCGTGCGAGGTGATGAGGTTGATGCTGGCCGGGGCGGCGCGACCGTCACGGTCGAAGATCTCGGGGCTGGCGAGAAGCGCCTTGGCGAGCCCCGGAAGCATGTGGGCGTCGCCGCGCCAGAAGGCGCGCACGTCGTCGCGGTAACGATCGTTCCATTCGTGGAACGGATGTGGGAAATGGCCCAGCCGGTAGCCACCCGGGCCCACGTCCCACGGCTCGGCGATCAGCTTGGTGCGGGCAAGCACCGGATCTTGCCGAATGGCGTGAAGGAAGCCCGAATCGAAGCCGTGCGGCCCCCGCGTGAGCGCGGTGGCGAGATCGAAGCGGAATCCGTCGACGTGGAACTCCTCGACCCAGTAGCGCAAGGAGTCCATCACCATGCGCAGCACCGCCGGATGCGCAAGGTTCAGCGCGTTGCCGGTGCCGCAATCGTTAATGTAGTGCCGCGGGTCATGGGCAAGACGGTAGTAGGAGGCATTGTCGAGCCCGCGGAACGAGAGCGTGGGGCCGAAGCCATCGCCCTCTGCCGTGTGATTGTAGACCACGTCGAGGATCACCTCGATCCCGGCCTTGTGCAGCCTGCGCACCATCTCCTTGAATTCGGCGGTATCGCCATGGTCGAGGTATCGCGGTTCGGGTGCGAAAAAGGCAATCGACTGGTAGCCCCAGTAGTTGCGCAGGCCCCGCTCGACGAGGAAGCGGTCGTCGACGAAACCATGCACCGGCAGAAGTTCGATGGCGGTGACGCCGAGGCTGGTGAGATGGTCGATGATCGCGTCGCAGGCCACGCCCCGGAAGGTGCCGCGCCGCGAGGGTTCGATCCGCGGATGAGCCGCGGTCAGCCCCTTCACGTGCGCCTCGTAGATCAGGGTTGCCGCGTCGGGGTGCGCTGGCGGGCTGTCGTCCTGCCAGTCGAAGCCGTCAGCGCCGACCACAACGCATTTCGGCACGGCAAAGGCACTGTCGCGCGTGGAGAAGCTCAGGTCCCCAAGCGGCGAGCCGACGTGATAGCCCATCAGCGCCTTGGACCAGCGCAGCTTGCCGTCGATCTTGCGTGCGTAGGGGTCGATCAGGAGCTTGTTGTGATTGAAGCGGTGGCCTTTCTCGGGCTCGTAGGGGCCGTGGGCGCGCAGGCCGTAACGGGTTCCCGGTCCGATCCCGGCGATGTGCCCGTGCCAGACGTCGCCATCGCGCTCGGGCAGCGCGATGCGGGTCAACTCGGTGCGCCCGTCGTCGCTGAACAGGCAGACCTCGATTTTCGTGGCATTGGCGGAGAAAACCGCGAAATTCACCCCGTTCCCGTCAACATTCGCCCCCATCGGCCAAGATCGGCCGGGGGTGAGTTCAAGGCTTGCGACGCGCGCGGGTGTGAGGGCTGGGCGGGGGGCGGTCACGTCGTGAGGCTCCTGTAGAGCGCGCCATAGGCAGCGGCCGGGCGCGACCATCCAACCTCGGCTTTCATCGCGCGCTTCACGAGGCGTGTCCAGCCTGCGCGGTCGTTGTAGAGCTGCACGAGCTGGTGCAGGGCGCCGCTGAGCGCGATGCCGTCGACCGGGTGAAAGGCAATGCCGGTGGCGGCATTGGCGGCGAGGCTCGCAGGGCTCGCGCCGATCACCGTGTCGTTGAGCCCGCCGGTGGCGGCCACGACGGGCACGGCGCCATATTTGAGCCCATACATCTGGGTCAGCCCGCAAGGCTCGAAGCGGGAGGGCACGAGCACGGCATCGCCGCCCGCGAACATCCGGTGCGCAAGCGGCTCGTCGTAGCCGATGCGCAGGCCCACGCGATCGGGAAAACGCTTGGCGGCGGCGTGCATCGCCTGTTCCAGCCCGTGTTCACCAGAGCCGAGCAGCACCAGGCCGCCGCCGGCATCGATGAAGTCGGGCAGCGCCTCGGCAAGCAGGTCGATCCCCTTCTGCCAAGTCAGGCGGCTGACGACGATGGCCAGTGGCCCGGGCACGTCGCCAAGGCCGAACTCGTCGATCAGCGCGGCGCGGTTCTCGGCTTTCGGCTTCAGGTCGGTGGCGGAATAGGGCCTGGCCGCGGTTTCGGTCTCGGGGTTCCAGGTGTTTTCGTCCACCCCGTTCAGGATGCCGCTGAGGTCATGCGCGCGCGCGCCGATCACGCCTTCAAGCCCCATACCGAACTCCGGCCGCATCAGCTCCCTGGCATAGGTGGGCGAGACGGTGGTGATCGCGTCTGCTGTCACCAAGCCGGCTTTCAGCGTGGAGAGATTGCCGTGATACTCGGCCTGATCCGGGTGCCATGCGTGCCAGGGCAAGCGCAGGCTCTCGAGCCGGTCACCGCCGGTGACGCCCTGGAAGGCGATGTTGTGAATGGTGAGCACGGATTTCACCCCACCGTCGCCGTGGTAGCGCAGGTAGGCCGGGGCGAGCGCTGCCTGCCAGTCATGGGCGTGCAGAACCTCAGGCTTCCAGCCGTCGCCGGTGCCGTCACGCGCCACCGTGGCGGCGGCCCAGGAAAGGGCGGCGAACCGCTCGGGATTGTCGCGATAATCGCCGCCCTTGTCGGCATAGGGCCCGCCCGGCCGGTGGTAGAGGTAGGGCGCGTCGAGCGCGAGGATCGTCACCCCGCCAATGCTGCCCTTCAACAGCCGGGCGTGTCCGCCATAGAGGTTCCAGTCGGCCCAAACCTCTTCCACCGCCCCGAGTTTCTCGAGAATGCCGTGGTAGGCCGGGATCATCACCCGCATCTCGATCCCCTGCCCCGCGAGCGCGGCGGGGAGCGCGCCGACCACGTCGGCGAGCCCTCCCGTCTTGATCAGCGGGACGCTTTCAGAGGCAACGGAGAGCACGCGCATGGGATTGTCCTAGTCGAGCGACGCCTGCCGGGCGGCGATCATGTCACGGGTGATAAGGGTGATGCCACCCTCTGTCACCCGGAACCACCGGGCGTCTTCCTCGGGATCTTCACCGACCACGAGGCCCGCGGGAATATCGACACCCGAATCCACCACGCAATTCCTGAGGCGCGCATTCCGGTTGACCTGCACATGCGGAAGCAAAACCGAGTAATCGACCGACGAGAAGGAATGCAGACGCCCGCCGGTCGAGACCAGCGAGTTTTTCACCACCGAACCCGAAACGATGCTATCGCCCGCGATCAGCGACGATATCGCCGCACCGCGCCGCCCTTCCTGGTCGTGGATGAACTTGGCGGGCGGAACGATCTCGGAATATGTCCAGATCGGCCAGGTGCGGTCGTAGATGTCGAGCTTGGGCACGAAGTCGGTCAGGTCGATATTGGCCTGCCAGTAGGCGTCGATCGTGCCGACATCGCGCCAGTAGGCCTCCTTTTCGAGCCCCGAGCGCACGCAGCTGTCGGTGAACTTGTGCGCCACCGCGCGGCCGTTGGCGACGATGTGCGGAATCAGGTCGTGTCCGAAATCGTGGCTGGAGCTTTCGTCGTAAGCGTCTTCCAGCAGCAGTTCGCGGAGGAACTTCCAGTCGAACACGTAGATGCCCATGGAAGCCAGCGCATGGTCGGGGTCGCCGGGCATGTGCGGCGGCTTGGCCGGCTTTTCGAGAAAGCTCGTGATCCGGCCCTCGGTGTCGATATCCATCACGCCGAAGGCGGTGGCTTCGGCCACCGGCACGGTCAGGCATCCTACCGTCACCTCGGCACCCGAATCGACGTGGTGCTCGAGCATGATCTCGTAGTCCATCTTGTAGATGTGATCGCCCGCCAGAACGACGATGTATTCCACGCCATAACTGTCGATGATGTCGATGTTCTGGCGCACGGCGTCGGCGGTGCCCTTGTACCAGTTCTCCTCGTCGATGCGTTGCGAGGCGGGGAGAATATCGAGGTATTCGTTGCGCTCGGCCCGGAAGAAGTTCCAGCCGCGCTGGGCGTGGCGGATCAGGCTGTGGGCCTTGTATTGCGTGGCGATCGCCATCTTGCGAATGCCCGAGTTCAGCGCGTTGGAGAGAGCGAAGTCGACGATCCGGGTCTTGCCGCCGAAATAGACGGCAGGTTTTGCGCGCCGGTCGGTCAGTTCCTTGAGCCGGGAGCCGCGCCCGCCGGCAAGAACGAAGGCCATGGCCTGTGACGACAGTCTTCTCGGTCTTTGCCGTTCCATCTGGGTTTCTCCTCCTGTTCGCCTGCTTCCCCGCTCCGGTCAGTCTCCCCTCACGCCTGCCGGAAAACAACCACCGACAGGGGGGGCAAAACGACATAGGCCGACTGCGGTCGGTTGTGCCATTCCACCGGTTCGGTCTCGATTCCCCCCATGTTCCCCCGGTTGCCGCCACCATAAAGGCCGGCGTCGGTGTTGAGGATCTCGTCCCAGCGCCCTGCCGCCGGAAAGCCGATGCGATAGGCCGGGCGTTCAACGGGCGTCATGTTCACGGCAACCACGATCATCGGATCGTCCTTGCGCGCTTTCCGGGCGAAGACGAGCACGGAATGCTCGGCGTCGTTCGCCTCGAGCCAGTCGAAGCCTTCGGGGCGGGTATCGTGCAGGTGCAGCGCCGGGTTGTCGCGATACATTGCGTTGAGGTCGCGCACCAGGAGCTGCACGCCACGATGCTCGGGCAGATCGGTCTGGTGCCAGTCGAGGCTCTGGGCGTAGTTCCACTCGCGGCCCTGGGCGAACTCCTGCCCCATGAACAGGAGCTTCTTGCCCGGATGGGTCCACATGTAGCCGTAATAGGCGCGCAGGTTGGCGAATTGCTCCCAGGCGGTGCCCGGCATCTTCGCGATCATCGAGCCCTTGCCGTGCACCACCTCGTCGTGGCTGATCGGCAGGATGAAGTTCTCGCTCCAAGCATAGACCATCGAGAAGGTCAGTTCACCGTGATGATACTTGCGATAGAGCGGCTCCTTCGCGATGTATTCGAGGCTGTCGTTCATCCAGCCCATGTTCCACTTGAAGCCAAAGCCGAGCCCGCCGAACTCGACGGGCCGTGAAACCCCGCCGAAAGCGGTGCTTTCCTCCGCCACGGTCATGATGCCGGGGTGTTCGCCATAGGCGAGCGTGTTGGTCTTGCGCAGAAGGTCGATCGCCTCGTAATTCTCGCGGCCGCCGTCCTTGTTGGGAACCCATTCGCCCGCCTTGCGCGAGTAGTCGCGGTAGAGCATCGAGGCGACGGCATCCACGCGCAGCCCGTCGAGGTGGTATTCCTCCAGCCAGTAGAGCGCGTTGGCCTCGAGGTAATTCGCCACCTCGGTGCGGCCGTAATTGTAGATCAGCGTGCTCCAGTCGGTGTGGAAGCCCTCCTTGGGGTCGCCGTGTTCGTAGAGCGCTGTGCCGTCGAAACGGCCCAGCCCGTGCTCGTCGGTGGGAAAATGGCCCGGCACCCAGTCGATCAGCACGCCGAGCCCGGCATTGTGGGCGGCCTCGACGAAAGCGGCAAACTCCTGCGGCGTGCCGTGGCGGATGGTGGGAGCGAACATGCCGATGGGCTGGTAGCCCCAGGAGCCGTCGAACGGATGTTCGCTGATCGGCATCAGCTCGATATGGGTGAAGCCCATCCACTTGACGTAGTCGACCAGTTCGGTCGCGAGTTCCTCGTAGGAGAGCGGCCGCGCGCCGTCTTCGACACGGCGCCAGGAGCCCAGATGCACCTCGTAGATCGAGATCGGCGCATCGACGCTGTTGCGCGCGGCGCGCTCTTTCATCCACGCGGAATCGCCCCATTTGCGCCCGAGCCCGGGGTGGCGCACCACCGAGCCGGTGGCGGGTGGGTGCTCGGAGCCAAAGCCGACCGGATCAGCCTTGAGCGGCAGGATCGCGCCGCCCAGCGCGCGGATCTCGTATTTGTAGACCGTGCCTTCACCAACGCCGGGAATGAAGATTTCCCACACCCCGGTCGCCCCGCGCTTGCGCATCGGGTGAGCGGTGCCGTTCCAGGCGTTGAAATTGCCCACCACGCTGACGCGCGCGGCATTGGGCGCCCAGACGGCGAAATGCGTGCCCGGCACTCCGTCGATCGTCATCGGGTGCGCGCCGAGCGCCTCCCAGAGCCGGCGGTGGCCGCCTTCGCCGAGGAGGTATTCGTCGAGCTCGCCCAGCACCGGGCCGAAACGGTAGGGATCGGCAAAGGACCAGCCGGTGCCGTTCGCGTCTTCGGCGTCGAGCGTATAGGGCTTTTCCGGGTCGACCGGCCCCTCGAACAACCCGGGGCAATCGGGGTGCGGCGCGAGAGCCATGGGTTTGGCCCGGCCCTGTTTCAGCCGGAGGCTGGCCGCACCCGGGGCCCAGACGGCCAATCGTCCACCATGGGCGCCGAGCACCGAGAAGGGATCGCCGTGGCGGCCTTCGGCGATGGCTCGGGCCTCGTCCTTCGTCACCCTGAAGGCGGGTTTCTGGTCGGACTTCTTCGCCATCGCTGGGCTCCCCTTGTTCAGAGCGCCGAACGTGCGCCCCAGATATTCTCCATGTAACCACGGATCGACCGGTCAGACGAGAAAAAGCCCATCTTCGCGGTATTGAGCGCGGCCATGCGCGCCCATCTGTCGGGGTCGAGGAAGGCCGCGTCAACCTCGGCCTGCGCGCGCTGGTAGTCGGTGAAATCGGAGGTGACGAGGAAATAGTCACTGTTCCAGGCGCGGTGGACGAGGCCGTGATACCTGTCTCGCTGGTTGGGCGAGAAGCGGCCCTCGGCGATGAGCTGGAGCACATCTTTCAGCGCCTGGCTCGCCTCGATCGCCTCGCGCGCGTGGTTGACGTTCTTGCGCCGTTCGATGACCTCCTGCGCGGTCATGCCGAACAGGAAGAAGTTTTCCGCCCCCACCCGCTCGCGAATCTCCACGTTGGCGCCGTCGAGCGTGCCGATGGAGAGCGCGCCGTTGAGGCTGAGCTTCATGTTGCCGGTGCCGGAGGCTTCCTTGCCGGCGGTGGAGATCTGTTCGGAGAGATCGGCGGCGGGAATCAGGCGCTCGGCCATCGTGACGTTGTAGTTCGGCGGATAGATCACCTTGAGCCGCCCGCGCATGTCGGGATCGTTGTTGACCACCTCCGCCACGTCGTTGATCAGGTGAATGATCTCCTTCGCCACCGCATAGCCGGGGGCCGACTTGCCGCCGAAGATCTTCACCCGGGGCACGAAATCGCCCTCCGGGTTCTTCTTGATCTCGTGCCATTGCGCGATCGTTTCGAAGACGTTCATGAGCTGGCGCTTGTATTCGTGGATGCGCTTCACCTGCACGTCGAACATCGCGTCCGGGTCAACCTCGATGCCGCATTTGACCTTCATCCAATGCGCGGCCTCGGCCTTGTTGGCGCGCTTCACCGCCATGAAGGCCTCGCGGAAGCCGTTGTCCTCGATATGCGGCACGAGCTCTTCGAGCCGGTCGAGATCGGCCTCCCAGCCCTCGCCGATGGTCTCGGTGACGAGATCGGCAAGGCCGGGGTTGGCGAGCTTGAGCCAGCGCCGCGGGGTGACCCCGTTGGTGACGTTGATCACGCGGCCGGGGTGCAGCTTGTCGAGCGCGGGGAAAAGCTGCGACTTGACGAGTTCGGTGTGCAAGGCCGAGACGCCGTTGACCCGGTTGGCCATCACGAACGCCAGTTCGCCCATGTGCACCTCGTGATTGCGCACGATTCCGATGCTTGCCGGGCGCGCCGGGTTGGCCTTGAGGTGGGCGGCGTCGATCTTCTCGATGATCTGCATATGGCGCGGCAGCACGCTGCCCATGAGCCATGTCGACCAGCGTTCAAGCGCCTCGGGCAGAAGAGTGTGGTTGGTGTAGCCAAGCACGTTCTGCGAAATCTCCAACGCCTGTTCGAAGGGCAGATCGTGGCGGTCGACGAGCAGCCGGATCAGTTCCGGCCCGGCCAGAGCCGGGTGGGTGTCGTTCATCTGGATCGCGATGTGCTTGTCGAGCTCGGTGATGTCGTCGTGCGATTCGAGGTAGCGCCGCAGGATATCCTTGATCGAGGCGGAGGTGAGGAAATACTCCTGTTTCAGCCTCAGTTCCTTGCCGGCATAGGTCGTGTCATCGGGATAGAGCACGCGGGTGATGGTGCGCGCGAGCGTCTCGGGCGCGGCGGCGGCGGCATAATCCCCCCGGTTGAACCGTTCCAGATCGAACAGCGTGGTCGGCTTGGCGCCCCAGAGCCGCAGGGTGTTCGACCAGCGCCCCTCCCAGCCGACGATCGGGGTGTCATAGGCGGTTGCGATCACGGTTTCGCCGGGCACCCAGACGGTCTTGCCGTGACGCTCCTCCATATGACCCTTGAAGCGCACGGTATAGTTCGATTCCGGCCGCTCGAACTCCCACGGGTGGCGCTGGCTGAGCCAGTCTTCCGGCGTTTCGGCCTGCTGGCCCATCTCGAAGCGTTGCCGGAACAGCCCATGTTCGTAGCGCACGCCGTAGCCATAGCCGGGGCAGCCGAGGGTGGCCATGCTCTCCATGTAGCAGGCGGCGAGCCGCCCCAACCCGCCATTGCCGAGCGCGGCGTCGGGCTCGTCGAGCGCGATCACGTCAAAGTCCTGCCCGAGGTCCAGCAGCGCGGCGGCGGCGAGGCCCTTGAGCCCGAGGTTGATCGCGGCGTCTTCGAGGATGCGGCCGATCAGGTATTCCATCGACAGGTAATAGACACGCTTGTAATCGTTGTCCCAGGTGGCCTTGGTCGATGCGAACCAGGGTTCGACGATACGGTCGCGCAGGGCGTAGGACAGGGCAAGGCGCCAATCGTAGACCGAAGCGTGATGCCTGTCCTTGCCCACCGTGTATTTCAGGTGATGCAGGATGTCGTCGCGGAAGCCTTCCCGCGTCAGGGTGGGTTCTTTTTCGTTGGTCACGGCTCTTGATCCTCGCTCGCCCGGCTGGGCATCCTGATAGCGCTATCGGCCGGAATGATCCAGACCGACCCGCCCAGTTCTGCGCGCGCTGTTGCCATTCGTCCACCCCGGTCTGGCGGCACAAGGTGCGTCGCCGGGTGCTGCCCGCATTTCGGGCGGTTCCTTGCACTTTGCGCATTGGACGGGCCCCTTGCGGGCCTTGCACCGGCTGCGCGCTGTCGGGTTCACCGATACGCCTTTCGCAAGGGCGCAGAAAGGGGGAAATGTCCGGGTCCGCCATGCCCGGCCGCTTCACATCGCCACGCGGCTTGCATAGGCTCGGGCCGAACCGGACAGCGAGGAGCATGCCATGCCACGAGCGATCTTTCCCGATCTCGAAGGGGCTTCCGTTTTCATAACCGGCGGCGGCTCGGGGATCGGCGCGGCGCTGACCGAGGGCTTCCTGGAGCAGGGCTGCAAGGTGGCCTTCGTTCAGCGCTCCGACGCGACCGCCTTTTGCGACGAGATGGAGGTGCGGCACGGGGTGCGGCCGCTGTTCATCGCCTGTGATATCACCCGGGTCGAGGCGCTGCGCGAAGCGGTGGCCGAGGCGGCCCGGGCCCATGGCGACCCGACCGTGCTCGTCAGCAATGCCGCCAACGACGTGCGCCACGAAACCCTCGCGGTGACGGAAGACTTCTGGGACCAGAACCAGGCGATCAACCTGAAACCCTATTTCTTCGCGGCGCAGGCCGTGATCCCGGGCATGCAGCGCGCGGGCGGTGGGCGGATCGTCAATTTCTCGTCGGTTTCCTACATGATGGGCATCGGCGAATACCCGTCCTACGCCGCCTCGAACGCTGCCATTGTCGGGCTGACCCGGGCACAGGCGCGTGAGTTTGGCGCCGCGGGCATCCGGGTGAACGCGCTCGCGCCGGGCTGGACGATGACGCAGAAGCAGGTCGACCTCTGGGTGACGCCGGAGAAATACGAAGCCTTTCTCACGCGCCAGTGCCTGCCGCGCCCGATCTTGCCGGAAGACATGGTGGCGCCCACGCTGTTTCTTGCCTCCGAGGCGTCCGGGGCGATCACCGGCCAATGCCTGCCGGTGGATGGCGGGGTCGTGGTTACCGGGTGATGCCATGATCGCGGCCCCGGCGCGCGGTGGGGCCATGCGCGCTCTTGCGACCGATCGGCAAATCCTGTTGTAACGCCGCGCGAGGCCTTGGCATCATGGCCGCGGTAAAGATGGATTGCAGCATGGCCAGAGCCTCCAAGCCCCGCTCCTTCAATGATCGCCTGTTCGCCATGCGGCTGGAGCGGTCGCGCGATGACCTGTTCGGCATGCTCGAGCGGCTCTTTGGCCACCGGCCCGACTACCCCGATTTTGCCGAGGAGTTGACCGAAACCCTGAAGTCGGCCTGGGATGCGCGGCCCGAAGACCTGAAATGGCGCGACATGAGCCGCGACCTCGAACCCGATTGGTTCCAGCGCCCCGAGATGAACGGCTACGTGTTCTACATCGACCGTTTCGCCGGCAACCTCCTCGGCGTGGCCGAGAAGCTCGACTATCTGCAGGATCTGGGCATCACCTATATCCATTTCATGCCCTGCCTGAAGCCGCGCCCGGGCGACAGCGACGGCGGCTACTCGGTGATGGATTACACCGAGATCAATCCCGCGCTGGGCACGATGGACGATTTCGAGGCGGTCACGCGGGCCTGTCACGAGAGGGGCATATCGGTGTGCATCGACCTCGTGCTGAACCACACCGCCAAGGAGCATGAATGGGCGCGCAAGGCTTGGGAAGGCGATGAGACTTACCGCGATTACTACTTCATGTTCGTCGATGACACGCTGCCCAAGGCCTACGAGTCGACGCTGATCGAGATTTTCCCGGCCAATGCGCCGGGCAATTTCACCCATTACGAGGAAATCGACCGTTGGGTTTGGACCACCTTCAATGAGCACCAGTGGGATCTGAACTGGTCCAACCCCCGCGTGTTTCTCGACATGGTCAAGGTCATGCTGTTCCTCGCCAACAAGGGCGTGGACGTGCTGCGCTTTGATGCGCCCGCCTTCCTGTGGAAGCGGATGGGCACGCGCTGCCAGTCGGAGCCGGAAGTGCATGTGCTTTTGCACGCGCTCCGGGCCGCAAGCCGGATCGCGGCACCGGGGGTGATCCACCTTGAGGAGGCGATCGTGAGCCCGGCCGAGATGCTGCCCTATCTCGGGCGCGGCGAGCACGACGGCAAGGAGGGCAACCTTGCCTACCACAACTCGCTGATGGTGCAGTTCTGGTCGGCGCTGGCGGCGCGCGACACCCGGCTGATGACCCATGTGATGCAAACGCATTTCCCTGCCTCGGTGACGAACGCGACCTATGCCACCTACATCCGCTGCCACGACGATATCGGCTGGGCGGTGACGGATGAAGACGCCGCCGCGGTCGGCGTTTCGGGCTTCGGCCACCGGGCGTTTCTTTCGGATTTCTACGAGGGGGGCTTTCCCGGCTCGTTCTCGCGCGGGGCGCTGTTCCAGGTCAACGAGGAAACCGGCGACAAGCGCATCTCCGGCGCCACCGCCTCGCTCGCGGGCCTTGAAACCGCGCTCGAGGCCGGCGATGGCGAGGGTATCGACAGGGCGATCGACCGTATCCTCATGGGCCATGCCCTGATCGCCAGCCACGGTGGCATCCCGCTGGTTTACATGGGCGACGAGCTGGCGCTGCTGAACGATTATTCCTACCTGCAGGTGCCCGAACACGCCCATGACAGCCGATGGATTCATCGGCCGCGGATGGATTGGGCGCGCGCCGCGCGGCTCCCCGATGGTGGGGCGACGCCCGAGGGCCGGGTGTTTGACGGCATTCGACACATCCTCGCCCGCCGGGCTGCGGTGGCGGGCTTTCACGGAGCGGTGCCCACCGAAATTGTCGAAACCGCGCAGGAGGGCCTCTACGCTTTCGTCCGGCGGGCACCGACGGGGCCGATCGTCTGCGTGTTCAATTTCACCGAGCATTGGTCGGGCTTGCCCGCGTCGTGGTTCAAACGGCAGGGTGCCACCCTGATGCATGACTTCCTGTCTGACGCACGCGTTCTGGGCCCGGATGGCGGTGTGCCGCTCCCACCCTATGCGCGGGTCTGGGTTGGATGAATGCGCGGCAGCGAGCTTGATGGCACCGTGATCGACCGCTATCAGGCTCGGGGAAAACCCGGGCCGGCAGGGTCTCGGGTTCCCGCGCCACTGGATCGTCGCGGCCGTGTGTGAGGAGTGCGTTTCATGAAAATCGCCGTTATCGGCCTTGGCTACGTGGGCCTGTCCAACGCGGTCTTGCTGGCGCAGTCCAACAGCGTGGTGGCGGTCGATATCTCGCCCGAGCGGGTGGCGATGGTGAACGCCCGCAAGAGCCCGATCGAGGATGCGGAGCTTGAGGACTACCTCGCAACCAGGCCGCTCGATCTGACCGCGACGACCGATCTTGCCACCGCGGTGGCCGGGGCCGGGTTAGTCATCGTGGCCACGCCGACCGATTACGATCCGGTGGAGAACTTCTTCGATACTTCCTCGGTCGACGCGGTGACCCGCGCGGTGCTCGAAACCGATCCGCAGGCGATCGTGGTGATCAAGTCCACCATCCCGGTGGGTTACGTGCGCCGGATGCGCGAGGATCTGGGCAGCGACCGGATCATCTTTGCGCCTGAGTTCCTGCGCGAGGGCCGCGCGCTCTACGACAACCTGCATCCGAGCCGGATCATCGTCGGGGAGCACAGCGCGCGCGCGCAGGCCTTCGCCGACCTGCTGCGCGAAGGGGCGCTCGACGACGACGTGCCCACGCTGTTCACGAACCCCGACGAGGCCGAGGCGATCAAGCTGTTCGCCAATACCTACCTCGCCATGCGGGTGGCCTTCTTCAACGAGCTCGACAGCTACGCCATGGCCCACGGCATGGACACACGCCAGGTGATCGAGGGCGTCTCGCTCGATCCGCGCATCGGCGGGCACTACAACAACCCCTCATTCGGCTACGGCGGCTATTGCCTGCCGAAAGACACCAAGCAGCTTCTGGCGAACTACGCCGAGGTGCCGCAGAACCTGATCCGCGCCATCGTCGACGCCAACCGCACGCGGAAGGATTTCCTCTCTGCGCAGATCGTGGCGAAACAGCCGAAGGTCGTCGGCGTCTACCGGCTGGTGATGAAGGCCGGGTCCGACAACTTCCGCCAAAGCTCGATCCAGGGGATCATGAAGCGGATCAAGGCCAAGGGGATCGAGGTGATCGTCTACGAGCCGGTGCTCGAGGACGACCTGTTCTTCAACTCCCGCGTGATCCGCGATCTCGAGGCGTTCAAGGCCGAGGCCGAGGTGATCCTCGCCAACCGGGTGACGGACGACATCGCGGATGTGGTGGACCGGGTGTTCACGCGCGATATTTTCGGCGGGGATTGAGCCGCTGCACCATTGGTGCGCATTGCGGCGAAAGGTGTGCCGCGAGGTGGTCAGATAATTCCCATCTCGTTGAGCAGGCGAAGCAATTCCGCCTGCCGCCGCGCGCCGGTCTTCTCGAACACGCGCATCAGATGGGTGCGGGCGGTGTTCAGGCTGATGGAACAGCGTCGCGCGGCGGCTTCGCGGCCATCGCCCCGCGCGACCTCCAGGGCCAGGCGCGCTTCCGCCGCGGTCAGGCCGAACTGCGCGCTCAGGCGGTCCATTGCCCTTTCACGCTGGCGTTCCGAGTGGCGCAGGGTGACGATCGCCGCAGGCCGGCCGAACAGCGGAGCAAACAGGTCCGCCCGCGCGGCGGCGCGGCCGAGACCGACGATCTCGACGTTCAGGTGAGCCGGGCCGTGACGGCAGGGGATAATGCAGTCGCGGCGTTCTGCCTCTGGGGCCTCGCTGGTGCGGCTGTCGGCGAGTGCGGCCTCGAGGGCGAGGCTGGCGCGGGGATCGAAAAAGCGCAGGGTATTGTCGTGGATATCGAGGGCATCACTCTCGCCGAGCGTGGAAAGAGCTTCGTCGTCGGCCAGCAAAACCCGCTTGGCGCCATCCACGAGTATGATGCCGTCGCGCGCCTGGCCGGTTCCGGTCCGCAGGGCGAGCGACAGGTATTCCATCCGCCTCCGGGCCTCGATTGCGCGGATCAGGTGTGGCACCAGCGCGCCGAACCGCTCGCGCATCTCGGTGGTGATCTCGTCGCGATCTGGCGCGGCCTGCAGCACGAGACTGCCAAAGGCGACGCCATCGGTGAAGACATTACTGGCAAGCCGGTGCGCGCCAAGTCCAGAGCGCGCCCAGTATTCATTGTGAAAACGGCTGGCGAGGAACCGTTCGCGCCCGGTATGGTCGAGATCGGTGATAACGCCGGGCGCAATGCGCGCGGTGCGTTGCGCGGTGGGATCATGTTGCCACCAGTATTGCCCGTAGTCCTCGACAACGCTTGGATCCGCGCGCGGTGTCGTCACCCGGGATAATTCGAGCCGCGGATCGGACAAGACGAGGGCTGCATTCGCACCACCACAGAAATCCGCGACCCCCGAGAGTGTGGAAGACCAGTCGTCCATTCCGAGGGCCGAATCGTAGATCCGGCCGATCAGGGTGGAGATTTGATCCATACGCGGTACTCGTGTTTACGAAATGACCATGGGCAAGATGATGGGCGCGCGGTCGCCGACTTGTCAACGATCCGGGCAAGCCCGATTCCGCTCAAGCCTCACACGAATGGCGTATGACAGCCCGCAAAGCTTTGTTTTACGATTGATCCATTGTGCCGGAAGACCGGCGAAATGACAGGATCGGTCGGGTGTTCAGGCGGACGCGGTGCAAGTCCAGTGGGCGATTGGTCAGCCCTGTGTCCGGCAAAGGGGGCGCGGCTCGCGTCATGCGATTGCCTCCC
Organism: Sinisalibacter lacisalsi; assembly: GCF_014640115.1. Classification (GTDB taxonomy): domain Bacteria; phylum Pseudomonadota; class Alphaproteobacteria; order Rhodobacterales; family Rhodobacteraceae; genus Sinisalibacter; species Sinisalibacter lacisalsi. Next base: position 200,916 of record NZ_BMGI01000001.1, on the reverse strand, counting down.
GTCTCGCCACCGGGCCGCATCCGTCCCGATTTTCGCCTGACGGTGTCGGCACTGGCGCTTTGCACCTTTCTACCGGCGGCTGCCTTCGGCCAGGGGATCGTCGCCGACGGGCGCACGGCGACGGCGGTAAGCGCGAGCGGGGCACAAACCGATATCACCACCGGAACGGTGAGCCGCAATCACGGTGTGAATACCTTCTCGCGGTTCAACGTTGGAGCGGGCCAGACGGTCAACATCCACGTGCCGCAAGGCAGCGCCGGCACGATCAACATCGTCAACGGTCCGCGCAGCGAGATCCACGGCGTGATGCGCTCGGTGAAAGCGGGGCAGTCCGGCGGCGCGCTCTATTTTGCCAATCCCAACGGCGTGGTGGTGGGTCCTACGGGCCAGATCAGCGCGGGTTCGGTTTCGGTCTCCACGCCAACGCAGGCTTTCGCGGATGGCTTCATCGGGCCTGACGGTCGCCCGTCAATCAGCCATGTCGACCAGGTCCTCCAGGGCGCCGCGCCGCAATCGGAAGGCGGGATCGACGTGCAGGGCGAGGTCTCCGGTCGTGAGCGTGTGCGGCTGACAACGGGCGGCGAGGCGATCGTTTCGGGCCGGATCAGCGCCGGTGAACGCGGTGCGGTGATGGGGTCTGCGGTCAATACCGGCAGGGTGGAGATCCGCGCCGATCGCGGGATCACGATCCGCGATGGCGCGCGAATCGAAGGGATGCGCGGTGACAACGGCGGCACGCTCGACATCCGGTCCGATGGCGAAATACTGATCGAGAGCGGCGCTAGCCTGCTGGTCGACGCGATCGGGGCGGGGCACGCCGGGTCGGCCATTGTCTTTGGCGGCGATGCGGCGGTTCTGGAGCGCGGCGCGGTCATGTCTGCCTCGGCACTGGGCGACGGCGATGGCGGCTTCGTGGAACTGTCGGCGAAAGACACCGTCATCCTTGCAGGCCAGTTGCGCGCGGCGTCCGCCAGCGGCACGCCGGGCACCATCTTTATCGACCCGCTGAATTACACGCAGGCCAACGACCTTGCCCCGAACGATGGTTCCAACATCATCATCCTCGCCGATAACCGGATCACCGTCGCGCCGGGCGTGACGCTCTCTTCGCGGGTGGTGAATCCGGGTGCCGATGGGGTGGTTTCCGCCGCGGAGGCGCTGAACGGCGCTTCCACCGCCAACTCCGGCAACATTTTCATCGCCGCGCCGCATATCGAAGTCGGGGCCGGGGCGAACCTCGTCAGCCATGCCACCGGCACCTTCACGGGCGGCGATATCGTGCTGCAAGCGCGCTACGATGATACCGTGCCAGGCACGCCGGTGCAGCTCTCCAACCCGCTCGAGGGCGCGGTTTCGGTCACGCTGAACGGGGCCTTCCTGCGCGGGCGCGACGTTACTCTTGATCTGGTTGTCTCGAAGCAGAACGTGATCGCCACCCAAAGCGCGGTGAGCGATTACGCCGCATCGTTGACCGACGGCACCTTCCTTGCTTTCGTCGATGACCTGTTCGCGACCAGGCTCGCGCAAGCAGATGCCACGCTTGCCGCGATCACCTCGCGCCAGGATCTCGCCTCGGCGTCGGTTTACGTCGGTGGCCTCTCGCATGTGTCGCTCACCGGATCGACCATTCGCGCCGGGCGCGATGTTTCGATCACGGCGAATGCCAGCACACTGATGCAGGTCGCCCCGGAGGTCGGGGCGTTGAGCCTCGCGGGCGGGGCAAGCATCACCGAGGCGCGGATCGTGATCGACAATACCCCGATCCGCGCCGGGCGGGACGTGACCATCGCCTCGACAACCAACGAGACGGTCGATCTGAACGCCTTCGCCGGAAACGTCTCCACCGGTGTGGGCGACGGGTCCAACGCGGCGGCGGCGGTCTCGGCGCGCTGGACGAAAACCGAGGTGGTGATCGACGCGGATGCAGTAGCCGGCGCACCGGGGCTGGCGATCGACGCGGGCGGCGCGGTTGTGGTCAGTGCCAACGCGGTCAAGGATCTCTCGCTGGAGGCGCTCGTCGCTGCCGATCCGCTCGGGCGCGGACAGGCTTTGACGGCGTCGTGGGACAAAACCGATGTGCGCGCCGCACTCGGCGGGCGCGTGCAGACCTCGGGCGGCGATCTGGACCTGCGCAGCGATACGCGGGTGACACGGGCGATCACCCGCGCGGTGGTGGGGGCCACGGCCGACCCGGTGCAGATCCCGGCGCTCGGAAGCATTGCCGATGATGGTCTGTCCCGGTGGCTGGCGGCGGCCAACGGGGCGATGTCATCGGCGATCGCCGATGTGACCGGATATGTCGCGAGCACGGGCACGGGGGCCTTCTCCGTCTTGCGCCACGACATGGAGGCCGCCGCCCTGTTCGGCGGTAACGACGGTGCGGTGAGCTATGTCGATCCGGTGACCGAAGCCACGGCCACACTTGGTGCGGCCGGGTTCGATCCGGGCCTCGACGCCACCGTTGCTGGTACCGCGCAGTTGCTGGTGCAGGGGCGCACCCGGCTCGAACAGATCGCGGGGCAGACGGCGGTTCGGCTGGGAGAAGAGGCCGATGCCGGTAGCGCGGTGATCGCGGTCTTGTCGTCGGATGTGTGGAATGTCGGGTCACACGCCGAGATCGGTGCGGGTTCGTTCGTTGGCGACAGCACCCAGACGGTTCTGAACGCGCTCACCCGACTTCCGAGCTTTGACGAAACCGCGCTGCGGGCGACCCAGACCGAGATACAGGATGCGTTCGACAGCGAACTGATCCCCGATATCCTGCCCGTGGCCTACATGCTGCCCGAGCAGGACGCGCTGTTTGACGAAGACACGGCGACTTACATCACCGATGTCCAGGTCGCCACGCCGAGCGGTGCATCGGTCGCGATTTCGGCGGGCAAAAGGCTGTTCGACCTGACCACGCGCGCGGCGATCGCGGACGGGGCGCGGTTGACGGGCAGCAGCAAGGACAGCCTGACTGTCACGGCGCGGGCCGAAGGCGGGCTTTTCCTGCGCAGGGCGCTCCTGCCCGAGTGGCGCGCCACGGCGGGCGAAACCCGGGGCGTTGGCGGCACAGCGCAACAGCTGCGTGTGGATGCCGTGACCGAGGCGCTGGTGGGTGTGCTCGACGAGGATGAGATCGCCGACGATGCGACCGAGTTTGCCAACGTCACCCTTTCGGCCACCGACGCGCTTGCGGTCGTCGGCGCGGCGCAATCATATGGAGCGGCACAGATTTTCGCGATCAATGGCGCGGGGGTGTATTCAGGTTACGCGGGCACCGCGCATGCGCGATTGGATGCGCGCAACCTGATCGAGGCCGACACCGTCACGATCACTGCACTCGACAACACCATCGTGGCCGCCGAAGCCGCGGCGGGCCAGGTCTCTGGCGACTCCGGGGTTGGGCTGGCATGGGCCGTCGTCGATGCCGAGCGCAATGCGCTGGCCGAAATCGCCCGCGCCGATGGCGCCAGACCGGGGCTGGATGACACGCTTGCGCTGGGCCGGATGTCGGTTCTCACGCTGAAGGCGCAGGTGGACGGCGTTTCGATCGCCTCGGCCGCGGCCGGAGCCAAGACGGCGGAGGAAGACGGCGTCGGGTCGACCTCGGGGTTGCCCGATTTCGCCAGTTGGGCGGGGGAAGATACCGTCGATCTTGGCGGCAACGGCGTGGCGGACGGCGGCACGGTGTCGATCCAGGCGGCAGCGGATTTCGCTTCGCTCAAGGATACGAGCACGGCCCGCGCGCACAGCGACAGCACGCGAGGCAACACCATGGCCGAAGGCCGGGTGACCGCCGAAGATACCAGCGTGGCGCTCAGCGGCGCGGGGGCGGCCACTTCCGGGGCGGGGCTGGTCGGGCTTGGCGGGGCCATCGCGCGGCTGGACAGCGACCGCACCGTGGCGGCGTTGATCGAAAACGGCGGCTGGCAGCCATCGAACCCGTCAACGGCTTCGCTCTTCATGGTGCGTGCAGAGGATACTTCGGCGCAACGGGTTCTCGGCCTTGGCCGGGCGGGCGACGCGCCGGCCAGTATCGGCCAAGTCTATGGCAGCCTTGCCTGGCTCAACAGCCAAACCGACGTGACCGCGCGCCTCGATCATGCCTTCGGCAGTCTCGAGACGATCAACGTGAATGCGCTGCGCGACCGAGGGTCGATCGCCGCCGCCGGGGCGCTCGATCCGACCGGTGGCGGTGAGGACGATGAGGACGGGTCCGGCGGTGGTGCGCTTGGCGTCGGAATCTCGGTAGCGGTGAGCGAGATCGACGAGCAGGTGACGGCCGATCTCGTCCTGCCGCCGGTTTCCGTGGCCAGGCGGATCGGCGTGACGGCAGACAACACCTCGCGCAACTGGACCTTGGCCACCTCGAAAGGCACCTCGAACGGTTTCACCGTTGCCGGCTCGGGCATCGTTGGAAATCTGACCCAAACGACTCGTGCGAACGTGGCCGGGCGGCTGTTTCCGATGTTTGCGCATCTTCCGGGGGTTGCGAACAGGTTCGCCTATGAACGCTCGTTCCTCTACCTCGACGATTTTGCTTCCGATCCCGAGTTCGAGGTGCGGGCGCAAAACGCGAGCACCAACCGGCTGTGGAGCGGCAGCGATGCCGACACCGATGGCGTGTCCTTCGGTGGGGCCGTCATCGTGGCGCGCGACACCCGGGAAACAGAGGCTCTTCTAGATACTTTCGACGCCAGCGCCTATGGCGATCCCGATAGCGGAACAGACGATTATTCGGATGAAACCCCGCCCGAGTTCAGCGTGCTCGCGCGCCATGGCGGCACGTTGGACGTGGGCCAGCGGGCCGGGGCGGGCGAAAGCGGGTCGGTCGCGGGCGAAGTCTCGGTCACAAGCGTTACCACCGACTGGGATACCACGACGACGCTTGATAACGCGAGCCTGCTCAATGGCGCCTCGATCGACCTGCGCGCGGTGGAGGAGGCACGGCTCAACAATCTTCAACGCGCCATGGTCGAAGCGTCGAAGGGCGCAGGCACGATCGGCGTGGCCGTCACCACATACGATTCTGTCGTCGACGTGACCCTCGAGGCGAGCCGGGTCGCGACCTCCATGACGGATCCCTTCGATCCCGATCCGTTCAATCCGTTCGATCCGGACGAGCCCAGGCCTGCGACGATCGAAGCGCTCAGCGCCAGCACGATCCGCTCCAAGGCGGTTCGCAGCGGCGCGGCCGATGGCCTCAGTGGCGCCGTCGCCTTCAATGAAACGCGTTCGCTGGGGCGCACCTCCGTTTCGCTTCTGACCGGCGAGTATCGCTACCACTCGTGGTCTCAAGTCGATGGGTCTTCGGTTCACGGCGGCACGGCGACGGTCAGCGCGACCGACAGGACATGGCGTGAGGTGGTGGCGAGCGCGGCGGGCACGTCGGACGCCACCGGGATCGCGGGTGCCATCGTGCACGACGTCTATGAGCGCGACACCATCGCAACGGTGAACGGCGATGCGGCGTCCTTCGCATTCAGCGAGATCGTGGCCGCGGAGGGGATTGCCGAGCTTGGTGCCTATTCCGACACCAGGGCCACCGATATCGCGATCGGCCGGGCCAATGGCGGCGCCACGATCGGTGCGTCGGTGGCGGGCGTTCTGGTCAAGGACGACCGTGACGTGGTGGCGCAGGGCCTCGTGTCGCTCTACAACGGCGATCTTGAGTTTTCGTCGGGCGGGCTGCGCGTCGAGGCGCGGCGCGATGACGTCAACCTGCTGTTACAGGCGACAGAACTGGTGGTCGGGAGCGGCGGCGCGGTCGGGATCGGCGCATTCCTCACAGGCGGGCGCACCTCCGCGCTCGTGGATGTGCAGAGTTTCGGCTACTTCGGCGCCCCGCTCGAGATCTTCGCCGAGGATGCCACGGCAACCGTCAACCTCGCTCTCGGCGGCGGGCAGGCAGATCGGCTGGGGGGCACCGGCGCGATCTCTTACCTGCTGATGGGCAAACCGTCTTCCGCAGCGGCGGCACTGGATGAGAGCGAGCGGGGGGAAGCGGAACGCAGCGCGGCGGAGGATGGCCGCAGCCTGCTTGGCGCCACCATCGAAGACGAACGCGGGCCGAATTCGGGCTTGTTCGAAACCTCCGACGTGGTGATCAGTGCGGCCCTCGTCGTGGGTTCCGAGGCGGAGTTCACCCTTGCCGACGCGGTCCAGGTCACCGCTCTCGACAACCGGCGCGGCCATGCCATTTCAGGGCAGATGCAGGCCGGGGTGATCGGACCGGCGCTTGAATTCGCCGACAAGTATTTTGACATTACCAGCGTCAACGCGAGCGGGTTCGAGATCGTGATCCATCTTTCGGGAAGGGATGGCGGCACCGAGGAGGAAACCAGCGATACGATCGACACCGCGACCGACACCGAAAGCCCCGAGGAACTCGGCGAGGCCGCAGAGATCGCCGAGGCGGCCGGAACGCCCGGCGGCACCGGCACCTCGCTTGGCGCGGCCTTCAGCTACCTGCGCCTTGGCGGCACGGTGGAGGCGATCCTCGATGTCGCGCCGCTGGCCAGCGATCCGGACGATCCCTGGTTCCAACCCTATCACGATTTCTCCGGCGATATCGCCCTGACGGCGCGTTCCAATGCGCGCACGGTCGCGATTGCGGCGGGGGCCACGGTTTCGGCCGGGAACGCCTTCGCCGGGGCCGGGGCGGTGGCACGGCAGTTCCAGTACGTCCATTCCGCTCTGCGCGGCGGCGGCGTGGTGGCTCCGCTTAATGAAAACGCGCTCAAGGTAAACGCGGAGACCCTGGGCGACTCCTGGGCAATCGCGACGCAGGCGATCGTCGGCACCGGAGGCGCGGCCGGGGGTGCGACCGTTGCGGTGAACGATCTCGACGCCGTCACCCGGGCCGAGATCCGCGATACCGATGTGACAGCGGGCGAATACGGGGGCGACGGCATCGACGTGGCCGCGCGCAACCAGAGCCTTGCACTGTCGGCGGCGCTGTCGGGCGGGGCGGCATCGAGCACGGCCGCCGGCCTCTCGGTGAGCTACACCGGCAACAAGGGCATCACCGAGGCGGCGATCTCGGGGGCCCGGATCAACCGCAGCTTCGCCGGCGCGCCCGTGAGCGTGACCGCCGACACCGATCTGACCCTCACCAGCTTGCTCGCGCAGGCGAATATCGGGATGTCCAACGGCATCGGCGCGGCGCTGTCGATCAGCAAGATGGCGGGCGTAACCTCGGCCACCGTCACCGACACGATCCTTGGCCCAACGTCCTGGCAGGCGCGGCTCGATCTTGGCAATGATCTCACTGTTCGCGCGACCTCCGAGGGCAATCTGAACGCTGCCGCCGTGGGCGCTGCGGGGGGCGGAAACCTGGGCATTTCCGGCTCTCTGGCGATCAGCGACAGGAGCGATACCGTGCTCGCCGCGATCGACGACAGCGACGTGGCGGCGGCCGGCGATGTGACAGTCGAGGCCAGCGCCACGGGAGTTTTCGGGGCGGCCGGCGGCGGCGACCGGGGGATCTTGTCGTCGCTCCTTGCAGCGAATTCCAATTTCACCGGTGCGGGTAGCGGCGCGATCGGCGCGAGCGTGTCGATCACCAAGGCGGCGTCCGACGTCACGGCGCGGATCGGGTCGGCCAGCATCGTCGACGCGACGGGCGAAGTGCGGGTCGCGGCAAGCGCGAACAACAACGCGCGCGGCCTTACGCTCACCGCAGCCGGTGGCGGTTCCTTCGCGGTCGGCATCCAGGTGCCATTGTTCTTCATGGAGAGCAGCGTGCGCGCGCTGATCGAGGGCGACGCCACCGGCGAGGCCGATGTGCTGGCCGATGGCGACGTGAGCGTCACCGCCGATAGCGATGCCGAATTGCGCAGCTTCATCGTGACCGCGGCGGCTGGTGGGTCTGCCGGAGCCGGGGTTGACGTTGAGTATCTTCGACTTGGCAATGTCACCGAGGCGCGCGTTGTCGACGCGCAGATCGAAAGCGCGGGCACGGTGCAGCTCGACGCTGACAGCACCTCCTTGCTTTCGACCAACTCCTTTGCCCTCGGCGGGGCCGGGGCGGTGGGGCTTGCCGGGATCGTGCAGGTGGCGCTTGCCGAAACCGACACGCGCGCCACGCTTGGCGCTTCCGATGTCGTCGCGGGCGGTGCTCTTTCGCTCACGGCCGATGCGGTCAGCGATATCGACCAGGTTGCCGGGGCGCTCGGCGCGGGTGGCACGGTTGGCATTGGCGGCAACGTCATCGTGCTGAACGGCCGCGACACCGTGCGCGCCGAGGTGCTCGACGCCAGCGCCGCGGGGGCGCCGGATGCCACCACGCTCGATATTGCCGGGGCGGTGGATATCGCAGCCTCGGCCACGACCAGCGTCGACAGCGATATCTACGGCATCGGCGGGGGAACCGTCGGCATCGCCGCGACGATTTTCGTCTCTCGCTTCGAGCAGACCGTGGCCGCCCGGCTGGGCAACCACGCCACGGTCATTGAGGGGTCCGATAGCCTCGCCGTGAACGCGTTCCAGCACTTCGACCAGTCCGCCACGATAGGCGCGGCGGCGGGCGGGTTCGTTGGTGTTGGGGCCGGGATCGGGGCCAATTCCATGGCCAATTCGGTGCTTGCCGAGATCGGCCGCGGGGCGTCCGTTATGGTCTCCGGCGACGTTATCGTGCGCGCCAAGGGGATCCGTGACTATGCCGGGGTTGCCTTCGGCGCGGCAGGCGGGGCGCTTGCCTTCTCCGGTTCGGTTCTTTCGGTCAGCTACGGCAAGCCGGGCGAGACCGAGAACAGCGGGGAACACATGGCCGGGGTGGCCGCGAGCATGGAGGACGATGATCCCTATGTCGAAGGCACCAGTTCGAACGGCGACATGGCCAACGGCGATGTTGCTGTTGCGGCCTATTTCGCCAGCGCGCGCGACGGGCGCGGGCGGCTGGACCTTGCGCGCCTGACCAGCGATGCCGATGCGGGCGAAGACGCGATCACGGCCCTGATCGCCGCGGATGCGGAAGTCGAGGCGGGCGACGATATCATCTTGCGCGCCATCGAGGGCGGTCAGGTGTCGCTCACCTCGGGGGCGGCGGCGGGTGGGGCGATCGCGGCCACCGGCGGTGTGCTGAGCATGCGGCGTGGCTCCACGCTGACTGCCGAGGTCGGGGCGGGCGCGCTGCTCGATGCCGGCGACGACCTGGCGATCGAGGCACTGGTGGACGTGGACAGCGACGGCAGCCGCGCCGCGCCAGTGGCCTTCACCGGCTCGGGCGGGCTTATCACGGTGGCCGGCGCGGTCAGCCGCGTGGTCGCCGAGCGCGACATGGCGGTGCTCATCGGCGAGGGTGCGCGGCTGGTCGCCGCCGATACCGCGACCCTGCTGGTCGAGGAAAAGACAAAGACCCGCGCCAATGCCGTGGGCGGGCAGGTCGGGGCGATCGCGGTGGGCGGCACCGTCTCTTTCGCGCGCCACGAGACGGATGCGACCATCGCCTTCGCCACCAGCGGCGCTCGGCCCCGGATCGACGCCCGCGCGGCGGTGATCGAAAACCGGCGCGACGGCGAGGTCACGGCCACCGCAACGGCGGCGCAGGCGGCCGGGCTCGGGATCAGCGGCGTGGATACCACCGCCGAGGACGATGCGAATGCCATTGTCGAACTCGGCCGGGCGCGGATCATCGCGGGCGACAGCATCGACGTGCGAGTGTTCAATCAGGCCGACGTGAAGGCCGTTTCCACCGGTGTCTCGGTGGGAACGCTGGTGGCGCAGGGTTCCTTCGCCACGGCCAGACGCAGCGCCCGGTCGGTCATCGGTTCCGCGGCTTCGGTGCGGCTGGAAACCGGTGCGCTCGAAATACTCGCGGTCGACGCGCTTTCTGAAGGCGCACGCAGCACCGTAGAGGCGCGGACCATCTCGATCGCGGGGTCGGGCATTGGCTCACTTGGCGGCGGATTTTCGGACGCGACCAACTCCAGCTTCGTGAGCGTCGACCTCATCTTGCGCGAGCTCGACGTCTCGGGAGATGCGCGCGTCGGGGCGCTTTCACGCACCGGTTTTGTCGGCAGTTCCATCGGGGTGACGGCCGGTCTCGCAGCGGTGGGCGCGAACCGCTCGGTGCTCACCGACGCCTCCGAAACCACCGTGGCGATTGCACTCGATCAGGATAACGACGGCGATCTCGAGGTTGGTGGCCGTCTGCGTGTCGAGGCGGTGACCGATCAGGACAGCGAGAACGACGTGATCTCGGGGCAGGGCGGCCTGGTCGGGATTGCGGCCTCCGAGGTGCGCACGGACCTGGGCAGCAACACCACTGTCGCGCTCACCTCCGCCGATCAATCGCTGCTGCGGGTGGGAACGCTCGACATCGAAGCCCGGCACGATCTGGCGCTGACCGCCACGGGCGACAGCTATTATGCCCGTGTCGCCGGTGCTGGCGGCACGGCGATCACAACCAATGTGACGACCGACGCCGATATTACTTTCGACGGCCTTCACCTCGAGGCCGAGGAGATCGTGGTCGACGCGGTGGCCAACCTCGACAAGGCTTCGCGCCGCTTCGACGGGCAGATCGGCAATGTCGGTGTCTTTTCCGGTTCGGCGCTGTTCTCGAACACGACATTCAATCCCGATCTCGATATCGTGGTGCGCAACAGCACGCTGACCCAAAGCGTGCCGGGCACCGATGACAGCCGCGGCGCGCTCTTCAGCCTGCGTGGCAGCTACGAAGGCAAGGACGCGCTCAAGATCGACAGTGGCGGGGCCGTGACCGGCGCCGCGGCCGACAGCCGAATCACGGTGGATGGCTCGGGGCTGATCCTGTTCGATGCCGCCACGGTCCGCTCGGATGGCGACCTGAACGCCTCGGTGGTGACCGATGCCGATCTGGGCACGGATGTTTTCGTCAATACCTTCGGTCTGGCCGGGGTGCCCACCGGTACCTCGAAAGCCACGCTCGACAAGCGCCAATATGTGACTCTCGCCAACGGGGCCGAGGTCGAGAGCATGGAAGGCGATGTGATCCTCGCCGCGAAAGGCGGGCTGATCGACGTCGAAAGCGAGATCCGGGTGTTCAATGGCACCGCCCTGCCGATCACGATTCAACCCGTCGCGGAATCGCGTCTCGAGCTGCTGAACAGCATCGATGTCGGCCACGGCGCCGCGGTGCTTGGCGCGCAGGATGTGCGACTGAACGCCAGGCTCGGGACGGTCGACCTCTACTCCTACGGCACCTCCAGCGACTATTACCGGGAGGGCGCGGAAGCGGTGGTCAATTTCTTCGGCGATATCGTGGGGGCAGAGGATGTCAGCCTTACCGCCGAAGTGGGCCGCACCATCGACAACAGCCGCAACCTCGTGACCGTCGACGGCAGTGCCGAGGCCGGCGCGCGCCATGTTCAGCGCCTCGTGGTGAATGGGGACGGATCGGTTTTCATTGCCGATGAGGGCGTGGATTACGAGATCATCCCGGGCCACGACCCGGCGGAGGCCCTGCGCGCCTATATCGCCGTGCTGGAGGAAGAAGCCGAGGAATTCGCGGGCGATCCGGCCTTCGTCGCGCAGCGCGAAGCAGCCATTGCCCGGCTGGAGCAATTGCTGGACGATCTTGGCGGCGAGACCATTGACCTCGTCCGGGTCAACGATGTGTTTGCCGCTGGTGGCAATGTTCTCGTCGATGCCGACGTGCTCGGCGGTGACGGAAGTATCACCGCCCATGGCGATGCTCTGATCGACGTGATCAACGAAAGCGCCGCCTATCTCGAAATAGGCGATCTGGTCATTCCGTTCCGCAATGGCGGCGAACTGCTCTTGCGCGGAAGTCTCGTTGACAGCAACGCGCAGATCGAGGCGCTCAACACGGCGGAGACAACCGCCAAACCGATCTACAATGCCAACCCGCCGCCAACCGCAAGCCTTGATCTGTCGCTGTCCGGGCCGGGCGGCGCGGAGCCCACGATCAACGTCGAAAACCGCTACATCGGCGCGCAAAGCACGCTGACCGGCGACCTGATCGTGTCGGGGCTGGTGGAAAACCTCAACGGCACCGCCCGGCTGCTGACGGCCGAAGGCAACCTGTACGTTCTGGGCGAAGTCAACGCGCGCACGGTTGATATCCGCTCGGGCGGTGATTTTTTCCTCGTTGCCGCAATCGACGATTACCTCACCAATGTCGACGATCCCTATGGGGTTTACGCCGCGTTCTTTGATGATGTGGCGGCGGGCGGCGTGCCCTGCGGCTACACCTCCACACCCTGTTCGCCCGCCTATTCGGTACAGACGGGCGGCGGGCGTATTCTCGGGGTCGGCGGCGTTTACATCTACGCCAACGCATTGAACGTGAACGGCACGATCCAGTCGGGCATAACCGATTGGGATTTGAACATCTCCGAGGGCTTCGGCGAGTTGTTCGATACCATGTCACTGGTCGACGAGGTGGCGACGGTCTACGCACCGGCCGGGTTGGCGGGATATGGCTCCAGCTGGGGCAACGAGATCGACCCCGCGACCGGCCAGCCTTACGTCACGGGCAACGGTATCCTGCGCTATGACCGGGTGAATCGCCGCTTCATCGTCGATCCGATGATCACCAAGGGCGGCACCGTCGAACTGGTGGGCGACATCATCTCGACCGGAGGAGGGGAAATCCTAGCAGCCCATGGCCATGGGCGGGTCAACGTGGTGTCTGATGCGGATGTGCCGATCCATTTCACCACGCTGTCCACCGGCTACGGAGAGGGGGTGAACGGGCTGATCCGCATCGTCGACACCGCCCTGCCGGGCGTCAACGGCGGGTTCGTCACCACCGAGTTCTCTCAGGCTCCCGACGGCACGATCACCCGAACGGTATCCAACCAGGTTGGGGGATTGACCGTTTCGCTGCCGGGGTTGATCGATCCGCAGTATACCATCGCAGGGGACTGGGCGGTCGAGACGCGCATCGGCGAGGTGCGGGTGGAGGAAAGGATCACACGTGAAACCCGGGTGACCGACCCGCAAGGCAACCAGACGATTTCCACCACGGTCACAACCAACATCCTTTCGCAAACCGACGTGACCGGCTCGACCCCGGTACTGTGGGACGAGCGCGCGCTGAAGCTGGCCTTTGACGATCCGCTCCTCGGCGGTCTGCCCCCGACAGCCAGCGCCACGCCCACCTATGAATACCTCACCCCGGGTGCGATGCGCCTGCTGAGCGTGACCGAGGACGACTTCCAGGAAACCACCTCGACAGGCTGGGTTGGCGACGGTGTCACCGATGTGCGCGAAACCACGGTGGTGCAGAAGATCAACGATTATGCGCTGCACACGATCCCGGCCAACCTGCCCATCGACATCGGCTTCCACGGCTACGACGTTGGTGAACTGAAGGTCACCGCCCGGGGGGACGTGATCCTCGAGGGCGGCGTCTACAACCGGGCGGGCCTGACAGAGATCGTCTCGACCGAGGGATCGATCCTGACGGACAGGCCAACGGCAATCCTCGACACCGACAGGCTGATCCTGAATGCCGGTGGTGAAATCGGCCAGCTTGCCGAGATTGCCGACCGGTTCTCACCCCGATCGAGGCAGGACCAGCCATCAGGGACGGGCGGGATCACCCCCCTAATGCCGACGAACCTCAAGCCGCTCAAGGTTGATGTGGCTGATGGCTTCGGCTTCACCGCGCTGGCGCAGGAGCGGATTCTCGTCGAGGAACTGAGCGGCGACATAAACGTGATCGCCGTCGATTCCGCCGCGCGCAAGCAGGTGGAGTTGACCGCTCCGGGCTCGATCCTGCGCCATTCCAACGCGCCCGAGGGCATCCCGATCATCAATGCCGGGGATCTGAGCCTGACCGCGCGTGGCGGCAGCCTCGGCAAGGCGGCCACGCTGGAGCCCTTGTGGATTACCGCCGACCGGCTCAATGCCACGGCGGCTGACGAGATCGCGCTCTATCAGTCCGGCGCGGATCTGCAGGTTGATCGCGTCGCGTCGGCGGCGGGCGATGTCACCATCGTCGTTTCCGGTGGGTCGATCCGCGACGCCAACAGCGAGGCTCTCGTTGATCGGCGCGCCGAGCAGGGCTTGCTCGAAGCCCTGTGGGACGAGCTGGGCCTGCGCGGCAATCCTTACGCAGACGGCACGGAGAATACCCGTGATACCGACGCGCTGGAGGCCTATGAGAACGCCCGCACCGCCGAATACCGGGACTATTGGCGCTATCGTATCGAAGACGTTGCGAAGGTGATCGCGGGCGATGCCGAGCCGCTGCCCTATGATCCGGCCTTCGTGGTGGAGTTCGACGAGGCGCGGCGCGACGAACTGGCCGCCTTCGGGCTGGACGATGCCGCTATCGCTGCCGCGGAAAAGGCCGAAACCGAGGCATTCCACGCCGCCCATGCGATCTGGGGCGCGGTGAAATTCGATCCCACCTTCACATACGAAGCCTCACAACCGGAGCGCGACGAAATCCTCGGCACGGCCTTTCTCTCGGACGAACGCCTGGGGTTGGGGCTGCGTCGCTCGCTGATCCTGCCGGTGTCCGACACGGTGACGGAGATCGAGACGGCCAACGTCTCGGGCGTCAACATCACCCTGATGGCCGATCTGGATGTCGGCGAAAGCACCGATCCGGTGACATTCCTGAACGCCGACGGCTTCACCGAGGCGGCGCGGCTCGCGCTCTGGACGGCCGAGCGCGCCGATATCAGCATCGTGCCCGATGTGTCGTTCACGGTCGCGGGCAACGAGGATCTCGACGTGGAAGCAAGCGGCCGGCTGCGGGTGCTTGCCGGGCGAGATGCCTTTGTCGGCTCTGAAAGCCCGGTTGCACTGCAGACCCTCTTCGCCGGCGATGATGCACGGCTGAAGACATCGCAAGGCATCACCGGGGCCTACGCCGGCGGAACGATCGTCAACGCCACGGGCCGCAATATCGTTCTGGAGGGCGGCGAAGGCGGTATCGGCGCGCCTCTTGCACCGATCCTCGTGGCCCAGGCGCAAGGCGGCTCGATTGCGGCACGGGCAGAGGGCGACGTTCGGATCGCAACCGTGAAGGACAGCCTGAGCGTTCTGGAGGTGTTCGATCCGGTGACCGCGCTGATCACGGTTCTGACGCCCTCGGTGCAGGCGCTGTTCGAGCCGGGTGGCGGGGGTGCCGGCGAGATCACGCAACGGGGCAGCCTTGCGGTTTCGGATATCTACTCGGGCGGCGCGGTGGTGGTGAGCGCGCTTGGCGGTGATATTCTCGATGCCAACCTCGACGCCGCCGCCGATATCCGCGCCACCGATATCACTCTCAGCGCCGGAGGTGCGGTCGGGTCGCTCGGCAACCCGCTCGAGGTTGCCTCGACGCAAGCGGAGGCCGCAATCAATGCCGTCGCCGTGGAGGGCGATCTGCATCTCAGCGTGACAGAGGGCGACGTCGTGGCCCACGCTATTGGATCGGTGCAGGCCAACACCCGGCTGACCGTGGCGGCGGGCGATCTTCGGCTGGCGGGGGCCGGGGGTATCCCGGCGATCAACGCGGGGGGGCAGCTTGTGCTCTCGGTAGCGGGCACGATCACGGGAAAGGACGGCATAGCCCTCGATCTTGCGGCCTCGGATGCCAACACCATCGCCGCGGGTGGCCAGATCGGCGCCCCCGATGTGCCCCTCGTGACCCGCTTCCGCAATGACAGCCTCACCGATACCGCCTGGCTGAGCGTCTTCGATATCGCGCCTGAGGGGGCGGCACCGGTATCGGCGTGGTTCCTCAATGATGGTGATCTGCGGATCGTCAACATTGCGCTCGACGAGCAGGCGGCCAGCTTCGGTCTGATCAACCACGGCGAGGTGTTGATCGACACCCCCTTCCTGTTCGACCCGGCCGCCAGCCTTACCCTCTCGGCCGACCGTATCAACATCGCGGCGCTCGGCGACAGCCAGACCGGCAGCCGGGCGGAGATCCGCATCGAAGACAACCTCACGTTCGCAGGCAGTTCGCTGAACCTGTTGGCCAATGGTCGGGTCTGGGTGGCCGACGGGCGCCGGCTTGATCTCGGCGGTGCGGTCACGATCGACGCCGAAGGTTTCCGGATGGATGATGCCGGGCCGCTGGCCAAGACCGGCTCCGATCCGCTGGTGATCCGGACCGAGCGCGAAATCCGGGTGGGTGACATTCTTGCCGTTGATGCCGATGTTTCGCTTCTCGCGGGCGACACGGCCAGTTTCATCGAGGTCGGCGACCTTGAGGCGCGTTCCGTTCTGGTGCGCACGGACGAAAATACCGGGCTTGGCCTTGATGCCGCGCGGATCGCCGCAGATGTTGTCGACATCGACGTGAATTGGGGCATCGTCGTCGATGAACTCGAAGTGACATCTTCGCTGCTCGCCAATGGCCTGAGTTTCGGTGACGAAGCGCGCCGTGTGCTTTTGCGCCCCGGCGAAGGGCTGAATACAGTCGAGATCGAAGGCGGGCTCGGCATCTGGATCGACGTGGCGGCGGGCACGCCGATTGCCTTCGACAGCCTGCGAACCGGCGAGGTCGACATGGCCAGCGTCGAGCAGATCCTTGCCTCCAGCGGAACCACTCTCGAGGAACTTGGCATCGGCCCCAACGGCCTCGGCATCGCCTTGGAGGCAGAAACGTCCGTGGAGTTGCGTGGCGATGGCGTGGTGACCAACGGCGCACCGGTCTCGATCACCGCGTCAGAGATCACACAGACGGCCGGGGTGCTCACAGGCGGCGGAGATCTGTCGCTGGTCAGCACCACTGGCGCGATCCGCCAAACGCTCGGCGCGGAGATCGACACCGGCACCGGCAGCGCCCTGCTCGACAGTGCCGGCGTGCTCGACGTGGCGCGGGTGCAGAGCGCGGCGTCGGATGAGGCGATCGTCCTGCGGACCGCAGGCGCGCTCACCGGGGTGGGCGAAGGCCCTTACGCGCGCGCCACAGCCCCGGACGGCCGGCTCGTGCTGAACGTGGAGAGCCTCGCCAATCCCGGCCCGTCGGGGTTTGGTATCGAAGCCGGGCAGCTTGGCGCGCGTATCGAGTCGGGCAACATGCAGCTGCACGCAGTGGGCGATCTCGAGGTGCTTTGGCTGGACAACATCGGTGGTGGCGCGATCGACCTTCTGGCAACCGGCGGGCTCACCGTCGCGGGGTCGGTGGAAAGCGGCTTGGGCAGCGGCAAGGCGGGCCCGGTTCTGTTGACCGCGCTGGGCGGCGATGTCACCGGCGCGATCCCCGCGCTGAAGGCCGAAAGCTTCAGCCTGCACGCGTTCGGCGGTGCAATCGGCAGCGAAGACGCCCCCTTCGTGGTGACGGAGTCCGCGGCTGGGCCCTGGCGCATCGGCGCGGCGGACGGCATCTGGGTCAATGTCACCAAGGACGGGATCGTCGCGGACTACGCGGTGACCGAAACCGGGCCGCTCGTTCTCGACGTGGCCGCTCCGTCATCCATCACGACCGCGGGCGGCGCCGAGTTGCTGTTCCCGGGGGCAACTGTTTCGGTGGCTTACGAGATGGATCAGGGCGAGACGCAAGAGACCCGACCGGCCCTTGGCTTCACCGTGGTTGACGAAGACGCCTACCGGCTTCTCACGCTCGGGGCGACGCATGATGGAGGCGGCGACACCGATGGCGAGGGCGACGGTGGTGGCGACGACGGCGGCACGGAGGAGGGACCGGCCAACGCGCCGTTCCTTCTCACCGGCCCGGCCTCCGGCCAGCAGCCGTTCGCGGGTGGCAATCCGCCGTTGATCCGACCGTTCGGGCAGGTGGTCGGGCCGGGTGTCTTTGTGGCCCCGCGCGTAGGCCTTGTTTTCGGGGTAGACGATGAGCAGGACGAATAGGGCAAGATGCTGACTGGTCCGGGCCGCGTGGGCGGCCCGTTTTTCGGCGATGGCAGGATGAAGAACAGGATGCATAAACTCGCAGCCGCCGTGATGGTTACCCTTGTGGCGTTTTCGGCGACGGCGCAGGACGCGGCCCCGATCGAGACGACGATCGGGGGTGGTGACCAGGCGGGCAACCGACCGTCCGACGCGGCGATCGAGGCGGCTGAGGAAGCTGTGCGGGCGGCGGCACGCGCCACCGAGCGCGCCGTTGCGCCTGCGGGCGCAGGTGAGGCGCGCATGCCGCCCGGCGCGGCACTTTTCGTGCTGCGCGAGATCAGGTTCACACCTTCGGGCTATCTTGAGGCGTCCAGCCTCGCCGCGATCGAGGCGACTTTGCTGGGGCGGCGTTTTCGAGCCGACGATCTCAGCGCCATCACCGATGCCGTCGCCCGGGTGTATGCCGAACGGGGTATCGTGCTTGCCCAGCCGATCGTTACCGGCGTGGACCCGGCGAACGGGCGGGTCGAGGTGGAATTGTTCGAAGCTCGGATCGGGGCGGTCCGGGTTGCGTCGGGCCTGTCGCGCCCGGAATACTACCGCTGGCGGCTCGGGCTGCGCACCGGAGATCTGGCCGACACGCGGATCATCGACGCGCGGCTGAACCGTCTTGCGCTCACCGATGGTGTCGCGTTCGACGCAAATTTCGTTCCCGGCTCCGAACGCGGACAAACCGATCTCGTGGCCGAGGTCAGCGAGCCCAAGCGCCTCACCGGCGAGATCACCGCCGACAATTACGGCACCCCGGCGCAGGGGACGTTGCGGCTGGGTGCAACGCTGCGCAATGCCGCGCTCACCGGCTGGAACGATCCGCTCGCGCTGTCGATCTCGCGTGGTGCGGGCGCGCTCAGCCTCTCCGCGTCCTACGGTCGGGTCATCACGCCCTCGGGCGCGGCGCTTTCGATAACCGCCGGCTATGATCGCGCGGAAACGCGTGCCGCGCCGCGGGTCGAGACACAGACGCGCTTTGCCGAGTTGTCTCTGGCGGTGCCAACGCTGGTCGAAGAGCGCAGGCGGGTGTCGTTCGGCCTCGGGATGCATTGGTTCTCGGAGCAATCCGACATCGCCGGTGCGCCGCTTCTCGATCAGGCAGGCGGATACCTTTCGCTCGGGACGACTGCGGCCTGGTTCGGTGATTTCGCCTCCATTCAGGTCAGTCAGGCGCTGCGGTTGCTGCGTTACGACGACGCCATCACCGGCGCCACCGGGATCGGTGGAGTGCTGCTGCCCGGCGATCTGACCATTGCCGCGCCGATCACGCGCGAATTGTCTTTCTCTCTCAGGGCCGGGTGGCAACTCGCCGTCGCCGCCCCGCTGCCTGCGCGGTTCAAGTTTTCATCGGCCTCGCCCTATGCGGTGCGCGGCTATCCCACCGGGCTTCAATCGGGTGACAGCGGCTGGTTTGCGCGGGCGCAATTTGAATATGCGCTGCCGGCGGAGGTCCTGCCGGAGGAGCTCTCGCTCACCCCCTTCGTTTTCGCCGATACCGGCGAGGCCCATGACTACGTCGCCGGGCGCAATGTCGGGCAGGGTCGGCTGGCCTCTGCGGGGATCGGGATGTCGATGACGACAGGCGAGGGCGTATTCGCGGATGCCTTCGTGGCGCGTCCGCTGCGGGACGTGCCCGGGTTTACCGCGGGTGGACGGTGGTCGGCTTTCGCGCGCGTCGGGCTGAGGTTCTGACGACACCGGGCCGGGCAGGCAACAATCACAGAGGAGAACACGGTTTTGCGCATTCAATCTCTTTTCCGGGCGGGCGCGATGATTGCGGCTTCCATCGCCGTATCAACAGGTTTGGCGGGGGCACAGGACGATGCTGCCGAAGGTGCCAGGCGGGTCGCAAACGGCGAACGCTTCGGGGCCTGGACGGTGCAATGCGAGGCCATTGCTGTCAATGAAACGCTGTGCGTTCTGAGCCAGCGGCTGGTGCGCGAGTCTGACGGCGCCTTTCTCGCGGAACTGCTTGCGTTCTCCGCCGCGGACTCCGGGAGCCGGTTCATCGCCGCGCGCGTGCCGATAGGCGCGCATTTCCCCTCGGGGTTTGCAATCAAGCCGGTGGACGCCGAGGGCACCGATGGGCAGAAAGAGTTCGTCTGGCAAAGCTGCTCGCGGGAAATATGCGAAGCCTTGGTGGAGCTCTCCGCGGAGGAAGTCGCAACCCTGGAGTCGGCAGACCCGCTGATCGGCGGATATCGCCCTGCGATCACGGCCCAGCCATTGCTCTTTCGGCTTTCGGTCCTCGGGCTGGAAGAGGGGTTGACCGCGCTCGGGGGTGGCGGTGCGACGGCGCGATAGACGCCCATGCCCGCGCCGCGCAAGGCTCGCGGGCTGGATCGCGGCGGTGATGCTCCTTGCCGGCGAGGCGGCGGCGGAGCGCTTTCGTGACTGGCGACTGGTTGCCGGGGAGGATGGCTCGGATTGCCTTCTGATCCAGTCCCTGCTTTCGCAACGCACCGGCACGATGCTGGCGCAGGTCGTCCTGCAAACGCAGGGTGCCGAACCGATCCTCGCGTTTCGCGTGCCAACGGGGGCATCGCTGGTGTCGGGCATCGGGTATCGCATTGACGGGGGCGAGGCTCGGGGTGCGGAATGGATCTTCTGCGACCCCGAGCTTTGCCTCGCCGTGCGCGGCCTTGCGCAATCCGAATTGGTGGAACTGCAGCGGGGGCGGGAACTGACCCTCGCGTTCCGCCCATTGCGCGGTAGCCCGGCCTTGAACCTGCCGGTGTCTCTCCTTGGTGTGAGCGCGGGCTGGCAGGCGTTGCTGCGCTGCGAGTGACGCGCCGCGCCTGCCGGGAAGCGACCGGGTGGAGTTTTTGTGAATACTGATCGCCCGAACCGCCACTTGCCACCAAGGGCTTCTTTCGGGCGCTGAACGCGGCTTTGAGTCCGGCCCCTTGAACAAGGACTCGGCAAAGCCTCGCCAAAACAATGATTTCAGTGGTGAGCCGTGCAGGATTCGAACCTGCGACCCACTGATTAAAAGTCAGTTGCTCTACCAACTGAGCTAACGGCCCACTGCGGAGCGGTGACTAGAGCGCAGGCCCCATGGGGTCAAGTGAAAAATCCTTCTTTTCTGGCGAATCCGTTTTGGCGGGCGTATATGGCCCGGATGGACAACGCGCTCCCCGATCACGGCCTTGCCTTCATGAAGTGGCACGGGGCCGGAAATGACTTCGTGATCATCGATTCACGGGGGCGGGAGCCTGTTGTCACCGAGGCACTGGCGCGGGCGCTGGGTGACCGGAACCGGGGCGTGGGGTTCGACCAGCTCGCCGAGATCCGCGACAGTGATGCGGCCGACATCGACCTTGATTTCTGGAACGCCGATGGCAGCCGCGCCGGGGCCTGCGGCAACGCCACGCGCTGCGTCGCGCGCTTCCTTTTCGATGTGACGGAGCGCGAGGCCCTCACCATCCGCACCGAGCGCGGCGTGCTGGACGCGCGCCTGATCGAGAATGCGGTGCATGTGAACATGGGCCATCCCCAGACCGACTGGCGCGAGGTGCCGTTGGCGCGCGAGGCCGATACCGCGCATCTGCCGCTCGAAGGCGATCCGGTGGCGGTGGGCATGGGCAATCCGCACGCGGTGTTTTTCGTCGACGATGCCGAGGCGGTGGACGTGGCCGGGATCGGGCCGCGCGTGGAGCATGACCCGCTGTTTCCCGAGCGCACCAATGTGGAGTTCGCGCAGGTGCGCGGACCGGATGAGATCCGCATGCGGGTGTGGGAACGCGGCACCGGGATCACGCTTGCTTGCGGTTCGGGGGCCTGCGCCACCGCCGTGGCCGCCGTGCAGCGCGGGTTGACCGGGCGCAAGATGCGGATGGAGGTCGACGGCGGCTGGCTGGCGCTCGACTGGCGCGAGGATGGCGTGTGGATGACGGGCCCCACTGCGCATGTCTTCGACGCCGTGCTCACCCCGGATTTCCTGGGAGCGATCTGATGGCCAACAAACCCCCGGTTTTCGCCACCCTCGGCTGCCGCCTCAACGCCTATGAGACCGAGGCGATGAAGGCGCTCGCGGATCAGGCGGGCGTGGAGGGGGCGGTGGTGGTCAACACCTGCGCGGTCACCGCCGAGGCGGTGCGCAAGGCCCGCAAGGAAATCCGCCGGCTGCGGCGCGAGAACCCCGACGCCAAGCTGATCGTCACCGGCTGCGCGGCGCAGACCGAACCGGAAACCTTCGCCGAGATGGGCGAGGTGGATGCCGTGATCGGCAATGCCGAGAAGATGGAGCCCAAAACATGGGCCGGGCTGATGGCCTCCACCGAAAAGGTGCGGGTGGACGATATCATGTCGGTCACCGAAACCGCCGGGCACCTGATCGACGGCTTCGGCACGCGGAGCCGGGCCTACGTCCAGGTTCAGAACGGCTGCGATCATCGCTGCACCTTCTGCATCATTCCCTATGGCCGGGGCAATTCGCGCTCGGTGCCCGCGGGCGTGGTGGTGGAGCAGATCAAGCGGCTGGCGGGGGCGGGCTACAACGAGGTGGTACTCACCGGCGTCGACCTCACGAGCTGGGGCGCCGATCTGCCGGGAGAACCGCGGCTGGGCGACCTCGTGATGCGCATTCTCAAGCTGGTGCCCGACCTGCCGCGGCTGCGGATTTCGTCGATCGACAGCATCGAGGCGGATGACAACCTGATGCAGGCCATCGCCACCGAGCCGCGGCTGATGCCGCATCTGCACCTTTCGCTCCAGCATGGCGATAACCTGATCCTGAAGCGCATGAAGCGCCGCCATTCGCGCGAAGATGCCATCGCCTTCACCGAGGAGGCGCGCCGCCTGCGCCCCGGCATCACCTTCGGGGCCGATATCATCGCCGGCTTCCCGACCGAGACCGAGGCGCATTTCGAGAATTCGCTGAAGCTGGTGGAGGAATGCGGGCTGACCTGGCTGCACGTCTTCCCCTATTCGCCGCGCCAGGGCACGCCGGCGGCGCGGATGCCGCCGGTGCCGGGCGGTGCGATCCGCGAGCGTGCGGCGCGGCTGCGTGCCGCGGGTGACGCGCGGGTGACGGCGCATCTCGCGGCGCAGGCGGGCCAGCGCCATGCGGTCTTGATGGAAAACCCGCGCATGGGCCGCACGGAGCAATTCGCCGAGGTCGTGTTCGATGCCGATCAGCCGGAGGGCGCCATCGTTGCGGCGGTGATCGAGGGCTATCACGGCACCCAGCTCGTCGGCGCCGTTGCGCCAACGGTCTGAAGGTTTTCGCAAATCCGTGGACAGGGGCGCTGCCCGTGCCTAGATTCGTTTCGCTGACAGGGAGATTGCCATGCCATTGCCCCTCGCTCCGATCACGGCCATCGCGCTGCGCTACGGCACCGTGGCGCTCGCAAGCTATGCGATTGCCCGTTCGGTTGAACGCGGCCACCGCGATCAGCGCGCCGAGGATGCGCTCGATGAAACCCCCGAGGGCCTCACCGCCCGGCGCGAGGCCGAGCAGGTCAACGCCACCGGCCGGATGCGGCGGGTGATCCGGTTCGGTGAAGGCGGCCCGGGTATCGAGATTGACGCCACCGCGCTGGGCCGGGTCCGGTTCCGGAGGGTCTAGGATGATGCAACTGCTCTACGCCCCGGCTTCGCCCTACGTGCGCAAGGTCCGGGTGGTTCTGCATGAGCTTGGCATGGCCGACGATGTCGAGCTCCTCGAAGTGGCCACCAGCCCGACAAGGCCCGCGCCCGAGGTGGCCGCCGCGCATGCGCTCAAGAAAATACCGGCGCTGGTTCGCCCCGAGGGCTGCACGCTTTACGACAGCCGGGTGATCACCCGCTATCTCGATGCCCGCGCCGGTGCGCGTTTCTATCCCGAGAGCCACATCTGGGAAACGCTGACGCTGGAAGCCACCGGCGACGGCATCATGGATGCCGCCGTTCTGATGGTCTACGAGGGCCGCTGCCGGCCCGAAGACAAGCAGGACAAGGGCTGGCTCGACGCGCAGTGGGCCAAGATCGAGAATGCGCTCGATGCCCTCAACGCGCGCTGGATGAGCCATCTTGCCGGGCCGCTGGATGCCGGGGTGATCTCGGTGGGCTGTGCGCTGGGCTATCTCGATTTCCGCCACCCCGACAGGCCCTGGCGCAAGGGGCGCGACGCGCTTGACGACTGGTTTGCCGTGTTTTCCGAGCGAGCCAGCATGAAGGCGACCCACCCGGCCTGACTTCCGGTTTTCAGGCCCGGCGCCGCTTTTTGCGCTGCCGCCAGAGCCGCTCGAACCCGAATCCCACGATCCAGCCCGCGAGCACCTGCCAAGCATTGTGTGCGCCGGCATCCACCCGGCTCGCCCCGGTGAACGCCGCTGCGACGATTAGTCCCGCCCGCATCATCGGATTTCCGGCAACGCAATCATGCACCAGCGCGCTCGCGCCGAAAGCTGCATGGGCGCTGTGGGCGGAGGGAAAGCCGCGCTCGCCGCCGCGCGGGCGGGCGTTGATCTCGGCATCGGCCAGTGCCGACTTGGTGCCCTGAACCGTGGCTTCCATCGCCGCGAAGCGCAGCAGGGTTTCGGGCCATGTGCCATTCGCGACAGAGCAAACACCCGCCAGTGCGGGCAAGGTCCAGGCGATGCGGTCCCCCCATCGCTCGGGCACCGGTGGTGCGGTGATGACCACCGCCACAAGCACGACGAGAATCACGCCGTTTCGCCATCTTTTCAGAAAATCCAGCATGCACAGCCCCCAGCGCCACAGACTATTCCGGCGCGCCGGGGCCGTCCAGCCGGGGTGGGCCTGCGACGATACGGCCGATGATTTGCGGACCTGCGCGCGATTGTCCGCTGGACTGGCGGATTTTCGCACGCTAAACACCCGCGCAATGGGCTGCGGGCAACTGTGGCCCGTGGTCTGTTGGCCGCACCTGCGGCTCAAGAAGGGAGAAGTTCTCGTGTCACACGCAGACGATCACGAAGGGACCCGCAGGGATTTCCTCTATTACGCAACGGCAGGGGCCGGCGTCGTGGCCACGGGTGCCGCTGTCTGGCCACTGGTGAACCAGATGAACCCCTCGGCCGATGTTCGGGCACTGGCTTCGATCCGGGTCGATATCGCGGACGTGCAGGAAGGCAGCCAGCTTACCGTGAAATGGCTCGGCAAGCCGGTGTTCATCCGGCACCGCACGGATGACGAAATCGAGCGCGCGCGCAGCGAAGACATTTCGGGCATGCCCGACAAGTTGGCGCGCAACGACAACGCCGACCCGGGCCTCGATGCCTCCGACGAAAACCGCACCCTCGACGAAGAGGGCCGCTGGCTGGTGATGATGGGGGTCTGCACCCATCTCGGCTGCGTGCCGCTCGGCAACGGTGCCGGTGAGTACGACGGCTGGTATTGCCCCTGCCACGGCTCGCACTACGACGCGTCGGGCCGCATTCGCAAAGGCCCCGCGCCTGAAAACCTGCCCATTCCGGTCGCCGAATTCGTCGACGAGACGACGATCAAGCTGGGCTAAGGGAGAGGAAACACATGTCCGGTATACCGCACGACCACTACGAGCCGAACTCACGGTTCGCATCGTGGCTTCATTCGCGCCTCCCGATCGTTGGGCTGGCCTATGATACTCTGATGATCCCCACCCCGAAAAACCTCAACTGGTGGTGGATCTGGGGCATCGTTCTGGCCTTCACCCTGGTGCTGCAGATCGTGACCGGCATCATTCTGGTGATGCACTACACGCCGCATGTCGATCTGGCCTTTGCCTCGGTCGAACACATCATGCGCAACGTGAACGGCGGCCACATGCTCCGCTACATTCACCAGAACGGCGCGTCGCTGTTCTTCCTGGCTGTCTACATCCACATCTTCCGCGGTCTCTACTACGGCTCCTACAAGGCCCCGCGCGAGGTGACCTGGATCATCGGTATGCTGATCTACCTGGCGATGATGGCGACCGCCTTCATGGGCTACGTGCTGCCTTGGGGCCAGATGTCGTTCTGGGGCGCCACCGTGATCACCGGCCTGTTCGGCGCGATCCCCTTCATCGGCGAGCCGATCCAGACCTGGCTGCTCGGCGGTCCGGCGGTGGACAACGCCACGCTCAACCGCTTCTTCTCGCTGCACTACCTTCTGCCCTTCGTGATCGCCGCGCTCGTCGCGGTGCACATCTGGGCCTTCCACACCACGGGCAACAACAACCCGACCGGTGTCGAGGTGCGGCGTGACAGCAAGGATGTCGTCAAGAAAGACACCCTGCCGTTCTGGCCCTACTTCGTGATCAAGGACCTGTTCGCCCTGGCGCTGGTGCTGCTGGTGTTCTTCGCCATCGTCGGCTTCATGCCGAACTACCTCGGCCACCCGGACAACTACATCGAGGCCAACCCGCTGGCGACTCCCGCGCACATCGTGCCGGAATGGTACTTCCTGCCGTTCTACGCCATCCTGCGTGCGTTCACCGCCGACGTCTGGGCCGTGCAACTGGTGAGCTTCGTCACCGGCGGCATCATCGACGCGAAGTTCTTCGGCGTGCTCGCCATGTTCGGCGCGATCGTCGCGATGGCCCTGGCCCCCTGGCTCGACACGTCGAAAACCCGCTCGGGCGCCTACCGGCCGATGTTCAAGTTCTGGTTCTGGCTGCTGGCGATCGACTTCATGGTGCTGATGTGGGTCGGCGCGCAATCGACCGATTTCCCCTACGACTGGATTTCGCTGATCGCCTCGACCTACTGGTTCGCCTACTTCTTCGTGGTTCTCCCGCTGCTCGGCTGGACCGAAAAGGTCAAGACGCCGCCGGCGACGATCGAAGAAGATTTCAACCACCACTACCCCGAAGCTTCCGGCTCGGCGGCTGAGTGAGCGTAGAGAAAGGATCAATGAAAATGATCAGGAAACTCACCCTCACCGCGATCACCGCCACGTCGCTGGCACTCGGCGGTGGCGCGGCAATTGCCGCGGGCGAAGGCGGTCACGTCGACGACTACGCCTTCTCCTTCGAGGGGCCGTTCGGCAAGTATGACCAGCAGCAGCTCCAGCGCGGCCTCAAGGTCTACACCGAGGCCTGCTCTGCCTGCCATGGTCTGCGTTACGTGCCGATCCGCACGCTCGCCGACCCGGGCGGGCCGAGCTACTCGGAAGACGAGGTGCGTGCCTATGCCGCCGAGTATTTCGAGGTGTTCGACGAGGAACTCGACGATTACCGCCCGGCAACCCCTGCCGACCATTTCCCGACCGTGTCGGGCGACGGCATGGGGCCGGACCTTTCGCTCATGGCGAAGGCCCGCGCGGGCTTTCACGGCCCCTACGGCCTTGGCATCAGCCAGCTGTTCCGGGGCATTGGTGGAGCGGAATACATCACCAGCTACCTCCTCGGTTACACCGGCGAGGAAGACGAGGTGGCCGGGCAGTTCCTCTACGAGAACACTGCCTTTTCCACCGGCTGGGTGCAGATGGCGCCGCAGCTGTTCGAAGGTCTCGTCGAGTACGACGACGGCACCCCGGCGACGGAAGAGCAGATGGCGAAAGACGTCGCGGCCTTCCTGATGTGGACGGCGGAGCCGAAGATGATGGCGCGCAAGCAGGCTGGTGTCATCGCGGTGACGCTGCTCGTGCTGCTCACCACGCTGCTCTACCTCGCCAACAAAAAGCTTTGGTACCCGGTCAAGCACGGCGGCAAGCAAGCTCGCCTGTAATCCCAGCTTTCAGAATTGAGAAAGGGCGCCCCCAGCGGCGCCCTTTTTCGTTGCGGGATCATCCCCCGAGGTAGTCGCGCAGCGCCTCGGGCGGATTGGCGAAGAGGTCTGCCGTGGGCACCGGCGGATGTGCCCTGCCTTCGGCCACGAGGATCACCGAGTCGGCCACTGCCCTGGCGTCGGCCGGCTCGTGGCTGACCATCAGGAGCGTGGCCCCCGTCTCGCGCACGAGGTCGTCCACCAAGGCCAGCATCTCGGCGCGCAAGGCGGGGCCGAGCGCGCCAAAGGGTTCGTCGAGCAGCATCAGCGGCTTTTTCCGCAACAGGGCGCGGGCCAGGGCGACCCGTGCCGCCTGTCCGCCCGAAAGCTGCCCCGGCTTGCGCGCGTCGAACCCTTCGAGCCCAACCCGCTGCAGTGCCTCGTCCACGGCGGCTTTCTGTGCCTTGTCGAGTTTCAGGTCGGGCCGCAGTCCAAGCCCGACGTTTTCGGCGGCCGTCAGGTGTGGAAAGAGGTTGTTGTCCTGGAACAGGATCGCCACCGGCCGCGCCACCGGAGGAAGGTCTGTTATGTCGTCACCGTTCCAAAGGATGCGCCCGGCGTTCAACGGCTGAAAGCCGGCAATGGCGGCGAGAAGGGTGGATTTGCCCGAGCCGGAGGGGCCAAGCACCCCGACTTTGGCGCCGGGCGGCACGGTGAAGTCGGCCGTCAGTTCCCAGTCGCCCCATTGCACCAAGAAATGATCAAGCGTCAACATCGAGCCGGCCTCCGCGGTCAAAGATCCAGAACAGCGCGAGCGAGAGGGCGAGCAGAACCAGCGCCGCACCGGCGGCAAGGTCCATCCGGTAAGCGGCCATCAAACGGTAGAGCGCCAGCGGCAATGTGCCCTCCTCGGGCGCGGCAAACATCGCGACGACCCCGAGATCGCCCATGCTGAGCGCGGCCGCGAGACCCGCGGCAAAGCCGAGCGGGCGGCGCAATCGGGGCAGCCAGAGCAGCCTCAGCCGGGCGCCACCGGTCATCCCCAAACCATCGGCGAGACGGCCGAAATCGGCCTCGATCTGGCCAAGCGCCGGCATCAGCGCGCGCAACGCGAACGGCAGCGCCATTACCGCGTTGACGAGTGCGGTCACCGGCAGCGCGAGGCGCGAGGGATCGACGAGAGGAAACAGCAGGATGAACAGGCCGGTGCCGATCACCAGCGGCGAGGCGGCGATAGTGAGCGTGCCGATCCCCTCGGCCAGCCGCGAGTTGCGGCGCACCGCGAGTGCGGCGATCGGCAGGGCCAGCGCCAGCGTCAGCGCGGCGGAGGAAAGCGCCACGGCGAGCGAGCGCAGCGCGGCCCAGCCCACCGAGGCGGGTAGGTGCAGGAGCGCGGGAAGCCCGTCGAGCGTGATCATCGCCAGCGGCAGGATGAGGAACAGCGCGGCCAGGCCGATCAGGCCGGCATCCTGCGCCCGCAGGAGCGGCGTGGCGGCATCCCACCGCATCACCGCCCGGTCCAGCCCCGCGCCCGGATCGGCAGGGAGGCTGATCCGCAGCGCCACGATCGCGGCGGTTCCGGCCACAAGCACCTGCACCAGCGCCAGAAGCGCGGCCTTGCCGAGATCGAAGTCGAAGCGGAAGGCCTGATAGATCGCAAGCTCGATCGTCGTCGCACGCGGGCCGCCGCCCAGCGTGAGCGCCACGGCGAAGCTGGTCAGACAGAGCAAGAAGACCACAAGGTACGCCCCCGGAAGCACCTGGCGCAGCATCGGGCGCTCCAGCGTGCGGGCGATGTCGGCAGGGGCGAAGCCGAGCGAGGCCGCGAGCCGGAAGCGTTCGGCGGGCATCGCGAGCCAGCCCTGCAGGATCAGTCGCGTGGCGAGAGGCAGGTTGAAGAACACATGCGCCAGCACCACGCCGTGAAAGCCGTAGATCGAGATCGGCTCGAGCCCGAACCAGCCAAGCGCGGTGCTGAAAATCCCGGCGCGGCCGAACACCGCGATGAGCCCAAGCACCGCCACGATCACCGGCAGGATGAAAGGGGCGCCGAGCAGGGTGATCAGCAGGCCCCGGCCGGGGAAGCGCCGGCGTGCGAGGGCCCGCGCCACCGGCACGGCGAGGCCGACCGAGAGCGCGGCCGAAAGCGTGGCCTGCACCACCGTGAAGCGGATGGCCGCCCAGTCGGCGGGGCCGAATCCGGCCGCCACCTCTGCCCGCAGTGCCACCGCCGCGAGCGTGCCCAGGACCAACGCGAGCACGAGGGCGAGCGCCGCCGCCCCCGCCGCGTCGGCGCGGCTCAGCGGGTTGAGGCTGCGAGCCATTCCGCCAGCGCCACATCACGCATCTCGCGGGCCTCGTCACCAAGGTAGATCCGCGAGGTTTCGGGGTGCGCCAGCGTTTCGAAGCCTTGCGGCAGCCCGTCTGCCGGGGTCACCGCCGGATACATCCAGTTCGTCGTCGGGATCACCGATTGGAAGGCGTCCGACAGCATGAACTCGAGGAAAGCATCGGCCAGCTCCGGCTGGTCGCTGCTGGCGAGCTTCGCTGCCACCTCGATCTGGAGGTAATTGCCTTCATCGAAGGCCGCGGCCGCCTTGCTGTCGTCATCTTCGGCGATCAAGTGGTAAGCCGGCGAAGTGGTGTAGGACAGCACCATGTCGGCCTCGCCCTCGAGAAACATGCCGTAGGCCTCCGTCCACCCCTTGGTGACGGTCACGACCTGCTCGTTCAACTGTTCCCAGGCCTCGCCCGCGGCGTCGCCATAGACCGATTTGACCCAGAGCAGCAGGCCGAGGCCGGGGGTCGAGGAGCGCGGATCCTGGATCACGAGCGAGTGGCCCGACGCGATCAGCTCGTCGAAGGAACGCGGCGGCTCAGGCACCTTTTCCTTGTCGTAAACGAAGGCGAACCAGCCCCAGTCGAAGGGAATGAAGGTATCGTCTTTCCACGCGATCGGCAGATCGAGCGCGGGGGTTTCGATCTGGGCGGGCGCAAACAGCCCGGTGGCGCTGGCGGCGGCCATCAGGTTGGCGTCGAGGCCGAGCGCAAGATCGGCCGGACTACGTGCGCCTTCCAGCCGCAGGCGCGCGAGAATCTCCGCCCCGTCGCCAACCGAGACGAACTGGAGATCGCAGCCGCAGGTTTCCTCGAAGGCGGATTCCACAGCCGGGCCGGGGCCCCATTCGGAAACGAAGCTGTCGTAGGTGTAAATCGTGAGTACGGGCACATCCGCCATGGCCATGCTGGCCGTGGTGGCGATCCCCGCTGCGATGGTGAGTGCTTTCATGTCATCCTCCATACGGGCGGGCGGCGTTCCGGTAGGATGATCCTTACCTTCCCTCCGCCGGTCCTAACCGGTTCAGGTTCAACGGGTTCGCTTTCGCATCTCAGCCGGGAGAAAACTCGCGGCACCCCGAGGTGCTTTCAAACCTATGCCTCAACGCTTGCCCCTGCAAGGCCAAACCCCTACACGGTTTTGCGAAGGGAGCCCGGCCATGATGAACAGTTTCGGACATATCTTCCGCGTCACCACCTGGGGCGAGAGTCACGGGCCTGCGCTGGGGGCGACGGTGGATGGCGTGCCGCCGGGCGTTTGCCTCGAAGCGGAGATGCTCCAGCACTGGCTCGACCGGCGCAAGCCCGGCCAGAACAGGTTCACCACCCAGCGCCGCGAAGCCGACGAGGTGCGTATCCTTTCGGGCGTCTACGAGGGCGAGACCACCGGCACGCCGGTGCAGCTGATGATCGAGAACACCGACCAGCGCTCGAAGGATTACGGCGACATCGCCGAGAAGTTCCGCCCCGGCCATGCCGATATCAGCTATTGGCTGAAATACGGCATTCGTGATCCGCGTGGTGGCGGGCGTTCTTCGGCGCGTGAAACCGCTGCAAGGGTGGCGGCGGGGGGGGTGGCCCGCGAGGCGCTGA
Source organism: Sinisalibacter lacisalsi (assembly GCF_014640115.1). Classification (GTDB taxonomy): domain Bacteria; phylum Pseudomonadota; class Alphaproteobacteria; order Rhodobacterales; family Rhodobacteraceae; genus Sinisalibacter; species Sinisalibacter lacisalsi. Next base: position 169,585 of record NZ_BMGI01000001.1, on the reverse strand, counting down.
AGGCGTTGGCGCCGGGGATCGAGATCCGGGGTTACATGACCCGCATGGGCGCCCACGAGATCGACCGCGCACGGTTCGACTGGGACGAAATCGAGCGTAACCCGTTCTGGACGCCCGACGCGAAGGCGGCGGAAACCTGGGCCGACTATCTCGGCGCTCTGCGCAAGGCGGGCAGTTCCGTGGGCGCGGTGATCGAGGTGGTGGTGCGCGGCGCACCCGCCGGGCTCGGCGCGCCGATCTACGCCAAGCTCGATACCGACCTCGCCGCCGCGATGATGAGCATCAACGCGGTGAAGGGCGTGGAGATCGGTGAGGGTATGCGGGCGGCCGAGTTGACCGGCGAGAACAACGCCGACGAGATCACGATGGGGCCGGATGGGCCGGAATTCAGCTCGAACCACGCGGGCGGCATCCTAGGCGGCATTTCCACCGGGCAGGATATCGTCGTTCGTTTCGCGGTGAAGCCGACAAGCTCGATCCTGACCCCGCGCAAGACGATCACCAAGGCGGGCGAACCGGCCGAGATCGTCACCAAGGGGCGGCACGACCCTTGCGTGGGGATCCGCGCCGTGCCGGTGGGCGAGGCCATGGCGGCCTGCGTGGTGCTCGATCATCTCCTCCTGCATCGGGCACAGGTGGGTGAGGGGCCACGTGGCCGGATCGGCTGATCCAGCGCGGCGCAGCGCGGGCGCACGCCCGCGCGGCACGGCTGCGCGCGCAGCCGTCCCCCCGCGCACGCGGGATGGGCGCTGATGCTCACCGTTCTCTCGATCACCTTCCCGATCTTCGCCATGGTCGCGCTCGGCTATGGGCTGGTGTGGAAGGGCGTGTTCAAATCCGCCGACATGCGCGTGTTCGGCGCTTACGTGATGAACATCGCCCTGCCCGCCCTGATCTTCTCCGCCGTGGCCTCGCGCCCCGCGCGAGAGGTGTTCAACCTGCCTTACATGGGTGTTTACCTGGCGGGTGCGCTGGCGACGACGCTGATCGCCTTCCTGTGGTTTTCCGCCACCACCGATCCGGCGCGGCGCGGCGTGGCGGTGATGGGCACATCCTGCCCGAACTCCGGTTTCGTGGGCTACCCGCTGATGCTGATCCTGTTGCCCGATCAGGCCGGATTGATCCTCGCCATGAACATGCTGGTGGAAAACGTGGTGATCGTGCCCTTGGCCCTGGTCATCCTGGAACTGGGAAAACCGGCCGGTCGCGGCCATCCGCTTGCCAAGGTGGGCCGGGTTCTGGTGGGTGTCATCCGCCGCCCGATGGTGATCGGAATGCTGCTGGGCCTGGCCGTATCGCTCGCTGGCGCGACCCTGCCCGGCCCGTTGGACCGGCTCGTTGGCCTGCTCGCCGCTTCCGCCGCCGCGCTGGCGCTCATCGTCATCGGAGGGTCGCTCGTGGGGATCGAGATCCGCGGCAGCCGCGCCCTTGCCGGCCAGATCATGGTGGGAAAGCTGCTCGTTCAGCCCGCCTTCACATTCCTCGCGGTGCTCGCCCTCGGCGCGCTCGGTGTGACGCTCGCGGGAGATCTGCGCATGGCGGTGATCGTCTCGGCGGCGATACCGATGTTCACGATCTACTCGGTTTTCGCGCAGGAAGTCGGCCACGAGGGCCTTGCCTCGATCGCCCAGCTCGGCGCCACGATGGGCGCCTTCGTGACCCTCAACATCCTGCTCGCGGTGCTGGGTTAGGCCGAAGCTGCCGCCAGCGCCGCGTCGAAAAGCGCCTTGATCTCGTCGCGCGACGTGCCGGCCACGATGCGGCCGATTTCGCGCCGGTCCGGGCCGATGGCGATCAGGGTGGAACGGCGCGGCACGTTGAGCGCGGCGGTGAGTTCCGAGCGCTTCCAGCTGTCCCAATCCACCTCGATGAAGGTGATCTTTTGTTCATAGGCCGGGTTTTCGGCCTTGAGCTTGTCCATCACCCGATGCTGCACGATGCAGGTGCCGCACCACGGGGCGTAGAAGTCGACAAAGAGCGTCTCGCCCGCGTCGAGGCGTTCGTTGATCAGCCCCGGCGCGTAAGGGATTGGCGCGGCGAGGCCCAGCCGGGGCAGCAGAGTGGCCGCGGGCAGGGTGGCGAGAAAGGCGCGGCGGTTCATGGCGGTCTCCTTCAGAGGGATACGGACAGTTCGAGAAGCCAGGGCGGCATCACGCCGATGAGCCAGGCCTCGGCGAGGTGATGCAAACCGAACAGGATGGCGAGGCCCACCAGCAGGAAGGCGCCGCCGAGCAGGGGCTTGGCGGCGGTCGAAAGCGGGCGCAGGTTGGTGGTGCGCAGGCCGTAGGCGAGCGCGAGGATGAGCGTCGAGACGCCAAGCGCGAAGCCTGTCATGATCGCGCCGGCATGGGCGAGGCTTTCGCCCTGTGCGGCGAGGGCGATGGCGCCGCCGAGGGTGGGGCCGATGCAGGGGCTCCAGACCGCGCCGAGCAGCAGCCCGCCGGCAAATTGCCCGGTTAGCCCGGCGCGCGGCAGGCTCTCCATGCCGCTATCCGCTCGCGCTGAAAGCCCCGCCGTGGCCCCGGCGAAGGCGGCGTTGGCGCGTGGGACAAGCAGCACCAGCCCGAAGCCGATCATCAGAACCGCGCCAGCCTGTGCGAGCGTGTCTTCGGTGAGGCCGATGGCGTAACCGACGCTGGTCACAAGCAACCCGAACACGACGAAGGACAGGCTCATTCCGCCCGCGAGCGCGACCGGGCCGAGGCGCGAGGTTTGCAGCGCGCTGGCCAGCACGATCGGCACCACCGGCAGAACGCAGGGGTTGATCAGGGTCAGAAGCCCGGCGGCATAGGCGAGCAGGTAATCCATTCGCAGGAGGCTACGCCGAAGCCGGGCAAAGTCATCTCAACAGATTTCACGAAGCCGTTGGCTTTTGTTTCGCCAGTTGCACCGCGAGGATCCCCACGGTGACGATGGCCACGCCGACCACGTCGAGCGGCCCAAGCTCTTCGCCGAGCAGGAGCGCGGCAATGGTGACGCCGAAAAACGGGTTGAGGAAGTGGAAGGTGGAGGCGCGCACCGGGCCGATCCGCCCCACCAGGGCAAACCAGACCCATGTGGCGGCAAGGCCGGGGATCAACGTGGTATAGATGAAGGCCGCAACGAGCTGCCAGCTCCATGTCACCTCGAGGGTTTCGAAGGCGATCCCGAAGGGTGCGAGCACGACGGCGCCCACGATCATCTGCAGGCCGACCACCATCAGCAGGTTGCCGCCGCCCGAGGCGGTGCGCACCGTCAGGGTGGCGACCGCGAGGGCGAGCGCCGCGATCACGCAAAGCGCAATGCCGATAAGGTCGACGCCGCCCGAGATCCGCGTGCCCATGATCAGTGCCACGCCCGCGAAGCCCAGGACGAGGCCCGTCAGCGCCAGCGGCGTGAGCTTGTCGCGGAAGACGGCCCAGCCCAGCGCGGCCACGATCAGTGGCATCGACGAGGCGATGATCGAGGCGAACCCCGCTTCGATCCACTGCATCGCCACGAAATTGAGGCCAAGGTAGAGCGCGTTCTGGCTTATGCCGAACACCACGACCGAGATCCATTGCCCGCGCGTCAGGCTGATCTTTTGCCCCAACGCCGCGGCGATGGCGATCCCGAGCAGCCCGGAGATCACGAAGCGGATGGCCAGGGTGGTGATCGGCGGCGCGTCGGCCACGATGATGCGGGCCGAGGTGAAGGCCGACGACCACATGAAGGCGAAGGCCAGCCCCATCACAAGGGCGCGGATATCCATGCGCAAGTACCGTTCCTCCAAATGAAAAGGGCCGCCCGGAAGGCGACCCTTAACGAAATTCCGTGCAGGTTCAAGGATCAGCCGTTGGCGGCGTCCTTGAGGGCCTTCGCAACGGTGACCTTCACCACCTTGTCGGCCTCTTTCTTGATCTGCTCGCCGGTGGCGGGGTTGCGCACCATGCGCTCGGGGCGCTCGCGCAGGTAGAACTTGCCAACGCCGGGAAGCGTTACGGCACCGCCGCCCGAGACTTCCTTGGTGATCACCGAAACGATCGCATCCAGCGCCGACGAGGCCGTCTTCTTGTCACCACCCATTTCGTCGGCCAGAGCGGCCACCAGTTGGGTTTTGGTCATCGGTTTCGCCATGTATCTTCTCCTCAGATATCCCAATACTTGGGGTTTCATTCCGGGCATTTAACGTAATGTAGAAGGACCGCACAACAATTTGTGCGCGTTTTGCGCAGAAAAATAAAGGGTTTTTGCGTCTTTTTGCCTGTTTTGGCCCCTCGTTCGTTCACAGGAAGGCGGTTTCGTCGAAGGAGCGCAGTTTGCGGCTGTGGATGCGCTCGAGCGGCATTTCCCGCAGGCGCTCCATTGCCCGGATGCCGATCAGCAGGTGGCGAAGCACCTGCGTGGTGTAAAACTCCGTCGCCATGCCGGGCAATTTCAACTCGCCGTGGAGCGGTTTGTCGGAGACGCAAAGCAGCGTGCCATAGGGCACCCGGAAGCGGAAGCCGTTGGCCGCGATGGTGGCGCTTTCCATGTCGAGCGCGATGGCGCGGGACTGGCTCAGGCGCTGCACCGGGCCGGTGTGTTCACGCAGTTCCCAGTTGCGGTTGTCGAAGCTCGCCACGGTGCCGGTGCGCATGATGCGCTTCAGCTCGAAGCCCTGAAGCTCGGTCACATCCGCCACCGCCGCTTCCAGCGCGATCTGGATTTCCGCGAGCGGCGGCACCGGCACCCAGATCGGCAGATCGTCGTCGAGCACCTTGTCTTCGCGCAGGTAGGCATGGGCGAGCACGAAGTCGCCCAGCCGCTGCGAATTGCGCAGGCCGGCGCAATGACCCACCATCAGCCAGGCATGCGGGCGCAGAACGGCGATGTGGTCAGTTGCGGTCTTCGCATTCGAAGGGCCCACGCCGATGTTGACGAGCGAGATCCCCGATCCATCCTTCCGCTTGAGGTGATAGGTGGGCATCTGCGGCAGTTTCGCCGGGCGGTCGATCTCGCATTCGCCGTCGAAGATCTCGCAATTGCCGGGGCTCACGAAGCTCACGTAACCGCTCTCGGGATCGGCCAGCACGGTGCGGGCGTAGGCTTCGAATTCCTCGACGTAGAACTGGTAGTTGGTGAACAGCACGTGGTTCTGGAAATGGCCCGGGTCGGTCGCCGTGTAATGCGTGAGGCGTGCGAGCGAATAGTCGATGCGCTGGGCGGTGAAGGCGGCAAGCGGCTGCGAGCCGTCTTCGTGGGTGTAGCCGAGCCCGTTCACGATATCGTCGTTCGTCGTGGTGAGGTCGGGCACGTCGAACACGTCGCGCAGGGGATAGGCCATGGCGCCTTCCTGCGGCACGTTGATGTCACGCCCCGAAACGGCGAAATGCACCGGGATCGGCGTTTGCGAATAGCCGACCTCCACGGGCACCGCGTGGTTCTGCACAAGCAGCCCGATCTGCTGGGTTAGGTAGTGGCGGAACAGGTCGGGACGGGTGATCGTGGTGGAGTAGCTGCCCGGCCCCGCGACATGGCCGAAGCTCAGGCGCGTGTCGGTCTGGGCGTGGCTCGTGGTATACAGCCGCACCTCGGGGTAGAAGGCGCGGAAGCGGGTGCCGGGCGCCACGGCGGCGGTGGCCTGCTCCGAAAATGTGTGCGCGAGAAAATCGCAGGCGGCATCATAAAGCTCTTCGAGCCGGGCCACGGCGGCGGCGGCATCGGTGAAGCTCTGCGGGGCGGGAACGTCGTGCGAGACGATCCGGTCGATTTGGGAACGGGCCGGCATCAGGCCTCCTCGAACAGGTCGGTGATTTCAAAACGGGTCACGTCCACCAGCCCCAGATCGGATATCCGAAGCTCCGGGATCACGACCAGCGCGAGCAACGAGTGCTGCATGTAGGCGTTGTTGAGCGTGCAGCCGCATTCGGCCATCGCCTCCACCATACGGTCGGCCTTGAGCGCCACGGTTTCGGCACGGTCTTCGCTCATCAGTCCGGCGATGGGCAGTTCCACCAGCGCGATTTCGCGGCCATCGCGGAACACGGTGATGCCGCCGCCCACCTCGCCCAACCGGTTCGCGGCCAACGCCATGTTCTCGCGGTCGGTGCCCACCACGATCATGTGGTGACTGTCATGCGCTACCGTCGAGGCCAGCGCCATGCGGCCTTTGTATCCGAAGCCGGAGACGAAGCCGTTGGTCACCCCGCCGGTGCCCCGGTGCCGCTCGACAAGGGCGATCTGCGCCACGCCCGCGCCTTCGTCGGGCTGCACGATCCCGCCCTCGACAGCCAGATCGGCGGTGAGCGCCTTCGTCGGTGCCTGGTTCTCGATCACGCCGATCACCTTGGCGGTGACGGTGTTGGCCCCGTCCGGTGCGCTGATTTCGAAATCAGCCGCCGCGAGCACCTTGCCGAGATGCACCGTGTTGCGCGCATGATCGGGCCAGTCGAGATGCGGGCATTCCACCGTGATCCGCCCGCCGATCGCCACCGTCCGCCCGCGCGCGATCACCCGCTCGATCGGCAGGGTGACGAGATCGGCGGTGAGGATCACGTCGGCGCGTCGCCCCGGTGCGATGCTGCCCAGCTCGCGCTCAAGGCCGAAATGCGTGGCGGTGTTGATCGTGGCCATCTGCAGCGCCACCAGCGGATCGGCGCCGCAAGCGATGGCATGGCGCACGACGCGGTTCATGTGGCCATCGTTCACCAGCGTGCCGGAATGGCTGTCGTCGGTGCAGAGGATGAAGTTGCGGGGATCGAGCCCCTTCTCGGTCACCGCCGTGATCTGGCTTTCAACGTCATACCAGGCCGAACCGAGCCGCATCATCGAGCGCATGCCTTGCCGCACCCGGGCGACGGCATCGGCTTCGCAGGTGCCTTCGTGGTCGTCCGCCGGTCCACCCGCCGCGTAGGCGTGGAAGGCCGGGCCGAGATCGGGGCTGGCGTAATGCCCGCCCACCGTCTTGCCAGCGGCCTGGGTCGCGGCGATCTCGGCCAGCATTTTCGGGTCGGCATGGATCACGCCGGGGAAGTTCATCATTTCGCCCAAGCCCACGATGCCGGGCCATGTCATCGCCTCGGCCACATCTTCAGGCGTGATCTCGTGTCCGGTGGTTTCCAGCCCCGGCGCGGAGGGCGCGCAGGAAGGCATCTGGGTGAAGATGTTGACGGGCTGCATCATCGCCTCGTCGTGCATCAGCCGCACGCCTTCCAGCCCCAGCACGTTGGCGATCTCGTGCGGATCGGTGAACATGCTCGTGGTGCCGTGCGGAATCACCGCGCGGGCGAATTCGGCGGGTGTGAGCATGCCGCTCTCAATGTGCATATGCGCGTCGCAGAGGCCGGGGATCAGGTAGCGCCCCTCGGCTTCGATGATCTCGGTGCGCTCGCCGATACAATGCGTGGCATCCGGCCCGACATAGGCGAAACGCCCGTCTGCGATGGCCACCTGCCAACCGTCGAGCACCTCGCGGCTATGCACGTTCACGAGCTTTCCGCCCCGGATCACGCAATCGGCGGGCTCGCGTCCGGCGGCAACGGCGATCAGGCGGGGGGCAACCTCGGCCCAGGATTTGATCATTTGGTTCGACATGGAGCAATAGTGGAGAATCGGGAGGTGAGCGCAAGCCCTCTTGCATCACGGCCGCGTAACGCCAAGATGCCGGGCATGACCAAGACGCTCCTTTCCTTCGGCCATGGCTTCTCCGCCCGCGCGCTTTCGCGGTTGCTGATCCCGCAAGGCTGGCGGGTGATCGGCACCACCCGCAGCCCCGAGAAGGCGGAGGCGCTTCGGGGCAAGGGGGTCGAGCCGGTGATCTGGCCGGGGGCCGATATGGCGGCACCTCTGGCGGCGGCCACGCATCTTTTGCTCTCCGCGGCGCCCGATGATGAGGGCGATCCGGTTCTGGCGGTGTTACGCGACGAGATCGCGGCCAATGCGGACCATCTTGAATGGGTCGGCTATCTCTCGACCACCGGCGTTTACGGCGACCATGCCGGCGGTTGGGTCGACGAGCGCACACCCCTCACGCCCGCAACCCGGCGCGGCCATCAGCGGGTAAAGGCCGAGGCGCAATGGCAGGCGCTCGCGGACGAGGCCGGGCTGCCGCTGCACATCTTCCGCCTTGCCGGCATCTACGGTCCGGGGCGTGGCCCTTTCGCCAAGGTGCGGCGTGGCACCGCACGGCAGATCATCAAGAAAGACCAGGTCTTCAGCCGGATCCACGTGGATGATATCGCGCAGGTGCTGGCGGCGAGCATCGAAAAGCCCGATCCTGGCGCTGTCTATAACGTCTGTGACAACGAGGCGGCCCCGCCGCAGGATGTGCTGGCCCATGCCGCCGCGCTTCTGGGCGTCGATCTGCCGCCGCCCGAAGACTACGCCACCGCCGCGATGACGCCGATGGCGCGCAGTTTCTATGCCGAATCCAAGCGGGTGAGGAACAGCAGGATCAAGGACGATCTGGGTGTGAACCTGATCTATCCGACCTACCGCGAAGGTCTCGCCGCGCTTCTCGCCGACGAGAAATGAGAACGGGGCGCCACGAAAGCGCCCCGCTCCTGAACCGTTACCCTGGGTTCTTGTTCAGAGCAGCACCGCGCCGCCCACGAAGAGCACGAAGAACAGCGGCGGCAGGATGTGGTGGTTCACCGACGAGGCGGGCGCCTGTTCGATGATGATTTCCTGATCGAGCACGGGCTCGGCAACGGAGCCGGCCATCGCAGTCGAGGCAGCGAGCGCGAAGGCCGCGCCGAGAACGAGTTTTTTCATCTGTCTTACCCCAAGTTTGAGCAAATGGATGGGGTAATTATCGTGCGCGTGGTTCGCCAAGTCCAGCATTGGGCGAAAAGGCGCCGCGAGTCCGGCTTGACTGTTGCAGGAGGGAAGCAATCCCGCCGGTTTCAGGCCCTTTTTGCCCCGATCTCGGCAATCCCGAGAGCTTCGAGCACCTTGGTTTCGATGTCGGCGGCCGTCAGCCCGGCCTCTTCATACATCTGGGCGGGGCTCGCATGGTCGATGAAGGTGTCAGGCAGAAACATCGAGCGGAACTTCAGGCCGCCGTCGAACACGCCATTCTGGGCGAGAAGCTGGGCAACATGGCTGCCGAAGCCGCCCACCGCGCCCTCCTCGATGGTGATGAGCACTTCATGGTCGCGCGCGAGGGCGAGGATCATCTCCTCGTCGAGCGGCTTCATGAAGCGGGCGTCGGCGAGGGTCGGGGTGATGCCACGCTGGGTGAGCCGTTCGGCGGCCTTTCGTGCTTCCTCGAGCCGGGTGCCGAGCGAAAGAATCGCCACGCGGCTGCCCTCTGCCACGATCCGGCCCTTGCCGATTTCGAGAACGTGCGGAACCTCGGGCATATCCACGCCCACGCCCTCACCGCGCGGATAGCGCACCGCCGAGGGGGCATCGTCGATCGCGTGGGCGGTGGCGACCATGTGCATCAGCTCCGCCTCGTCCGAAGGCGCCATGATGATGAAGCCCGGCAGGTTGCCGAGATAGGCAAGGTCGTAGCTGCCGGCATGAGTCGCGCCGTCCTGGCCGACGAGCCCGGCGCGGTCGATCATGAAGCGCACCGGCAGGCGCTGGATCGCCACGTCATGCACGATCTGGTCGTAACCACGTTGCAGGAAGGTGGAGTAGAGCGCGCAGAAGGGCTTCATCCCGCCCGCGGCGAGCCCGGCGGAGAAGGTCACCGCATGTTGCTCGGCGATGCCGACGTCGAAGGTGCGGCTCGGGTAGCGCTCGGCCATCATGCCAACGCCGGTGCCGTCGGGCATCGCGGCGGTGATGGCGCAAACCTTGTCGTCCTGCACCGCGAGATCGGTCAGCACCTTGCCGAAAACCTTGGTATAGGCCGGCGCGTTCGAGGGCGACTTGTGCTGCTTGCCGGTGATCATGTCGAACTTGGCGGTCGCATGGCCACGGTCGTTGGCGTTTTCGGCGGGCGCGTAGCCCTTGCCCTTCTTGGTGATGATGTGGATCAGAACCGGCCCGGTGGCATGGTCATGCGCCGCGCGCAACACACCCGCGAGATGCTCAATGTCGTGGCCGTCGATCGGGCCGACATAGGAGAAGCCCAGCTCCTCGAACATCGTGCCGCCCACGGTCATCGTCTTGAGGATTTCCTTCGCCCGGCGTGCCCCTTCCTGGAAGGGCGGCGGCAGAAGGCTCACCGCACCCTTGGCGGCGGCCTTGAATTCCTGGAACGGTTCGGCTTCGTAAAGCCGCGTGAGATAGTTCGAAAGCGCCCCGACCGGCGGGGCGATCGACATGTCGTTGTCGTTGAGGATGACGAACATCCGCCTCTTGAGGTGGCCGGCGTTGTTCATCGCCTCGAAGGCCATGCCCGCGCTCATCGCGCCATCGCCGATCACCGCCACCGCGTCGCCCAGCGCCGGATCGGGCGTGCCGCCCATTTCGCGCGCCATGGTGTAGCCCAGCGCAGCCGAGATCGAGGTGGAGCTATGGCCGGCGCCAAAGGGGTCGTAGGGGCTTTCCGAGCGTTTGGTGAACCCCGAGAGCCCGCCTTTCTGGCGCAGCGTGCGAATACGGTCGCGCCGCCCGGTCAGGATCTTGTGGGGGTAGACCTGGTGGCCCACGTCCCAGATGATCCGGTCGCGCGGGGTGTCGAAGATATGGTGCAGCGCCACGGTGAGTTCGACCACGCCAAGCCCGGCGCCGAGGTGCCCCCCGGTTTGCGAGACCGCGCTGATCGTCTCCGCCCTCAGTTCGTCTGCCAGCTGCCTCAGTTCCGAGACCGAGAGGCCCTTCATGTCGGCGGGAGAGGCAATGCGGTCGAGGAGTGGTGTTACCGGGCGGTCTGACATGACAATATCGACTTTCAAGAACTCAGGCGTCTCGGGCAATAACGAAGCGGGCAGCCTGCCGCAAGGTTTCAGCCTCTTTACCGTAAGGCAAAAGCGCCTCGCAGGCTTCATCCACAAGTTCGGCTGCGCGGGTTTTTGCCGTTTCGAGGCCAAGGAGCGAGACGAACGTGGCCTTGTTCGCATTGGCATCCTTGCCCACGGCCTTGCCCACTTTCGCCGCGTCGCCTTCCACGTCGAGCACGTCGTCGGCGATCTGGAAGGCAAGCCCCAGCGCCTCGCCGTAGCGCCGCAGCGGTTCGGGGGATTCACCTGCGAGCAAGGCGCCGGCCATCGCCGACCAGCGGATCAGCGCCCCGGTCTTGCCAGCCTGAAGCGCGGTGATCTCGTCCAGCGTGAGCGGCGCGGCCGCGCTCTCGGCGGCGATGTCGAGCGCCTGGCCCAGCACCATGCCGCGCGCGCCCGCGGCCTCTGCAAGCGTGCGTGCGAGCGTCACCCGCACCTCGGCAGGCCCCACCTCGGCGTGCGTCACCAATTCGAAGGCGAGCGATTGAAGCGCGTCGCCGACGAGAATCGCGGTGGCTTCGTCCCACTTTCGGTGCAGCGTGGGCTGGCCCCGGCGCAGATCGTCGTCGTCCATCGCGGGCAGATCGTCATGCACGAGGCTGTAGGCGTGAATCGCCTCGACGGCGGCGGCGGGAAAGCAGGCGCCGTCTGGGTCGATCCCCAGCATCCGCGCGCCTTCGATCACCAGGAAGCCGCGCAGCCCCTTGCCGCCGGACACGGCATAGGCCATCGGCGCGGCCATCGGGCCGGATTTCGGCAGGGCGTCGATCAGGCGGGCACGCACCAGCGCGGCGTCTTCGGCCAAACGCGCACGAAACATCTAGAGGCCTTCGACGGGCTTTGTGCCGGAGGGATTGCCGTTCGCGTCCAGGGTGATCGCGGCCACCTTTTCCTCGGCTTCCTTGAGCTTCACCTCGCAACGCGCCTTCAACGCCGCGCCGCGCTCGTAGAGCTTGATCGAGTCTTCCAGCGCCACGTCGCCCCGCTCGAGCTGGCCGACGACGGCCTCGAGCTCCTGCATGGCTTCCTCGAAGCTCATCTCTTCCACCGGTTTTTCGCTCATGATCCCCGCTCCATAAGAACTTCCACGTGCAGGCCGACGCTGTCGGCGAGCGCTTCCAGATCATAACCACCCTCGAGTGTCGAGACCACCTTGCCGCCGCAGCAATCGTCGGCGAGATCGCAGATCCGGTGGGTGATCCAGCCGAAATCCTCGGTTGTCCAGTGCAGGCCCGCGAGCGGATCGGCGCGGTGGGCATCGAAGCCGGCGGAGACGAGCACGAGTTCGGGCTCCCACTCCTTCACCCAGGGCAGGATCCTGCCTTCCCAGGCTTCGCGCATCGCTTCGCCACCGGTGCCTTCGCGCAGCGGCACGTTCATGATCTGGAGGTAAGCCCCCTTCTCGTGGGCCGCGCCGGTGCCGGGAAACAGCGGCATCTGGTGCGACGAGGCGAAGTGCACGCGGCTTTCGTTCCAGAGCACGTCCTGCGTGCCGTTGCCGTGGTGCACGTCGAAATCAAGCACCGCGACGCGGGTCAGCCCGTGCGTTTCCAGCGCGTGCAGCGCGGCGATGGCGATGTTGGAAAACAAGCAGAACCCCATCGCATTGGCACGCTCGGCATGGTGGCCGGGCGGGCGCGCGGCGACGAAGGCATTGGCCACCTCGCCCGTAAGCACGGCATCGACGGCGGCGCAAGCGCCCCCCACCGCGCGCAGGGCCGCGTTCCACGAGCCGGGCGAAGCGGTGGTGTCGGGGTCGATCCGGGCCAAGCCCGATTCAGGGATGACGTCGCGGATCGCGTCGATCTGCACCTTCGGATGCGCGCGGCGGATCGCCTCCTCGTCGCCGAGCGGGGCATCGCGCCGCACCAGCGCGTCGAAGATCGGGCTGGCGAGCGCGGCGTCGATCGCCTTGAGCCGGGCGACCTGTTCGGGGTGCCCGGGGGGGTTGATATGCTGGAGACAGTCGGGGTGGGAGAAGAAAGCTGTTGTCATGGACGGACCATGCTGTTTTCGCGCCCCGGTGCCAAGGGCAAAGCGGGCGATCAGGCTCAGTCGCCCACCAGCATGTAGCCCGCGCCGCGAACGGTTTGCAGGTGACGCGGAGATTTCGGGTCAACTTCGAGCTTTCGCCGCAAACGGGTGATCTGCACGTCCACCGCGCGGGCCTTGGCTTGCAGCCCTTCGCGCCCGAGGCGGGCCACCAGTTCGCCCCGCCCGACCGGCTTGCCGAGATCGGCCGCGAGCGCGCGCATCAGTTGAACTTCGGTTGCCGTGAGCCGCATCGGGATGCCGGCCCGGGTCATCGTCCCGGTGCTGATGTCGAACCGCATTTCCCCGAGGTCGACAACCCGGGGCGCGGGGGCTGCGGCCGGTTGCCGGCGCTTGAGGATCGTGTTGATCCGCTGGCACAGCTCCTTCGGCTCGAATGGTTTGGCAATCCATTCGCCTTCACAGGGGGGGGCGAGACCCTTGGGAACGAGGTGGAGCACCGCCGTCGACAAGCCCTGTGCGAGGGGGATCGCATTCGGCAGGGCGGCGTCGAGGAGGACGAGGTCGAAGTCCAGCCCGGAAAGAAGGCGGCCGGCATGTTCGGCGTCACGCGCCACACTGACGAGGAAGCCCTGGGTCTTGAGATACTGGCGCAGCAGATCGCGCAGCCGCTCGTCACCATCGGCCACCAGGAGGTGCGTGGGAGCCGGTTCCGTCATCCCTCGCCTTCTTTCAATCGGTTGAAGTGCCGGCGCATGCTCGGGTCCATCATCGCTTCCAGCACGGTTCGAAAGCCCCGCACGGCCTCGGGCCCGGCCTCGCGGTAGGCCGCGCGCATCCGCTCGCGCTGCACTTCTGCAAGCTCGCGTTCCAGCCGTTCGCCCGTTTCCGTTAGAAAGAGATGGCGCTCGCGCTTGTCGCGGGTGCCGACGCGCGCGTTCACCAGGCCGTCCTCGATCAGCGAGCGCAGCACGCGGTTCAGCGATTGCTTGGTGACCCCGAGGATGGAGAGCAGGTTGTTCACCGTGGTGCCCGGGCTGCGATGGATGAAATGCAGCGCGCGGTGATGGGCGCGGCCGTAGCCATGGGCGTTGAGAATCCGGTCGGGATCGGCGGTGAAGCCGCGGTAGGCAAAGAACATCGCCTCGATGCCCTGCCTGAGCTGTTCGTCGGTCAGAAACAGCAGCGACGGTCCGCCCGGTCCTATCCGATCTCCCATGTGCTCCACCTCCTCGCGTTACCCTGGGTTCTCCGCACCCGCTTTTATGTCAGCCTTATTGACATTCCAAGACCTGACTGATAGCGAATCCCGAATTTTGCGTAACTTTATGTCCACATCGGACCTAACTTGCGCAATATCTGAAAAGTTGCAAGGCGCAAGAAGGAGCAAACCATGATTGGGGCCTATGATGATCGCGACGGCAAGATCTGGATGGACGGCACGCTCGTGGAGTGGCGCGACGCGAAGGTGCACATCCTGAGCCACGCCTTGCACTATGCCTCGTCGGTATTCGAAGGCGAACGCGCCTACGGTGGCAAGATCTTCCTGTCGGAGAAGCACAGCCAACGCCTTCTGAAATCGGCTGAACTGATCGACATGGAGATCCCCTGGACGGTCGAGCAGATCGAGGCGGCGAAATACGAGGTGGTGAAGGCCAACGGGCTCAGCGATGCCTACGTGCGGGCCGTTGCCTTCCGCGGTGCCGGGCCCGACATGGGCGTGTCGTCGGCGCGCAACCCCGTGCGCCTCGCCATCGCGGCGTGGGAGTGGGGCAGCTATTACGGCGACGCCAAGTTCAAGGGCGCCAAGCTCGATATCTCGAAATGGAAGCGCCCGAGCCCGGAGACGATCCCGACGGCGGCAAAGGCGGCGGGGCTTTACATGATCTGCACCATGTCCAAGCACGCGGCCGAGGCCAAGGGCTGCTCGGACGCGCTGTTCTTCGATTATCGCGGTTACGTGGCCGAGGCGACGGGCGCCAACGTCTTCTTCGTCAAGGATGGCGAGGTCCACACTCCGCTCCCCGACGCGATCCTCAACGGCCTGACCCGCCAGACCGTGATCGGCATGCTGAAAGAGCGCGACATCACCGTGCACGAGCGCCACATCATGCCCGAGGAGATGGCCGGTTTCGAGCAGTGCTGGCTCACCGGGTCGGCGGCGGAGGTCACCCCCGTTGGCCAGATCGGCGATTACACCTTCGAGGTCGGGGCGCTGACCCGCGAGATCTCGGAAGCCTACGAGGCGCTGGTGCGAAGCTGATCTGGGCTGCGGGCGTTCACGTTTCCTGAAGGGATTTGCTCCAGGCTGGCCGTGTTCAGCCCGGGGGCTCTCATGTCGCAAACGCAGCAACGCCGTGGCGTGGCGTATGTTTCACTGATCGCCGCCGTGATCGTGCTTCCCACGGCGGTGGCGCTGGCCTGGTTCCATGTCACCAAGGATCCGAACCTGCGCCCGCTCGGGATCACCGAGCAGGCCCTGCGCGCTTATCGCGGAGATGGGGACTCTCGCGAGATCGTCGCTTTGGTCGACTGGGGGCCAACGCGCCCGGGTGGCCCCAGCAAGGCGCAGCTTGCGCTTTCGTTGTCGCGCGCCTTTGCCGCGAAGGGTGCGGATGTGCGGGTCGTCTTCCGCGAAGGGCGCGATGCCACGCGGATCACCTACGTTGTTGGCGGGAGCACGCTCGGACCCTTTCCCATCGCCCGCGCCTCCGATGGTGTGGCGGCGGCGGTGGAGGCCTTCACGATGCACTGAGCGGGCCACGGGCTGGCCGACGGCGTGCCATGAAAAGGGCCGGCGCGAGGCCGGCCCGATCCGATTTCCCCGATTGGGGGATTATTGGGGCAGAACCTCTGCGGTCGGACGCGGCGTGGTTGCGGTTTCCGGCGGCAGGATCGGCACCGTCACCTCCGGCATCGTGCCGGTCAGGCTGCCGAGGAAGGCCACGATCTGGTCGGCTTCCTCGTCGTTCAGTTCGTCGCCAAGCTGGCTTTCGGCCATGATCTGCACGGCGACCTTGAGATCCCACACCTTGCCCGAGTGGAAATAGGGCGCGGTGAGCGCGATGTTGCGCAGCGGCGAGGCGCGGAACACGTATTCGTCGTCGATCGTTTCGGTCACGGCGAAGCGGCCCTTGTCGCCTTCCGGCAGGATCTCGGCGCCCGGCTTCTCGATCAGGCCGAAGGGGAAGTAACCTTCGCCACCGACGTTGATACCGGCGTGGCAGGCGACACAGCCCTTGTCCATGAACAGTTCCAGACCGGCTTTCTGATCGTCGGTCAGCGCGCCGGCGTCACCGTTAAGGTAGGCGTCGAACGGTGCGGGTGTGATCAGCGTGGCTTCGAACGCCTCGATCGCCTTCGCCATGTTGTCGAAGCTCACCGCGTCGTCGCTATCGAAGGCGGCCTGGAACATCGACACGTATTGCGGCATCGAGTTCAGCGTGTCCACCACCTGCTCGGGGGTGTTCGCCATTTCGACGCCGGCCTGGATCGGGCCTTTCGCCTGAGCCGCGAGGTCGGCGGCGCGGCCATCCCAGAACTGGGCTTCGTTGAACACCGCGTTCAGAACCGTCGGCGAGTTGCGCGGGCCTTTTTGCCAGCCGTGACCGATCGAGGTTTCGAGGTTGTCATCCCCGCCGGTGGTCAGGTTGTGGCAGGAGTAGCACGAGAACACGCCCGACGCCGAAAGGCGCGGATCGAAGAACAGGGCCTTGCCCAGCTCGATCTTTTCCGGCGTGACCACGTTGTCGGCCAGCGCCGGCATGGTCGAGGGCAGGGGTTTGAACATATCCTGCGCTGCTTCCATCAGTTCATCGCCCAACACCGGGGTGGCGAGGGCTGTGGTGGCAAGCAACGCAACAGCGAATTTCTTCATTGGGAACCTCCGTTTAGATGCCCCGAACCTGACCAGAGAGGGCCTGAAAAAGCGTTGATCTGGATCAATTCTAATTATGGATCCAGTCCTATGATCGCGTTCGTCAGGGTGATTCGACCCTGCCGCGAAAGCCCCTGAAAAATGGGTCTTGAGGGGTTAGGCGAGCCGTGCGAGCGCCCAGCGGGCGGCCTCTGCGAGCACCGGATCAGGGTCTGCGGCCAACGGCCGCACAGCCTCGGAAAGCTTCGGATCCCCGGAATTGCCGATCGCGTAGGCGACGTTGCGCAGAAACCGCACCCGACCGATCCGCTTGATCGGCGAGCCCGAGAACTTCGCACGGAATCCGGCGTCGTCGAGGGCGGCGAGCGCGGCGAGGTCGGGCGCGGCGAGATCGTCGCGCGCGAGGTAGCGCACCTCCGAGGCCACCTGCGCGAACTTGTTCCACGGGCAGGCGGCGAGGCAATCGTCGCAGCCGTAGATCCGGTTTCCCAGCGCCGGGCGCAGTGCCTCGTCCACCGGCCCCTTGTGCTCGATGGTGAGGTAGGAGATGCAGCGCCGGGCATCGAGTTGGTAGGGCGCGGGGAAGGCCCGCGTCGGGCAGGCATCGAGGCAGGAGGTGCAGGCGCCGCAATGGTCGGCGCCGGGCGCGTCGGGTTCCAGATCGAGCGTTGTGAAGATCGCACCGAGGAAGAACCAGTTGCCGAGATCACGCGCGAGCAGGTTGGTGTGCTTGCCCTGCCAGCCGAGCCCGGCCGCCGCCGCCAGCGGCTTTTCCATCACCGGGGCGGTATCGACGAACACCTTGATCTCCGTCTCCGCGCCCGCCGCGTCGATCAGCCAGCGCCCCAGCCGCTTGAGCCGTTTCTTGACGGTGTCGTGGTAGTCGCGGTTCTGCGCATAGACGCTGATCGCGCCCTTGTCGGGGTGGCGCAAGACCTCGCGGGGATCATGCTCGGGGCTATAGACCTCGGCCAGCATGATGACAGAGCGCGCCTCCGGCCAGAGCGCGGCCGGATCGCCGCGCCAATGCATCCGCTCCGCCATCCAGCCCATGTCGCCGTGCCAGCCGTTATCGACGAACTGCGCCAGCCGCCCGGCGAGACCCGGCACCGCGTCTGGCCGGGTGATGCCGGCCTTCGCGAACCCTTCCGCGCGGGCCTGGTCGAGGAGCTTCTGCCGCAGTCCCGAGGTCAAAAATCAAGGTCCGCGTAATGCGGTGGCTGCGGAAAGCCGGGGATCTGGTCGGCAAGGATCGAGCGGAAGGCGGGCCGTGATTTGATCTTGGAATACCACTCGCGGACGTTGGCGTTACGGTCCCAATCCACGTCCGAGATGTAATCGAGGCTCGACAGGTGCGCGGCGGCGGCGAAATCGGCGAGCGTCATCGTGTCGCCGGCCAGCCAGCGGCGCATGTCGAGCAGCCAGCCCATGTAATCGAGGTGATACTTGATCGACCGCGCGCCCGCCTTGACGTTATGGGAATCCGGGTAGCCCTGCCCGGTGATCTTCTTGTTCACCCGCTCGTAGAGCAGCTTCGAGGTGACCTCGTTGTGGAACTTGTCGTCGAACCACGTCACCAGCCGGCGCACCTCGTAGCGGCCATCGGGATCGCCGGGCATCAGCGAGGGGCTCGGGTAACGTTCCTCGATGTATTCGCAGATTGCCGCGCTTTCAGTGAGCGTCTTTCCGTCCAGTTTCAGGATCGGCACCTTGCCGGCCGGGTTGCGGCGCAGGAATTCGGAGGTCTTTTCCCAGTAGCGTTCTTCGACCAGCTCGACGTCGATCTTCTTCTCCGCCAGCGAAAGGCGCACCTTGCGGCAGAACGGGGAGAGCGGGAAGTGAAACAGGCGGGTCATGTTCGGCGGTTCTCTTGGGGTTCAGCAGGTAATGGCGTGAAAAGAAGCGGCGTTCAATCCTCGAAGCAGGCGGCCCGGCCATCCCGGAGGATTGTCGCCGCCCCGTCGCGGATCGACGCGGCGCGGCGGATGACGAATTGCGCGGGCGCTGCGGCCGAGCGCTCTTTCGGCGCCGGCAGGACAGCGGCGAGGCGGGCGGCCTGATCGGCGGTGAGCCTGGCGGCCGGCACCCCGAAGTAGTGCTGCGCCGCCGCTTCAACGCCAAACACCCCCTCGTCGAATTCGATCATGTTGAGATAGACCTCGAGGATGCGGCGCTTCGACCAGACAAGCTCCATCACCGGCGTGATCAGTGCTTCAAGCGCCTTGCGCACCCAGGAGCGCGCGGGCCAGAGGTAGACGTTCTTCACCACCTGCTGGCTGATCGTCGACGCGCCACGGTTTTCACCGGCGTCGATCACCTGACGGATCGCCGCCATGTCGAAGCCCCAGTGGGTGCAGAAACTGGCGTCTTCCGCCGCGACGGCCGAGCGCGCCATCACCGGGGCGATCTCGTCGAAATCGACCCATTCATGCGCCAGCTGGTCAAGCCTGCCTTTCTCGGCGGCCATGTAGAGCGTTGTGGGTGGATCGAAGAACGCGTAGGCGCCCACGCCCACGGCGATCAAGGCGAAGAAAACCGAGAGCACACGGCGGACCCAGCGCATCACGAAGCCGCCGAAGCGCCCGACGCCACGCATCACCAGCCGCCAGAGCCCGCGCAAGATCCCGAGCGTCAGCGATGCATTCTTGGTGTCGTCAGATCGCGCCATGGTTCCTTGTCACCGCCGTGCGCCTCCCGGTCAAGCGGGGGGGGGGGATCGGCCAAGGCCCGCCGGGCAGGAGCGAGATCAAGGCGGGCTGCGCCCTTTGGTGCTATGGAAACCGGGGAAAGGAGAGAGCGATGCCATACGATATCCTGCCGATCACCGATATGTCCGACACCGAAACGGGATGCTGCCCCCGGTTTGATCCGGCAGCGTGGGATGGTCTGGAGCTGCATTTTCAGGAGAAGCTTTTCGTGCGCGCGGTGACTCATGCGGTGTTTCATGTGCCCGTCGATATGGGGCGTGTGTTTCCCCGGGTGCATAGTCACCTCGAAGCGGCGGGGGCCTATGATCCGAAAGAGTTTCTCGTGCTGTCGCGCGATCTCGGGGCCTGGACCTCGGAGCATTACTTTGCGGCCAGCAAGGACGTGCCCCACGAAGAGATGGTGCGACTGACAGGCACTTTCGTTACCCGTGTGTTCGACGGACCCTATTCGCGAATGAAAGACTGGTGCGAGGAGATGCGGGCGCTCGCCGCCGAGCGGGGCAAGCCCGAGGGCAACATTTATTTCTACTACACGACCTGCCCGAAATACGCCAAGCAATACGGCCACAACTACGTGGTGGGCTTCGCCGATATCTGAATGTGAAAGGAGCGGCCCATCGCCGGGCCGCTCCTCTTGTCATTGTTAGCGCCGACCTCACTCGGCCGGCATCGCGCCCTCTTCGAGCGACAGCGGCACGGGAATGTGCGGCAGCATTTCCTTGGGGCAGATCTGCACGAACTTCCCAAGCTCGTTGCCCCAGTCCTGCAGGATCTGGTGTGCCTTGACCGAGCCGGTTTCGTCGGCATGGCGCAAGATGAGCTCTTTGAGTTCGTTTTCCCAATGGTCCACCGTCACCGGCACGGTCACGAGGGTTTCCATGTTCATGTAGGTCTGCGCAATGCCTTCGGGATCGTAGACATAGGCCATGCCGCCGGTCATCCCGGCGCCGAAGTTGGCGCCGATATCGCCGAGGATCACCGCCACGCCGCCGGTCATGTATTCGCAGCCGTTCGAGCCGCAGCCTTCCACCACCACGCGCGCGCCCGAGTTGCGCACCGCGAAGCGCTCGCCGGCGCGGCCAGCCGCGAAGAGCAAGCCATCGGTTGCGCCGTAGAGCACGGTGTTGCCGATGATGGTGTTTTCCTGCGCCACCAGTGGGCTGCACATCGGCGGGCGCACCACGATGATCCCACCAGACAGCCCCTTGCCGACGTAGTCGTTGGCGTCACCCGAAACCTCGAGCTTGAGGCCGGGCGCGGCGAAGGCGCCGAGCGACTGGCCGCAAGAGCCGGTAAGCTTCACGGTGAGATGGTCGGGCTGGAGCTTGTTGCGCATACCGAAGTTGCGCACGATATGGCTGGAGACGCGGGTGCCGATGGTGCGGTCAGTGTTGCGCACCGCGTATTGCAGCTGCATCTTCTCGCCGTCCTTGAGGAAGCGCGCGGCATCCTTGACGATTTCGGCGTCCAGCGTGTCGGGCACCTCGTTGCGCGGCCGGTCGATATCATAGGCGACGCGGTCGTGGGTATCGACCTTCACCAGCAGCGGGTTCAGGTCGAGATCGTCGAGATGCGAGGCGCCCCGGCTCACCTGGCTGAGCAGGTCGGCCCGGCCGATCACCTCGTCGAGCGAACGCGCGCCGATCCGGGCGAGAATCTCGCGCACTTCCTGGGCGTAGAAGGTGATGAGGTTCACCACCTTGTCGGCGTTGCCGGTGAACTTGGCGCGCAGGTCTTCGCGCTGGGTGCAAACCCCCACCGGGCAGGTGTTGGACTGGCACTGGCGCACCATGATGCAGCCCATCGAAATGAGCGCGGCGGTGCCGATGCCGTATTCCTCCGCGCCCATCATCGCCGCCATGACGATGTCGCGCCCGGTGCGCAGGCCGCCGTCGGTGCGCAGGGTGACCCGGCTGCGCAGGTTGTTCATCGAAAGAACCTGGTGCGCCTCGGTGAGGCCCATCTCCCACGGCAGGCCGGCGAACTTGATCGAGGTTCCGGGCGAGGCCCCGGTGCCGCCGTTGTGGCCCGAAATCAGGATCACGTCGGCCTTGGCCTTGGCCACGCCCGCCGCGATCGTGCCGACGCCGGAAGACGCCACCAGCTTCACCGTCACCTTGGCGCGCGGGTTGATCTGCTTGAGATCGTAGATCAGCTGCGCCAGGTCTTCGATCGAGTAGATGTCATGGTGCGGCGGCGGGCTGATGAGCGTCACGCCCTTGGTGGAGTGGCGCAGCCGTGCGATCAGGTCGGTGACCTTGATGCCGGGCAATTGCCCGCCCTCGCCGGGCTTGGCGCCCTGGGCCACCTTGATCTCCAGTTCCTCGCACTGGTTGAGGTATTCCGCCGTCACGCCGAAGCGGCCGGAAGCGACCTGCTTGATCTTGGCAGACGGGTTGTCGCCGTTCGCCTCGGGCACGAAGTGGGCCGGGTCTTCCCCGCCCTCGCCCGAGTCGGATTTCGCGCCGATCCGGTTCATCGCCACGTTCAACGTCTTGTGCGCCTCGGGCGAAAGCGCGCCTAGGCTCATGCCCGGCGTCACGAAGCGTTTGCGGATCGCGGTGATGCTTTCCACCTGGTCGATCGGCACCGGCGCGCCGAGCGGCTTGATGTCGAGCATGTCGCGCAGGTGGATCGGCGGGTTGGCCTGCATCATCGCCGAGTATTTCTTCCAAAGCTCGTAGGAGGCGCGATCACAGGCCGATTGCATCAGGTGCATCGCCTGCGCGCCCCAGGCATGGGTTTCGCCGCCCTTGCGCGCCTTGTAGAAACCGCCGATGGGCAGCACGTTGGTGCCCTGGCTGAGCCAGCCCCGGGCGTGGACTTCCTCGAGCTTCTTCTGGATGCCGCCGACGCCGATCCCCGAGATCCGGCTGGTCATGCCGGGGAAATACTCGTTGACCATCGCCCGGCTGAGGCCCACGGCCTCGAAGTTGAGCCCGCCGCGATAGGACGAGATCACCGAGATGCCCATTTTCGACATGATCTTGAGCAGGCCCTGGTTGATCGCTTCACGGTAGGTGCGCACGGCGTCGCTCAACGTCATGTCGAGCAGCCCGCGCGAGATCCGGTCGGCGAGGCTGTCTTCGGCGAGATAGGCGTTTACGACCGTCGCGCCGCAACCGATCAGCACCGCGAAGTAATGCGGATCGACCGCCTCGGCCGAGCGCACGTTGAGCGAGGTGAAGGTGCGCAGGCCCTGACGGGTCAGCCAGGAATGCACGGCGCTGGTGGCGAGGATCATCGGCATCGGCACGCGGGTTTCGCTTTGCCCCATGTCGGAGAGCACGATATGGCCCGCGCCGGAACGCACTGCATCCTCGGCCTCGGCGCGCACCCGCTCCAGCCCGTCGCGCAGTGCGCTCGGGCCGCCATCGGCGGCAAAGGTGCAATCGATCTCGACCATCGGCGCATTGAAGTGCGCCTTGAGTTCCTCGAATTGCGCGTTGCCCACGAAGGGGCTCTCAAGCACCAGAACCTCGGTCAGGCTGCCGGTTTCGTCGAGCACGTTCTTGAGGTTGCCGAACCGGGTCTTGAGGCTCATCACGCGGAATTCGCGCAAGGAGTCGATCGGCGGGTTCGTCACCTGGCTGAAGTTCTGCCGGAAGAAGTGGCTGAGATTGCGGTATTGCTTGGAGAGCACGGCTGCGGGCGTGTCATCGCCCATCGAGGCGAGGATTTCCTTGCCGTCTTCCGCCATCGGCGCGAGCACCTGCTCGAGTTCCTCGAGCGAATAGCCCGCCGCGATCTGGCGTTTGCGCAGCTCTTCGCCAGAGAAGATCGCCTTTTCCTCGACCTTCGCGAGATCGTCCTCGATATCCTTGATGTGCTTCACCGCCTCGCCGAAGGGGCGCGACGCGGCGAGCTTGTCCTTGATCTCGGCGTCGTGGAACAGGAGCCCGTCCTTCATGTCGACCGCCAGCATCTGGCCCGGTCCGAGCGCGCCCTTTTCAACCACGGTCGCCTCGTCGATCGGCACCATCCCGGCTTCCGACCCCGCGATCACGAGGCCCTCGCCGGTGACGACGTAGCGCATCGGGCGCAGCCCGTTGCGGTCGAGCCCGGCGCAAACCCAGCGCCCGTCGGTCATCGCCA
The DNA here is from genome assembly GCF_014640115.1 of Sinisalibacter lacisalsi. Taxonomy (GTDB): domain Bacteria; phylum Pseudomonadota; class Alphaproteobacteria; order Rhodobacterales; family Rhodobacteraceae; genus Sinisalibacter; species Sinisalibacter lacisalsi. The sequence goes on along the minus strand of NZ_BMGI01000001.1, from coordinate 146,078 downwards.
GCGCCGCCGGGCCATCCCAGGGCTCCATCGTCGAGTTGGCGTAGGAATACATGTCGACCCAGGCCTGCGGCAGTTCGCCGGCCTGTTTCGACCACGCCTCGGGCACCATCATCACCTTCGCCATCGGCGCCGAGCGGCCCGCGCGCACGAGCACCTCGAAGACGGCGTCGAGGGCTGCGGAATCCGACGACCCGCCGGCGATGATCGGCTTGATGTCTTCGGCGAGATCGCCGAAGGCCGACGAGGCCATGCGGATCTCGTGGCTCCGCATCCAGTTCATGTTGCCCTTCAGCGTGTTGATCTCGCCGTTGTGGGCCAGCATGCGGAAGGGCTGGGCCAGCCACCATTGCGGGAAGGTGTTGGTGGAATAGCGCTGGTGATAGATCGCGAAGGCGCTCTCGAAACGCTCATCCATGAGGTCGGGATAGAATACCGCGACCTGTTCGGCGAGCATCATGCCCTTGTATATGATCGAGCGGCACGACAGGCTCGCGAGGTAAAGCTCGCGTACGCCACGCGCCACGGCGGCCTTCTCGATCCGCCGGCGAATGACATAAAGCTCGCGCTCGAAGGTTTCCTCGTCCACGCCGCGCGAGTTCGAGATGATGATCTGCTCGATCTCCGGCCGGGTGGCGTTGGCCTTCTCGCCGAGGCAGGAGATATCGACCGGCACACCGCGCCAGCCGTAGATGTAATAGCCCATGCGGAGCACTTCCGTCTCCACGATGGTGCGGCAGGTTTCCTGCGCGCCGAAATCGGTGCGGGGCAGGAAAACCTGCCCGACGGCGATCTGCTCGCCCTCGCGCGGCTCGTGGCCGGTGCGGCGGATCTGATCGTGGAAGAAGGCTTGCGGGATCTGCACGTGAATGCCGGCGCCGTCGCCGGTCTTGCCGTCGGCGTCCACCGCGCCCCGGTGCCAGACCGCCTTCAGCGCGCCGATGCCGTGTTCGACGACCTTGCGCGAGGGCTTGCCGTCGATCGAAACCACGAGGCCCACGCCGCAGGACGCGTGCTCGAACTCGGGCGCATACATGCCATTTTCAGCAAGCCAGTCACGGCGGGCCTGCTCCTCGGCCATCCAGCTGTCGTCAAATTTGGTCATGGGTCGTCTCCTTCTGCGCCGCCTGCGGGGCGGCGGGCGTCATGGCTGCATCCTGGATATTGCATTCGTAGAGCGGCTCGGTCGCGCCGAAGCCGGGCTCTCCCGGTTCGATGATGTCGACCGGGGTATCATCATATTCCGCTACCGAGCCATCCGGGGCCGATATCCGTTCGGTGCCGAGGAAGAACTGACGGAGCGGGCGCGAGAGATATTGCCGGCCTTCCGACTTGTATTCCACTGTGCCATCCTCGGCGGTGATCTCCACCCGGGTGCGCACCACGTCGAGGCTATAGCCGTCGACCTCGACGGTTTCGCCGGTGAGCAAGTCGGCCCCGACAACGCGCAGGTCATAGCTGCGGTCGGGTTGCGAGCGGCGCATGGTGAAATCGAAACTGTCGATACCCGCGTCGATCAGGGTGCGCAGCGAGATCGGGTCGGTGGCGGGAGGCTGGAACTCCTCGCGCGAATTGTCCCACATGTAGACGGCGTCGAGCCACTGGTAATCGGCCGAATAGCGCACGATGGATTCGAGCCCTTCGCTCGAAAAGGTGGCGGACCAGAAATCGCTGTCGGCCTCTGCGCCGCAGCGCCATTGAAGCGCGACCGAGCAGCTCCGGCTCTGCACGGTCAGGAACGCCTCGCAGCCCCGGGGCGGGCTGAAGTCGGCCGCGGCGGCAGGCAACGCGAAGGCGAGCGCGCCGAGCGTGGTATGGATCGCGGACCATCGCATTTTTCTGCGTCCTTCGTTCCGGTTGCCTTTGATGCCGGTTTCACCGACCAGGTTGTTCGCTGCCCGTTTCCGGGGCCGCAAAGCGAATATCTTGGCCTTACTCCGCCGCGACCTGCGCGCCCTGTTCGTCGAAAGCCTTGAGCATCGCGTTGGCCGCATCGCGCCCGTCCCGAATTGCCCAGACCACGAGCGAGGCGCCGCGCACGATATCACCGGCGGCGTAGACGTCGGGCAGGCTGGTTGCCCCCGAGTTGAACTCGGCCAGCACCGTGCCCCAGCGTGTGACGGGCAGCGCGTCCTCGCCCCAGAGCGCGGGCAGGTCTTCCGGCTCGAAGCCGAGCGCCTTGATCACCAGATCGGCGTCTTCGGTGTAGTCCGACCCTTCGATCGGCTCGGGGCTCTGTCGGCCCGTTGCGTCCGGCTCGCCGAGGCGCATCTTCTGCACCTTCACGCCGGTAACGGGATCGCCGGTGAAGCCCTTGGGATTGGAAAGCCAGACGAACTTCACGCCCTCTTCCTCGGCGTTGGCCACTTCGCGTTGCGAGCCGGGCATGTTGGCACGGTCGCGTCGGTAGAGGCATTTCACGCTGGTGGCGCCCTGCCGGATCGCGGTGCGCACGCAGTCCATCGCGGTGTCGCCGCCGCCGATCACGACAACCTTCTTGCCCTTGGCGTTGAGGGTGCCGTTGTCGAATTCCTCCACCTCGTCGCCGAAGCCGATCCGGTTCGAGGCGGTCAGGTAGTCGAGCGCGGGCACGATGCCGGCCGCGCCCGCCCCCGGCCCGCCGAGATCGCGCGTCTTGTAAACGCCGGTGGCCACGAGCACCGCATCGTGCTGGCCGCGGATCGCCTGGAACGAGATGTCTTCGCCCACGTTGCAGTTGAGCACGAATTTCACGCCCGCGCGTTCGAGCTGTTCGACGCGGCGCATCACCACGTCTTTCTCCAGCTTGAAGCCGGGGATGCCGTAGGTCATCAGCCCGCCGGCCCGGTCGTGCCGGTCGTAGACCGTGACCTGAACGCCCGCGCGGCGCAGAACGTCGGCGGCGGCCAGACCGCCCGGCCCGGCGCCGATGACGCCCACGCTCTCACCGCGCTCCGCGCGCGGCACGATCTCCTCGACCCAGCCCCGCTCCCAGGCGGTGTCGGTGATGTATTTCTCGACGGCGCCGATCGTCACGGTGCCGTGGCCCGACTGCTCGATCACGCAGTTGCCCTCGCAGAGCCTGTCTTGCGGGCAGATGCGGCCACAGATCTCTGGAAATGTGTTGGTCGCCTGGCTGAGCTCATAGGCTTCCTTCAGTCGGCCCATCGCCGTCATCTGCAGCCAGTCGGGGATGTTGTTGTGCAGCGGGCAGTGCGACTGGCAATAGGGCACGCCGCACTGGCTGCAACGCGATGCCTGCTCGGCGGCCTTCGCATCCGCGTATTCCGCATAGATCTCGTCGAAATCATGGCTGCGTTCTTGCGCGCTGCGTTTCACCGGCATGTCGCGCGCCACGTCCACGAATTTCAGCATCGGCTGCTTTGCCATTTTTGCCTCCGTCTTCCTCGGAGCGACTGTTTAGCAGGGATTCCGGAAAAGAAAAGGCAGTTATGCTGACCTAAATGTGCGGTTTTTCCGGTCCGGGCCTTGGCGGGGTCCGGGGTTGTGTCGCTTAAATATCAGTAATTATGACCTAAAATTTCCCTTTCCTTTCAATTTCCAGTAGTTAGCTTGGGGTATCATTTTCGAAGGCTATCGGCCAATGTCTCTCTGGCACCTCTTTCTTGTCGCCGTCATCCAGGGTTTGACGGAGTTCCTGCCGGTTTCCTCATCGGGGCACCTGATTCTCTTGCCAAATGTCACCGGGCTCGCAGACCAGGGGCAGGTGATAGACGTGGCCGTGCACGTGGGCACGCTCGGCGCCGTCATCCTCTATTTCCGGCATGATGTCGCCAGCGCTGTGGCCGGGCTGCCACGGCTCATCAGGGGCCGGATCGACACGCCGGGTGCGCGGCTCGCCTTCCTGCTCGGCGTGGCGACGGTTCCGGTGGTGCTGTTCGGCCTCGCGCTCAAGCTCACCGGCCTCGACGATGCCATGCGCTCGGTCGCGGTGATCGGCTGGACGATGCTGCTCTTCGGCATCGTGCTGTACTGGACCGACCAGCGTGGCGCCGAGGTGAAGCGGGTGGGCGACTGGTCGTTGCGTGACGCGATCGTCATGGGGTTCTGGCAGGCCATCGCCCTCATCCCGGGCACATCGCGTTCAGGCGCCACGATCTCTGGCGCGCGGGCGCTGGGCTACAGCCGCGAAGACGGTGCGCGCCTCGCCATGCTGATGTCGATCCCGACCATCCTCGCCTCCGGTGCATTCCTGAGCCTCGAGGTGGCGGCAACCGCCGATATTGCGGCCGCGCGAGACGGCGCCATCGCAGCCGCTTTCGCCTTCGTCTCGGCTCTGCTCGCGCTCAGCCTGATGATGCGGTTGCTCAAGACCGTGAGCTTCACGCCCTACGTGATCTACCGGGTCATCCTCGGGATCGTCCTGCTGCTGTTCGCCTACACCTGACCTCAGGCTTTCAGGTTCTTCGCCGAGGCCTTGATCGCGGCATACTGGCCCGACGTTCGGAAACGCCACAGGTATTCCGGCAGGATCGACGCCATCGCGCGCGGTTCTATCCCCAGATCGGCGAAGCCCTTCGCACCCGCGCTCACGACGTTGTCGTGACGCAGGCTCTTGACCTGGTCGACCGTGAGCGGCGCCTTGAACAGGCCGCCCGACAGCGATTGCCCGAGATCGAAGAACCAGGCCATCATCCGGGCGAGGCCGAACGGCAGGTTCAGGATCAGGCGGCGGCGCTGAATCACCTCCAGCATCATCCGCATCAACTCGCGAAAGGTCTTCACCTCGGGGCCGCCCAGTTCGTAGATCCCCGGAACGGCCTTGCCGGTCGCGCCATGCGCGGCAGCGGCGGCCACGTCATCGACGAACACCGGCTGGAACTTCGTCTCTGCCCCGACGACCGATAGCACCGGGCTCAGCCGGGTCATCCCGGCGAAACGGTTGAAGAATTGGTCCTCGGCGCCGAAAACCACCGAGGGGCGCAGGATCACGGCGTTCGGAAAATGCCTCAAGATGGCTTCTTCGCCCTTGCCCTTGGATTGCGCGTAAAGCGTGTCGCCATCCTTGTCGGCCCCGATCGCCGAAATATGAACGAGTGTCTCCACACCTTCCGCCGCTGCGAGCCGGGCGATGCGTTCCGCACCTTCGTGCTGGACCGCGCCGAAGTTGTTCTTGCCGCCCTTGTCGAAGGTGCCCACGCAATTGACCACGGCGTCTGCGCCCTGCATCGCCTGCGCCACCGAGGCTTCGTTGCGAATGTTGGCCAGCACCGGCTCGACCTGCCCGACAACGCCATAGGTGCGCACGAAAAGGGCCTCGTTGGGCCGGCGCACCGCGACGCGAACCCGCCAACCGGCGCGCGCCATGCGCTGGGCGATGTAACGCCCGACAAAGCCCGAGCCGCCGTAGATCGTCACCAGTTTCGACATGGTAATCTCCTCGGATGATGCGCGGCCCTGAATAGCCCCGCGGGCCTGTCGGGACAAGCCGCAAACGCGGCGCCCGCTTTCCGCCGCGAATCCCGTTGACACCGCCCGGCACTGGCCTTACATCGCGGCTCCACGACACCTGCCCAGGTGGCGGAATTGGTAGACGCGCTGGTTTCAGGTACCAGTGATCGAAAGGTCGTGGAGGTTCGAGTCCTCTCCTGGGCACCATTTCCCCCGAATATAGCTGCTCATGAATGCCGGGAAAACGCGGGCAATCGTCCGTTCTCGGGCGGCACGGCCTGCCGTGGCCGGACATGCTTCGCATTGATTGCCCCGGCGGCGTGTGCGCTTCAGCGTGGCCGCAACACCTTGAGAGTCCTGACATAGCTGGCGGTTCGAAGCGGCTGACGGCGGCCTTTCAGGCGCAACACTTGTGCGGCCCGAGGAGGCCGCCTTGCTTCGACGCTTGACTTGGCGGCCTCCTGAAACGGATATGGTAGTAAGCGGAGAGAAACAGGGAGGCTCGTCGCATGAAGGTAATTCGCGCCATTTTGATGGTAATAGGTCTGGTCTCGGTTGTCGCGACGGGCTGGGTGTTCTGGACGTTTCGCGGCTTCGATCCGCAGGCGCCCGGAGTGTATTGGAACATGGCCATGCGCTTGGCCGAAACCGGCAACTCGGCAGAGGCGACCGTGTGGAAGCGCAAGGTGGCCGATGGGCTGACCTTCGAGGAGATCGACGAATCGATCAAGTCGGTGGCGCTGGAACAGAACATCCGCGACGTGGGTTCTCTGCCGCTCGGCGAACAGGTTTCGCTGATGCAGGGGAGCGAGTGGCGCAAGCTGAAGATCTATCTCTACTGCAACCCGATGACGGCGGCGAAGATGGTGGAGGTTTCCGAGGCCTATTCGGCCTATCTGCCGTGCCGTGTTTCACTGGTCGAGGACGCCAATGGCGACTTGTGGATCTACTCGCTCGACATGGACATGATGATCCACGGGGGCAAACCGCTGCCGCCCGAGCTTCTCGAAGAGGCCTTGGGCGTGAAGGAAACGATTCTCGCGATTCTGGATCAGGCGGCAGAGGGGAGCTTCTGAGCTCCCCTCTTTCTTCAGCGGGTCAGTAGCCGGACAGCGCTTCGTCGATGATGCTGTCGAGCATGGCGCTGACCTGCTCCATCGCGCCCGAGGGATAGGACCGGCGGCCGACGGTGACTTCGCCCACGGTTCCGGGCTGCTCCATCACGAAGATGGTGTAGGGGCAGAACTGCAGGTTCATCGGGTCTGCCTCCATCACCGCGCGGCTCACGTCGGCGGAGCAGAAGTTGAACACCTTGGCGTTGGTGAACAGCGTTTCGGTGCCGCCGACGTCTTCCTTGGTGCGTTCCAGCATGTCGCCCACGTGGTTGACCGCGTCGATCACGAGGCCCGCGTTGGTGATCGCGGTTTCGACGTCGAACATCACGTCGTCATAGGCGCCGGAAACCGTGCGGGCGACGGGCGCGTGCTCCTCCGCCTGCGCCGGAGCCGCGACGGCAAGCGCGACAGCGGCAGCGATGGCAAGTTTTTTCATGGTTTTCTCCTCCTTGGTTGGGTCAGTTTTCGGCGGGGGTGCCGGTGGTCTTTTTGATCAGTTCATCGAGCAGGAACCAGAAGAAATCGCCGCCGGGATGGCCCTCGATCCGCCCGACTTCCGCGCCATCCGAAAGCAGCACGAAGGTTGGCGTGATATGCGCCCGGCGAACCAGCGAGATGTCGTCGGGAAGCTTGTCGCGAAGGTCGAACCGGGTCAGTGGCGCGCGCGCGGCCTGCTCGGTGTTGGGGTAGGCGACGCCAATCTCGCGCTCCCAGCGGGCGCACCAGATACAGCCCTCCTGCTCGAACATGAGAAGTCGAAGCTCGCCTGCGGCGGCAGGGCTGGAAAACGTGGACAGGCCAAGGATCAGGGCCCCGATGACGTTCCGCATTGCTGCGACTGCGAAAGGATATTTCATTGACGCCCCGAATTACGAACATAAAGAATGCTATGTCATGATATGTCGCGCGACAAGGACGTAGAAAATGGGATTTGATCCAACACTGGGCGGCGCGGCATTGGCCGGACTGCTTTCGTTCCTCTCGCCGTGCATCCTGCCGATCGTGCCCTTCTACCTGTGCTATATGGCCGGGCTCTCGATGCAGGAACTGCGCGGTGACGAAGGCGGGCCGCAAATCGCGCCGGGCGCGCAGCGCAGGTTGATCTTCTCGGCCCTCGCCTTCGCCTTCGGCGTCACCTCGATCTTCGTGCTACTCGGGCTCGGGGCAACGGCGCTGGGCTCGGCGTTCATCCAGTGGCGAGATCAACTCGCCTGGGCGGCGGCGGCGGTGCTGTTCCTGTTCGGCCTGCACTTCCTCGGGATCTACCGGCTCAAGTTTCTATACCGCGAGGCGCGGCTCGAGGCGAAATCGGACCCGACAACAATGGTTGGTGCCTACGTGATGGGCCTTGCCTTCGGTTTTGGCTGGACGCCCTGCGTCGGCCCCGCGCTCGCGGCGATCCTGATGGTGGCGAGCGGCACGGGCGACCTGTTCCGTGGGGGCCTGCTTCTCCTGGTCTACGGCCTCGCGATGACCCTGCCTTTCGTGCTCGCCGCCGCCGCCGCGCGGCCGTTCCTGGCCTGGGTCGGGCGCAACAGGCGGTTCATGGTCTATGCCGAGAAGGCAATGGGGGTGATGATGATCGTCTTCGCCATCCTCATCGCGACGAACTCGGTGAACTATATCGCCGAATGGATGATCAACAATTTCAGCTGGGAAAAGACGCTCATCTGAGGCGTCGCTAAAGGGAGGACGACATGATTGGATACGCCTTGAAGCAAGGTCTTCGCGCGCTCGCCGCCTCGGCGATTCTGGCGCTCGCCGGCCCGGCAATCGCCGAGGTGCCACTGGGCGACGACGGGCTGCACAAGCCCGACTGGCTGCAGGAAACCTTTCTCGACCTGCGCGAGGATCTTGCCGATGCCAACGCCGCCGGCAAGCGCATGATGATCATCATCGAGCAGCGCGGGTGCATCTATTGCACCAAGATGCACGAGAAGATTTTCCCCAACCCCGATATCGACGCGATGATCCGGGAAAGCTTCTTCGTGGTGCAGGTCAACCTCTACGGCGATCTTGAAGTCACCGACTTCGACGGCACCGTGCTCAGCGAGAAAGACACGGCGCGGCGCTGGAACACCGTGTTCACACCGACGATGATCTTTCTCCCCGAGGAAGTTCCGGAAGGCGTGACGGCGATCAGCGCGGCCTCGGCCGTGATGCCGGGGGCCTTCGAGCGCGCAACAACGCTCGCGATGTTCACATGGGTCCGCGACAAGGAATACGACAACATCGAATTCCAGCGATACTTCGCGGAAAATTTCTATGCGCAGGAATGATTTGCGTGGATAATCCCGATGTCGCCCCGGTTCCTGGGCGACATTTTCATGCAAATAATCAAATCTTTTTGTTGTTTGCTTGCCAAGGGGATTGCTAAGGTCGCGACTCAGGCAGTGCCCGCCAATGAGGCATTTCGCCACAGAACGAGCGGCACAGTGCCGCACATGAAATAACGAGCTTAGGGAGGGCTCTTATGAGAACACTGTTTGCGCTTTGCGCGGCAGCCGCCACTGCGTTTCCCGCGATCCTCAGTGCCGAAACCGCACCCACCGAGGTGAGCTTCTCGGAATACGGCGAGGTATTTGAATCCCTTACCGGCGTTCCCGGAGACCCGGAAGAGGGCTACAAATCGGCGGTGAGCCGGGGCGCGGGCAACTGCGTTGCCTGTCACACTGCCCAAGGCTGGAGCCAGGAGCAATTTCCGGGCGATGTCGGGCCGGAGCTGACGGGTGTCGGCGCGCGCTATGAACCCGCGCAGATCCGGGGTATCCTCGTGAATGCCAAGCACACTTTCCCCGAAACGGTCATGCCGGCATTCTACAACGTGTCAAACCTTTACCGTCCGGGTGATGGCTACACCGGCAAGGCGGCCAAATCGCCTGACGTGACCGTGCTGACCGCCCAGCAGATCGAAGACATTCTCGCCCTGCTCCTGACCTTCACCGAAGAATGAGCGCCAGGGCCAACTTAAGGGAGACATCCAGAACATGACCTACACGAGACGAGAAACCCTGGTGATCGGTGCTGGTGGCATCGCGCTTCTTGCCGGCACGCCGGCGATGGCTTCTGCGGTGGAAGAGGCGATTGCCGCCTTCACCGGCGGCGCCGAGATCGGCGAAAGCGGCATCGAGATCAACGCGCCCGAGATCGCGGAAAACGGCAACGTGGTTCCCATCGAGGTTTCGGCCCCTGGTGCCGAGGAGATCATGGTGATGGCCACCGGCAACCCGTCGCCGCCCGTTTGCCGCGTGAGCTTCGGTCCGGCCGCCGGTTCGAGCCGGCTCTCGACCCGCATTCGCCTTGCGAAAACGCAAGACGTTCTCGCGGTGGCGCGCATGTCGGACGGCAGCTTCGTTCAGACGACGCGCGCCGTGAAAGTCACCATCGGCGGCTGCGGCGGCTGAGGCCCGTCCCGCGGTGGCAACATCGCGGACCGACGACCCAACCAGATTCAGGAGACACTCAAATGGCAGATGTCAAACCCCGCGTGAAGATCCCCTCCTCGGCCAAGGCCGGAGAAGCCTTCACCGTCAAGACCCTGATCAGCCACTCGATGGAGTCGGGGCTGCGCAAGGATGGCGACGGCAACCCGATCCCGCGGCAGATCATCAATCGCTTCACCTGCGAATTCAACGGCACCTCGGTGGTCGACATGGCGCTCGAGCCGGCGATCTCGGCCAACCCCTACATCGAGTTCGACGCTCAGATCGACGCGGCAGGCGAGTTCACCTTCACATGGTACGACGATGACGGCTCCGTCTACACCACGTCGAACGGCATTGAACTGGCCTGATCGCCAGCAACAAGAACAAGAACGTCAGGGAGGAGACGCGATGACTTTTCGCGCAAAGAAGACGGCGGCTCTGGCCATAGCCATGAGCTTCGCCATCGGGAACACGGCCACGGCCGAGCCCGATCTCGATGCCGTGCTGGTGATCAATGACGAGCTGGAAATGGTGACGATCACGGAAGCGCCGGCGCACCTGGAAGGGGCGCTCGACCAGGCCATCTCGGGCTGGCACTTCCGCGACGCGGCGACCCGCCGGCTGGAGACGGATGATTTCGAGAACCCGGCATTTCTTCACGTCGAACAGGGTCTGACAGCCTGGGAAACCGTTGAAGGCACCGAAGGGGAATCCTGCGCGTCGTGCCACGGTTCGATCGAGGAAAGCATGAAGGGCCTTCGCGCCGTGCTTCCCAAGGTCAACGCCGATGGTGAGCTGTGGTCGATGGAAAACTACATCAACGACTGCCGCGAAAACCGGATGGGCGCCGAGGCCTGGGGTTGGAACACGGCGCCGATGCGCGACATGACGGCGGCGATCGCGCTGCAATCGCGCGGCATGCCGGTGAACGTGGCGATCGACGGCCCGGCGCAGCCCTACTGGGAACAGGGCAAGGAGCTTTACTACAAGCGCCATGGCTTGCTCGACCTGTCCTGCGCAAGCTGCCACGAGGAGAACAACGGCAACTACATCCGTGCCGATCACCTCAGCCAGGGCCAGATCAACGGCTTCCCGGTTTACCGCCTGAAGCAGAGCAACATGATTTCGCTGCACAACCGTTTCTATGGCTGTGTGCGTGATACCCGGGCGGAAAGCTACGAGCGTGGCGGACCCGAGTTCCGCGCGCTTGAGCTCTACGTCGCCTCGCGCGGCAACGGCCTCTCGGTCGAAGCGCCTTCGGTGCGGAACTGAGCCAAAAGACGCGGCGGCCCCGACATGGTGCCGCCGCGTCTGATTCTTGATCCAGAAACAATTCAGCATTTTGGGGAGGGGAAGGCATGATCTCGCGGAGAGACTTCCTTCAGGCCACTGTTGCCGCGTCGGCGATCGTGGGTGGCAGTGGCGTTGGCGCCTGGGCGCAGATCGCGGCCCGCCAGCAGCTGACGCAAGACCAGTTGCTCGATTTCGATACGTTCGGAAACGTGACTCTGATCCATGTCACCGACATTCACGGCCAGCTCAAACCGGTCTGGTTCCGGGAACCCGAGATCAATCTTGGTGTCGGTGAGGTCAAGGGCCTGCCGCCGCATGTCACCGGGCAGGATTTTCTCAAGCTCTACAACATCGAGCCGGGCACGCCCGAAGCCTATGCGCTCACCTACAACGATTTCGATGCGTTGGCGCGCACTTACGGCAAGATGGGCGGGCTCGACCGGGTGGCAACGGTGGTGAAATCCATCCGCGCCGCGCGCCCCGATGCGCTCCTTCTCGACGGTGGCGACACCTGGCATGGCTCCTACACCGTGCTCAAGACCGGCGCGCAGGATATGGTCGACGCGATGAACCAGCTTGGCGTCGAGGCGATGACCTCGCACTGGGAATTCACCCTCGGGATCGACCGTGTCACCGAGATCGTCGACAGCCTGCCCTTCCCCTTCCTCGGCGCCAATATCTTCGATGCCGAGTGGGATGAGCCGGCTTACGAACCCTACAAGATGTTCGAGCGCGGCGGGGTGCAGGTCGCGGTGATCGGTCAGGCCTTTCCCTACATGCCGATCGCCAACCCCGGCTGGATGTTCCCCGATCTGAGCTTCGGTATCCGCGAAGACCGGATCGCCGAGATGGTCGCCGAGGTGCGCGCCAAAGGCGCCGGTCTCGTGGTGCTGCTCTCGCACAATGGCTTCGACGTCGATCGCAAGCTCGCGGGCCGGGTGCCGGGGATCGACGTGATCCTGACCGGCCACACCCACGATGCGCTGCCCGAGCCGGTAATGGTGGGGCAGACCCTGGTGATCGCCTCCGGTTCGAACGGCAAGTTCGTCACCCGCCTCGACCTCGACGTGCGCGAGGGCCAACTCATGGGCTTCCGCCACAAGCTGATCCCGATTTTTGCGGACGTGATCGAGCCCGATGCCGAGATGGCCGCGGTGATCGACGGCCACCGTGCGCCCTATGAAGCGGAAATGTCCGAAGTGATCGGCCAGACTGGCTCCGTGCTCTACCGGCGCGGCAACTTCAACGGCACCTGGGACGATCTGATCTGCAACGCGCTGATCGAAGAGCGCGAGGCCGACATCGCGCTCTCGCCCGGCTTCCGCTGGGGGCCGAGCCTGATCGCCGATACGCCGATCACCCGCGAAGACATCTTCGCGGCCACCTCGATGAGCTACCCCGAAGCCTACCGCAGCGAGATGACGGGCGAGCAGCTCAAGATCATCCTCGAAGACGTGGCCGACAACCTCTTCAACCCCGATCCCTACTATCAGCAGGGCGGCGACATGGTGCGTGTCGGCGGCATGGGCTACCGGATCGACGTGTCGAGGCCGCAGGGCGAGCGGCTGTCGAACATGACCCTGCTCAAGACCGGCGAGGCGATCGACCCGGGCAAGACCTATGTTGTCGCCGGCTGGGCCAGCGTGAACGAGGGCACCGAGGGGCCGCCGATCTGGGACGTTGTGGAGAACTGGGTGCGCCGCCAGGGCACTGTGACCATCGACCCGAACAACTCGGTCGAGGTCACCGGGGCCTGAACCCGGACCCTGATACAAAAAAGCGGCGCCCGGTGTGGCGCCGCTTTCGGTTTGCGTCAAAGCTCTTCTCAGCGGCTCTGCGCCGTGATCCAGTCGGCGCTGGCTTGAATGCCACCGAGCGGGAAGACGTGCGCCTGCGCGATCAGGCTGTCGGGGTTGGCCGCCTTGTGCTCGGCGAGCGCGGTGAGCACCTCGATGGGCTCGAAGGGCTTGAGCAGCTTGGTGAGGTCTTTCGCGCGCCGCTGGAGCACGGAGAGCGAAGGGCCCACGCCGCAGGCGATGGCGTATTTGATCAGGGTTTGCAGCTTGGCCGGGCCGGCGACGCCGGCATGGATCGGCAGGGTCACCCCGCGCGCGGCCAACCTGTCGGCCCAGGCGATCATCGGCTTGGCGTCGAACACGAACTGGGTCGCGAGCGCCATCTCTGTGCCGGTCTTCTCGGCGTAGGACTGCTTCCATTGCACCGCGAGGTCGACGTTGGTCGTCGAGCCGTCGGGGTCGATGTCGGCATTGCCCTCGGGGTGGCCGGCCACGTGCAGCCGCTTGACCCCGTGCTTCTCGAAAAGCCCGGTGTCGAGCAGTTGCATGGAACTGTCGAACTTGCCGACGGGCCGCGCGACGCCACCGGCCAGCACCAGCGCCTCGCGCACGTTCGCCTCACCGGCATAGCGCTTGATCCAGTCTTCGAGCACTTTCTCGTCGGCGATGATCCGGGCCGGGAAGTGCGGCATCACGGCGAAGCCGTCGGCGGCGAGGCGCTTGGCGGTTGCCACCATGTCTTCGATCGGGGTGCCCTCGATATGGGCGACGTAAACGCGGCTGCCGGGGGCCAGGAGCGGCTTGAAATCGGCGATCTTCGACGCCGTGCGCGGCATGACTTCCAGCGAAACACCTTCGAGGAAGGCTTTCAGCGGGCTTTGTGCGTTGAGAATGTTCACCACGGCCATTTTCTCCTCCTCAGGTCTGGCTTCGGTAGCCGAGGCGCGAGGCCTCGTGGATCGGCCAGGGATGAACCTCGGCCCGCATCTCCACCTGACGGTGGCGTTCGACGGTTGGTTTATCGCTTCCGCCATCCGGCTCGCCCCACGTAACCGTCACTTCTGTGCCGGTTTCCGCCACTTCGGGTTCAAGGATCGCGAGGCTGATCCAGGCCCGTTCGCCGGGCGAATAGGCTGGGGCGATGGAGAGGCCGACGAAGCGGCCATCCTTCGTCACCTTGTCGTAAGGGTGGGCGGCATAATGCGCGGCGGGCATTTCCATGTGCTTCGGGGCAAGCCCGTCGTGATCCATCAGCCCGGCATAGGCCGCCGCCACGTCTTCGGCGTTCCACACCAGCGTGACCTTTTGGCGGTGCGGCCCGGCGGCCATTTTCTCCAGCGCGTCGCGGCCGATGAAATCGTGATCGAACTTCACCACACGGCCATAATCGAGATCCCATGGCGTGAGGTAATAATCCTCGATGTTGTCCGACACGAAGCTGCCGCCGAGCGAGGCCTGGGCCTCGAAGGAATTGGCCCCCAGCCATTCACGGTAGGGCTTCATCATCTCGCCGGTGTAGATCGCGGGCAGGGGCGAGGGCACCCAGCCCGATTCCGCCGCCGCTGCCGCATAGGCCCGCGCGCCGACCTGCCGCATACCGAACTCGGCTCCGGCCTCGATCAGCGCGGCCTTGACCTTTGGCCCGTCTTCCACCGGCCCCCAGATCTCCAGCCCCTGCTGGCCGCCCATGCCGTGGCTGAGCGTGCGCGCCTCGCACCCGGCGATGGTGATGCGCCCCATGTTGAAGAACTTCGTGGTGAGCGGCCCGCCCTCGTTCACCTTGTTCAGGATGTCGAGTGCCTTCGGCCCCTGCACCTCGTAGCGATAAGTGAGCCGGGGTTTGTCGGGATCGTCGAGACGGCGCTGATCGCGCACCACCTCCACGTCATAGCCGCCGGTTTCGGCGAAGAACTGCACCCAGTTGGGCAGGATCGGGCGGCCGACGATATTCACCTCGTCGTCTTCAAGCCCGAACACGATGGCATCGCCGATCACGTAGCCCTCGTGGCTCACGCAGACGAGCTGTTTGGCCTTGTCGCGCCCGAACCCGGCAAAGCTGTTCACCGCGAGATCGGTGAGCAGTTTGATCGCGTCAGGGCCCTTCACGTAAAGGTCCGTCATGTGGAACGATTGGTCCATCAGCGCCGCGGACTCGCGCCAGGCCCGCATTTCCTCCATCCAGTGGGTGAACTCCGAAGGGATCGGAAAGGCATAGCGCCCCATCTGGCTGTGATAGAGCATTTTCGCCGGGTTGCCGGATGCCTGGATACGGCCTTCTAGGCTGTTCATGTGGTCCTCCCTGATGGTCGAAACGTGGCGCGGTCAGCCTTGCGTCATGCGTTCGGCGATGCGGTCGGCCTGGAATGTGTCGGCGAGCCGGGTGAGCCGGGTTTCAGCCACCACGCCTTCGGCCGCGAAGGGGTCGCCCTCGGCGAAGGCGCGGGCGTTGGCCTCGGTGGCCGCTTCGAGCACACCCCAATGGCCGATGGCCTGCCCGGCTTCGTCCCAGAGTGCCGAGCCGATCAGCACCGAGGCGAGACCGTTTCCGCCCGTGCCCACCCAATCGCGGTGCGAAGGCCGCAGGCGGTCGCGCTCGGCGTCCTTCCCGGGGTGGTGGCGGCATTCCATGAGGAAGAACATTGCCTAACCCTCGAAGAACTCGGCCACGAGCCGGGCGACCGCTTCGGGCTGCTCCACCGGGGCGAAATGGCCCGCGTCCTCGACGATCTCGAGCCGCGCGTCGGGCAGGAGCGCAAGCATTTCCTCGTGCTGGGCCACCGGGCTCCACTGGTCTTGCCGCCCGACGACGAGGAGCGTGGGGCAGGTGATCCCTGTGAGGTAACTTGCCGCATCGGGCCGATCCACCAGCGCCTTGATCTGGCGGGCGTGCAGATCGGCATCGCGGCGCAGCACCATGTCGGTGAGGCCCTTCATCAGTTCCGGGGTCTGGTTCGGCTCGTGCACCATCGGCGGCAGCCAGCGGGCGGCGAGCGCCTCCATGCCGTTCTCGTAGGCAAAGCGCACGATCTCGTCGCGCTTCTCGCGTTCGCCCTCCTTCAACGGGTGAATGCCGGTATCGAGCAGCGCCAGCCGGTCGATCCGCTCCGGTGCGATGCGGGCCATTTCCATCGCAACGCGCGCACCCATCGAGTGGCCGGCGACGCGCAGCTTGCCGGGGTGACGGCCGAGGCAATCGCGCGCCATCTGGCCGATGCTGTCCTCGGTGGAAAGATCGGCCACCTCGGCCTCGATCCGGTCGAGCACGGGCTCCCAAGTGTAGGCGTCGCAAAGCAGGCCGGGAATCAGCAAAACGGTCATGGTGTCACCCGATCATCGTATTTGGCAGGAAGAGCGCGATCTGCGGGAACAGCACGATGATGATCAGCGTGATCAGCATGGCGATCCAGAACGGCACCACGCCCCAGAAGATCCGCGCCAGCGGAACCTTTGGCGCCACCGATTTGACGATGAACACGTTCAGTCCGACGGGTGGCGAGATCAGGCCCATTTCGAGCGTGAGCACCACGAGCACACCGAACCAGATCGGGTCGATCCCGAGTTGCTGCACCACCGGGAAGAAGATCGGCATCGACAGCACCATCATCGCGAAGCCTTCGAGGAACAGCCCGAGGATGAGATACATAGCCAGCATGATTGCCAGAACGCCGAGCACGGGAATGGCGAGGCCTTCGAGGTAGGTGCCAAGCATCTGCGGGATGTGGCTGAGCGCGAGGAAGGTCTTGATCATGTAGGCCGCGATCAGGATCAGCATCACCGTGGCGGTGGTGACAACCGAATCCTTCGCCGCCTTCCAGAGCTTGGCGAAGCTGAGCTTGCGCGAGACCGCGCCGAAAAGGATCACCAGCCCCGCACCCACGGCGGCGGCCTCGACGGGCGAGAAGAAGCCGCCGTAGATCCCGCCGATGGTCAGCAGGATGACCACGAGGATCGGCGCAGCACCCCCCATGGCGCGGAGTTTTTCGCCGCCGGAGGTTTTCGGCCCGGCGGGGCCATAGGCGGGCTTGAACCACGTCAGCAGCATGATCGTGGCGATGAACATGCTCAGGAGCAGAAGGCCGGGCAGGACGCCGGCGAGAAATAGCCGCCCGATGCTTTCCTGCGTAAGCAGGGCGTAGATCACGAAGCCGGTCGAGGGCGGGATCAGGATGCCCAGCGTGCCGCCGGCGGCGACAACACCGGTGGACAGGCGGTTGTCATACTTGAACCGGTCCATCTCGGAGAGCGACACACGGCCGATGGTGAGCGCCGAGGCCACGGAGGAGCCCGAGAGTGCGGCGAAGCCGCCGCAGGCCACGACGGTGGCCGAGGCAAGCCCGCCCCGGATCGAGCCGATGGTGGCATAGGCGGCATCGTAGAGCTTGCGGCTCATGCCGGTTTCGGTCGCCACGTTGCCCATCAGGATGAACAGGGGCACCACCACGAGCTCGGCGCTCGAGGAGAGCGAGAAGGCGTCGGAGGCAAGCTGGCTCATCGCCGCCTGCGGGCTGTTCAGAATCCAGTTGCCGACGAAGCCGACGCCGAACATGGCGAAGGCCACCGGCACGCGCAGGCCAAGCAGCACGAAGAGGATGGCCATGCCGAGCAGGCCGATTGTTTCGGGGCTCATGCGGCCTCCCTCCGGGGACGGGGCGTGAAGACAAGCCCGATCGCGCGCAGGATCATGCCCAGCGCGGTGATCAGCGACATGACGATGATCGCGCCTTTGAACCAGTCAAACGGCAGCGCGATGATGTTCGTTTTCAAGATGATGCCATAGCCGCGCATCTGCGCGATGGAGGCATAGGTCGTCCAGGCGATGCCGAGGAAGATCAGCGCACCGAGAAGGGTGGACAGGATGTCGCCCAGGCGGTTCGCCCAGGTCGGCATGGAAGACTCGAAGAGATCGACCGAGATATGGCCGCCGACCTTGTCGCAAAGCGCCATGCCGCCGAATACGACGATCACCATGGCCATCTGGCTGAGGTCCTGCGCGCCGGTAAGCGGCACGCCGAAGTAGCGCCCGACCACATCGGTCAGAATCACGACAACCTCGGCCAGAAGGCCGAGGGTGCCGACAAGGGCAGACAGGCTGATGAGCCCGTCTGCCCCCTTGTTCAGCCACCGAAGCAAGGCTTACTGGCCCTGCATCACGGCAAGCACATTCTCGTGGCCACCGTCCGCGACGACCTGCTCCATGACCGGGTAGGTGAGTTCGGCGAAAGCGTCGCGCTCATCGTCGGTCAGCGTGTAGACGGTGTTGCCGTCATCGGCGCTGATTTCCTCGATCACTTGCAGGGCACGGGCGTTCCAGCCTTCTTCTGCCGACTTCGAAAGCGGCCGACCGGCAATGGCGTCGATCGCGGCGCGCTGCTCTTCGGTGAGGCTTTCGTATTTCGCCCGGTTCATCGCGACGTAGAACGAGATGTGTCCGAGCGGCGCGTTCAGCGTGTAGCTGTTGGCCACTTCGTCGAGCTTGAAGTCGCCGATGGCCGAGGCGCCGGTGATCACACCGTCGATCAGGCCGGTCTGCAGCGAGTTGTAGATCTCGCCCGCGGGCATCTGCACCGGGGTGGCGCCGAGCGACTCGACGGCAGCGGCGGCGGCCGACCCGGACACGCGGATCTTCAGCCCCTGGAGGTCTTCGGGTTTGCGAACGTCGATGTCCTTCATGATGAAGACGTTCGGCTCGGAGAGCCACAGCGCGAGCGGCTTGGTGCCGGGGAACTCGTCGGAAAGCAGGCCCGCGTCGTAGGCGTTCCAGATCGCGTCATAGCCGGTCATGCCTTCGGGCAGCGCGCCGGGAAGCTCCGAGACCATGGTTTTCTGGAACTGCGACGAGGTGTAGCCCTGCAGGCCCCAGACGATGTCGGCCACGCCCTGAACGACGCGGACATATTGCTCCAGCGGACCGGCGCCAAGCTCGCCGCCCGGGTAGACTTCGATCTCGATCCCGGCGTCGGCGACGGCCGCCTGCAGCGGTTCGATCGTCGACTTGGTGAGCGTATGCGCGGGCGGCACCCAGTGCGCGAATTTGAGGGTTTCCGCCCCGGCCGGAAGTGCAGCGGCGGAAGCAAGTGCGACGGCGGTTGCGGCCGTGCGCAGGAAGCGTGCATGAATCATTGGTATTCCTCCCATTTCTGGATCGCATCGGCTCATTCTGAGCCGCGCAAGACAGGGTTTGACCCTATTGCGCGGTCCGAACCGGTCAAATCACATTCGCGCCTTGTTGGATAAGCTGAGGCTATGGAAGCCAGGCACCAGCGGCGCTTCGAACCAGTGCCCTAAGCCGTTGGATTTCTGCGAATGCGGCGGAATGTCTCACTCCGCCGCATTCGGTTTTGTTTCGTCAGCTGCCCTTGGTGCGCCAGCTGTCGGCGTAGTTGGTGCGTGCTTCGGTCGAATAGGGCGTCGGCGAGACGCGCACGCGGATCGTGGTTTGCTTGTGCGGCTCCACGCTGGTCTTGGCCGAACCGCCATCGGGCTCGCCCCAGACCATCTCGAGCACGTCGCCCTCTTCGACGCTGTCATCGACCACGCCGAGCGAGAGCATGCAGCGCTCGTTGAAGGAGTAGCCGTTGAACATCGACATGCCGACCATCTTGTCGCCCTGCATCACCATGTCGGCGGTGGACGAGGCATAGTTCGGCTGCGGGAAGTCGATCCACTTGTAGTTCTCTTCGCCGGGGCGGAAGGAGCTTTCGATCACCTTCATCACGTCGTCGGCGTTCCACTCGAAGGTGACCTTCTTGCGGTTCTTGCCGCCCTTCATCTTGGTGAGGGCGTCCTTGCCGATGAAGTCGTCTTTCTTCCAGCCGATGTAGAAGCCGTAACCCAGCTCGAACGGGTTGGTGTAGTAATCTTCCACATTGTCCGAAACGAAGCTGCCGCCGATCGACCCGGCCGCCTCGTAGCTGTCTTCCTTCAGCCACTGGCGGTAGTCTTTCATCATGCCGTCACCGGTGTAGATGCCAGGCAGCGGCGAGGGAATCCAGCCGGACTCGACGGTGTTCGTCGAATAGGCGCGTGCGCCCACCTTGTGCAGATCGACGCCAACGTCGCGGGCGGCCTGCTCGATGGTCGACTGGATGTAGCTCTTGTCGGCGTAGGGGCCCCAGATCTCGAGGCCGGGGGCACCGGCCATGCCGTGGCGCAGCGCCTGCACGCGGCGGGTGCCGATGTTGATGGTGTCGACGTGGAAGAACTTCACGTCCGGAACCGGGCCGCCGTTGATCTTTTCGAAGATCTTGTCGGCATCGGGGCCCTGGATCTGGAAGCGGTAATGGGTGCGATAGATCGCCTTGCCATCGGGGCGCGAGTCGGAGCGCGGATCGTGGCTGACCTTGACGTTCCACTTGCCGATCGCGGCCTGGAACATGATCCAGTTCGACGTCGGCGCGCGGCCCACGGTGAGAAACTTGTCTTGCGCGAGGCGGAAGATGATGTGGTCGCCGATCACGTGGCCGGCAGGCGTCACCGGCACGAAGTGCTTGGCGCGGTTGAGCGAGAAGTTCGAGAAATCGTTGATCCCGACATGGGCGAGGAAGGCTTCCGCGTCGGGGCCTTCAACAGTCACCTCGTCCATGTGGTGGGTCTGGTCATAGAGCACCACCGAATTGCGCCAGGCGGCCTGTTCGGAGCGCCAGTTGGTGAATTCCGGTGCGACGACGGGGTAGACATACATCCCGATCTTCGAGTTGCGAAGAACGTCTACAATGTTGCCGGAGCTCTGGATCATGTCTTCGAGGCTGGATGCCATGTTTTCCTCCCATGGGTGCGAATGTATACAATCATCCAGATTTGCCGCGATATTTTCAAGCAGAAATGAAAGACCGCCGAAAAAAGCCCAAAAAATGTATGCAGAGTCGGGTATCAGTCGATCACGAGCGACATTCCCGGCAAGTTGGACACGGTTTTTTCCTCGCGCTGGCTGGTTTCGAGGTTCTCCCGGGCGATTCGCGCATGTTCGCGTGCCACCGCTTCGGCGCGGCTTCCCTCGCGCTGCCTGATTGCCTCCACCAGTGCCCGGTGCTGCATCTGGGCGATGACGAGGCCGCGATGCGCTGCGGCGTTCTGAGAGCGTCCGAGCACGAAGGCGGAGGGCGAGGCGAAGGGAAGCGATTTCACCCGTTCCAGCTCACGCAGGATGATCGCGCTGCCGCAGAGCCGCGCCAGGGCATCGTGGAAGGCAGCGTTCAGTTCGCTGTAGCGGTCGAAGTCGGCGGGGGTGTCGATCGCGCCGAAACAATGGTCGATCTCGTCGACGATCATGTTGATATGACGCAAATCATCGGGATCGGCGCCCTGTTCGGCGGCAAGCCGGGCGGCGGTGCCTTCGAGCACACCGCGCAGTTCGATGGCGTCGATCACGTCCTGGTAGGTGAACGAGCGCACCATGAACCCGCCGCCGGACGCGCGCTCCAGAAGCCCTTCCTCGGCGAGCCGCGACATCGCTTCGCGCACCGGCGTGCGCGAGATCGCCAGCTCTTCGGCAAGCGCCACCTCGAACAGCCGGGTTCCGCCCGCGATCTTGCCTTCGATGATGCGGTGGCGCAGCTCGTAGGTGGCGCGCTTGGTGTGGGTGCTGCCCTTGGTTTCCGGCATGTTTCCTCCCGATGTATACACGGCAATGTATACATATTCGGCGCCTTCAGGAAGGGGCCACGCCATGGTGCGCGACTTGACCGGGACCTTGGCGCTGCCTAGCTTCGGTTTGAAAAGACGGGAAAAGATCCGAAATGCGCGAGATTGAACACATCAAGGCGCGCCTCGCCGCCGAGATCGACGGGTTCGATCCCGACAGCCACGGCCACGGCATCGGCTCGTGGAATCGGGCGATCCTCGCGGATTTCGAAGCCTCGCTGATCGAACCCCAGTTCATCGAGGTCAATCTCGCCGGCGGTTTGACCGATTGGGCCTGGGCGGTGACGCGCACCAACGGCGCCTACCGCGTGCTCTGGCTGCCCTGGCTCGATCAGTTTTCTCTGGCGGTCGAGAGCCGGTTCGGCCCCGTCGACATCAACGTGCACGGCAATGCCATCGGCTGTTTCTCGTCGGTCTAGGTATCGGTTCTCCCGCCGCTCATGCTGGCCAGGATCGGGCAATCGGGCCGATGGTTCCCGCGGCAGGCGTCGACCAGGTTGGCGAGCGTGTCGCGCATCTCGCGCAACTGGAGGATCTTGGCCTCGATCTCGTCGAGGTGGCGCTGGGCGATCCGCTTGACGTCGGCGCTGGCGCGCGAGGTATCCTCGTAGAGCGCCAGCAGCGCGCGGCAATCCTCGATGGAAAAGCCCAGCGCGCGGGCGCGGGCGAGAAAGGCGAGGTTGTGGATGTCCTTCGCGGTGAAGGCGCGGTAGCCGTTGGCGTTGCGGCCCGGCTTGATCAGCCCGATCTCCTCGTAATAACGGATCGTCTTGGCGGGAAGGCCCGCGGCCTCGGCGGCCTGGCCGATGTTCATGACGGCACCTCCACGAAGCGCAACCGGAGCGCATTGGAAAGGACGAAGACCGAAGACATCGCCATCGCGAAGGCGGCGAGCATCGGCGAGAGCAGAAGGCCGGTGGCCGGGTAGATCAGCCCGGCGGCGACCGGGATCAGCAGCACGTTGTAGCCGAAGGCCCAGAACAGGTTCTGGCGAATGTTGCGCATTGTGCGGCGCGACAGGTGGATCGCCGTGGCGACGCCGGGCAGTTCGCCCGAAACCAGCACCACGTCGGCCGCGCCGATGGCCACGTCGGTGCCGGTGCCGATGGCAAGGCCGATATCGGCGGCGGCAAGCGCGGGGGCATCGTTGATCCCGTCGCCCACGAAAGCGGTGATGCCATGCGCCGCGCGCAGGTCTTCGATCGCCTTCACCTTGCCGCGCGGCAGCACCTCGGCGGTAACGTGGTCGATACCGAGACGCTGCGCGATGGCCTCCGCCGTGGCGCTGTTGTCGCCGGTGATCATCGCCACTTCCAGCCCCATCCGGTGCAGCGCCTCGATGGCGGCGGGCGTGCTTGGCTTGATCGGGTCTTCCACCGCGAGCACCGCCGCGGGGGCGCCGTCGATCGCGGCGTAGAGCGGCGTCTTGCCGTCGCGGGCGAGGCTGGCGGCGGTGTCGGTGAGCGCGCCGAGCGCGATCTTCTCGCGCTCCATCAGCCGGTCGGCGCCGACGAGCACCGTCTTGCCCTCGATCTCGGCCTTGATGCCGTATCCCGGCAGGGCGCGAAACTTGTCCACCTTGGGCAAGGCAATGCCCCGCTCCTCGGCGGCCCGCAGGATCGCGGAGGCGATCGGGTGCTCCGATTGCGCCTCGGCGGCGGCGACGAGGCGCAGCACGTCCGCCTCGCTCATCCCGTCGGCGGTCACGATGTCGGACAATTCCGGCCGGCCCTCGGTGAGGGTGCCGGTCTTGTCGAGCGCCACCACCTTCACCCCTTCCATCACCTGCAGCGCGTCGCCCTTGCGAAACAGAACGCCAAGCTCGGCGCCGCGCCCGGTGCCCACCATGATTGAGGTGGGCGTGGCGAGACCCATGGCACAGGGGCAGGCAATGACCAGAACCGAAACCCCCGCCACCAGCGCGAAGCTCAGCGCCGGATCAGGGCCGAAGGCAAGCCAGGCGAGGATCGAGACCACCGCGATTCCCATCACCACCGGCACGAACCAGCGCGTGACGCGGTCGACGAGCGACTGGATCGGCAGCTTGGCGCCCTGCGCCTGCTCGACCATGCGGATGATCTGGGCGAGCGTGGTGTCGGCCCCCACACGAGTGGCCTCCACCCGCAGCGCGCCGGTGGTGTTGACCGTGCCGCCGGTCACCTTCGCGCCTTCCGTTTTTTCCACCGGCACCGGTTCGCCGGTGATCATGCTTTCGTCGACGTAGCTCTCGCCGGATATCACTTTGCCATCGGTGGCGACGGACTCGCCCGGACGAACGAGGATGATATCGCCCGGCGCGATCTCTTCGGCGGCGATTTCCACCGTCGCGCCGTCGCGCTCGACGCGGGCGGTCTTGGGCTGAAGCTGCATCAGTGCGCGGATCGCCTCGCCGGTGCGGCCCTTGGCGCGGGCCTCCATCCAGCGGCCGAACAGGATGAGCACCACGATCACCGCCGCGCTCTCGAAGTAGACGTTCGCCGTGCCGGCGGGGAAAAGCCCGGGCGCGAAGGTGGCGAGGGTGGAGTAGAGAAATGCCGCGCCGGTGCCCATGGCCACCAGCGAGTTCATGTCGGGCGAGCCTTGCAGAAGCTGCGGGATGCCCTTCGTGTAGAACCGCTGACCGGGGCCGACCAGCACCGCCCCGGTGAGCAGGAATTGCAGCACGCGGGAGGTTTGCATCCCGATCGTGTCATGAACCCAGCTGTGGAACGCCGGAACGAGGTGCCCCCCCATTTCGACGATGAAAACGGGCAGCGTCAAGGCGGCCGCGAGAAGGGTGAGCCAACCCAGGCGGGAGATCTCTTGCGCCTTGCGACGGGCCATGTCTTGCCCCGAGGCGGTGCGCACCCGCGCCGGATAGCCGGTGGCCGTGATCGTGGCGGCCACGTCCGAAGGCTTCACCGCGCCGGAGGCGATGGTGACGTTTGCGGTTTCGGTCGCGAGGTTCACATGGGCCTCGACCACGCCGGGCAGGCCGACGAGCGCGCGTTCGACCTTGGAAACCGCCGCCGCGTCGGTCAGGCCCTCGATCGCGATCTCCAGCCGGTCTGTCACCACCGGATAGCCGGCGTGGGCCAGCGCCTCGACGGCGCGGGCGAGGTCGGAAGGGTCTTCGACCGACATCTGGGCGCTTTCGCCTGCCAGGTTGACGCTGGCGCCGCGCACGAATGCGAGATCGTCGAGCGTGCGCTCCACCTTGCCCACGCAGGTGGCGCAGGTCATGCCTTCGACTTGAAGTGTGAGATCGGTCATCTGCTACCCATGATTGCTTTGAGGCAACACTTAGTGGTTCCTGTGACTGGAAGGTCAAGCCCCGCGCGCGTTTTGACCGTTGACCGGCTCCGCACCGCGCACTTACCTCAAGGGTAGATTGGAGGTGACCATGAGCCGATTTTCCGTTCCCGAAATGAGCTGCGGCCATTGCAAGGCGTCGATCGAGGGGGCCTTGCTTGACGCCGATCCCGGCGCAGACGTGTCCTTCGACATGGAGGCGCGCGAGGTCGAGGTCGATGCCGTGCTCGACGAAAGCGAGATCATCGCCGCGATCAAGACCGCGGGCTTCGAGGCCAACGCGCTCGGGTAAGGGCTTTTCGCTTCCGCGCCGGTGATCTACGGTCGCCGCGATCGGAACGATGCGGAGGCGCGATGACCCTTGAGCTTACTCCCTTGCGCGGTGGCCGAGCCCCCCGCACAGGCCTGAGACCTTAAGCCGCCGTGGCCAGGGGACCGGCCCTCGCCCTCGCGCTCTACCTCGCGGCGCGCAAAGCGCGCGGGCGGGCGCGGGCGGAAAAGCTCTTGCGGCAGGAAATGAAAGCCGGGCGCGAAGATGCGTCCCGGGGCGCGGAAAGACTCGGCGCGTCGGATCTTGCGCGCCCCGAGGGGCCGCTCGTCTGGCTTCATGTCGGCAGCGAGGCCGAGGCGCTGGGCGTGCCCGAGCTGATTGACCGTCTGCGCGAGGAGCGTGACGATCTGGGGGTTCTCATCACCACCGCCCGCCATGGGCCCGACGAACTGCTCGTGGCACGGCTGCCGCGCGATGTTGTTCTGCAATCGGCGCCGTATGGGGTTGGACCGGGGGCTGAATGGTTTGTCGCGCATTGGCGGCCCGACGTGGCAATCTGGGCCGACAACCACCTGGAGCCCTCGCTGATCGAGGCCGCGCATGGCGCCGGGGTGCCGATGTTTCTCATAGATGCCCGGGTTCCGGACCGGCCCGGCTGGCGCTGGTTGCCGGGGTTGCGGCGCGCGCTTCTGGCGCGCTTCTCGCATGTTCTCGCCGGCGATACGCGCTCGGCGGAGGGATTGCGCGCCCTTGGCGTGCCCGCCGACCGGATCGAGGCGCTGGGCTTCCTGCAGGAGGGCGGCGCGCCGCTGCCCTGCAGCCAGGCGGAGCGCGATACGCTTGCCGAACTTCTGGCCGCGCGGCCGGTCTGGCTTGCCGCCGGCGCCACACCGGGCGAAGTGCCGATGATCGTGGCGGCACACCAGCAGGCGATGCGGCGCGCGCACCGGCTGCTCTTGCTCCTCGTGCCGGACCCTCTTGAAAGCGGCGCCGAGCTTGCCAAGGACCTGGAGGCGGGGGGATGGGTCGTTGGCCTGCGATCGCAGGAGGATGAACCGGAACCGGAACTGGAGATATTCGTCGCCGATCTGCCGGATGAACTCGGGCTGTGGTATCGGCTGTCGCCGGTTTCGCTGATGGGGGGCACCTTGCTGGGCGCGTCCGGCTTTGGCGTGCGCAATCCCTACGAAGCGGCCGCGCTGGGCTCGGCGGTTCTGTTCGGCCCGCACCTCGGGCTCTGGCGCGAAAGCTACACGCGGCTGCGCGAGGCCGGCGCGGCGCGCGCGGTGACCGATACGGAGAGCCTGGCGCGCGCGGTGGAACACTTGCTCGCACCCGATCACGTTGCCGAAATGGCGGCCGCGGCCTGGGAAGTGACGACCTCCGGCGCGGAAGCGACCGACCGGGTGGTGACGCTGGTGCTCGATGCGCTCGACGCGCGGGGACTCTGACCATGGCGCCGCGGTTCTGGTATCGCCCGCCCGGCGCGCTCCTGCGCCTGATCGGCCCCATCGCGCCCGGACGCACCGCGCGCCGGGCCGCACCCCGGCGGCTGCCGGTTCCGGTCGTGGCGGTGGGCAGCCTGACGCCGGAGGGCAGCGGCAAGACGCCCATGGTCATCGCGCTGGCGCAGCGGCTGGCGATGAAGGGGCGCGCGGTTCACGTTGTCACCGCCGGGGAGGGGGTGCCGCTTCGGGTCGACGAGCGCCGCCATTCGGTGGCGGAGGTGGGCGATGAGCCGCTTCTCATCGCCGCTTTCGCGCCCACTTGGGTGGCGGCGGAGCCGGGTGAGGGCGTGCGCGCGGCGATGTCTGCAGGCGCGCAGATCGTGGTGCTCGACGGCGGCGTGCCCGAAGGCCCGGTGGCCGCGGATCTGCGGATCCTCGTGGAGAACGCGGCGCGCGGGTTCGGCAATGGCTATGCCTGGCCGCTCGGGCCGCTGAAACGCCGGCTCGGGCCGGGGCTCGCCGCGGCCGATCTTCTCGTCACCGTCGGGCCCGATGCGGCGCAGACGCGGTTTTGCGAGGATTGGGGCGGCGCGCTGCCCTGTCCGCATCTCACGGCACGGCTGGAGCCGCTGACCACCGGGATGGACTGGCAAGGGCTCGACGTGGTGGCCTTCGCGGGCATCGGCGCGCCGGAGCGGTTCTTCACCACGCTGCGGGGGCTTGGCGCCAACCTGTTGCGGGCGCAGGCGCTCACCGATCACCAGGAACTCACGCCTGCGCTGATGGCCCGGCTTGATGCCGAGGCGCGGCTGCGGGGGGCGCAGCTCGTCACAACGGAAAAAGACGCGGTGCGACTGCCCCGCGCCTTTCGCCAGAAGGTGCTCAGCCTGCCCGTGCGCCTCGAACTCGACGACTGGGCGGCGCTGGATGCGCGCCTGCCGGGCGCTTACTGAGCCGCCAGCCGCTCTTCGATGATGTCCTTGAGCGCGTCGTAGCTCATGTTGGAATGCTTCTCGCCGTCGATCACGAGCGTCGGCGTGGCGTTGATGCCATCGGCCTCGGCGGTGGACTGGTAGGTGGCGACAAGCTTGGTGGCCATCTCCTGATCGGCGAAACAGGCGTCGACCTCGTCGTCCGACAGACCGGCGGTTTTGCCCATCCGGCGCAGGTTGCCGAGAATCTCGTCGCCATCGCCGGAGCCGATCCAGTCTTTCTGCTGTTCGTAGAGCATGTCGGCGATACCAAAATACCGCATGTCGCCGCCGCAATTGGCGATCATCCCGCCCCACAGCGCGTAGCGATCGAAATAGACCTCGCGGTGCACGTAGCGCACCTTGCCGGTGTCGATGTACTCGGCCTTCAGGTTCTTGAACTGGTCGGCATGGAAGTTGGCGCAATGCGGGCAGGTGTAGGAGGAATAGACCACCACGGTCACCGGCGCGTCTTCGCTGCCGAGCACCCGGTCGGGCAGGATCATGTCGGCGTCGGGGGTTTCGGCGGTTGTCTGCGCCTCGGCGGGTGTCACCACGCCGCTTCCGGCGGGCTGGGTCAGATACCATGCGCCGCCGGCGACGGCCGCGAGCACAAGGGCGATAACGGGAAGAATGCGGGTCATTGAGTTCCTCTCAGTCGGCCGGGTCTTTCCGGCGGGATAGGACGTTTTGCGCCAGTGTTTCAAGCGCGGCGCGCAGGCTTTCGTCATGGACGCCCTCGGCGGTCATGTGCGCGCGCGCGGCGATCTCGGGGTCGGGCTTGGCGGGCGCCTCGCGGCTTGGCCGGGTGAACTGGGCCTGGCCTTCGGCAAAACCGGTGGGGGCTGTCTGGGTGATGCGGATACGCGAGATCGCGGCGTAACCATAGGTGGCGTTCACCTTCTCGCGGATCTTTTCCTTCTGCATTTCCAGCATCGGCGCGTTTGCCCCGGTGGTGAGCAGGACGAGCGTGGCCCCGAAGCCCTTCTCGCGCCCATAGTGAATCTCGACCGGCCGGGCGATGCGCGCCACGTCCGGCCCGGCTATCTCGTCCCAATGGGTGAGCAGCCGGGTGACGGCGAAGCCACGGGTTTCGCCAGCCTTGCGGATGCGCGGACCTAGCAGGCTCGAGGTGCGCTCGAAGCCCCGCATGCGACGGTCCGGCTCATTTTTCCGTGTGGTCACTGGCTTACCCTTTCGAGGTCAGGATACTAGGGCCCATGGCGCGGCTGTGCCACTTCAAACCGGCGGAGGCGAATAAAACATGCGTGACGCGGCGATAATGGCGGCAGAACTCCTTGGCTGGTATGACCGCCACGCCCGCGAATTGCCGTGGCGCGTGGCCCCCGGCGCCGGCAGCGCGGGGCAGCGGGCCGACCCTTACGCCGTCTGGCTTTCCGAAATCATGCTCCAGCAAACGACGGTGGCGGCGGTGAAAGCGTATTTCACCCGGTTTCTCGAACTCTGGCCCACCGTCGAGGCGCTCGCGGCGGCGGATGACGGACAGGTCATGGGTGAATGGGCGGGGCTTGGTTATTACGCCCGCGCGCGCAACTTGCTCAAGTGCGCCCGCATCGTGGCGGGCGAACACGGGGGCGTTTTTCCCGATTCCGCCGAGGCGCTGCGCGCTCTTCCCGGGATCGGCCCCTACACCGCAGCGGCGATCGCCGCGATTGCCTTCGATCGGCCCGAGACGGTGGTGGATGGCAACGTCGAGCGGGTGATGGCGCGGCTCTTCCGGGTGGAAACGCCATTGCCCGGCGCCAAGCCCGAGTTGCGCGAACGGGCAGCGGAGATGACCCCGCACAGGCGCCCGGGCGACTATGCCCAGGCGGTGATGGACCTCGGCGCAACGATCTGCACCCCCAAGCGCCCCGCCTGCGGGATCTGCCCCTGGCGGGACGACTGCCGCGCCCGGGCCGGCGGTGTTGCGGCCGACCTGCCCGCGCGTGAAGCGAAAAAGCCCAAGCCCGTGCGCCATGGCGTGGCCTTTGTCGGGCGGCGGCAAGACGGCGCATGGCTTCTTGAACGGCGGCCCGATGGTGGGCTTCTGGGGGGGATGCTCGGCTGGCCCGGTGGTGGCTGGGATGGCTCGGGCGTCCAGTCTCCCCCCGCCGATGCCGATTGGCGCGATCCCGGGGCGGAGGTGCGCCATACATTCACGCATTTTCACCTGCGGCTCGCGCTGCGCGTGGCCGAACTTCCCGCCGATTGCGCGCCGGTGCGCGGCGAGTTCGTGGCCGCGCTGCGGCCGTCGGATCTGCCAACGGTGATGCGCAAGGCCTTCGATCTTGCCCGCACCGCGCTCGATCCCGCCTGAGTGATTGCACCGCACCCGTTGAGCCGGCCGGCGACCCGGCCTATGCTTGCCCGAGGGTTCCGAAAGGTTGTGCCATGATCCCCGCTCCCATGATCGCCCGGTTCTCATCCGCCCTGCCGTTCTGGGTTTCGCTCCTGCTCCTGCCGCTGGTGATCCTCTCGGCGCGCTACGGCGGATGGGCGATGCTCTTGCCGCCGCTCGGCGCGTGGTGGCTCTATGCCGGGCTTGACACGGTGCTCGGGCGCAATACCGAGAACCCCGATCCCGAAACCCCAGACAGCTACCTGTTCTGGTACAAGTTCATCACCTGGATCTGGCTGCCGATCCAGGTTGTGCTGATCTACGGCACGATCTGGTATGTGACCGGCTCCACCCACCTCACCGGCTGGGAAAAGCTCGGCGTGTTCTTCGGCGTGGGCGTGCTGACCGGGTCGATCGGCATCGTCTATGCCCATGAGCTTCTGCACCAGTCCGATCGGTTCGAGCGCTGGCTGGGCGATCTCCTGCTCGCCACCGTGCTCTACAGCCATTTCCGCACCGAGCATCTCCTGGTGCATCACCCCTGGGTCGGCACCCGGCGCGACGCGGTGACGGCGCGCTATAGCGAGGGGTTTCACCGCTACTTCCTGCGGGTGCTGGTGAGCGGTCTGGCCTCGGCCTGGCGGGCAGAAAAGGCGATGCTGGCCCGGCGCGGTCTTGCGCCCTTCGACGGGGCCAACCCGTTCTGGCGTTACGCCGCGCTTCAGATGGGCGCCCTTATCCTTGCGCTTCTTGTGGGCGGATGGGAGGGGCTCGGGCTCTTCGCTTTCCAGGCCTTCGTGGCGATCTGGCAGTTGGAGCTGACGAATTACGTCGAGCACTACGGGCTGACGCGCAAATATCTCGGCAACGGCAAATACGAGCCGGTGCGCCCGCATCACAGCTGGAACGCCGATCACAAGGCGACGAGCTGGCAGTTCATCAATCTCCAGCGTCATTCCGATCATCACTACAAGCCGGCCCGCCGCTACCCGCTGTTGCAGACCTACCCCGAAGACAAGGCGCCGCAACTGCCGCTGGGCTATCCGCTGATGGCGCTCGCCGCGATGGTGCCGCCGCTTTGGCGCCGGGTGATGAACCCGCGGGTGCGCAAGTGGCGCAAGGATCACTACCCGGAAATCACCGATTGGGAGCCCTACAAGCGCGGTGACTTTCCCGATCCGGCCATTCGCTGAAACGCTGTCGGCCGGGCGTGTCTGCGGACCGCCTGCCCTGACCATCCACATTTTTCGCCAAGGCCCCGGGGGAGCGGTTTCCCCGGGTTTTGAATGGCTATAGGGTGGGCCGCGCTGCACCTCGGAGGGCCTCATGAGCTTCACATTGGCAACCTGGAACATCAATTCCGTGCGACTGCGCGAGGGGCTCGTGAAACGGCTCATGGAAGAGGACGCGCCAGATGTTCTCTGCCTGCAGGAATGCAAGAGCCCGGTCGAGAAGATCCCGACCGAGGGGTTCCACGCGCTGGGCTACCATCACATGGTGGCGCGTGGGCAGAAGGGCTACAACGGCGTGGCGATCCTGTCGAAACTGCCGCTGGAGGACATGGGCGAGATGGATTTCGCCGCGCTCGGCCATGCCCGTCATGTGGCCGCGCGGCTGGAGAACGGCGTGGTGATCCACAATTTCTACGTCCCCGCAGGCGGCGACAAGCCCGACCGGGAAATCAACGTGAAGTTCGGCCAGAAGCTCGACTACCTCACCGAGATGCGTGACTGGTTCCATTACGAGCGGTTCGAAAGGTCGATCCTCGTGGGCGACCTCAACATCGCGCCGCGTGAAGACGACGTGTGGAACCACAAGCAGCTCCTGAAGGTGGTGAGCCACACGCCCGTCGAGGTGGAGCACCTTGCGCAGACGCAGGAGGCGGGCAGGTGGGTGGATATCACGAGACAGGATATTCCCGAGGGCAACCTCTATTCCTGGTGGTCCTACCGCGCACCGGACTGGGACGCCGCCGACAAGGGCCGCCGGCTCGATCACATCTGGGCCACGCCCGATATTTCCAACGCGGCCCATTCCAGCCGTATCCGCCGCGAGGTGCGTGGCTGGCCGCAGCCGTCCGATCACGCGCCGGTGTTTGCCAGTTTCGATCTATAGCGCGGCGATGAACTCGGCGATGTTTTCGCCGAGGGCGCGGTGGGTGTCGGGATCGAAATGAACGCCGTCCTGTTCGCTGGGCGATATCACCTTGCCCGCGTCGAAGAAGTGCACCCCGCGTGCCGCGCAATGGGCCTTGAGAACATGCGGCAGAGCCTCGCTCACCGCTGTCGCGCCGATGAATTCTCCGGCAATGGGGCCTTGTTCGAGCACCCTTGGTGGGCAGATCACCAGAACCTCGAAGCCGCCGTGGCGGGTTTGGTATTCCGCCGAAAGCGCGAGATCGACCAGCCCGGCGATCCCTGCGGCGATCTTTTCCGGCGTCGGAGCAAACCGCGCCTTCATGTCGTTGGTGCCGAGCATGATTGCGAGCAGGTCGATCGGCCCATGGCTTCCAAGCGCGATCCGCAGGCCGATCTGCCCGTTCATGTGCGCGCCCATCACGGGGTCTTCGATCCCGGTGGTCCGTCCCGGCAGGGCCTGCACACTCACCTCCCACGCGGCGCCAAGCCTTTGAGCCGCGACCGAAGGCCAACGCGCCTCGGATTCATAGCGTCGGTATTCACCGGGGGTGACGATGGGCGGCGTGCCGTGGCTGTTCGAATCGCCAAAAACGAGGAGGGATTTCCGCATCGGTGGATCTATCTTTCAGGTTTGAGGGGATGCTAGTGAGCAAACCAGCCAAGGTAAAGCGACTCCGCCAGCCAAGAGGGTTGGAGTGAGCGCCGCCCGGTCCCATATTGGGGCCAACACATGACTTAAGGAGCACGAGATGCTTGAGATGGGACAAACTGGCGCCGCGCCCGCGAATGACGGCGCGCTGGTGAAGGAAATCAGCGAAGCGACCTTCATGGAGGATGTGATCGAGGCGTCGAAAGAGGTGCCCGTGATCGTCGATTTCTGGGCGCCGTGGTGCGGGCCCTGCCGCACCCTCGGCCCGGCGCTGGAGGCGGCGGTGAACGCCGCTGGCGGCAAGGTCAAGATGGTCAAGATCAACGTCGACGAAAACCAGCAGGTCGCGGGCCAGTTGCGGGTCCAGTCGATCCCGACGGTCTATGCCTTTCACGATGGCCAGCCGGTCGACGGGTTTCAGGGCGCGCTGCCGCAAAGCCAGGTGAACCAGTTCGTCGAGAAGATGGCGGCGCTCGCCACCGAGGGGCCGCTTGCCGCGGCGATCGCCAGCGCCGAGGAAATGCTCGAAGCAGGGGCGCTGGACGACGCTGCGCAAACCTTCGCCGCGATCATCGAGGAAGACCCGAACGCGGCGGCGGCCTATGCCGGGCTTGCGCGCGTGAAGATCGCCGAAGGAAATCTGGAAGACGCCGAGGCGGTTCTCAACGGTGCACCCGCCGAGATCAGCCATTCGCCGGAGATCGACGGCGCCCATGCCAAGATCGCGCTTGCCCGCCAGGCCGCCGAGGCCGGGCCGGTGGACGACCTGCGCGCCAAGGTGGCAGCCGATCCCGCCGATCATCAGGCGCGGTTCGACCTCGCCAAGGCGCTGCACGCCAGCGGCGATGTTCAGGGTGCGGTCGACGAGCTTCTCGAGATCTTCCGGCGCGACAGGGAGTGGAACGACGGCGCGGCGAAGGCCCAGCTCTTTACCATTTTCGAGGCGCTTCCGGCGAACGATCCCGTGTCTCTGGCGGGTCGGCGCAAGCTTTCGTCGATCATGTTCGCCTGACATGTTCTCGCGCGCCGACTTGCCAGAGAGCATCCCGCTCTTTCCCCTGCCGGGGGCGCTGCTCTTGCCGCGCGCCCGGCTGCCTCTGCACATCTTCGAGCCCCGCTACCTCGCCATGCTCGAAGACGTGCTGAAAACGCCCGAGCGGCTGATCGGGATGATCCAGCCTGCCGACGACGCGGGCGAGCGGCTGCACACGATCGGCTGCGCCGGGCGGGTGACCCAATTCAACGAGACCGACGACCACCGTTACATGATCACGCTCTCGGGCGTGAGCCGGTTCCGGCTTGGCAAGGTCGAGGACGGGTTTCGCCCCTACCTGACCGCCAAGGTAAGCTGGGAGGGGTTCGAACGCGATCTCGGCGCGGCCGAGAAAGACCCGGGCTTCGACCGTGTGCCTTTCCTCGACCTGTTGGCGCGGTATTTCGACGTGTCGGACCTTCGTACCGATTGGGAGAGCCTCGAAGAGGCCGACGACGAACTGATGATCAATTCGCTCGCGATCCTCCTGCCGTTCGCTACCGAAGACAAGCAGGCGCTGCTCGAAGCGCCCTCGCTCAGCACCCGGCGCGAGACCCTCGCAGCGCTTATGGAATACGCCCTTGCGGGCGGCACCGAGGACAACCTGCAATGACCGATCAACCCGCGCAGGATCGCCGCATGCTCGAGGCGCTGGTCTGCCCGCTGACCCAGACCCGCCTGCGCTACGATGCCGAACGGCAGGAACTGATTTCCGAAGCCGCCGGGCTGGCTTTTCCGGTGCGTGACGGAATCCCGATCATGCTGGTGGACGAGGCGCGCAAGCTGGAGAAGTGAGGCGGGCACGCGATTTCGCAATCGCGTGCGGCCCGATCAGCGGTTGCGCTTGTCGATCTCGGCGGTGATCGAAAACGTCGCGGTATTGAACTGCATGCCCGTTTTCAGCGCGCCGAGGATCACCGTGGTCTGGGCCCCCGAGCCATCGGTGATCACCCATTGGCGCAACTCCACCGGGTCGGCGGTGAACATCAGCTGGATATTGCCGTATTGCGGGTTTTCCGGATCCTGCGCCGTCACCACCGTGGCGGTGCCGTCGTAATCATGCGCCACGACCATGCCGGAGCGGGCAAGATCGACATCGCGCGCGAGGATCAGGTTCAGCGGCGTTTCCTTGAGCGGGTATTGCTCCGGGCCGGTGTTGGATTTGCCGTCGAACACCGCAAGCTGCTGGCCGCCCGCGATCACCAGCGTCTGCTCCGGCGGATCGTATTCGAAGCGCGCACGGCCCGGCCGGCTGATCAGGATCTTGCCGGTCGAGATCGTCTCGTCGTCATTGATCTGGGTGAACTGCGCCTCGAGCGTGGTCAGCCCGTTGATGTAGCCCGAAAGCTCGGTGAGCGAGAGCTTTTCGGCCATCGCCGGCAGGGCGGTCAGCGCCACGAGCATGGGCGCGAGGAGGAAGCGAGAAAATTTCATATCACCTACCTAGTCATAAGCGCGGGCGATTCCAGAACGCCCGCACCTGAAGCTGCCGCAAAACGGATTGATAGGCGATATCACGCCGCTAATGCTGTTCCGGAACGAGGATCTCGCGCTTGCCGACGTGGTTCGAGGCGCTCACCAGCCCCTCGTCCTCCATCTGCTCCACGAGCCGCGCGGCCTTGTTGTAGCCGATGCCGAGCTTGCGCTGGATGTAGGAGGTCGAGCACTTGCGGTCCTTGATCACGATCGCCACGGCCTGGTCGTAGAGCGCATCGTCGCCGTTGGTGTTGCCGCCGGTGTTGAGGCCGAGCACCGCGTCAATATCGGCGGCCTTGTCCTCGTCCGGCCCTTCCACCACGCCCGAGACGTAATCGGGGGAGCCGAAGCTCTTGAGATGGTTCACGATCTCCTCCACCTCTTCGTCGCTGACGAAGGGGCCGTGCACCCGGGTGATCCGCGCGCCGCCGGCCATGTAGAGCATGTCGCCCATGCCCAGAAGCTGCTCGGCGCCCTGTTCGCCGAGGATCGTGCGGCTGTCGATCTTCGAGGTCACCTGGAAGCTGATCCGGGTGGGGAAGTTGGCCTTGATCGTGCCGGTGATCACGTCGACCGAAGGGCGCTGCGTGGCCATGATGAGGTGAATGCCGCTTGCCCGCGCCATCTGTGCAAGCCGCTGGATCGCCGCTTCGATCTCCTTGCCGGCCACCATCATCAGGTCGGCCATCTCGTCGACCACGACGACGATATAGGGCAGCTTTTCGGGAGCGAATTCCTCCGATTCGAAGATCGGCTCGCCGGTATCCTCGTCGAACCCGGTCTGAACGGTGCGCGAGAACATCTCACCCTTGTCGAGCGCATCCTTCACCCGGCCGTTGAAGCCCTCGATGTTGCGCACGCCCATTTTCGACATCTTGCGATAACGTTCTTCCATCTCGCCCACGACCCACTTGAGCGCCACGACGGCCTTCTTCGGGTCGGTCACCACCGGGCTCAGCAGGTGCGGAATGCCGTCGTAGACCGAGAGTTCCAGCATCTTGGGGTCGATCATGATCAGGCGGCAGTCTTCGGGCGGGAGCCGGTAGAGCAGGCTCAGGATCATCGTGTTGATCGCCACCGACTTGCCCGAACCGGTGGTGCCGGCGATCAGGAGGTGCGGCATCTTGGCGAGGTTGGCCACGATCGCGCGGCCCCCGATATCCTTGCCCAGCGCCAGGGGCAGGCGCATGTTGGTGTCGCCGAAATCCTTGGATGACAGGATTTCGCGCAGCACGACCTTTTCGCGGTATTCGTTGGGCAGTTCGATCCCGATCACCGAGCGGCCGGGCACGGTCGACACGCGCGCCGACAGCGCCGACATCGATCGCGCGATATCATCGGCCAGCCCGATCACGCGGGAAGCCTTGAGGCCCGGCGCGGGTTCCAGCTCGTACATGGTGACAACCGGGCCGGGGCGCACGCTCACGATCTCGCCCTTCACGCCGTAATCGTCGAGCACGGTTTCGAGCATCCGCGCGTTCTCTTCCAGCGCCTCGTCGGAGAGATGATGGCGCTCGATCGAGGCCGGGTCGGTGAGCAGGCCCAGCGGAGGAAGTTCATAGGCCGCCTCGGCGCCGCCGAAGTTCAGCGAAGGTTGCGCCTCGGCGCGGGCGCGGCTGGAGGGGGCCGTCTTGTGGCTGCTGTGCTGAACCACCTTGCGGGCCATGGGCTGCGGAGTGACTTGCGGCGCCGAGGCGGCGGCCGCCCAGCGCGCTTCGTCGTCCGGCACCGGGTCGGCGTCGAAATCGTCGTCCCACAAGCTGTCGTCTTCCACGTCGATGTCGGCATACGCCGGGTCCGGTGCGAGGGTTGCGCCGGCAAAGATATTGGCCTGTTCAAGGGCGGGTTCGCGCGGCAATTCCGGCTCGGAGGCGTTGCTGCGCTTCACCGGGGGCTCAGCGCGCAGGTTGGCCGCCATGGCCTCCTTGCGGGCCCGGGCCCGGGCCGCCGCCGAGGCGATCGCGGCAGACATAGGCGACATCGCTTCGCCCTCCGGCGTCACGGCTTCCGGGGCGATCGGGCCCTCGGAGCGACGCGCCTTCAGCGCGTTTGCGATCTTGGCGCTGATCCGGTCGGACGATCCCATGCCTTCGGGAAGCGCGCCGAGATAGGGCGGCTGCTCCACGAGTTCGGGTTCGATCTGTGGCTCGGGCGTGCGCTTTGCCAGCCCTTGCACGCGCGCCAGAAGCCCTTGCCGCTGCGGTTGGGCAGGCTGCGTCTCGGGGGCGACGGCGGCGCGCGGGGCCTCTTCGTGGGTCGGGGGCCGAAACATGGCACGGCCACGCGCCACGGGCGGTTCGGCACGCGCCACGCGGTTGGCGTGCAGCGGTGGCGGGGCCGAGAAGTCGGCGTCATGGTCTTCGTAGCCGTGGGCGTCTTCCCAGGCAGGCTGTTCGGCCCGGCGCGTGGCCCGGCGCTCCCTCAAGGCCGCCGCGCCGCGGACCGCGCCGGAAGCCCCGAAAACCGCGCCGCGCAGGCCGAATTGGGTCAGCTTGAGCAGGCCCGCGTAGGTCATCACCACGCCGGCAACGAGGAACACCCCGAAGCGCCGCAGCTCGCCGTGGTTGAAGCCCAGCGCAAAGGCGCCGATCGACAGCATCGCGAGCCCGGCAACGAGCGAAAGCGTCTTGAGCCCGACGGCAGGATCGACGGGCAGGACGCCAAGCACGGCGCCCAGCATCGTGTCGCCGAATAGCCCGCCGAGGCCGAAAGTGTGGCTCCAGCCAGGGCCGGGCACGAGGGTCGAGGCGTAGATCGAGGCCAGCGCCACGGCGATCGGCACGAAGATCGCCCGCCCGAGCGCGCGCTCCTCGCCCTGGTGTAGCACGAAGCGCACACCCCAGGCCGCGAGCGCGGCGACGATGCCCCAGGCGCCCATGCCGATGATCACGGCCAGCGGCGATGCGATCCTTGCGCCGACAAGGCCGAGCATGTTCTGCGCCGGGCCGTCGGTGGCGGCGAGCCAGCCCGGATCGTCGGGCGAGTAGGAACCGAGGATGAGGCCGAGCG
Source organism: Sinisalibacter lacisalsi (assembly GCF_014640115.1). GTDB lineage: Bacteria > Pseudomonadota > Alphaproteobacteria > Rhodobacterales > Rhodobacteraceae > Sinisalibacter > Sinisalibacter lacisalsi. The sequence continues at coordinate 107,794 of NZ_BMGI01000001.1, read as the reverse complement.
TCAGGGCCAGCGCGAGCAACCCAAGGCCGAGAAGTTCCTTGCCCCTTTGCTCGATCAGCGCCTGTGTGGTGCTGTCGAAGATCGGGTCACGCCCTTTCGCCTGATATGCCATTCCTCACCTCGTTCTTATGCGTAGAGGCAGCGTTTGACCCGTTCGAGGGCCTGCTGCGTCTCGTCTTTCGGGGCCACTAGGGCAACCCGGATATAGCCCCGTCCGGGGTTCGTTCCGTTCACCTCGCGGGCGAGGTAGGCGCCGGGCAGCACCCGAACGCCCGTTTCGGTCCAGAGCTTCAGCGCCGCCGCCTCGCCATCGTCGACCGGTAGCCACAGGAAAAAGCCCGCTTGCGGCGGATGATAGCCGGGCACGTCGCCAAGCACCGCGTCGGCCACCGCGTATTTTTTCCGGTAGAGCGCGCGCGAGGCGGTCACATGCGCCTCGTCGGCCCAGGCGCGCTCGGCCACGCGCTGCAGCGGCAGCGGCAATGGCGCGCCGGCATAGGCGCGAAGCTGTTTCATCCGCGCGATGCTCTCGGGGCCGCCCGCGGCGAAGCCCGCGCGCAGGCCCGGCAGGTTCGACCGTTTCGAGAGCGAATGGAAGATCACCACGCGCTCGGGGTCGGCCCCGCCCTCGGTGGCCACTTCCAGCGCGCCCGGCGGCGGCGTGTCGCGGTAGACCTCCGAATAGCACTCGTCGGCGAAGATCTGGAAATCGTGCTTTTCCGCCAGCGCGATCAGCGACGCCCAGTCTTCGCGGCTGGCCACCGCACCCTGCGGGTTGGAGGGCGAGCAGAGAAAGGCGATCGCGGTGCGGTTCAGGATCTCCTTGGGCAAGGCGGTGTAATCGGGCAGGAAGCCGGTCTCTTCCGTGGCGGGCACGAACACGGGTTCGGCTCCCACCGCCTGCGCGGCAACGGCATACACCTGGTAGAACGGGTTGGGGATGAGCACCACCGGCCGTTGCCCGCGCACCTCTTCGGGGCAGAGCGCCACGGCGGCGTTGAAAAGCCCCTCGCGGGTGCCGTTGAGCGCCATAACCTGGGTCTCGGCATCAACCGCCACGCGATAACGCCGCTCGATCCAGGCCGAGATCGCGGCGCGCAGTTCCGGCGTGCCCTCGTTGGGCGGGTATTTTCCGAAGCCCGCGAGGTTGTCCGCGATCACCGAGCCGACGAAATCGGGCATCGCATGTTGCGGCTCGCCGATGGTCATATGCACCACGTCGCCGCCCGGCGCATGGGCGTCGAGCAGTCTCCGCAAACGCGGGAACGCATATTCTGGCAAGCCGGAAAACCGCTCGGGAAACGTCATCGCCTGTATCTGCCTCTGGTTTCGGGGTCATTCGCGCCCCGATTTGGTCCAGAATAGCCGTTCCGCGTGGCGCGGTCCAGAAAAAGGCTGAAAATCCCGCTGCTTGGGGTGGAGATATGTGGCTTTTAGGTCAAGGCCGCTTCGGCGGCCGCGGCGATTCGGAGCAGGCGCTCCTCGCCCATCGGCGTGCCGAGAAACATGATCCCGGCGGAGGGCACGCCCGTTGGCAGGGTGATCCCGGCGCCCCCCATGAGGTTGCCGATGCGGGTGTTGTTGAGCGTCAGCAGGTTCTCCGTCACGTAGTAATCGTGATCGGAGAGCAGCCGGTCGGCCTTTGGCGGCAGGTTGGCGGCAGCCGGCAGGATCACGGCGTCGAACCCGGCGGTGAGGCGGCGGTATTCGCCGCGCAGCCGCTCCAGCTTCTGCCATGCGGCAACGAAATCTGCACCGCTGAACGTGCCGCCGGCGCGGAAGCGTTCGAGGATCTGGTCAAACATCAGGTGCGGCCGCGCCTCGATCTCCTCGCGCCAGGTCGCATAGGCCTCGGTGGTGTAGAGGATCGCCGACATCGCCATCGCCTCGTCCACCTGTTCGAGATGCGCGCGGTCGATCTCGGCGCCCGCGTCGGTCAGCCGCGCCACCGCGCGTTCGAACCCGGCCATCGGCCCTTCGCGCACGTCGCGCAACCCGTTTTCGAGGATCAGGAAGCGCCGGCCCCGCAGCGTGATGCCCTCCAGGTCGGCGGCGCGCGCCCGGCCTTCGAGCGCGGCGAGAAACAGCGCGCAATCCTCCACGTTGCGGCAGAGCGGGCCGACCGTGTCGAAGCTCGCCGCCAGCGGCACCACGCCCTTGAGCGAAAGCCGCCCCGAGGTGGTCTTCAACCCGACCAGATCGTTCCACGCCGCCGGGATGCGCACCGAGCCGCCCGTGTCCGAGCCGATTGCGCCGGGTGCGAGGCCGAAAGCCACGGAGGTGGCCGCACCGGAGGACGAGCCGCCCGACACCGCCTCGGGGTCGTGCACGCAAGGCGGCGTTTCGGTCACCGGGTTGAGCCCCAGACCGGAGAAGGCCAGTTCCGACATATGGGTTTTGCCGAGGCCCACGAGGCCCATGGCGGTGGCATTCTGCAACACTTCAGCGTCTTGTTCGGGCACCCGTCCCGCCAGCAGCGCCGACCCGGCTTCTGTGGTCACGCCGGCAGTGTCGTAAAGATCTTTCCAGCTCACCGGCACGCCATCGAGCGGCCCGCGCCGGGTTCCGGCCTTCGCGCGCATCGCCGCCGCCTCGGCCTCGGCCATGGCGCGCGCCTCGGTGAGGCGGGCATAGATTCGGGTTTGCAGCGGATGGGCCTTGATCGCATCGAAGAAGGCACCGGCCAGATCCACCGGGTCGATCCGCCCCGCGCCGATCGCGCGCCCGAGATCGCCCGCGCTCATAAAAAGCCAGTCATCCGCCATCCGCATCCCTCCAATTTGACGCGACGGTAGCGGCGCGCGGGCGCATGGACAATCCCGATTTCCCGCGCCAAAGATGAGGCCATGAAACTCGACAGTGACATCCTGATCGTAGGCGGCGGGCTCAATGGTCCGGCGCTCGCTTTGGCGCTGGGCGATGCGGGCTTCGACGTGACGGTGATCGACGCGTTGAAGGCCGGCACGCGCGGCGAAGACGAATTCGACGGGCGCGGCTATGCCCTCGCGCTCGCCTCGCAGCGGCTGCTCAAGGCCATCGGCGTCTGGGACAGGGTGGGCGACAACGTCACGCCGCTGCTCGAGATCCGCATTTCCGACGGCAAGCCGGGCTCCGGCCCCGGGCCTTTCGTTCTGGAGTTCGACAACGGCGAGCTTGACGAGGGCCCGATGGGCTACATGGTCGAAGACCGCTTCCTCGCCCGCGCCCTCCTCGAAGCGATGACCGCGCACCCGAAGGTCACCCTGATCGACGGTGCTTTGGTGACGGCGCAGGAGGTTGGCCCGGCCAGCGTTACCCTCACGCTCGACAGCGGCAAGACGCTTGCCGGCCGCATGGTGGTGGGCTGCGACGGGCGGCGGTCGGGCGTGGCGGAGCGCGCCGGGATCGGGCGGCACGGTCACGATTACGGCCAGACCGCTCTGGTTTGCGCCATCGAGCATGAAAAGCCGCACCACGGCGTTGCGCACCAGTTCTTCATGCCGCCGGGGCCGCTCGCCATCCTGCCGCTGCCCGGCAACCAATGCTCCATCGTCTGGACGGAAAGCCATGCCGAGGCAGCGCGCATCCATGCGCTCGACGACGCCGGCTATCTCGAAGAATTGCGCCCGCGTTTCGGCGACTTTCTCGGCGAGATCCGCCTTGCCGGACGGCGCTTCACCTATCCGCTCAACCTCACGGTCGCCGATGCCTTCGTGGCCGACCGCGTGGCGCTGGTGGGCGACGCGGCGCACGGGATGCACCCGATCGCGGGGCAGGGGCTGAATGCGGGCCTGAAGGATGTGGGCGCGCTCGCCGAGGTGCTCACCCTGGCGAAACGGCGGGGCGAGGATTACGGCCGGATCGACGTTCTCGAACGCTACCAGCAATGGCGCCGCTTCGATGTGACCAGCATGGTCACCGCGACCGAAACGGTGAACCGGCTGTTCTCGAATGACAACCCGATTCTTCGCACCGTGCGCGATATCGGGCTGGGCGCCGTCAACGCCATGCCAAGCCTGCGCCGGGGCTTCATCCGCGAGGCGGCGGGCCTGACGGGTGATCTGCCGAAGCTGTTGCAGGGGCGGCAGATCTGAGGGTCAGCGTTTGGCGCAGAGCCTCAACTGCTGGTCATACATCAGCGCGCGGTCGTTGACCTCGTCGGCGATCCTGAGGAGCCATGTCTTGCTCTTGTAGCTGCCGCGCAGATAGCCCGTGCGCCCGTCGTGGTAGGCGAGATACTGGTTGCGCGTGTCGTTCAGGGGCACGCCGGTTTCAAGCAGGGTGAGGTTCATGTACCAGCCCATGAAATCGGTCGCGTCCTTGATGTCGTCGCGCTTGGCGAAGCGTCCGCCATCGGTGCGCCTGTACTCCTCCCAGGTGCCATCGAGCGCCTGGGCGTAGCCATAGGCCGAACTCTGGCGGCCGAGGGGGATGACGCCCAGCGCGTATTTCATCGGCGTGCGGTTGTTCCCGATGAACTTCGATTCCTGGTAGATCATGGCCATCAGCACCGGCACGGGCACGTTCCACTTGCGCTCCGCCTGTTTCATCGCGCGCAAGTATTCCGGTCGTTGTTGCACGATCGAGCAGGCGTCGTCGAGGTTGCGCGGCGCCTGGAAATCCTTGCTGCCGCATGACGCGACAAGCACAAGAAGTATGATCGTGCGAAGAAGTCTGCTCATCTGCCCCTCGCAACACTTTTATTTTTTCAGATAGCATAGCCCAAACCGGCCGATGAGGAAATGGGGCTGGATCACAAAGGCGCGCGTGGGCGGTATCGTGGCAACGGTCACAGGCGTGAAGGCGACGGTGGCGGCTGTGTCACCGCCCGGGAGGCGGAGAAGCGATTCGGTTTTTCGAGGCCGCGGCCTGGCACGAGGACGCCGATCGGCACCGGCGGGAAAACGGGTGGATGATTTCGGGCACTGTCAGGACGAGGTTCACAGTCTGTTTCCCACAAAATCGGCCCGGTTGCATGGACAAGCCCGGGTGCGAAGCATTAGTAATTGCGCGGGGGTTGTTGGACTATGCTTAAAACGCGGGCAAAATATCATCTTGGACAGGTCGTCCGTCACCGGAAGCATCCCTTCCGGGGTGTGATCTTTGACGTCGACGCCGCCTTCAGCAATACCGAGGAATGGTATGAGGCCATTCCCGAAGACAGTCGGCCCTCGAAGGATCAGCCCTTCTATCACCTGCTCGCCGAGAACGATCAGAGCTACTACGTGGCCTATGTTTCCGAGCAGAACCTCGTTGCCGACTATTCCGGCGAGCCGGTGGATCACCCCGATGTGCCCGAGCTTTTCGGTGAGTTTGAAGACGGGCACTACCCGCTGTATTTCCAGTTGAACTGAGCGACCGGCCGGTTCCGCGCCATTGTCCGGCGAAGGCGATGCGCGGCCGCTTGCCCGCCCCGTCGCCTTGCCGGTCGAGTGATGCCAGCCGCGACCGGTCGTGAGCGTGTGTGCGCTGTGACGGGCGATTCGTGCGGGTCACGGCAGCGGCGCGGGCGCCGTTGGCAGTCGGTTCACGCCGACTGCACGGATGCATATCCAACGATGCGGGAAGAAATGAACCTCGGTGCCGCGCGCTGGGTGGGGGCTGTTAGACGCGGCACCGAGGGAAGCCTATGCAGCTACACCCGAAGATTGGCTCTGCAATCTGTCCATGATTGGGAACCAATCGGGCAATTCCGCGGCAATTGGGTCGTGACCGGCGCCGCCGACCGTGGCGAAATCCGCCTCAATTATGCAAGGAGGCATCAAGCTGGATGCAGAACCGGAGCTCGTTGCGATTGCCCGAGCGGTGATACTCGAGATCGTCTGTCAGTTCGCGGATCAGATGCCAGCCAAACCCGCCCTCGGGCAGATCATCGGCGGTAACGTCAAGATCATGCGGCCTGCCGCCGGGAGCGCTGCCGCCGGGCATCGGGCGGCCGTCGTCACGGATCACGAAGGCCAGCGCGATTCCCCGGTGCGAAACGTCGAGCTCGATCACGCCCCGGCCGTGATCGGCATAGGCATGTTCGACCACGTTGTTGAGAACTTCGGCCAGCACGATCTCGACCACGCCGACATGCCCCTCGGCAACGCCCATCTCGTGAAACGCGCGCATCGCGGCCCTGAGCGCGCCGCGCACCGAGAGCGAATCGCCCGGGAAGACGAGGCGAAAACGCCCGTTCGGGGTTGGCTTGCCAACAGAATGATCGCGGGCTGACCCCATGAAACCGAACGACCTAGCCAGCATTCTTGAGGCCGACGCCGATCGCGGAGATATCCGGGTGAATGGTGAACACCGTGTCCATCCGTGTGAGGCGGAACACCTTGGCCACCTTGGGTGTGAGACCGGAGAGTTCGAGCCGCCGCCCGTCCGCCATCTGCTTCAGCGCCGCCACCACGGCGCCGAGTCCGGAACTGTCGAGAAAGGTGACGCGCGACAGATCGAGGATGACGCGCATCGGCCCATTGTCCGACAACTCGCGCATCCTGTCCTTGAACTGGATCGCGACTGCGGCATCAATCCGGTCTTCGGCCACTTCGACGATCCTGATATCTTCGCTGTCATGACAGACGAGATCCATGCCCTTTCTCCTTTGCCCGTGTTGTGTTTTGAAGGAGGGTAAGGCGCGAGCGTTACCATTCGGTAAGCGCGATGCGAGAACGGAGATCCAATGGCCAGGGGCGAAATCGTGATCGCGGGGAGCGCCCGCACCCCGATGGGCAGCTTTCAGGGCGGCCTCACCGGGATGAGTGCGTCGGAGCTCGGCGCGCGGGCGATTCGGGCGGCTTTGCAGGACGCCGGCGCGCGGCCCGGCGATGTGCGTGACCTCATCATGGGCAACGTGCTGATGGCAGGCCAGGGCCAGGCCCCGGCCCGGCAGGCGGGTTTCGGGGCCGGGCTGGGCGCCGATGTGCCCGCGACCACCGTCAACAAGATGTGCGGCTCGGGGATGAAGACGGCGATGATGGCGCATGATGCGCTGGCGCTGGGGGCCGACGGCGTGATCGTTGCGGGCGGGATGGAGAGCATGACGCAGGCGCCCTATCTTTTGCCCCGGATGCGGGCGGGTCAGCGTATCGGCCACGGCGCGGTGCTCGATCACATGTTCACCGACGGGCTCGAAGACGCCTACGAGGAAGGTCGGCTGATGGGTAGCTTCGCAGAAGACTGCGCCGCCGCCGAGGGGCTGAGCCGCGAGACCCAGGATGATTACGCCCGGACATCGCTGGAGCGCGCCCGCGCAGCGCAGGCCGCCGGGGCCTTCGATGCCGAGATCGCCCCGGTCACCGTGCCCACGCGCGGCGGCGAGCATATCGTGAGCGCCGACGAACAGCCCGGCCGCGCCAATCCTGACAAGATCGCCAATCTCCGCCCGGCTTTTCGCGAGGGCGGCACGGTGACGGCGGCAAACTCGTCGTCGATCTCCGACGGCGCGGCGGCGCTGGTGATGTGTTCGCAAGAAACCGCAAGGGCGCTCGGGCTCAACATCCGCGCCCGGGTGGTGGCCCATGCAAGCCACGCCCAGGCCCCGGCGGAGTTTCTCACCGCACCGATCGGGGCGGCGCACAAGCTGCTGGACCGGGCCGGCTGGACGGCGGCACAGGTCGATCTCTGGGAGGTCAACGAGGCCTTCGCGATCGTGCCGCTGCTGTTCATGCGCGCGCTTGGCGTCTCCCACGACCGGCTCAACATTCACGGCGGTGCCTGCGCGCTCGGCCACCCGGTGGGCGCCTCCGGCGCGCGGATCATGGTCACCCTGCTCCACGCGATGGAGCGGCAGGGTGCGCGGCGCGGGGTCGCGGCAATCTGCATCGGCGGCGGCGAGGCCACGGCGATGGCGGTGGAGCGGGTGTGATGGGCTACGACGAGCTGCACAAGCGCATCGCGGCGCTCTGCGCGGGCGAGACCGACCCCGTTGCGCTGATGGCCACGCTCGCCTGCGAGGTGCATCAATTCGATGACCGCTTCGACTGGACGGGCTTTTACCGCGTCGTTGCACCCGGTCTTCTAAAGGTCGGCCCCTACCAGGGCGGGCATGGCTGCCTCACCATCCCGTTCGAGCGCGGTGTCTGCGGCGCGGCGGCCCGCAGCGGATCAGTTCAACTGGTCGATGATGTCGAGGCCTTTGCCGGTCACATCGCCTGCGCCGCCTCGACCCGCTCCGAACTGGTGCTGCCGGTATGGAACGGTGCAGGCGACCTCATTGCCGTGTTCGATATCGACAGCGACAAGCCCGCGGCCTTCACCGAGGAAGACGCCGAGGCGCTCGCGGCCATACTCGCAGAGGTCTTCGCGCCATGCTGAAAGGGTCCTGCCTCTGCGGCGACGTGCGCTTCACCGTCACGGGGCAGGCCTTCGATCCGGCCGCCTGCCATTGCTCGCAATGCCGCAAGATGTCGGGCCATGTCTGGGCTGCCGCCATCGTCGCCGAAGACGGGATCGAGATCGAGGGCGAGGTGCGCTGGTTTGCGGCCAGCCCCCGGGCGCGCCGGGGCTTCTGCCCGCGCTGCGGATCGTCACTGTTCTGGCAGGAACACGGCTCGGGCAACATGGATTTCGCCCTCGGTGCCGTCGACGGGCCGACGGGGATGCACCTTGGCCGGCATATTTTCACCGAAGACAAGGGCGACTACTACGACATAGCGCAAAGCGAGCCGCAACAGGAGGGCGAAGGGTGATCGCCGGACTCGATCCGGTGAACGTCGCCGCGTTCCTCGGTGCGGGCCTGCTGCTGAACCTCACGCCCGGGTCGGACGTGATGTTCGCCTCTGCCTCGGGCCTCGCGGGCGGCCCGCGTGCGGGCATCGCGGCGGCCCTCGGCGTTGCGCTGGGCGGCCTGCTGCACACCGCGCTCGCGGCGGCGGGGCTGGCGGCGCTGCTCGTCGCCTCTCCCCTGGCCTTCGACGCGGTGCGCTGGCTCGGGGCGGGCTACCTCCTTTTCCTCGCCGTGAAATACTGGCGGGCCGGTCCGGCGCAGGGCGTCGCGGGCACGGCCGGGCTGGGCCGCGCGATCCGCCGCGGTTTCGTCACCAATGCGCTTAACCCGAAGGTGGCACTCTTCGTGCTCGCCTTCCTGCCCCAGCTCACCGATCCCGCCACCGGGCCGGTCTGGCAGCAGATCCTCGTGCTCGGGCTTCTGTTTTCCACCACCGGGTTCTTCGTAACCGCCGGTTACGGCGCCCTCGCCGGGGTGGCGGGCAAGGCGCTGGGGCAGGCGACGGGATGGATGGGCAAGGTCGCGGCGGTTATCTTCGGGCTTCTCGCGCTGCGGCTCGTCGTGGAGTAGGCGCGGGGCTTGCGATCAGGCGCAGGCTCTGCGACAGGGCCGGGATGAGCGCTGATTACACCCCGCCCGACACGCCCCTCGAGATCCTCCACCAGGATCACGAAATCCTGCTGGTGAACAAGCCCGCGGGCCTCTTGAGCGTGCCCGGCAAGGGCGACCACCTTGCCGATTGCCTGCTGGCGCGGGTGCAGGCGGCCTTCCCCGAAGCGCTGCTCGTCCACCGGCTGGATCGTGACACGTCCGGCGTGATGGTCTTTGCGATGACGCCCCACGCGCAGCGCGCGCTCGGCCTGCAATTCGAGAAGCGGCAAGTGAAAAAGACCTACGTCGCAAGGGTCTGGGGGCATGTGGCCGAGAAGATCGGGCGGATCGACCTGCCGCTCATCGTCGATTGGCCGAACCGGCCGCTGCAACACGTCGATTTCGAGCGCGGCAAGCCCGCGGTGACCGATTGGCGCGTGCAGCGACACGAGGACGGCACCACCCGCGTGCGGCTCTACCCGCAAACCGGGCGCAGCCACCAGTTGAGGGTGCACATGAAGGAAATCGGCCACCCGATCCTCGGTGACCCATTCTACGCGGATGGCCCGGCGCGTGATTTCCCCCGCCTGATGCTGCATGCCGAGAACCTGCGGCTGCGCCATCCCGACGGCGGCAAGGGGATGAGCTTCTCGGCGAAATGCCCGTTTTGAGCGTGATTACACTGCTCACTTCCCGGCTTTCCCCCTCCTTCATCCTGGCCCAAATACCTCGGGGGGTCCGGGGGGCAGCGCCCCCCGGCGGATCGCCCGCGTCAGCCGGCGAAACCTACTCGTTCGCCCAGCCGCCGATGGCCTTGATCTCGAGGAAATCCTCGATCCCGTAAACCCCGCCCTCGCGGCCGTTGCCCGATTGCTTCATGCCGCCGAAGGGCGAGCCGAAGCTGCGCGACTGGCCGTTCATCTCCACCATCCCGGAGCGCACCTTGAGCGCCACCCGGTTGGCGCGCGCGCCGTCCTGGGTCTGGATGTAGTTGGTCAGGCCATAGACGGTATCGTTGGTGATCGCGATCGCTTCTTCCTCGCTTTCGAAGGGGATGATCGAGAGCACCGGGCCGAAGATTTCCTCGCGCGCGATGGTCATGTCGTTGTTCACGTCGGCGAAGACGGTGGGCTTGACGTAGTAGCCGCGGTTGAAGCCCTCCGGCAGGCCGGTGCCGCCGGCCACCAGCCGTGCGCCCTCGTCGATGCCTTTCTGGATCAGGTCCTGGATCTTCTGCCATTGCGTCTTGTTCACGACCGGGCCGATGTGGCGGCCTTCCTCGTGCGGGTCGCCGACGGCGATCTTGTTGGCCATCGCAGCCGCTTGCTCGACCGCCTGGTCATAGATGTCTCGCTGCACCAGCATCCGGCTCGGCGCGTTGCAGCTCTGCCCGGTGTTCTGCATCATGTCGATCACGCCGCGCTTGACCGCCTTTTCATCGGCGTCGGCGAAGATGATGTTGGCGCCCTTGCCGCCGAGTTCGAGGTGGACGCGCTTGAGCGTGTCGGCGGCATTCTTCGAGATCGCGATGCCGGCCCGGGTGGAGCCGGTGAACGACACCATGTCGACATCCGCGTGGCCGGTGAGCGCAGTGCCCGCGCCCATGCCGTCGCCATTCACGAGGTTGAACACGCCCGGCGGGAAGCCCGCCTCGTGCATGAACTCGGCAAACAGCATCGCGTCGAGCGGACTCTCCTCGGAGGGTTTGAGCACCATGGTGCAGCCGGCGACCGCGGCGGCGACGACCTTGAGCGTGATCTGGTTCATCGGCCAGTTCCAGGGCGTGATCAGGCCGCAAACGCCGACCGGCTCGTAGACGATGCGGTCGTTCGGGGCGCGGTCGGAAAGCGGGCGGATGAACTCGAATTGCTTCGCGGCGGCGATGAATTCCTTGATGTGGAAGGTGCCGGCGCCAACCTGGTTGTTACGGCTCATGTCGATCGGCGCGCCCATGGCGAGCGTCATCGCCTGCGCCATCTCCTCGGAGCGGGCGAGGTAGACGTCGAGCAGTTTTTCCACCAGAGCGATGCGTTCGGCGGGCGGAGTTTCCATCCAGGCCGGGAAGGCAGCCTTGGCGGCGGCGACGGCCTTGTCTACATCGGCCGCCGATCCCATCGAGATCACCGCCACGGCTTCCTCGGTTGAGGGGTCGATCACCTCGTGGTCGTTCGACACCTCGGGGGCGACCCATGCGCCATTGATATAGAACTCGCGTTTCTCGATCATGTCTCTCTCCTGTTTCGGATTTGGCGCCACTGTGTCACCGCCGCTCGGGAAGAACAAGCCGGGCTGCGACACGCCGTCGCGCCCGCGTCTATTGGGCGTTTGCGGGCCATTCAAGGGGTTCACATCGCCGGATTAGAATTTATCTAAACCCTCAACAGACACTCGATTGACAGGAGGCCTCCATGGGACTGCGCATCAACGATACCGTTCCGAATTTTCACGCAAAAACCGACCAGGGCGAGATCGATTTTCACGACTTCATCGGTGACAGCTACACCATCCTGTTCTCGCACCCGAAAGACTTCACCCCGGTCTGCACAACCGAGTTCGGCGCCGTCGCCCAGCTCGCCGACGAGTGGGAAAAGCGCGGCGTGAAGGTCATTGGCCTTTCGGTCGATACGGTCGACGAACACGTGAAGTGGAAATCCGACATCGAGACCTTCTCGGGCGCGAAAGCGAACTTCCCGATCATCGCCGACGATGATCTTTCCGTGTCGAAGGCGCTCGACATGCTGCCCGCCGAGGCCTACCTGCCCGACGGTCGCACCGCCGCCGATTCCGCTTCGGTCCGTGTGGTGTTCATCATCGGGCCCGACAAGAAACTGCGCCTCTCGATGACCTACCCGATGTCGGTGGGCCGGAACTTTGCCGAAGTTCTGCGCGCGCTCGATGCCGTGATGGCCACCGATGGTGTGCCGATCGCCACGCCGGCGAACTGGACCCCGGGCGAGGACGTGATCGTTGCGCTGAGCCTCACGACTGACGAGGCGAAAGAGAAGTTCGGCGAGGTGAAGGAAACCTTCTCCTACCTGCGCACCACCGCGGACCCCAACAAGTAAGGCCCGCACCGAAGGCATGATATCCCCGACCCTGAAGGCGAGAGCTGCAGGGTCGGGGAAGAGTGGAGCGCCCACCGGGATGTCCGGTGGGCGTTTGCTTTGCCGGCCGGGTTTGCGGGCCGACCCCATGCGGGATTGTTATTGAACATCAATAAGATCGGCCCGTTGGGGCTCTTTGCCCGCGGTCGGCGAAACCCCCGGTGGCAACCCGGCGGCTTTGTCCTATGCTGTGCCGAAAAAGGAGATCACATGCGCGTTTATGCTATCGGAGACGTTCACGGCTACCAGGGCGAGCTGGAACGCGCCCATGCGCTGATCGCCGAAGACCGGGCGCGGAGCGGCGATGCCGCCGCACCGGTGATCCATATCGGCGATCTCTGCGACCGCGGACCAGACACGCGGGGGGTGATCGGCTTCCTGCTGGGCGGGCTGGAGCGAGGCGAGAACTGGATCACCCTGATGGGCAACCACGACCGGTTGATGGCGCGGTTTCTCGAAGATCCGTCGTGGCTCGATCCTCACCTGCCGGTCGGGCTGCACTGGTTTCACCCGCGCATGGGCGGCGAGACGACGCTGGCGTCTTACGGGATCAGTATCGAGCATAACGAACGGTTGAATCACCTTCACGCCCGGGTGCGCGCGGCGGTGCCCGAGGCGCACCGCGCGTTCATCCGCAGCCTGCCGAGTTCCTTTTCGCTGGGCGAGTTGCTCTTCGTTCATGCCGGTATTCGCCCGGGCATTCCGCTCGCCGACCAGGCCGAGGAAGACCTCGTCTGGATCCGCGAACCCTTCCTGTCGTCGAAAGCCGATCACGGCTGGCTCGTCGTGCATGGTCACACCCCTTCGGAGGAGGTGGAGCATCACGGCAACCGCCTCGGGATCGACACCGGCGCGGGTCACGGCCGGCAGCTGGTGCCGGTGGTGATCGAGGGGCGCGACGTTTGGGCGCTGACCGATAAGGGGCGGGTGGCGGTGAAGCCGGACGAGCCGGCGACGTGAAGGGGACGCGGTCCGCCAGTCAGCCAGGTGGAACGAAAAAGCCCCGGCGTTTCCGCCGGGGCTTCTGAAGGTTCGGGGAGTCAGACGATCACTCGTCGTCGTCGCCCTTTTTCTTGCGCGGCTCTTCCGGCAGTTCCTCGCCGGTTTCCTGGTCGACCATCTTCATGGCGAGGCGGACCTTGCCACGGTCGTCGAAGCCCAGAAGCTTGACCCAGACCTCCTGGCCTTCCTTCAGCACGTCCGAAGGATGGTTGAGGCGGCGATTCTCGATCTGGCTGACGTGCACGAGGCCGTCGCGCTTGCCGAAGAAGTTCACGAAGGCGCCGAAATCGACGATCTTGACGACGGTGCCCTTGTAGATCGCGCCTTCTTCCGGCTCGGCCACGATCGCGTAGATCATGTCATGCGCCTTCTTGATGGCCTCGGCATTCGGCGAGGCGATCTTGATCACGCCGTCGTCGTTGATGTCGACCTTGGCGCCGGACACTTCGACGATCTCGCGGATCACCTTTCCGCCCGAGCCGATCACTTCACGGATCTTGTCGGTCGGCACGGTCATCGTCTCGATGCGCGGGGCATGTTCGGAAAACTCGGTGCGGCCTTCGGTCAGCGCCTTCGACATCTCGCCGAGGATGTGCAGCCGGCCGGCCTTCGCCTGGGCCAGCGCCTTCTCCATGATTTCCGGGGTGATCCCGGCCACCTTGATGTCCATCTGAAGCGAGGTGATGCCGTTCTCGGTGCCGGCGACCTTGAAGTCCATGTCGCCGAGGTGATCCTCATCGCCGAGAATGTCGGTGAGCACGGCATAGGCGCCGTCATCTTCCAGCACCAGGCCCATGGCCACGCCCGCGACCGGCGCCTTCAGCGGCACGCCCGCATCCATCATCGCCAGCGACGAACCGCAGACCGTCGCCATCGACGACGAGCCGTTGGACTCGGTGATCTCGGAGACGAGACGGATGGTGTAGGGGAAGTCGGTTGCGGCCGGAAGCACCGCCTGAAGGGCGCGCCATGCGAGCTTGCCGTGGCCGATTTCACGCCGTCCCGGAGGGCCAACGCGGCCCGCTTCACCGACCGAGTAGGGCGGGAAGTTGTAGTGCAGCAGGAACGGCGACTTGTAGGTGCCGGTGAGCGCGTCGATCATCTGCTCGTCGTCGCCGGTGCCCAGCGTGGTCACCACCAGCGCCTGGGTTTCGCCGCGGGTGAACAGCGCCGAGCCGTGGGTGCGCGGCAGCAGGCCGACTTCCGAGACGATGTCGCGGACCTCGTCGAGGGCGCGACCGTCGATCCGGGTGCCGTTTTTCACAACGTCCCCGCGCAGCACGGTGGATTCGAGCTTCTTCAGCGCCGAGCCGAGGTTGGCGTCTTCGCGCTGCTCCTCGGTGAGCGCCTCGATGATCGCTTCCTTCGCGGCGGCGACGGCGGTGGTGCGCTCCTGCTTGTCGCGGATCGCGTAGGCCGCGCGCACTTTCTCCTCGCCCGCGGCCTTCACCGCGGCGTAGAGATCGGCGTAATCCGGCGGGGTGAAGTCGAAGGGTTCCTTCGCCGCTTCCTCGGCCAGTTCGATGATCAGGTCGATCACCGGCTGGATCTGCTCGTGCGCGAAGTTGACCGCGCCCAGCATCTCGGCCTCGGACAGCTCGTAGGCTTCCGATTCCACCATCATCACCGCGTCCTTGGTGCCGGCAACCACGAGATCAAGGCGCTGCTCGGCGTTGTTGCGCAGCTGGTGCATGTCGTCGATGGTCGGGTTGAGAACGTAGTCGCCATCCTCGTAACCCACACGGCAGCCGGCGATCGGGCCCATGAAGGGCGCGCCGGAGATGGTCAGCGCGGCGGAGGCCGCGATCATCGCCACCATGTCGGGGTCGTTGACGAGGTCATGCGACAGCACGGTGCACATGACGAGGGTTTCGTTCTTGAAGCCGGGAACGAACAGCGGGCGGATCGGACGGTCGATCAGGCGGGCGGTCAGCGTTTCCTTCTCGGTCGGCCGTGCCTCGCGCTTAAAGAAGCCGCCGGGCACCTTGCCCGCAGCGTAGTATTTTTCCTGATAGTGAACCGTGAGCGGGAAGAAGTCCATTCCCGGCTTGGGCTGCTTGGCGTAGGTCACGTTGGCCATGACGGAGGTTTCGCCCAGCGTGGCGATCACCGAACCGTCGGCCTGGCGGGCAACCTTGCCCGTCTCGAGGGTAAGCGTTTCCTCACCCCATTGCATGGATTTCTTAGTGATATTGAACATGTAGCGTATCCTGTAAGGGAGCACTCCCGCCCCTGCGGGTCTCCCATTGAAATGGCGGCCCCATTGCCGCCGACCCCTATCATCCTTTTCGAGCGCCGGGGTCGAGGCGCTACGTCTCAGATGAAGGGGCCATACAGGAAAAGCGGGCGTGAGGGAAGGGGGTGGTTTGGCCGGAGCGATCGCGCGGCGCGGTCGGGTTTGCACCGGGAGCGCGCGTTCGCCAGACGCGGACGGCCGCTGCGGGACGGAGCCCGCCCTGGTCTTCGTCTTGATCGCGAAATCCGCCCTTCGCGCGATCAGCCGGTTGTGCCGGCGTTCGATACGGTTGTTTCAGGGCCGATGAATGGTGAATACTCCTCCGGCAATCACGTCTTGTTTCCAGTTGTGGACCGGCATGCCTTGCGGGGGTGTCAGGAATGGGAAGGGCCCCAGCCATGCTCGCGAGTTGGTCGATTCCGGAATTGCTGGTGGCGTTCGCGCTGGCTGCGGGCGCGGTGCTGTTGACGGGTTTTCGGATCACCAGCCTGGTCGACAAGCTGGCGGACCGGACAGGGATCGGCGAGGCAATCGCAGGCGCTGTTCTGCTCGGCGTGGCAACGTCGCTCAGCGGAACGATCGTGTCGATCACCGTCGCCCGCGACGGTTTCGCATCATTGGCCTATTCCAACGGCGTCGGTGGGATCGCGGCGCAAACGGCCTTCCTTGCGATCGCCGATCTTGTCTATCGCAAGGCCAATCTGGAACATGCGGCGGCCGATCTGGCCAACATCTTTCAGGCCGTCATCCTGATGGTGCTGCTGACGCTGCCGTTGCTCGCCGCCAACCAGCCGGAGGTCACCCTCTTCGCTATCCATCCCGTATCGCTGGTGATCCCGGTTGTCTATGTCAGCGCATTGGCCACCACCCGCGCCTTGCGGGAAGCGCCGATGTGGCGCCCGGTGTCCACCAGCGATACCCGCAACGACGCGCCCGAGCAGGAGAGCGAAACCACGCGCCAGACAAGCACGCTGCGCCTGTTCGTGAACTTCCTGCTGCTGATGCTCATCATGGGGGGGGCCGGCTGGGTGATCGCCAAGACGGCCGGGGAGATCACCGGCCGCACGGGGCTTTCGGAATCACTCGTGGGGGCTTTGGCGACGGCCGTTGCAACGTCATTGCCCGAGCTCGTCACCACGATTGCCGCGGTGCGCCGCGGCGCGCTGCAACTGGCCGTGGGCGGAATCATCGGTGGCAACACCTTCGATACGTTGTTCCTGGCCGCCGCAGATGCGTCCTACCGCGATGGCTCCCTCTATCACGCTGCCGGGGCGGGCGATCAGTTCTGGAACCTCACGGCCATCCTGATGACCGGAATCCTGCTCGGCGGATTGATCCTGCGTCAACGCAAGGGGCCGGCGGGCATTGGCGCCGAAAGCCTGGCGCTTCTCGTGATCTATGTTGGCGCGATCGTGCTCCAGTTGATCGCGGCGTCCGGGTCATGACGAGCGCGGGCAGGTCGATCTTGCCGGGGAAGGCCAGACCGGGGGGCTGCTCGGCCTGCGTTCGCGCCCCGGGCGGGGGAACAGCGAAACGCCCGCGCATTTCTTGCACGGGCGTTCCAGAATTCCAGACCTGAGAGCAAGCCTTAGCGGCGGATGCCCAGCCGCTTGATGAGGTCCTGGTAACGGGCCTCTTCCTTGCCCCGGAGGTAGTCGAGCAGCTTGCGGCGTTGGGCCACCATCATCAGAAGGCCACGGCGCGAGTGGTTGTCCTTCTTGTGGGTCTTGAAGTGCTCGGTCAGCGTGGTGATGCGCGAGGTGAGTATGGCCACCTGGACTTCCGGCGAGCCGGTGTCGCCTTCCTTGGTGGCGAATTCCTTCATCAGGCGCTGTTTTTCTTCAGCAGTGATCGACATCGGGGTCTCCTTCGGTTGAGGGTTATGGCGCAGGCCGGGATGTCGTCCAGCAAGGCCCTTGGAGAAATCCGCTTCCATGCGGATGCGCGCTGATAAGGGATTCGCGCTGCGAAGGAAAGCCTATTCTGGCGGGGCGGTGGTCTGGATTTCCTCGATCAGCCGTTGCGCGAGGTCGCCCAGAACCGGGATGAAGTCGATCGAGGTGAGGACCGTGATCAGCACCGAGAGCAGGATCGTTGCGCCGAGCACCGAGCCGAGGCCAAAGGCTAGCCCGCGCACGAGGCTCCAGACCGCCACCCGCCAGAGCGAGCTTTCGATGCGGAAGAAGCGTTTTTCGTTCAGCCGACGCACCTCGGCGCGCACGGCGCGCACTTCTTCCACGAGGGGCTCGTCGGGTTCTCCGCTGTGCTGCATGCCGTCCTCCTGCCTGGCTTCGGGCAGACTAGCGCGCAGGCACGAAAATGCGAAGAGACGACGGCCAACCGCCTCGGATTATGTCCAATTTTCCGGACTATTCTTTTCCGGTGGCCGGACCCGCGTGGTATCAGAAGGCCTGTATCAGGGGTGGTACCATGACTTTCGCACTTGTTCTGATCGGGCTTCTGCCCGTCATGTTTATGTTTGATTGGTTCACGGAGTCTGATGGCGGGTCCGACGCCGATGGCGACGAGTCCCCCCGGGCCGGAAATGCCGGGCAGGCCAGCGGTGGCCCAAACGGCGATTTCATCGCCGCGGGCGAAGACGCCGGCGCATCGTTTTTCGAGCTTGCGGGGCTAGGCTCAGGTGCGGACCCGCTGGACCCGCTCCCGCCGAACTCGGATGACGATGAACCGTTCGAGGGGGACGAGGTCGATCCCGACGAGGTTCTTGCTCCCGTGGAAGAGGATGAAGATCCCTTCGAGGGCGCGGAAATTGATCCCGATGACGTGCTGTCGCCGGTCGATGAACCCGGCGAGGCCTATGCTGGCGGCGGTTCGGCCCTGCAGGACCTGATGGCCGGCGAGACCGACTTTTCAGCCGGTGTCGACATGCTCGGCGACCGTGTCGGCGAAACCGGTGAAACGGTGCTCGGCCCGGACGATAATCTCTTTGCCGCCCGGGATGATGGCGCGCCCGGCACGGGTGGAGGAGGGCTTTCCGATTGGGACGGCACCCCGATCCTGTCCGACGATGCGCCCATCGCGGTGATCGACGGTGGGGCGGGCAACGACGAGATCGCCCTTGGCGACGATGCGGGCTACGCCTTCGGCGGCGAGGGCGACGATACGCTGAGGGCCGGCGAGGGCATGGCCGCGCTGTTCGGCGGGGACGGGGGCGACGTGATCGAGGGCCATGAGACCGGCCTCGGCCTCTGGGCCGATGGTGGCGAGGGCAGTGATACCATCACCGGCGGCGCAGCGGATGACACGCTCTTTGGCGGTGTGCATAACGCCAATGGGGCAGGGGTGCGCGACGACGATGTGATCGACGGCGGCGCGGGCGACGACCGGATCGCCGGCGGATACGGTGCCGACACGCTCAACGGCGGTGTTGGCGACGACGTGATCAACCACCTCGGGCGGCTTGAGGAGGAGATTCACTGGGAGAGGCATGATTTCTCGTGGCACATCGACAACGATGCCGACACGCTCGATGGCGGCGACGGCCACGACACGCTGATCATGGATCGGGCCGATACCGCAACCGGCGGGGCTGGGTCGGACGTGTTCTGGGTCTACTTCGACGGAGCTTCGGGCGCGGGTGCGGCGCAGATCACCGACTTCGCCATCGGCCAGGATTTCCTTCGGGTCACGCTCAACCCGATGATCGACCATGGCGACATGGCACTCGACGTGAGCCCCTCCGACGATGGGCTCGACGGTGTCGTGCGGGTGAACGGCGAGACGGTGGCGATTCTTCAGGGCACACCGGGGGCGAGCCCGGCGGATGTCTACGTCGAGGTGGTTGACAACATCTTCGTGCCCTGACGATCAAACCCAGGGTTCGGGCTGCTTCTCATAGGCGATGTAAAGCGGGTGCTTGGGATGCCCCGCCTTGGTCAACCCGAGGTGAAACAGCGGCAAGCCGGTTTGCCTCAGCATCGCCTCGACGGCCGGGCCGCGCGCGAGGTGGTCGCCATGGGTGCCCCAGGCGCAGATGATCCGGTCGGCCCAGGCCGCGCTTTCGCGGATGGCTTCGTCATTCTCCGGGCCAACCGGGTCGATGGCGGCGCGCATCTTGCGCGGATCGGTGTCGCGCCAGGCGAAGATATTGGTCACCCGGAACGCGCCGAAGCCCAGCGCCCGCGCCCGTCGCTCGCAACGCTCGACGGTGGGATCGTTCTGCACCTCGGTGGCGGTGGAGGGGTTGAGCATCACGAACAAAGCCTTGCGGCCGCGCGGCTCCCATGTGCGGGTGAGCTGGTAGCGGTAGCGTTCGCAGTCGGAATAGACGGCGACGGAGGGCGCATCGGCCTTGATATGCTCGCGGGTGATCATGGGCGGTTTGTGGCCGGTCGCGGCGCAGATGGCAAGCGCGCGCCCCCTTGCGAAAATTGTCCGAAGGGTCAAACTGCCGGCAACAGGAGGCCGAACATGCTGTTTCAGGAAATCATCCGCCACAAGCGCGACGGCGCGGAACTCGCTGCCGAAGAAATCGCCGCGATGGTGGCGGGGATCGCGTCTGGCGAGGCGAGCGAGGGGCAGGTGGCGGCCTTCGCCATGGCGGTTTTCTTCCAGGGGATGACCCATGCCGAAGCGGCGGCCCTCACGCTGGCGATGCGCGATTCGGGCGAGGTATTTGATTGGGATCTGCCCGGTCCCGTGGTCGACAAGCACTCCACCGGCGGGGTGGGCGACAACGTCTCGCTCATGCTCGCGCCGATCGTCGCCGCCTGTGGTGGTTACGTCCCGATGATCTCGGGCCGCGGCCTCGGCCACACCGGTGGCACGCTCGACAAGATGGATGCCATTCCCGGCTACACCAGCCAGCCCGACAACGCGCTCCTGCGCCGGGTGGTGAGCGAGGTCGGCTGCGCGATCATCGGCCAGACCTCGGCCCTCGCCCCCGCCGACAAGCGCTTCTATGCCACCCGCGACGTGACCGCGACGGTGGAGAGCGTGCCGCTGATCACCGCCTCGATCCTGTCGAAAAAGCTGGCCGCCGGGCTCGGCGGGCTGGTGATGGACGTCAAATCCGGCAACGGCGCCTTCATGAGCAGTTACGAGGGCGCGCTGGAGCTCGCCCAGAGCATCACCGGCGTGGCGCGCGAGGCGGGCCTGCCCTGCCACGCGCTGATCACCGATATGAACCAGCCGCTTGCCTCCGCCGCAGGCAACGCGCTCGAAGTGGCCAATGCCGTCGATTTCCTCACCGGCGCGCATCGCGATGCCCGTCTCGAAGCGGTGACGCTCGCCCTCGCCGGCGAAATGCTTGCGCTGACCGGGCTTGCCGAAAATCGAGGCGCGGGCGAGGCCAAGGCCCGCGCGGCGCTCGACAGCGGCAAGGCGGCCGAGGTGTTCGGGCGCATGGTTTCTGCGCTGGGCGGGCCCGCGGATTTCGTGGACAGGCCGGGCAAACACCTCGCCGCGGCAAAACTCGTGCGCGAGGTTGCAGCGCCGGAGTCCGGCCACGTCGCCGCGATCGACACCCGCGCGATCGGCCTTGCGGTGGTGGAACTCGGCGGCGGGCGGCGGCGGGCCGATGATGCGATCAACCCCGCGGTGGGGCTGACCGGGCTCGTGGATCTCGGCGAACAGGTTGAACGCGGCTCCCCGCTCTGCCGCATCCATGCCGACAGCGAGGCGCAGGCAGTTGACGCAGAGCGGCAGGTTCTCGCGGCCTACCGGATCGGGCAAGCCCCGGATGTGCCAACGCCGGTTCTGAAGATCATCGACTGAGCGCGGCAAAGATCCTTCAATGGATCTTCCCAAGGTGTTTCGAAAACCCTTGGCCCGGCGCTACTGGTTGAACACCCGGCTCGGGTGCAACTCGCCCGCCCTGTAGGTGCCCACGGCCACGGCCTTGCCCTCGAAGCTGGCCCATGCCTCGTCGCCGTAGTCGACATCGGAGGCGATCACCATCCCCGGGTTGCCGTGGCGCAGCCGGGTTGCGCCCTCGGCGGTGGCCTTCAGTTCGGGAAGATCGTCCAGCCCGTCTTCGAGCGGGCGCAGGTAGTCGTCAAGGTCCGGGGATTTCGCCAGTTCCTCGACGAGATCCATGCTCACCCCGTCCTCGGCATCGAAGGGCCCCGACCATGTGCGGCGCAACTCGATCACGTGACCAAGGCAGCCCAGCGCCTCGCCCAGATCGCGGGCGATCGCGCGCACGTAGCCGCCCTTGCCACAGACCATCTCGAGCGTGACGTGGTCGGCGTCGGGCCGTGCCACCATCTCCAGGCTGTCCACCCAGAGCGGCCGGGCGGCGATCTCGAAATCCTCATCGTCGCGGGCGAGCTTGTAGGCGCGCTCGCCGTCGATCTTCACGGCGGAAAACTTCGGCGGCACCTGCATGATCTCGCCGGTGAACGCGTGTAGCGCCTCGGCAATCTCGGTGTCCGTGGGGCGGGCATCGGAGGTGGCGATCACCTCGCCCTCGGCGTCGTCGGTGTTGGTCGCCTCGCCCAGCTTCACGGTGAAGCGGTAGGCCTTGAGGGCATCGGTGATGTAGGGAACCGTCTTGGTGGCTTCGCCCAGCGCCACGGCGAGCACGCCGGTGGCTTCCGGGTCGAGCGTGCCGGCGTGGCCCGCCTTCTTCGCGCCGAAGGCCCAGCGCACCTTGTTGACCACGGCGTTCGAGGTGATGCCGGCTGGCTTGTCCACGACCAGCCAGCCGTGGACGTCGCGCCCTGTCTTCCTGCGCGCCATCAGTCGTCCTCGTCGTGTTCCACGTCACGCCGCACCGTCTCGTCGGAGAACAGCCGGCGTGTTTCGTCCATCTGGTCGAAGGTTTCGTCGATCACGAAGCGCAGATCGGGGGTGAACTTGAGCTTCGTCGCCTTGGCGATCTGGTGCTTGAGCTCGCCCTTGTTGCGCGCGAGCGCGGCGATCGCTTCTTCACGATGTTCGCCGCCAAGCGGCATCACGTAGACCGTGGCGATGCGGAGATCGGGCGAAGTGCGCACTTCGCCCACGGTGATCGAAAGGCGGTTGAGATCGGGATCATGCACGTCGCCATGCATGAGCACGTCCGACAGCCTGCGACGGATCAACTCGCCGACGCGAAGCTGGCGTTGCGACGGGCCGTCGCCTGTATGAGAGCGGTTCTTTGCCATGAGCGCCCATGTATGCCTGATTGATTGCCCGCGCAACAGGGCTTAGGACGGGGCAAACAGGAGGCGATGATGAGTGAACTTCCGGGGATCGTGGTGAACGGGGCATCGGGCCGGATGGGCCGGATGCTCGTCAAGCTGGTGAGCGAAAGCCCGGCGGCGCGGCTTGTTGGCGCGCTGGAGCGGCCCGGGCACGACTGGGTCGGGCAGGATGTCGGCGAGGCGATGGGCGGGGCCGCGCTCGGTGTGCCGGTGTCGGACGATCCGCTCGAAGCCATGGCCAAGGCGCAGGCGGTCATTGATTTCACCGCGCCGGCCGCCACCGTGGCCCTTGCCGATCTCGCCGCGCAGGCGCGCGCGGTGCATGTGATCGGCACCACGGGGCTGACCGATGATGACATCACCCGGCTGGCGGCCGCGGCCCGGCATGCCACGATCATCCGCGCGGGCAACATGAGCCTTGGCGTGAACCTGCTGGTGCAACTCACCCGGAAAGTGGCCGAGGCGCTCGACGAGGCCTTCGATATCGAGATCGTCGAAACACACCACAAGCACAAGGTCGATGCCCCCTCGGGAACCGCGCTCATGCTGGGTGAGGCGGCCGCCGAGGGGCGCGGGGTTGAGCTTGATCGCGTCGCCGACCGTGGCCGCGACGGCATCACCGGCGCGCGCACGGAGGGCCATATCGGCTTTTCCGCGATTCGCGGCGGCGATGTCGTCGGCGAGCATGACGTGATCTTTGCCGGCACCGGCGAACGGGTGATCCTGCGTCATGTCGCCACCGACCGCGCGATCTTTGCCCGGGGCGCGCTCAAGGCCGCGCTCTGGGGCATCGGGCGCAAGCCGGGCAGCTACGATATGATGGACGTGCTGGGCCTCTGAAGGCGCTTTCCGCCCGGCCCGGCTATTGTGCGCTGCGCTTGGCCCGCGCGGCGGCCGCCTCGCCGGCCTCGCGCCCGGTGGCAAAGCAGCCGGTGAGCAGGTAGCCCCCCGTGGGTGCCTCCCAGTCCAGCATTTCCCCCGCGGCGAAGACGCTGGGCAGCGCCTTGATTTCGTAACCATCGAGCGACTCGTCGGCGATGCCCCCGGCTGTCGAGATCGCCTCGGCGATCGGGCGGAGCCCGGCGTGGCGCACCGGCAGGGCCTTGACGAGCGCGGCCAGCGGCGCCCCTTCCGGCAGCGGGCGGCCGAATTCCATCAGAAGCGCGAGCCGGGCCGGATCGAGGCGCAGCGTCTTGCGCAGGTGTGCGGCAACGGTGGCCTTGCCGCGTGGGCGCGAAAGCCGCTCGGCGACCTCGCCCACCGACCAGTCGGGGCAAAGATCCAGCGTGAGCGGCGCGCCTTCACGCACCGCCTTAGTCACGGCATAGATCGCGCTGCCCTCAAGCCCCCGTTCCGAGATAACGAATTCTCCGCGCAGGGAAGCTCCGCCGGCCGTGAGCCGCACCGCCTTGACCGGGGTGCCGTAATGCTTGCCCATGTGCGGGGTCCAATCCACCGCAAGCCCGGCGTTGGCCGGGCGCAGCGGCGTGATGGCAACACCCTTTTCCGCGAGCCAGGTCACCCAGGCCGCATCGGACCCAAGCCTGGGCCAGCTTGCGCCGCCCAGCGCGAGCACGGTCACCGATGGGTGCAGAACCTGCCGCCCCTCCGGGGTGTCGAAAGCCAATCCCGCGCCATCGAACCCCGTCCAGCGCCAGCGGGTGCGGAACTCGACGCCGAGGCCCGCAAGCTCCGCCAGCCATGCCCGCAACAGCGGTGAAGCCTTCATCGAGCGAGGAAACATCCGGCCCGACGAGCCGGTAAACACTTCCTGCCCCAGCCCGCGCGCCCAGTCTGCCACCGCATCCGGGCCGAAGCGCCGCACCGCGCTGCGCAAAAGGCCCGCCGTGCTGCCGGTGTAGGCCGCGGCGAATTGCTCGATCGGTTCATCCTTGGTAAGATTGAGGCCGGACTTTCCCGCCATCAGGAACTTGCGCCCGACCGAGGGCTTGGCCTCGGCTACGACCACCGGCAGCCCGGCACGGGCGAGCGCGCCCGCGGCCATCAGCCCTGCCGGACCCGCCCCGATGACCAGCGCGCGGCTCATGCGGCGGGCGAGGTGAGCCGGGCTTGCGTGCTCTCCCGGCCCTGCAAAGCCCAGCGGCGCGCGGTGTCTGCCAGATTGGTCATGTTGCCCTCGCCGAACCTTGAACCCGATCTCAACTCGCCTACCCTGTGGCACCGAAGCACAGGTTAGGCAAGGGGAAGGCATGGCCGACGGCGATCCGATCTGCCCGCTTTGCGGCCGCCCGATCCCGCTTGGGGTGCCGCAAAGCCGCCATCACCTCGTGCCCCGGCTGAAGGGCGGCAAGAGCGGCGAAACGGTTCTGTTGCATCACATCTGCCACAAGGAAATTCACGCCAGTCTCAGCGAGGCGGACCTTGCGCAGAGCTACAACACCATCGCCGCGCTGCGCACCCATCCCCGGCTTGCGCGCTTCATCCGCTGGGTGGCGAAGCGCCCGCCGGACTTCATCTCGCGCGCCAAGGGCAACCGGCGCGGGCGTTAGCGGATCATCGCCTTGATCCCGGCCACGTGCTCCGGACGTGCGCCCAAAGCGTCGGCGCAGAGGTCCGATACCGCCTCGCGCAGGCCCTCCCCCGGCACCACGCGATCCACCAGCCCCCAGGCCAGGGCCTCTTCGGCGCTGATCTTCTGGCCGGCCATCAGGATCATCTTCGCCCGTGCCGGACCAACCAGCGCCGTGAGGCGGCCCGGATCGGAGGGTTGCGGCAGGAAGCCGAGCTTCATCACCGGGTAGAAAAACTTCGCCTCCGGCACGGCGATGCGCAGATCGCAGGCGAGCGCCATGCCGAAAGCACCGCCCGCGAGCGTGCCGTTGAGCGCGGCAATGTTGAGGCAGGGGGCGGAGGTGATCGTGCCCGAAAGCCGCTCCCACAGCGGGCTGGTGGCGAGCCCCGCGCGGGCTTCGTCAAGGTCGGCCCCGGCGGAAAACACCTTGCCCTCGCCGGTAATCACCAGCGCCCGCGCTTCCCGCGCCGCCTGCTCGGCGAAGTCCGCAAGCGTTTCCAGCATTCCGGCGGTGAGCGAATTGGCCTTGTCGGGCCGGGCAATCGTCGCGGTCCAGAGCCCGTCGCCCCGCTCGAGGCGGATCATCCGCCCAGCCCCATGCGCTTGCGGATGTCCGGATCGCGCAACGAAATCTCACCGCCGAGGAACTCGTCGGCATCCGCGGTGCACATCCACAACAGTGCCTGCGCGGGCCATTCCGGCGGGATGTGGTCGGACCAGTCGAGCGCCGCCACCGGGCCGACGCCAGAGGCCTTGATCTCGCGCTGCATCTCGGTGGCCACGGTGCCGGGCGAAAGCCCGATGGCGCGGATGCCGGCGCGCGCCTCTTCCTTGTGCAGAGCCATCGTCATCATGTGCGCCGCGGCCTTGGAGGCGCAGTAATGGCTCCAACCTTCGAGCGCATTGTGGGCCGCGCCGGAACTGACCGTGAGCACCGAGCCGCCGCCCTTCTCGCGCATCATCGGCACCACCGCGCGCATGCCGTGGTAGACGCCCTTAAGATTGATATCGAAGGCCTTCGACCAGGCCGCCGGATCGGAGGCGCGCAGCATCGCGATCGGTTCGATCACGCCCGCGTTGTTGATCAGCACGTCGATCCCGCCAAAGCGCCACGCGGCCTGCTCGATCGCGGATTTGACCTGGCTCCAAGACTTCACGTCGCAGGTGATGGCGAGCGCGTTGTCGCCGATCTCGCGGGCGATCCGCCCGATCGCGTCACCGCTCCGGGCGAGCAGCACCACGTTCGCGCCCGCTTCGGCGAAGGCGCGCGCCGCCGCTTCCCCGATCCCGCGGCTCGCGCCCGTGATCACCACCGTCTTGCCTGTCATGTCCATTGCGAACCCTCCGCTTTTGCCCATGGCTACCGCAAGGCGCGGGGCCATTCCAGTGCCGGTGACTTGCGGGATGGCCCCGGGGCGTTTACCTCCACCTGAATACGCAAAGGATGCCGCATGACGAACTCGCTCGAACGCCTCACCCAGCACCTGCTCGACGCCGCGAAAAAAGCCGGCGCCGATGCCGCCGATGCCATCGCCGTTTCCGGTACGTCGCTCTCCATCGACGTGCTCAAGGGCAAGCTCGAACATGCCGAACGCTCCGAGGGCGTCGATATCGGGCTGCGGGTGCTGATCGGGCGGCGGCAGGCCAGTGTTTCGGCGTCCGATACTTCCGCGGCCACCATCGCCACGATGGCCGAGCGCGCCGTGGCCATGGCCCGCGAGGCGCCGGAAGATCCGACGGCGGGGCTCGCCGATCCCTCGCAGCTCGCCCGCGATTGGGACGTGGCGGCGCTGCAGCTTGAAGACCCGTCGCCCGAGCCCGCCCCGGCCGAACTTGAAGACCACGCCCGCCGCGCCGAGGCGGCGGCCCTGGCCGTGACCGGGGTGAGCCAGGTGCAGTCCACGTCCGCCGGTTACGGGCGGCGGCAGATCCACCTCGCTGCCAGCAACGGCTTTTCGGGAGGCTACGGCCGCACCGACCGCGCGCTGTCGCTCGCCGCGATCTCCGGCACCGGCCCTGACATGGAGCGCGATTACAACGGCGAGAGCCGCCTGTTTCAGGCCGATCTGCCCAGCCCGGAAAAGATCGGCCGCATCGCCGGCGAGCGCGCGGCGGCGCGGGCGGGGGCGAAAAAACCGCCCTCCGGCAGCTTCCCGGTGCTGTTCGACGAGCGGGTTTCCGCCTCGCTGATCGGCCACCTGCTGGTGGCGATCAATGGCTCCTCCATCGTGCGCGGCTCATCCTTCCTGCGCGACCGCCTCGGCAAGCAGGTGCTGCCCGAGGCGCTTTCGCTGATCGAAGACCCGCACCGCCCCCGCATCTCGGGCTCGCGCCCCTTCGACGGCGAGGGCCTGCCCACCTCCCGCCGCGCGATCGTGGAAAACGGCATTCTCACCGGCTGGACGCTTGATCTTGCCACCGCGCGCAAGCTGGGGATGGAGAGCACGGCCAACGCGGCGCGCGGCACCTCTGCGCCGCCCTCGCCCAGCGTCTCCAACGTGGCGCTCACGCAAGGCACCGCGAGCCGCGACGATCTTCTGCGCGACATGGGCACGGGGCTTCTCGTCACCTCGCTGATCGGCTCGACGGTCAACCCCAACACCGGCGATTACTCGCGCGGCGCATCAGGGTTCTGGGTGGAGAACGGCGTGATCACCTATCCCGTCAACGAATGCACCATCGCCGGCAACCTGATCGACATGCTGCTCAAACTGATCCCGGCGAACGATGCCGAGCCGCACAAATCGCGCATGGTGCCGTCGCTGCTGGTAGAAGGGCTGACCCTTGCCGGCGCATGACGACCTCGCGCTGCTCATCGAGGCCGCGCAGGCGGCGGGTGAGATCGCGCGGCGGTATTTCCGGCAAGGCCCGCGCATATGGGACAAGCCCGGGGCCGGGCCGGTGACCGAGGCGGATATCGCCGTGAACGACATGCTGGCCGAGCGGTTGCGTGGCGCGCGCCCCGGCTATGGCTGGCTCTCGGAAGAAACGCCCGACACGCCCGAGCGGCTCGATGCCGCCCGCGCCTTCGTGATCGACCCGCTCGATGGCACCCGCGCCTTCATCGAGGGCGATCACAACTGGGCGCATTCGCTCGCGGTGGTCGACAACGGCGAGGCGGTGGCGGCGGTGGTCTACCTGCCGATGGCGGACAAGCTCTATGCCGCCGCGAAAGGCCATGGCGCCACGCTGAACGGCGCGCGCATCACCGTCGCGACGGGCGATACGCTGGACGGCGCCACCGTGCTGGTGACGCGCTCCAACCTGGAGCCGTGGTTCTGGCGCGGGGCGGAAGTGCCCCGGGTGAACCGCCAGTTCCGCTCCTCGCTCGCCTACCGCATGAGCCTTGTCGCCGAAGGCCGCTTCGATGCCATGCTCACCCTGCGCCCGACATGGGAATGGGACGTGGCCGCCGGCGCGCTGATCGTGACCGAGGCGGGGGGCCGCGTGACCGACAGGCAGGGCGCGCAGCCACGTTTCAACGCGCCGATGCCTCAAGTCGACGGCGTCATCGCGGCCGGACCGGGGCTGCAGGAAGAGATCGCCTCGCGGCTTGCCTGATGGGCCGGGCAAGACGGTGTCGTTAGCGGTATCCGCGCGTGTTTCAATGCTTGGACATGACCGGGTATTGCCGCTAACATCGCTGAAATCAAACGCGTGAACTGATGGATGACCGCCGTGACCGACGACAAGCCTGCCGCGCCCAAACGCCCCCTGACCTTGCGTGATGTTTCCGAAGCCTCCGGCGTGTCGGAGATGACCGTGAGCCGGGTTTTGCGCAACCGGGGCGACGTGAGCGAGGCCACCCGAACGCGTGTTCTGGCCGCTGCGAAAGACCTTGGCTACGTGCCCAACAAGATCGCCGGCGCGCTCGCCTCGCAGCGGGTGAACCTCGTGGCTGTTATCATCCCTTCCTTGTCCAACATGGTCTTTCCCCGCGTGCTCACGGCGATCTCGGACGTGCTCGACAATACCCCGCTCCAGCCCGTTGTCGGGGTGACGAACTACCTGCCCGAACGCGAGGAAAAGGTGCTTTACGAGATGCTCTCATGGCGACCTTCCGGGGTGATCATCGCCGGGCTCGAACACTCCGAAGCCGCCAAGGCGATGCTGCGTAGCGCGGGCATTCCCATCGTCGAGATCATGGACACCGACGGCACCCCGATCGACAGCGTGGTGGGGATCTCGCATCGCCGCGCCGGGCGGATGATGGCGGAAACGATCGTCAAGGCGGGATACCGCAAAATCGGCTTCCTCGGCACCAAGATGCCGCTCGATCACCGCGCCCGCAAACGCTTCGAGGGGTTCACCGAAGCCCTGGCGAAGGCCGGTCTCGAGGTGGTCGACCAGGAGTTCTATGCCGGCGGCTCGGCGCTGGCCAAGGGCCGCGAGATGACGGCGGCGATCCTCGAGCGCAGCCCCGAGATCGACTTTCTCTATTACTCCAACGACATGATCGGCGCGGGCGGACTGCTGCATTGCCTAGATGCGGGCATCGACGTGCCCGGCCGCCTCGGGCTGGCGGGGTTCAACGGCATCGAACTGCTCGACGGCTTTTCAATGCAACTGGCCACGATGGATTCCTGCCGCGCCGAGATCGGGCGCAAGGCCGCCGAGATCATCGCGCAAGGCGCCGAGGTGAGCGTAAGCGATGGCGGCCCGACGCGCGGCAGGCGCGTGGAACTCAACCCCACGATCCGCCACGGCAACACGCTGCGGCTGCGCCCCTCGGAAGGGCTCTACCCGGAATAACATGGACAAATCGGCGCCGAATCGCCATTAAGTCCGCGCGCGGCCCCGTGGCTCAACTGGATAGAGCAGCCCCCTCCTAAGGGGCAGGTTGCAGGTTCGAATCCTGCCGGGGTCGCCATAGCTCGGCAATTCGTGCCCTGGCCTGCGCGCGGCCATTTCCGCCCGGCCGGTGCATCGGTTTCGAAGCCTCTTCCACGGGAATTGGCGGATTGTGTCCGCCGATTCCGGTTTGGTCTTGGCAATTCGTCACTGACTGGCCATGTACCCAGCATGTTTTCCCGCCCGTTCAGGTTCACCTGGAACCAACTGAGATACATCCCGTTGCTGTCGGCGTTGACCCTGTCACGCTGGCGCCGGTTCGGCACACGGTCGCGCGCGCTGGGCTCGGCGATCGGGATGGTCATGCGTTGGTTTCCGCCCGCGCGGTGGCGCTTCGAGCGCGAGGTTTTGCGCGCCTTCCCGAACATGCCGCGCGGCGAGCGGGCGCGGCTGAGCGGGGAGATGGGCCGCCAGATGGGGCAGACGCTGTTCGAGATCTATCACTGTGCCGAGTTCCAGACCCGGCAAGACAGGTTCAACGTGTCCGGCCCCGGCCTTGC
Source organism: Sinisalibacter lacisalsi (assembly GCF_014640115.1). Lineage (GTDB taxonomy): Bacteria > Pseudomonadota > Alphaproteobacteria > Rhodobacterales > Rhodobacteraceae > Sinisalibacter > Sinisalibacter lacisalsi. Next base: position 77,134 of record NZ_BMGI01000001.1, on the reverse strand, counting down.
GGCGCTTGAAGAGGCCCGCGCGGCGGGGAAGGGTGCGATCATCGTTTCGGGCCATTTCGGCCAATGGGAGGCGGTGCGGGCAGTGCTGAAGGCGCGCGGCATGGAAACGGGGGCCGTCTACAAACCGCAGACCAACCCGCACTACCAGCGGCGGCTGCTCTCGGGCATCGAGGCGGGCGGCAAACCAATCCTCGAAACCGGCCGGATCGGAACCAAGGCACTGGTGCGCCACCTGCGCGCCGGCGGTTTCATGGCAATCCTGCTCGACGAGAAATATGTCGAGGGCGTGCGCCTGCCCTTCCTCGGTCGCCCGGCGCTGACATCCCTTGCCGCCGCCCAGCTTGCGCTGAAATACGGCCTGGTCATGGTGCCCGCCTATGGCATCCGCAGGGCGGACGGCAACAGCTTCGACGTGACGTTCGAGGAGGCCATCCCGCACACTGACCCGCTCACGATGACACAGGCCTTCAACGACAGCCTTTCGGCGCGGATCATGGCCAATCCCGACCAGTGGTACTGGCTGCTTGGTCGCTGGAACGGCGCCTGACGTTACGCCTGGCCCGGTGCCTCTTGCCGCTTGCCGGGCGCGGTTTCTTGCGGTGGGAATCCGCCCCTCAAACCATCCGGATCACGTTCTTGTCGATGGAGAGCATGTAGCCGCGCCGGGCGATGGTGCGGACCAGCAACTCCGACATCAGCTGGTTGCCGAGCGCGTCGCGCAGGCGTTTTATCCGGGTTGCGCCGGCGGCCTCGTCGCAATCGGTGGCGTCGCGACCGGAAATCACGGCTTCGATCTCGGCGCCTGAAAGCACGTCGTCGTCCATCCGCGCCTCGGCCAGCACCGCGAGCGTTTCGAGCGCCGCCTGGGTGAGGGCGAATTCCATGTTGTTGAGATAAACCGTCCGGTCGGCCCGGCTGATGATGAGGGAATTGATCTGGATGCCGGCTCGCTCGATCTCGCCCATCCGCCGGTTGAGCACGATGATGGTGAGCACGAAAACGAGCGCGGCCACGAGCAGGGCGGCGGCGAAGATCATCAGCACGAAGATCACCACCCGGTAGCTCGTGAGCGTATCGGAGAAGGCGGTGCCGGATTGCGCGAGAATCTCGAGCAGCTTGATCTCGGCCTCGGAGGTGAGATCGTTCTCGACGAAGATGCGCTCGACGCGCGCATTGAAGGCGTTGGCGTCGGGCAGGTTGAGAAACAGGAACACCGCGGCCGCGCCGAGAATGGCGACCACCGCGAAAATCCCGATCGCCGCCACCCGGTTGCCCGCGAGCCGCGCCTCAGTAACGGAGGTAGTAGTCTCCCGCACTGTCTTTCCTTTTCTCGTCATCCAGTTCCGCCGCCCCGAAGATCGAGACGACATCGAGCAGAGTCCACCCGTCGTCGCTGATCCGTTGGGCGATCACCGGCGCGGCGGTTTCGCGCGAGGCGCAGGCGTCGTCGGGCAGCGCGATCACACCGTAGTGCAGCCGCAGCGGGTTGTCGCGCTTGGCCTTGTAATCGGCGTAGCACTCGGCCGCTGCGGGGGCTGCGGTCATGGCGAGAACGGCGCCAAGCGCGACGAAGAGAAGATGGTTTTTCATGCCGAAACCCTGCGCGCAAGACGTTGGCTATTCAATATCAAAGCGGGCCGGGCAGGGCTGATATCTCATAACAACCCGCTGTTATTGTGTGTCGTCGCGCCCGCCGCTCAGGCTTGTCCCACCTCGATCTCCAATCCGGCCCGCCCGGGGCCGTATCCCAAGGAAAGGACAAGTCATGGCATTCATTTTCACAAAGAGCATTACCCGCACCGCGATCGTTACGGCGCTTTCGGCCTCCCTCGCGCTGACACCCGTCAGCGTAACCCCGGCCAGGGCCGGCGAGGCGGAACTCGGCGCCGTCGCGGCGGCATCGTTCTTCGCATTGGTCACCGCCGGGATCATCGCATCCGCCGCGAAGGAAAACAGCGGCGGGAGCGTGATCGACCGGCACCCGCCCGCGCGGCATCCCGGCCGCGGCCCGCAGCGCCCCGATCCGCGCAAGACGATTCCTGCCCAGTGCGATCTTTACGTGCAGGGCGGCCCGGACCGGGGCGTCTATTACACACGCTCCTGCCTGATGCGGAATTTTGATTACTGGGCGTTCCTGCCCGACCGCTGCGAGGAACGGGTCTGGGTGCCGCGCCTCCGGCAGAATGTGAATGCCTATGACGCCCAGTGTCTGGCGCGCTTCGGCTACAAGGAAGCGCAGTCGCGGCCGCGGTCGGTGCGCCGCTGAGCCCTGGGGCGTTCGAGCAGGGGCGCGGCGCGTCGCAGGTTATCCGCGCCCCGGGCGGGTGGGCTTCGGCCCCCCGCCCGTTTTTTCTTGCGCCGCGCATCCCGATGCGCGACCCAAGGCGCATGAAAGCCAGTTGCCCCGATTACTCGCTCGAATTCGCCGCCATCGCTGCCGGGGCCTCGCGCATTGCAGGGGTCGATGAGGTGGGGCGCGGTCCGCTCGCGGGCCCTGTGACCGCCGCCGCCGTTGTGTTGCGCGTTGACGATATTCCCGCCGGGTTGAACGATTCCAAGAAGCTCACCGCGGCGCGGCGCGAGGCGCTGTTCGAAGAGATCATGGTTCGGGCCGAGGTTTCGGTGGCTCATGCCAGCGTGGCCGAGATCGACACGCTCAACATCCTTCGCGCGGCGCATTTGGCGATGGAACGCGCGGTTGCCGGGCTTGTTTGCGCGCCCGATCATGTGCTGATCGACGGCAACCTCGTGCCGAAGGGCCTGACGCTGCCAGCCGAATGCGTGGTGAAGGGCGACGGGCGCGCTTTCTCCATCGCGGCGGCCTCGATCGTGGCAAAAGTGACGCGCGACAGGATCATGGTGGATCTTGCGCAACAGCATCCGGGCTATGGCTGGGAGCGCAACGCCGGATATCCGTCGAAAAGCCACATTTCGGCGCTTCAAGATCTCGGGGTGACCCCACACCATAGGCGTTCGTTCCGGCCGGTGCACAATATCTTGTATCAAGCAAAACCGTAAGTGTCTGATTCAAAAAAGAAATTGACGGCGAATCAGCTTTGACTCATCTTTGTTCCCAAGAACGAGCGCACAAGCGCCGGGGACAGAGGCAGAGCAATGAAGAAAATTTCCACCAAGGCGGCCAGTCTGCCGATCAACCAGGTGTTGGCCGGCGACTCGATTGAAGTGATGAACAGCCTTCCCGAGGCGTCGGTTGACCTGATCTTCGCGGATCCGCCCTACAACCTCCAACTCAAGGGTGATCTGCACCGGCCCGACAATTCCAAGGTCGATGCCGTCGACGATCACTGGGACCAGTTCGCCAGTTTCCGGATTTACGACGACTTCACCCGCGCCTGGCTCGCCGCTGCCCGCCGGCTCCTCAAGCCCAACGGCGCGATCTGGGTGATCGGATCCTACCACAACGTCTTTCGCATGGGCGCGGAGTTGCAGAACCAGGGCTACTGGATTCTCAACGACGTGGTCTGGCGCAAATCGAATCCGATGCCCAATTTCCGTGGCAAGCGGCTGACCAACGCGCATGAAACGCTGATCTGGGCGTCGAAGTCGGAAGAGTCGAAATACACCTTCAATTACGAGGCGCTGAAGGCGCTGAACGAAGGCGTGCAGATGCGCTCGGATTGGGTGCTGCCGATCTGCACCGGCCATGAGCGGCTGAAAAACGAGAACGGCGACAAGGCCCACCCGACGCAGAAGCCCGAGTCGCTGCTGCACCGGGTCATCCTGGGCACCACCAACCCCGGCGATGTGGTGCTCGATCCGTTCTTCGGCACCGGCACCACCGGTGCGGTGGCCAAGATGCTGGGGCGCGAATACATCGGCATCGAGCGTGAAGAGGCGTATCGCGCCGCGGCCGAGAAGCGGCTCGCGAAGATCCGCAAGTTCGACAAGGAGGCGCTCAGCGTGTCCTCCTCCAAGCGCGCCGAGCCGCGCGTGCCCTTCGGCCAGCTGGTCGAGCGCGGGATGCTGCGGCCGGGCGAGGTTCTGGTGAGCCCCCGCGGCCACGTCGCCAAGGTTCGTGCCGACGGCACGCTGATTTCCGGCGAGGCGAAAGGTTCGATCCACCAGGTCGGGGCCGCGCTTGAACACGCGCCGTCCTGCAATGGCTGGACCTACTGGCACTTCCGGCGCGACGGCAAGACCGTGTCGATCGACGTGTTGCGCCAGCAGATCCGCGCAGAAACGTCCTGAATTTTCCCGAAGGCCGACAGAGCCGACGAAACCGAGGTACCGCCTGTGCCCGTGGCAACGCGCCATGGGCACCCCAACTGAAGCCCCGCCCTTGTGGCGGGGCCCTTTTTTTTCTGGGGCTATAGCAGGCCTGCCGGAGATCCCGGGCCCCTGCCTTGGCAAAAAAAGACCCGGGCAATGCCCGGGTCAGTCCAACAGGGAGGATCCCGCATCATGACCCCGACGCGGGCAAGGGATGAAAGTCATACGTTTCGCGAAACGATCGCGATCATTTTGCAGGATACCCCGTAAAATGGGCAACAATGTGTCCGGGTTTCCGGCTGTGGCCGTTACGCCACAAGGCGGTAGCCGCCGCTTTCCGTCACCAGCAACCGCGCGTTCGAGGGATCGGGTTCGATCTTCTGACGCAGGCGGTAGATGTGGGTTTCCAGCGTGTGCGTCGTCACGCCCGCGTTGTAGCCCCAGACCTCGTGCAGGAGCACTTCGCGCGCCACCACGCCATCCTGCGCGCGGTAGAGATACTTGAGAATGTTGGTTTCCTTCTCGGTCAGCCTGATCTTTCGGTCTTCTTCCGTGATCAGCATCTTCATCGCCGGTTTGAAGGTGTAGGGGCCGAGCTGGAAGATCGCGTCTTCGCTCTGCTCGTGCTGGCGCAGCTGTGCACGGATACGGGCGAGCAGGACCGGGAACTTGAACGGTTTGGTGATGTAGTCGTTCGCGCCCGAGTCGAGGCCGAGGATCGTGTCGGCGTCGCTGTCATGGCCGGTGAGCATCACCACGGGGCATTTCACGCCCTGCTTGCGCATCAGCTTGCACAGCTCGCGGCCGTCGGTATCGGGCAGGCCCACGTCGAGGATCACCAGATCGAAGATCCCCTCGCGCGTTTTCTGCATCGCCTCGGCGCCGTTGCCGGCCTCGAACACGTCGAAATCATCGGTCATCACCAGTTGTTCGGCCAGCGCCTCGCGCAGATCCTCGTCGTCGTCGACGAGCAGGATGTTCTTGTGGGTCGCCATCTCGGTCCTCCGTGTTGTCTTGACGTTATCTGAGGTGGCCTCACGGGCGCGGCAACAATTGCTGCAGTGCCCTCACGCGGACGTGTCGAAAAAGCGGTATTTGTTTCACATTTCCGCGTGAAAGCCTATCTAGGGGCGTGAATTCGAGGAAACGCATGGCCCTTCGCCCCGATACCAGAGAACTTGCCGCCCGCGCGCGGGCCGACCTGCGCATGGGTGTTCCGATGGTGCTGGGCATCAAGGGGGCCGCGGCGTTGGTGGCGGCGGCGGAAACGCTCTCGCCCGAGCGGCTGGCGAGCCTGCGCAGTTTCGGCGTGCCGTTGCTCGCGATCACCCCGCGCCGGGCCGAAACGCTGAAGGCGCGGGCCTATTCCGAGCACGTCGCCCGGGTGATCGTGCCGCAGGATGCCGACGTGCGCTGGATCCAGAACGTGGCCGACCCGGCGGATGACCTGATGATGCCGATGAAAGGCCCGCTTCAAACCGAGCGCGGCGGTGAAGAGGGCATTGCCCGCACCGCGGTTGCACTTGCGAAAACCGCCCAGCTCCTGCCCGCCGCGGTGATCGTGGCGGTCGACGAAGGGCCGGCGACCGCTGCGGCCAACGGGCTGACATGGCTCGATCTCTCCGAGCAGGACCTGGCGTGGGAATCGAGCGCGCTTTCCGAGATCGCCGCCGCGCGGGTGCCGATGGAGGTGAGCCAGGCCGGGCGGCTGCACGTTTTTCGTCCCAAGGACGGCGGCGAGGAGCACTACGCCATCGAGATCGGCAGGCCCGACCGCGCCCGCCCCGTGCTCACCCGCTTGCATTCGGCCTGTTTCACCGGCGACGTGCTGGGCAGCGTCAAATGCGATTGCGGGCCGCAGCTTCATGCCGCGATGGAGGCGATGGCGCGCGAGGGGGCGGGGGTGTTGCTCTATCTCAACCAGGAGGGGCGGGGCATCGGGCTGGCCAACAAGATGCGCGCCTATTCCCTGCAGGATCAAGGGTTTGACACGGTCGAGGCGAATCATCGGCTCGGCTTCGAGGACGACGAGCGCGATTTTCGCATCGGCTCTGAGATTCTCAAAAGCCTTGGCTTCCATGCCGTCCGGCTGATGACCAACAATCCGCGCAAGGTGGCGATGATGGAAGGCACCGGCATCGAGGTGGTCGAGCGGGTGCCGCTCAAGGTGGGCGAGGGCGATCACAACCGCGCCTACCTCGCGACCAAGGCGGCGAAATCGGGCCACCTGCTGTGATCCCGAGGCGCGGTGACATGGTGGTGACGCGCTGGGGCGCGCGTTTCATGGGCCGGCGCTTTCCGGTTTCGATCGGGCGCGGCGGGATGACCTTGAACAAACGCGAGGGGGACGGGGCCACGCCTGCCGGTGTGTGGCACCTGCTGCACGGCGGCTACCGGGCCGACCGGGGCGCGCGCCCGGGCACGGCCTTGCCGCTCGCCGCCATCGGCCCGCGCGATATCTGGTCGGACGACCCGGACGATCCCGATTACAACCAGTGGCGCCAAGGGCCGGGCTACCGGTTTTCGCACGAGGCGCTGCGGCGGGCCGATCCGCTCTATGATCTGGTGCTGGCGAGCGACTGGAACTATCCGCTGGCCAAGCCGGGGCGGGGATCGGCGATCTTCGTTCATGTCTGGCGGCGGCCGCGCTATCCCACGGCGGGCTGTATCGCGTTTCGTTGCGATCACCTGGCCTGGATCCTGGCGCGCTGGCGGCCCGGGAGCCGGATCATCGTTCAGCCGTAATTACGCTCTCCGAAGATGGCGGAACCGACGCGGACGAAAGTGGCCCCCTGCGCCACCGCCTTCTCGAAATCGCCTGACATGCCCATGGAAAGCTCGGTGATCCCGTTGCGGTCGGCGATCTTTTTCAGCAGCGCGAAGTGGAGCGAGGGCTCCTCTTCCACCGGCGGGATGCACATCAGCCCCTCGATTTCCAGCCCGAGGGCGCAGCACTCGGCGATGAAGGCGTCGGCCTCGGCGGGCATCACCCCGGCCTTCTGCTCTTCCTCGCCGGTGTTGATCTGCACGAAGAGCTTGGGGCAGGCGCCAAGCTCGTCTTTCAGCCGGGCGATGGTGCGGGCGAGCTTGGGGCGGTCGATGGTTTCGATCGCGTCGAACAGCTGCATCGCCTGGCGGGCCTTGTTGGTCTGCAAGGGGCCGATCAGGTGAAGCTCGACGCCGGGGAAACGGTCACGCAGATCGGGCCATTTGCCCGCCGCTTCCTGCACCTTGTTTTCGCCGAACAGCCGGTGGCCCTCTTCGAGCACGGCGATCACCCGGTCGAGAGGCTGCACCTTGGAAACGGCGATCAGCCGGGTCGATCCCGGCGCGCGGCCGGTGCGGGCTTCTTCCTCGCGGATGCGGGCGGAAATGTCGGAAAGCGGCATGGGTGATCCTCCAGCGTTTGCGCCTTGAGAGACCACAGCCGGCCCAAAAAGAAAAGAGCGGGCCGAAGCCCGCTCTTCCCTGATTTCAAATCCCGAGTGGGATCAGAAGGCCATCGAAACGCCGGCCTTCACGAGGGTGTTGGTGGTGTCCTGGTCACGGATCACAGCCGCGTCAACCGACATGCCGCCGCCCAGATCGTACGAGCCGTTCAGACCCCAGTCGATCAGGTCATCCGTGCCGTCGTCTTCGACGAACGCACCGATGGTGTAGGCGCCGGTGGTGTAGTCAGCCGCAGCTTTCCAGTCCCAGTCACTGGGGGGGTTGTTGGTGTACTCGGCGTCAACCGAAACGGTGAAGCCCGACATGGTGGCCGAACCGCCGAGGCCCACGCGCCAGTCGGTGACCGAGTTGTCCCAGTCGTACTTGGCGTAGACCGAGTAATCACCGAAGGAGTAGGTGCCCTTCACGCCGAGGTCGCCGTTGGTGCCGGCGGCACCGTCAACGGCGAAGGTGTAGTAGGCCGACACGCCGAAGTCGCCCCAGGTGTTGGAGTAGGTCGCAACCACGTCCCAGTCGGTGGTGGTGGCGCCAGCGCCCGAACCGTCAGCGTCGTAAGCGACGGCGAGTTTGCCCCAGTCGCCCGACATGTAGACGGAGGAGTCGGAAACCGACATGCCATTTTCGGAGAAGGTACCGAAGGCGGTGTCAGTGTGGTCATCTTCCCAAGTCACGCCGGGCGCGCCGACGGTGATCGTGGCGCCGAACTCGAGGCCATGGTCGGTGGTGCTCATCATGCCGACGGTGAACGACGAGTCGATTTCCGGAGCGAAGGTACCGCCCGCCGTCTCGTAGCCCACACCGAAGAAGGCCGAGCCCGAGAAGGAGAAGTTTGCGTTGTCAGCAGCGGCGACGCCGGCGGAACCCACCAGGATCGTCGAAGCAAGGAGAATCTTTTTCATTTCGTTTCCCTCGTTTTCTCTAAAGGTGCACCTCAATTCAGGGGAATCCGAATTGAGTATGCTGTTTCCTCGCTTTTTCCCGGGGGCATTGCAAGCGATCCAGAATGCCCCCGGCTTTTGTGCCCCGGTATGGTGCAACTGTGCCACAGTATGCGCGCCGGGCGGCGGATCGGCCCTATATAGTGTGTGCCACGCACCCCGCCTCAACCCCTGTAACCGGGAAAACGCTTGCCGGGGCTTTTTGCCTTGGTTACTTAGGGGCAGAACTTGGATCAGCGGGGCTTTTTCATGCGCATCGGGCAGACCACGACCAAGGTGCTCATCGTGGCGGGGCTTTTTGCCTTGTCGGGTTGCGGTGGCAGCGGCCTTGGCAACCTTTTCGGCGGCGGGCAGGAAACCACCACCACCGCGAACGAACGGCCGCAGCGCGAGCGTGCTGAGCCCGACCGTGAAACGATCTGGGATCTGTTTGCCGACCGCGACGACCCCAACACCACCGTCGAGGTCAACAAGTATCTGTGGAACGCCGCGCGTGACGTGCTGAACTTCCTGCCGCTGCAGGCCGCCGATCCGTTCACCGGCGTGATGGTGTTCGGCTACGGCACGCCCCCGGGCGGCGGGCAGGCCTACAAGGCCACCGTTTTCGTGCGCGACCCTGCGCTTGACGCGCGGTCGATCGAAGTGGCGCTGCAAACTCGCGGCGGCCCGGTTTCGGCCGAAACCGCGCACCGGGTGGAAGACGCGATTCTCGCGCGCGCCCGCCAGCTGCGCATCCAGGACCGCAACCTTTAACGTCCGGCACTGGACCGCACCGATTCGTCAGACTACACAAGCGCCGGGCCACTGCCCGGCGTTTTCATTTCTCGGAGAACCACCGCAATGTCTCGCTACGATGCGCGCAATATAGAGCCGAAATGGCAAAAGGCCTGGGAAGAGGCCGGCACCTTCGAGGCAAAACGCGATCCGTCCAGGCCCAAGTACTACGTGCTGGAGATGTTTCCCTACCCCTCGGGCCGGATTCACATCGGCCACGTGCGCAACTACACGATGGGCGACGTGGTGGCGCGCTACAAGCTGGCGACGGGGCACAACGTGCTGCACCCGATGGGCTTCGACGCCTTCGGCATGCCCGCAGAGAACGCCGCGATGGCGAGCGGCGGCCACCCGAAAACCTGGACCTACAACAACATCGACACGATGGTCGACCAGATGAAGCCGCTCGGCTTCGGGCTCGACTGGAGCCGCATGTTCGCCACCTGCGACCCGGAGTATTACGGCCAGCAGCAGGCGATGTTCATCGACTTCATGGCAAAGGGCCTCGTCTACCGCAAGAATGCGGTGGTGAACTGGGACCCGGTCGACATGACCGTGCTCGCCAACGAGCAGGTGATCGACGGCAAGGGCTGGCGCTCGGGCGCCGAGGTGGAACGGCGCGAGCTGACGCAATGGTTCTTCAAGATCTCGGATTTCTCCGAGGAACTGCTGGAGGCGCTCGACGGGCTGGAGCACTGGCCCGAGAAGGTGCGGCTGATGCAGGCGAACTGGATCGGCAAGTCGCGCGGGTTGCGCTTTGCCTTCGAGCCTGTGGGCGCGGGCGAGGCTATTGAAGTGTTCACCACCCGGCCCGACACGCTGATGGGGGCTTCGTTCGTAGGCATCTCGCCCGATCACCCGATTGCCAGGAAGCTGGAAGCCGAGAACCCGGACGTGGCCGCCTTCGTCGCCGAATGCCGCAAGGGTGGCACCACGGCGGAAGCGATCGAGACGGCGGAAAAGCTGGGGATGGACACGGGGTTGCGGGTGACGCACCCGCTCGATCCCGATTGGGAGCTGCCGGTCTGGATCGCCAACTTCATCCTGATGGATTACGGCACCGGCGCGATCTTCGCATGCCCCGCGCATGACCAGCGCGACCTCGATTTTGCCCGCAAGTATGACCTGCCGGTGATCGACACCTTCTTTGCGCTCGACGAACCGGCCCCGGTCGAGCGCGAGGCCTTCGTGCCGCCGAAAAGCGAAAAGGTGAAATGGATTAACCACTTCGCAGGGCTCGACGAGGCCACCGGCGAGGAGGCCATCGAGGCCACGATTCGCTTCGCCGAGGCGGAGGGCTGGGGCGAGGGGGTTACGCAATACCGCCTGCGCGACTGGGGCCTTTCGCGGCAACGCTACTGGGGCTGCCCGATCCCGGTGGTGCATTGCGAAGCCTGCGGCGTGGTGCCGGAGAAGAAAGAGAACCTGCCGGTGAAGCTGCCCGACGATGTGAGCTTCGACGTGCCCGGCAACCCGCTCGACCGGCACCCGACGTGGCGCGATTGCACCTGCCCGAAATGCGGCGCACCGGCCCAGCGCGAGACCGACACGATGGATACCTTCGTCGATTCGTCGTGGTATTACGCCCGTTTCACCAATCCGCATGCGGATACGCCAACCGTCGCCGAGGATGCCGAATACTGGATGAACGTCGATCAATACATCGGCGGCATCGAGCACGCGATCCTGCACCTGCTCTACTCGCGCTTCTTCGCCCGCGCGATGCACATCTGCGGCCACCTGCCGGAGAAGTCGAAGGAGCCGTTCAACGCGCTGTTCACGCAGGGCATGGTGACCCACGCGATCTACATGACGCGCGACGAGAACGGCCGCCCGGTCTATCATTACCCCGAGGCGGTGGAGCTGCGCGACGGCAAGGCCTTCCTCAAGGATGGCGGTGCGGAGGTCGAGATCATCCCCTCCGCCAAGATGTCGAAATCCAAGAACAACGTGGTCGATCCCGTCGACATCGTGGAAACCTACGGCGCCGATACCGCGCGCTGGTTCGTGATGTCGGACAGCCCGCCGGAACGTGACGTGGAATGGACGGCGGCAGGCGCCGAGGCGGCGGCCAAGCACCTCGCGCGGGTCTGGCGCATGGCCGACGAGATCGCCGGGGCGAGTGGAGCCGGCGAGGGCGACGACGACCTTTTGCGCGAGACGCACAAGACGATCGACGCGGTGACCAAGGGGATCGACGGTTTCCTGTTCAACACCTCGATCGCCAGGCTCTACGCCTTCACCAACACGCTGGCGAAATCAAGCGCCGGGGCCGAGGCCAAGCGCGCGGCGATGAAGGTCATGGCGCAGCTCATGGCGCCGATGACGCCGCATCTGGCCGAGGAGGTCTGGGCGCATCTGGGCGGCGAAGGACTGGTGGCCAACGCGCCCTGGCCGGTCGCCGACCCGGCGCTGCTGGTGGACGATACGGTGACGCTGCCGATCCAGGTGAACGGCAAGCGGCGCGACGAGATCACCGTGGCGAAAGACATGGCCAAGGACGAGATCGAGGCGCTGGCGCTCGCCACCGATGGTGTGCAGCGCGCCCTTGGCGGCGCGGCGCCGAAAAAGGTGATCGTGGTGCCCGGCCGGATCGTCAATGTGGTGGCCTGACCGATGAAACTCGCCCCCCGCGACGCCCTCCGCTTCTTCGCGAAGCCAGACCCGGGCCTCGCGGGGGTGCTGATCTACGGTGCCGACGCCATGCGCGTGGCGCTGAAGCGGCAGGAGCTGATCGCGAATCTGGTCGGTCCGACCGGCGACGAGGAAATGCGCCTCACCCGCATCCCGGCCAGCGATCTGCGCAAGGACCCGGCCCAGCTTTCCGACGCGATCAAGGCGCAGGGTTTCTTCCCCGGCGCGCGCGTGGCCTTCGTGGAAGACGCGACCGACACGCTTGCGAAGACGATCACCCCCGCGCTCGACGATTGGGCGGCGGGCGACGCCACGGTGGTGGTAACGGCGGGCAGCCTCACGCCGCGCTCGGCGTTGCGCAAGTTCTTCGAGACGCACAAGAACGCCTATGCCGTGGCGATCTACGACGATCCGCCCAGCCAGGCCGAGATCGAGGCCGACCTGCGCAAGGCCGGGCTCGCCTCGGTGAGTTCGGAAGCGATGACTGACCTCAAGGGGCTCGCGGGCGCGCTTGATCCCGGCGACTTGCGCCAGACCATCGAGAAGCTCGCGCTCTACAAGTTGAACGATCCCACCCCGCTTTCGCCCGCCGACGTGCTGGCCTGCGCGCCGTCTTCCACCGAGGCCGAGATGGATGACGTGTTGCACGCCACCGCCGAGGGCAAACCGGCGGCGCTCGGCCCGCTGCTCGCGCGGCTGGAAGCGCAGGGCGTGCAGCCGGTGGGGCTTTGCATCGCCGCCACGCGGCATTTCCGCACCCTGCATCTTGCGGCGTCTGATTCGGAGGGGCCTGCCAAGGGCATCGCCCGCGCCCGGCCGCCGGTTCACTTCAAGTCACGTGACCGGATGATCCGGCAGGCGCAGGCCTGGGGTGTGCACAGGCTGGAAGCGGCGCTCGAATTGCTGATCGACACCGATCTGCAACTGCGCTCATCCTCGCGCGCACCGCAAACCGCGCTGATGGAGCGGGCTTTGATCCGCCTCGCCCACATGCCGCGCCGCTGAGTGGCGCGGGGCCTCAGAAGTCGATCGCAAGGCCCTTTTTTTCCCAGTCGCCGTAGCGAACCGGCTCGGGGCCGTCGCGCCCGCCGTATTCCTTGGGCAACTCGGCGGCCCGGGCTGCCTTGCGGCGCTCCTCGGCTTCGGCCAGTGCCCGGATCGCTTCGGGGGGCAAGTCGCGTTTCTCGGTCTCGTTCATCGCGCTCTTCCTTGTGCTCTGCGCATGATATAGGCCCGGGCGCGAAGAATGGCAAAGGAGTGCCGATGGTGAGCGACGCGATCCGGCCGCGCAAGGTGGCGCTTGATCTGATGGGCGATGTGCTCGACGAGCACAGGCTCCTTTCGGAAGTGCTCGCGCGGCGTGTTGCGGGGCTGCCTGCCCCCGATCGCGCCCGGGCGCAGCGGCTCGTCACCACCGCGCTGCGCGTGCTTGACCGGTCTGACAGGATGCTCGGGCCGCACCTGAAAAAGCGGCCCCCCGCCCGGGTGATGAACCTGTTGCGGCTTGGCGTGGCGGAGATCTGCGAAGAAGGCGCGGCGGCGCACGGGGTGGTGAACGCCTGCGTGGCGATCGCGCGGGCCGGACGCAATACCGCGAGCATGGCGGGGCTGGTGAACGCGGTGCTGCGCAAAGTGGCGGCGGAGGCGGCGAAATGGCCCGCGCTGCCGGTGCCGCGCCTGCCGAAATGGCTGCGCAAGCCCCTGATCGACGACTACGGCAAGGCCGCCGTCGAGGCGATGGAGGCCGCGCACTACGCCAGCGCGCCGCTCGATCTCACCCCGAAGGGCGACGCCGCAGCGCTGGCCGAGCGGCTGGGCGGAGCGCTGTTGCCCACCGGATCGGTGCGCATCGAAGGCCAGAGCCAGGTTTCGGCCCTGCCGGGGTTCGCTGATGGAGAATGGTGGGTGCAGGACGCTGCCGCGGCGATTCCCGCGCAAGTGCTCGATGCCCAACCGGGCGAGCGGGTGCTTGACCTGTGCGCTGCGCCGGGTGGCAAGACGATGCAACTGGCGGCCACGGGTGCGGAGGTGACCGCCGTCGACATCTCGTCCGCGCGAACGGGACGGCTGGAGGAGAACCTGACCCGCGTCGGGCTGGCGGCCGAGGTGGTGACCGCCGATGCGCTCACCTACCAGGGCGGCCCCTTTGACGCGATCTTGCTCGACGCGCCCTGTTCGGCCACCGGCACGATCCGCCGCCACCCCGATTTGCCTTATGCCAAGGACGGGGGTGGTTTTCCCGCGCTGTTCGAACTGCAGGAGCGGCTGATCGACCGCGCGCTCGCCCTGCTGAAGCCGGGCGGCCGGCTGGTTTATTGCACCTGTTCGCTGCTGATCGACGAAGGCGAGGAGCAACTCCGCGACGCCCTCGCTCGCCACCCCGATCTCGTTGTCGACCGCGCACGGCTTGCGCGCCCGGGGATCGACCCGGACTGGACGGGCGCGGAGGGTGGGCTGCGGCTACGCCCCGACTACTGGGCCGACCGCGGCGGGATGGACGGCTTCTTCATCGCCTGCCTCGTCAAGCCGCAATAGGCGATGACTTGGGCGGGTCGCGCGGCTATGATGCGGGCCAAGACCCCGCCAAGGGGCGATCGAAAACCGAGCCGAGGCAGTTCCGTGTCGCAACGTGAACCATGGTCCGCGCGAAAGACGCGCTGGATGAACCGCTGGCATGCCCGCCGCGCGGCGCGTGCGCGGCCACCTACCGGCTTTGTCTCGCAACCCGAGCCGCGCTCGATCGGCAGTTTCGCCCGTGGCAAGCAACTGGTGGCGGGCAACCTGTTGTTCGCCGGGCACCTGGTGGAGGCGCGGGATGTATCGGTCTGGGCGCTGGAGCCGCCGGTCTCCGCTTTCGCCGAGGCGCTGCACGGGTTTGCATGGCTCGACGATCTCGCCGCGCTGGGCGACCACGCCGCCCGGCAGAAGGCGCAAGGCTGGACCTTCGACTGGATCGAGCGATTCGGCGGCGGCAAGGGGCCGGGCTGGACGCCCGATCTCACCGGACGGCGGCTGATTCGCTGGATAAACCACGCGCTTTTCCTGCTCTCGGGGCAGGAGGGGGAGACGCACGAGGCGTTCTATCGCTCGCTTGGGCAGCAGACCCTGTTCCTTGCCCGGCGCTGGCCTGCGGCATCGCCCGGGTTGCCGCGCTTCGAGGCGTTGACCGGTCTGATCTACGCCGGGCTGTCGCTCACGGGGATGGAGCCGCATGTCGAGGCCGCCACGCGCGGGCTGGCGCAGGAATGCAATCGGCAGATCGATGCCGAGGGCGGAATTCCCACGCGCAACCCCGAGGAACTCCTCGAAATATTCACCCTGCTCAACTGGGCGGCGCTGGCGCTGGCCGAGAGCGGGCGGATGGCCCGGGCCGAGCATATCGCGGCCATCGAGCGCATCGCCCCGACGCTGCGCGCCCTGCGCCACGCCGACGGCGGGCTGGCCCGGTTTCACGGTGGCGGGCGCGGTGCGGAGGGGCGGCTGGATCAGGCGCTTGCCACGTCGGGCGTGCGCGCGAGCACCAACGCGGGGCTGGCAATGGGCTATGCCCGTCTGCACGGCGGGCGCACCACGCTGATCATGGATGCAGCCGCACCGCCACGGGGCGAGGCTTCGGCCAATGGCCACGCCTCGACGCTGGCCATCGAGATCACCTCGGGGCGCAGGCCGTTGATCGTGAATTGCGGTTCCGGCGCGGATTTCGGCGAGGCATGGCGCAAGGCCGGTCGGGCAACGCCTTCGCATTCTGTGCTCGGGATCGAGGGTGTTTCGTCATCGCGGCTGGGCCCGTCGCACCGCAGCGGGGCGGGCGAACGGGCGCTGCTGGAGCGCACGCCGCGTGAGGTTCACATCCAGGAAATCGAGGCCGACGGAATCGCCGGGATCGTTGCGGGGCATGACGGTTATGTGCCGGAGCACGGGCTGGGATACGTGCGGCGGCTGGAGATGGCCGTCGATGGCCGGATGGTGTTCGGCGAGGAAACCCTGGCGGCGGTTTCAGACGAGGAGCAGGAGATCTTCCGCGCCGCGCTTGACCGAACCGGGCTTGCGGGCATCCGCTTCGCCCTTCGCTTTCATCTCCACCCCGACGTGGACGCGGCGATCGACCTTGGCGGCACCGCCATTTCCATGGCGCTGAAATCGGGCGAGATCTGGGTGATGCGCTATGAAGGGGCCGCCACGCTCTCGCTCGATCCCGGTGTTTACCTCGAAAAAGGCCGCTTGAAGCCGCGTGCGTCAAAACAGGTGGTTCTCTCCGGCGTCGCTTTGGACTATGCGACGCGCATCCGCTGGTCGCTCGCCAAGGCACAGGATACCCCGGTGGGGCTGCGTGATCTGGTGCGAGACGAGCCAGGCGGGCTGCCAGAAGACACCTGAGGAACCCACATGACCGATCTTTCCCCTGTGCGCCGCGCGCTGATTTCCGTTTCCGACAAGACCGGGCTTGTCGAGCTGGGCCGGGCTCTGGAAGCGCGCGGGATCGAGATCCTGTCGACCGGCGGCTCGGCCAAGGCGCTGCGCGAGGCCGGCGTGGCGGTGCGCGACGTGGCCGATGCCACCGGATTTCCCGAGATGATGGACGGGCGGGTGAAGACGCTGCACCCGATGGTGCATGGCGGCCTCCTGGCGCTGCGCGACAATCCCGACCACACGGCGGCGATGGAAACGCACGGGATCGGCGCGATCGACCTGCTCGTGGTGAACCTCTACCCGTTCGAGGCGGCGCTCGCGCGCGGGGCCGGCTATGACGAGATGATCGAGAACATCGACATCGGCGGCCCGGCGATGATCCGCGCGGCGGCGAAGAACCACGCGTTCGTCACCACCATCGTGGATGTCGAGGATTACGACGCGCTGCTCGCCGAGCTTGACGCCGGCGATGGCGCCACGAGTTATGCGTTCCGCCAGAAGCAGGCCCAGATCGCCTATGCCCGCACTGGGGCTTATGACGCGGCGGTGAGCACGTGGATGGCCGAGGCGATCGGCGAGGCCGCGCCGCGCCGCCGGGTGGTGGCGGGCAAGCTCGCGCAGACGCTGCGCTACGGCGAGAACCCGCACCAGCAGGCGGCGTTCTACATCGACGGCAGCGCGCGCCCCGGCGTGGCCACCGCCGTGCAGCACCAGGGCAAGGAGCTGTCCTACAACAACATCAACGACACCGACGCCGCTTTCGAGCTGGTGGCGGAGTTCGATCCCGCAGACGGCCCGGCGGTGGCGATCATCAAGCACGCCAACCCCTCCGGCGTGGCGCGCGGCGAAACGCTGCTCGAGGCCTACCAGAAGGCGTTCGACTGCGACCGCACCTCCGCTTTCGGCGGGATCGTGGCGCTCAACCAGCCGCTCGACGGCGAAACGGCGCGGGCGATCGCCGAGATCTTCACCGAGGTGGTGATCGCGCCCGGTGCGAGCGCGGAAGCGCGGGAAGTTTTCGCCGCGAAAAAGAACCTGCGTCTGCTCACCACCGAGGCCCTGCCCGATCCGCGCGCGGGCGGCATGACGGTGCGGCAGGTGTCGGGCGGGCAGCTGTTCCAGAACAAGGACAACGGCTTTATCGGCCTCGACGATCTCAAGGTCGTCACCAGGAAGGCCCCGACGGAGGCGCAGTTGAAAGACCTGCTGTTCGCCTGGAAGGTGGCCAAACACGTGAAATCGAACGCCATCGTCTACGTCAGGGATCTCGCCACCGTGGGTGTGGGCGCGGGCCAGATGAGCCGGTTGGACTCGGCCAATATCGCCGCGATCAAGGCCGGGCGCATGGCCAAGGAACTGGGGTTGGCGGAAAGCCCGGCGATCGGGTCGGCGGTGGCGTCGGATGCGTTCTTTCCCTTCCCCGACGGGTTGATGGAAGCGGCGGCGGCTGGCGCGGCTTGCGTGATCCAGCCCGGCGGCTCGATGCGTGACGCCGAGGTGATCGCGGCCGCCGACGAGGCCGGGCTGGCCATGGTCTTCACCGGCATGCGGCACTTCCGGCACTGACATGCGGTGGATGATCACCACCGCGGCGATCACCTTCGCCCTCGACCAGATCATCAAGGTCTGGGTCGTGCACCTGCTCGATCTCAAAACGCGACTGCAGATCGACGTGTGGCCGCCCTACCTCACCTTGCGCATGGCATGGAACCGGGGGGTGAACTTCGGCCTTGGCGCGTCTGACAGCGACGTGATGCGCTGGGTGCTCATCGCCGTGGCGCTGGCGATTTCCGCCTGGGTCGTGTGGTGGGTGCACAAGGATGCGATGGGGCGGCTCGGGCAGGTTTTTGCCGGGCTTCTGCTCGGCGGCGCGATCGGCAACGTGATCGACCGGCTCCTCTACGGCGCGGTGGCCGATTTCCTCAACATGACTTGCTGCGGAATCGCCAATCCGTGGTCTTTCAACATCGCCGATGCGGCGATCTTTGTGGGCGCAATCGGGCTCGTGTTGTTCACAGGTGAAAAATCGAGACCAAAGACCCCGTGACGCGCGGAATCTTATGCGGTAAAGAGGGGGCGAAGCTCGGGGTGAAGGAGACGTCCATGCGGGGCACGTTCGGCAAAACTGTCTTGGCGCTTGCCGGGCTGGCAGTGCTTGTCGCCTGCGAGAGCGACCAGCCTGAGCTCATGAACATCAAGTCCGACACGCCCGACGAGTTCTCCATCCTGCCGACGAAGCCGTTGGAGGCGCCGGAAGACTACGCCGCGCTGCCCGAGCCCACGCCGGGCGGGCGCAATCTCGTCGATCCCAATCCGCAAGGCGACGCTGTCGCCGCGCTGGGCGGCAATCCTGATCGCCTTGAACGCGGCCAGATCTATGCCGGGGAGCAGGCGCTGGTTTCCTACACCGCCCGTTACGGTGTTGCGGCGAACATTCGCGAGACGCTGGCGGCGGAAGACCTCGAGTGGCGGCGCGAAAACAATGGGCTGCTGCTCGAGCGGCTGTTCAACGTGAACGTCTATTATTCGAGCTACAAGCCGATGTCGCTGGATCAGCACATCGAACTCGACCGATTGCGCGCCGCCGGGGTCTGGACCCCGTCCGCCCCGCCTGATCCCGAAATCAAGGTCGAGTAACGCGGGGCCTTCGCCCGATCACATCCACGCGTGCCAGCCTTGCCTGATCGCCGGAAGCAGATAACTCTTCCGTCACATGGAGGATTCCGTATGCGCGCCTTGACGGCTACGTTCATCGCCCTTTTCGGCCTGCTCGCGATGCCTGCCCAGGCGTCGGGCGAGGTGACCAGTTTCACGCTCGACAATGGCATGCAGGTCGTGGTGGTCGAGGATCACCGCGCGCCAGCGGTCGTGCACAAGGTCTGGTACCGCATCGGTTCGGCCGACGAGCCGCCGGGCAAGTCCGGGATCGCGCATTTCCTTGAACATCTCATGTTCAAGGGCACGCAGAGCCTCGACCCGGGAGAGCTTTCCAGGGTGGTCGAAGCCAACGGCGGTTCCGACAACGCGTTTACCTCGTTCGATTACACCGCCTATTTCCAGCGCGTCGCCGCCGACCGGCTCGGGCTGATGATGGAAATGGAAGCCGACCGGATGCGCAACCTCGTGCTGTCGCCGGAAGAGGTGGCAACCGAGCGCGACGTGATTCTCGAGGAACGCGCGACGCGGATCGACAACGACCCCAACGCGTTGTTTCGGGAAGACCTGCGCGCGGCGCTGTATCGGAACCATCCTTACGGCATTCCCATCATCGGCTGGCGCCACGAGATGGCGGGCCTCAGCCGTGACGATGCGCTTGAGTTCTACCGCCGGTTCTATGCCCCGAACAACGCGATCCTGATCGTCGCCGGGGACGTGTCGCCCGACGAGGTGCGCGCCTTGGCCGAACGTCATTACGGCGGGCTTGAACCATCCGAAGGGCTTTCCCCCCGGGTGCGGCCGCAGGAGCCGCCGTCGCGCGCCGAGCGTCGCGTGGTGATGGAAGATCCGCGGGTGGCGCAGCCCTGGCTGGTGCGCAGTTACCTTGCGCCGTCGCGGGACGCGGGCGCGCAGGAAGACGCGGCGGCGCTGGTGTTTCTGGCCCGCCTGTTGGGCGGCTCCGGGGTGACCTCGGTTCTCGGCTCGGCCCTGCAGTTCGATCAGCAGATCGCCGTGTTCACCAACGCCAGCTACAACGCCACCTCATTCGACGACAGCACGTTTTCCTTCGTCGTCATCCCGGCCGAAGGGGTGAGCCTCGAGGAAGCCGAGGCGGCGCTCGATGCGGAGTTGGCGCGGTTCCTCGAAACCGGGCCAGACCTGGAGCGGTTCGAGAACATCAAGATGCAGATCCGCGCCTCGGAGATCTACGCGCTCGATGACGTGGGCGATATCGCCGACCGTTTCGGGCGCGGCCTGACCACGGGCCTTACCGTCGCCGACGTGCAGGCCTGGCCCGAGGTGCTGCAGGCGGTCACGCCGGAAGCCGTGATGGACGCGGCCCGAAAGGTGCTCGACAAACAGTCTTCCGTCACCGGATGGCTGCTGTCCGAGGGCGGGGAGGAGGTGCAATGAAACGCTTTGCCGCCGCGTTCCTGTTCCTGATCGTCGCGGCGCTTCCCGCGCGGTCCGAGATCGACATAACCGAGATCACCTCGCCCGGCGGGCTCACCGCGTGGCTGGTGCAGGAGCCTTCCATCCCTTTCGTCGCGCTGGAGCTGCGCTTTCGCGGCGGGGCCTCACTCGATGCGCCGGGCAAGCGCGGGGCGATCAACCTGATGACGGCCCTGATCGAAGAGGGCGCGGGCGATCTCGACGCGCGCGGCTTCGCCGAGGCGCGCGAGGCGCTGGCCGCAAGCTTCCGGTTCAGCGTCGGCGACGACAGCCTTTCGGTTTCGGCGCGGATGCTGTCGGAGAACCGCGAGGCGGCGGTGGACCTGCTGCGCGAAGCGCTGGTGAACCCACGATTCGATGACGATGCGATCGAGCGGGTGCGTCGGCAGGTGATCGCCAACCTCAGGAATCGCGAGAACGACCCCGATGCCCTGGCGAGCGCCGCGTTCGATCGGCTGGCCTACGGCGATCACCCCTATGGCAGCTATTATGGCGGCACGCTCGAGAGCGTCACCGCGCTGACGCGGCCCGATATTCTGGACGCCTTTTCCAGAGCCATCGCGCGAGACCGTGTCTATATCGCGGCCGTGGGCGATATTTCCGCCGAGGAGCTTGGCACCTTGATCGACGACCTGCTTGGCGATCTCCCTGACGAGGGCGCGCCGCTGCCGGAGCCCGTCGCTTTCGGCGCCACGGGGGGCGTCACGGTCGTTCCCTTCGATACGCCGCAGTCGGTGGCGCGATTCGGTCACAGCGGGGTGAAGGTCGGCACACCGGAATTCTTCCCCGCCTTCATCCTCAACGACATCATGGGGGGTCGTGGCTTCAACAGCCGGTTGATGGCTGAGGTGCGCGAGAAACGCGGGCTGACCTACGGCATCCGAACCTACCTGATCGACTCGGACTACAGCGAATCGCTGATCGGCACGGTTTCGACGGTGAACGCGCGGATGGCGGAAACCATCGAGGTGGTGCGCGCCGAATGGGAGCGCATGGCGCGCGACGGCGTGAGCGAGGAAGAACTCGAGTCGGCGAAACTCTATCTCACCGGGGCCTACCCGCTGCGCTTCGACGGCAATGGCCCGATCGCGCGGATCCTGGTGGGGATGCAGATGCAGGGGTATCCCACGAGTTACGTCAAGACCCGCAACGCGCAGATCGAGGCGGTGACGCTGGACGAGATCAACCGCGTAGCGGCCGAGCTTTTCCGGCCCGAAGATCTGCGCTTCGTGATTGTGGGGTCGCCTGAAGGCGTCGAGAGCAGCGAATGAGGGCAGGCCGGGCGCCGCGCGCCTAGCCTTTCATCCCCTCCCAGAAGCTCTTGACCTTGGAAAAGAAATTCGTGCTCTCGGGGTTGTTCTCCTCCGAGAGCTTCTCGAATTCCTTCAGAAGTTCCTTCTGCCGCCCGGTGAGGTTTACCGGGGTTTCGACGGCCAGCTCGATATACATGTCGCCATGCCCGCCGCCGCGCAGCCCCGGCATACCCTTGCCGCGCAGGCGCATCTGCCTGCCCGCTTGGCTGCCTGCCGGGATCTTCACGCGAGAGCGGCCGCCGTCGATGGTGGGCACCTCGATGTCGCCGCCCAGGGCGGCCGCGGTCATCGACACCGGCACGTGGCAATGCAGGTGCATACCTTCGCGCTCGAAGATCGGGTGCTGGGCCACTTCGATGAAGATGTAGAGGTCGCCCGGAGGGCCGCCGCGCATGCCGGCTTCGCCTTCGCCCGCGAGGCGGATACGCGTTCCGGTCTCGACCCCGGCCGGGATGTTGACGCTCAGCGCGCGTTCCTTCTCGATCCGGCCATGGCCCTGGCAGGATTTGCACGGGTTCTTGATGATCTGGCCCATGCCGTGGCAGGTGGGGCAGGTGCGCTCCACGGTGAAAAAGCCCTGCTGGGCGCGCACCTTGCCAATCCCCGAGCAGGTGGGGCAGGTGACGGGCTCGCTGCCGCCCTCGGCGCCGGTGCCGTTGCACGCGTCGCAGGCGACGGAGGTGGGCACGTTGATGGTTTTCTGAAGCCCGTTATAGGCCTCTTCGAGCGTGACGCGCAGGTTGTAGCGCAGGTCGGACCCGCGCGTGGCGCGCTGGCGACCGCCGCCGCGACCCCCGCCCATGAAGTCGCCGAACAGATCGTCGAACACGTCGGAGAAGGCCGAGGCGAAATCGCCCTGGCCCTGGAACCCGCCGCCGCCCGGGCGCGGGCCACCGCCCATGCCACCTTCGAAGGCCGCGTGGCCGAAACGGTCATAGGCTGCCTTCCGGTCGGCGTCCTTCAGAACGTCATAGGCCTCGTTCACTTCCTTGAACTGCGCCTCGGCATCGGGATTGTCGGAGTTGCGGTCGGGGTGAAGTTCTTTGGCCTTGGTGCGGTAGGCTTTCTTGATTTCTTCCGGCGACGCATCCCTGGAAACGCCCAGAAGCTCGTAATAATCGCGCTTTGACATCGGTCAGTCCCCCTTTGGGAACGCAGGTGCCGGCCTGCCGTGGTGGCAGGCCGCGCACGCGCTTTTCGGGTCTTACGACCGCTTGTCGTCGTCGAGATCTTCGAAGTCGGCATCGACGATGTCGTCATCCACACCCGAGGGCGAGCCCTCGTCGTCCTTGCCTTCTTCGCCCTGTGCCTGCTGCTCGGCCTTGTAGATGGCCTCGCCCAGCTTCATGGCGGCGTCGGTGACGTTCTGGATGCCCGACTTGATCTTGCCGGCGTCGTCCTTCTCGAGATTTTCCTTGAGCGCCGAGATGGCCAGCTCGATCGCCTCGATCGTCGTCGGATCCACCTTGTCCGAATGCTCTTCCATCGCCTTTTCGGTCGAGTGGATGAGGCTTTCGGCCTGGTTGCGGGCCTCGACAAGCTCCTTGCGCTGCTTGTCGGACTCGGCGTTTTCCTCGGCGTCCTTCACCATCTTTTCGATATCTTCATCCGACAGGCCACCCGAGGCCTGAATGGTGATCCGGTGTTCCTTGCCGGTGCCCTTGTCCTTGGCCTGAACCGAAACGATGCCGTTGGCGTCGATATCGAAGGTCACCTCGATCTGCGGCATGCCGCGCGGGGCGGGCGGGATGTCTTCGAGGTTGAACTGGCCAAGCATCTTGTTGTCGGCTGCCATCTCGCGCTCGCCCTGGAACACCCGGATCGTCACCGCGTTCTGGTTGTCTTCGGCGGTGGAGAAGACCTGGGATTTCTTGGTCGGGATCGTGGTGTTGCGGTCGATCAGGCGGGTGAACACGCCGCCCAGCGTTTCGATGCCAAGCGAAAGCGGGGTCACGTCGAGCAGAACCACGTCTTTCACGTCGCCCTGGAGCACGCCGGCCTGGATCGCCGCGCCCAGTGCCACGACCTCGTCGGGGTTGACGCCCTTGTGCGGTTCCTTGCCGAAGAACTTGGTGACTTCCTCGACCACCCTGGGCATCCGGGTCATGCCGCCGACGAGGATGACCTCGTCGATGTCACCGGTCGACAGGCCCGCATCCTTGAGCGCGGCCTGGCAGGGCTTCATCGAGTTCTTGATGAGATCGCCCACGAGGCTTTCAAGCTTCGCGCGGGTGAGTTTCATCACCATGTGCAGCGGCTGGCCGTCCGACCCCATCGAGATGAACGGCTGGTTGATCTCGGTCTGGCTCGACGAAGACAGCTCGATCTTGGCTTTCTCGGCGGCTTCCTTGAGCCGCTGGAGCGCCATCTTGTCTTTCGTCAGGTCGACGTTGTTTTCCTTTTTGAACTCGTCAGCGAGGTAGTTGACGATCCGCATGTCGAAGTCTTCACCGCCGAGGAAGGTATCGCCGTTGGTGGATTTCACCTCGAACAGACCATCGTCGATTTCGAGGATGGTGATGTCGAAAGTGCCGCCGCCGAGGTCATAGACCGCGATCGTCTTGGTCTCTTTCTTGTCGAGGCCATAGGCGAGTGCCGCCGCGGTGGGCTCGTTGATGATGCGCAACACTTCGAGGCCGGCGATCTTGCCGGCGTCTTTCGTGGCCTGACGCTGGGCGTCGTTGAAATAGGCGGGCACGGTGATGACGGCTTGCGTCACATCCTCGCCGAGGTAGCTCTCGGCGGTTTCCTTCATCTTCTGCAGGATGAAGGCGGAGATTTGCGAGGGAGAATACTTTTCGCCCGCGGCTTCCACCCAGGCGTCGCCGTTGCCACCGTTGATGATGGTGTAGGGAACAAGTTTCTTGTCCTTCTCGACGGCCGGATCGTCGAACCGACGGCCAATCAGGCGCTTGACTGCGAAAACGGTGTTATCGGGGTTGGTGACGGCCTGACGTTTCGCAGGCTGGCCGACGAGGCGCTCGTCGTCCTTGAAGGCGACGATCGAAGGCGTCGTGCGCGCGCCTTCCGAGTTCTCGATGACACGCGGCTGCGCGCCGTCCATGATGGCAACACAGGAGTTGGTGGTGCCGAGGTCGATACCGATGACTTTGGCCATGCTCAAAATCCTCTCTTGGCGATGTTGTGGGCGTGGGCCTTGGAAAGCACCCTTGCCCGATCCCAGTTTCTTGGCCGCAAGAGCAATCCCCTTCCGGCGTCTGGGCGTATATAAGGAGGGGTATTGGGGGCTGCAAGCCGCGTCGGCGGCGGGAAAATGCAAAAAAAGCGAGTCGTTTTCAGGGATTTGCTCATGACGCGAAATGATGGCACCGCGACGCCCGCCCTGATGGTGCGCAGCGCCAGGCTCTATCGCGGGTTCCTGGGGCCGGTGGCGCAAGCCGATCTGGCCGAGGCTTTGCGCGGCGTTGTGGCCGCCGCGCCGTTGTTTTCGCCCGAAACCCGCTGGGGGCGGAAAATGTCGGTGCGGATGACGAGCGCCGGGCGCTACGGCTGGTATTCCGACCGGCGCGGCTACCGTTACATCGACCATCATCCCTCCGGCACGCCCTGGCCCGCGATCCCCGAACAGGTGCGCGAGGTCTGGCGCGCCGTCGCGCCCGACGCGCGGGCGCCCGATTGCTGCCTGGTGAATTTCTATGGGGGCGAAGCGAAGATGGGGATGCACCAGGACCGCGACGAGGCCGACTTCTCGCAGCCGGTGGTTTCGATCAGCCTTGGCGACGAGGGGCTGTTTCGCATCGGCGGCACCGAGCGCGGCGGTTCCACGGAGTCGGTCTGGCTGGCCTCGGGCGACGTGCTCGTGCTCGACGGCCCGGCCCGGCTGGCCTTTCACGGCATCGACCGGATCAGGGCCGGGTCGTCGACGCTGCTCAAGGAGGGCGGCCGGATCAACCTCACGCTCCGGGTCGTGGATTAGCCATTCAGCGAAAAAGCCCCGGCGTTTCCACCGGGGCTTTGCATTTCGCTTTGCGCGTGGCTCAAACCTCGAATTCGAGCGGCGCGACCATCTGGAACAGCTCGGTCTTGCGCAGCGCCTCGAGCACGCTCTCCGGCACCGGGGCGTCGACATAGAGCAGCGCGATGGCGTCTCCGCCCGAGGTCGTGCGGCCCAGCGTGAAGTTGGCGATGTTCACGCCGTGGCCGCCCATGGTTTCACCCAGCGCGCCGATGATGCCCGGCACGTCCTTGTTGGTGGTGTAGAGCATGTGGTGGCCGATCTCGGCGTCGATGGTGATGCCCTTGATCTGGATGAAGCGCGGCTTGCCGTCGGAAAACACCGTGCCCGCGATCGAACGTTCGCGCGTCGGGGTCTTTACCGTGAGCTTGATGAAGCCGTCGAACACGCCCGATTTGGCCTGGCTCGTGGTCGAGGTTTTCACCCCCCGGTCCGCGGCGATCACCGGGGCCGAGACCATGTTGACCTCGGGAATCACCGGCTTGAGCAGCCCCGCGATCACCGCGCAATCGAGCGCCTTGAGGTTCATCTCGGACGCGACCCCGTCGAACAGGATGTTGATCTCCTCGATCGGCTCGTCGGTGAGCTGGCCGACGAAAGCGCCGAGGTGCCCGGCGAGCTTGATCCACGGGCCCATCACCTTGGCCTCCTCGGCGGTGACCGAGGGCATGTTGAGCGCGTTGGTCACGGCGCCGGTGAGCAGGTAGTCGGAGATCTGCTCGGCCACCTGCAGCGCTACGTTCTCCTGCGCCTCGGTGGTCGAAGCGCCGAGGTGCGGCGTGCAGACGACGTTGGGCAGCCCGAACAGCGGGCTGTCTTTCGCGGGTTCGACCTCGAAGACGTCGAAGCCCGCGCCCGCGACGTGGCCCGACTTGATGGCCTCGGCCAGGGCGGCCTCGTCCACAAGCCCGCCGCGGGCGCAGTTGATGATCCGCACACCCTTCTTCGTCTTGGCGATGTTCTCGGCCGAGAGGATGTTGCGGGTCTTGTCGGTGAGCGGCACGTGGAGGGTGATGAAATCGGCGCGCTTCAGAAGCTCGTCGAGTTCGACCTTTTCCACGCCCATCTTGTCGGCGCGTTCCTCGCTCAGGAACGGATCATAGGCGATCACCTTCATCTTGAGGCCGCGGGCGCGATCGCAGACGATGCCGCCGATGTTGCCCGCGCCGATTACGCCCAGCGTCTTGCCGGTAACCTCGACGCCCATGAATTTCGACTTCTCCCACTTGCCGGCCTGCGTCGAGGTATCGGCTTCGGGAACCTGGCGCGCGACCGCCATCATCATGGCGATGGCGTGTTCGGCGGTGGTGATCGAGTTGCCGAAGGGGGTGTTCATCACGATCACGCCCTTCTTGGACGCGGCGGGAATATCGACGTTGTCGACGCCGATACCGGCGCGGCCGACCACCTTGAGGTTGGTCGCGGCCTCGAGCACGTCGGCCGTCACCTTCGTGGCGGAGCGGATGGCGAGGCCGTCATACTTGCCGATTTCGGCGATGAACTTTTCCTTGTCCTTGCCGAGGTCGGGCAGGAAATCGACCTCGATGCCACGGTCGCGGAAGATCTGGACAGCGGTTTCGGAAAGCTTGTCGGAAACGAGAACCTTGGGGGCCATGGGGGGTTCCTTTGCATTGTGAGGGGTTCCGGGCTGCAGCCCGGTCTGTGATCGGGGGAGAGGCGGGGCCAGGCCCCGCCACGCGATTACTGTGCGGCGATCTCGGCGTTGAACGCCCAGTCGAGCCAGGGGAGCAGGGCCTGAACGTCGGCGGTTTCGACCGTGCCGCCGCACCAGATCCTGAGGCCCGCCGGGGCGTCGCGGTATGCGCCGATATCATGGGCCACGCCCTCGGCTTCAAGCCGCTTGGCCACGGCCTTGGCAAAGGCGGCGCCGTCCTTGATCCGGTCGTCGGTGAACTTGACGCAAACCGAGGTGTTGGAGCGCGTCGCCGGATTGTCGGCGAGGTTGGCGATCCAGTCGTGCGTGTCGCAGAAGTCGAACACGGCCTGCGCGTTTGCGTCGGCCCGGGCGATCAGGCCCTCGAGCCCGCCCACCGAGCGCGCCCAGTCGAGCGCCACGAGGTAATCCTCGACGGCGAGCATCGAGGGCGTGTTGATCGTCTCACCCTTGAAGATGCCCTCGATCAGCTTGCCACCCTTGGTGAGGCGGAAGATTTTCGGCAGCGGCCATGCCGGTGTGTAGCTTTCGAGCCGTTCCACCGCCCGCGGGCTCAGGATCAGCATCCCGTGGGCTGCTTCGCCGCCCAGCACCTTCTGCCAGGAGAAGGTGGTGACATCGAGCTTGTCCCAGGGCAGGTCCATCGCGAAGGCGGCGGAGGTGGCGTCGCAGATCGTCAGCCCCTCGCGGTCGGCGGCGATCCAGTCGCCGTTCGGCACGCGCACGCCGGAGGTGGTGCCGTTCCAGGTGAAGACCACGTCGTTGGCGAAGTCGACGGACGCCAGATCGGGAAGCTGGCCGTAATCGGCGGTTTTCACCACTGCGTCGAGCTTGAGCTGCTTGGCCACGTCGGTCACCCAGCCCGCGCCGAAGCTTTCCCAGGCCAGCATCTCGACGCCGCGCGCGCCGAGCATCGACCACATCGCCATTTCCACCGCGCCGGTATCGGAGGCGGGCACGATGCCGATGCGGTAATCGGCGGGGATGCCGAGGATCTCGCGGGTGCCCTCGATCGCGGCAAGGAGCTTTTCCTTGCCGACGGCGGCACGGTGCGAGCGCCCGAGGGGGGCATCGGCGAGTTTATCGAGAGAGAAAGCGGGATTCTTGGCGCAGGGGCCGGACGAAAAGCGCGGATTGGCCGGGCGCGCTGCCGGTTGATCGGTGACCATCTATGGTATCCTTCCAGATATTCGCCCCTCGTTGGGGAGGGGTGTCCCGCCGCTGCAGATACGGCCAATGCCGTGGCTTCACAACATGGAAAATCGCCGGGATGCGCCGGTTTGGGGAATGGATGCGACACCCTGTGGAGCAGATCGGAAACTTTGGCGCGGCTGGATGCGCCGGGGGGCTGTCTGCCCCCCTGGCCCCCGAAGGTAATTCCGGACCCAAGAAGCAAGAAGCGTCAGGCTGGTGTTTGGTATCCTGATCGGCTAGAGGCCGCGCGCAGGCAAACGGAGACCGTTCATGTTCATCGCCACGCTTATCGCCGCGCCCGAAGGGTTGGATGCCCTGCTGGTGGAAAACCTTCGCAACGCTTGGGGCGGCGGCGATGCGGTCTGGCTCGCGCCCGGTGAAGCGGCGGAATTTTCGCTTCCTGCGCGGCCCGGCAACCTCTGGGAGGTCTGGGACGATATGCAGAAGCTCGGCGTCGATCTCGCGGTGCAGCCTGCCGCAGGGCGGCGCAAGCGGATGCTGATCGCCGACATGGATTCGACGATGATCCGGCAGGAATGTATCGACGAGCTGGCCGACGAGGCGGGGGTGGGCGCGCATGTGGCCGCGATCACCGCGCGGGCGATGAATGGCGAACTCGGCTTCGAGGGGGCATTGCGCGAACGGGTCGGGCTGCTCGCGGGACTCGACGCCGGGGTCATCGACAAGGTGCTGTCGGAGCGGATCACCTACATGCCCGGCGGCCGGGCGCTGGTGGCCACGATGCGCGCAAACGGGGCCTATACGGTGTTGGTGTCCGGCGGGTTCACCGCCTTCGCCTCCCGCGTGGCCGCGGTTCTGGGTTTCGATGAGGCGCGGGCGAACGATCTCGAGATCGAGGCGGCCAAGCTGACCGGGCGGGTGGTGGAGCCGATCCTTGGGCGCGCGGCGAAGGTGGCCGCGCTGGAAGAGGTTTCGGCCCGGCTCGGGATCACCCCCGCCGACGCAATCGCGGTGGGCGATGGCGCCAACGACTTGGGCATGCTCGGGCTCGCGGGCACCGGCGTGGCGCTGCACGCCAAGCCGTCGGTTGCGGCCGAGTGCGATATCCGGGTGAACCATGGCGACCTGACGGCGCTGCTCTACCTTCAAGGCTACGCGCGGGCGGACTTCGCCGGGTGAGGCCGGGGATTGCGGGTGGCGCTGCCTTCGGCGCGCATTAACCTTAACGGCCGTTAACCTTGATGCCTTCGGTCGTTTTACCCAGCAAACCTGCGCTTCGTGGGTGCCCGCGCCCACTGGCAGAATCGCCCGCTCACGTGCTAGGTCTTGTAGTATGTCAGATGCCGCACCCCATATGAGCGCGTCCCGCCCGGTGATCCGCCAGCTCGACGATGCCGTGATCAACCGGATCGCGGCGGGCGAGGTGGTGGAGCGGCCCGCCTCCGCAGTCAAGGAACTGGTGGAAAACGCCATCGACGCGGGCGCGCGGCGGATCGAGGTGGCCTACGGTGACGGCGGCAAGACCTTGATCCGGGTGACGGATGACGGGACCGGCATGGCGCCCGAGGAGCTTGTGCTTGCGCTTTCCCGGCACGCGACCTCGAAGATCGACGGGTCCGATCTGCTCGATATCCATACCTTCGGCTTTCGCGGCGAGGCCCTGCCCTCGCTCGGCGCCGTGGGGCGGCTCACGATCACCTCGCGCACGGCGGGCCACGAGGCGGCGACGATCCGCGTGGCGGGGGGTGAGGCCGGGCCGGTGCGGCCCGCCGCGCTTTCGGGTGGCACGGTGGTGGAGTTGCGCGACCTGTTCTATGCCACGCCTGCGCGGCTCAAGTTCCTGCGCTCGGACCGGGCCGAGGCGCAGGCGATCGGCGACGTGGTGAAGCGGCTGGCGATGGCCGAGCCGCACATCGGGTTCACCTTGCGCGATGTCTCCGGCGGCGGCGAAGGGCGGATTGTGTTCCAGGCGGTGCCCGAGACGGGCGACATGTTCGATGCGCTGGGCGGGCGGCTCGCCCGTGTGCTCGGGCGCGATTTCGGTGAGAACGCGCTGCGGATCGACGCCGAGCGAGAGGGGCTTCGGCTTACCGGTTATGCCGCGCTGCCGACCTATTCGCGCGGCGCGGCAGTGGCGCAGTTCCTCTTCGTCAATGGCAGGCCGGTGCGCGACAAGCTCCTGGTCGGCGCGCTGCGCGCCGCCTATTTCGATTTCCTCAGCCGTGACCGGCACCCGGCGGCGGCGCTGTTTCTTTCCTGCGATCCGCACCTGGTTGACGTGAACGTGCACCCGGCGAAATCGGAGGTGCGGTTTCGCGAGCCGGGGGTGGCGCGGGGGCTGATCGTTTCGGCCCTGCGCCACGCGCTGGCCGAGGCTGGGCACCGCGCGTCGAGCACCGTTGCCGGGGCGACGCTGGGGGCGATGCGTCCCGAAGCGACCGGGCCGCGCGTCTACCAGATGGACAGGCCGGGGCCGGGGCTCGCGCGGACGGCCTACGAGATGCAGGCCCCCGACGTGCAGCCGGGATTTGCCGAGGCCGCCGCGCCCTCGGCGCGTTGGGATGCGCCGGACCACAGCGAGGCCTGTCAGCGGGCGGACGAGCAGCGGCCGCTGGGCGCGGCGCGGGCGCAGGTGCACGAGAACTACATCATCGCCCAGACGGCGGATGGCATGGTGATCGTCGACGGCCATGCCGCGCATGAGCGGCTCACCTACGAGAAACTGAAGCGCCAGATGGAAGAAACCGGCGTGGCGAGCCAGGCCTTGCTG
This sequence comes from Sinisalibacter lacisalsi, assembly GCF_014640115.1. Lineage (GTDB taxonomy): Bacteria > Pseudomonadota > Alphaproteobacteria > Rhodobacterales > Rhodobacteraceae > Sinisalibacter > Sinisalibacter lacisalsi. The sequence continues at coordinate 45,699 of NZ_BMGI01000001.1, read as the reverse complement.
GTGCCCGAGATCGTGGACCTTTCGGAAAGCGAGGCGACAAGGCTGCTCGGGATGGCGGAGGACCTCGCGCGCCTCGGCCTCGGGATCGAGCCATTCGGCGGCGGCGCGATCGCGGTGCGCGAAACGCCCGCGATCCTCGGCACGGTGGATGCCGGGGCGCTGATCCGCGACATCCTCGATGAACTGGCCGATCTTGGCGCGTCGAACACGCTGCAGGCGCGGATCGAGGCGGTGCTGTCGACCGCCGCCTGCCATGGCTCTGTGCGCAGCGGACGGCGGATGCGCCCGGAGGAGATGAACGCACTACTGCGCGAGATGGAGGCAACGCCGCATTCGGGCCAGTGCAACCACGGCCGGCCCACCTACGTGGAACTCAAGCTGGCCGATATCGAAAGGCTTTTTGGCCGGACATGAACGAGACCGCCGCCTCCCTCGATCTCACGGATCCGATGGTTCTGGCCGCGCTCGTCGCGGCCGGTGCGCTTTTTCTGATCGTCGTTCTCCTGATCGTCGCGGTGGCCCGCGCCGGCCGGTCGGCGCGGATGGCCGAAGACCTCTCGCGCCAGATCGGCGGGCTCGGCCACGCGGTGCAGGTGCTGGGGCAAGGGCAGGATCAGCTCACCGGGGGCTTGCGCAGCGTATCGGACGCGCAGGCCAACGGGCAGACCCGGATGGTGCAGACGATGGAGGCGCGGCTGGCGGAGGTTCAGCGCCAGATGCAGGAACGGCTGCATGAAAACGCGATGCGCGCGGCGCGGTCGCTGTCGGAGATGCAGGAGCGGATGAGCGAATCGCTGCAGGGCTCGACCGTGAAGACCACGCAATCGCTCACCCAGTTGCAGGAACGCCTCGCTACCATTGACAAGGCGCAGGAAAACATCACCCGGCTCTCGGGCGATGTGCTCTCGTTGCAGGACATTCTCTCCAACAAGCAGACGCGCGGCGCCTTCGGGGAGATCCAGCTCACCGATATCGTGTCGAAGGCCCTGCCGTCGGACAGTTACAACCTGCAGGCCACGCTATCGAACGGCAGGCGCGCGGACTGCCTGATCCACCTGCCCAACCCGCCGGGGCCGATCGTGATCGATTCGAAGTTTCCGCTGGAGGCTTACGAGGCGCTGCGCAAGGCCGACACGCAATGGGAGGTGAACGAGGCGGCCAAGGCGATGCGCGTCGCGGTGCGGGCCCATATCAAGGCGATCAGCGAGAAATACATCATCGAGGGCGAAACCGCCGACGGCGCGTTGATGTTCCTGCCGTCGGAGGCGGTCTATGCCGAGTTGCATGCGAATTTTCCCGAGGTGGTGCGGGAGGGGTTCGAAAAGCGGGTCTGGATCGTGTCGCCCACCACCTGCATGGCCACGCTCAACACCATGCGCGCGATTCTGAAAGATGCCCGGATGCGCGAGCAGGCCGGGGCGATTCGCAAGACGCTGCGGCAGTTGCACCGCGACGTCGAACTGGTGGTGGAACGGGTCGACAAGCTCAACTCGCATTTCGGGCAGGCGCGGGCCGATCTGGAGGGGCTTGGTATCGCCGCCGAACGCGCGGGCAAACGGGCCGCCAAACTCGACAATTTCGACTTCGAGGAGATCGCTCCAGGCGAGGGCGAGGAAAGCGTCATGCCGCTGCCGAAGGGGTGAGTGCCCTTGTAGGGGTGGCTGGCTTCGCGCTATAGCGGGAGAAGATCAGGACAGGAGCAGACATGATCGAGATCAGCCCCTCCAAGGTGGCCCGGATCATTATCCGCGCCCGCACACTCGACGCCAAGACCGGCCGTTGGGATACGCCAATGGACGATGCCGAGGCCGACTCGATCCTCGAATCGCGGCCGTCCGACGCAACCGAGGACGAACTGCGCAGCTATATCTCGGATCTGAACTCCGACGAGCAGGCCAGCCTCGTGGCGATCATGTGGATCGGGCGCGATACCTTCACCGCCGACGATCTCGAAGAAGCGATCGAGACCGCCAAGTCGGAAGCCACGGCGCCGACCGAGGATTACCTGCTCGGTGTGCCCCTGCTTTCGGATTATCTCACGTCCGGGCTTGAAGCGCTGGGCTACGACTCGGAAGAACTGATCGACGAGCACCTGAAATAGGCGCTTTCGCGTCGGGCGATCCCCGCTTGCGGGAATCGCCCCGATCGCCTCAGGCGAGGTGGTCCACCAGTTGCATGTGCTGAGCCTGGGTGTCGATCTCGTCTAGCCAGCGTTGCACCAGCCGTTCATCCGAAGGCGCCGCCGAGACGCCGGGCTTGATCTCGCGGTCGAGCACCGAGGAAACGGCGAGCGCGACGGTGACCGAAACCAGCCGTGCCATCGCCGTGCCGCGTTCGTCGCCATGGGCGTCGAGCGTCCAGGTCTTGTGATAAACATCCTCGCCCTCGTTCGTTGCGCTGAGCCCGACGCAGAGCACCACCCGGTCGGGTTCGCCCTCGTCATAGGCGTTCTCGGCCCAGAACTGATCCGACATTTCCTTGAGCCGGTCCTCGCCGGCCGCGCCTTCCAGCGTTTCGATCTCGCGGAACACATCCGCCCAGGCGTCCGCCCAGCCACCCAGCCGCAGCGTGCCGCGCACGAAATCTTTCACCGGCCAGGCTTCATCGAACCCGTATTGCGCCATGAAGGGAATGGAATCGCGGTTGGGGTAGACTTCGAAGGTCTCGGGCGTCGGCAGCGGCGCGTCGTAGCTCGAGATCGCATCCCATGGCCGGGCGACTTCGAGCAGCGAATGGGCCTTGATCGAGCGCGAGGGCGAGCGCAGCGCCTTCAGCACCCCGAGCGGCGACCAAGAAAACTTGTAGCGGAAGGCGTTGGTATGTTTCGGCACACCGCCGCAATAGGAGGTGAAGCTGACGGTGTTTTTCGGGTCATACGCCGGCGACTTGCGGTAGTCCTCCACCAGCCAATGCGCCATCAGGTGGTCGATCCCCGGATCGAGCCCAACCTCGTTGACGAGCGTGACCCCTGCCGCCTTCGCCTTCTCATCCAGCGCGCGCATCTCGGGGGCGATGTAGGACGACGAGACGAAATGTGCGCCCTTCTCGATGCAAAGCTCGGCCAGCCGCACGTGCCAGTCGGCGGGGAGCATCGAAACCACCACGTCGCCGGGGGCGAGTGCCGCTCCGAGAGCTTCGAGATCGAAGGCGCGGATATCGTCGGTGAGCGCGCCCAACGCTTCGCGGGCCTTCTCGACCGTGCGATTCCACACCACGACCTTGCGGCCCGCCTCGATCAACCGCTTGAGGCCGGGAATGGCCGAAAGGCCGGTGCCGCACCAATGAATCGTCATCTCAGATCCCTTTCATCTGTTCGTCGAAGGTGGCTTTCGCGCGGCCCCAGACGCCTTCGCCCAACCTGTCGAGCGTGAGAAGCGCTGGCAGAAGCTGTGCCGCGTAGTCTTCGGAGCTTTCGACGGGCAGGAGCGAGGGCAGGTTGTCGATCGCCATCACGTCGAGCGGTGGGCTGTCGGCCACGCGCACCACGGGGGCCTGCCAGTCGGTGGCCGTGCTGTAGATCGGCACCGGGTTGTAATCGCTGTCGGGGTCGCAGGCGACATCACCGATCACCGAGAGGTGCCGGGGCTTGTCGAGCGCGTCGGGGCCCACGAACACCGGCGTGCCGGGGCGGGCGAAGATGCAGTTCAGGAAGATCTCGTGTTCGAGGATCTCGGGGAACGGCCCGCCGCCGGCGGTTTCGGCCATGTCCCACCGGGTCACGTCCATGCCCAGTTCGGCGCAGAGATCAGCCGCGCCGGTGCCGACGCGGCCGAGCGCGCCGATCACGATGGCGCGGGGCAGCGGGCGGGCGGTGGCGGCCAGTTCGGCGCGCAGCTCCTCCACCAGCGCCGTCTTGCCCGGGTAGGTGGCGACCGGATGGCAGATCCCGCCGGCCTCCTGCGCCGCCCAGGCCTTGACCGAAACGGCGGCCCCGGCGAAGCCCGCCCAGTAGCCGAAAGCGGCGATCCGGCGGCCTGCCTCGTCGACGAGGTATTCGAGGTCGTAGAGCGTGCCGCCGCCCGCCTTGAAGCGTGCGAGCAGCCTGCGGCCGGAATGCTGACCCTTGAAGGCGTGGCCGAACATGATGTGGGCATGGGTGAGCGGCGTGTCGTCGTCGGGCAATTCCTTCAGGCCGAAGATGATCGCGTCGCGCGGCGCTCGCGGCCATGCGTTTTCGGCCACGATCTCGCAGCCTGCATCGCGGTAGCCTTCGATCGGGATCTTGCGCTGCGCGCTTTCCTCGACGCTCACCCGGATGCCCGCCACGATCAAGGCGCGCGCACCTTCGGGCGTTAGCCCCACCCGTTCCTCGTTGGGCCTTTGTTCGGCCCGGACCCAGAGATGCGTCATCCCGCCCTCCTCAAATATAGGTGCGCGCGTGGTGCCTGTCGGGCCGGGCCAGATGCGGCACGGCGTTGAACTGCGTGAGCGTGAGACCCGCGCCGACCGGGTGCAGCTGGTGCACCGAGGTGTTCATGATGGTGAGCGCGAGCCGGGCGAAGGCGCCAAGCTCCAGCCCCATCGCCACGCGAACGGCCATGGCGATGAGCCCGCCCGAGGTGACCACGAGCGCGCGGCCGCTCCCCGCGGCGATCTCGTGCAGCGCGTCGGAAACGCGCGACTGGAAGGCATGGAAACTCTCCGCCGCGCCCTCGATCTTGCCGTCCTGCCAGGCGGTGAACACCAGCGGCAGGTGGTCGATGAATTCGTCGCGATTTGTCGGCATCGGGATGCCATATTGCTCATGCATACGGGCCGACAGGTCGAAGTAGGCAACCTCGTTCAGCCGCGGGTCGGCCACGACCTCGCCGAAACGCGTGGCCTGCATCGCCCCCGCCGTCTCGACATGGCGGATCAGCGTTCCGGAATAGATCCGGTCGAAGCCCTCGCCCGCCTCGTCCCAATAGCCGCCGAGCCACGCGGCCTGCTGGTGGCCGAGCGGCGAAAGCGAATCATAGCCAGTTTCGTCCTGCGCGGCGGAGTTGGCCTGGCCGTGGCGGATGAGCGTGATCTGCGACATGGCTCATGGCTACCGTGGGAGGGCATCGGGGGAAAGGGCGTTTTGCGCCCCGGGAGGCGGGAAAGCGCCGCCGGATCGGCAGCGGCTTTGCGGTGGGGCTGGAATTGGTAGACACTGGTAAAGTCCGGATGTGACGGGAGGATGACATGAGACCTGTTTTCAAGGCGTTGGCGTTGGCGGTTTTCTGCCTCGCGCCGCGAATCGCCGCCGCGGAAGATGTGGCGCTGATTGTCGTCGGTGATGATTACCGGGATTTGCCCGATCTACCGGGCGCACCCGAGGCCGCCGACATGGCGCAAAGCCTGGAGTCGGCCGGGTTCAGGGTCATTTCTTCACTCGACCAGAGCGCGTCCGGGGCCTGGAGCACGGTGGCGCGCTTTCGCGATGCCGTTGCAGATGCGGAGCGGGTGTTCGTGCTTCTCTCGGGCCACATGGTGAGCACGCCGCGCGAGGCCTGGCTGCTTACCCGCGAGGCCACCGAGCCTGACGATCTCTCGGTCGGCAGCGCGGCGGTGCCGCTTGGGGCGATCCTCGATATCGTGGCGGAGCGGCCGGGGCAGGCCGTGGTGATGTTGGCCAGGTCCGGCAAGAGGATCGAGGGCACCGGGCTGGTGCCGGGTGCCGATGTGACTGCGCCGCAGGGCGTGACGGTGGTGTCCGGGCCGCTCAACCAGCTTCTGCGGGCCGCCCGCGAGGTTGTGCTCGTGCCCGGTGCCGATATGGCCTCCGGTCTCGGCGACTCGCGCCGTGATCTGGCCGTCTCGGGGTTCCTCTCCGATGCCGTGCCGTTCCTGCCCGTTCCCGGCGATGGGGCTGCTGCGCCCCAGGTTCGGCTCGAACCCGACATGGAGGCGGCATGGTGGCAGGTGATCGAACAGATCGGCACCGTTGAAGCCTTCGAGGCCTACCTCGACCGCTACCCGAGCGGGCGCTTCTCTTCGGCCGCGCGGGGAGAGATCCGGCGGATCGAGGGCAGCGCCGACGACAGGGCGCGGGCGGTTGAGGCGGCGATGGGGCTCGACCGGAATGCCCGGCGCGACATCCAGCGTGATCTTTCGCTTCTGGGCTATGATCCGCGCGGGATCGACGGGATCTTCGGCCCCGGATCACGCGCCGCGATCACCGCGTGGCAGAGCGCCGAGGGCTATCCGGCCACCGGTTACCTGACAGCCGACCAGCTGCGGGCCTTGCGCGACGTGGCGGCGGTGCGCGCGGCGGAGCTCGAAGCCGAGGCCGCGCGTCGGCAGGCCGAGGAAGAACGGCGCGACACGAACTACTGGCGTGAAACCGGGCGCGGCTCGTCCGAAGCGGGCTTGCGCGCCTACCTCTCGCGCTATCCCGATGGGCTGTTCGCCGGTGTCGCCGAGAGCCGGCTGGCCGAGATCGAGGCCGACAAGCGCGCGGCCGCGCGCGCGGAGGAACGCCAGGCCTGGGATGCGGCACGCGCGGCAGACACGCCCGCGGCCTATCGCGATTACCTCGCGCGCTACCCGCAGGGGGCTTTCGGCGAGGAGGCGCGCGCCCGGCTGGACGAACTGACCCGCGATGACGGCGACGCCGAGGCGGAGGCCGCGAAGGCGGAGGAGGCGCGGGTTGCCGGGAACGGCATCATCCGTCTGCTGGTGGAGAATCGCCTGAATGCCGCCGGGTTCGATCCCGGGCGGATCGATGGCATCTTCGACAAGGACACGCGCCGCGCGATTCGCCGGTTCCAGCGGGCGAACGATATCGCGGTCACCGGGTTCGTTACGCAGGAAACCATGGTGCGGTTGCTCGCGGTGCGCTGAGCTGAGCCGGCGCCGCCCGGTTGTGAGAAAAGCGAAAGGCCGCCGGGCTACACCCGACGGCCTTTCAAATCAGCTCGTTGCTAAGCTCAGCCCTGACGGGCTTTGAACCGGCGCTGCGTCTTGTTGATGACGTAGACGCGGCCCTTGCGGCGCACGACGCGGCAGTCGCGGTGCCGAGACTTCAGCGAACGGAGCGAGTTGCGGACTTTCATGGCCCTTCTCCTCATATCGCGGCGCCGGGAGCGCCAGTTGAATTCCTTGCCCTCTCGGGCGGCGATGGTGGGCGATACTGGGATCGAACCAGTGACCCCTTCGATGTCAACGAAGTGCTCTACCGCTGAGCTAATCGCCCTTCCAGATCTTTGCCCGAACACCCCGACCGGGGCATTCAAACACACAGACGCGGGAAACCCCGCGCCGGTTCTCGGGTCTATAGAAGGTTGCCGAAGGCTGCGCAAGGGGCTTTTGGCGGGCGCGTAAATCCTCCTATAGTGCGTGTCAGGAGGTGGCGCGCGATGCCCGACGTCTACGAAACATACCAGCCGATCCGGCGCACGACGAGCGTGGTTTTCGCTTCGCCCCATTCCGGCCGCGCCTATGGTCAGGGGTTTCTGCGCCGCTCTGTGCTTGACGAACATACGATCCGCACCTCGGAAGATGCCTTCGTCGACCTTCTGTTTTCCGGCGCGCCCGCCCACGGCGCGCCGCTCATCGCCGCCAATACGCCGCGCGCTTTCGTAGATCTCAACCGGGGGGCGGAAGAGCTGGATCCGTCGCTGATCCGGGGCGTGAAGCGCGGCGCGAACAATCCGCGCGTGAGTGCCGGCCTGGGGGTGATCCCGCGCGTGGTCGCGGGCGGGCGCGAGATCTATCGTGGCAAGCTGCCGCTCGTCGAGGCCGAGGCGCGGCTCGCCGAGCACTGGTTTCCCTATCACGCCGGGCTCAAGGCGTTGCTCGACGAATCGCACGCGCTGTTCGGCGAGGCGATCCTGATTGATTGCCATTCGATGCCGCACGAGGCGATCGAGAGCCTGTGCCGTGCGCGCGATGTGAAGCCCGAGATCGTGATCGGCGATCGCTTTGGCGCGTCGGCCAGCGAAGCGATCGTGGCGCGGGTCGAGGCGGCGTTTCGCGCCGCCGGCTTCGTCGTGGCGCGCAATGTTCCCTTTGCCGGAGCCTACACGGCTCAGTATTACGGCCGCCCCTCGCGCCGCCAGCACGTGATCCAGATCGAGATCGACCGCGCGCTTTACATGGACGAGGCGGAAATCCGGCCCAACGCCGGCTTCGAGCGGATCCGGCGGGTGCTCGACGAGATCATCGGCGGGATCGCCGAAATCGGCCGGCCTGTCGAGGATATGCCACTGGCTGCCGAATAGGCGAACAGTCTCACCGAATCGCGCGGCCCTTCAGGATCGCTCCCGTACCGAAGCGGGCGCGGATCGCGTCGGTGGCGCGTTCGGCGGCGATTCTTCGCGCCGCCTGTGGATCGAGCAGGTCGCCGGAACGGTCGGCGGTTTCGGCGGAGGCGAGATCGGAGATGCCGACGCCGATCAACCGGAACGGCGCCTCGCCGAGGGCGGTATCGAACAGCGCGCGCGCGGTGCGATAGATCCGGTCAGCCGACTGGGTGGCGTCGGGCAGGGAGATGCGCCGGGTCAGGCCGCGAAAGTCGGCGCGTTTGAGCTTGAGCGTAACCACGCGGCCGGCGATGTCTTTCGCCTTGGCGCGGTCGGCCACCTTTTCGGCCAACCGCCAGAGGTGGCCGTCGAGCAGTTCCGGGTCGGCGGTGTCTTCGAAAAAGGTGGTCTCGTTCGAGATCGACTTGACCGGGTGGTGGGACGAGACGCGGCGATCGTCCTGCCCCCGGGCGAGGTGCCAGAGCCGGTCGCCCATCGTGCCGAAGCGGGCGTGGAGATCGGTTTTGTCCCAGCGCAACAGGTCGGCGAAGGTGCGGATACCGGCGCGTTCGAGGCTGGCCCGGGTGGCGCCGCCCACCCCCCAGATCAGGCTCACCGGCTTGTCGCGCAGGAAGTCGGCGGCTTCGGCCGCCCCGATCACCGAGAAGCCGCGCGGCTTGTCGAGGTCGGAGGCGACCTTCGCGAGAAACTTGTTGTGGCTCAGGCCGATCGAGCCGGACAGGCCCAGCTCGTCTTCCATCCGCTTCACCAGGCGGGCCAGCATCACCGCTGGCGGCGCGCCGTGGAGGCGCGCGGTGCCGGTCATGTCGAGAAAGGCCTCATCGAGCGACAGCGGCTCAATGGCCGGGCTCAGTTCCTCCATCAGCGCACGAATCTGGCGAGAGATGGCGGCGTAATGCTCACCGCGCGGCCGGATCACAACCGCCTCGGGGCAGAGCTTCAGTGCCTGGAACATCGGCATGGCGGAGCGGACACCGCGAATGCGGGCAATGTAGCAGGCGGTGGAAACAACGCCGCGCTGCCCGCCGCCGATGATCACCGGCTTGTCGGCGAGGGCGGGATCGTCGCGCTTTTCGACCGAGGCATAGAAGGCATCGCAATCCATGTGGGCGATGGTGAGGTCGAAAAGCTCGGGATGGGAGAGAACGCGCGGCGACCGGCAGGCGGGGCAACGGGCGCCGGCTTCGAAGGTGTGAAAACAGTCGCGGCAGAGAGCGGGCATGGGAACAGTATAGCAGGGCCGGGCGAAGGGGCGGAAGCGGCCATCGTCGGCGGGATGCCGCGGAAGTCTGGCCCGATCCCAATTTAGCCACAAAGTTGCCCACTTTTGCCCTAGCATCGGTCCGATACTGGCATCGGTGTAGATCCGTCATAGCGGGGGCGATTGCGCGCACCGCCATGTGCTTTTGCGTTCCCCCGATTCCCGCCGCTGACCAGACAGCCCTCAGAAGAACACAGAAAGGGACCAACCCATGAAGAACCATCTCACGAAAAAAGTCGTTGCGCTGGCCGTTTCCGCCCTGGCGCTTTCCCCGATTGCGATCGGAGCAACCGTGCTGAGCGCGGATTCGGCCTACGCGCAGGGGAAATCCGGCGAAAAGGGCGGCGGAGGCGCGAGCAACCGCGGGGGCAAGGCCGGCGGCGAGAAATCGGCCAAGGCCAACCGTTCTGCCGGAGCCGCCGGGGAGAAGCGGAACAAGGGCGCGCTCGCCAGCGAACTCAAGGGCCTCAACGCGATGCATGCCAATGAGAATGCATTCAAGAACGCCTCGCCCGACAGCCAGGTCGGCAAGATCGCGGCATACCGTGATGCGGCGGTCGAGACCGGCGCCGCTTACGATGAGTGGATCGCCTCTTACAATGAATACGTTGCTTTCGAAGGCAGCTACGATGGCCCGGCCTCGGCGGACCTGCAGGCTCAGATCGAGGCCACCGACGAGACCGACGAAGGATACCAGGCCCTGCTGGACCAACATGCTGCCGCCTTGGCTTACGAGACGGAACTGGCGCGGCTGAAAGATCTGTCCAACGCCGACGCGGCAACCTACGCGGAGCTTCAGGCTGCCGAAGAAGACGTGCTTCTTGTGGCCAGCGGCGGTGCCACGCTCTCGCCCGAGGCGCTCGCGGAACTGCGCGCCACCCTCGGCCTGAACTGACCGCAAGCGTCGATCACAGCGAAGGGGGCGGCCGCCTGGCCGCCCTCAGTCGCGCGCCGGGTCTCGCTGCTCGGGCCTTGGCTGGATCTCGATGAGCGGCATGGCGTCGTCGCCCTCGATCGCGGCACCGGACGTGTCGACGAGGTCAAGGTCGGCGTCGTTCCATCCCTTGATGCCGAGTTTGACGGAGCGGACGTTTTCGAATCCCATCTGTTCGAGCACTTCGGCAGCCAGCGCGGAGCGGTTGCCGGAGCGGCAGATGATGACCACGGGCTTGTCGCGGGCGGTGACCAGCGCCGGCTCGGTTTCGGCATAATCCCATTCGGCGGCGCTTTCGAGGATGCCGCGCGGAACGTTGAGCGAGCCTGCGATATGGGCGCGGGCGAATTCGTCGCGCTCGCGGATATCGAGCAACAGGGCGTCGGGGTTCGCGGCGAGGAAGTCCGGCACGTCCCAGGGCATGATTTCCTCGATGCGTTCGGCGGCTTCCTGGGCGAGTTGGCTGTAGGTCTTGCGGGTCATGGCGTTGTCCTCATCAGGTTTGGAAGCAGATAGGCAGCCCCCGAGGTTGCCTCAACCCCGGCGCTCGGCGGCCGGGCGCAACGTCCGGGGCGAGGGCTGCACGGGCAGCCCCGCATCATGCGACCGGGCAGAGCCAAAACGTGGCCGGCCCACCTGAGGCGGGCTCGCCCGGATTCTTTGCACCCTTTAGCGGGGCGAGGGCCGCTCATATAGGCTTGAGCGCGGCGCGGCGGCGGACCATACTCGCGGCCATATTTCCTGTGCTCTGGGAGCGTGACCATGCCCACCGAAGATATTGCCGGCCAGTTCCTTGGCGCGAACATCGTGCTGCTGCTGCTCGCGGCCTTCATCATTCTCGCCATCTTCCTCGGGGTGCGGATCGTGCCGCAGAGCCAGAAATACGTGGTTGAGCGTTTCGGGCGGCTGCAATCGGTGCTCGGGCCGGGAATCAACTTCGTCATCCCCTTTATCGATCGTGTGGCACACCGGATCTCGATCCTCGAACGCCAGTTGCCCAATGCCAGCCAGGACGCGATCACCCGCGACAACGTGCTGGTTCAGATCGACACATCGGTGTTCTACCGCATCCTGGAGCCGGAAAAGACCGTCTACCGCATCCGCGATATCGACGGCGCCATCGCCACCACCGTGGCCGGGATCGTGCGCGCCGAGATCGGCCGGATGGACCTCGACGAAGTGCAGTCGAACCGGTCGCAGCTGATCGCGCAGATCAAGTCGAGCGTGGAAGACGCGGTGGACGCCTGGGGGATCGAGGTGACCCGGGCCGAGATCCTCGACGTGAACCTCGACCAGGCCACGCGCGACGCGATGCTGCAGCAGCTCAACGCCGAACGCGCCCGGCGCGCGCAGGTCACGGAGGCCGAGGGCACGAAGCGGGCGGTCGAGCTGAATGCCGACGCCGAACTCTACGCGGCCGAACAGGCTGCCAAGGCGCGCCGCATCCAGGCCGATGCCGAGGCCTATGCAACGGAAGTGGTGGCGCGGGCGATCGCCGACAACGGGCTGGAGGCGGCGCAATACCAGGTGGCGCTCAAGCAGGTCGAGGCGCTGACCAAGCTCGGCACCGGCGCGGGCAACCAGACCCTGGTTCTGCCCGCGAACGCGCTTGACGCGTTCGCCGATGCCTTCTCGATGCTCCGGGGCAAGCCGAAATGATCTGGGAGATCTGGTGGGCCTGGGTCGCGGCCGGGCTTGTGCTCGCGATCCTCGAACTGGTGGCGCCGGGGTTCTTCTTCGTCGGTTTCGCCCTCGGCGCCGTCGTGGTGGGGGTTCTGGTGGGCCTGGGCGTGGTGCTGAGCCTGCCATGGGTGCTGGTGATCTTCGCCATGGTCTCGCTCTTGGCGTGGATCGCGCTCCGGCAGATCTTTGGCGTGCGCAAGGGACAGCGCAAGGTATTTCATCGCGACATCAACGAGGATTGAGCCGTTGCCAGGCGGTGCGGCTGCGCCGCGCTCGATCTTCCAGAAGGGGGGCGCTGCCCCCCTGCGACCCCCCGAGGTATTTTCCGACCCAAGAAATCCTGGATGTCAGGGAATTTCGGCGAGCACCGCTTCGGCCGCGCCGCGCGGGTCGTCGGCACGGATGATCGGGCGGCCGACGACGATATGGTCGGCGCCTGCGCGGATCGCCTCGCCGGGTGTCATCACCCGTTTCTGGTCTCCCATCGCCGCGCCGGCCGGACGCACGCCGGGGGTGACGATGAGGCGGCCCGCGGCCTCGGGCAGGGCGCGGATCAGCGCGGCTTCCAGCGGGCTCGCGATCACGCCGTCGGCCCCGGCTTCGAAGGCGCGCCGGGCGCGCTCGGCCACCAGTTCCTGAATGTCGCCCGGCTTGATGAGGGCGGCGTCGAGGTCGGCCCGGTCGAGCGAGGTGAGGATCGTGACCGCGAGGATGCGCAGGTCGGACCCGCCCTTTCCTTCGCCGGCGGCGCGCACCACGTGGGGGTCGCCGTGCACGGTGAGAAAATCGAGCCCGTATTGCGCGAGCCCGCGCACGGCGGATTCGACGGTGTTGCCGATGTCGAACAGCTTCATGTCGAGAAACACGCGCTTGTCCATCTCGTCGATCAGCTCACGGGCCAGCGCCAGCCCGCCGCCGGTGAGCATGCCGAGGCCGATCTTGTAGAACTGGCAGCTATCGCCCAGCCTTTGCGCCATTTGCAGCCCTTCGAGGGCATTGGGCACGTCGAGGGCGACGATCAGGCGGTCATCGGTCATTGCGGCACTCCTGCGGATTTTACCCCTTGATAGGCTGAGCCTGCGCGAGCGGCAAGGCGGGCCCCGCAGGCGGTTCGCTGTTGTCTGTCAACGAGACCCGGCAGGCATGCGGTTCTTTTCGCCGTGATTTCGAGGAGGACCCGGAAGGAGATTCTTCAAGGCGCTGATCTTGCGGAACTTCCCCCCTGAACCCATCTGAAGTGCGAGGCCCAGACAGGATGTGCCGCTGAGCGGGCATTCGCGAATTGGGCGCTTTGAAAAGGAGAGAAAGATGAACTTGGAGAAGTTCACCGAGCGGTCGCGCGGGTTTGTTCAAGCTGCCCAGACGATCGCGATGCGCGAAGACCATCAGCAGCTCGCGCCCGAGCATCTGCTCAAAGCCCTCATGGACGATGAAGAGGGTATGGCCGCGAACCTCATCCGCAAGGCCGGGGGCGAGCCTCAACGTGTGCGCGAGGCGGTCGATGCCGCGCTCGGCCGTATTCCGAAGGTCACCGGCGATGCCGGGCAGATCTATCTCGCGACCGAGACCGGGCGTGTGCTGGACGAGGCCGAGAAGCTCGCCAAGAAGGCGGGCGACAGTTTTGTGCCCGTCGAACGGCTTCTGACCGCGCTGGCGCTGGTCAAGTCGAAGGCGAAGGAGGCGCTCGAAGCGGGCGCTGTCAGCGCGCAGAACCTCAACACCGCGATCAACGATGTGCGCAAGGGCCGCACGGCGGATTCGGCGAGCGCCGAAGACAGCTACGAGGCCCTCAAGAAATACGCGCGCGACCTCACGCAGGCCGCCGAGGAAGGCAAGATCGACCCGATCATCGGCCGCGACGAGGAAATCCGCCGCACGATGCAGGTGCTTTCGCGCCGCACCAAGAACAACCCGGTGCTGATCGGCGAGCCGGGCGTCGGCAAGACTGCCATTGCCGAGGGGCTGGCCCTTCGGATCATCAACGGCGACGTGCCCGAGAGCCTGAAGAACAAGAAGCTGCTCGCGCTCGACATGGGCGCCCTCATCGCCGGCGCGAAGTATCGCGGCGAGTTTGAGGAGCGGTTGAAGGCCGTGCTGAACGAGATCACCGCCGCGGCGGGCGAGATCGTGTTGTTCATCGACGAGATGCACACGCTGGTCGGCGCTGGCAAGGCCGATGGCGCGATGGATGCGGCCAACCTCATCAAACCGGCGCTGGCGCGCGGCGAGTTGCACTGCGTGGGCGCCACCACGCTCGATGAATACCGCAAGTATGTCGAGAAAGACGCGGCACTGGCCCGGCGGTTCCAGCCGGTGCTGGTGGAAGAGCCGACGGTGGAAGACACCATCTCGATCCTGCGCGGCATCAAGGAGAAATACGAACTGCACCACGGCGTGCGGATCTCCGACTCCGCGCTGGTGGCGGCCGCGACCCTGTCGCACCGCTACATCACCGACCGCTTCCTGCCGGACAAGGCGATCGACCTGGTCGACGAGGCCGCGAGCCGGTTGCGCATGGAGGTGGATTCGAAGCCCGAGGAGCTTGACCAGCTCGACCGGCAGATCCTGCAGATGCAGATCGAGGCCGAGGCGCTGAAGAAGGAAGACGACAAGGCCTCGAAAGACCGGCTTGCCAAGATCGAGGAAGAGCTGGCCGGGCTGCAGGAAAAATCGGACGCGATGACGACCAAGTGGCAGGCCGAGCGCGCCAAGCTCGAAGGCGCGCGCGATCTCAAGGAGAAGCTCGATCGCGCCCGTGCCGATCTCGACGCCGCCAAGCGTGAGGGCAACCTGGCGCGCGCCGGCGAGCTTTCCTACGGGATCATTCCCGAGCTGGAGCGCAAGCTGTCGGAGGCCGAAAGCCGCGACGACGACGTGATGGTGGAAGAGGCCGTGCGGCCCGAACAGATCGCGGGCGTTGTCGAACGCTGGACCGGCATTCCGACCTCGAAGATGCTGGAAGGCGAGCGCGACAAGCTGTTGCGCATGGAGGATGGCCTGCACAAGCGGGTGATCGGCCAGAACCAGGCGGTCATCGCCGTGGCCAACGCGGTGCGTCGTGCGCGCGCCGGGCTCAACGACGAGAACCGCCCGCTGGGGTCGTTCCTGTTCCTCGGGCCGACCGGCGTGGGCAAGACGGAACTGACCAAGGCGGTGGCCGAATTCCTCTTCGACGACGACAGCGCGATGGTGCGTATCGACATGTCGGAGTTCATGGAGAAGCACTCGGTCGCCCGGCTGATCGGCGCGCCTCCGGGCTACGTCGGCTATGACGAGGGCGGGGTTCTCACCGAGGCGGTTCGCCGCCGGCCCTACCAGGTGCTGTTGTTCGACGAAGTCGAGAAGGCGCACCCGGACGTGTTCAACGTGCTGTTGCAGGTGCTCGATGACGGGGTGCTGACCGATGGCCACGGCCGCAGGGTCGATTTCAAGCAGACCCTGATCGTGCTCACCTCGAACCTCGGCAGCCAGGCGCTGAGCCAGTTGCCGGAGGATGCCGACAGCAGCCAGGCGAAGCGCGACGTGATGGACGCGGTGCGCGCGCACTTCCGGCCCGAGTTCCTCAACCGGCTCGACGAGACGATCATCTTCGATCGCCTCACCCGGGCCAACATGGACGGGATCGTCGATATCCAGATCGGCCTGCTCTCGAAGCGGCTGGCGAAGCGGGGCATCGCCCTTTCGCTCGATGCCGACGCGAAGGTCTGGCTCGCCGATCAGGGCTATGACCCGGTCTATGGCGCGCGGCCACTCAAGCGGGTGATCCAGCGCGCCTTGCAGGATCCGCTGGCCGAGCGGTTGCTCTCCGGCGAGATCGCCGACGGCGACGTGGTGCCGGTAACCGCCGGGGCCGACGGGCTGATCATCGGTGGCAAGACCGGGGCCTCGAACCGGCCCAAGCCGGATGATGCCGTGCTGCACTGAGCCAGGCATCAGGACGTGAAAGGGCGGGGCATCGCCCCGCCCTTTTTCACGCCGATTTTCCCCGCTGGTGAGCCGCAATCCCTTTCGGAACGGCGCGGATCGCCTATGATCCCCCAAACCGGGAGGAACGCTCATGGGAACGACCGTCTGGATTCTGGAGTTGCTTGCGCTGCTCTTGGTGCTGGCGATCGGCTTCATGCTGGTTGCCGCGGTCTTCATGTATGCCGTGGACCGGATCCAGACCGCCGACGCGGTGCGGCGTAATTATCCGGTGATCGGGCGGTTTCGCGGGCTGTTCACCGAGTTGGGCGAGTTTTTCAGGCAGTATTTCTTCGCCATGGACCGCGAGGAGATGCCGTTCAACCGGGCCCAGCGCGACTGGATCTATCGCGCGGCCGAGGGCAAGGACAACACCGTCGCCTTCGGCTCCACCCGCAACATCTCGCTGCCCGGCACCCCGATCTTCATGAACGCGGCCTTCCCGCCGCTGGGCGATCAATACGCCAGGACCGAGCCCCTGCTGATCGGCCCGACCGCGCGCGAACCCTACGCCGCGCCCTCGTTCTTCAATATCTCCGGCATGAGCTACGGTGCGCTGTCGCGTCCGGCGGTGCGGGCGCTGTCGATGGGGGCGAAGAAGGCGGGGGTCTGGCTCAACACCGGCGAGGGCGGGCTTTCGCCGTTTCACCTCGAGGGCGGATGCGACATCGTCTACCAGATCGGCACGGCGAAATACGGGGTTCGCGGGCCCGACGGCAAGCTCTCGGACGAAAAACTGCGCGAAGTGGCGGCCTATCCTCAGGTGAAGATGTTCGAGCTCAAGCTTGCGCAGGGGGCCAAGCCCGGCAAGGGCGGCATCCTGCCGGGCGCGAAGGTTGACGAGGAAATCGCGGCGATCCGGGGCATCCCGGTTGGCCTGCCCAGCGAAAGCCCGAACCGCCACGAGGAAATCGACGATTGGGGCGACTTGCTCGACATGATCGGCCATATCCGCGAGGTGACCGGCAAGCCGGTGGGGATCAAGACGGTGGTGGGGCGTGTCGACCCGTTCGCCGAGTTTTTCGATCTGATCCTGCACCGCGGCCCCGACAGCGCGCCCGATTTCATCACCCTCGACGGCGGCGAGGGCGGCACCGGCGCGGCGCCGATGCCGCTGATCGACCTCGTGGGGATGCCGATCCGCGAGGCCTTGCCGCGCATCACCGATCTGCGCAACCAGCGCGGGCTGCACCAGCGCATCCGGCTGGTGGCCTCGGGCAAGCTGGTGAACCCCGGCGACGTGGCCTGGGCGATCTGCGCCGGGGCGGATTTCGTGGTGAGCGCGCGCGGCTTCATGTTCTCGCTCGGCTGTATCCAGGCCCTGAAGTGCAACCGGAACACCTGCCCGACCGGGGTCACGACCCATAATCCGAGGCTGCAGAAGGGCCTCGTGCCGCAGATCAAGGCCGACAAGGTGGCGCATTTCGCCGCCGGCGTGATCGGCGAGGTGGAGACGATCGCGCATTCGGTGGGCGTGTCGGAGCCGCGTCAGATGCGGCGGCGGCACGTGCGCATCGTGCAGAACGATGGCCGCTCGATTCCGATGAACGAGCTCTACCCAAGTTACAGCACGCACGCGGTAAGTTGATCCACGTTGTTTTGGCGGGCGTAGAAAGGTCAGCTAGGAGGGGACAAACCGGAGAGAGGTGCAAGATGGCTTACAAGAGCAAACTGACCTGGGCCGACGTGACCCCGAAGCAAAGCTGGCTGAACCGCCGACAGATCATCGCAGGCGCGTCCGGGCTGGGGTTCGGCGCAATCGCCGGGCCGATCGCGGCGGCCGTTCCGATCGAGCGCGAGCCGACGTCTTACGAAGACATTACGAGCTACAACAATTTCTACGAGTTCGGCACCGGCAAGGAAGACCCTTCCAGATATGCCGACGCGATGACGACCGACCCGTGGAGCGTGCAGATCGACGGGCTGGTGGACCGGCCCGGCAGCTACGATCTCGCCGACGTGCTCAAGGGCATGGACATCGAGGAGCGGATCTATCGTTTCCGCTGCGTCGAGGCGTGGTCGATGGTGATTCCGTGGAACGGCTTCGAGCTGCGCGCGCTTCTGGAGAAGGTCGGCGTGCAGCCGTCGGCGAAATACGTGGCCTTCGAGACGCTCTATCGCCCGGAGGAAATGCGCGGCACGCGCTCGCGGGTGCTCGAGTGGCCCTATGTGGAGGGGCTTCGGCTCGACGAGGCGATGCACCCGCTCACCATGGTTGCCACCGGTATCTACGGTGAGAGCCTGCTCAATCAGAACGGCGCGCCGCTGCGGCTGGTGGTGCCGTGGAAATATGGTTTCAAGTCGATCAAGTCGATCGTGCGGATCACGCTGACGGACAGCGAGCCGCCGACGAGCTGGAACAAGGCCAACCCGCGTGAATACGGCTTCTATAGTAACGTGAACCCGGAAGTGGATCACCCGCGCTGGAGCCAAGCGAGCGAGCGGGAGGTCGGTGCCGGCATCTTCGCGTCGCGGATCGACACGCTGATGTTCAACGGTTACGCCGAGGAAGTGGCAAGCCTCTATGCGGGTATGGACCTGAGCCGGTTCTTCTGATGTCACTCTCCGACCGGATCAACGCGGGCCTTCGGCGCGTGCCGACCTGGCCTCTCTACGCCATGGGGGCGTTGCCGCCCTTCTGGTATTTCTATCTCGGGCTCACCGGGGGGCTTGGCGCGGAGCCGATCTCTGCGCTGGAGCACCGGCTGGGGCTGCTCGGCCTCCAGTTCCTGCTCCTGGGCCTCGCGGTCACCCCGTTGCGGCGCTTTGCCGGGATCAACCTGATCCGTTTCCGCCGCATGATCGGGCTTCTCGCCTTCTACTATATATGTATGCACCTCCTGACCTGGCTGGTGCTCGATATCCGTGACCCGGCGCGGATCTGGGCCGATATCGTGAAGCGGCCCTATATAACGGTGGGCATGGTCGGGTTCCTCGCGCTCGTGCCGTTGGCGGCCACCTCGAACAACGCCTCGGTGCGCAAACTCGGCAAGCGGTGGCGACAACTGCACTGGCTGGTCTACCCGGCCGTTGTGCTGGGCGCGGTGCATTTCGTGATGCTGCGCAAGGGCTGGCAGATCGAACCGCTGGTTTATCTCGCCGCTTTCGTGATCCTGATCGTGCTCAGGCTGATCCCGCGGCCGCCAGTCGTGCGCCGGTCGGCCCGTGCCTGAACCGTGGCGGGGCAGGCGGACGGCGGACGGGTTCAGCCCGGCAGCAGTGTTTCGCCTGTCGCCTCGAAACCGTCGCCAAGGAAGGCTCGGATTGCGTCGGGTTCCAGCGGCGGCCAGGCTGGTCCTTCGTCGATGAACCCGGCGCGGGCAAGCTCGGCTTGAAGGAGCTGTAGGTCCGGTTCGCCGACCGCGAGGCGTTTGCGCTTGGTCGAGACCGGCTGCCAGACATCGCGAAGAACTTTCAGGACGGTCGGCGCGGCACCGGTAAAGCCCTCGAGGTGTGTGATGATATGGGTTGTGGCCCCGGAGCGGCGGCGCGGGATCAGTGCCACCTTCTGATCGGCGCGGCCGACGAAAGCGAACAGGTGCAACGCAGAGCCCTCGGCGGCGACCACTTTGCGCGCCGCCTTGTAGCGGGAGATCTGGGTTCGCATATCGTGCAGTTGCGGATGGAAGATTTCGTAGCCTTGGCTGGCAAGGGCCTCCTCGATCTGTTCTTCACCCAGGAGCTTGCCGCGGTTCGGTCCGAGCCGGCTGCGCGAGATATAGAGTTTATCGCTGCCCTCTGGCTCCACGTCGCTTCCGAAGCGATTATGAATGAAATCGCGAAACGCCGGGGTGCCCGCGCTGATCTCGCCGAGACCGAAACCCTGACCAGGAACGACCAGGTTTTCAACCCGGGCGCTGTCAGTCACCACCCTTATGGGAAGATCTATCCCGAGGGCCTGGAAGAACGCGATCTGGAACTGGCTGAGGTCTGTGTCTTGGCTGTCACGACGAGGGATGAAGAGGATTCCGTCCGGCGGGGTTTCGAGATGATCGAGCGCCCAGAGCCGCCCGGAACTTTCGACGATGAAATGCGCGAAATAGCTCCAGAGCGTGCCACCCCAAAGCCAAGTGCCGGGGATCTCCTCCGCGACCGAAGCCGGCGCGGCGAAGGGTTCATGGGTTCGCCGCTTGCCGTGCCAGACCGCGGCGTCTGGCACATCTGTACCGTCCTGTTCCATGACGCCGGACGGCGTGTATTTCTCGCGGCGTCGGGGGGCCTGGACAATCGCGCCCGTGATTGTGCGTAGACCGTGTGACCAGCCCCCAAGGGGATCTGGCGGCGAGGCGCCCCGGTCCGCGCGGGCGCACGTCCAGACTAGGCGTGTCGAGGGACCGTCAAGCTTCTCGAAACCGGCGTTCCGCAGGATGCGCTTGCAAGCCTGCATGCCCTCCTTGCCGTAGACCTTCGGGTGGAACTCGACCACCACCGCCCGGATGCCGGACAGATCGGCATGCTTCAGAAAGTCGAGCTCACCGCCTTCGATATCCATGATCAGAACGGTGGGCCGGAAGTCTTCCAGAACCGCGCGGTACTCTGCTGTCGGCACGTCGACCGGACGCGTCTTGCGCGACGTGTTTTCGGCGAGCGACGAGCCGAGAAAGGAGTTGTGCAGGTGAAAGGTGACGGTGTCGGGCCGCTCCATGGCCGAGACCAGAACCTGGTTGCGCAGTTCGACGGTGTCTTCGAGGCCGTTCATCCGGTGGAGCTCGCGGATGTGTGGGATCAATTCGGGGTTGGCCTCGAAGGACAGCACGGCTTCGGGCGCAGCGTTTCTCGCCGTCACTGCACCGACAATGCCAAGGCCGGCGCCCAGTTCGAGAACCCGGTCGCCGCGTCGCACCACCGTGAGTGCACCGGCGATTTCGTCCCCCTCATAGCGCTCCTCCCTGATGCGGGCGATGCGAGTCTCGGTCAGGAAGGGAGAGTGCGGCACTCGCACGCCTTTGCAGAGTGCCGCGTATTCCATCTGGTCTGCCGTCACGGGAAAGATCCAACTTGGTTATTTAGGGGGCCGCGTCCGGCGGCGCCGGATCGAAACAGCGGCCATGGGGATCCCAACATCTTCCGAAACGATGCTATACATTGTTGCGCAATACAAGACATTGCCGGGCAATTCGGGGGCACCGTTTCTGCTGGCGAGGCTCGCGCCATATATCGCGGTTGTTTGTCCGGGGGTGCCGGAAAGCATCGGGCCGACGCCGGATGTGACTTCACGCAAGGCTGTTCAGAGCCAGCGCAGGGCCTTGCCCCAGAGGCCTGAGATAGTGGCTGATACTTTGTCGATCATGTCCTGCTCGACGCACGGACCCCTGCTGCGCAACCACCGCAGCGCCCGGACGAGGAACGCCACTGCGATTGTCCTTGCGCCCGCCGGTTACGCGGTGGCCGGCGCGCTGGAACCGGTCCGGCTATCCTGGTGTCGGCATGGATCAAATCACCGGGCCGGGGTCGCGCCGATAGCGGCCGGGCGGCGGGTGGGTGCAATCGAGGCATTGGAACGCGCGGCTTGCCGCCTTCACGCAAACGGTGCAGCCATTTGTAGATTGTCCGAACCGATATCGCGGGTTCCATGGCGGTCACCGATGGCGGCGCCCCCCGATGTCGCAGGGCGATCAGTCCTCGACTGTGCAGCATGGTGCGGGCATTGTGATGTGGGCTGTTCTTCCTTCGGGGTCCTCGGCTGGAGTTTGGCGATTGCAGCCTAACTCCGAAACGGAAGAACAACCAGGTGAGTGTTCACAGCTAGGATGCCGATAGGAAAAGGAGGGCAGAATGAGATCCCGTCTTCTCGGAAAGACCGGCTTCGAGGTTTCGGAAATCGGCATGGGCTGCTGGCAGCTTGGCGGCGATTTCGGCCCGATCGAGGATGACACGTCGCAGGCCGCGCTGAAGGCCGCGCATGACGCCGGCATCACCTTCTATGATACCGCGGATGTCTACGGCGCCGGCCGCAGCGAAACCCAGGTGGGGTTGTTTCTGAAAGGGGCGGGCAAGGGCTCTGTCGTCGCCACCAAGGTGGGCCGCACCGAGGCGCTCTATCCCGATGGATACGAGGCCGGCGCAATCGGCGATCACCTGCGTGCCTCGGCGGAGCGGCTTGGCGTCGACAGCCTCGATCTCGTTCAACTCCATTGCGTGCCGCCCGCGGTGCTGGAGCAGGGCGCGATCTTCGACATCATGGAAGAGATGAAGGCCGAAGGGCTGACAAGGAACTGGGGCGCCAGCGTGGAAACCATCGCCGAAGCCCGGCTCTGCCTGGCCCGGCCGGGGCTCGCCACGCTCCAGATGATCTTCAACCTCTACCGGCAGGACGCGGGGTGGGAGATCTTCGACGAGGCGAAGGAGAAAAACGTCGGGATCATCGTGCGCCTGCCGCTCGCCTCCGGGGTGCTGACCGGGAAATTCGAGAAGGGTCACCGCTTTCCCGAAACCGATCACCGCAACTACAACGCCGATGGCGCGGCCTTCTCGGTGGGCGAGACATTCTCGGGCATCGAACTGGACAAGGCGATCGACGCGCTCGACTGGATTCGTCCGCACGTGCCGGAGGGTATGAGCCTCGCCGATTTCGCCTTGCGCTGGATTCTCGACCACGAGGCGGTGAGTTCGGTGATCGCTGGTGTCTCGCGCCCGGACCAGGCAGCGCGCAATGCCCGGGTTTCTGAACTGCCGCCTCTGGATGAATCGGTCCACGCGGCGCTGCGCGAGGTCTACGTGGAGCGAATCCGCCCGCTGGTGCGCTGCCCGATCTGATGAATCGGGGGTTCCGGGGCCGATTCACGGCGCGAGTCGGCGCGACTCGCCGGTGAATCGCCCCGCCGACCCGCCGGAATCGGCCGAGTCGCCCGGGTCCGACCGGGAATCCGGGCCGATTCAGGGGTGAAATTTGAAAAAATGGTCAAGCACCCCCATATGAGTCTGTGGATAACCCTGAGGGGCAGGGAAATCCGCGCTGCATCGCGGCAAACTTTGTTGCTCAAAACCGGGGCCGGAACGACATTTGATTGCGTAAGCCCATGTTTTTGGCTGAAAAAACGGGTCCCGGCGAAAAAATGTCATGTTTCTGAAAAAAACCACTTGCGCCCCCCGGCACCGAACCGTAAATACCCCCTCACCGACGCAGCGGA
>NZ_BMGI01000001.1:0-20000 GCF_014640115.1 Sinisalibacter lacisalsi | reverse complement strand
TAGATCTCCGAATGGGGCAACCCACCTGACAGTTCATTATAATTACCTTCGGGTAATTTATAGTGCGCTGAAACAGGTACTTAAAACCTGAATACATAGGGTTTTAAGAGCAAACCCGGGGAACTGAAACATCTAAGTACCCGGAGGAAAGGAAATCAACAGATACTCCCCTAGTAGCGGCGAGCGAACGGGGACCAGCCGAGCCATGAATGTGACCAGAACTGGTTGGAAAACCAGGCCATAGTGGGTGACAGCCCCGTATGGGAAGCATGATTGGACGTATTAAGTAGGGCGGGACACGTGAAATCCTGTCTGAAGATCGGGGGACCACCCTCGAAGGCTAAGTACTCCTTGCTGACCGATAGCGAACCAGTACCGTGAGGGAAAGGTGAAAAGCACCCCGACGAGGGGAGTGAAACAGTACCTGAAACCGAACGCCTACAATCAGTCGGAGGCTCCTTGAGAGCTGACGGCGTACCTTTTGTATAATGGGTCATCGACTTGGTCTCACGAGCAAGCTTAAGCCGATAGGTGTAGGCGCAGCGAAAGCGAGTCTTAATAGGGCGAATGAGTTCGTGGGATCAGACCCGAAACCGAGTGATCTAGGCATGGCCAGGCTGAAGGTAAGGTAACACTTACTGGAGGGCCGAACCCACATCCGTTGAAAAGGATCGGGATGAGCTGTGCCTAGGGGTGAAAGGCCAATCAAACTCGGAGATAGCTGGTTCTCCGCGAAATCTATTTAGGTAGAGCGTCGTACGAATACTCCCGGGGGTAGAGCACTGGATGGGTAATGGGGCCCCACAGGCTTACTGATCCTAACCAAACTCCGAATACCGGGAAGTACTATACGGCAGACACACGGCGGGTGCTAACGTCCGTCGTGGAGAGGGAAACAACCCTGACCAACAGCTAAGGCCCCCAATTCGTGGCTAAGTGGGAAAGCAGGTGGGACGACCAAAACAACCAGGAGGTTGGCTTAGAAGCAGCCATCCTTTAAAGATAGCGTAACAGCTCACTGGTCTAATTTAAGTTGTCCTGCGGCGAAGATGTAACGGGGCTCAAGCCACGAGCCGAAGCTTTGGGTGTGCACTTCGGTGCACGCGGTAGCGGAGCGTAGTGTGACATAACTCCGTTCCTCTTCTGCGCCCTCGGGTGCAATGGAGGATAGGAGTTTTCTGTGAAGCCGGCCTGTGAGGGATCCGGTGGAGAGATCACTAGTGAGAATGATGACATGAGTAGCGACAAACAGGGTGAGAGACCCTGTCGCCGAAAGTCCAAGGGTTCCTGCTTAAAGCTAATCTGAGCAGGGTAAGCCGACCCCTAAGGCGAGGCCGAAAGGCGTAGTCGATGGGAACCAGGTTAATATTCCTGGGCCAGGAGGATGTGACGGATCTCGAAGGTTGTTCTTCCTTATCGGATTGGAAGGGCCGCTTAGAGGTTCCTGGAAATAGCCCTCCGTTAGATCGTACCCTAAACCGACACAGGTGGACTGGTAGAGAATACCAAGGCGCTTGAGAGAACGATGTTGAAGGAACTCGGCAAAATACCTCCGTAAGTTCGCGAGAAGGAGGCCCAGTTTCTAGGCAACTAGAGGCTGGGGGCACAAACCAGGGGGTGGCGACTGTTTACTAAAAACACAGGGCTCTGCGAAGTCGCAAGACGACGTATAGGGTCTGACGCCTGCCCGGTGCCGGAAGGTTAAATGGAGGGGTGCAAGCTCCGAAATGAAGCCCCGGTAAACGGCGGCCGTAACTATAACGGTCCTAAGGTAGCGAAATTCCTTGTCGGGTAAGTTCCGACCTGCACGAATGGCGTAACGACTTCCCCGCTGTCTCCAACATCGACTCAGCGAAATTGAATTGCCTGTCAAGATGCAGGCTTCCCGCGGTTAGACGGAAAGACCCCGTGCACCTTTACTACAGCTTCGCACTGGCATCAGGCACAACATGTGCAGGATAGGTGGTAGGCTTTGAAGCAGGGACGCTAGTTCCTGTGGAGCCACCCTTGAGATACCACCCTTGTTCTGCTTGATGTCTAACCGCGGTCCGTTATCCGGATCCGGGACCCTGCGTGGCGGGTAGTTTGACTGGGGCGGTCGCCTCCCAAATAGTAACGGAGGCGCGCGAAGGTTGGCTCAGAGCGGTCGGAAATCGCTCGTTGAGTGCAATGGCAGAAGCCAGCCTGACTGCGAGACTGACAAGTCGAGCAGAGTCGAAAGACGGCCATAGTGATCCGGTGGTCCCGAGTGGAAGGGCCATCGCTCAACGGATAAAAGGTACGCCGGGGATAACAGGCTGATGGTGCCCAAGAGTCCATATCGACGGCACCGTTTGGCACCTCGATGTCGGCTCATCTCATCCTGGGGCTGGAGCAGGTCCCAAGGGTATGGCTGTTCGCCATTTAAAGAGGTACGTGAGCTGGGTTTAGAACGTCGTGAGACAGTTCGGTCCCTATCTGCCGTGGGTGTAGGATACTTGAGAGGAGTTGCCCCTAGTACGAGAGGACCGGGGTGAACGAACCACTGGTGGACCTGTTGTTGCGCCAGCAGCAGTGCAGGGTAGCTATGTTCGGACAGGATAACCGCTGAAGGCATCTAAGCGGGAAGCCCCCCTCAAAACCAGGTATCCCTGAGGGCCGTGGAAGACCACCACGTCGATAGGCCGGAGATGTAAGCGCAGCAATGCGTTCAGTTGACCGGTACTAATTGCCCGATAGGCTTGATTTGATCCAGTAGCAGCAAGGCTTCTGGTCGATCGAAAGCATACATACCAAATAAATGTACTCGACTTGGATTTTCGGTTTCTTTCTTGGTTTGGTGGTCATAGCACGAGTGAAACACCCGATCCCATCCCGAACTCGGCCGTTAAGCACCGTTGCGCCGATGGTACTGCGTCTTAAGACGTGGGAGAGTAGGTCACCGCCAAACCTAGTAAGGAACCGAAAGTATCTCTCTACGACGATGATATCCCCGCATAACAAATGATCTCTTTCACCGGCAGGCGTGACGGAATTGCAACATGTGTCGCCCAATGCGGCGGCGTGGCTTTTCAAATTACCCGGTTGTTCGGAGGATTGCCTCAAAAAACGAAGCAGTTGAGGCAAAGGCGTTATGCTCCAGAAGAATGTGCAGGTCATCGGCATTTGCCGTTGGTCCTACCCGGCTGATCCGGCCGATTTCCGCCGGACTCCGGACGATCTCGCGTCGGCCCGCGCCGCGCTCTATGCGGACCACCGCATGCGGCATCGGCTGTACCTCCTTGAAGAGGTCGTGCTCCCCGCCCTTCGGGCCCAGACCGACCCCGATTTCACCCTCGTCTTGCTCATGGGCGATCAAATGCCCGAACCCTATCGAACCCAGGTTCTCGACCTGGTGGCCGACGTCCCCCAGGTCGAAGTGGTTTTCGAGCCCGAAGGTCAGCCGCAACAGGACCTGATCCGAAAGGTCATGCTCGACCGGCGCGATGAGAATGCCGCAGCGGTCGCCGAGTTCCGGCTCGATGATGACGACGCGATAGCGGTCGACTTCGTTGCCGAAACCCGGGCCGTCTTCGCCGAAATCCACCCGCTCTTCGAGCGCAATGGACTGTTCGGGGTCGACTACACGCGCGGGGTCGTCTTGATCACCTCGCGCGATGACTGCAAGGTCAAACCCATAACAGCACGTTGGTGGGCGCCCGGAATGGTCGTCTACATCCGCCCGGACCTGGCCAAATCCGTGCTCGATTTCCATCACATGCGCCTTTGGCACGAGATGACTATCCTGATGCATGCCGATAAACCGATGTTCGTGCGTGGGATTCATCACAGCAACGACAGCAGCATCGAGCAGTTCGGCAAACGGTCCGGCAGATATCCGTTGGACCGAAAGAACACGCAAGCCTTCATGGAGGAACGATTCGCGATCAACTTACGCCGGGTGAAACGCCGTTGGATCAAGTCGGCCGAAGGCTTCCGCGAGCCGCGAGAAACGCGCAAAAGTTGGTGATGCCCTGAGGGGCGGCATATCATGGCGGTGTCCAGACGCCGTCAATTCTCAGCCGAGAAAGGGATATGCCACATGCCAGAGAGTACCATCACTGAACTGCTCGATCCATCAGGATTTGGCTCCGACCCATTCACCGACGTTCTGCGTGATGGAGCGCGCAAGCTGATCGAACAGGCGATCCACGCCGAGCTGGCCGCGCTCATGAACGCCTTTTCCGGGGACAAGCTCGAGGACGGGCGGGCACGCCTGGTCCGACACGGTCATCTGCCCGAACGCGAGGTGATGACCGGCATTGGTCCGGTGCCCGTGAAGGTGCCACGCGTGCGGGATAGGGGTGCTGGCGAAGACAAGGTCACGTTCACGCCCAGCATCCTGCCGCGGTATCTGCGTAAGGCAAAGTCGGTCGAGGATCTGCTGCCGTGGCTCTACCTCAAGGGCGTGTCCACAGGCGACTTCAGCGAGGCTCTGGAGGCGCTGCTTGGCCCGAATGCCAAGGGCCTGTCTGCCAAGACCGTCACGCGGCTGAAGGCCGGCTGGTGGAAAGACTACGAGGCTTGGCAAAAACGCGACCTCGGCAACCGGCGCTTTCTCTACATCTGGGCGGACGGGGTCTACTTCAAACCCCGCATTGCCGAGGAAAAACAATGTGTTCTGGTGATCGTCGGGGCGGACGAATACGGCCGCAAGGAACTGCTGGCGATGACCGACGGCTTCCGCGAAAGCACCCAAAGCTGGCGCGAGGTGCTGCTCGATCTCAAGCGCCGCGGCCTGAAGCGGGACCCCAAGCTGGCCATCGGTGACGGTGCCCTGGGGTTCTGGACCGCGCTGCGCGAGGTGTTCGCTACGACGCGGGAGCAGCGTTGCTGGGTCCACAAGATCATGAACGTGCTGAACGCGCTCCCGAAATCCATCCAAGCCAAGGCGAAGGCGCATCTGCACGACATCTGGCAGGCCGCGACGAAAGCCAAAGCCAAAGCCAACGCCGCCTTCGATTTCTTCGTCGAAACCTATGGGGTGAAATGGGACAAGGCGGTGGCCAAGCTGGTCAAGGATCGGGACGCGCTGCTGACCTTCTACGACTACCCGGCGGAAAAATGGAAACACATCCGGACATCAAACCCGATCGAGAGCACCTTCGCCACCGTCCGACATCGAACGAAACGCACCAAGGGGTGTCTCAGCCGAAAGACCGGTCTGGCCATGGCCTTCAAGCTGATGATGTCGGCGCAGAAGAAATGGCGCAAACTCGACGGCCGAAACCGCCTGCCCGAGATCATCCAAGGGGTTGAGTTCCGCGACGGCCTCCGCCAACTTCAAACTGCCGCCTGATCAGGCGTTACCAACTTCCGCGCATATCTCCGAGCCGCATGCCGTCACCGCAATGGCTGCGAAATAACCCAACCAACCCGGGCGAACGAGCATCGCAGGCAGAAATCCTCTAATTCTTCGAATTGACACATATTTTTCGTTCTTCGTGTTGAACTCCCCGTCCGTTGAGACTAGGTTCACGCCATTGGCGCGGGGTGGAGCAGCCCGGTAGCTCGTCAGGCTCATAACCTGAAGGTCGCAGGTTCAAATCCTGCCCCCGCAACCAACAAAATAAGGCCTCTGAGCAGTTTTTGCTCGAGGCCTTTTTGTTTATGTCCGTCATGTGTCCGATAAGGCAATGGTTTTCGTTCAGAGCGATGTAACGGCAACCGCCCCCGGTACACCTTTTTTGTGGTCCTCAGCACCTGAACGCACATCACTCTTCCAGATTTAGCCACAGGAAGATTTGGGTAATCCAGGTGGTTCACTTTGGTGCAGAGAATTGCCTCGCCATTAAGCTAGGACACATCTAGCGAACCTCGTTGACATTGAATGCCCATAGCGTTTCCCATGTTCAGCAGTCGACACTGGCTTGAAGGTAGGCTGGCTGCACCGCGCCTGCGAAGTACTCCGCAGCCAGAACATTGCAGCCAGATGCTCGCTCAATAGCTTCAATCTGTTTCGGTTTCAAAACAGGCAAAGGAGGGATGAAGTCCACGAGGAAATTGTCTTGTACCCACCAAGAGACCCAAGCGCTGCCGGCCTTCGAAACCCGAAATGTGTATTCATCAACGACAACCGTCGAAAACTCATCTCTGCCGTAGGGGCTTTGTTCGCAGGACGCGAGAACCGACGCTGTACCTGCTATTGCCAAGAATGAAACCAAGTGAAAACCTCTAGACACCGTTTTTCTCCTCAAATCGAGTTTTCATAGATTGAGCCATAGTTGCAATCCTGAAGGTACGTTTGCTAAACGCATCTATGCCTGAACACGGGGCTAGCGCCAGATTGAATTGGCGTGCCTCATTTCTGCGAGGGCAGCCAGGAACTTTCGGCGACCTACTCCACTACCTCATTAAGGTCCCCTATGACACTGCGGAACTGCTCGAGCGCCGCTTCGAGGTTCTCAACGATCTCTGTGGCCAGCACGTCCGGTTCCGGCAAGGCGTCCAGGTCTTCGAGGCTGTCGTCCTTGAGCCAAAAGATGTCGAGGTTGAGCTTGTCTCGGGCGACCAACTCCTCGTAAGTGAAGCGACGGAACCTCTCCGTCTCCTGCCTATCGTTGTAGCACTTGATGAAGTCGTCGAAGTCTTCCCGCACCAGGCGCTTGGTCTTGAGCGTTTTGTGGACGTTGGTCCGGTAGTCGTAGACCCAAAGCTCCCGTGTCTGCGCCTCGCGCGACGCTGGCCGCTTGTCGACGAACAGAACGTTCGCCTTCACGCCGGGGCTGTACCAGATGCCGGTGGGCAGTCGAAGTAGCGTGTGGAAGTTGAACTGCTCGAGGAGGCGCTTACGGATGCCCTCCCCGGCCCGGCCGGCCTCGAAGAGCACGTTGTCAGGCAGCACCACGCCAGCGCGGCCGGTGTCATCCAAGATCGTCATGATGTGCTGCAGGAAGTTGAACTGCTTGTTCGAGGTGGTGAACTTGAAGTCGTCGCGCTCGTAGTTCTCCCGCTCGGTCGTGACTTGGCCATCCTCGCCGATCACCTTGTAGCTGGATTTCTTCCCGAAGGGCGGGTTGGTCAGCACCACGTCAAAGCGGTCAGTCCCGGCGGAGGCAAGCGCGTCGCGCTGCACCACTGGGCTGCCGCCATTGCCGATGCCGTGCAGGTAGAGGTTCATCGCACAGAGGCGCACCACCTCGTCGACGATATCGACCCCGTGAAAAGAGGAGTGCCGAAGCTCACGGAGTTTCTCGCGGTCCTGCGACTGGCCCTTCATGTGGTCATAAGCGGCGAGCAGGAAGCCGCCAGTGCCGCAGGCCGGGTCGCAGACGGTCTCGCCGATGCGCGGGGCCACACAGGAGACGATGGTCTCGATCACCGGACGGGGCGTGAAGTACTGGCCGGCGCCTGACTTCACCTCGGAAGCGTTCCTCTCGAGGAGCCCCTCGTAGATCTCGCCCTTCACGTCCACGGTCATGCCGATCCACGGGCCTTCCGTGTCGATCAGGCTGACCACCCGCTTGAGCTTGGCGGGGTCAGAGAGCTTGTTCTGCGCCTTGCGGAAGATGGTGCCGATCAGCCCGTCTTCCTTTCCGAGCGCCTCCAGAGCGCGCCTGTACTGCGCCTCTAGGGCCTCTCCGTCCTCCGCGACCAGCGCGGCCCAATTCCATTGGGGCGGCACTGACGAGGGCTCACCGAGCAGCTCCACGCGCTCCTGGTCCATCTTGAGGAACAAGAGGAAGGTGATCTGCTCGACGTAGTCGCCATAGGAGACACCCTGATCGCGCAGGACGTGTGCGTAGTTCCAGACCTTGGAGACAAGCTGTTCTCTGGTCATCAGGAGGCCTCCCACGATTTCAAGATGAGCGGCTTCGCCCATTCAAGATCGGCGTGCGACCTGATGGTGAGTTCGAGGTCTCCCGTGCCGAAGTGGCCCACCTTGCGCACATCGCGGGAGAAGCCGTCTTCGAGCTCGACCGTCTCCGGGTTCACCTTGAGATAGACCCGTAAAGCCCCAAGCTGTGGCCGCACCTCTACACAGGCGAAGTTCTTGATCCGGCGGAAGGCAATGTAGAATTGCAGGACCTTCTTGATCACCTCGTCGCCGAGGCTCATGAGCACGGCCTCAAGATCGGCATAGAGGTTGGCAAGGTCGGTGTCGGCGTCGCCGAGGTAGTCCGAGACGGTCTTGTACTTGACCGCCTTCGGCAGCGCCCCGCCGTCAACACTGGGTGCCGGCGCGGCCGAGACGGCGGTCAGGAGTTCAAGCGACAGCAGCTCCTCGCCGAAGGTCTTGTATCGCACCAGCTCGATGTTGCGGCCCATCTGGTTGACCGCGTGGGTGTCGTACTTGGTGAAGTCCGCAGCGATGCAGATCAGGCGTGGTGCGGTCCAGTCGATATGCTCGGCGGCCTTGGCGCCCAGCGCCTTCATCACCAGCACCTCGAAGTCGCCGCGGTGGTCCATGAGCCAGTCGAGGTAGAACAGCCCCTGGTTGATGACGTTCTCGCTCGACGTGCGCTTGTACTCGATGATCACCGGCGAGCCATTCTCGTCGAGCCCCAGCGTATCCATGCGCCCGCCGTTGCTGGTGACGTACTCGGAGGCGAGGAAGCGGACCCCGAGGAGCGCGTCGAGGTTGTGCTCGAACTGGGTCTGCAACGCCTTCTCCAGCGGGGCGGTGGACCCCGCGAGCTCGGCGAAGGCGCTGCCCTGCCGGCGGAACACCTTGATGTCACTCATGCCTTGGCCTTTCTGGTCTTCTTCCCGGGTGCCGCCGCGCGGATGCGGGCGAGGAGCGCGCTGGCGGGTTCGTCGGCCGGGTCCTGCGGGACGAGGCGGCCGGCGAAGGCCTGTTTCAGGATCGACTGGCGCAGGGCGGAGGCGCGGGCGAGCTCCGTTTCGCAGAGCCTCTCGAGTTCATCTGCTCGCGCCAGTTGAGCTTCGACTACCGCGACGATCACGGACTGTTCAGCGACAGAGGGCACGGGCACTGGCAACCTGCTGAATTTTGATTTGTTGATGATCGGCAAGGTCGTTGCTGCGGCATTGGCCCATATCTGTGCTTGGAACGCGCTCCCGACGAACACCCAGTACAGATAGTCTCCCAAGGCCACAGTGTCGAAAGGTTCGACCGCGTTGATCTGTTGGTTAAAGGCCGCTCGGTCGAACCTGTTGACCCCGGTCTTTCCCGTAGTCGCACCGATGCACGTGACCAAGACCGCGCCCTTGCGCACGGTCCGCGACGCGTCGGCGCCTGCATCCGTGAGGAACTCCCGAGCTTCGGCGACCAAAGCACCCTGATCCAGATCGGTGGGTTTTAGGAACGGGATGTCTCCACCGAAGAAGGCGTCCTTCTTCGCAGACGCAGGCGTTGCGCCGGTCGTCACTTCTCCCACTGCGTCAACCGCCGCCCACACCCACCCTTCGGGCAGCTCGGGCAGGTCGGAGGTGTCCGGGGTGACGGGTTCCTTGTAGCGGCTTCGGCCGGCCCACGTCTCGCGGCGAGTGTCGAGGATACGGGCGAGGAGGTCGCGGCCGTGATCGAGCTTGTCCCGGTTCTCCGCCCGCCAGTCGGCGGTGAGCGCGCCGGTGACGGCGGCCTTGAGGACGGACTGGCGGTAGCGCTTCAACAGCCCCTGAACCTGCCGCACCGCCTCTTCCCCCTTATCGAGCTGGACGAAGAGCACCTCGATCTTCTCGACGATCCGGCGCTGCTCTTCGCTGAGCGGCAGCGGAAAATCTAGACCGGCCAGACCATTCAACCTAATCCCCTTGACCGTGGTCCCGGTGCCCATCGCCTCGATCCTCTGGGCCATTGACAGAAACCAGAACTCAACAAACGACTTGTCCATGCCCTCGGCTGGGAAGAGTGCTTTCAGGTCTTGATTGATCGCGGTCTCAAACGGCGCCCGCACGATCTTCCCGAGCCCCATCCGGGTCGCGATGACCAAAGTATCTGCAGGGACCAGCTTCGCGCTGCTGTTGGCCAGTGCCTCGGCGGTGATATTGAAACCGGTCCCGCTCGGCCGTCTTGACCTCATGTCTTTGACGGTCATCAAAGGTATGTCGCCTTGGAAGTAGTCCTCACGGTCCTTTGAGGGCGTTCCACCACCGATGATGCTGGACAAGACATCGCCAAGCTGGACCTTCATCCAACTTTGTGGAAGCCCATCCTCCATCACGCGACCAGCGCCCCCTGCAGATCATCGAGCATGTCGTTGAGCCCCTCCCCGAAGGCCGCGCG
The DNA here is from genome assembly GCF_014640115.1 of Sinisalibacter lacisalsi. Classification (GTDB taxonomy): domain Bacteria; phylum Pseudomonadota; class Alphaproteobacteria; order Rhodobacterales; family Rhodobacteraceae; genus Sinisalibacter; species Sinisalibacter lacisalsi. The sequence continues at coordinate 9,793 of NZ_BMGI01000001.1, read as the reverse complement.
CGCGGCCACGATGCCGCCCCGCTCGATGAGGCCGGGGACCTCCATGAAGTCGCGCGGCGCGATCTCGGCATTGGCCGCAATATACGAGGCGATGGCGCGAAGCCACCCCGTCTGCGCTTCCGAGTAGTCCCGCCCGGCCTTCTTCTCACGCCCGAGCCAGAGGTTGAAGCGTTGTTCCACCTTGTCGGCGAAGGGCTCGAGCAGCTCGTCCTGCCCCAGCGCGAAGCGGACGAGGCCGACCACCTCGGTGAGCTGGTCATCCACCGGCGCACCGCGCACCTTGGCCGCCTCGAGCCGCCTGAAGGCCTGCCAGACGTTGGCTGTGGTCAGGTAGTGCGGCGGCGCGGTGAGGGCTTCCACGAGCTCCCTGATGCCTGCGTAGGTCAGCTTCTGCTGCCCGCGGGGCTGGTTGTAGATGATCTGCAGCGCGGTGAGCTCGTCGCGGTTCTCCTCAATGAAGCGCCGGAAGGACGTCACCGTCTCCTCCGCGTGCTTGAGATCGAAGCCGGCGCCAAGCACCTCGTCGGTGGTGACCTCGTCGATCACCTGCTCGGTCTTCTGCTTGATAAGCTTGAGGTGGTTACGAGCGTCCGGGCTGTCGAAGGGGGCGCAGGCGGCCTCCACCATCTCGTCGATCACCGCCTTCTCCTGCTCGGGCGTGGTCACCGGCCCATACTTGCGCTCAATCTCGTCCTGTTGGGTATCGGGGTCGATGGCATCGAGCAGCGCGTTGGCGAGGTCGCGTGGGGTCTTGCCGCCAGTAAGCTCGGCAACCCTCTGGCGGTCCTCGTCGTCGAGCTTGCGGTCGAGCGCGGCGAGCCGGGCGGCGAGCGACGAGAGCGCGTCCTCGTCGCGCCGGCCTTGTGCGATCTGGTCGATGAGCGCGTCGAAACTCACCGAGCGCTTGCGTTCAAGCGGCTGCGAGGCCGACTTCTTCGTCTCCGACACCCCAACCGCATCGATCAGGATGAAGCGCGTCTTGGTCTTTGCGTCGGGCGTCACGGCGCGCAGGTCTGCATCGGGTATGGTGCGCACCCCACGGCCCTTCATCTGCTCGTAATACCCCTCCGACTTCACGTCGCGCATAAAGATGAGGACCTCGACGGATTTAATGTCGGTGCCCGTCGCGATCATGTCCACAGTCACGGCAACACGCGGGAACGGGTCCACCCGGAAGGCTTTAATCAGCGTCTTCGGGTCCTCGCCGGTGTTGCGGTAGGTGATCTTCTTGGCGAAGTCATTGCCCTCACCGAAGACCTCGCGCACGGCGAGCACGATCTCCTCGGCGTGGTTGTCATCCTTGGCGAAGATGAGCGTCTTAGGAAGCCAGTCACCTGAACGCTCCGGGAAGAGCTCGGTGAAGACCCGGTCCTTGTAGGTCTGCAGGATGGTCCTGATCTGGTTCGGGTTCACCACCGAGCGGTCGAGGTCCCGGCCTTCGTAGTCGATGTCGTCGTCGAGCTCGCGGTAGCGCACCGCTCGGGTCCGTTTGTCGCGCACCGGCACCTGGAACCCGGCTGCCTCCACCCTACCGCCCTGCTCCGTCACGCTGGTGCGAATACGGTAGACCTCGTAGCCCACGTTCACCCCGTCCGCCACCGAGCGTTCATAGGGATACTCGGCCACAAGGTTCTGGTTGAAGAAGCCCAGCGTGTGCTTCTAGGGCGTCGCGGTTAGGCCGATGATCGAAGCGTCGAAGTACTCAAGCACCTGCCGCCAGAGGCCGTAGATCGAGCGGTGGCACTCGTCGGTGACAATGAAGTCGAAGGTCTCGATGGGGATGGCGGGGTTGTAGGTCAGCGGTGGCACCTCGCCTTCCTCCCCTTGCCACGTCTCGAAGGCCGAAGCCTCCTCGTCTTCTGGGTCGAGCTCCTCGCCTTTCAGCATCGAGTAAAGCCGCTGGATTGTGGTAATCACCACCTTGGCGTCGGGGTCGATCCGGTGCGAGTGCAGGTGCTGGACGATGTAGGTGTCGGTGAAACGGTTGGCGGCGCCGTGGGGCAGGAAGTTCTGAAACTCCTTTAGCGTCTGGTCGCCGAGGTTGTTGCGGTCGACGAGGAAGAGGATGCGCTTGGCCCCCGCGTGGCGGATGAGGCGGTAGGAAAAGGAACAAGCCGTGAAGGTCTTGCCCGCCCCCGTCGCGAGTTGGATAAGCGCGCGCGGTCGGTCGTCGCCGAACGACTTCTCGAGCTCGGTGATTGCCTCGATCTGGCAGTCGCGAAGGCCCTTCGTGTTGAGCTCCGGGAAGGCCTGTAGGCGGCCCCGTAGCGTATCGCTACCCCCTTGCCATTCAAGCAGCGTCTCGGGCCTGTGGAACGCAAACAGGCGCCGCGAGCGGGGCTTGGGGTCCCGCATGTCGCGGAAGAAGGTCTCGTCGCCAGTGCTCTCGTAGTCGAAGCGCAGCGTGTCCTGCCATCTCGCGAGGTGATCGGGGAGCTTGGCCATGTATTTTGCGGACTGCTCGGCCACACCGCTCAGGGTCACTCCGGTTTTCTTGGCCTCGATGATACCGGCGGCTTTGCCACCGACGAACAGCAGGTAGTCGCAAGGCCCCGCTGGGAGCGGGAACTCCCGCACTGCGACCCCGAGCGCCGCATTGCGGTTCATCTGGTCACGGTCCTGGATGTCCCAACCAGCGTTAGAAAGCAGCCTGTCGATCCTCTCGCGCGCTATCTGTTCCGGTGCAACCATTTTCGAGGCCTATGAATTTCACGATCACACCGTAACGACCTCAATGGACTTCGCAACCCGAAGGTGATCGGTCGAGTGTTGTCCGACGCCACCACGCAGGGGTATGTATGTGCACGCGAGAAACGCTCGGATCAGTCAATGCTGATGGAGTCGATACCCATCTCCGAATAGAGGCGCATCGCGAGCGAGCCGGTCCCGATGAACTCGACAAGCTCATCTTTGTCCTCAAAGACCTCGACCTGGACCTTCTCTTTGCCACTGCTGTAGCGCGGCACACCGCGCGTGACGACAACGTACTTGCCGCCTTTGGTGAGATACGCGTCCAACTCGGTCCAGAACTTCACGTTCGGTCGTTCGGAGCTTGCGTTCCCCAGATGCTTGCCAGTCAACTTCACGTCGGGCGCATTGGGAACAGTGATTGTGATTTCTTGCATGAGATTAGTCCTCGTTGCGTGAAGTGCCCCTAAAATCCAAGACACCTGCCTGTTTTAGTTTCTGCTGCCTGCTCCAGGCATCTTCACGCCCCTTGGGCACGCAATACAACCTCAGCCGCGGCGCGCGCATCCTCTCCGGCGTCATGGTGACTGAACACCAAGCCGAGATGGTTCTTCAATGAGGCGAGGCCGTGGCCCCCGTTTCCCTTCAACTCCGGCCAGGCTTGGCGTGCGATCTTGACGCTGTCACGCCAAGCCCATTCCGGGGCATCAAGGCCGTCCCTGTCGCATGCTGCATTGATGGCACTGCGATCAAAGCCAGAGTGCTGATAGACAATTTGGCCTTTCAGTTCAGGAGCGATGACCGCAAGGACTTGCTCGAACTGGGGAGCGCCTTTGACTGTGTGTTTGGTAATCCCGTGGATCCCCGTACAAGACCAATCGAGCGTTCTTGGGTTGACGTAGCTCACCCATGTTTCGATAGAGCCATCCGTTCGAACACAAGCCACCCCCACTTGGCAAATGCTCGAGCGTTGGCCGTTAGCTGTTTCAACATCCAAAGCAAAAAAGCGGAAAGGACCTTTCGGGAATGAGGGCAAGATCGGCGCAATCTGTGCGGGAGCTACCTTTTCCTCCACCGCAAGGTAACGGGCACGTTGGCGATCGATAGCGGCGCGTTCAGCAACTCCGAGCCCTACCTTTTCGATCAGCGTGTCGACTAGGTCTTCAGGCTCGTCATATCTCTCGGAGCCGCGCCTATTCCATTTCCGGGCTTCAGCCGGCGCAAGGGCAATCACGGCGTCCTCTAGTCCCGCAATATCGGCGTCATCAGGTAGGGCCACCCAAACCGCGCGACAATACTCGGCGATGAAGGTGTTGCGGAGAGCCTTCGCGATCTTGCCGTCAGCCTCAGTAGCAGGATCTTTGCGTGTCCGCCACATGCGCCCAGTGTTGTACATCTCGGAGAAATAATGGCTCATGCCTTCCGACCCAGTCCGGTGCTTCTCGTGAATACGTACATAGAAGGATTGTTTAGAAGACTTGGTCGAACCGATATAGCGCAGGTCTCCAGCGTGATCGATAAGGCCGTAGATGCCGCGTGCGTCTTTGGGCGCCTCGAAGGTCCGGGCGGGTGTCATGTTCTGAAGTTGGGCGAGGATGACTTCGGGGGAATGTGCCATTGGATCCATCAAATCAGTTGAAAATGGGGCGGTCAGCAAATGCGACCGTAATGATCTTGTCGGCCACGACGACAACATAAGCGCCGCGTCGGCGATATGACTCCACAACTTTCGGGAAATCACGCCCGAAGTCGCGGCGAAGTGCTGACAAGCTTTCTCCGCTCAAGGCAAATTTCCGAGCACCGTCGCCAGCTTCCCGTGAGATGCCATAGTCAAGTATCATTTGGGCTATGCCGGGTGGGATGGAACGCGCGGTGGAGCGTTCATGTGCATGCTTGGTCATGCGGTAGCAGGTTTGCATGGCGTTCTCCTTCGCTGGGAATTTGAAGCTGCTCGACGTGTTCAGGTTTGAGAGGCGAAATCCGCGCTCGAAATCCGTACCCAATCTTCTTCACGAACGATGCCTGGCTTGCCACTGGTGGCACTCGGTCGCCGCCAGAAGGCAACTTCCATGTCCCGTAGTTCTGCCAAGGCCTCGTCGAAGGTTTCGACGGTGAGTTCGTTGCCTTTCGGGCCAATCCGAAAGCCGTTTTCCGTTTTGAGTCCGGGGTGGAAGATCGACCCATCTTTCGCACGGGGCACGATACGGCTAGTTGGCGTTTCCATTTCGGTCTCGCCGGCAGGCGTTTGCGGCTCGCGCCAGATAGAAGCCAGGTACCCGTCGCCCTTCCGCTTTTCCAGCCAGGTCAGAGCGACCTCTGGCGGAACCAAACCATTCTCGCGTTTAAGGTGCGGAGTCTTGCCGGAGATTAGGCCGCGCATTCGGCTTTTCGAGATGTTCCCCAGCTCGGCGAGGTCCAAGGGGTCCACCGGCTTGCTGCGATCAAGTGAGAGCCGGCAACGAGCCATCGCCACGGTCTTTTCGAGTTGTTCGGCCCGATCCGAGCCTAGCCACTCGTCCATCGGGCATCGCTTGAGGAAATTTTCGGCTGTTTCGACTTTTTCTGCGAGTCGTGCCTCAATCACGGTGGCGTCTTCGCCGGGCTCAGCCGCGATGTCGATTCCGTATTGGGCGAACGCGCTCAGATCATGCAGGAGATGCCCCATGGGCCATTCCGAGAATGCCATGCTTTCGTTTTCCTCCAGGAGATCCCGCCATCCGTCCTCTGCCTCTCCGCCCAGGTCAAGCGGGCCAAGGGCGATCTTCATCGCCGGGTCCGCATGCTTTCGTCCGACGATCTCACAAAGAAAGTCACCTGCCGCACGGACCAAATGGGCGAGCGTCACGCCGGGGTCGTTCTCAAAGTCGTAGAGCTGATGAAAGTCGTTTTTGCGTTGTTCCAGGTTATCCATTCTAAATCCAAGCAATGAGCATTTCCGGTGCTTGATGTATGAGCTGATTCGCCGGAAAAGTAAAGAGCTACGAGCAAAAATTTTGCTCGTAGCTCTTTGATGTGGATTTGCGTGCAAGGCCAAATGCGATTGGCGGCTTGGGGTGTGCCCGAACGCCCTGTCTCAAATGCTACCTATCAACGGCGCCTTTCCGATACGTGTCGGTTGACGCTCACGGTAGATGTCGAGTTGATGCACATGGCCACGATCGATCATGTTTCCGGTCTGGCCCCTTAGGACTTTTTCACGATCTTGCTGGAACTGATCCTCGAATACCCGGATCCGACCAGCAATCGTGCCTGAGCCTTCGGCGAGAACGGGAAAAACACTATGGAAAAAGTCTATGCACTGATCCTCGATTTCATAGCCCATGCCGAGGGCCGCGGCGGCCCAACCGCGGAGAGTGCCGTACTGGTAGTAAAGGGGGCGACCCTGCGTGGGTCGCAGGTACATGGGTGGGTATGCCCTAGGTCCGTGGCCGCGGATGCGCCAGCTGTGCAGCGTGGCTGGTTTAATGTTCAGTAGGGCGGCGGCGTCGGTCGAGGAGAGGAGCCACCAAGGAGGCATAAGCGGCCAATTGGCGGGTTCTTTGAAGAGCTTTGCGGCGGGAAGAGTGTTCATAATTTGTTCTGTTTTGCCTTGAAAGTTTGGTGGCGGTGTAGGTGCTGTAGGATATTTCCAAACCCTGTATTTTTTTCCCAACATGGGAGGTTAGGAAAATACCTACACCACCTACACCAAGTCAGTCGGCGGTGCTGAACACCGGCCGATGCTGCAGCCGCACCCCTACCCAGGCCACGCCAGATTTGGATCGCTGTTGGCGATATCCTTTCTTGTGCAATTCCTGGCGGAACTGAGGCATGCTCAGGGCTCGTAGGCCGCCCATACCGCACCATACCTGATACCTCTGGTAAAGGGCTTTCGCCCCAACGGTTTCGCCCTCTGCGGCCTCGGTTGTGTCGTTCAGAAACGACTGCACCATGTCTGAGGAGGCCACGAACTGAGCCGCCTCTGCCCTGAGGTCATCCGGCAGGGCGAGACCAATTTCATGGTACTCGTGATATCCTTCCAGGAGAAGGTTCAGGATCCCGGACGCTTCGCCTTCAAGCGTCCGTCCCAGGCTTGCGTCGCGTTCGTCTTCCGGGACAATTGACTTGAATGGAAGCAGGAGCAATCGCCGGGCGAGGGCCGGATCTGCGCCATCGATGACGGGGAGGGCATTGGTCGTCATCAACAGGGCAAATTTGGGCCTGTACTCAAACTCTTTGCTGTAGAGGGACCTCGAGGTGATTGTGTCCCCGCCGGTGAAGCGTTTGATCAGGGCCGCATCGAGGATCTCTCCTTTCGCGAGTTCTGAAGTGACCGCCAGATATACGCCATGAAGACGGGCGATATCCGTGCGGATCCGATCAGATTTTTGCTTGATCAATGTCACGGGCTCGACGTTCGCGGCGTAGTCCCCCAGGAGGTGCGACACTGCGTTGATGATGGTCGATTTCCCGTTCGCGCCAGCGCCGTACAGGATCGCGAAGACCTGTTCTTTTGGATCACCCATCAGGGCGTAGCCCAAATAGCGCAACAGAAAGGCCTGGTGCTTGGGTGGCAGAGCCGTGGCGAGGACGTGCTTGAAGGCCGGGCAATCTGCATCTGGATCGTAGGCAACGTTAGCAACCTTGGTAAGAAAATCAGAGGGATCGTGCTCCCTGAGATCGCCGGTCAGCAAGTTGAGGGTCCCATTATGGACATTCAGAAGACCAGGTTCGCAGTCAAAGTCATCGACACTCGCTCTGATCTCTGGATCACTGACCACCAGCGTCTCGATGGCCTTGACCTTGGCGCTGGAGAGGTACTTATGGGCCTCACGAGCTGCTTCCAAATCGCCGCTCGATTTCACCGCTTGAACGAACTGCTCCAACTGGCATTTGACCTTTTCCCGAGCCAGAATTCCGGACGGGTCTGCGGCCCAACGCTTGCCGTCGAACACTGTCCATCCAGATTCCGGGACGTAGCGGCAACCCTCCATCGTCGCCGCGATTCCGCGCGAGATTGGCAGGTCAAAAAGGTCCCCACCACGGCCCGGCGGGTATTTCGAGACACTCGAGGCGATGCCCATCACCTCACGATCGTCGAGAGGATCGGTCCCGGTATTGTTCGCCGCCCGCAGCATCTCAAGGATCCCCTGTTCATCGAGCCCTTGCCGGCGAAAAAATCCCGCCAAACTTGTCAAGTTATTGTTGCGGGCTCCTGGTTTGATGAACCCTAGGGGAGCTCCGTTTGTGTTGGCCACGTGGTGCGTGGGCCGGCTGAGTTTTTCAACCAGCCACGTCGGCGCGACGGGCAGTTTGAGGTCACGAAGGTTAGGCGACATGGGGTTCCTCCCAAGCATAGAGGTTTCCAGATACATGATGTGAGGGTGGAGCCACGACGTATCCGCCATCCCCGCGGATATCGATGTTTTCACCCAGCTTGCCGGCGCTGTTCCGGACATTGATTTGAGGGTTCATCAGGTAGATGTGCAGACCGCCGCTGCCGGTTCGAACGCAAACGTCACGAGGCAACTGACCGTGTTCAGCTTCGAGGGTTTGCAAGCTCACGAAACCGGTCTTGGACGGCCCGTCATCGACGTCGACGACGAACAGACCCGATATCGGACCGGTAGCGATCCCAATATTGGCCCCGGGATAATTGGACCACCATTCATTTATGGCGTTGAGGTCTGTCGTGGCGTCTTTGAGCCCACGGCCTCCTAAGGGGTGCTTCCCGGCGGAACTGCAGTCCGCCTGCCCGCAGGTGCAAATGCCATCCACGATGCCGTGAACTGGAAAGACTGCCCAGCCTCGAGCGGCGTATTCAAGTGCGTGATCGAGCATCGTCATTGCTGCACCTCCTCGAAGGTGCGCAAAGGCTGGGTTTCGTTTCGTGCGAGCCAGGCGTCGACTGCTTCTTTGCGGTAGAGGACTGTTCGTCCGACTTTGCACCGCGCTGGGCCAACGCGACGCGCGTGCCAGCGATTGAGAGTGCGCAGTGAGACGCCCAACAGGGCGCCGACTTCCGAGGGTTTCAGGTGTGTGTTGTTATTTGACATCGCTGTCTCCGTTTGTTTCGCGATGGCACACTGATAGCTTAGATTGTCTTTTTGTGAATCCCGGGTTTCGGGAAATGACTGAAAAGAAAGACATTTCCCGAAATCGCAGCCAAGTATGTGTTGGCGGACTCACTTGTGACGAGTCGCAAGAGACTGCCCGTGTCCCAGTCGTTTTTGGCTAGACGGTGCGCCTGATCACCACAATGTCCGACCGTCCCATTGGCTACTGCAGCAAACGCTCAAGTTTGAGACGGATCTCGAAGTGCTCTGGCGGAGAACTGATTTGCGGCACTTCGGAGAGGGTCGTCCATCAAGTGGGCATACCGCATTGTTGTCTGATGCTGAGAGTGGCCCAAAAGCTTGCCGATAGCCTCCAACGGTACTCCATCAGATATCAGGACCGACGCAAAAGAGTGGCGCAGGTCATGAACTCGAAGGTCGAGCAGGTCTGTCTCTTTTTTGAGCCAAGCCCAAGGGCGGTTCAGATCCGGCATATGTGTGCCGGTTGAGGTGGGGAAGAGGTAACTGCCATTCGCAGATTCTTCCATCGCCGTAAGCAGGATTAGGGCCTCATTTGACAACGGGATACGTTTTCGTATCCTGTCCTTGCTCTTGTGAGGCGGGCGGTTCCATATGCCTTGCTCCAGATCGAGGTCACCCCATTCCAGGGACAAAACCTCGCCGCGTCTGGCGCCGGTCAGGACAAGCAGGCGGATCGCGTTGGCGGCTCGTTGGTTTTCCATTCTGTCGAGGGCCTCAAATACCCGCTCGTATTCCGCGGGGGTCAGGTAGCGCTCACGTGGGTGCTCTGGATTCCTGCGAAAACCATCCGCTGGATTCTTTTCAATCCAGCCCCAGCGGATCGCCAGGTTGAGGGACTTCCTGAAGACCTCAAGGACACGATTTGCACGTGTGAGCCCGGCTTCACTGACACTTGCATGGAGGCGATCGACATGATTGCTGGTCAGTTCTCTCGTAAGCCTCCGGGGAGGGCCGTCTTTCTGACTTGAGGCTCACGGCGTAGGTCCGGCGCTATGTCCGACCATAGATACAGACCTGAAGTAGAGATC